>NZ_WBKC01000002.1:0-778908 GCF_008831165.1 Pseudoclavibacter sp. CFCC 14310 | reverse complement strand
ATGGTACTGCACGGGGGACCGTGTGGGAGAGTAGGACACCGCCGGAACATTATTCACGGAAGGCCACCCCGCTAGCGGGGTGGCCTTCCGTCGTTAACCACACACACGAACGCCAATCACACACGCACACGCCCAGTAGACTGCTCGACATGAGCTCTCTGCACGAAATGAGCGCGGTCGCTCTTCGAGCTCTGCTGCTTCGCGGCGAAGTGAGCCCGCTGGACGTCGTGCAGGCGTTCCTCGATCGTGTGCGATTCCTGGATTTCGCCGAGAGACCGATCGGAACTCCGCGCCCTATCGGTGCGTTCACCGAACTCAGCGCGGAATCTGCCCTGGAACGGGCACGCTCACTGACTCAGACGGGCATGCGTCTGCCACACTCGGCGGCACAGCATCCGCTCTGGGGGCTCGCACTGGCAGACAAGGATCTCTACGATCGCTCGGGCAGCGTGACCCGCTACGGCTCACGAGTGCACGCAACCACACCGGCGACCGAGACGCACCCAATGCTGGCGGCGACCGACGCTGCTGGAGCGGTGAGCATCGGGCGCACCAGCACTCCGGAGTTCGGTCTTTCTGGGTATACCGAACCTGATGCGGGGCGTCCCGCGCTGAACCCCTGGAAGCTCTCGCGCAACGCCGGCGGATCGAGCGGCGGTGCCGCGGCAGCCGTGGCCTCAGGAATGCTGCCCTTCGCGGTGGGCACCGACGGCGGCGGATCGGTTCGTATCCCGGCTGCCAGCTGCGGGCTGGTGGGGATGAAGCTGAGCCGCGACCTCTTCTGCCTGAAAGGCTTCGAAGCGCGACGGGCGACGCCGGCCGACGATCTGGCGCCAGACGCACCCGAGCTCGATCTGGTGGTGCCCGGGCCGATCGCACGCAGCGTCGCCGATGCGGCTCTGCTCGTCGACGGTCTGCTCGGCGGCCTCGCGAGGCTTCGTGGTGCCCGTCACCCGTACGCGAGCGGCCCTGGACGAAACGGGTCTTCTGCGACCCCGCTCGCAGATTCGGTGGCTCCTGCCAAGGTGCGCTCTGGCGAAGCGTCACCGGGCCGGCTTCGCGTCGGCGTGCTGCAGGGGAGCCCCTGGGACGCGTTCGTCCAGGTGCAGGTGTCGGTCGAGGCCGCGGCACAGGTGAGCAGAATCGCCGACCTGCTCGACGAAGGAGGCCATGACGTGCGCTCTCTGCGGCTGCCCGACTCGGTGGAGTACGGCCAGTCGTTCAGCGCTGTGTGGCAGATGGGCGCGGCCGGTCTGCCGATTCCCTCGAACCGCATCGACGAAGTCGAGCCGCTGACACAGTGGCTGATTCACAGCGGTCGCGCCCTTCCCAGGGCGACGAAGACGCGTGCACTGCGATACCTGCACGATTATGGAGAACGCGTGACGGCGGCGTTCGCTCCGTGGGATGTCGTGCTCACGCCCGCCTTGGCACTGACAGCTCGCCCGAACGGCTGGTTCGACACGGCGGATGCCCGTCGCAACTTCGCGGAGCAGGGAGCGTTCACGCCGTTCACCTCGTTCGTGAACGTGTCGGGCGCGCCGGCGATTGTGATTCCCACCGGGTTGGCACGAGACGGGCTGCCGCTCGGTGTGCAGCTGATCGGACGCCTCGGGCATGACGACCACCTGCTGCGCATCGCCGCCGAGATCGAACGTCTGGCAGCGTGGTCTGGGCACCCGTGGCTCTACCCGTAGGATGGACGTCATGTCTGGATTCCTGCAGCGTCTCACACAGCGGCATCGCGACGAAGCCACAACCGGCGAACGTCCGGGGGAGCAGCAGAGCTCCGGCACTCCTGCAAGCCACAGCAGCCTACCGACGACTCTGCCGAATGACGCCGGTGCAGAACCAACCGCCAAAGTGGTGCCGAATTCGCCGCTTGACGGGGCCGACGCGATCTTCGCCGACCTCGACGGCGTCGTCTACCGCGGCCCCGAGCCCGTGCCCGATGCCGTCGAGTCGCTGAACCTCGCGCAGCGCACCGGGCTGCAGGTCAGCTATCTGACGAACAACGCCTCACGCACGCCGAAGATGGTCGCCGACCAGCTCAACGCAATGGGTCTGCACGTTGCGGAGAATGACATCGTGACGAGCCCTCAGGCCGCCGTGCCGCTGCTCGCTGACCACATTGCCCCCGGTGCGGAGGTGCTCGTCGTCGGTGGTGTCGGGCTGCTCGAGGCCGTGCAGCAGGCCGGCTATCATGTGACCCGCACACAGAGCGAGCAGACCGCCGCCGTCGTGCAGGGCTTCGCCAAGGACGTCAGTTGGGCGGATCTGGCCGAGGCCGCCTACGCCGTCGCCGCAGGCGCCGTGTGGATCGGTACGAACCAGGACTGGACGCTGCCGAACGAACGCGGTCTGGCGCCTGGCAATGGAACGCTGCTCTCAGCTGTGCACACGGCGACGGGCACCTTCCCGACGATCGCAGGCAAGCCGGAGCGGCCGATTTTCGACGTTGCAGTCACCCGCTTTCGAGCGGCTCAGCCCCTGTTCATCGGAGATCGCCTCGACACCGACATCGAGGGAGCACGTCGTGTCGGCATCACCTCGGCCCACGTGCTGACCGGTGTGGACCAGGCGCGTGAGATCATCGAGGCAGCGCCAGAGCGACGGCCGGATTTTCTGCTGCAGACGCTGGCTGACCTGCACCGACCGTATCCAGTGCTCGAGATTGCGCCCAACGGAGCTGTCAGTGGACACTCTGTGGTGCGCATCGACGGAGCCGACGTCATCATCGAGCGCGGCGACCCGAGCGACATCGACACGCTGCGGGCCGCGGCCGCCGCTGTCTGGGAATGCAGCATCCCCGTCTCTGCGCTGCGCCTGCCCGAAGACCTCGTCGGCCCGCCGCGGTAGGATGCCGCACATGACGATGCCCGATCAGCAGATGCCCGAACGGCCGCAGCCGGCGAGCGACGAGAACGCAGCGATCGATCGTGCGCTGATCACATCGACGCTGCAGCGCATCGACGAGCTGCCGATCGATCAGCGTGCGGTCGAATACGAACATCTCTACGCCGATCTGAGCCGGCGGCTCGAACAGGCGGTCGGTCAGACCCAGCTGGGCGGGCGATGAACCCCACCGGCATCCGGCTTGATCAGGCGCTCGTCGAGCAATCGCTCGCACGATCTCGCACGCAGGCGCAGAAGCTCGTTCGCACGGGTCAGGTGACCCTCGACGGGCGCATCGTCGACAAGGCGTCGTATCCGGTTCACGCCGGACAGACGCTCGCCGTCAGCGGTGACCATCACTACGTGGGGCGTGCAGCGGGCAAGCTCATCGATGCGCTCGACGCGTTCCACATCGATGTCTCGGGCCGTGTCGCGCTCGACGCAGGCGCCTCTACAGGAGGATTCACCCAAGTGCTGCGCGAACGCGGCGCCGCACACGTCTTCGCCGTCGACGTCGGGCACGATCAGCTCGCTGCGGCGATCGCCGCAGACTCCGGAGTGAGCTCGATCGAAGGGGTCAACCTGCGCTGGTTCACGCGTGCCGAACTGGCCGCGGCCGCGTCGTGCGCAGTGTCGCCCGATCAGATCGACCTGGTCGTCGGCGACCTGTCGTTCATCTCGCTCACCCAGGTGCTGCCTCGACTGCACGAACAGCTCGATGCACACGACTTCGTGCTGCTGGTGAAGCCGCAGTTCGAAGTCGGCCGCGGTAACCTTGACCGTGGTGGTCTCGTGCACGATCCGGCCGGGCATCGGGCCGCCATCGAGCGTGTGGCCGCCTGCGCCGAGCAGATCGGCCTCGTCGTCGCCGGCATCACACGAACGAGCGTGGTGGGCGGCACCGGCAACCAGGAGTTTCCCATCTGGCTCACCCCGAACGGGGACAGAGCCGTCGACTGGCATGAGCGAGTCGACGAACTGATCGGCAGGAGGTGACGCATGGCCGTCAGCGCGCATTCGGCTCAGCCGACGCCCCGCGCCCGACAGCGACGGGCCGATCAGCCTCGGCGAGTGCTGCTCGTCGTGCACCCCAAACGCGAGGTGGCGCTGAAGTCGACTCAGACGACCCTGCGTCTGCTGCGTGAGTCGCATTTGGTGCCGGTGTTCCCGCCGGACGCGATCGCGCCGCTGCGCGAGTGGGGCATCGACATCGACGACGCCGAGGTGCTGGGCGAAGACTGCACCGGCCCGGATCTCGAGATCGTCATGGTGCTCGGCGGTGACGGCACGATTCTGCGCGCAGCAGAGCTGGTGCGGTTCGACGCCACACCGATCATCGGCGTGAACCTCGGACACGTGGGGTTTCTGGCCGAGAGCGAGCGTGGCGATCTCGTCGACGCAGTGCGGCACGTGGTCTCTCGCACCTATGAGGTCGAGGAGCGTCTCGCGCTGAACGTGCGGGTGTTCTCAGCAGGCCGTCTGCTCTTCCAAGACTGGGCGCTCAACGAAGTGACCATCGAGAAGCCGCGCAGCAACAAGATGATCACCGTCGACGTCAGCATCAACGATCGGCCGTTCACCGCGTTCGGATGTGACGGCGTGATGGTGAGCACGCCGACCGGCTCGACCGCCTACGCATTCTCAGCGGGCGGCCCGATCGTCTGGCCCAATCTCGAAGCGCTGCTCTTCGTTCCGCTGAACGCACACGCCCTGTTCGCGCGCCCGCTGGTGATCTCGCCGTACAGCTCGGTCAACGTGCAGTTGGGCGACGACGCCGATGGCGCCATCAGCTGGTGCGACGGTCGCCGCAGTCAGACGCTGCCTCCCGGGTCGCTCGTCCAGGTCGGTCGCTCGACCATTCCGGTTCGGCTCGCCCGCCTGCGACGTGGATCGTTCGTCGATCGTCTGGTGAACAAGTTCTCGCTGCCCTCGCTGAGCTGGCAGCAGCATGCCGTTCGCACGCGCGAGACGCAGGAGGCGCTGCAGGAGGCCGAGCGAATGCTCGACCTGGCCGAACCAGCGGCAGCCGAACAGGGGCGGGCCCGCCCAGAGGCCGACGAGAGCCCCGAGCGCACGAGCGGAGACCGCACGTGATCGACGAAGTTCGCATCGACGACCTCGGCGTCGTCGAGTCGGCGACCCTGGAGCTCGGTGCCGGGCTCACTGTCATCACCGGTGAGACCGGCGCGGGCAAGACCATGGTCGTCACCGCTCTGCAGCTGCTGCAGGGTGCGCGAGCAGACGCCTCACGCGTGCGTGCCGGCGCCGATCGCGCAGAGGTCTCGGGTCTGCTGCAGGTGTCTTCCGAGAGCGATGTCGCCCAGGCCGTCGAAGACGCCGGCGGAGAGATCGACGACGGCGATCTGATCGTGACTCGCCGACTCGCCGCCACCGGTCGCACTCGAGCCTGGCTTGGCGGCCATGCGGTGCCGAACGGCGTGCTCGCCGACACCATCGGTCAGCTGGTCTCGATTCACGGCCAGAGCGACCAGCTGCGGCTGCGCACCGCCGCTCAGCAGCGTGACGTGCTCGACGCGTTCGGCGGGCGAGAGCTGCGTGCCGCTGCAGAGGCCTTTCACGACGCCTATCGACGCTGGCGTGATCTCGACCGTCGGGCACGGGCGCTCGCCGACGACGCCGAGGCCCGTCGAGCCGAGGCAGACCGGCTGCGCGAAGAGATCGAGGCGGTCGAAGCCGTCTCGCCCCAGCCCGGGGAGCTCGACCAGATCGAGGCCCGTGTCGCACGGCTCGACGCCAGACAGGATCTGCTGCGTCGAGCCGGCGACGCCCGGCAGCGGCTCTCGGCCGACATCGACGCGGTGGCCGGCCCGCAGGACGTACTCGGTCTGCTCAGCGGTGCGCGCGCCGATCTTGAGAGCGCGGGCGATCCCGACCTGAGCGATCTTGCGACCCGGCTGCACGAGGTCGAGGCCATGACCCAGGATCTCTCTGGCGACCTCAGCTCCTACATCGCCGCGCTCGACGACGTGGGCGACGGCGAGCTGGCCGCGGCGCACGAGCGTCTCGACACGCTGCGAGACCTCGAACGTCGGTTCGGCGGCCTCGACGAGGCGATCTCCCTGCTGAACGACGGCAGCGCCAGACTGGCCGAACTCGACGCCGACGGCGACACCCGGGAGCAGCTCGCCGTCGCGCTCGCCGAGGCCCTCGACCAGCGCGACCTCACCGCGCGTCGCCTGAGCGACATCCGCCGCAGTGCTGCGCAGCGACTCAGCGAAGAGGTCACCGGCGAACTCGGAAGCCTCGCGATGCGCGACGCAGCGTTCGCCGTGCAGGTCATGCCGTGTGCGGTGGATGCGACCGGGGCAGACGAGGTGGCGTTCCTGCTGGCAGCGCACGCCGGTGCCGACCCGCTGCCGCTGGCACGATCGGCGAGCGGCGGCGAGCTGTCACGCGTCATGCTCGCTCTGGAGTTGCGACTGGCGGCGAGCGGCGACCTGGCGGATCGGACCTTCGTGTTCGACGAGGTCGACTCGGGGGTCGGCGGCGCGGCTGCCGTGCAGATCGGGCAGCGGCTGGCCAGACTCGCACGGCATGCGCAGGTGCTCGTCGTGACGCATCTGCCGCAGGTCGCGGCCTACGCCGATACGCATCTCGTCGTCACCAAGGTCGGAGACGAACGCGTCACGACCAGCGATGTGGTTCGCCTGGACGGCGAGCAGCGCGTGCACGAGCTCGCCCGCATGCTGGCCGGCCGCGTCAGCGACACCGCGCTGGCACATGCACACGAGCTGCTGGAGCAGTCCCGCATTGAGGCCGAATGAGAGAGCCGTGCATGAGCACCGCAGTCAGAGACATGATCAGAGCAACGACGACATCGCAGTGTTCGAAGACCGCTGCGAATGAGATAGGATGAAGACCCGTGGATAACGCGCAGAGCACTCGGACGGTAAAGCAGATCTTCGTGACCGGGGGCGTGGTCTCCTCGCTCGGAAAGGGCCTCACGGCGGCCAGTCTCGGCCATATTCTTCGAGCCAGCGGTGTGAGAGTCGTCATGCAGAAGCTCGACCCCTATCTCAATGTCGATCCCGGCACCATGAACCCGTTTCAGCACGGCGAGGTGTTCGTCACCGAAGACGGCGCCGAGACCGACCTGGACATCGGCCACTACGAGCGCTTTCTCGACATCAACCTGAACCAGGCGGCGAACGTGACCACCGGTCAGGTGTACAGCGAGGTCATCGCCAAAGAACGTCGTGGCGAATACCTCGGCGACACCGTGCAGGTCATTCCGCACATCACCAACGAGATCAAGCGTCGTATGCGCGCACAGGCCCATGGCGAGCACACGCCCGACGTGATCATCACCGAGATCGGCGGCACTGTCGGCGACATCGAGTCGCAGCCCTTCCTCGAGGCCGCCCGTCAGGTTCGTCAGGAGCTCGGCCGCGACAACGTGTTCTTCGTGCACGTCTCGCTGGTGCCCTACATCGGCCCCAGCGGCGAGCTCAAGACCAAGCCCACTCAGCACTCGGTTGCCGCACTGCGATCGATCGGCGTGCAGCCCGACGCCATCGTGCTGCGCTCGGATCGCCCCGTCGGCGACAGCATCAAGTCGAAGATCGCCCTGATGTGCAGCCTTGAGACCGGTGCGGTCGTGAACTGTCCGGATGCGTCGAGCATCTACGACATTCCGACCATCATCCACAGCGAGGGGCTCGACAAAGTCATCGCCGAGCAGCTGGGCCTGCAGACGCACGACGTCGACTGGTCCCGCTGGCAGCCGGTGCTCGACGCGGTGCACAACCCTAAGCACGAGGTCACCGTGGGGCTGGTCGGCAAGTACATCGATCTTCCCGACGCCTACCTGTCGGTCACCGAGGCGCTTCGAGCCGGCGGCTTCGCCCACACCACCAAGGTGAACGTGCGCTGGATCCCCTCAGACAGTCTGCTCGACGAACAGGTGCGCGAGCGCGAGCTCGGCGCCGTCGACGCGATCTGCGTGCCCGGCGGCTTCGGCATCCGCGGCATCGAGGGCAAGCTCGCCGCGCTCACCTTCGCCCGAGAGCAGGGCATCCCCACACTCGGGCTCTGCCTCGGACTGCAGTGCATGGTCATCGAATACGCACGTTCCGAGGCCGGCCTGACCGAGGCATCCTCAAGCGAGTTCGACCCGCAGACGCACGAACCGGTCATCGCGACCATGGCCGAGCAGGTCGACATCCTCGCCGAGGGCGACCTGGGCGGCACCATGCGACTTGGCTCGTACCCGGCTGCCTTGGCCGACGATTCGATCGTGGCCCAGGCCTATGGGAGCACCGACGTCACCGAACGTCACCGCCACCGCTACGAGGTGAACAACGTGTACCGCGATCGCATCGCCGCCGCCGGCCTGCGCTTCAGCGGCACGTCGCCCGACGGGCACCTCGTCGAGTTCGTCGAGCTGCCGGCCGATGTGCATCCCTACTACGTGGGCACGCAGGCGCACCCCGAGTTCAAATCACGCCCGACGGCTCCTCACCCGCTGTTCGCCGGGCTGATCGCCGCGGCGCTGGAGCGTCAGCAGGCCTCTCGTCTCTTCGACGTCGAGAACTCCACGACCGAGAGCTGAACCGACATGACCGACGAATCGGAGCTGTGCGACAGCGCAGAGCAGCATGAGATCCGCGAACGGCATCTCGATCTGCAGAGTCATGTCATCGATGTGACGAGCGAACGCTTCGACTACGACGGCGGGCAGCTCACCCGACAGTTCGTGGAGCATCCCGGTGCCGTCGGCGTGCTCGCGATCGACGACCTCGACCGTGTCGCGCTCGTTCACCAGTATCGCCATCCGGTTCGTGAGCGCCTCTGGGAAGTGCCCGCAGGTCTGCTCGATGTGCCCGGCGAGCTGCCGCTGGACGCGGCGAAGCGGGAGCTCGCCGAAGAGGCCGAGCTCGTCGCCGAACACTGGCTGCACCTCATCGACATGTACACCACGCCTGGCGGCAGCAACGAGCGGCTGCGCATGTATCGCGCCACCGGTCTCTCGCCGGCCGCGCACTTCGAGCGCACCGCCGAAGAGCAGGACATGGGCCTCACCTGGCGTGCCTTCGACGAAGTGCTCGACGCCGTGCTCTCCGGCCGTCTGCACAACCCGACGCTTGTGGTGTCCATCCTCGCTGAGGCCGCCAACCGCAGTCGTCGGGGCTGACCGAGGCCGCCATGCCTGCGGTCGACCGCGAGATCGACGCGTTCCTGCGCCACCTGCGCATCGAACGCGGCCTGTCTGAGAACACCGTGCGCAGCTATCGCTCCGACCTGCGCAGCTACACCGACTGGCTGGCCGAGCGAGGCGTCGTCGACCTGACCACCCTGACCGAACGCGATCTCAGCGAGTACCCGCAGTGGCTGGCCGACCATCGAGCCGAGGCCGGTCTGCCGACGGCAGCCACCACCACGGGCCGTATGCTCAGCGCGGTGCGCAGCCTGCACCGCCATCTCTTTCTCGACGGCCGCACCCCACACGACCCGGCCACTGTGCTCCATGCGCCCAAGAAGCCCAGCCGACTGCCCAAGGCTCTGTCGATCGACGAGGTGTCGCGGCTGCTCGGCGGGGTCGACGGCAGCGACCCGGAGTCGGTGCGCGACAGGGCCATCCTCGAATTCCTCTATGCCACCGGTGCCCGAGTGAGCGAACTCTGCGACGCACTGGTCGACGACGTTCAACACGTGGAACGAGCCGATGCCGACACGATCGACGTGGTCCGGCTGCGCGGCAAAGGCGGCAAGCAGCGCGTCGTGCCGTTCGGCTCCTATGCGCGAGCCGCGCTGGACGCCTACCTGGTCAGGGTGCGTCCAGCCCTCGCCGCGAGGGGGAGGGGCGGAGCGCATCTGTTTCTCGGCGTGCGCGGCGGGCGCCTCTCGCGACAGGCGGTGTGGACGATCATCAAACGCGCAGCGGCTCGCGTCGACCTCGAGCATCGAGTGTCACCGCACGTGCTGCGGCACTCCTTCGCCACACATCTGCTCGCCGGCGGGGCTGACATCCGCATCGTTCAAGAGATGCTCGGGCACGCGTCGGTGACGACCACGCAGGTCTACACGCGTGTCACGCAGGAGCACCTGCGACAGGTCTACGCGACCAGCCACCCGCGGGCGCATCGCTGACGGTGCCGGGCCGCACACACGTCAGCCGAGGGCGTCGGCGTCGAGCCGCTCGTGATGCATGAGTCAGGCGACGGGTAGACTATGCGGCGTGAATGATTTTCCCGTGCCCCAGCCGTTGACCAGCCACGGCCCTGCACGCGTGATCGCGATGTGCAATCAGAAGGGCGGCGTCGGCAAGACCACCACGACGGTGAGTCTGGGCGCGGCGCTCGTCGAGTACGGGCGGCGCGTGCTGCTTGTCGACTTCGATCCGCAGGGCGCACTCTCGGCGTCGCTCGGCGTTCAGACGATGGACGACCCCACGATCTACGACCTGTTGATGGGCACGGTCAAAGACACACGCTCGGTTATCGTGCCGAGTCTCATCCAAGACCTCGACGTGCTGCCCGCCAACATCGACCTCTCAGCCGCCGAGCTGCAGCTGGTCAACGAGGTGGCCCGCGAACAGGCCCTGAGCCGTGCCCTGCGGCAGGTCACCGGTGACTACGACGTCATTCTGGTCGATTGCCAGCCCTCCCTCGGCCTGCTCGCCATCAACGCGCTCACCGCGGCGCACGGTGTGCTGATTCCGCTGGAGGCCGAGTACTTCGCCCTGCGCGGCGTCGCTCTGCTCGTCGAGACGGTCGAGAAGGTGCAGGACCGGCTCAACCCCGCGCTCGAACTCGACGGCATTCTGATCACCATGTTCGACTCGCGAACGCTGCACGCCCGCGAGGTGTCGGCGCGCGTGCGCGAGGCGTTCGGCGACAAGGTCTTCGACACCGTGATTCCGCGCACCGTCAAGTTTCCCGACGCGTCGGTCGCGGCCCGCCCGATCACCGAGTTCGCCAGCAGCCACCCGGCGGCCGAGGCGTATCGGCGCGTCGCCAGAGAACTGATCTCGCGTGGCGGAGCGCCCTGACGCCGAGCCCGGCTTCGCTGTCCGGCTCGACAACTTCGACGGCCCGTTCGACCTGCTGCTGACGCTGGTCAGCCGTCACGAGCTCGACGTCACAGAGATCTCGCTGAGCGCGGTCACCACCGAATTCGTGGCTTATGCGCGGGCGCTCGACGAAGCCGGGCAGCTGGAGCAGGCCAGCCAGTTCATCGTGATCGCTGCGACCCTGCTCGATATGAAGGTCGCCAGTCTGCTGCCACGCGGCGAGGCCGTCGACGACGAGGACATCGCCGCGCTCGAGGCGCGTGACCTGCTCTTCGCCCGGCTGCTGCAGTACCGGGCGTTCAAACAGGTCTCTGCCTGGTTCGCGACGCACCTCGAAAGCGAGCGGCTGCGCGTGCCGCGCACCGCTGGCGCCGCAGCCGAGATCGATCTCACCCCGCCCGAGCTGGTCTGGACGACGTCGCTCGACGACTTCGCGGTTATCGCTCGACTTGCTCTGGCCCCCAAGACCCCGCCGACCATCGGACTCGCGCATCTGCACGCACCGGCGGTCAGCATCCGCGAGCAGGCAGCCGTGCTCGTCGCACGTCTGCGCGCCACAGGCCAGGCGACGTTCCAAGAGCTCATCGCCGACTCCGACAGCAGGGGAGTCATCGTCGCCCGCTTTCTGGCTGTGCTCGAGCTCTACCGTGAGGCGGCGATCACCTATGAGCAGATCGAGCCGCTGGGGCCGCTCAGCGTACGCTGGACAGGCCAGCACTGGAGCGACGATCAGCTCGCCGCGCTGGGAGCCGACTACGACCAATGACCGAGAGGACGCCATGAGCGAGAGCGAACAGCTCGTCGCAGCCAACGAACTGGCGCAGCTGCCGGTGCGTGCCCGCCTCGAAGCGGTGCTGATCGCCGCCGACCACCCGATCGACACGATCTCGCTGGCCGCAGCGGTCGAGACGCCCGTGCCCGAGGTCGCTCAGGCACTGGACGAGCTGCGCGCCGACTACGACGCGCCCCCGGTGCGAGGGTTCGAGCTGCGACAGATCGCCGGCGGCTGGCAGCTCTACGTGCGTGCCGGCTGCGAACAGGTCGTGCGCCGCATGATCGAGGAGCAGACCCCGCCCAGACTCTCGCAGGCCGCACTCGAGACCCTCTCGGTGATCGCCTACAAACAGCCGATCAGTCGCGGTCAGATCGCCTCGATCCGTGCGGTCAACGTCGACTCGGTCGTGCGCACACTGCTCGCACGCGGGCTGATCGCCGAGGCCTATGTCGACGAGCAGACCCAGGCGACCTTCTTCGAGACGACCGACCTGCTGCTCAGCCACCTCGGCATCGACTCGCTCGCCGACCTGCCACCCATTTCCGACCTGCTTCCGGAGGACCCTGAAGATGACGACCTCAGCTGACCACACCCCGCGCGCCGACGGCGAACGCCTGCAGAAGGTGATGGCCGCCGCCGGGGTGGCGTCTCGTCGCGCGAGCGAAGAGCTCATCGCCGCCGGGCGAGTCACGGTGAACGGGCGCGTGGTGCGCGAACTCGGCTCTCGAGTGAGGCCCGACGACCGCATCGAGGTCGACGGCCTGGTGATCGTCACCGACCCCGATCTGCGCTACTACGCGCTCAACAAGCCGGCCGGCGTGGTGAGCACCATGAGCGACGAGCGGGGCCGCCCCGATCTCAGCCGCTACGTGACCGCCGAGACCGGACGCATCTTCAACGTCGGTCGTCTCGACGAGGCGACGCACGGGCTGCTGCTGCTGACCAACGACGGCGAGCTCGCACATCGGCTGATGCATCCCTCATTCGAGATCGACAAGGTGTACGTCGCCCTCGTGCGCGGCAAGGTCGCGCCGCGCACCCTCGCCGAGCTACGTGAGGGCATCGTGCTCGATGACGGGCCGATCGCCGCCGACCGCGCTCGTGTGCTCGACGCCAGCCGTGACCAAACCATGGTCGAGGTGACCCTGCACTCCGGGCGCAACCGTATCGTCCGCCGCATGTTCGGGCACGTCGGCCACCCGGTCATTGAGCTGACTCGGCGTCAGTTCGGCCCCGTTCACCTCGGCACGCTGCGTGAGGGTCAGATGCGCCCGCTGACCAGTGACGAAGTCGGCCGGCTGCTCAAGCAGACCGGCGATGCGGTCGCGCCACAGGGTGCCGCACCCGAGAACGACTAGACTGGCCCGATATGAGCATCAGTCACGATCTCGCGCGCACCCCGTCACCGGTGCTCATCATCGGCACCGGGCTGCTGGGCGCCAGCATCGGCCTCGCTTTGATGCAGCGCGGTGTCGAGGTGCTGCTCTCTGACATCTCGCCCAGCGCGCTGGCGCTCGCAGCCGACTACGGCGCAGGTCGTGCCTTGGCCGACGGCGACCAGCCGGTGCTCGTGGTCGTCGCGGTGCCGCCTGAGATCGCGGCGGATGCCGTGGCCGAGCAGCTGCGTCGCTGGCCCGACGCCGTGGTCACCGACGTCACCAGCGTGAAGGCGCAGATCGTGCGGGCGCTGATCGACGAAGGCGCCGATCTCGATCGCTATCTGGGCTCGCACCCGATGGCGGGGCGTGAGCGCGGCGGGCCGATCTCGGCGCGGGCCGACCTCTTTCGCGGCCAGCCGTGGGTGATCGCCGAGCACAAGCACGTCACCGCTCACGCGCTCGAGACCGTCGAACGACTCGCACTTGACGTCGAAGCTGTACCGGTGCATCTCGACCCCGTGCAGCACGACCGGGCCGTCGCCCTGATCTCGCATGTGCCTCAAGTCGTCGCCACGCTGCTGGCCGGTCGGCTCGTCGACGGCACGCCGTCACAGATCTCTCTTGCCGGGCAGGGGCTTCGCGACACGACGCGTATCGCCGCCAGCGACCCGGGGCTCTGGCTGCAGATCCTCGCCGCGAACTCTGACGAGGTGACCAGCGTGCTGCGTGCCCTGCGCGATGACCTCGACGCGATGATCCACGATCTCGAAGACGTCGACCGTGCCGGTGCACGCCGCGAGATCACCGAGCTGTTCATCGCAGGCAACACCGGAGTGCGTCGTATCCCCGGCAAGCACGGCACCGATGCCGAATTCTCGACGACGATCGTGTTCGTCGACGACAGGCCGGGCGAACTCGCGCGTCTCTTCGCCGAGATCGGCGAGATCGGCATCAACATCGAAGATCTGCGTCTGGAGCACTCGCCCAAGGCCGAGTTCGGGCTCGCCGAGGTCTCGGTGCTGCCCGAACGCGTCGAAGAGCTGACCAGAGCACTGAAGGAGCGCGGATGGCGGTTGAGTCGATGACTGAGACACGCACACCGGCGGCCGCACCCAAGCCGGTCATCATCGCCCTGGACGGGCCGGCGGGCAGCGGCAAGTCAAGCACTGCGAAGGCAGTTGCAGAACGCCTGCACTACGCACATCTCGACACCGGCGCCTGGTACCGAGTGCTCACGCTGATCGCGCTGCGCACCGAAGTCGATCCGCACGACGAGGCCGCCGTACGGGGGCTGCTCGACGCGTTCGATCAGATCATCGCCCAGGCCTTCGACCACTCGCACATCCTGATTCGGGGGCGCGACGTCTCTGCCGAGATCCGCACGCACGAGGTGAGCGGTGCGGTGAGCCGCTACTCGCAGCTGCCCATCGTACGCGACCATCTCAACACTGCCTTCCGCCACCTCGCCGCGACCACGTCGGCGCCCGGCGTCGTCGCCGAGGGGCGCGACATCACCACGGTCACCTTTCCGCAGGCCGAGGTTCGGGTGCTGCTCACCGCATCCGCCGACGCCCGCGCCCGCAGGCGAGCCGCACAGATCGGTGAAGCCGACGTGGCATCCATCGCACGCAGCATCTCGGAGCGTGACGCCCGCGATCTCAGCGTGGTCGACTTCATGCGCCCGGCCGACGGCGTGACGCTCATCGACACCAGCGATCTCACCCTCGAGCAGGTCACTGATAAAGTTGCGGGGCTCGTTCCTGCGGCGGCGGGCACCGGCACGAACCTTCCATCTCATCCTCAGACTCAGGAGTCACATGGCTGAATCACGCGAACCGATCGACCCCGAGTTCGGCGCCACCAGCGCAGATGAGCTCGCTGCCCGTCTGCAGCACATCGAACCCGAGATCGAGCAGCAGGTCGCCGACGTGGCACGCGCCGAGCTCGACGACTACGACCTCGAGCCCGAAGACGCGGCGGTGCTGGCCAGCGGCGACGAGACGCCCGATGCGCAGGCGGCTCGTCCTGCCCCGCCCGTGCTGGCCGTGATCGGCCGCCCGAACGTGGGCAAGTCATCACTCGTCAACCGCGTGCTCGGCCACCGTGAGGCCGTCGTCGAAGACACTCCCGGTGTCACCCGCGATCGTGTGTCGTACGACGCCGAGTGGAACGGTCAGCCCTTCAGACTGGTCGACACCGGCGGCTGGGAGCTCGAGGCCAAAGGCCTCGACCGGTCGGTGGCCGAACAAGCGGAGCTGGCCATCGAAGAGGCCGACGGCGTGCTCTTCGTGGTGGATGCAAAGGTGGGGCCGACTTCGACCGACGAGCAGCTGGTGGCCGTGCTGCGGCGCTCGGGCAAGCCTGTGCTGCTGGTCGCCAACAAGGTCGACGCAGGTGGCCAGGAGGCCGAGGTCGCGGCGCTCTGGAGCCTCGGCCTCGGTGAGCCGCACCCTGTCTCGGCGCTGCACGGACGTGGCAGCGGCGATCTGCTCGACGCGGTGATCAAGATGCTGCCGAAGGAGTCGAAGGTTGCGCAGCAGCAGCCTGGCGGGCCGCGTCGTGTGGCCATCATCGGCCGCCCGAACGTGGGCAAGTCGAGCCTGCTGAACAAGGCGACCGGCTCGACGCGCGCCGTGGTCAACGACCTGGCCGGTACTACGCGCGACCCGGTCGACGAGCTGGTCACCATTCTCGGCACGACCTGGCGCTTCGTCGACACCGCAGGCATCCGTCGTCGCGTGCACCTGCAGCAGGGCAGCGACTACTACGCAACGCTGCGCACACAGTCTGCGCTCGACCGTGCCGAGGTCGCCATCGTGGTGATCGACGTGAGCCAGAGCATCTCTGACCAGGATCTGCGCATCATCGACATGGTGCTCGAAGCCGGTCGCGCGCTCGTGCTCGCGTTCAACAAGTGGGATCTGCTCGACGACGAACGCCGCCCCCAGCTCGAGCGTGAGATCGAGCAGCGCCTCGGCCATGTGGCTTGGGCGCCTCGGGTGAACCTCTCGGCCAAGACCGGTCGTCATCTCGAGAAGCTGGTGCCCGCCCTGCAGGCCGCGCTTGAAGGCTGGGACACCCGTGTGCCCACCGGCAAGTTCAACGCGTTCATCCACGAGCTCACCCAGGCGAACCCGCACCCGCTGCGCGGCGGAAAGCAGCCTCGCATCCTGTTCGGCACGCAGGCGGACACACAGCCGCCGACCTTCGTGCTCTTCACCAGCGGCTTCATGGACCCGCAGTATCGACGCTTCATCACACGTCGCCTGCGCGAGGTCTACGGGTTCGTCGGCACGCCCATTCGCATCAACATGCGTGTTCGCGAGAAGCGCGGTCGCAAGTAAGACCAGCTCTGGCACACGCTGTTGCAGGTTGCAGGTTGCAGGTTGCCTCTAGCGGTATGCCTCTCTCCGCCCTCAGCCCACCGTCCGGCCCCGGCAGCTCGACAGCAGCGCGAAGCTCGCCGACCCCGCAGTTCGCGTCCCTCAATCTCAGTTCGCCGGCCGCACCGCGCACTTCGCAGACACCCCGCAGCTCGTCGATCCCAGTCAGACGTGGAGCGCAGTGCAGCCGTGCACCGTTTCGCCAAGACTGACACCGTTCCGCTGAGACTGTGGTGATCTCAGCGGAACTGTGTCCATCCCAGCGGAACCGTGCTCGGTATTGGGGCTGGTGCAGTGCCGGCTGGTGCCGGAGCAGCGCTGTGCAGCGCTGGTGCTGCGCTGAGGCACAGGCTTCAGCGAGGTCAGCTGGCGGCGAGGCGCCGACGCTCGGTCTCGACGTCGAAGTCGGCCTTCGGCCAGGTGAGCGCGAGATCTTCGAGGGTCTCAATGAGGATGCGCTGCACAGCGGCACGGGAGTACTGCTTCGAATCGGCGGGAACGACATGCCAGGGCGCCACCGCAGTCGAGGTGCGCTGGATGGCGATCTGATACGCCTCTTGGTAGGCGGGCCAGAGCTCGCGTTCGTCAACGTCGTTGGGGGAGTACTTCCAGTGCTTGTCAGGTCGATCGAGTCGTGACTCAAGACGCCGACGCTGTTCGTCCTTCGAGATGTGCAGCATCACCTTGACCACAGTGGTGCCCTGTTCAGTGAGCTCCGCCTCGAAGTCGTTGATGATGCCGTAGCGCTGTTCGACCACCTCTGCGGGCGAGAGGTGGCGCACTCGATGCACCAGGACATCCTCATAATGAGAACGATCGAAGACGCCGATCAGACCGATCGCCGGCAGCTCTCTGCGAATGCGCCAGAGAAAGTCGTGCTTGAGCTCGACTGGCGTGGGCTTCTTGAACCCATGGATGTG
This sequence comes from Pseudoclavibacter sp. CFCC 14310, assembly GCF_008831165.1. NCBI lineage: Bacteria > Bacillati > Actinomycetota > Actinomycetes > Micrococcales > Microbacteriaceae > Pseudoclavibacter > Pseudoclavibacter sp. CFCC 14310. The sequence continues at coordinate 761,524 of NZ_WBKC01000002.1, read as the reverse complement.
GGTGCCCTGCGGGTCGACGTTGCCGATCACGTGTTTGACGATGCCGCCTTTGCCTGCGGTGTCCATGGCCTGCAGCACGAGCAGCAGCGAACGCTTCGCTCCGGTTTCGGTGCGGCCGTTGGCGAAGAGCATCTCCTGGAGGTCGGCGAGATCTCCGGCCGTGTCTGCGAGGTAGTCGTCGGCGTCGCAGCCTTTGCGCCAGCCCGGTGTCGAAGCCGGGTCGACGGCTGACAGATCGAAGTGCTCGCCCTCGGCGCGCAGCAGTGCGCGCGGGCTCTCTTTCCATGGATTCTTCATGTGCTCATGGTATCGGGATGTGCCCATGGCGCCGGGCTGCACGGCATCCCCAGCGGCGGCGTGCACGGACGGCGCACGCGATCGGGTGGCGCTGACGGACGAGTGCGTAGAATGTACGGCGTGATCATCGCAACGCACAACGGCAAATTCCACGCAGACGACGTCTTCGGCGTCACACTGCTTCTTCAGCTCTACCCAGACGCCACGGTGGTGCGCTCGCGAGATCCGAAGGTGCTCGACAGTGCAGACATCGTGCTCGACGTGGGCGGCGTCTACGACCCGAAGAAGCTGCGCTTCGACCATCACCAGAAGACCTCCGGCGCACGCGACAACGGCATTCTCTACTCGGCGTTCGGGCTGCTCTGGCAGCACTACGGCATGGAGTTCTGCGACGGGGACGAAGACGTCTGGAAGCGCATCGACCGCAGCCTGGTGCAGTGCATCGATGCGGGCGACAACGGACAGGACCTCTACACCCTGAACGACTTTCGTGCTCGCCCCATCGAGATCAGCGAGGTGCTGGGCTGGTTCAACCCGGTCACACTGGTCGGCGAAGAAGACTTCGACGAGCAGTTCATGGTCGCAGTCAAGGTGGCCACACACCTGCTCAAGCGTCTGCTGCTCAAATCTCGTGACGCCATCGAGGGCAAGCGCTACTTTTCCCGTGCCTATGACCAGACTCCTGATCCGCGGTACGTCGTACTCGACCAGTTCGTGCCGCACGGCGGCATCGCGAGCAAGCAGCCTCTGCTGCAGTTCGTGGTCTTTCCCAATGCCAACGGCGACTGGGCTATCAAGACCGTGCAGGTCGACTCTGCGAGCTTCGAATCTCGCGTGCTGCTGCCTGAAGCCTGGCGCGGTGCTGATCAAGAGCACCTCGCCGAACTGACTGGGGTGCCCGACGTCGTGTTCACGCACAAAGTGGGGTTCATCGGTGCGGCGAAGACCAAAGAAGGCGCGCTCAAGATGCTGAAACAGGCGCTTGAGCAGCCCGAGTCTGCGGAGTTCGACCGCACAGCGAAGCAGGAGCTGGTCGCAGCTGACGCAGAAGACGGCGTGACTGCCGCCGAGTAGAGCTCCGCCCGGCTGGCGGCGCCGAGCGCAATCTGCGCCGGTGCCCCATGTGCGCCGGGCCGGCTACGACAGGTCGACGATCCCGTTCGACACTGCGTAGATCAGGGCCTGCACGCGATCGCGCACACTCCATTTGCGCAGGATGCGTCCGATCGCCGCCTTGACGGTTGGCTCAGCCAGATGCAGTTCGTGAGCGATCTCAGCGTTGCTCCTGCCCTGCGCGATGAGCCTCACGATATCGAGTTCGCGGGCGGTCAGCGGTTCGCGAGCCACGTCGTCGCGAGGGTCAGGGGCCGAAGCGACCTTGGCGACGAGTTCCTGCGAGATCGAGGGAGAGAGCACCGGTCGGCCTTCGTACACCTCGTGCACAGCGCGGATGATGTCGCGCGGTTCGGTGTCTTTCACCAAGTAGCCAGACGCCCCGGCGCGCAGGGCGGGGATGACATGTCGGTCTGACGAGAACGTCGTCAGCATCAGCACTCGCATGACCACGGGCAGACGGGTGATCGCCTTGGTGGCGTCGATGCCCGACATCTGAGGCATCTGGGTGTCCATCAGGATGACGTCGGGCATGTGGCGTTTGGCCAGCGCGATGGCGTCGAGGCCGGTGGCTCCCTCGGCGACGAGGGTGAGGGAGGAGTCCAGCCCGATGAACATGCGAAGCGCATGCCGCACGAGTGCTTCGTCGTCGACGACGGCCACGCGGATCTGATTCACGAGATCATCGTACGTTCAACGAGTTCAGGCCTCTGCCAAGTCAGTACTTTGGTATGTATCAGTGCTCGGTTCCGCGGTGTATCGTCATGTCCATTCGTCGTCAGACAGGCTCGAGGCGGCCGTTTCATGCGCTGTGGGCGACAATGGTGGTGTGAGCTCTTCGAACCATCAGGTCTTTCGATTGCAGACAGACCAGCCGCGCGCGCGTCTGCCGCGGTGGGGAAGTCTCGCCCTGGTGGTCATCGCTGTGGGCGTCATCGCCTTGGAGAGCATCAGCTTCGTCTCTGACTCGATGACCTCCTGGCAGCAGCAGCTCCTCGAACTGGCGATGGTGCTGATGCTTCCGCTGTTCGCTCTGGCTCCGGTCGCCGCCGCGATATCGCTGGCGGCACTGGTCTTCGCACAGGCGGTCATGCTGTCTCCGGGCGGATATCTGCTCTTCGCCGCCGCGACGATCGGGCTCGTCGTCTACGCCTGCCCGCGGTGGTGTCTCTGGACGCATGTGGCGGTGATCACCGCCGTGGGCGTCATCGCCAACGCACAGGCGGGAACACTCACGAGCCTGGGGCCATTCGCGCTGGCCTTCATCGCCCTCGTCTCTGCGTTGATCGGCGTCGGCGCCAGGCGAGCCTATTTTCGCTCGGTCGAGCTTGCAGACGCTGCGTCCCGCAACGAAACGGAGCGAGTGCAGGCCGTCGCTGCGGAGCGCGAGCGCATCACTTCGGAGCTGCATGACATCCTCGCCCATGACGTGACGCTCATCGCCATGCATGCGCGGGTCATGGAGGCCATGGACGATCCCGAGGTGAATCGGGAGTCACTGGCCGTGATCAAGGGCAGCGCCACACGGTCGCTCGCCGACATCCGCAGGCTGCTGAACACGGTTCGAACCGACGAACTCGTCGATGATCAGCCGTTGGGAACCGACGTCGCAGCAGCTGCGCGCACCGCACAGGTCGAGCTGGAGTCGATCGGAGCCACGGTGAACAGCCGCACGGAAGGCCTCGAGAGTCTTCCGCCGGCAGTGGCCAGCACTCTGGTGCGCGTGATCCGAGAGGCGACGACCAACATCGTCAGGCACGCCGGCCCGGCACCGACGGTAGCCATTGACATCGTGCGCCAAGGTGCCTCTGTCACGGGTCTGCTCACGAACTCCGTCGGCGTCGTCGACGATGACCTCGACGAGTCGACGCATTTGGGGCTCGACCGACTCTCTGCCCGAGTCGAGACGCTCGGCGGGGAACTCTCAGCGACTGCTGACGGAGAACGCTGGAGTCTGCGCGTGGTGATCCCGCTGTTCTGACGCCAAGCGCACGGTCAGCGCGTCTGTATGCATACTTTGGTATCCATTCTCGGCAACCCGTTCGGCTGACGAAGACCTGCTTGGTAATCTCGAGGTGTCGGCTGTGAGCGCTTGGCGTGCACAATCCGGGGGGAGCCGGTTGGGCCGCTTCGCTGCATGTCAGCAGGCGGCCCTCTCTTTCTCTTGGCGTCTCAGACCCGGCGGTATCATCGCCACATGACGCATTTCCTGACCCCGTCACTGCCGGTCGATGGTGAGATCCTGGTGCAGCGCTCGCGCTTTCTCAGCAGGCTCGTCTCGGTCGAGAGCGAGACGGAGGCTCGGGCAGCCATCGCGCAGGCGCGCTCGGCGCATCCACAGGCCAGGCACCACTGCAGTGCCTTCATCGTCGGCGAACGAGCCGACATCCTGCGCACCAATGACGACGGCGAGCCGTCGGGCACCGCGGGCCGCCCGATTCTCGACGCGCTGCAGAGCGCTGGTCTCGGGCACGTCGTCTGTGTGGTGACCCGGTATTTCGGCGGGATCCTGCTCGGCACGGGCGGCCTCGCCCGTGCATATCGCGAGGCCGCCACAGTCGCGATCGACCGGGCGTCGCTGCGCGAAGTGCGCGAGTGCGCGGTCATCGAGGTTGCTGCTGCACACCACGATGCGGCCATTGTGCAGCGCGCGGCTCGTCAGCGCGGCTGGGCACAGATCGGTGCTGTCTGGGAAGCGTCGGTGACCCTGCGATTGGGCGTGCCGCTCGCAGAGGCGGATGACGCACTCGCCCACCTGGTGCAGGTCACCGCGGGTCGGGTGCGCGGCGTCGTCACCGACCGTCGGCTGATGTGAACATCGACCATGCGTGTCGCGCGTAGAATACTCTGCATGCCATCGACACCTGCATTCGCCATGACCATCGCGGGCTCTGAGGCCACCGGAGGCGCCGGAGCCCAGGCCGACCTGAAGACCTTTCAGCAGCTCGGAGTCTTCGGCTCCATCGCACTGACCTGCATCGTCTCGTTCGACCCTAAGAACAACTGGAGCCACCGGTTCGTGCCGGTCGAGCCGCAGGTGATCAGCGATCAGATCGAGGCGATCACCGCAGCGTACGGCCCTGATCAGCTGAAGACCGTGAAGGTCGGCATGCTGGGCACCACACCGACCATCGACCGTGTGGCCGCCGCGCTGACCGAGCGCTCGTACCAGAACGTCGTGCTCGATCCCGTGCTGATCTGCAAAGGGCAGGAACCCGGCGCCGCGCTTGACATCGACACCGCGCTGACCGAGAAGGTGCTGCCTCTCGCCACGTTCGTCACCCCGAACCACTTCGAGAGCGAACAGCTCTCGGGCATGGCCCGCATCGACGGCGAGCAGGACCTCGTCGAGGCGGCCAAGCGCATCTACGACAAGAGCGGCGCGGCGGTGCTCGCCAAGGGAGGCGTCCGCATTCCCGGCCCCGACGCGATCGACGTGTTCTACGACGGCACCACGCTCGAGGTGCTCCGCGTGCCCAAAGTCGGCGAGCATGTGGTGGCCGGCGCGGGATGCTCTCTCGCGGCCGCCGTGACGGCTGGCCTTGCTCTCGGGGACAGCCCGCTCGAAGCCGCACATCGTGCGAAGGACTTCGTGACCGCAGGCATCAAGGGGCGCGTCGAGTCGAACGCCCCGTTCGATGTGCTCTGGCAGGGTGCGGCGAACTGACGTCGATCTGACGGCCGTCACCGGCCATCGCAGGGCTGAGGGCCGCGTGCACGCAGAGCGCACGAGGCCCTCAGCGTCTCGGTCGGCAGATCAGAGATCTGAGCCGCCCTGCTCCAGCGAGTCGAGGTAGCGCAGAATCACGCCTTCGCGCAGCGCCCAGGGGCTCACCTGCAGCTCGTCCACATCGAGCGCCTTCATGGTCTGATGCAGAACGATGCCGCCGCCGACGATTTGGAAGGCCCGGTCAGCGGTGATGCCGCGCAGGCTCTGCCGCTGATCGGCAGGCAGCTCCGCGAGCTTCGGCAGCCACTTCTTGAGATCGCTGCGCTTCAGCCACTGTGACGAGATGTTGCCGTGCGTGTGCGTCTCGCCGGCCAGTCGTGCGAGGGATCGGATGGTCTTCGAGCTGCCGACCACATGGTCTGGGCGCGGCATCTCGGCGAACACGTCTGCCGCGTCGGACACCAGCTCGAAGGCATGGCGACGCAGCCGACGAATCTGATCTTTGGTCGGAGGGTCGTCATGCAGATAGCCGATCGTGCTGCGACCTGCGCCGAGCGGCACCGAACGTGCCGAGATCGGATACTCCGAGGGGCCGATCGCCATCTCGAGCGACCCGCCGCCGATGTCGATGAGCATGATCGTGCCCGACGACCAGCCGAACCAGCGGCGTACCGCCAGAAACGTCAGCCGTGCCTCGTCCTCTCCGTCGAGTACCCGCAGGTGCACGCCGGTCTCGTTCTCGATGTGTTCGAGCACTGCGGGGCCGTTGGTCGCCTCGCGCACCGCCGACGTGGCGATGGCCACGAGGTCGTGCACCTTCTCTGCCCGTGCGCTCGCGACGGCCTGTGCGATCGAGGTCACGAGATGGTCGACGCCCTCATCGCTGATCGAACCGTCTGCCGTCAGATACCGCATCAGACGCAGTACGGACTTATGCGTCGAGTACGGTGACGGGTTTGCGCCGGGGTGGGCATCCACCACGACCATGTGAACGGTGTTCGATCCGACATCAAGAACCCCAAGGCGCATGCGTCAAGCCTAGTGTGCGACGTGCGCCTGCGTGCAATCGGCGCTGGCGTCGAAGCGCCGCGGCGTAGAATGCACAGCGTGTCTACCGAGAAATGCGTTGCGCTGATCGACTCCGGAAAGGGGCTGCTGCCCACCGCACAGTGGATCCACCGTCTGGCCCCCGACCTGCGTGTGCTGCTGATGACCGACCCGGCCGGTTCGCCGTGGGGCGAACGCGACCCCGGAGACGTCGTCGAACGCGTCTTCGCCATGGCCCGTCGGGCCCGAGACGCCGGTGCCCAAGGCATCGCGCTGGCCTGCAACACCGCGAGCATCGTGGCACGGGAGCCGCTGCGCGACCAGTTCGAGCCGCGCATCCCCATCATCGCGACCGTGCCGGCAGTGAAACCGGCTGCACAGCGATTCGACCACTTCGCGGTCTGGGCGACCGAGACGACTGCGCACAGCGACTACCTCGCCGACCTGGTGCAGGTGTTCGCCGGTACGAAGCAGGTCGACATCGTCGGCAGCCATGGCCTTGCCGATGCGATCGAGCACGCAGACGCCGACCGCATCGAGGCGGCTGTTCAGGACGCCGTCTCGCGCACGCCCCGAGTGCCGGCCGTGGTGCTGGGCTGCACGCACTACCCGTTGGTCGCCGACGTGATCGCCTCTGCACTGCCGCCTGGAACGGTGCTGCTCGACAGCGCCGAGGCCGTCGCACGACAGACCCTGCGTCGGCTCAAGGTGCCGGCGGATGCGTCGGTCGCAGAGTTCTCTGACGACGCCGCCTTCGCTGCGGCTGGCGTTCGAGACGCCGCCGAACTGACGTGGGCGGAGCACATCGTCCTGTAGCGGTTCTGCTCAGATCTGATGCTCGAGCAGCGTGCGCTGCAGGTCAGGCCAGGCCTTGGCGAACCCGGGATGCAGCTCGAGACGGGCGACCTGCGTCAGCGGGATCCAGGCGACCTCGAGGCTCTCGGCGTCGGAGCGCACCGCGTCGAACGGCCGTGTGACGCGGGCGAGCACGGTGACGTACGACCAGAAGCCCAAGTCGTATCGGTGCTCGGTGATGGGGTCGATCGCGTCGCTCGGCACTCCGGCCTCCTCGCCGGATTCGCGGAGGGCGGCCTGCAGGGCAGTCTCGCCCTCGCGGCGAGCGCCGCCGGGAATGCCCCAGGTGCCGCCGAAGTGACTCCACTCGACTCGGTGCTGCATGAGGACGCCGCGGTCGGTGTCATGGGCGAGCAGTCCGGCCGCTCCGAACCGCCCCCAATACCTGCTGCCGTCAGGCCCGGTGACCCAGGCGTCACCCGAATCTCGAACCACATAGCCGTCGGGCGCCGGCTGCAGATACTGACTCCGGTCACTGGGGTGCTGGTTCAGGTCGCTCATGGCGTCAGTCTACTGGCCGTCGGCGGCCACCCCTAGACTGAACGTGATGGCTGACCAGACTTCTGACACCGATGCCGCTTTCGACGATGTGCAGCGCGATGACGCTGTACGCGCGAACGGCGGTGACGCCGACGGGCCGACGGTGCCGTCGCTGGCCGAACGGCTGACGCCCGATCGCGATCGCGACGATCTGGACGCCGCATTCGAGCAGTTCTTCGACTGGGTGAGCGCACGAGGCATCGAGCCCTATGAGCATCAGCAGGAGGCCGTGCTCGAGCTTGCCGGTGACGCACATGTGATCCTCGCCACGCCGACCGGCTCGGGCAAGTCGCTGGTTGCCATCGGAGCGATCTTCCTCGCGCTGTGGCGTGGCGGACGGGCTGCCTACACCGCCCCGATCAAGGCTCTGGTCAGCGAGAAGTTCTTCGACATGATCGAGATCTTCGGCGCAGATCGCGTCGGCATGCTCACCGGTGACTCCGCAGTGAACAGCGACGCCGACGTGATCTGCTGCACGGCCGAGATCGTGGCCAACCAGGCACTGCGCGACGGCGACCGGGCGGGTCTCGACACCGTCGTGATGGACGAGTTCCACTACTACGGCGACAGCGAACGCGGATGGGCCTGGCAGGTTCCGCTGCTGCTGCTCGCCGATGCGCGCTTTCTACTGATGTCGGCCACTCTCGGCGACGTGAGTGGGCTGCGAGCCGACCTGGCCCGCCGCACCGATCGCCCAGTCGCCCTCGTCGACGACGCCGAGCGGCCGGTGCCGCTGCACTTCGAATATTCGCTGACGCCGCTGCACGAGCTCGCCGAAGAGCTGATGCATTCGCGTCGCGAACCGATCTACGTCGTGCACTTCGCACAGGCGGCGGCGATCGAGACCGCGCAGGGGCTGGTCAACGCCGGTCTGGTCGGACGTGAGCGTCGTGACCGCATCAAAGAGGCGCTCGGAGACTTCCGCTTCACCACAGGATTCGGCAAGACGCTGTCGCGGCTGGTGCGCGCTGGCATCGGCGTGCACCATGCGGGCATGCTGCCACGCTATCGGCGGCTGGTCGAGCAGCTGTCGCAACAGGGGCTGCTCGCCGTCATCTGCGGCACAGACACATTGGGCGTCGGCATCAACGTGCCCATTCACACCGTGCTGTTCACCGGTCTCACCAAGTTCGACGGGGTGCGTCAGCGTCATCTCACGGCTCGTGAGTTCCACCAGATCGCAGGCCGTGCCGGGCGAGCCGGATTCGACACCGAGGGCGACGTCATCGCGCAGGCCCCCGAGCACGAGATCGAGAATGCGAAGATCTCGAAGAAGTACGCCGACGACCCGAAGAAGCGCCGCAAGGTCATGCGCAAGAAGGCGCCTGCGGGCATGGTGAGCTGGGGCGAGCCCAGCTTTCAGAAGCTGATCGCGGCCCAACCGGAGCCCCTGCGCTCGCAGATGCGCATCACCCATGGCATCCTGCTCAACGCGATCGCCTTCGGCGGCGATGTCTTCGCCCGGGTGCGATCGCTCATCTTCGACAGCGCCGAGCCGCTTGAGAACAAGTACGCCCTGGCCCGACGCGCCCTGCAGATCTATCGAACCCTGCGCGCTGCGGGCGTCGTCGAGCAGAAGCGCTTCGACGACGGGCGCCTGGTGATTCGTCTCGCCGACGGAGTGGGCGAGCAGGTCGCGCTCGACCAGCCGCTGTCGCCGTTCGCTCTGGCGGCGCTCGAGCTGCTCGACCCCGAGAGCGAGACCTATGCACTCGACGTGGTCTCGATCATCGAGGCCACTCTCGAGAACCCCCGAGTCGTGCTGGTCGCGCAGCAGAAGAAGGCGCGCGGTGCGGCGATCGCCGAGCTGAAGGCCGAGGGCGTCGAGTACGACGAGCGCATGGAGATCATCGAGCAGATCGAATGGCCTAAGCCGCTCGACGAGCTGCTGAGCGCGGCTTTCGACCAGTACCTGCAGTCGGTGCCGTGGGCTGCCGACGAAGAGCTTCGGCCGAAGTCGGTGGTGCGCGACATGTTCGAGCGGGCAATGGACTTTCGCGACGTCATCGGCTTCTACGATCTGCAGCGCTCCGAGGGGGTCGTGCTGCGCTATCTCTCTGATGCCTTCCGCGCGCTGTCGCACACCGTGCCCGAGAGCAGGAAAGACGAGGCGCTCACAACGATCATCGAATGGCTCGGCGTGCTGGTGCGGCAGGTCGACTCCAGCCTGATCGACGAATGGGAGCAGCTCGCGCATCCCGATGCCGAGCAGCTCGCCCGCGATGCCGAGCAGTCGCTGCGCCCCGGGGCTCTTCCGGCCAACCCGCCGCGACTCACCGACAACCGTCGCGGTTTCATCGTGCTGGTGCGCAACGAGATGTTCCGGCGAGTTCAGCTTGCCGCTTTCTGGCGTGTCGATGATCTGGCGGCGGCGGATGCCGAGCACGGCGGCCTGGACGCTGCCGGCTGGCAGCAGGCGCTCGACCGATATCGTGAGCAGTACGACGCGATCGGCTTCGACGCCAAGGCACGCAGCCCTCGCCTGCTCGAGATCGATGAGACGAACCCCCGAGTGTGGACGGTGCGGCAGCGGCTCGAAGACCCGGAGGAGAACCACGACTGGCAGATCACCGCTGAGGTCGATCTCGACGCCTCGGACGAGGCCGGAGAGGCCGTGGTGCGCACGCTCGCCATGCACGAGGTCTGATCCTGCGGCGCGTGAGCTCGTCCAGCGTCATGACGGCTGCACCCGCAGACTCAGATCGGGAGCCGTGCACCGTATGTCCGTCGTGTTCGTGTCGTCACTCTCCGACAGATGCGGTATATTTGAGTCAGACAAAATAAGTCGACGACCCAATCGGGCCGCCTTGGCGCGGCGTCGTGCAGAGTGATGCCGTGCCGCAGAGATGGAGGAACACGGAATGTCTGTACTGACGATCGGCGATCAGTTTCCCGATTACGAGCTCACGGGTGTGGTGCCCGGTGATCTGAGCAAGGTCGAGGCGAACAAGCCGGAAGACTTCTTCACGACGGTCTCGTCGAAGGACAACCCCGGCAAGTGGCGTGTCGTCTTCTTCTGGCCGAAAGACTTCACGTTCGTCTGCCCGACGGAGATCGCGGCCTTCGGCAAGCTGCACGATGACTTCGCAGATCGGGACACCGTCGTCATCGGCGCTTCGGTCGACAACGAGTACACGCACTACGCATGGCGTCGTTCGCACGAAGACCTGCGCGATCTGCCTTTCGTGATGGCCAGCGACATCAAGCGCGAGCTGGTCACAGCCACCGGTGTGCTGAACAAAGACGGTGTGGCCGACCGCGCCACCTTCATCATCGACCCGAACAACATGGTGCAGTTCGTCATGGTCGACGCAGGCTCGGTCGGGCGCAACACCGACGAGGTGCTGCGTCAGCTCGACGCGCTGCAGTCTGACGAACTCTGCGCCTGCAACTGGCAGAAGGGCGCAGCCACCATCGACGCGTTCCACGAACTGGTGCACTGATGACCATCGAGAACCTGAAGAACGCACTGCCGGACTACGCCAAAGACCTCAAACTCAACATCGGCACGCTGCTGCGCGATTCGACGCTGACCGAGCAGCAGCTCTGGGGCGCGATGGCGGCCACGGCTGCGGCGACGAGAGTCGAGTCGGTCATCGTCGAGGTCGTCGGCGAGGCCAAAGAGCATCTCGACGAGACGGCGCTGAAAGCGGCGCTCGGTGCGGCCTCGATCATGGGCATGAACAACGTGTTCTACCGTGCCCGTCACTTTCTGCACGGCACCTATGACGATCTGCGTGCGGGCCTGCGCATGAACATCATCGGGTCTGCAGGAGGCGTCGACAAGGCCGACTTCGAACTCTGGTCGCTGGCCGTATCGGCGATCAACGGGTGCGAGCAGTGCCTCGACGCTCATGAGGCGACCGTGCGTCGCGAGGGCATCTCTCGTGAGCAGGTCTTCGAGACGCTGCGCATCGCTGCGGTGATGGCGGGCATCGGCCAGGCGATCACGCTCGCCGAGGCAGTGGAGATCTGATCCGGCTGCCTGAGCCACAGGACGAACCTCAGACGCGAAGGTCAGCAGAAGTCTGACCGCACGCTCTCGGCGTGAGTCTTCCCGGCTGCAGCTGGAAGGGGCCGGCCCGCATAATGCGGTGCCGGCCCCTTCCTCATCTGCGGGTGAGCCACACGGCTCTTCACCGGCCGAGGTGCTTCGGTTCGGGCTCCGATCACCGGCCAGCGCGGCAGGTGCCGAGCGCAGACGAGTACAGCAGCCAGTCGGGCAGATCAGCAAGGAACGCATCCCGCGTCTCATCGGACCCGGCAGCCCGCCAGTCGACGGTGTCGTTGATCTCGATCTCGAACTTGCGCCACTCGAACCAGTTGATCATGCGGATCTGTGGATACTGCTCATGCACGGAGTCGTCGAACACCTGGTTCCACCACGCCTGCTTGACCGTCAGCTCGTCGGCTCCGCCACGTGACGGCGTGTAGATGGCTGCCGTCTCGGGAATGCCGATGGGCTTGCCGTGCTGCTCGCCGTAGACCGCGTAGAAATCTGGCAGAGCCGAGTCGTCGCCAGCTGTGCCCTGATATGTGCCGGTGAGCATATCGGTGAACTTCGTTCTCTCGATCAGCGGGTCGTTGTCGCCCCAAGGGCGCTGATTGCCCCAGTGATAGAGCGAGACTCCCGCCCAGTCGACGACGTCATCGCCCGGATAGTAGGGGGCATACGGGTCGTCATGCATGGTGATCGTGCCGTCGCCGTCAGTGTCGAGAAGGTGGTGATCGACACTGCCCGGAACCGCGGCGAACTGGCCGCCGACGAAGGGATAGCCGCCGCCGTAGTTCGGAGCCCACATCATCGAGCTTCCGGGGGCACCGTCGTAGACGGCCTCGGCGACGCGCCGAAAGACCTCACGGTACGCCGTCGGCTGCTGGCCCCAGGCGTACCAGGAGCCGTTCATCTCATGGGCCAGCCTGACGATCACCGGCACGCCCGACGCATTGAGGAATGCGAGGTCGGCGACCAGCTTGTCGACGACTGGTTCGCTGAGCGTGGTGAGGCCGCCGTGCGGTTCCAAAGTGAGAAGCAGCGCCCCGCCGGTCGCTCTGACCTGGGCGGCCGCCTCGACGGTATGCTGCCACGTCTCGTCATCATAGGGAATATCCGTGAACTGAACGACGACTGCGGGGTCATGCGACAGCGACTTGCCGTGCTCGGCCAATGACTTGGCCTCCCAATCGAGGTTCACGCCCAGCAGCACGCCGTCATCGGTGCTGTCGAGCAGGTCTCGATCAGTGATCGCGCACTGAGCCGCAGTGGGCTCGGGCGGAAGCGCCTGCCGCATTCCCAGAGTGATTCCTGTGGCGGACAGCGCCATCAAGACGACAGGAACGACGACGGATGCGCGTGTTCGACCAAGTCTGCGGGGTCGATTCTCAGAGGTGTTCATGTCAGACTCCAATGCAATCGGATGCGGCGGTCAGGAGGCCCGGAATGCCGAGCAACAGGAAGACTGGAAAAGGTCGACGTCAGTCTGTGCTGTCTGCAGCCGCCGGCGTGATGGCGGTCACCGTGATGGCGATGGGATGCGCCGCATCGCCCAAGGGTGCACCGGCAGAGCGCGGGGAGTCGGAGACCGCACCGACCAGTGCTCGGCACGATCTGACTTGGGGCGTCTTCCTGCCGCACGACGGGCAGGCGTCGAGCGACTATGCACACGTGACCGAAGTGGCCGGTGACACGCCTGACTACCTCATGCGATTCGCAGCGCTGGACGATCCGGTGCCGGTCGACGGCATCCGTGCAGACTTCGCTCAGGGAGCCACCCCGGTCGTGGCGCTGGAGCCCTGGCAGCCCGGGGCAGGCGTCGATCAGCCGTCGTACGCACTGCGCACGCTGGCCGCCGGAGACCATGACGTCGCTCTGCACCGCTGGGCGCAGGCGCTGGCCGTCGTCGAGGCGCCGATCATCCTGCGCTTTGGCCACGAGATGAACGCGAACTGGTATCCGTGGGCTGTCGGCGTCAACGGCAACACCGCCGAAGAGTACGTGCGGGTCTGGCACCGGCTCGATCGGATACTGGCCGAGCACAGAGCCGACAACGTGCAGATGCTCTGGTCGCCGAACGTCAAGGTGAGCGGCGTGACGACCCCGATTTCCGACACCTTTCCCGGTGCCGAGACCGTCGACCTCATCGGGGTGAGCGGGTACAACTGGGGCGACGGCGAAGGGCACCACTGGACCGAGCCGGCGGAGCTGTTCGGGGCGTCGCTCGACGAGCTGAGAGCGTTGGAGACGACGGCGCCGCTGCTGATCTCGGAGACGGGTTCCGCAGAGGACACCAGCGCCACCCGGCGCAAAGCCGCGTGGATCGACTCTCTGATGCGGCTGAGCGCGAGACAGGAGCGCCTCTTGGGGATCATCTGGTTCCAGATGGACAAAGAACGAGACTGGCGCATCGACTCCAGCCCCGAGAGCGCTGCGGCGTTTCGGCAGGCGCTCAGCGAACTCGCCTGAATGCGTCGGTCGGCCGCCGCCGCACTCATCTGACATCGTTCCTCCGTGTGCTCGCGTGTCGTGCGGTGAGAGACGGCTGTCGACGGCGCCCCCGCGGCTGAGCGACTGCCGGCGCAGGGTTCCAACGCAGGGCGTCAGCCTCCTGCCGATGTATCGGCGTCAGCAGATCGAGCCGGTAGGCCTCGTGCGCACTGCGCATGGCCGCCGACAGCCCGAACAGGCGCAGGTCTGCTCCCTCGGCCCGGACGAGATGCAGCAGCTGCAGCATTCCCGCCAGCCCCGCCGGCGTGACCTTCCGAACCTCGGAGACGTCGATGAGCACCAGACGGTCTTCGCTCAGGAACCCGGCGACCTCATTGCGCAGTCGCAGGGCGGCACGAGAATCGAGCGTCATCGCATCCGGAGTGAAGACCACCGCATCGGCTCGGTCCGAGATCGGCCCGCACAGTGCTGTCGCAGTTTCTGAGACACACGCGTCTCGGGTCGCCGCGGCAGCGTCCTGCCTGCTCGCCGCCGCGGCCACCAGATCGGCGAACAGTGCGTCCTCAGCAGGCGAGGGCTCTCGCACGGCATTCGGATTCGGCCCGCGATAGATCGCCGCTGGAACCACGACCGAGAGCAGAACGACGTCCAGAGCCGTCCAGCCGAAGGCCAGCAGCGACGCCTGAAGATCGGTTGCTCCGATGATCAGGCGAACCCCGCCGATCAGACCCGCTACGAGCAGCAGCGACAGCGCCACCAGCTGCGGCATGACCACGCGGAATCCACCACGAGCGGCTCCGTCGGCCGACTTGGGAGTGACGGCGAACTGCACCGGACGGCCGATGAGGGCAGAGAGCACGCCGTCGACCGAGGCGCGCATCCAGGTGGGGAAGAGCGCGATCGACATCTGCTGACCTCGCCACAGCCCTCGACGACGCCAGCCTGTGACGATGAACAGCAGCTGGCAGAGCACGAAGAGCGGCATGAAGCGCACGGCGAAATCGATCGCACTCGCCTCCATCGGTGCGATGCCGAGGGTGAGAAACACGATCGGAGCGCTCAACAGAGCCACCGCAGCGAAGCCGCTGAGGTAGCTGGTCATGGTGGCGAGATACATGAGCCGCTGCCCGATAGACAGCCCGCGCACGACCAGCGGATTCTGCGTGAAGAACACCTGCATCGTGCCGGTCGCCCAGCGGTGCCGTTGAGCGAGAGCGTCGCGAATATGCTCGGGCGCCAGCCCGCGCACCAACACCTCGTCGTGGAAGACGCTGGACCAGCCGAGTGCATGCAGATGCATGGCCGTCGCCATATCCTCGGTGATCGAGGTGGTGCGCACCGGCTGCACGGCGAGCGCAGCATCGCTGCGTGTGACGGTCATGCGCTGCTGCACGGCGTCGATCGCCTCAGCCACCTCGAGGGGAAGAATGGCCTCCATGCTGCACGCCGTGCGCACACAAGCACGGAATCGCAGCACGACGGCCGCCAACGGCTGTGCCCGCCGAAGTGAGCCGGCAGCCTCATCGATCGCAGACAGCACGTCTGCGAGCACATATGCGGCAGCCTGGTCGGTGGCCCGCACCGACCTGCGAAGCGCCGTCAGCCGATGCCGGGACCGACGCAGATGCCGGTGGATGCGCACCCGGGCGCGTGAGGGAATGCGCTTGAGTCCCAGAGCCATCACCGCTTCGCGACGCAGCACCGCGTTGGAGCCGCAGAAGAAGGCGGCGTCCCAGCCGTCCTTGCCCTGCTGGATCGGGCCGTAGAAGAGCTCGGCTCTGCTGCCGAGCGGGTCGCGCCGCCCGATGTTCCAGAACTCTTGGGGAGTCTGCACGAAGGCGACGCGGTCGTCGGTGAAATACCCGAGCACGGCGTCCAGGAACGAGGGCTCAGGCACCTGATCGGCGTCGAGCACGGCGAAGAACTCTCCATCTGTGCGAAACAGGGCGTTGTTGATGTTGCCGGCCTTGGCGAGACGGGGCCGGCCCTGCCACTCCGGGCCTCGCGTGATGTATCCGACACCGATGCGTCGCGCAGCCAGACGGAACTCGGGGCGGTCCCCGTCGTCCAGAATCCAGGTGTGATGCGGGTATCGAATCTTCTTGGCGGCGATCGCCGTGCGCAGAACGAGCCCGAGCGGCTCGTCGTACGTCGTGATGAACACGTCGACGGTGCGCCCCGGGGGAGCGGCAGGCGGACGTGGACGTTCTCTGGCATTCCAAATCGTCAGCGCGTAGAGCAGCGACTCCGAGAGGTAGTAGGTCTCGGCGACCACCAGCGGAACTGCGAGCCATGCAGCAGACCAGGCGATGGTCTCCGACCACCGCCAGACGATGTATGCGGTGCCGAACCCCGCGACGAGAACGGCGATGAGACGTGCGAACAGCAGTCTGGAAGGGGACATAATGGACGCCTCCACGGCAGGATCAAGGCTGGAATCAGATGAGAGCGCGGCGCCTGTCAGCCGTAGAGCGGCAGGTGCCGGGAGCCTGTCGACGGATCGCCGGGAGCAGAGGCTCACACGGTGTCATCGTCGATTCAGCGGCCACAAGAAGACGCCCACGGGACGGGGGCGCCCCCTGACGGAGATCAGGCGGTCAGACTGCGGATGGAACGAGAGAAGCGGTCAGTGCGGTTGGGGACTGCCGACGAGCGCGTGCTTTCGCCCCAAAGTACTTTGCCCACTGTGCACAGCCGAAGACATGGATGTAACCATTGAGTGAAATGATCGGCGACACAACGAGCTCGCGACGTCGCTAGTCTTGACAGGGTGACGACCAATCAACAGTGTCAGGCAGTGCTCTTCGACCTTGACGGCGTGCTGACGCCGACGGCGCTGGTGCACGAGCGTGCCTGGAGTCAGCTCTTCGAGCGCGCGTTCGCACACTTCGGCGTCGAACGCCCTTACACGACAGACGACTATCTTCGGTTCGTCGACGGGCGCCCACGCTATGCCGGGGTGGCGGCGGTGCTCGCTTCTCGAGGGGTGACCCTCGACGAGGGTGCGCCAACCGACGCTCCGGGGTTCAGCACGGTCTGTGCACTGGGCAATCTCAAGAACGAGCTCTTCACCGAGGTGCTCGCCCGTGACGGCGTCGAAGCCTATCCGGGGTCGAGGGCACTGCTCGACGCGTTGCAGCGCCGGGGCACTTCCGTCGCCGTGGTCTCCAGTTCGCGCAACGCCCGACGTGTGCTCGAGGCCGCGGGGCTGCTGCAGCGTTTTTCGGTGATCGTCGACGGCGCCTACGCGGCTGAGCGCGGGCTCGCCGGCAAGCCCGCCCCCGACACGTATCTCGAGGCCGCACGTCGTCTGCAGGTCGATCCGCGTCATGCCGTCGTCGTCGAGGATGCGCTCTCGGGAGTGGCCTCGGGGCGTGCCGGCGGGTTCGGCCTCGTGGTCGGTGTCGACCGCGGAGCCGGTGCCGCCGCGCTTCGCGAGCACGGCGCGGACGTGGTCGTCACTGATCTCGCCGAGCTCATCGAGACCGATGACGAACTGCCAACATCAGCCGAGTCATCCGCAGAACAGAGTGAAACGGGCGAGAGGAAGCACGCATGACGACATCCGGACGTCTCGCGTTGGGGCGCGAGTGGAGCCCGACCGACATCGACCGAACGCGATTTCGCATCGACGAGTGGGGGCTGCGCGAAGATCGCTTCAACGTTGACGACATCGGCATCACCGAGACGCTGTTCGCCGTGTCGAACGGATACATCGGCTTTCGCGGCAACTTCTCAGAGGGACGCTCCAGCTACGAGCAGGGCACGTATGTGAGCGGGCTGCACGAGACCTGGGAGATTCGTCACGCCGAAGAGGCCTTCGGATTCGCCAAGGTCGGGCAGAGCATGATCAACGCTCCCGACGCGCGGCCGATTCGCGTCTACGTCGACGATGAGCCGTTCATACCGGACAAGGCCGAGATCGTCGACTACCACCGTCGTCTTGACTTTCGCACCGGGCAGCTCACCCGCGATGTGGTCTGGCGAACCCCGGCCGGCAAACGAGTGCGCATCACATCGTCGCGTCTGGTCTCGTTCACGCAGCGTCACCTGGCGCTGCTAACCCTCACAGTGACGATGCTCGAAGGGGATGCCCCCATCGCGATCTCGTGTCAGATCATGAATCGGCAGGATGGCGAAGACGACTTCGGCGTGCGCCAGCATGCGCTGGGCAAAGGGATCGAGCCGCGCAAGGCGAAGCAGTTCGAGCACCGAGTGTTCCTGCCGCGCTATCGCATGCAGAACGATCAGCGCAGCGTGCTCGGCTACCGCGTGGCCGAATCAGGCCAGACGATCGCGGTGGCAGCCGATCACCTCATCGAGACGCGCAACGCGTATCGAAGTTCGCACACCATCACCGACGACCTCGCCCGCAACGTGTTCGAGGTGGATGCGCGCGAGGGAGTGCCCACGACGGTGACCAAGTTCGTGACGTATCACACGTCGAACGGGTATCCCGTGCAGGAGCTCGTCGATCGCTGCGTGCGCAGCCTGTCACGGGCACACGAGTACGGGGCCGACGGGCTGCGTCGGCAGCAGCGACGCTGGCTCGACGCGTTCTGGGAGCGGTCAGACGTGCGCATTCCTGGGCAGCCGGTGATCCAGCAGGCGGTGCGCTGGAATCTCTTCCAGCTCATTCAGGCCTCTGCACGTGCCGAAGGATGGGGTGTGCCGGCCAAAGGCCTCACCGGGTCGGGATACAGCGGCCATTACTTCTGGGACACAGAGGTGTTCGTGCTGCCGTTTCTCTCGTATACCAACCCTGACGTCGCCCGCAACGCCCTGCGTTTTCGCGTGCAGATGCTGCCACAGGCCCGACAGCGCGCCGAGCAGCTCGGCGTCGAAGGGGCGCTCTTTCCGTGGCGCACCATCAACGGCGAGGAGTCATCGGCCTACTACGCCGCAGGCACCGCGCAGTATCACCTCGATGCCGACATCACCTATGCAATCGCGAAGTACATGGGGGCGACGAGCGACTACGAGTTTCTCGCACGCGAGGCGATCGACGTGGTGGTCGAGACCGCGCGCATGTGGGCTTCGCTGGGGTTCTGGCGAGGGAAGAACGGAGAGCGCAGCTTCAACATCCATGGCGTCACAGGGCCTGACGAGTACACCACCGTCGTCAACAACAACCTGTTCACGAACGCCATGGCGCAGTTCAATCTGCGCTATGCGGTGAGCGCGCTTGAGCAGATCTCCCAGCTGCGCCCTGACGACGCGCTGCGCGCTCGCGAACGGCTCGCCGTCACCGACGACGAGATCCGCCGTTGGGAGCTGATCGCCGATCGTATGGAGCTGCCCTTCGACGAGCACTTCGGCATCCACCCTCAAGACGAGCAGTTTCTCAATCGCGAGATCTGGGACGTCGAGAACACCCCGCCCGAGCAGCGACCGCTGCTGCTGCACTTTCATCCGCTGGTGATTTATCGGTTCCAGGTGGTCAAACAGGCAGACGTCGTACTCGCCCTCTACCTGCGCAGCGATCTGTTCAGCGACGCCGAGAAGCGCGCAGACTTCGAGTACTACGAGCCGCTGACCACCGGAGACTCCACACTCTCTGCAGGCGTGCAGTCGATCGTCGCCGCCGAGGTCGGCTACCAGGAGCTCGCCTACGACCACTTCATGTGCTCGCTGTTCACCGACCTCGACAACCTGCACCGCAACACGGAGGACGGTGCCCACATCGCATCCGCCGGAGGCATCTGGAGCACCATCGTCAGCGGCTTCGGCGGTCTGCGCGACGTCGGCGGCGTGCTGCGCTTCGACCCTCGGCTGCCTGCCGGGTGGCAGGAGCTCTCGTTCCCGCTGGCGCAGGCCGGCACACGGGTGCGCTTCACCGTCACGCGAGACACGTTCTTCGCCGAGGTCGAGGAGGGAACGCAGCTGACCTTCTGGGTGCGGGCACAGCGTTTCGTGGTGCGAGCCGGTGAGCCGGTCTCGGTGGTGCTCGACGGCCAGGGGCCGATCATCGAGGGCGAGCCGGACATCGATCAGCTCGAGGGCTTCCGGCGTGAGGACGGCACGCTGCTCACGACGTCGATCCCCGTGGTGACGAGCGAGATTCCGATCGTGCACGGGTCGGTCAGCGCCTGAGCCGACGAATCGAGGTGCGTATGCTCCGAGTCGTATATGTCGCTGCGTCGGAACTCGGTGAGACACGCCAAAACGTCGGCGCATGACTAGCATGGCTGGTATGGGCATTCGAAACGAACGTGCGGCAAATCTTCCGGCCAAACTCTCGCGAAGCTGGCTTCTCGCGCCGCCACATGACGAGCAGTCGCTGCTCGACGCACTGGCGAGTGAGGCAGACTCCGTCGTCTTCGACATCGAAGACGGCATTCCAGACGAGGGCAAAGACGCCGCTCGCGCACTGGCAGCCGACGCACTGAACAACGGGATGAGCGCGTGGGTGCGCATCAACCCGGCAGGCAGCGAGCTGTGGCACCGTGACCTCGACGCGCTGCGTGGCGCCGAGGGACTGCGCGGCGTCATGCTTGCCAAGACCGAGACCGCTGAGCAGGTCGCACTCACCGGGCAGGGTCTCAACCCGGGCACACCGGTGGTGGCGCTGCTCGAGAGCGGCCTGGGCGTCGAGAACGCGCCGTTCATCGCAAAGGCCCCGGGAACCTTTCGGCTCGCCTTCG
The DNA here is from genome assembly GCF_008831165.1 of Pseudoclavibacter sp. CFCC 14310. NCBI lineage: Bacteria > Bacillati > Actinomycetota > Actinomycetes > Micrococcales > Microbacteriaceae > Pseudoclavibacter > Pseudoclavibacter sp. CFCC 14310. The sequence continues at coordinate 740,913 of NZ_WBKC01000002.1, read as the reverse complement.
GCGTGGGCGACTTTCGGCGAGACACCGGGGCGGGCAACACCGCCTTGGCACTCGCGTACGCACGCTCACGTCTTGTGGTGGCTTCGCGCGTCGGCGAGCTGCCCGGGCCCATCGACGGGCCTGTGCTCAGCGACGACCCCGCCGTGATCACGGCGGCCTGCCAGGTCACGGCTGAGATGGGCATGACCGGCAAACTGGTGCTCAAGCCGCAGCAGACGGCCCAGATCAACGATCACCTCGCACCCACGCAGTCTGAGATCGCTTGGGCGCGCGACCTGCTCGACAAAGACGCACAGGGCGATGGGGGAGCTGACGGCAGCTACCTGCCGCGACTGTCTCGTGCGAAGAAGATCAGCCGCCTCGCCGCGTCGTTCGGTCTGTGGAACAGCTGATCGAACAGACGTCCCGCACAGATGCAGAAGGGCCGGCGCACGAAGTGCGCCGGCCCTTCTGCTCCGGTGTCGTGACGAGCCTGACGCTCAGCACGACACCGGGCACATGATCACTTCTGGTGTTCGGCCAGACGCAGCCACGTGTCGACGACCGTATCGGGGTTCAGCGACATCGAAACGATGTGCTGATCAAGCAGCCACTCGGCAAGATCCGGGTGATCGCTCGGGCCCTGACCGCAGATGCCGACGTACTTGCCGGCTGCATTGCAGTGCTCGATCGCCATTGCCAGCAGCTTCTTGACCGCCGGGTTGCGCTCGTCGAACTCGTCGGCGACCAGTGACGAGTCACGGTCGAGGCCGAGCGACAGCTGCGTCATGTCGTTCGAACCGATCGAGAAGCCGTCGAAGTACTCGAGGAACTCGTCGGCGAGCAGCGCATTGCTCGGGATCTCGCACATCATGTAGATCTCGAGGCCGTTCTCGCCGCGCTTCAGCCCGTTGTGCTCCATCAGCTCGATGACGTTTCTGGCCTCTTCGACCGTGCGCACGAACGGCACCATCAGCTTCACGTTGGTGAGCCCGATCTCGTCGCGCACGAACTTCATGGCCCGGCACTCGAGTTCGAAGCAGGCCCGGAAGTCAGGCGAGACATAGCGCGAGGCACCGCGCCAGCCGAGCATCGGGTTCTCTTCATGGGGTTCGTAGCGCGCTCCGCCGACCAGGTTGGCGTATTCGTTCGACTTGAAGTCGCTCATGCGCACGACCACGGGCTTGGGGGCGAACGCCGCAGCGATCATCGAGACGCCCTCGGCCACGCGTTTGACGAAGTAGTCGGTGGGGCTCTCGTATGCCGCGATGCGCTTCTCGATCTCGGCTTTGAGCGCGGGCTCCTGGTCGTCCAGTTCCAGCAGCGCGCGCGGGTGGATGCCCACCTGGCGGTTGACGATGAATTCGAGTCGGGCGAGACCGACTCCGGCGTTCGGCAGCTTCGCGAAGCTGAAGGCCTGATCAGGCGTGCCGACGTTCATCATGACCTTGACCGGGATCTCAGGCATGTGATCGAGTTCTGTGCGCTTGAGCTCGAAGTCGGCGATGCCGTCGTAGACGAATCCGGTCTCGCCCTCGGCGCAGGAGACGGTGACCGATCTGCCGTCGGCGAGGGCGTGCGTGGCGTCGCCGGTGCCGACGACAGCGGGGATGCCGAGCTCGCGCGCGATGATCGCGGCGTGGCAGGTGCGCCCGCCGCGGTTCGTCACGATGGCGCTGGCGCGCTTCATGATCGGCTCCCAGTCAGGGTCGGTGATGTCTGCGACGAGCACTTCGCCCTCGACGAAGTCGACCATCTGATCGAGCGAGTGCATGACGCGCACCGGCCCGGCGCCGATGCGCTGACCGATGGCACGACCCTCGATCAGCACGTCGCCCTTGCCCTCTTCGCCGATGCTGAAGCGCTCGAGTGCCGATGAGTCGTCGCGCGAGCGCACCGTCTCAGGCCGGGCCTGCAGCACGTAGATGCGGCCGTCGACCCCGTCTTTGCCCCACTCGATATCCATCGGGCGCCCATAGTGCTCTTCGATGGCAAGTGCATGCCGGGCCAGCTCCTGCACCTCGTCGTCGGTCAGGCTGAGCCTGAGACGGTCTGGCTCGGCGACGTCGACGAACTCGGTGCTGCGACCGACGGTCTGGTCGTCGGTGTAGATCATCTTCAGCGCCTTGCCGCCGACAGAGCGCTTGAGAATGGCCGGTCGGCCGGCACGCAGCGCCGGCTTGTACACGTAGAACTCGTCGGGGTTGACGGCACCCTGCACGACGCCCTCGCCGAGGCCGAACGCGCTGGTGATGAACACCGCGTCGTCGAAGCCCGACTCAGTGTCGAGAGTGAACATCACACCGGAGGCGCCGATGTCGGAGCGCACCATTCGCTGGATGCCCGCCGACAGCGCGACGTCTTCATGGCTGTAGTCGTTGTGCACGCGGTAGGCGATCGCGCGGTCGTTGTAGAGCGACGCGAACACCTCTTTGATGGCGGCCAGAATGTGGTCGATGCCACGCACGTTCAGAAAGGTCTCCTGCTGACCGGCGAACGAGGCGTCGGGCAGATCCTCTGCGGTGGCAGAAGAGCGCACGGCGAACGAGACGGCCGTGGGATCGTCATATGATCCGGTCAGCGTGTCGAAGGCGCTGCGGATGTCGGCCTCGAGTGCCGAGGGGAACGGCGTGTCGCGAACCTTCGCACGGATGTCTTTGCCGGCCGCAGCCAGGGCAACCACGTCATCCGCATCGAGATCGGCAAGGGTCTTGAAGATGTAGTCACGCACACCCGACTCGTCGAGGAAGGTGTGGAACGCAGCCGAGGTCGTGGCGAAACCCTCGGGAACGTTGACGCCTGCCGATGAGAGGTTCTGAATCAGCTCACCCAACGAAGCGTTCTTGCCGCCGACTTTGTCGATGTCATCGAGGCCGGCCTCGGTGAACCACAGGACGTTTTCTGACACTGGTCTCCTTCAGAGGTAGTGGTGTCGATGGATCATCATCGTCACCCTGCAAAAAAGTATAGTCACGATATGTTTCCGCGTGGTGACACGGTCGCACAGGTCACTTGCGCAGGCTCATGCTGTGCAGAATCACAGACGACATCTCTTCGATCGACTTGCTCGCCGAGTTGACGAAGGGAATGTTGTGACGCCGGTACATCTCTTCGGCGTTGCGCAGCTCGTAGCGGCACTGGTCGAGCGACGCATAGCGTGAGTCGGGGCGGCGCTGCGAGCGCACCTCGCTCAGCCGCTGGGGAGTCGAGAGCAGCCCGAAGCACTTGTCGGCCAGGGGAGCGATCGGCGCCGGGAGTTCGGTCGAGCCGAAGTCTTCGTGGATGAGCGGGTAGTTGGCGACCAGCACGCCGTGCTGAAGCGCCAGATACATGGTCGTCGGCGTCTTGCCGCAGCGTGACGGGGCGATGAGGATGATGTCGCTGCGATCCAGCGCACGCAGACTCTGGCCGTCGTCGTGTTCGATCGCGAACTCCACGGCATGCATGCGGGCGTTGTATCGCTCGAGGTCGCCCTGACCGTGCGCGCGGCCGGGCGAGTGACTGGCCTCAGTGTGCAGCGTCTGCTCGAGACGCTTGGTCGCCTCGCCGAGCAGATCGATGACCAGAGCCCCCGAGGCGGTGAACACCTCACGGATCTCGTCTGAGACCACGGTCGAGAAGACGAGGGGAATGGGCTGCGTCTTCGAGAGCGAGTCGATGTGGCGCACCACGGTGCGCGCGTATTCGACGGTGTTCACGAACGGGATCGTGGCGCGGATGAAGCTGTCGTTCGGAAACTGCGTCAGCAGTGTGTTGCCGAGGGTCTCGGCCGTGATGCCGGTGCCGTCCGACACGAAGAAGACGGAATGCGTCTCGCGCTCTGTGATCATGACTGCCTCTCTGCCGGCGACGGGTTCCACGATACCGCAGAGAGGCCGACGAGTAGGGTGCTGCTATGACCCAAAGCTTCCGCTGGCCGCAGACCGAGGTGACGCCGGCCTGGGCCCGGCCGCGCGTGCGCGCCGAGGTCTGGATCGTGCTCGGGCTCACCCTCGGCCAGTCGGCGGTGTTCGCCGTGCTCTCGCTGCTGCGCAAGCTGACGGCCGAGGGTGGCCTCGGTGCGCAGACGAGCACGCTGAACGCCAGTCAGGCGTCGCAGCCCTGGCTCGATCTGCTGATCCAGCTGGCGCAGATCGGCTTCGGCCTGGTGCCGGTGCTCCTGGTGCTGTGGCTGCTGGCGGCTCGGTCGTCGGAGCCTGCCGACCGATGCTCCGGCGCGGGCTTCACCGGCGCCGGCTTCGCAGCAGGCGCGGCCAGACTCGGTCTGCACGACCTCTGGAGCAGGCGCGCATGGGGCCGCGGCTGTCTGCTGGCGGCGGTGATCGGGCTGCCCGGCCTCGCGCTCTACGCCGTCGGGCGGCTGCTCGGGCTGACCGCGAACGTCGTCCCCGCAGCGCTCGATGCGCATTGGTGGAGCATCCCGGTGCTGCTGCTCGCAGCCGTCGAGGCCGCCGTGCTCGAAGAGACCATCGTCTCGGGCTGGCTGGCGATCCGCCTGCGCGAGATCGCGTGGGGATGGCCGGCCGTCTTCGTCGCTGCCGCCCTGCTGCGCGGCTCGTACCACCTGTATCAGGGCATCGGCCCGTTCGTCGGCAACGCGGTGATGGGCGTGGTCTTTCTCTGGGCGGCCCGACGGTGGGGCGGAGTGGCCCCGCTGGTGGTGGCCCACTTTCTGCTCGACACCTGCGCGTTCGTCGGCTGGCAGCTGGCCGGCCCCTGGCTGCTGTCGACCGGTCTGCTCGGCTAGGTCGCGCGTCGGTCGGCCAGCGGCCGATCGATCAGATGCCGGGCAGTTCGAGCGGCACCGGATGCATCTCGTGACGCATCTGGATGAGCTCGCGAGCGTGTGAGCGCAGGTGGCGATCCTCGTCGCTGACCGGCTCCCACTGCGGCACGTCGGTGGCGTGCCCGTCTTCGCCGACGACGACCAGCACGGTCATGCATCGAGTCGTCAGGCGCAGGTCGTTGGGCCGCTTCGGGTCTGCCGTGCGCACCTGGGTGCTGACGTGGATGCTGTGCGGCGTCGTCAGCAGCAGGCGCGAGCGGATCTCGACGATGTTGCCGATCGGAATCGGGTTGATGAAGTGGATGCCGCCCGAGTAGACGCCGACCACGTCGTGTTTGGCCCAGCTGCTCGCGCAGGTGTTCGCCGCTTCGCCGATCCAGCGCATCACCGTGCCACCGTGGGTCTTGCCGCCCCAGTTGGCATGCTGCGGCGCGGCCAAGAAACGGAAGACCGTCTCTGGTGCGGTGCCGTAAGTGGTGTATGCCTGCGAGGCCATCGACTGGCGGATGCGGCGGCGGGGCTCGATGCGCTCGATGGCCGCCTCGTGCAGCTGGCGTTCGGTGTCGGTCTGCGGGCTCCACTGCGGAACCTGCGCCGGCGTGCCGTTCTCGTCGACGGCGACGAAGATCAGGATGCAGTCGCAGGCCGGCTGGTAGGCGCGAGTGCGCACGTCGGCCGATTCGACGCGCACGAGCACGTGCATGCTGGTGCGGCCGGTGTGGATGATGCGGGCATGCGCAGCGATGATGCTGCCCGGGGCGATCGGACTGTTGAAGTGGACGTTGCCGACGTACGCGGTCACGCAGTACGACGAGCTCCATCCGACGGCGCAGGCGTAGCCCGCACGATCGATCCATTCGAGGACGCGGCCCTCGGCGATTGAGGTGCCGGTCTTCGAGACCTCTTGAGGCAGGGCCATGAAGCGCAGCGTGATGTGATCTTCTGGCGACGTCGCATCGCTGTCGGCGGGGGATGAGCCGGTGGGCTCTGACGGATGAGGGTCAGTGAGCATGCACATACCCTAGTCGATTCGCCCGCGGCGGCAGCGGATCAGCGCTGCGTGGCGAAACGTCTCGCTGCGAGAGGAACCGTCGCCGACAGCGACACGACGCTGATGAGCGCGCCGAAGACGAGCGCTGCGGCGTCACCGCTGTTCAGCGCACCGGTCTGCATGCCGATGGTGGCCGCAGCGATCGGCACGCCCAGCTGTGCGCCGCCGAGCAGCGCCAGTGAGGCGGGCTGCCCGGTCAGCGCGCTGACCGCGTGCACGGCCAGGCCGCCGAAGCCCAGTGCGAGGCCCAGCAGAACGTGCCGCGGACTGCTCCACAGGTCGCCCAGCGACAGCGACGCGCCGAGCCAGACGTAGAACAGGGGTGAGAAGAAGCCCTCGCTGAGGGCGAAGACCTGCTTCGCCAGTCGTCGAGGCTCTCCGATCGCCGAGACCGCGACCCCTGCAGCGAACCCGGCGAGCATGATCGACACCGCTGTCTGCGAGGCGAGTACGGCGAACGCGAGCAGCAGCACGAGTGAGATGCGCAGCTCGAGCGCCAAATGCTCGCGGCGACTGACCCGGTGCGCCTCGCTCAGCATGCCGCGGCGTCGCATCATGCGCAGCGCGAGAACGACCCCGGCGGTCAGAGCGCAGAGTGCCAGTGCGCCGACGATGGTCAGCAGGGCGCGGCCGGTGTCCATGACCAGAGGCAGCAGCACGATCGACGCCACGTCGGCGACGGCGATCTGCGCCATCGTGGCGGTCACCGCCGGGCCGGTCAGCCGGGCCTGAGCCATCGCGGGCAGCGCCAGCGCCGCCGAAGAAGACCCGAGTACGACCGTATAGATCAGCCAGTCCGCACTGTGCAGGGTGAGGCTGATGAGCGCGCCCAGCGCCAGAGCGGCCACGGCCACGGCTGCCGCTCGGATGAGCCCCTTCAACAGCAGCGGCCGCAGCTCGGGGTTGCGCACCGGAATCTGGCTGCCGGCGACGAACATCGTGAGCGCGAAGCCCAAGTCGGCCAGCAGTGTGAACATCGAGTCGCCGGCATCGACCCATCCCAAGCCGGCGCCGCCGATGAGCAGGCCGCCGAGAATCTGACCGACGAGCACCGGGGCACGCCATCGGGTGACCCAGCTCAGCACAGGCCCCAGCAGCGCGATCACAGTGATCGCCAGCAGCGTGAGCAGAGTCATGCTGGCACGTTAGCACCCCGTGTGCAGCCGCCCTCCCGCGTGAGCTCGACCATGGCATCCGCACTGGGACGCTCACGCAGTGCTGCGCTGCTCGCTGCGACCACCGCGAGACTGACCAGCGCCAGTGCAGCGCCCACTGCGAACATCCAGATGTGGTGCACCCCGCTGAATGCCAGCTCGACGCCCGAGAGGATCGCCGGCATGAAGAACCCCGTGTAGGTGAGGCTGTAGAACACGGCGGTGAACGCGGCCAGACGACCGGGCGGCGCGATGCGCTGCACGTACTGCAGACCAGACACCAGAACCGTGCCGTAGCCAATGCCCAGCACGGCCGCGGCGACCAGACCCAGCCAGACCTGCTGCGTGGCCAGTGCGCTCGCGGCCAGCAGCATCCCCGCGCAGGCGACGACCAGGCCGAGCACCAGCGCGCGGGCCGACCCCGGACGCTCGAGACGCTTGATCACCGGCTGCACACCGACGCCGCAGGTGAGACCCACCAGACACATCAGCGCACTGAAGCCGATCTCAAGGCCGGGAGCCTGCGAGCGCATCTGCGTGGGCAGAATCGCGTAGGCGCTGGCTGCACAGCCGAACACCCACGGAGCTGCGGGAGCGACGATCAGCAGGAACCGGCGACGCACCGCCGGGTCGATGCCGTCTTCGGCGATCAGCGCGAAGCGCGAGCGGCTGCGGCGGCGTGACGTCGAGAGCACTGCGTGCACCTGCGTCTCCGGGCCTCTGCGCATCATCCACACAGTCACCGGAATGAGCAGCCCGACGTTGACGAGGTAGGGCAGCATGGTGGCCGCTGGCCCCCACTGCGCGATGGCTCCGGCGACTGCGGCGCCGGCCCCGAAGCCCACGCTGAGCGTGATGGATGCGCGACGTGCGCCCGCCCCCGCATCGGCGTTTGCATCGAACGGGGCCGTCGAGAGCTCCTTGATCCAGGTGCTGCCGACGGCCATCGCCAGACCGAGCGCGAGCCCGCAGAGCAGACGACCGACGAACAGCGCCACCATGCTCTCGGGGTCGAGGGCGAGCACGAGGCTGCCGGTCATGGCCAGCAGCGGGCCTGGGATCATGACCGGACGGCGGCCGATGCGGTCGGCCATGGGGCCGCCGATCAGCAGAGCCGGGATGATGCCCAGCACGTAGCCGCCGAAGAGGATGTTGACCTGCAGGGCGGTGAAGCCGCTGTGCATCTGGTACATCACCAGCAGCGGAGTGAACTCGTTGCCGGCCCAGGCGACTGCGAAGAGCACGGCGGCGACGCTGACCCAAGACCGGCCGTGCGCTGTGCGCGCCCGACCGGTCTGTGGACCGCCCGACCGTCGAACTGTCTGCGTCTGCGTCTGCGTCGACATGGTGTCATCCTCGGTTCGCCGGCTGCGGCTCGACGAGACCGGCGGCCTCGTCGGTCAGCGGCTCAGGGGTGACCACATCGGTGGCGAGGTAGCGTCGGTAGGCCTCTGTGGTGAGAAAAGGCAGGAACGGCTTGTCGAGGGCGACCTGCGCGAACACCTGCACGGCGTCGTCGAACCGGTCGCCGTCGAAGCGCTGCAGCTCTGAGACCACGCCGTCGATGATCTGCTGCACGCGCTCGCGGGTGATGGCATTGCCCTCGGCGGTGACGGTCTGGTAGTGCAGCCACTGCCAGATCTGCGTGCGCGAGATCTCGGCGGTCGCCGCGTCCTCCATCAGGTTGTCGAGGGCCGCGGCACCGACGCCGCGCAGCCACGATTCGATGTAGCGGATGCCCACCGAGACGTTGTCGCGCAGGCCGGCCTCGGTGACCTCGCCAGGGGTCGCCTGGAAGTTCAGCAGATCGCTCTGCCCGATGCTGACGTCGTCGAGCTGACGTTCGACCTGGTTGGGCCGCTCGCCGAGCACCGCGTCGAACTCGGCCTGTGCGTAGGGAATCAGGTCGGGATGCGCGACCCAGGTGCCGTCATAGCCGGCCTCTGCCTCACGGCGCTTGTCTGCCGACACCTGCTGAAAGGCGCGCTCGGTGACCTCCGGATCGCGCCGGTTCGGGATGAATGCGCTCATGCCGCCGATGGCGTAGGCGCTCCGGGCATGTGCGGTCTTGACCAGCAGCTGTGCGTATGCGCGGGTGAAGGGAACCTCCATCGTGATGCAGGAGCGATCAGGCAGCACGTTCTTCGCACCGCGCTCGCGGAAGACCTTGATCACGCTGAAGATGTAATCCCAGCGGCCGGCGTTGATGCCGGTGATGTGATCGCGCATCTCGTAGAGGATCTCATCGATCTCGAAGGCCGCAGGCAGCGTCTCGATCAGCACGGTGGCGCGGATGGTGCCGATGTCGAGACCCAGTGCGTGCTCGGCGAAGGTGAAGACGTCGTTCCACAGGCGGGCTTCGAGGTGGCTCTCGAGCTTGGGGATGTAGAAGTACGGGCCTCGCCCGCGGGCGATGAGCTCTTTCGCGTTGTGAAAGAAGAACAGCCCGAAGTCGACGAGGCTGCCCGACGTGTCTTCGGTGCGGTTGCTGTCATCGGTGAAGACCAAGTGCTTCTCGGGCAGATGCCAGCCGCGCGGGCGAGGCACGATGGTGGGCAGCTCGGCGAGCTCTTTCGTTCGCAGGGCGTACTGCTTGCCCTCTGGCGAGGTGAAGTCGATCTGCCCGCGAATCGCGTCGAAGAGGCTCAGCTGGCCGCCGACCACGTTCTGCCAGGTGGGGCTGGTGGCATCCTCGAAGTCGGCGAGCCAGACCTTGGCCGTGGAGTTGAGCGCGTTGACGGTCATCTTGCGATCGGTCGGCCCCGTGATCTCCACGCGCCGATCCTGCAGACCGGGCGCATTCGCAGAGCCGACGACACGCCAGCTTCGGTCGGCGCGGATGTGCGCGGTGCCGGGCAGGAAGTCGGGGTTGGTGCCCAGCGAGTAGTCTTTCAGCCGCTTCGCCCGTTTGGCGAGCAGCTCATGGCGACGTGACGAGAAGCGGTGGTGCAGTGCGGCGAGAAAGTCCAGCGCCTCGGGCGTGAGAATCTCGTCGAAGCGTTCGTGCATGCGCCCGGCGACGCGCACGACGGGTCGGGTCGGTCGGCGGACGGCAGTGGTGGTGTGCATGATTCTCCAATCCTGGTGGCGGGGCCGATCGTCGTTGATCGGCGGGTGCGTGGCGGTGTGACGTGACGACCGGCGTCGCGGCGACGGCGGCGTCGGGAGTGAGCCGGTCGGGGCACGGCCTGCGGCGATGCAGGGGCGCCCCGATCCGACGAGATCAGAACTGTGCCTCTTCGGTGCTGCCCACCAGCGCGAGGGTCGCGCTGTCCGGGTTGAGCGCCGTCGAGATGCGGTCGAAGTAGCCGGTGCCGACCTCGCGCTGGTGCCGGGTGGCGGTGTACCCCTGGCTCTCGGCGGCGAACTCTTTCTCTTGCAGCTGCACGTAGGCGGTCATCTGCTCGTCGCGGTAGCCGCTGGCCAGCTCGAACATCGAGTAGTTGAGCGCGTGGAAGCCGGCCAGCGTGATGAACTGGAACTTGTAGCCCAGCTCGCTGAGCTCACGCTGGAACGAGCCGATCTGCTCGTCAGAGAGGTGCGCCTTCCAATTGAACGACGGCGAGCAGTTGTAGGCGAGCAGCTTGCCGGGGAACTTCTCGTGGATCGCCGTGGCGAACTCACGGGCAAGCTCGATGTCGGGCTCTCCGGTCTCGACCCAGAGCAGGTCGGCGTACTCGGCGAAGGCCAGACCGCGGGTGATGACCGGCTCGATGCCGTTGCGCACTCGGTAGAAGCCCTCGTCGGTGCGCTCGCCTGTCGTGTACTGGCGATCGCGCTCGTCGACGTCGCTGGTGAGCAGATCAGCCGCCAGCGCATCGGTGCGGGCGATGATCAGGGTGGGCACACCCGCGACGTCTGACGCGAGTCGAGCCGACTGCAGAGTACGGATGTGCTGCTTCGTCGGAATGAGCACCTTGCCGCCGAGGTGGCCGCACTTCTTCTCACTGGCCAGCTGATCTTCCCAGTGCACGCCCGCCGCTCCGGCCTGGATCATCGCCGACTGCAGTTCGAAGGCGTTCAACGGGCCGCCGAAGCCGGCCTCGGCGTCGGCCACGATCGGCGCCATCCAGTCGCGGATGACCGCATCGGGCCCGCCTTCGCCGAACTCCACCTGGTGGGCGCGCATCAGCGCGTTGTTGATGCGGCGCACGACCGCTGGCACCGAGTTGACCGGGTACAGACTCTGATCTGGGTAGGTCTGGCCCGAGAGGTTCGCGTCTGCGGCGACCTGCCAGCCGGAGAGGTAGATGGCGCGCAGACCGGCTCGCACCTGCTGAACCGCCTGGTTGCCGGTGAGCGCGCCGAGCGCGCGCACCCAGTCGTCGCCCTCTTCGTGCAGCAGCTCCCAGAGTCTCTCGGCGCCGCGACGGGCGAGTGTGCTCTCTTCGCGGATGCCGCCGCGGATGCGCAGCACGTCTTCGGCGGAGTAATCGCGGCGCACGCCCTCCCAGCGCGGGTCGTTGTCCCACTCGAACTGCAGGTGCTCAGCGGTCTGTGTCTGGTCGCCGGGGCGGATGTTCTGCTCGGTCATGGTGATCTCCTTTGATCTCATGGTGCGTGTGCCACCTCATCGGCCGGTGAGCCGAACCACGTCACTCGGGTGATCGAGACGTCGTTGAGTCGATCGGTCGTGCTGTGGTGAGTTCTACTCTGCGGCAAGAGATGCTGACGATCCGGGCGAATCTGCAGGAAAGTTCTGCGATATTTCTGTTCTGCGGAGAAAACGGCTGTGTCATCATGAAGACATGACGACCACGCAACGGCGCGGGGCGCGTCTTGGCGATGAGGCGATGGTTGACGCTCTCATCATCGGGCGGCGGATTCGCGCGATACGAAAACAGCGAGGGCTCACCTTGGAGTCTCTCGCGCAGGCGATCGAGCGCGCGCCCAGCCAGATCTCAGCGCTCGAGAACGGGCACCGAGAGCCGAAGCTCAGCCAGCTCAGGCGCATCGCCGAAGTGCTCGCCGTTCCCCTCGACGATCTCATCGGCGGCGATGAGCCGCCCGACGAACGGGCGTCGCACGAGATCGAGCTCGAACGCATACAGCGGTCGGTCGGGTTCTCATCGCTCGGCCTGCCTGCGGTGCGAGTGGGGCCTCGACTGGGAGACGACGCCTTGGCCACGATCGTCGGCCTCTATCGCAAGATCGAGCAGCTGCGCGACGACCGACAGGCGACACCAGAAGAGGCTCGCCGGGTGAACGCCGAACTGCGCACCACGATGCGGGCCAGCGACAACTACTTCGAATCGATCGATGATGAGGCCGAGGGACTGCTCGAGACGCTCGGCTACGCGGGCGGCCCGCTGCCGCAGCGGCTGACCGCGGCGCTGGCCGAACATCTCGGCGTCACGCTGCACTACGTCGACGACCTGCCGCAGTCGACGCGGTCGGTGCTGGACGAGCGCAACGGCCGCATCTATCTGCCGCAGTCGGTGATCGGCTCGGGCGACTCGCGCGCCGCGGTGCTGCAGGCGCTGTCGAGCAAGGTGCTCGGGCACACCGTTCCTGCGGACTACGCGGAGTTCCTGCGCCAGCGGGTAGAGAGCAACTACTTCGCCGGTGCGATGCTCATGCCTCGCACCCGCAGCGTCGAACGACTGCGGGCCGCGAAGGCGAACAAAGACCTGGCCATAGACGACTTTCGCGACGCCTACGCCGTCAGCTACGAGACTGCTGCGCATCGGTTCACCAATCTGGCCACGGAGTTTCTCGATCTGCCCGTGCACTTCGTGAAAGTGCATGAGTCCGGCACGATCTGGAAGGCCTACGAGAACGACAGCGTGTGCTTTCCCACCGATTCGCTGGGCGCCATCGAGGGGCAGACCTGCTGCCGACACTGGACGAGCCGCATCGTCTTCGCCGAGACCGATCACTTCAGCCCGTTCGCTCAGTACACCGACACGCCGACCGGCACGTTCTGGTGCGCCGCTCGCGTGCTCGCCTCGTCGCAGGGGAGGGTGTCGGTGTCGGTCGGCACCGACTTCACCCATGCCCGCTGGTTCCGCGGCGGCAACACCGCCAGTCGTGCCGTCTCGACGTGCCCGGACGAGAACTGCTGTCGCATCCCGCCAGCGCACCTGCGAGAGAAATGGGAGGATCAGTGCTGGCCTGCCACGCGACCGCACGCCTCACTGCTCGCCGCGCTGCCACAGGGCGTCTTTCCCGGCGTCGACACCACAGACGTGTACGAATTCCTCGAACGACACGCACCGCCCGAGCCGTCACCGACGGCCGACGAAAGGAACCGACCATGACCGACTCTCCCGACCTGCTCACCGCAGATCTCGCCGACGACGGCGATCGCGAGCTGCGCAGCGTGGTCACCCAGATGCGCAGCTTCGGCGGTCGCCGACGCGTCTTCGGGCGTGTGCAGACGCTGCAGGTGCACGAAGACAACACGCTGATCAGAGAGCAGCTCGGCACGCCTGGCGAGGGGCGTGTGCTCGTCGTCGACGCCGGCGCATCGCTGCGCCGCGCGGTGGTCGGCGGCAATCTCGGCGTGCTGGCCGCGCGAAACGGGTGGGCCGGCATCCTGGTGGCGGGAGCCGTGCGCGACACCGTCGAACTCGGTCAGGCCGACGTGCACGTCAAAGCGCTGGGCTCTCAGCCGGTGCCCACCGTAAAGCGCGGCTTCGGCGTGCTGGGCGAGCCCATCCGCTTTCTCGAGGTCGATGTGCGGCCGGGTGACTGGGTCGTCTCAGACGAGGACGGCGTGGTGTTCCTCAGCGTCGACCCGCGTTTCGAGGGGTGACCGACCGGTTCAGTCGCCGTTCGGGAATGCCCGGTGCAGTTCGTCGAGCCATGCCTGCGGCGAGGAGTCTGACGGCGCCCGCCAGTCGCCGCGCGGCGAGAGCGACCCGCCGGGCGACACCTTCGGGCCGTTCGGGATCGCCGTGCGCTTGAACTGCGCGAACCCGAAGAAGCGCTGCAGAAAGACCTCGAGCCAGTGCACGATCTGCTGCAGGTCGAAGTCATGGCGATCTGCCTCCGGAAAGCCCGCGGGCCACTGCCCGGTGCCGGCGTCGCGGCAGGTCGTCGGCTCGGCCCAGGCATGTGCGGCCAGCCAGGCGATGCGACTCGGGCGCATGCCGTGACGCAGCACCTGATAGAGCGTGAAGTCGTGCAGCGCGTAGGGGCCGATCTTCTCTTCGGTGCTCTGCACCTTGCCGTCGGCGCCGGCGGGCACCAGTTCGGGCGAGATCTCGGTGTCGAGCACACGCTGCAGCACCGCTGAGACCTCGGCAGAGAAGTGCCCGGTCGAGCTCACCCAGCGAATCAGATGCTGCATCAGCGTCTTGGGAACGCCGGTGTTGACCGTGTAATGCGACATCTGGTCGCCGACGCCGTACGTCGACCAGCCCAAGGCGCCCTCTGAGAGGTCGCCGGTGCCCACCACGATGCCGCCGCGCTGGTTCGCGAGTCGGAACAGATAGTCGGTGCGCAGCCCGGCCTGCACGTTCTCGAAGGTGGTGTCATAGACCGGCTCACCGTCGGCGAAGGGATGTCCGATGCGGCTGAGCAGCTCGCGTGCGGCAGGCCTGATGTCGAGCTCTTCGAATGTGACCCCCAGCGACTCGGCCAGTGCCACGGCGTTCGACTTGGTGTGGTCGCTCGTCGCGAACCCGGGCATGGTGAATGCGAGGATGTCGGTGCGCGGGCGTCCGAGACGGTCCATGGCCTGTGCGCAGACGAGCAGCGCGTGCGTCGAGTCGAGGCCTCCCGAGACGCCGATCACGAGCTTCGGCGAGCCGATCGAGCGCATGCGCTGCATGAGACCCGAGACCTGGATGCTGTACGCCTCGTAGCAGTCCTGCGCGAGCCGGTCGGGGTCGGCGGGCACGAAGGGAAAGCGGGCGAGGGTGCGGCGCAGGCCGATGTCGTCGGTGGGCGGCCTCAGCGTGAACGAAACGGTGCGATAGTCGCCCTCGCGGGCGTCGCCGCTCAGATCGGCGAGCGTGCGTCGGTTGTCGTCGAACGTGCCCTGTCGCAGGCGCTCCTGCCGCAGCACGTCGAGATCGACATCGGCGACCGACCGTCTCGGCCCGTCGGGAAAGCGTTCGGTCTGCGCGAGCAGCGTGCCGTTGTCGTAGATCATCGTCTGGCCGTCCCACGAAAGGTCGTTGCTCGACTCTCCGGCTCCCGCGGCGGCATAGACATAGGCGGCGAGGCAGCGGGCAGACGCCGAGCGCACCAGCAGATGGCGGTCTTCGGCGCGGGCGATGGTGATGGGGCTGCCCGAGAGGTTCGCGAGCACGCTCGCCCCGGCCAGTGCGGCACGCGCGCTCGGCGGAACCGGCACCCACATGTCTTCGCAGATCTCTGCGTGCAGCACCAGCCCCGGCACATCGACGGCGTCGAAGAGCAGGTCGGTGCCGAAGGGCGCATCGAACTCGCCGATGCGGATGCTGCCGCCGCGCTGGTCGTCTCCGGGAGCGTACCAGCGGCGTTCGTAGAACTCCCGATAGGTCGGCAGGTAGGACTTCGGCACGACCCCGAGCAGACGGCCGCGATGGATGACTGCGGCGCAGTTGTAGAGCCGGGACTCGTGCCGCAGCGGCACTCCGACCACGAGCACCGGCAGCAGCTCGGTGCTCGCTGCGACCACCTCGATCAGGGCGTCGACGGCGGAGTCGAGCACTGCATCCTGCAGCACCAAGTCGTCGATGGCGTAACCGGTCAGGCACAGCTCGCTGAAGACGGCCACCCCGACCGCGTCTCGGTCGCACTCCACAGCCTGCTGGATGATCTGCTTCGCGTTCGCAGCAGGATCGGCGATGGCGATGGGGAAGGTGACGGCTGCGACGCGAGCGAAGCCCTGAGCGTAGGCGCTCGCCCGGGCGCCGAGTGCACGGGCGGCGACAAGTCGATCGGTCATGGCCTCCAGTCTGGCACAGCGCGAGGTCTTGCCGGCAGACAGTACACTTGGTGAACATTTGCTACCGTGTTGGCACGATGATGATGAAGGGGCTGAGGCGTCATGATGACTGAACGCGCAGTGAAAGAACCAGGAGCGGTTCGTCGGCTTTGGGCTGACGGCTTCGGAACGCTGGCCACGCGATGCGTGCAGACTCTGGTCGTGCTCGCTGTGATCGTGGTCGTGATCTTCGCCATCATGCAGGTGTCGATCGTCGGCATTCCCGTGCTGCTCGCTCTGATCGTCTCGTCGGCGATCGTTCCGTTCACCGCCTGGCTGCGGCGCAGAGGCGCGCCGGCCATGCTCGCCGCCTGGACGGCCCTGCTGAGCATCGTGGTCACCTTCGGGCTGCTGATCTGGCTGATCGTGTGGGCTGTGCTCAACCAGTGGAACGTACTGGTGAGCTCGGCGACCGGCGGCATGCAGACGCTCCAGGACTTCATCGACGGGCTGCCGTTCACCGTGCACATGCCGGCGCTCGCCGAGGTCGGGGCGTGGGCGCAGGGCGTGCTGGCCAGCAGCGGCTTTCAGAGCGGAGCACTCGCCGGCGTCTCGGCGACGGCGGAGTTCTTCACCGGCTTCGGCATCTTCGTGGTGGTCCTCTTCTTCTTTCTCAAAGACGGGGCGGCGATCTGGGAGTTCCTGCTGCGGCCTCTGCACGGAGACGGATACACGAGGGCTCGCCGCGCGGGACAGCAGGCCGTCACCACGTTCGGCAGCTATCTGCGCGGCACGACGATCGTGGCCGCGGCTGATGCCGTCGGCATCGGCATCGGACTCGTGATTCTGCAGGTGCCGCTGGCGCTGCCCTTGGCCGTGATCGTGTTCGTCACGGCATACATCCCGATCGTCGGTGCCACGCTGGCCGGCGGGCTCGCCGCCCTGGTCGCGCTGGTGGCCAACGGGCCGGTCGCCGCACTGATCGTGATCGCCATCGTGATCGTGGTCAACCAGCTCGAGGGCAATCTGCTGCAGCCTGTGGTCATGGGGCGCACGCTGAAGCTGCACCCGTTGGTGATTCTGATCGCGCTGACCATCGGCGCCTCGCTGGGCGGTGTGCTCGGGGCGATCATCGCAGTGCCGCTCACCGCAGCGGCGTGGTCGGTGCTGCAGGTCTGGGACGGGCCCGGACGCCCGGCACGGTTCGCTCGGGCGAAGTCAGCTCGGGAACGTCGTGAGGCTCGCGAGGCCGAGCTGGCCGCCGAAGAGGAGGCCAAAGCCCCCACCGGCGCAGCGTCGGCGGATGCGGCGGCGGATGCGGCGGCGGCCCCGGACAAAGACGCTGACGCATCGGGCGGCAGCGACGTATGATCGGCGGCGCCGGCTCCGTCTCGGCGTCGGCGATCAAGACTCAGAAGGAGTTCTTCTATGAACACAGCACTCTCAGAGAAACGCGTGCTCGTCATCTCGACCAACTACGGAGTCGAGACCGCTGAGATCTCGCGCCCGGTCAACGATCTGCGCGCAGCAGGCGCTCGGGTGACCGTGGCCGCGCCGAAGCCTGAGGCGATTCTCACCTTGGTGCACGACCGCACGGTCGGCGAGACGCTCGCACCCGACGCGACCTTCGCCGACATCGACCCGGGGCAGTTCGACCTGCTCGTGCTGCCCGGAGGCACCATCAACGCCGACCAGCTGCGCGTTGACAACGACGCGCAGCGCATCGTGCGGCGCTTCACCATCGCGGGTCGGCCGATCGCTGCGATCTGTCACGCACCGTGGGCGCTGATCGACGCCGGAGTGGCCGAGGGTAAGAAGCTCACCTCGTACAGCAGCATCAAGACCGATCTGGTCAACGCGGGAGCCGAGTGGGTCGACGCCGAAGCGGTCGTCGACGACACCGATGGCTGGCGGCTGATCACCTCGCGGTCGCCGCAGGATCTCGACGCCTTCGTGGCGGCCATCATCACGACGCTGGAGGGCTGAGCTCAGGAAGCGCGTCCAGAGCGACTCTCCGAGGTCTCGCGAGACATCAGCGCGGTCTGGATGCGTGAGGCGATCATGCCGATGAGCATGGCGATCACCACGGCGATGCAGATCACGGCTACGGGATGCCTCTCGACCCAGATGCCGGCGACCGCGCCGATGCCGGTGCTGTAGATCGCCCAGACCAACGAGCCGACCGCCGAGAGTCGGACGAACAGCGCCGTCGGCATGTGCAGGTCGGCGCACGCGAGGGAGGTGGCCAGACGCCCCATCGGCACCAGACGGGCGCTGATCATGGTGATGTCGGGCTGATCTCGCAGCCGGCGTCGCATCCAGCGTCTCATGCGCCGCACTCTGACGCCGTTCAGCCATCGCCAGCCGCCCAGATGCGTCCACCGTGCCAGACCGAACGCTCCGAGGTCGCCGACCACCATGCCGACGGTGGTGCTGATCAGCAGCACGATGGTCACGAACAACTGTTCGGGGCGGGCGTAGGCGATCGTCGCCAGTGCGATCACGAGCGACTGTGTGGGCAGAAAGGTGAGCGTGCCGCTCAGCGCGAGCACGAGGGCCAGCGCGACGAACACCCAGGGCGAACTCGCGAGTGACAACACCCAGTCAGAGGCTGCAGATCCCATGGCCTCCCAGCGTACCCGGTGCGCTGTGCCACATCGTCGAGCGTGCGTCAGCCCTGTGCACGACTGCGGAAGCCGCGCAGCCGCAGGCTGTTGCCCACGACGAAGACGCTACTGAACGCCATCGCTGCACCCGCAAGCATCGGGTTGAGCAGCCCCAGCGCTGCGAGCGGGATCGCCGCGACGTTGTAGGCGAAAGCCCAGAAGAGGTTGGTCTTGATCGTGCCGAGTGTGCGCCTGGCGAGTCGGATCGCATCGGCGGCGCTGCGCAGATCGCCACGCACCAGGGTGATGTCTGCGGCCTCGATGGCCACATCGGTGCCGGTGCCCATGGCGAGCCCCAAGTCGGCGGTGGCCAGTGCGGGGGCGTCGTTGACGCCGTCACCGACCATCGCCACGACGTGCCCGGCCTGCTGCAGCCGCCTCACTTCGGCGACCTTCTGCTGCGGCAGCACCTCGGCGATCACCTGGTCGACGCCCACTTCGGCGCCGATCTGTCGAGCTGCCCGTGCATTGTCTCCGGTCAGCAGCACAGGGTCGAGCCCGAGACCGGTGAGCTGCGCGATCGCCTCGCGGCTGGTGGGCTTCACCGCGTCGGCCACGACGACGATGCCGCGTGCCGTGCCGTCCCAGCCCACGGCGATGACGGTCGCACCGCCCTGCTCCGCCTGCTGCTTGGCGGCCACGAGTTCGTCAGACAGGTGCATCGACCACTGCTCCAGCAGCGCCTCGCGGCCGGCGACGACGACATGGCCCTCGACCAGACCGCGAACGCCGAGGCCTGCGGCATTGGCGAAGTCAGAGACCTCTGGCAGAGCTCCGGCTTCGGCCGCAGCCTGGGCGATCGCACGGGCGATCGGATGCTCCGAGGCCGCCTCGAGGGCGCCGGCCAGCCGCAGCAGGTCGTGCTGCGTGACGTCAGGCTCGGCGACGACGTTCTTCACGGTCATGCGGCCCGTGGTCACTGTGCCGGTCTTGTCAAGAACGATGGTGTCGACCCGACGCGTCGACTCGAGCACCTCGGGGCCTTTGATGAGGATGCCGAGCTGCGCACCGCGCCCCGTGCCCACCAGCAGTGCGGTCGGTGTCGCCAGCCCCAGAGCGCACGGGCAGGCGATGATGAGCACCGAGACGGCCGCGGTGAAGGCCGCTGTGGCGGGATGCCCGAGCAGCAGCCATACCACCAGCGTGATCAGGGCGATGCCGATCACGATGGGCACGAAGACGGCTGACACGCGGTCGGCAAGTCGCTGCACCGGTGCCTTGCCCGACTGGGCGTCTTCGACCATCTGCGCCATTCGCGCGAGCTGCGTGTGGGAGCCGACCCGGGTGGCGCGCACGACCAGGCGGCCACCGGCGTTCACCGTCCCGCCGACCACAGCGTCGCCTTCGTGCACCTCGACCGGCACCGGTTCGCCCGTCAGCATCGACGCATCCACCGACGACGACCCTGACATCACGCGGCCGTCGGTCGCGATCTTCTCGCCCGGCCGCACCACGAATTCGTCGCCCACGGCGAGCTGAGCGACCGGAACGCGCTGCTCGCGGCCGTTCCGCAGCACCGCGACGTCTTTGGCCCCGAGCTCGACGAGTGCGCGCAGCGCCGCGCCGGCCTGTCGTTTCGAGCGCATCTCGAAGTAGCGTCCGGCCAGGATGAACATGGTGACCCCGGCGGCGACCTCGAGGTAGATGTTGTTCGAGCCGTCGGTGGGAGCGATCGTGAGTTCGAACGCATGGTGCATGCCTGGCATGCCGGCTGTGCCGAAGAAGAGCGCGTAGAGCGACCAGAGCAGCGCCGAGACGGTGCCCAGAGAGATGAGCGTGTCCATCGTCGCCGCCCCGTGACGCAGGTTGGTCCAGGCGGCGCGATGGAACGGCCACGCCGCCCAGACGACGACCGGAGCCGCAAGGGTGAGCGACAGCCACTGCCAGTTCGTGAACTGCAGTGCGGGGATCATGGCCATCGCGATGACCGGCACTGAGAGCACCACAGAGCCGATCAGCCGGTTGCGCAGCGCCACCAGCTCGACGTCGGCGTGCGAGGCGGCGGATGCGGTGGACGGCTCGGGGGGAGCGGGCAGAGCTGCCGTGTAGCCGGTCTGCTCGACCACGTCGATCAGCTGCGCCGGGTCGTACCCTTCGGGCGCGTGGACCCGTGCCTTCTCGGTGGCGAAGTTCACCGTCGCCTGCACACCGTCGAGCCGGTTCAGCTTCTTCTCGATGCGTGCTGCGCACGAGGCGCAGGTCATGCCGCCGATCTCGAGTTCAATGCTGTCGCGCCCGGTCGCTGCCGAGGTGGTGCTCTCTGCGGTCACGGTGTCTGACTCCTTCGCTGAGAATGATGCCCGCTGTTGTCTCTGCGGCTTCTGACTGCGGCCGGCTCAGCCGCGAGTCGCCGAGTATCCGGCCTCTTCGACGGCGGCCAGAACTGCTGCGTCGTCGAGCGGCTGCTCGCTGGTGATGTGCAGGCGACCGGTCTGTGCGCTGACCTCGAGGCTCTGCACGCCGGGGATCTTCTCGACCTCCTCGCGCACGGCGTGCTCGCAGTGCCCGCAGGACATCCCCGTGACGGCGAAATCGGTGATCGTGCTCATGTCGTCTTCCTCTCTTCGACGAATCAGATCGTCGGCTCGAATACCCGGTGGGGGTATTCGTTCGCCCACTATACTCCTGACTTTGTGCTGTCGCACCGACGAAATCGAATATTCCGCGGCGCCCGAGTGGTGGCAGAACGGTCTCATGGCGCACGATGAGATGACATGGTCAGCGGCGATCGAAGGAGGCCCCCGATGCAGACAGACGAGAAGACCTGCATCGTGCCGAACCTCTGGTTCGACGGCAGCGCTCGCGAGGCCGTCGACTTCTACCTCGAGGCGCTGCCAGACTGCCACGTCACCGACGTCTCGCACTATCCGCACGAGGGTCTGCCTCCCTTCCAGGAAGCCATGGCGGGCCAGGAGCTCACGATCGAGTTCACAGTCGCGGGCCAGAGGCTCGTCGCCATCAACGCCGGTGCGGAATTTCGTCCGAACCCGTCGATCTCGCTCATGCTGAACTTCGACCCCAGCGTCGACGCTCAGGCACAGGAGCATCTGCACCGCGTGTGGCAGGCACTCGGTCGCGGCGGCACAGCCCTCGCCCCGTTGGGCGAGACGTCATTCAGCAGGTGTTTCGGGTGGATGCAGGATCGATACGGCGTGTGCTGGCAGCTGATCCTGACCGACCCTCGCGGTGCGCCTCGGCCGTTCGTGCTGCCGTCGCTCCTGTTCGCCGGCCCTCAGCGGGGAAGTGCCCTGCAGGCGATCGAGTACTACGTCGACGTGTTCAGACCGCGCGCCGAGATGGCCGGGCTCGGCACGGTCATTCCGCACAGCCGAACAGACAAAGATCCGACGGACGACGCCAGCGCCGACGGGCTGCTGGAGTTCGCGGACTTTCAGCTCTGCGACCAGTGGCTCACGGCCGCAGACGACACCGGCAGTGCCGACTTCACCTTCACCGAGGGTGTGTCTCTGCAGGTCGACTGCGCCGACCAGACCGAGATCGACCGTCTCTGGGCGCTGCTGTCGTCGTCGCCTGAGGCCGAGGCCTGCGGCTGGTGCCGAGATCGGTTCGGGGTGAGCTGGCAGATCGTTCCTGCGAACATCGGCGAGCTGATGCAGCGGCCCAAGGCCTATGAACGACTTCTGGGCATGAAGAAGATCGTCATCGACGAGCTGCTGGCGCCGTGAGCGCACCGAGAGCCGTGAGCGCGCCGAGAGCCGTGAGCGCCCGGGTCATGCTCGATCGAGTGATCGACTCCGGAGCCCAACGGGCTGTGGCTCCGGCCGCGTCGCTCCTCGCCCGCGGTGCACTTGCCGGAGCGCTGCTCTCGTGTGCGACGGTGCTCTCATATGCGGCCACGACGCAGACCGGGCTGCCGCTGATCGGCGCCATCGTGTTTCCGATCGGGTTCGTAGTCATCATGCTGCTCGGTCTCGAACTCGTCACCGGCAACTTCGCCGTCGTGCCGCTGGCCATGCTCGCGCACCGGGCTCGCGGCCGTGACTTCGCGCGCAACGCGACATGGGTGCTGCTCGGGCACTTCGTCGGTGCCGGCGTCTTCATCGGCCTCTTCGCAGCCGGTGCCACGGATTTCGGCAGGACGCCCGAGGGACACAGCGCAACATCCGCCGTCATCGCGATGATCGTGAGCACGGCAGAGACCAAGACGACCGGCTACGCCGCACTCGGCGCCCTGGGCATCGCTGTGGTCTTCGTCAAGGCGATGCTCTGCAACTGGCTGGTGACGATCGGCGCGATGCTCAACTACGCGGCTGACGACACTGCCGGGCGAGTGCTGGCGATGTGGCTGCCGGTGACGATGTTCTATGCCCTGGGACTCGAACATGCGGTGGTGAACCTGTTCGTGATCCCGGCCGGCATCGCACTCGGCGCCGACGTCACCGCAGCGCAGTGGTGGGCGTGGAATCAGGTGCCCGCACTGGCCGGAAACCTTGCCGGCGCGCTGCTGCTCACCGTCCTTCCACTGTGGTGGGCACATCGGCGCGTCGCCTGATCCCGTCATCCCATGCCAGGGGCGTGCCACGACGTCGGCGACACGCAGGAAACAGGGGTTTGCATGTTCGCTTTCGAACGTTAGGCTAACGCGGTGACGATGACAGAGACTGTGACCGATCTGAACATCCGCCTGGCGACGATTGACGACGCTCAGGCGTGCGCCGAAGTGTACCGTCCGTACGTCGAACACACCTCGTTCACCTTCGAGACGATCGCTCCGACGACCGAGATGGTCGCCGAGCGCATGCAGGGAGCCCTCGAGCACTACGCATGGGTGGTCGCCGAACGCGACGGCCAGGTCGTCGGGTACGCATATGCGCACGAGTTCAGCGACAGACCCGCCTATGACTGGACCTGCGAAACCAGCGTGTACGTGTCG
Organism: Pseudoclavibacter sp. CFCC 14310; assembly: GCF_008831165.1. NCBI lineage: Bacteria > Bacillati > Actinomycetota > Actinomycetes > Micrococcales > Microbacteriaceae > Pseudoclavibacter > Pseudoclavibacter sp. CFCC 14310. The sequence continues at coordinate 717,523 of NZ_WBKC01000002.1, read as the reverse complement.
GTCGACGAACGCCGTGGAGGCGTGGGTCGTGCGATGTACGACGCCATGATGGATCGTCTGGCCGAGCGCGGCTACCGACGCGTCATCGCGAACGTGGTCAGCGAGAACGAGGCCAGCATCCGCATGCACAAGCGCATGGGGTTTCGTGAGGTCGGCCGCTTCGAACGGGTCGGCTGGAAGTTCGACGAGTGGCACGACGTCACCTGGCTCGAACTCGACCTCGACGACGATCATCCAGCCGAGGCCGGCATGGCCCGCCCCGCCATGCTGCCGAAGCACCTCTGAGACCCCTCTGACCCGGCTGGCACCGAACCGGCGCTGACCCCCTTCGGTGATTGCAGACGCACGGCTGCTGCTCAGACACGGCACAGCATCAGGCGGCACCCTGTAGTCGGGGACCGCATGCTGCGGCTCCCGGCAGGAGGAGTCATGCAGTTCAGCGAATTCGTGCAGGCGTATCACCGCGAAGTTCCACCGACGCACACTGCGACAGCTGGGGCAAGCCTCCCAGCGAAGACGCAGCGCGAACTCGACTCCATCATGGGTCAGGGGAGGGCCCACGCCGAGCGCTGGGGCGGTCTTCTGCACGACTGTCTCGCAGGCAGAGCCATCGGCATCTCGAAGCATCAGCTCGATGCCGAGGCGCAGGCCTACCTGCGCTGGTTCGCCGCAGCCGGAGATCGACTCGTCGCGCTGTCAGTCGAGATCGCAAACGAGCAGGCGGCCTCTGAAGTCGGTTGCTCTGGCGGGCCGGCTGAAGGAGTGACCGCATCTCAGCAGATCGAATCGGCGAAGGTGCTCCACGCGCTGACCGAATTCAGCTTTCACCGGCTGAACGCCAGATGTCTGCCGATGTGGAGCGCACTGCTCTTCGACGAGTGCACGCCACGAAGCATCCGCCGCACGGTGGCGCGGGCGCGGTTCGAACTCTCCAGTGACGTCCTGCTGTTCTCTGCAGTGCGCGAACAGGCCCTGGGCAGCATGGCCCAAGACGACGCTGAGACGAGACAGCTGCGCAGGTGGCACACTGGAATGCTCACAGAGATCGACGCGATGATCGCCCTGCTCGAAGTGTCGTGCCGGACACCTCAGACAGTGGTGCTTCCCGCCCCACCGCAGTTCGAACGATTCGCCGGCGGAGCGAACGCCGACATGATCGTGATCGACACCGCAGTGCACGAAGTGATCGGCGTCCAGGTCAAATCGAGCCGCTCGTGGCGTCAGGCAGACCATTACGACGCCCGCCGCGTCGTCATGCTCGACGGCGTGCTGCACCTGGAGAACTCGCGAGTGATGCGTACCGACGCCCGACGATCAGACCGCCGGGCGGTCTCATGGCCGGGCCTCGTCGGCGCGCATTATCTTCGAGCTCTGCCGGTCGGCCGCGTCGAGAAGGGCTGGGCGACACGACGTCAGGCGCTGAACATGAAAATCGCCGCGCGACACTTTGCCGGCGAGATGACCGATCGCAACGCCGAAGCATTTGAGAACTGCGTACGACTGGTGCAGCAGGCGCTCGGAGCAAGCGGAGCGACTGGAGTCACCGGAGCGACCGGACGGATGCGCGTCGGGGATGGAGCGCAAGGCCGCTCGACAGCGCCCGACCGTCTGAGGGCGTCTCTGGCCTGAACAGAGCTGGCGGCCTGAACAGAGCCGACCGCCTGAAGAGCTGGCGGCCTGCACAGGGCCGGCCGCCTGAACAGAGCCGACGAAGATCGCCCGCCGCACAGCTGCTCACAGAGCAGAGTGCGGCGGGCGATCTTCGGTTCACCGTTGTGTGAGGTCGTAGACGGTCACTCCGTCGACGGTCTGAGCTGTGAAGTTCTGCTGCACCCACGACTCGATCTCAGAGGACGCCGATGACCCGCCGTTGGGCGCTCCCATGGAACCCCCGGCGATGTAGAAGTGGATCTCGCCATCGTCGACGTACTGCTGGAACAGCTGCAGCGTCGGGAACGGGTCACTGCCGTTGAACCCGCCGATCGGCATGACCGGCACGTCGGCGGCGAGCTGATACGAGGCCGCGTTCTGCGACCCTGTCGTGGCGGCCGCCCACCGGAAGGCGGTGGAATCGCCTCGCAGCATCTCTGTGATCTGATCCGAGACCGTGGTGCCGCCGAGAAGCCCGCCGCCCATGCGGCCTTCGGTGCGTCCTCCGGCCGATCCTGCACTCGGCGGCTGGGTACCCGAGCCGTCCGGTGAGGTGCCCGGAGCGTTCGGCGCCGAGTCGGCACCGTCAGCCGCGCCTGCTCCAGGCTGCGGCATGCCTTGTCCGCCGCCCATACCGCTTCCCATGCCGCCGCCCATGCCGCCGCCTGGGCCTCGCATGCTGCCAGACTGCACGGCAGGGCCCGCGGTGATGATCGAGCCGGTGTACCCCTGCTGCACGGTGTAGACCGTGTAGCTCGTCGGCCCGGCGAGGCAGACGACGACTGCGGCGACTGCGCTGCGCACGGCCAGCTTTCGCGAATCGGGAACCCAGGCGCTGGCCGCCAGCCCGATCGCCGAGGCCGCGCCGAGCACGAGAACCGGCCAGCGAAGCAGACTCTCGCTGCGGCCGAGCAGCACGAACGCCCATACCGCCGTCACCATGACCGTCCCTGCCAGCACGATGGTCAGAGCGCGGCCGCGTCGTGCGCTCTCGCCGCGCATCCGCCACAGCTCAGCGGCACCGAGCCCGATGACGCCGGCGATGCCCGGTGCCAAAGCGACCGTGTAATAGGCATGGAAGATGCCGGACATGAAGCTGAACACCAGGAAGGTGACCAGCATCCAGCTGCCCCACACGATGACCGAAGCCCGCAGTGCGTCAGTTCGTGGACGACGCCACGTGAGCACGGGCAGCGCGACCATCAGGATGACCGCAGCAGGAATGAGCCAGGACGCCTGACCTCCGATCTCGCCGTCGAGCAGACGTGTGATCCCGGTCGAGCCCCACATGCTTCCCTGCCCGCCGCCTCCGCCGGGTGTGACCGATCCCGTCTCGTTGCCAGTGATGCGGCCGAGCCCGTTGTACCCGAAGGTGAGCTCGAGAAACGAGTCGTTCTGCGAACCGCCGACATAGGGGCGCCACGACTCGGGAACGAGTTCGACCAGAGCAACCCACCATCCAGCGCTCCCAATGATCGCCGCGACGGCCAGCAGTCCGTCTCGCAGACGGCGTCTCAACGGCACCGGTGCCGCCAGCAGATAGGCTGCGGCGAACCCCGGCAGCACGACGAAGGCCTGCAGCTGTTTCGTCAGAAAGGCGAACCCGATGGCGACGCCGGCCCACAGCATCCATCGTGTTCTGCCGTCTTGCACGGCACGGACGACGAAGTACGCCGTGAGCGTGAGCAGAAAGACGAGCATCGCATCGGGATTGTTGTAACGGAACATCAGCGCCACGATCGGCGTCGACGCGAATGCGACGCCGGCCAGCAGAGCAGCCACGGGGGTGGAGACCCGCCGCACGGCGGCATAGAGCACCGCTGTCGTCGCGACGCCCAGCAGGGCCTGAGGTATCAGCATCGCCCACGTGTTCAGTCCGAAAACCCGCACAGAGAGCGCCATGAGCCAGAGGAACGCCGGCGGTTTGTCGACAGTGATCGAGTTGCCGGCGTCTGACGAGCCAAAGAGAAACGCCGTCCAATTCTCAGCGCCGGCCTGAACGGCGGCGCTGTAAAAGGCGTTCGCCCAACCCGACGCGCCGAGATTCCAGATGTATGTGAAGGCCGTCACCACCAGCAGGGCGCAGAGCGCCGGGAGCTCCCACCGTGGGCGTCGCTGCCTCTCGGGCGCCCGCGTCTCGCTGACGGCGGCGGTCTCGGGGGTGGATGCGGTGGTCGTCATTTGTCTCCTCCGGAGATGATCGTAGGGTGTGAGGATCGGTCGTTCGAATCGGCCGCCGACGTCGAATCGGCAGGGTGCGGGCGGAAGACCCAGCGTCGAAAAAGCAGGAACTTCAGCAGCGTGGCGACAAGGTTCGCGACGGTGGCAGCCACGATCTGAACGAGGGGAGAGAACCCCTGAGTCAGCGAAAGCGCCACCGAGGTCAGCAGCCAGCACAGGGCGAAGACGAGCAGCCCCTGGCCCTGATGCCGCAGGGTGCCGGCACGGCTGCGCACTCCGAAGGTCAGCCTGCGATTGGCCTGGGTGTTGACGATCGTGCTCAGCAGCAGCGCCAGCAGATTGGCCGCCTGCGCGCTCATCATGGTCTGCAGCATCAGCAGCAGCACGGTGTAGAGGGCCGTGCTCGCGACGCCGATCAGACCGAATCGTACGAGCTGTCTGAGCAGCGAGCCGCTCTGCGTCTCTGGTGCGCTCGCATCGGTCGACGCAGGTGCTCTCGGGTCGCCTGGCCGAACCGTGCGACGAATCGTCTCGAGCGGGATGCGACCGCGCACGAGCTCAGATCCGAGCCGCACGATGCCACCGAGGTCTTGTCTGACAGTCGCCGGGATGTCGACACGGCTGTCTGGATCGTCGACCCAGTCGACCGGAACCTCGTGAATGCGCAGTCCCGCCTTCTCGGCGATCACCAGCAGCTCGGTGTCGAAGAACCACTGCGAGTCGTGCACGTAGGGCAGCAGAGCCCGAGCCGCCTGCGCCGAGATCGCCTTGAACCCGCACTGTGCGTCTGAGAAGCGAACGCCGAGCGTGCCGTGCAGCAGCAGGTTGTACGAGCGTGAGATGAACTCTCGTTTGGCGCCGCGCTTCACCCGAGAGGTGCGAGAGAGCCGTGTTCCGATCGCCAGATCGCTGTGCCCTGAGACCAGCGGGGCGACGAGCGGTGCGAGTGCGCGCAGATCTGTCGAGAGATCGACATCCATGTATGCGAGCACCTGAGCGTCGGCTGCAGACCAGGCGGTGGCCAGCGCGAGCCCTCGCCCCTTCTGATCGAGATGCACAGCGCGCACGGAGGGCAGACTCTCGGCCAGCGCGCCGGCAACTTGCCACGTGCCGTCTGTCGATGCGTTGTCGACGATGGTGATCGTCGTGCTGAACGGAAATCCCTCGTCGAGAAAGGAGCGGGTGGTCGTCACCGCCCGCGCCAGCGAGGCCTCTTCGTTGTACACGGGAATCACGATGTTGAGCACGCTGTGCGGCGTCTGCGGCGGATCAGGGGCGCGCAGACGGTGTGGGTCGGTTGCCGGTCGGGTCTGGTCGGTCGTCATATGAACATGCTCGCAACGGTGCTTGTGATGCAGGAGGTGATTGCATGTGCGGTTCCGAGCAGCAAGCTGTGACAGTCTTGTCGGCGAGATTCGCCGCGACGCGCCGCGCCGCAGGAGTCGCGCGTTACAGGCGAGGTGTGTAGGCTGAGAGCTACCGCGGGCGGTTGAGAGCGCCTGTACGGACGAGAGCGATGCAGGCAGTCGTCTCTCGGTCACATCGGTCGTCGAACGGCCGAGTGATTTCCCGCTCGGCCTTCGAAAGCAATCAACGGACGATCAGCACTCTCGGTGGCATGTGCGAATATGCCTCGGCGTCCGACCAGATTCGCGCGAAAAGGGCGTGCACAAGTCGTATGACAACGGTTGTCATACGCACACAGAAGAGCTTCGCGCCCACCGGGCCGCGAAAAATCGACAGTGCAGGAGTGCTGTCGAACAACGAAAGAAAGCAGTACAGCATGACAACCGGCACAGTCAAATGGTTCAACTCGGAAAAAGGCTTCGGCTTCATCGCCCCTGACGACGGCAGCGCCGACGTGTTCGCTCACTACAGCGCGATCACCGGTGACGGCTACCGTAACCTCGAAGAGAACCAGCACGTCGAGTTCGAGGTGACGCAGGGCCCCAAGGGTCTGCAGGCCGAGAACATCCGCAACGCCTGAGACAGGCGCAGTCGACTTCGTGAGTCGTGAACGATCGCACTGATCGCGCACGGCACACACCAAGAGGGCGTTCACACTGATGAATTCGGTGGGAACGCCCTCTTTCGTCGTCTGACGACTACTGCTCGTCGAGATACTGCGTCGCGAAGACCGGCCGTGCGGCGTCCCACCCGGCCGGATGGAACATCCCCGCGAGCACGTCGCGCTGGAGGCGACTGAGCTCGCTGCCGGCGTCATAGGCACGTGACCCGGACAGACGGATCGCATCCTGCACGACGTTCTTGGCCATCTCGACGGCGCGCAGCTTGCCGCCCACGAACCGGCGGGCCCAGCCGGCGCCGTGATCGACGAGGGCGTCGAACTCTCTGGTGTACGTCGCCAGCTGCGGCGGCACGGCTTCGTACTCCATCGCCATGTCGGCGATGCGCGCCCGAAACTCCGGCACCTCGGCGAGCGACTCCGAAGCCTTGGCCGACCATCGGCCGCGCAGCCCCTCGACGGCAAGATCGAGCGCCCGCGCGGCGAGGCCTGTGTAGACCGATGCGATCAGCAGCTGGAAGTTCGCGTTGATGGCGAAGGTGAGCAGGTCGGGGGAGGGGCCGACCGGAATGCTTCGGGTCATGCGGTCGGCGTGCACCAGCGCGTGATCGAGCCGCGTCGACCGGCTCTGGGTCGCGCGCATGCCCAACGGATTCCAGCCGCCCACGGGCTCGGCGCCGCCGTCTTCGCGATTGACGAACCCGTAGACCACTCGCGGGGCTTCCGGGTCGGTCTGGTCGAGCCCGTGCACCCCCAGCCGCGTCCAGACCGGGCCCAGCGAGGTGAACACCTTCGTGCCGGTGAAGCGATATCCGCCGTCGTCCTGGGGGTCGGCCTCGGTGGTCGACCCGAAGAGCACGAAGTCGTTGCCCGCCTCGCTGATGCCGAAGGCGAAGATCTCTCCCTCGGCGGTCTCTTCGAGCACGAAGTCGTGCGAGTGATCGCCGCGAGCGGCCATGGCGTGCGCCACACCCGTCCAGACCAGATGCATGTTGATGCCGAGAGCCGTCGCCGGTGCAGCCTGCGCCAGACGCTGCTGCAGCAGCGACACCTCGTGCATGCCGAGGCCGGCGCCGCCGAGTTCGGTGGGCACGAACGCCTTGAGATAGCCGTGTTCGCGTAGCTCGGCGAGATCTTCGTCGAAGAAGACGTTGCGCTCGTCGTAGTCGGCGGCTCGATCATGGATGCGCTGCCAGAGATCGTCGGGCAGCAGCTGCTGCGAGATCTCGGCGAAGCGCGCCTCGCGGTCACGGTGTGCGGTGTCAGTCATCGATTGCCTTTCGCATGGGTCGGCGGCCGGCTGGTTGCCCGGTCGTCTGGGTCTGGGGCTGGGTCTTGGCTTGAGTCTGAATGTTGGATTGAGGCTGAGCCTGAGCCGTCTGCGGATGCGAGCTCACGAGGTCTCCTGGGGGCGAGTGCGGATGCGCGGCGCAGCAGCAGCGAGGCGTTATGACCGCCGAAGCCGAAGGAGTTCGACAGCACCGTGCGCACGTCGACCGGCAGGGCCTGCCCGGTGACGATGTCGTGGTCGGGAAACGCACTCTCGTCGAGATTGATCGTCGGCGGCACTACGCGGTCGCGCAGCGTCTGCACGGCGAACACGGCCTCGAGCACGCCCGAGGCGCCGAGCAGATGCCCGGTCGACGACTTCGTCGAGGTGATCGGCACCTGCTGTGCCGCCGCGCCGAGCGCGCGGTCGAGGGCCCGCACCTCCATGCTGTCGTTGAGCGGGGTGCCGGTGCCGTGCGCGTTCACGTGATCGACGTCTCTGGGCGCGACGCCGGCATCCTGCAGACAGTCGTCGATCGCCTGCGCCGCGCCGCGCGCCTCGGGGTCGGGCGCCGTCGCGTGCCAGGCATCGCTCGATGCCCCGTAGCCGGCCAGCTCGGCGAGCGGACGACCGCCGCGCGCCCGCAGACTCTCGCCGGATTCGAGCAGGACGGCCGCGGCGCCCTGCGCCATGACGAACCCACTGCGGGCGCGGTCGAACGGGCGACAGGCGGATGCCGGGTCGGCCTCGTACCCGGCCGCCAGCGCCCGCATGCGTGCGTTGGCCGATAGGTTGACCGCGTTGAGGCAGTCTTCCATGCCCACGACGAGCACGGCGTCGGCATAGCCGTGGCGGATGCGGCGCATGGCCTCGCCGAGTGCGACCGCCCCGCTCGCGCAGGTGGCCGAGAGGCCGGCGGTCGGGCCGTGCAGGTCGTAGCGCATGCTGAGCAGGGCGCCGGCGGCGTCGGGTGCGCCGTGCATGGCGACGTACGGGGTGACTCCTCTCGGCCCACGGGCGTCGAGCGCCCGGGTCTGCTGCTGCATCGTCTCGATCGGGCCAGATCCGGTGCCCACAATGATCTCGGCACGTGGTGCGCCCGGCAGCCGACCAGCAGACCCGGCGTGAGCGAGGGCTTCGTCTGCTGCGGCGATCGCCCACCACAGCACCCGGCTGAGTCGGCGCGCCTCGTGCGGCGGCAGCACCGAGCTCGCCTCGAAGTCGCGAACCTGCCCGCCGATGCGCACGGGCAGGTTGTCGTACGATCCGCCGCAGCCGTCGGGGCCGTGCAGCAGCCCGACGCCGCTGCGCCCCGCGAGCACCGCCTGCCAGGTGGTCTCGGCATCGAGCCCGCAGGGGGTCACGGCACCGAACCCGCTGACGAAGACCGGGCGGCGTGCGCCGTTCTGGGGTGCGCTCACAGACGGACGTGAGCTCGTGGACACATCTGCGCTCATAGCCGGGTGACCTCCGGCCCGTCGACCTCGATCAGCCGAGCGGTCTCGGACCGCCGAACCTTGCCGCCGACGGTGCGCGGCAGCCGGGCGACGACGCAGAACCTTCTGGGCACGAACTGCGGAGCCAGACGCCGACGCAGCTCGCCGAGCAGCTCGGCCTTCGTGGGCAGCTGGGCCTTCGTGGGCTGCTCGACGTTCGTGGGCAGCCCGACTGCGCCCGCATCCCGCTCATCGTGCTCGATGACGGCGACCACGATCGAGCCGAGCGTGCGGTCGGGCACGGCGACCGCGCAGCTGCGCTCGCAGCCCGGGATCTCGGCCAGGGCACGTTCCACCTCGGGAAGGCTCACCTTGTGACCGCCGGTGACCACGATGTCGCCTGGGCGCCCGACCAGCTCGAGCGCGCCATCCACCAGCCGGCCTTGGTCGTGCACCGTCGCCCAGCCGGCGTCGTCGACGAGATGCTCGTCGGTGAGTGCGGCCACATAGCCGGCCGCCGTCGAGGGCACGCGAACCTGCAGCTCGCCGATCTGACCGTCGGGCACCGGCTGCCCGTGCGGGTCGCGGATGCTGATCTCGACGCCGTCGTAGGGATGGATGCGGGTGCCGTCGCCGCCGCGGCTGTCGCCGATGAATCCGATCTCGGCGGCCCCGTAGTAGCTGATCAGCGGCACACCGGGAAAGGTCTGCTGCACGCTCTCACGCACGCTGGCCGAGAGGTTGGCGCCGCCGGTCACCAGCAGCCGCAGATGCTCGGCCGCGGCCGGCTCGTGTCGTGCCGCCTGAGCGATGCCCTGCACCGCAGCCGGCACCGCCACTATGCGTTCGATGTGCTCGTCACGCATGCGCGAGACCAGCGGAATCGGCGAGAACGAGTCGCTCAGCGAGCAGGTGCCGCCTGAGGCGAGCACTTCGAGCAGGGCATAGAGCGTCAGACTGTACGAGATGGGGCCGGGCGCGAGGGTGCGCTCGCCGTCGAGCGCCTCGAGGTAGCGGCTCGAGACGGCGATGTTGTAGCGGTACTCGCGGCGGGTGCGGATGAAGCCCTTGGGCGCGCTGGTCGTACCTGACGAGAACAGCAGCAGAAAGGGCTCGTCGCCGTCGCGGACGGTCGGTGCGCTCGCCGACGGCAGAGTGCGCGTGAGCTCGTCGAAGGCAGTCGAGGTGATCACCTTGCCCGTCCAGTCGTGCAGCCGCTGCCGCAGCGTGGTCGAGTCGGTGATGACGATGGCCATCTGGGTGCGGTGGATGACGCGCAGCTGATGGTCGACCGGCCAGCGCGGGTCGATGGTCGCCGAGATCGCGCCGAAGCCCGCAAGACCGGCGATGAGACGCCCGGTCTGTGCGGCGTCGGTCAGGCAGATGCCGACGATGGGGCGGCCCTGCGCCTCGGGGATGCCGGCTGTCGTCGCGTCTCGGTCGGGGCCCAGCAGATGCTCGACGGCGGCCTGCACTCGGGCTCCGTCGTCGACGAGCTGCCGGTAGGTCAGACGCAGACGGTCGCCGACGATCGCGAGGCGTTCGGGGTGCGAGGCCGCGACCTGCAGCATCGACTGAGTGATGGGCACGGTTTTCTCCTCGAAAGGTGCGCTGAGACGGGCGGCGTTCTGCCTCGATGACGCACACCTTACCCCACCGGCCGCTGCGGGCAGAGCGTCGTGCGGCGACTCGACGCCTGTGCTGTGAGAAGATGACGTCATGTCGACTCCCGAAGACTCTCTCTGGCTGAACAAGACCGTGGTGGTGGTGGCCGCACAGATCTCGCCGGGGCCGGATGAAGCCGAGAACCTGCGCATCATCGAGCGGTGCGTCGCTGAGGCGGCCCGTCGCCGAGCATCCCTCGTGGTCTTCCCGGAGTACGCCTCGTATTTCAGCGGTCGTCTCGGGGCAGACTTCGTCGCCCACGCGCAGCCGCTCGACGGCCCCTTCGTCTGTCAGCTCGCCGAGATCGCGGCGGTGCACGGCATCCACGTGGTCGCGGGCTTCGGTGAGGTCGACGACCAGGATGACCAGCGGCTGTGGAACACCGTGGTCGCGGTGTCGCCCAAAGGCGAGATCGAGGGCATCTATCGCAAGGTGCACCTGTTCGACACGTTCGGGCACCATGAGTCGCGGTATGTGCGGCCGGGGCCGCTCGACGACCCGCAGACCTTCGAGGTCGAGGGCATCGTCGTCGGGCTGCAGGCCGGGTACGACCTGCGCTTTCCCGAGATCACCCGACGCATCGTCGACGCTGGCGCCGAGCTGGTGGCGGTGCCGTCGCAGTGGGTCGGCGGTTCGCTGAAAGAGCTCCACTGGCGCACGCTGGCTCAGGCGCGTGCCATCGAGAACACCGTCTATGTGCTGGCTGCGGGGCAGTCGGTGCCCGACGGCATCGGACGGTCACTCATCGTCGACCCGATGGGCGTGGTGCTCTCGGCCACCGGTGCCGAAGACGCTCTGGTGCACACCGAGATCAGCCTGCAGCGCATCGCCCAAGTGCGTGCCACGAACCCGGCGCTGCTGGGCCGGAGGTTCGCCGTGACGATCGCCGACGAGTCTCAGCAGCGCTGACCGACGGTCAGTCGCACTGCCGCTGCAGGTAATCCTGGTTGGCTGTGATGCGGCTCCAGCCGTTCGACGCACGGTAGGTGATGTAGCCGTTCTGCGCCTTGCAGAAGGCGTGCAGCCGGATGTCTTCGCCGCCCGCAGATGCGTCGGATGCGGCGCTCTGAGCGCTGGGGGAGTGGTCGGCATCCTGCTCGTCGGCATCGTGCTCCTCGTCGTGCGAGGTGTCGAACGCGGCCTGCTCCAGCGACTTCTGCGAGACCGCGGTCTCTTCGTCAGCACGCGCCTGCTTCCACTCGGCCAGGTCTGCGGCCAGCGCCGTCGCGCCGGAGCGTGCGGCATCCACCGTCTTGTCGAACATGGCGGCGTCGACGTTCTTGGTGTCGGTCTGCGTCAGTTTGCGCAGAGCGTCACGGCGGCTCTCGACGTCGGGAATCAGCGTGCGCCCCACGTCGCTGGTTGCGTACTCATCGGTGGCGTGGGCATCGGAGAGCACCTGGTCTGAGGCGCTCAGCACCTTTGGGGCGGTCTCGGCGGCCTGATCGCGCTTGAGCTGGGTCATGCCCTGGCGCAGCGTCGCCGTGCTCTTCGTGAGATCGTCGGCCTGTGCCTTCACCTCGTCGGCGTGGATGCCGATCGCGTCGGCGTCAGATCGCGTGCTGCACGAGGGAACCGGCGTTGTGGTGGCACTGCTCGCGGCCGGCCGCAGCTGTGCGATGAGCGTCGTGCCATCGGGTGTGGCCGCGTACGCGGGGCCCTCTTCGTCGGCGGCCTCGGCGGGGCGACGGCTCGCGACGTCGGCGTCAACGTCTGCCTCGTGCAGGGCGGTCTTCGCTGCGGCTGCCGCATCGGTGAGTGACTTCTGCGCTTCGGTCAGCGAATTGGTGGCTGACGCACAGCGGCCTTCATCGCTTCCGGCGCCTGTGCTCAGCTGATCGAGATTGCCGCCGTGCAGGTACCAGAGGTAGCCGCCGCAGACGAGCGCGACGACCATCAGCGCGCTGGCGATCCACCAACCGCCGTTCGCGTGGCTCCTGCTTCTGGCTTCTTGGGCCATGTTCTGTGGTTCCTGTTCTCAGCTCGACATTGCGTGCGACACAGTGACGACCACAGAGTTTAGTCGGCTGGTGCACGAAGCGGTACTCGACCGGCGGCGACCATGCACGATCAGCGGACGACCTCGAAGCGGCGGTCGGCATCCCACGCAACCGACCACCCGAGCGAGTCGAACACGCCGGCGAGCAGCATCGCGGTGAAGCCCCAGACCAGATGCCCGCCGAAGTGCGACGCGAGCCGGAACGCCGGGCCGTGATACGTCTGGTGGCCGACCCGCAGCACCGACGTGCCACGGTGTGTCGGGTCGATCAGCTCGGCGACGGGCACGCGGAACACCTCGGTCGACTCGGTGTTGTCGGCCGCGATCTCGCTCGGGCGACGCCACCAGCCGATCACCGGCGCGACCAGATTGTTGCTGACGGGAATGTAGATGTCGGGCAGCGTGCCCAACACGTCGACGCCGGTCGGGTCGAGACCGGTCTCTTCATTGGCCTCGCGCAGCGCCGTCGCGGCCGGTGAGGCATCGTCGGGCTCTGCGCCGCCGCCAGGAAAGGCGATCTGGCCGGCGTGCGCGCGCATCGTGCTCGATCGGCGGGTGAGCAGTACGTCGAGTTCGGGCACGACGGGGCGGGTGTCTGTAGCGTGATCTGCGGCATCGACCGCGGCGGTCGCGCTGGCGGTGGCGGGCACCTCGTCGAGCTGGCCGAAAAGAATGAGCACGGCCGAGCGGCGTGCGTCGGCCTTCGAGGTCCCGGTGCCCTGCGCGACAAAGGGGATGCGATAGCCGCGCCCGAACTGCGCCTCGAGCTGGTGCCGTGCCTGCTGGGCCAATGTGGTCATGATGACACCATAGGGCAGGGCGCTGCCACGCCGTGCGGTCGTGTATCTGGAGAGCGATAGGTGTTGATTCTCGACGGAACGTCACCATGAGGCATCGCTGTCAAGCATGTCAGTGGGGTGGTCGTGCGACAGGGCTCCGCTTAGAGTCAGTGGTCGAAACTCTCTCCGGCAGTCGGCAGCCGGCAGCACGCGAGCCCATGGGGTTTCCTGCGTAGCCTTCCGCCTGCATGGCGGGCGCGCAGCCTCCGCAGGACCACATGCAAAGAAAGGAGAGGACGATGCCCAAACGATCATCCGTGCCCCAACTGAAGGATGAGGAAATCTACGAGCGGTTGCGTGACGAAGGGGCGTCGAAAGAGAAGGCCGCCCGCATCTCGAACGCGGCCGCCAAGGAAGGCCGGTCGACGATCGGCCAGCGAGGCGGTGAGGCAGAGGACTACGAAGAGAGCACCGTTTCACAACTACGTGAACGTGTGAAGGAGCTCGGCCTCACCGGCTACTCCAAGCTGCGCAAAGCCGAGCTCATCCGCCTGTTACGCGAGCACTGACTCGGGCGATCCTCGTCTCGATGAAGTGAGCGACGACAGAGGAGCGCACCACAACGGGGCACACCTTGACGAACACCGTCCAAGCTACAAGTATCCGAAGCCGCCACTACCGGCGCAGAATCAGCTGGACCAGCCGGGCATGACCGCCTCGACGGATCACCGAGCAAACCACGGTGAGGAGAGTTGCTGTGGTAGCGCGAGACTCTGAGACAGCGGGCACTCATCACCGGCGGTGACTCTGGTATCGGTCGCGCCATCGCGATTTCCTTTGCATGGGAGAGGCAGATGTCGCGATCTCGTACCTGCCGCAGGAGGAACCAGACGCCGCAGAGACCGAACGATACAGCGTAGACGCGGGGCGCAGGTGCCTCAGGCTGCCGGAAGACCTCCGCGAGGAGTCTGCTTGTGTCGACGCCGTTGACTACACGGCTGAAAGACTCGACTGTACTCGTGCTTAATGGTGGGGGTCAGTACGAGTGCAAACCCGATGCTGCAATCGAATGCGAGGAGATCCTCGAGGTGTTCGAGACGAACCTCGTCGCGCCCGTCATTATGATGTGCGAGGCCGCTGTCGTGGCCTTTCACCCGTGTCTTCGCTGAGGAGCAGGGGGTGGAGCACGCGCGTCGACGCGGTTGCTCGGGACCCATTTGGACGCTTCTCATTCCTGCCGCGGGCTGGGACGAGAGATAGCGTCGCTTCGGCGAGAACAGCTCGCTCGGCCGCCCGGGCCGACCCGCCGAGCTTGCGGCCGCCTACGTCTACATGGCCTCGGAAGAGGTCTCCTTTGTCTCGGGTGCCGTATTTACCGTCACAGGTGGTCGGCATGGTAGTGAGCATTTTCAGCAGCACGCTCGTGCGAAGGCGGTCAAGAAGTCATCACCTCTAGATCACTCCGAGGCGACTGAGTAGGGGAACTAGGAAACGAGAAAACGTCACGCGCCGTGCGTTTGCAGGAGTCCGGAGCGTTCTGTCTGGCGAGCTGACCTGATTTGAACCTGCGACCCCTTGGCGGTCGTAGGTTCAAATCCCTTGACACGGTTGTCGTGGAACCCCTCGGGTTCCCTTGTGTTTGCGGGATCTAGGCGGTTCTCCTATTCCGAGTGTAGCCGGTCGTTGGCGGTCTATCTTGGGTGATCTTGATGGGTTTCTGATGGGTTTGGCACGGGATTTAAACCAAGAAACGCTGAAGTCGACCGGCCGTTTGGCCAAGATATTCGGTGCCACTTCGAGGCATCCGAACTCCGAGAATCGCCTCATACGAGCAACGCCGCGTTATGGGTGATCAACAGCGCTGCACCTTGAACAATCAGTGGCGCCATTCGGTCTATCGGCGCGAATAGGAGAGAATTGCGCCATGACAAGTTCGGAGTGGCGACCAGTTCGCGGAACGTTGATGACCAGTGAACCGATCGAGGCTTACGGTGGTGTCTCGATCCCTCCCGATATGCTCAGGGAGCTGGCGAAACAAATCCAGGGAAGAGATATCCCTTTCCACGTGGATCATAAGTTATCCAGGCCGATCCGGATGCGGGGTTTTGTCGCCTTCGTGGAGAGCCGTCAAGATGGAATAGACGAATTACGGTTCGAGGCCGAAATTCACGAGGATGACCATCATTGGCTCGAGTCACGCCCTGGGGTATCGGCAATGCTTACAACTCCGCTGGCTCGCGACGAAAGCGAAGAGCGCACGGGTGATGCCGTCATCCAACTCAGCGCCGATCACGCTTGGTTTGCAGATGATGCTCTCATCGATGCCGAGGAAGAACTCGCCAAGATTGGCATTGCTCGAGATCTGATTCAGGTCGAACGCGCATACCAGTTCAGCTTTGTTCCTGATCCTCAGATTTATATCGACATCTCTTATACGATTCTCCTCTCGGTTGGCGCCAACGGAATCTGGGAAGGAATAAAGAAGCTGTTCAGCCGGCGGAGGACGCCCCGCGGCGGGGATGCCCTGGCCGTCACTGCAATTAACCTGTCCGTCGCCGACGGCCAGCGCTCGTTTAAAGCGGTCGTTACTACGAACGACGAGACAGTGGCGCAACGTGCCCTTGATTCGCTCGACCAAGCTGCAACAACCTTTTTCCAAGACTCACCGGTCATTCCAACGGAAGAAAATCCCAAGACTGTGTCCATCTGGGACGATGATAGCGGTGTCTGGGGCCCGCTAGATTGAAAATCTGTACCCGATGAGTATTCGCTGGTCCGTTAACTATCTCGTCCCGCGCTTCTGCGGGCCAGCAGACACCCGCTATGTCGGTGACCCTCGCTATCATTGTTCTATAGGTCGAGGGCAGCCCGTGCTCGACCGACTAGAGTGCAACTTCGCGAAGGAAGCGCCATGGGTTCGCCTAGCAGCGGCCGCAAGAAGCCACGTAGACGAGGCCGGATCGCGACGCGGCGTGCCAACACGCCGACACCGCCACACTCTGCGGACAGCGACGTCCGCGAGGAGCTGTGGGGCAAGCTGAGGCACGGCTCGCGCAACGTCGCAGGCGTCACTTGGCAGCTCGTTGTCTCGGTGCACGTGCTTGTGATGTCTCGTGCAGGAGTCCTGCCGTTCACCACGCTAGTTCCCGAAGGCTTCGAGGACCTCGACTGTCGCACAACTACAGGCGACGAGACTCTGGTGCAGGTGAAGGAGGTCAGCGCTGGAGCGGGACAGTTAGAGACTTCCAGAATCCGCGACGCGATCTTGCACGCTATGCATGCGACGACTGGCCCGATCGTTATCGTCACCGATGGCAACGTCGGTTCGGGCTTGCAGTTCACCGGATGGGACGAAGCACTTGCCGCACATCCTGAGCGGTGCATCGCCTTGATTGACTCTCTCGTCGCCCGGGGCGTGACCCGCACAGACGCAACCACTGCGCTTGGACGTGTCCACCTCGTGTCGTTGCCGTGGAACCTGCGTGAGCAGACCGAGGCGCTCCTCAGCGATCAACAAGGTGTTCATCCATCTGTTGCTTCATTCACTGTCGGCGCGCTGTACGAAGCGTTCGGGATGGCGAGTGCGGACCAACGACACCTAAGCCTCGATGAGGCTCGAACATTAGCACTCGGCGACGTTGATACCGCGCTGCATATGGTCCAGTCAGCAGTCGACGTAACCGGCTTGGACGCTGCGGTATCCGCAGGCGTGTGCCGCCCTGCGGACTACTCGACCACAAAGGTGACGTCCGCCAGCCGATTCTATCTGGGCGTGGACGGTGCGCCTATTCACATCGCACAGGGCCTGGATGTCATTAGGGCTGACGAGATGGATCAGATCACCCAGGCAGCCCAAGAAGGCGAGTACACCGTCATCGTTGGCCCATCCGGTTCGGGCAAATCGGTGCTCCTTTGGCGCGCAAGCCGTGACGTGATCCTTGGGGCTCGCGTCGTTCGTGTCGCCCGCGTGACTACAGATGACGACGCTCGACTGTTGGTTCGACACGTCGAGTTGCTTCGCGCTACTGCCACATCTCCGGTTGTCGTCGCAGCGGACAACCTCGGCCGACCTTCCACCAGCGCGTGGCCGAATGCTGTTGCTTTCCTGCGCGAGATTCCCCATGTCTTCGTCATCGGTGCGGCACGCGAAGAAGACTTCAGCCCCCGTCTACTGAACGGCAGCACACGTGTCATCAGGCCCGTGCTCGACCGCCTCACCGCTGAGCTGATTGCCGAGCGTATCGAGCGCGCGGACCTTACGACGAAGATGGCCACCGCAGAAGCTCTTGCGCGCAGTGACGGCCTGCTCATGGAATTTCTCTCCTTGCTGCGCGAGGGCAAGCACCTGGAGCAGATCCTTGCCTCACAAGCCGCCGAACTGGCGGCTTCTGGACGAGAGATTCAGCGAGAGGCCGCTCGCCTTGTTCTCGCAGCTCACGCAGTTGGCCTGTCGTTGACTGCCCGAATGCTCGGAGATGCACTGGCGGCCGTCGCTGGGAGCAATAGCGCAGTCGGCGACGCCTTGGCGACCCTGAAAAACGAACATGTCGTTCTCGACGACGGCGACGTCTGGAGAGGCCTCCACGAACTTCGTTCGCAGACTCTGACCACTCTGCTTCACGACGCCCCACCCCCCACGCTCAGCGACACCCTGAGAGTCATAGCTCAGTTGCTCCCCGCCAACGAAGCGGGCTGGTTGCTACGTCGATCCGCCGAACGCTTCCCAGATACCGTCGTCGCTGTTGCCGAGGCGGTTGCGGGTCATCTCCACGCGCCGGATACCACCACCTCTGGGGTGGCCGAACTCCTCGAAGGGGCCGAGCGCGCGGACAACGTCGCCTATGCCAAAGACTGTCTCCCGATCATTCGACGCCTCGCACCTTCTGGGGTCTCGCCGACTCTGATAGCTCCATTCATCTACGGAATTCGTAACCAGGACACGACCCTCGACCCGATCGGCTCGCCAGCGTTCGATCGCGCAGCTACGCAGATAACCCAGATCGCGCGAGCGCTGCCGCCACGTACTTCGCCAATACTTGAGGCCATCACCTCGCACCTCGATTCTGCCCTCGTCGTGCGCCTGCTCACTGCGGGCACTCTTGTCGAGGCCGTGCGTCTCTTGGAGGCCCTGGCCGGAACCGTGCCGCTCGACACATCGGAGGCTGCTGCGGTGTTCCGGGCCTTTGACGAGCCGACGAACACCACCCAAGCCAACGCCTGGGCGCGTCTGATCGATGCGCTGAGCCCCTTCGTCTCCGCCGAGGACCGCGAAGCTACGCTCAGCACGGTGGGGCACCGCGCCCTGGTGATCGCCCGATCCGAACCTTCGGCCGTCGCACTGACGATGCAGACGGAGGTTGATCCGTCCGTGACGGTCATGCATGGTCTTGATATTCAGGAGCAGCCGCCCGGCATGACCTGGGATGCCCCATCAGCACGCAGCAGCGATGCCCTCAACGACTTCGTCGTCACGCTGGCGCGGCAGTTGGCGTTCGCGTGCCCCGAGGCAAGTCACGTCGAGGTCATCACCATCACGCCATCAGGACAACGCTACAAAGCCGGCGGGTTTGAGCCGGGCTTCAAGCACATGGCACGTGAGGTCTTCAAAGAGCGTGCTGGAGTCCGACGTAATGTCGGCTTCCAAGGAGCCATCCGAATGCTATCGGCGGCACCGACATGGACAGCCCTGCTCCTCGAACAGGCGCAGATTGCCCAGCAACTCGTCGATCTTGCAAGCGAGGGCGCCTTCCGCCTACGGGCCAACGATCCGCCTCACCAGGCGCAAGCTTGGGCGGAGCGTGTGCAAGCCGCAAGCGAGCGAGCCGGCAAACTAGCCTCCACACCGAAGGATGGATCGAAGAAAAGAGCCACCTCCCACGCCAGCGAGGATGACGCTCAACGACAGAACGACCCGGTCTCGCAAGCGCTCGGGGCCGCCGCGCAAGCGCTGAGCAACCTCAATACGAACGATAATCGCGTCGCGGTGGCGATGTCTCTTCGAGATGCAGCCGCCAAGGTAGAACACGCGCGATCGCTGACACCAACATACTTCGGCCTCGATCAACCAGTCCCCGATGCACTCGGCAGTGAACTCGAACGGCTGGCGCGGGCCGCGATCAGCGCCGCAAACGACCCCGACGCCTGGCGCTCAGTCCGATTCGGCGACCATGCGACAGTCGATGCAATCACGGCGGCTTCGGCAATCACAGCCCAACAGCAACAACATGCGGTGTTGTCCGTGATCGAAGCCGCCGTTCCCGGCGCTGTCCTACAGTCGGTGCCGGACCCCGCACCCTTCCCCAGCAGCATCGATCAGACCGGATGGTTGGTGACAGCGGGGCTGCAGGACTGGGACGAAACAGTTGCCGCCTTAGCGAACATTGACGCAGAGGCCCGTCACGCTCTCGACTGCAACGTATGGGCGCTCGCGATCGACGGCGTTCGCCCACTTCCGCTAGCGGTAATCATGGCGCACTACGGTGAGCGACCGGTTCTCCCACTGGCGGGCGAATCTCTCGAACAGCACCTCACGGCTGCCGGACTCACACTGACGCAGGCCGCAGACACCGCCACCGAGAAGGTCCGTGAGCTAACCGCGTCGGTAGCCCGCGCGTCATGGGCGTTGTCCCTGCACCGACGACGGCCAGCCGAATGGCCGGCCACGGTACCAGCGCCAACTGCCGACGAGATCGCCCAAATGGCGATCGCTGCCCAGACTGCGGTCGCACAACTGCCAGATTCCGTGGGGCCGGTCCTCGGGGCCGCACTGAGCACGTTGGTCGCGCAAGTTGAATCGGAACTACAAGAGACCACGGCTCTGATACTCGCCGGGGAACTGCTCGACGTAGTCGATCAAGGACCCACCGCCGCAGCCATCGAGGCGGGTCTTTGGCAAGCCCTGACTGACCTTTCTCTAGCTCCTGCTGTTCAGCTTGGCTCTGCCGACGCCGGGGCCCTTGATCAGTCCATATAGTTTGCGTCATCCCAGTCGAGGTCCGGCGCGAACTCAAGGTAGACAAGGGTGGCGGTGAGAACGAGAAAGCTTAGCGCTTCAAGCCCAATCTGGTGCCACATTCCGCTCCAACCGTTCGCCATCGACCCACGAGCCGTGCAGCGCCATAATCCGCCTGTGCCGCTGAGGTCACGGCCACGAAAGAACAGCACAACGGATTCTTCGTTTGTAGCAGCCGTGTCGATGAGTTCGGACGCGGCCGCTGCTTCCTTGGCGGAGAAGGCTGTCCGGTCCCTGGCTCCGTCGAGAATGACACATACATCGCCGAAGACTTGTTCGGGTGCCGGCTCGTCACGCACCTCGCCTAAATACCGATAGCCATACTCCGCGAAGGCTGGCGATTGCCATAGCAGCGTTTGCGCGATGGTGCCGCGAAGGACCGTCAGCTCACCAACCTGGTGCAGTGATGCCTCACGGAAATCGTGGACTTGCAGGATACGGATCACCATCTCTACCCAACGTTCTTTCGAGGGGTACGCGAGGACCGATCTGAGCGGGTCCATACGGTGTCCAAGCGGGCGCTCACGGAATGCTGGCCCGTCGATACGCATGCTGCGATGGTTCACCAGCGATGCAATGCGCTCGGAGTTCATGATCGATGCAGTTGGTACATGGGCGGTGACCTCGCCACTGCGATCGCGCATGGAAGCGTAGAACCTTGGGCCCCACTCTCGCTCAACAAGCTCACGGACATCGACGCCAACGAAGGTATCGACCGACTCGACATACACGACCAAGTAGACAGGTTCAGGTGCGGCAAACCAGAATCTGAGGTGCTCGACCCCGACCTTTACTGGGACGCGCTTGGCTGCATGGAATTCATCTGCGGACATCGTCGATGCGTGGATGCCCTTGAGCTGGAACCAGACTCGGCCGGCGAGTGCACGCCAGTGCGGCCGTTCTCCGCCCTGCCTCGTGGGCCTCTCTTCACGCGCGAACAGATGCAGCCCTGTATCGATGCCGGCGCGGTCACGACGGTACTCGACCACGACTCCGCTCTCGCTGAGCAACGTCTCGAACCTCGGCGTGTATCGGTTCTCGAGTTCGTCGTGCGCTCCCATCCCCACCATGCTCAGGCACCTGCCAACGATGTCCGCTGCGTCACGATGTCACCACAAGCAATCTGACACAGGAGCGCACGGCTGCTCGCTAGAGGCATGAGACTGGCCGAGAACTGGCAGATTCTGCGGATCAGCGTGGCTCACGACGGAAGCGCGTTTCCCAATGAATCAATCATCTGCCGAGCCAGATCAGCAGACTCTTGAGTTACCGCCTTGCTGACGCCCGACGAGACGGGCGCCAGCAGGCCTTTCAGCATAGTGACGCCTCGCTTCACGATGCTTCTGTCAGGTTCCGTCTTCACCAGCTCACGCAAAATCGTCTCGCTGGTGGCCAAGGCTTCCGCGTCGTCGTCGGGGTCGAGGGTCAGTGAAGGGAGGCTCGCCAGGAGCCGAGTCACAAGGTCGGCCAATTCCTTGTACCCTGGGGCGACCAGCCCGGTTTTCTCCTGCGACTGAGTGACATCATGGTTGTTCCATGCGACCTGCGCATGGTCTCCAGTAATCGTAAATACCGGGCCGTTGTAATCGTTGACCGTCGTCGCAGGCGGCAGATGAACTCCAGTGGAATCGGCCTGAAGTGGGACGCGAACGGGGTTCTTGGCGAATTCACGTTCGATCTCCCGGGTCATCTGTCGGATGCCCTGCTTATTGATCTTGAAACCGCTGGCCATTGATGCTCCTTACTCTGCCGTATCGGGCTGCTGGTCGCAGTCCACGGTAGCTTCGTCAAGCGTTCTTGCGATGATCGGAAGATAGCGGCGAACCTGTTCGCGATCGCTCTCGCGTTCGTCGTCGGATAACTGGCCGTATGGCGTGTTCATCTGGTTCGACCATCGTCGCGCCTGGTCCGCCGGAATGATCAGAGAACCATCCGGTCCGTCTACGCACTGATCATGGAGATAGCGCTGCCAGTGAGACCACCGTTCATGCTCGATAGCCGCCAACTCCTCCAAAAGGTCTTCGCTCTCCAGCGCGGCTCTTAGCCCCTCTGGCTGGTCCGCCATCTCAGATCAACCCCTGCTTGACGAGCTTCCAGTAATGCTGCCCGAGGACGGTCAGTTCGCAAGCCTTGCTCTGCATCGCTGCGTGCCACATATGCGGCGCGCCTACAGGGCGGACGAGGTTGACCTTGACGTAATTCTGCAGAATCTTGAAAGTCGCCGTGTTCACAGGGTTCGGCTCCGCCACGCTCGAGTCCTCAGCCCCGCTCCGCTCCGGCTCGTAACTGGGATCTAGAACGAGTTGATGATCCGCTGTCGGGAAGTAGGTCGTGATGGCTTGCAGATCGGCGAGATCTATCGGCGGGTCGGTCTCGCGAAGTGACACGAAGGTCTTGACGTTGGTCTTGAAAACTGGTCGCTGCGCCCAAGGCCCCAAGGACTGATCAATGTGGGCGTATGCACTACCAGGCGTAATATCTCCCATCAGATTGGCCGCCGCACCACTTAATGCGTCGACGAGCAAACTGGTGAAGACGCCTGAGCCGCCTCCGGGGGTTTCGAGGGCATACTGGGACGCCGTTGATGCGGTGAGGATTGTGACGCCATCGGAGATTTCCGCCACACCGGAGACGAGGGCATTGTCCCCGGCAGCTCCGCTGTGACAGCTATCGAGAATGATGACCTTGTTCTTCGCTTTCGATGTGTTCGCAAGCTTCATGACATCCGCGAGGGAGAGGCCGTCATCACCTGTTGCACAGTCGCTAGCGCAGAGATATCCGCCAGTATCTTCGATGTGGCCGTGGCCAGCGAAGTAGAACAGCGCAATATCTGCGTCATCCGCAAATAGGTCACGAACTGCTTCCTTCAGCGCATGTCGGCTGACCGGCTGGGCGGGCGCGGTTCCCAACAGCACGTTGGGTGTAGGGAAGTTGATCGTTCCGTCTGCGTTGCGTTCCAGGACAGCCTTCATTGCGTAGGCGTCATTCACGCATCCGCTGAGACTGCCAATTGTGTCGTAATGGTCGATGCCGACGATCAACGCTTTGCGCATTTCGAACTCTACAATGAGTCGATGAATCCGCTGATGTTTGCATCACTCCAAGCGTAGGTGGAAACGCCAGTGATGCTTGTCCGATCGGTCGAGAAGGCCCAGATGCCCCGGATAGGCTTGCCTTCTTCCTTGGCACATTGGATTTCCCACTTCTGGCCGCTCGACGCAAGCGAGTTCTTGCTGACCAGCACGATCACGCCGTGGGACCGCTTGATGCGGGTGCGAACCCGTTCTTTCCAGTCGCGGTCGTAGGGTTCTTTCACGGACATATCGATGAACTCGAACGGGGCGCGCGGGTGCAACGACTGCCCTTTGAGCAAGTCGCGCTGGTGCTCGTCTTCGATCGCGAACGCTACGAAAACGATCTTCTTGTCGGCCATGTCAACTCCTCTGTTGGACCTCCTACTCGGTCACCTCAGAGATGAAGCGGGCTCAACAAGGGTGAACGAGACTCACGACTCTAGGATAGTGGCTGGGGCTGACACGGCGGCGGTTTCCATGCCGCGCGTCGCCACCAGACACCGCCGATGGCTCCTCGCACGGGCAGAGGCGAGCTGTAGGACACTGACAGGGCCGATCCAGAGGAACTTGAAGGCGTTCCAGACGATCAGCAGGATCAGCAGGTAGAGCCAGCCGGGACCGCCGTCGTTGATGATCGTGGTGCAGATCGCGGCGGCGTAGAGGTAGGGCACGGCCAGGAGCATCGCGGGGATGCCCCACTTGAGGCCGCGTCTGGTGCGGATTGCGTTGAGCAGCAGGTTGGTGGGTGCGTAGCGGAGTACGCCCTAGCCTCGTGGGCTGAGTGTGACCGATGTGCGGAGCATCGCGGGGCTCTCTTGCCTCGTCATAGCGCGACGGTGTTCCGTCGTGGAGGCGGCTATGAACCGAGTGCCCTCGAAGGGGCCGTCCCGTAGGACCCGCGTAGCTGAAGAACCTGCCTCGTCGCTCAGTCTACGACCGTGCTCTGACAGAGGGAATCCGTCGTCGGTGGGCGGGCTGTACCTCGTCGGTGACTTTGGAGCGAGAGGACACCGATCATGGTGACACTGGCGGAGCAGATGCAGGGTGAGCGGATGGCGCGGGTCGCGTTGTCGATGATCGCCGAGCCGAACGACGCCGCCACCGGCCGCGTCCTCGCCCAGGTCGGCGGGATCCAGATGCTCCGGCTGATCGAGTCCGACGATCCGGTGCTGGGCCTTGCCCGCGCGGATGCGCTGATGTGGCGCGAACGGCTCTCCGCTCGGCTCACGCCCGACTTGCCCGACCGTGTGGTCGAGACGCAAGGCGGCGTGTTCGGCACTCTCATCCCGGCGGACAAGGAGTGGCCCGCGGGTCTGGACGATCTGGGTGAGCGTGCTCCATACCTGTTGTGGACGCGCGGAGCGACCTCGTTCCTGACGGCGGCGCTGAGCGATCGCGTCACGATCACCGGCTCCCGAGTCTCAACGTCATATGGAGAGCACGTCACCGGCAACCTGGCAACGGAATGGCCGACGAGGAACGCATCGTCGTCGCCGGCGGCTCCTACTGGATCGAAGGAGCCGCGCACCGCGCGGTACTCGCGGCCGGCGGCCAGACGATCGCGGTGCTCGCGGGCAATCTGGACCGCCCCTATCCGGCTGGGCACAGCGACCTGCTGCGTCAGATCAGGGATGTCGGTCTGCTGGTCAGTGAGCTGCCGCCGGGTGCTGCGCCCACCAGGCACTGGTTCATTGCAAGGAACCGGCTGATGGCCGCCCTGTCGGGCGCCACCGTGGCTCCCGAGGCGAGCATGCTGTCCGGGTCGATGACGACCGTGCTCACCGCACGTGAGCTGGGGCGAGGCGTCGGCGCGGTGCCCGTCCCAGTGACCAGCGCCGCCAGCACCGGGCCGAACGAACTCGTCAAACAGCGCTTCGCGTCTCTCGTCACTCAGTCCAGCGACGTGATCGCTCTGCTCGATGCCGACGGTCCGTCCACGCCCGCGGTGACGCGGCCCGAGCCGGGACAGCAGTTCGATCGCCGCCGTCCCGAGCCCGGTAGGCCGGGGCGCTCTCTCTGACCGACGGCTCTTCGGTCGTCGCCTCTTAATCGTCTGCTGGACTTCAGAGGCGTGGGGCGGATCGGGTCACAGCGGTCGGCTGCATCCGGTCTCTCGGCGGGTCGTCGCTCGCGATGGACTGGGCACGGTGGAGAGCAGCGCGTGCTCGTGCG
This sequence comes from Pseudoclavibacter sp. CFCC 14310, assembly GCF_008831165.1. Taxonomy (NCBI): domain Bacteria; kingdom Bacillati; phylum Actinomycetota; class Actinomycetes; order Micrococcales; family Microbacteriaceae; genus Pseudoclavibacter; species Pseudoclavibacter sp. CFCC 14310. The sequence goes on along the minus strand of NZ_WBKC01000002.1, from coordinate 692,259 downwards.
GCGTCGGCCTTCTGCCTGGTGCTCTCCGGTGCGGGAGCAAACGGAGTGTGGTCGTCGGTGATCTGGTAGCGGTCATCTGGTAGCGGTCGCGGTAGGCCGCGACCGTGCGCGCGGCACGTTTCCACGCCGCCGCCTACTTCTTGTCCTTCGGCTGTGTGCCGAGTTTCGCGGTCAAGGGCTGGTTGTCGGTGAGGACAGTGAGGAGCACGGCGTCGGCGCGTTCCTCGATGAGATCGCTGCGCTCATTCAGGGCTTGACGCATCTCGCCTCCCATCGGCCCGCCCGCATCGGTGACCAGGCCGACGATCATTCGCGGTGATGCAGGTGCGACCCGAGCCCGCCGGTCTTATGGTGGCGCGTGCGAGGCGGGCGTGGATCACGGAGGCGATGTCGTCGGCGTCGTCCAGACTGCGGGCACCGACGAACCGTGGGAGCAGAGCATCGAGGTCGTGGTGCTTGGCCTCGGCGTTCCGCAGCTCGGCCGACAGTGCACCGTAGGCGTAGGAATCCAGTACGTCGCCGACCTGCTCCGATGTGAGACCGGACGCCGCGAGCAGAGCGATCCAGCGGTCGTGCGTGCGGCTTGCACGATGGTCTCGCACTCGGCCACGAGCTGGGTGATCGAGCCCCAGTGCTCTTGCTCGGAGGTGATCGTTTCGTGCGCCGACAGCTCCGCGCCGACGTGCCGGAGCACGCCGTACAGGACGCTGCGGGCGGTGACATTCAGGTTGTCGCTGGGGCGCGAATCGCTGTGCTCGTGATCCTCGCGGTCGATGGCGACATAGGCGTGATTGCCTTCCGCGCCGCGAGTCATGGAGGCGTAGAAGTTCTCCCGCGTAGTCGTCGGGGTGACGACGACGTGCGAGGTCCTGGTGGTTACTCCCTGTGCCCGGTGTGTGGTGACCGCGTAGCCCAGGTCGAGGCGCCGAGTGGCCTGGACGGCGAGCAGGGCCATGGAGTCCCGACCCGTCCTCGCACAGCTTCGTGACCATCCAACGGTCACCGTTCCTGACACACGAGCTGCCAGCGCGGAGGCATCGGCGTAGCGCAGGTGATGACCAGGTCGCCCCGCATACCATGCTCCCGTCGTGGGGAAGGGACAGTTCTCGCTGCGAGGGAGCCGTTGATAATGCGGTCGGCGCACACCCGCTGGTTCAGAGCAGGCCGGGGCACCTGTCGTTGGTGAATTGGCGGTCGAGGCGCCGTCAGAGGATGGGCAAAGGGTGAGAGATCTGGGGGCGGTCAAAAGCTCATCGCCCCCAGATTACCCCCCCGAGAAGATTGAGGAGCGACCGGTTAACGAGAAAACGCCCCGTGCCCTATGTTTACAAGGGCACGGGGCGTTCTGAGTGTCGGGCTGACAGGATTTGAACCTGCGACCCCTTGACCCCCAGTCAAGTGCGCTACCAAACTGCGCCACAGCCCGTCGTCCATTTCGTGGACAACCTCACCCATAATACACATGCGCACGGGTGCATCGGTACGCACATGCCTGAGGGCGCGTGAATTGGCACGACACGCCGCGCCCACACCTTTCATTGATCGACTAAAGTGGTCAGCAGATTGTGTTGAGAGGAGGGATGAATGAGCGCAGACCAAGATCTGGGGCAGCAGCATCCCGAGAATGATCCCCAAGAGCCGGCCACGCGAGTGCAGCCGGTCGTGAATCTCTCGACCGAAGATGAGACCCTCACCTTCACTGGCACGTTCGCGCAGAAGCTGCTTGCGACTGGGGCGATTCAGATCGGCGTCGGCACTGAAGAGCTTGAGGCCATCGCCTCGCTGCCTGCCGGGTCGGCACTGCTGATCGTGCGTCAGGGGCCCAATGTCGGGTCGCGTTTTCTGCTTGACTCCGACGTGGTGACGGTCGGCCGTCACCCGCACGCCGACATCTTCCTTGACGACGTGACTGTGTCCCGCCGCCATGCGGAGTTCCGTCGCACGGGCACCGGTGCCGCCGTCGGCTACGACGTCGTCGACCTCGGGTCGCTGAACGGCACGTACCTCAACGGCACTCGCATTGAGAGTGCGCATCTCGAAGACGGCGCAGAAGTGCAGATCGGCAAGTTCCGACTCACTTACTACCCGTCACGTCGCGATCTGCTCACAGGCGAGAACGGCTGATGGGGCAGGCTGCACGCAGGCACATCGACCGCTCGGCGGCTGCACAGGCAGCATCCGAGTCAGTCGATGACGCTCAGAAGCTGTTGAGCATCGGCCAGGTGCTCACTCGACTGGTCTCAGAGTTTCCCGACGTCACCCCGTCGAAGCTCCGCTTTCTCGAAGAACGCGGTCTGGTCTCGCCGCAGCGCACCGAATCCGGGTACCGCAAGTTCGGCCCCGCAGACGTCGACCGTCTGCGCTTGGTGTTGAGCCTGCAGCGCGATCACTACCTGCCGCTCAAAGTCATCCGTCAGTACGTCGACGAGATCGACGCGGGGGAGTCTCCGATGCTCCCGGGTATCGCGCATCCGCTCAGCGCACTCGACCACCAGGCCGACCAGCAGGCGTACTCGCGAGCCGAGCTCATCGAGATCACACACGCCGACGCCCAGCTGGTGCGCGACGCGGTCTCGGTCGGTCTGCTGCCCACCGGGTCGCGCTTCGACCAGAAGGCTCGAGAGGTGCTGACGCTGCTGGTCTCGCTCAAAGAGCGCGGCATCGAGCCCAGACATCTGCGCGGCGTGAAGGCCTCGACCGATCGTGAGATCGGGCTCGTCGAGGGTGCGATCAGTGGCTTCCGTCGCGATGTTCCGGAGGCTCGTGCCCAGGCGGCGAACGTCACCGCCGAGGTGGTCGAGGCGCTCGTCGACCTGAAACGCACACTGCTGGAGCGAGCGGTTCAACAGCTCGACAGCTGATTCAAGTCTCACGTGAACGTTGAGACTTCGACACGCCGACGAGAAAGCCTCGTCTTCAGTCTTCGAGCGGGGTGCGGCTGGTAATGTGACTCACAGATCGCGCACAAGCTGCGGTCGTCACAGCCCCCTCGAAGGAGTCGTTCATGACTGATGAACAGCACCCAGATATGCCGGATGCGCAGCTTTCGTCAGTCGACGACCCTGAACTCTCTGACGTGCTGTTCACCGATGGCATTCCCGGGCTCGACCGAGACCGCGGTTACCGTGGTGCCGTCGCAGCGAATGCTGCCGGCATCAGCTATCGACAGCTCGACTACTGGGCACGCACGGGCTTGGTGAAGCCCACGATTCGCGGCGCACACGGGTCTGGCACGCAGCGTCTGTACGGCTTTCGCGACATCCTCACGCTCAAGCTGGTGAAGCGTCTGCTCGACACGGGCATCTCGCTGCAGCAGATTCGCGTCGCCGTCGAACAGCTGCGCGATGCTGGCATTCAAGATATGACGCAGATCACTCTGATGAGCGACGGCGGCGGTGTGTATCTCTGCACCTCGAACGACGAGGTCATCGACTTGGTGAGTCGGGGCCAGGGCGTGTTCGGCATCGCCGTCGGCAAGGTGCTGCGCGAGGTCGAAGACAACCTGGTGACGATCGGTGCGACCGAGACGCACGTCGACGAACTCGCCGAACGCCGCCATCGTCGCCGCTCAGCCAGCTGAGCCGTCGCATCCTCACCTCAGCTGAGAGCCAGTTCAAAGTAGGGGAGTGGCAGCCCGCGCTGACCGCTGAGGGTCAGTGAGTCTTCTTCTCGGCTGCCTTGGCTGCGGCTTTGCGACCGGCATGCCCACGAGCCTGCGGGTGACCGTCGACGGCCTGCTCGAACACGTCGAACACCTGGTCGAACTGTGCGGCCATCTTCTTGCCCGACTCGCTCGGCCAGGAGTGCACCGGCCGCGCCGAGCCCTGAGCCTGCTGCAGGCTGGCCCGCTCGGGCAGACGCACGTCGAGCAGCTGGCGCGGGTAGAGCTGTTCGAGCTCTGAGATGCGGAACTCGTGCTCAATCGACTGTTTGCGAAAGCGGTTGACCAACACGCCGAGGGGCTTCACCGGCACCTGCTGGTCGAGGCTGAGCTCTTCCATGGCCTTGAGCGCGCGGCCCACGGCTGAGACGGCGAAGAGGCTCGGCTCGGCGATGAGCAGCACTCGGTCGCTGGCGAGCCAGGCGTTGCGGGTGAGCGAGTTCAGCGACGGGGGGCAGTCGATGATGACGACGTCATAGGCGTCTTCGAGCAGCGCGAGCGCCTCATCGAGCTTCCAAAGATCGCGTGGGCGAGGGGCGGGCACGTCGAACTCGATGGTTCGCGGCGAGCCGACCATGACGTCGACTGACAGTGTGCGGTCTTCTGTCCAGGCGCTCGACACGATCGCGCGACGCACGACGTCGGGCGACGGGTTCTTGAGCACGTCTGCCACGGTCAGCGCCGACCCGGGGTCGACGGCCAAGCCGGTGGTCAGATCTGTCTGGGGGTCAATGTCGACGACCAGGGTGCGCTTTCCGCGCGCCAGGGCCGCTGAGGCAAGACCGAGGGCGACGGTGGTCTTTCCGACCCCGCCTTTAAGAGAGCTCACACTGAGTACGTCCACGACCATCTACGCTACCCGGTAGAGCGCGACTCTGCACAACCGTCTCGGTTCTGACCGTCGGCTGGGCGTGTGAGCGGGGCGCGGCAGCACGGTACAATCGTGCAAACGACTCGCGATGTGGGGAGACCAATTGTTCAAGAAGATCCTGGTGGCCAATCGTGGAGAGATCGCCGTTCGTGCGTTCCGGGCCGCATTCGAGCTCGGTGCGAAGACGGTCGCGGTCTTCCCGTACGAAGACCGACACTCCATTCACCGGCTGAAGGCCGATGAGGCCTACCAGATCGGTGAGGCGGGGCGCCCGGTGAAGGCCTACCTCGACATCGACGAGATCATTCGCGTAGCCCTCGAATCGGGTGCCGACGCGATCTACCCCGGCTACGGCTTTCTCTCTGAGAACCCCGGGCTGGCCCGCGCCGCCGCCGAGAACGGCATCACCTTCATCGGGCCCGGTGCGGATGCGCTGGAGCTGGCCGGTGACAAAGTCAACGCCAAAGAGGCGGCGATTCGTGCGGGTGTGCCGGTGCTCGCATCGACGCACGCCAGCAGCGACCCGGATGAGCTGGTCGCGCTGGCAGACGAGATCGGCTTTCCGCTGTATGCCAAGGCCCTGGCCGGCGGCGGCGGTCGCGGCATCCGCAAGGTCGACACCGCCGAAGAGCTGAAGCCCGCACTCGAACAGGCCATGAGCGAGGCCGGCAATGCGTTCGGCGACTCGCGCATGTTCCTCGAGCAGGCCGTGCTGCGCCCGCGTCACATTGAGGTGCAGGTGCTCGCCGACCACAGCGGCTACACGGTGCACCTCTTCGAGCGCGACTGCTCGGTGCAGCGCCGAAACCAGAAGGTCGTCGAGATCGCTCCGGCGCCGAACATCACCGCAGAGCTGCGCGAGCAGCTGACCACGGCGGCCATCCGATTCGCCAAAGAGATCGGCTACGTCAACGCCGGCACCTGCGAGTTCCTGGTCGAGACCGTCGGCGACCGCGCTGGCACGCCGGTCTTCATCGAGATGAACCCGCGCATCCAGGTCGAGCACACCGTGACCGAAGAGGTCACCGACGTCGACCTCGTGCAGACCCAGATGCTCATCGCGGCCGGCGCCACGCTGCCAGAGCTCGGTCTCTCGCAAGACCGCATCAGCATCCACGGGGCGGCGCTGCAGACCCGCATCACGACCGAGAACCCGGCCGAGAACTTTCGGCCCGACACCGGTCGCATCAGCACGTACCGCTCGCCGGGCGGTGCGGGCGTGCGCATCGACGGCGGCACCACGGCGGCAGGCGCGCAGGTCAGCCCCTACTTCGACTCGATGCTCGCCAAGCTCACCTGCCGGGCTCGTGACTTTCCGTCGGCCGTGCGTCGTGCCCGTCGTGCCCTCGCCGAGTTCCGCATCCGCGGGGTCTCGACGAACATCCCGTTCCTGCTGAACGTGCTCGCCGAGCCCGACTTCATCGCCGGCGATCTCAGCACGCACTTCATCGACGAACGGCCCGAGCTGTTCGACATGCGCAAGTCGAAAGACCGCGGCACCAAGCTGATCACGTGGCTCGCCAACGTGACGGTGAACAAGCCCTGGGGCGAGCGCCCCGCAGGGCTGGTCGACCCGACGCAGAAGCTGCCGCAGACCATCGACACCAAGGTCGTGCCCGACGGGGCGAAGCAGCTGCTCGATCGGGTGGGGCCGCGCGCCTTCGCCGAGGCGCTGCGCAACGACACCCAGCTGCGCGTCACCGACACGACGTTCCGCGACGCCCACCAGTCGCTGCTGGCGACGCGCGTGCGCACCAAAGACCTGCTCGAAGCCGCGCCGTACGTCGCAGCCGCGGCGCCGGGTCTGTGGTCGGTCGAGGCCTGGGGCGGGGCCACCTACGACGTCGCGCTGCGCTTCTTGGGCGAAGACCCGTGGGAGCGTCTCGACAAGCTGCGCGTCGCGCTGCCCAACATCCCGCTGCAGATGCTGCTGCGCGGTCGCAACACCGTCGGCTACACCCCGTACCCGACCAAGGTCACCGACGCGTTCATCGAAGAGGCGGTGAAGGGCGGCGTCGACGTGTTCCGCATCTTCGACGCGCTCAACGACATCAACCAGATGCGCCCGGCGATCGAGTCGGTGCTGGCGACCGGCACCGCGGTGGCCGAAGGCGCGCTGTGCTACACCGCCGACCTGCTCGACCCGCGCGAAGACCTCTACACGATCGACTACTACCTGCGGCTCGCCGAGCAGATCGTGCAGTCGGGCGCCCACGTGATCGGCATCAAAGACATGGCCGGTCTGCTGCGCCCCGAGGCCGCACGCCAGCTGGTCACCGCGCTGCGGCGCGAGTTCGATCTGCCCGTGCACCTGCACACGCATGACACGCCCGGCGGTCAGCTGGCGACGCTGCTGGCCGCCAGCGAGGCCGGTGTGGATGCGGTGGACGTCGCCGCAGCACCGCTCGCGGGAACGACCAGCCAGCCGTCGTTCTCGGCCCTGGTCGCCGCGCTCAGCCACACCGAGCGCGACACCGGCTTCGACCTCGATGCGATCAGCGATCTCGAGCCGTACTGGGAGGCCGTGCGGCACCTGTACCGACCGTTCGAGTCGGGGCTCGATGCGCCGACCGGCCGCATCTACCGCCACCAGATTCCTGGCGGTCAGCTGACGAACCTGCGCCAGCAGGCCATCGCCCTCGGCCTGGGAACCAAGTTCGAGGTCATCGAAGACAACTACGCGGCGGCCAATCGCATCCTCGGGCGCCCGCCGAAGGTGACCCCGTCGTCGAAGGTGGTCGGCGACCTCGCTCTGCACCTTGCAGCCGTCGGTGCCGATCCCGACGACTTTGAGGCGCATCCCGAGAAGTACGACGTGCCCGACTCGGTCGTGAAGTTCATGGCCGGCGAACTCGGCGATCTGCCGGGCGGGTGGCCTGAGCCCTTCCGCTCGAAGGTGCTCGCCGGGCGCGAAGTGCACCTCACCGAGACCGAGCTCACCGAAGATCAGGAGCGCGCGCTCGAGGGCGACTCCGCGTCGCGTCGTCGTCAGCTGAACCACCTGCTGTTCCCGGGGCCGGCCGACGACTTCGAGAAGTTCCGTCAGGACTACGGCGATCTGTCGACGCTTGACACCGAAGACTATCTGTACGGCTTCGAGGCGAACAAAGAGCACGCGGCTCAGCTCGACAAGGGGCTGCGACTCTACACCGCGCTTTCGGCGATCGGCCCGGCCAACGACAAGGGCGAGCGTACCGTCATGGGTGTGCTGAACGGTCAGCTGCGACCGGTCACCGTGCGCGACGAGTCGATCAAGGTGCAGACCGAAGAGGCCGAGCGCGCCGACGTCAGCAACCCGAACCAGGTGGCCGCTCCCTTCGCGGGGGTCGTCACGCTCAAGGTCAAGCCGGGCGACACCGTCTCGGTCGGCGAGCCGGTGGCCAGCATCGAGGCCATGAAGATGGAGGCGAACATCGCAGCCGGCGCCGACGGCGTCGTCGAGCGCGTCGTCTTCGACGGGTCGCGCCAGGTCGAGCCCGGCGACCTGCTGCTGGTGATCGCCCCGAGCACCGTGACGAACGTGGCAGGGGAGTGACGTGGCGGTTCGCGACATTCGCCTCTACGGCGATCCGGTGCTGCGCCAGCCCACCGAACAGATCGACCACATCGACGAGCACGTGCGCCAGCTGGTGCAGGATCTCATCGACACGGTCAAACTGCCCGGGCGGGCCGGCGTGGCCGCGCCGCAGATCGGCGTGAGCCTTGCGGCGTTCAGCTACAACGTCGACGGCGAGGTCGGCTACCTGCTGAACCCTCGCATCGTCGAGCGTCGCGAGCCGATCGTCGAGATTCAGGAGGGCTGCCTGTCGGTGCCCGGCCTGTGGTTCGACACCCCGCGGTACAGCTGGGTGCGTGCCGAGGGCATCGACCTCGACGGCAATGCCGTGACGCTGGAGGGTGACGGGCTGATGGCCCAGGCGCTGCAGCACGAGATCGATCACCTCGGCGGCACGGTCTATCTGCACCGGCTGCAGGGCGAGACCCGGCGTGCCGCCATGCGCGAGGTGCGCGCTCAGTCCTGGTTCTGAGCGGGCCTCTGCCGCAGCACCATCAGCCGCATCGCATTCTCAGGTGGCTGCGGATGCGATGCGTGCTCTGCGCCGCTCTCGACGCGTCGTCGCGTAGGCGCGAGCGGGTCGTCCGCTCAGCGCGATCAGAATCAGGATGTTCAGAGTCACCGTCATCAGCGTCGAGAAGTCGGACAGCAGGGGCAGCCCCGCCGCATGGCTCGCGAAGGCGAGCAGCGTCGACAGCGTGGCGAACACCAGCACGACCATGCGTGCGAAGTCAGAGCCGCGCAGCACCAGGATGGCGAGCAGCGCGGTCACGGCCGCGATGGCCAGCCCCAGCAGCACCAGCACCCAGCGCACGTCGAAGGCCTGGGGCAGCGTCGCCGCATCGACGCCGACGTCGGCGACGAGCTCATGCACGTCGGCGTCGGGCAGCAGCGCGCCGCTGACCATCAGCACCAGAGACCCCAGTGCGCGCAGCATCAGCACCGCCGCACCGAACGTGATCGTCACGGGCCGACCGTGACGCCGAACCTCTTCGAGGGTCGACTGTTCGCCTGAGTCGTCATCGAGCAGCTCGAACGCCGGCCGCTTCAGTCGTGCCGCAGCCCTTACCGCAGCCCGTGCCGACTGCGCAGGCACCGCATCCGCGGCACGGTCCTGACGTGCACCGGGCAGCCAGGCCGCAGCGTCAGACGCCTCGACGACGCCCTGCCCGGCGAACGGTTCGGCACCGTCGTCACGCAGATCGATGATCGGCAGATCGCCGTCGGTGCGAATGGAGTCTCCGCCGCCGTTGCGGGAGTGATAGCCGGTCGAGAAGTCTCGCAGCACGTGAACGGTCACGTCGTCGTCGGCGCCGAGCACGCTCGCCACGATGTGGTCGCGCTCGATGTCGGTGTTCTCGTCGATCTTGTGCGTGACCTGCAGTGTGAACAGCGAGAGCCCGACCGCACGGTCGAAGGTGCCGGCCGCGAGCCAGTCGACGCGCCGGCCGCCGGGCAGCAGCCAGTCGGGCGGGCAGCGCCAGAACCGCACGTGATGTCGCTTGGCGGGGTTGCCCTCGACCTCCTGCTGATAGGCGAAGTCCTGCTGCCTGCCGAAGAGGAAGAGCGGGCTCACGGGCGCCTCGCGATAGCTGCGTCGAGACAGCGTCGAGGTCACGATGCGGATGCTCGAGCGCAGCCCGAGGTCGTCGGCGCGCGTCCAGCCGGCCGCGTCCATGATCTGATGCAGACGCTGCTCGTCGCCCATCAGTGCCAGGTTCACGGGGTCGCCCAACAGACCGTCGCTGGTGCGGGTGCGGCCGATGAAGTAGTCGGGCACGTAGATCGAAGTGAGGATGCGATGCAGCCGGGGCAGCGCGAGGTAGGCGATCAGCACCCAGAACACGATGGCGACCAGCGCACCCCACCAGCCGGTGTCGAGCGAGTCGGTGAAGAGCGTGAATGCGAGCCAGAACGTGGCCACGGCGGCGAAGACGAAGAAGAATCCGTCAAGCAGCCTGGCGATTCTGGTGCGGTTGCGCACCAGCGCGGTCGAGCGCGTGCGGAGTGTCCGTATATCCATGTTCCCCTTTCGGACTGCTGCGCACGGTTCACCGACGGGCACCGTGCCATGCGCCGTGTTGCGCCCAGACCCCCAGACTATCCCGGTAGACTGGCCCACTGGAGGTTTCACCGTGCTCTACTGGCTGCTCAAATGGGTGTTCATCGGCCCCTGGCTGCGACTGTTCTTCCGCACTGAGGTGCGCGGTCTTGAGAACATCCCCGACCGGGGCCCTGTCGTGCTCGTCGGCAATCACCTGTCGTTCATCGACTCAATCATCATGCCGCTCTTCGTGAAGCGCCCGGTGCGCTTCTTGGCGAAGAGCGAGTACTTCACCGGCAAGGGCATCAAAGGGTGGTTCACCCGGGTCATGATGAAGGGCACCGGTCAGCTGCCCATCGACCGCAGCGGCGGCAAAGCGAGCGAGGCCTCGCTCAACACCGGTCTGCGCGTGCTCTCTGAAGGTCACGTGCTGGCGCTCTACCCCGAGGGCACGAGAAGTCCGGACGGCTATCTCTACCGAGGCCGCACGGGTGCCGCCCGCACGATTCTCGCCGCAGGCTGCCCCGTCGTGCCCGTCGCAGTGCGCAACACCGACAAGATGATGCCGATCGGCGCCAAATGGCCGAAGCGTGTGCCGCTGGCCGTCATCGCCGGGCCAGCGCTCGACTTCACCCGCTTCGCGGGAATGGAAGGCGATCGATTCGTGTTGAGATCGATCACAGATGAGATAATGCACGAGCTGCAGATGATCAGCGAGCAGGAGTACCGCGACGTGTACGCGTCGAGCGTGCGCCACCGTCTCGCCGCAGCTCAGCAGTGACCCCGCGGCGACGCGGAACCGCCGACCCGACGCACCTGCATCGAGCCGACAGCACCAAATGATTGGGGAACGCCACGTGAATGCCAATATCACCGACCAGCAGCCGGTCGTCAGCGACACGGTCGCACAGTCGCTGCTGGCCGAGCTCGACGCCGCAGAGCAGCTGCCTGCGAAGCAGCAGCCGTCGTGGCCTGATTCGGCTGCGCTCGCGGATGCTCGGGCGACGCTGAGCGCGCTGCCTCCGTTGGTCTTCGCTGGTGAGGCCGATGCCCTGCGCGACCGTCTGGGGGCGGCAGCCCGAGGCGAGGCATTCGTGCTGCAGGGCGGCGACTGCGCCGAGACCTTCGAAGGCGCCACCGCTGACAAGATCAAGGATCGCGTCAAGACGATCCTGCAGATGGCAGTCATTCTGACCTATGGTGCATCGGTGCCCGTCGTGAAGATGGGGCGCATGGCCGGTCAGTTCGCGAAGCCGCGCTCGAAAGACACCGAGACGCGCGGCGACGTCACGCTGCCCGCGTTCCGCGGTGAGATCGTCAACGGCTATGACTTCACTCCGGAGTCACGTGAGGCAGATCCGCAGAGACTGGTGCAGGCGTACCACACCTCGGCTTCGACGCTGAACCTGATTCGGGCGTTCACCCAGGGCGGGTTCGCCGATCTGCGCGAAGTGCATCGCTGGAACCAGGGCTTCGCACGCAACCCGGCCAACTCCCGCTACGACGAGATGGCTCAAGAGATCGACCGGGCCATCAAGTTCATGGCCGCCTGCGGCGCCGACTTCGACGATCTCAAACGCGTCGACTTCTACGTGGGCCACGAGGGGCTGCTCTTCGACTACGAGCGCCCGCTCACACGCATCGACTCGCGCACCGGGCTGGTCTACGACACCTCGGCGCACTTCCAGTGGATCGGTGAGCGCACCCGGGGGCTCGACGACGCGCACATCGAGTACTTCTCGAAGATTCACAACCCCATCGGCGTCAAGCTCGGCCCGACGACCGACCCCGACGACGCGCTTCGTCTGATCGACCGACTCGACCCGGATCGCATCCCCGGTCGTCTGACCTTCATCACTCGTATGGGCGCCGGCCGCATTCGCGAGGCGCTGCCGCCGCTGCTCGAGGCGGTCAAGGCGAGCGGCGCTCAGCCGCTGTGGATCACCGACCCCATGCACGGCAACGGCATCACCACCGAGACCGGCTACAAGACTCGTCGGTTCGATGACGTGGTCGACGAGGTGCGCGGCTTCTTCGAGGCGCATGCGGCAGTCGGAACCGTTCCCGGAGGCATCCATGTGGAGCTCACCGGTGACGACGTCACCGAGTGCCTGGGCGGCGTCGAACAGATCGACGAGGCCGGGCTGGCCACTCGCTACGAGTCGCTCTGCGACCCGCGTCTGAACCACCGGCAGTCTCTGGAGCTCGCGTTCCTGGTCGCCGAGGAGCTCAAGAAGTCTCACTCCGCCTGACCGACGCTGACGGGTGGGGCTCACTGCGCGTCGCACTCGTCAGTACCCGCGTCAGTGCGCCTCGTGGTTCGCGGTGCTGCTTTTGCGCTGGCTGGGACCTCGACCCTCGATGGCCACAATCAGAAGGCGTCGAAGAGCGACCCGTTCATTTTCACGGTTGTGCCCTTCTTCACCGACGTGCCGGCGGCAGGGTCGGTGCCTGACACAGTGACGACGTCCCAATAGCTCTTCGTGCTCAACGGGATCGCCTGCTCGGGAAAGTTCGACGTGCCGTCGAGCCCGGCTGCGCGCAGCGTCGCACGTGCGTCGTTGAGGGTCTGTCCGCTCACATCGGGCACTGTGACCATCTCGGGGCCCTTCGAGACCACCAGACGAATCGTGTCGCCCTTGTGCACGGGCTTCTTGTCCGGCGCCGCCGAGATGACGGAGCCTGGGGGAACCGTATCGTGGAAGGCCTCGGACGAACTGACCTTGAGCCCCACGTCTTGCAGGTGTGTCGTCGCGTCTGCCAGTGACTGCCCTGAGACAGCCGGCACCGCACCGAGCGAGACGACCAGCCCGAGCTGCGTTCGCTCGGCCAGCTCGGTCGATGCCTTGACCATGCTGCCGTCGCTGCCCGTGACTCCGATCACCGACCCCGAATCCACCTTGTCGTCGAACTGCTCCGCGCGGTCGTCCGACACCACGAAGCCTGCCTGTGCGAGGGCGTCGTCGGCGAGATCGGCCTTCGAACCGACCACGTCGGGCAGCGCGATCATGCGCGGGCCCAGCGAGACGACGACTGAGACCGATGCGTCTTTCGGCACGCGCGAGCCCGCCGAAGGGTCGGTCCCGATCACCTGGCCTGCTGGCACGTCCAGACTGTTGGCCTGTGCCTGCGTCGAGTCGATGCCGGCATCGGCAAGCACGCGTTGAGCGTCTTCGAGGGTCGAGCCTGCCACGTTCGGCACGGTCAGGCGTGCGCCGGGGCCATCCCCGAGAAACCACCCCGCCGCGGCCAGCAGCACGGTCACCACAACGACGACTGCGGTGATCGACCACCCTCGCCGACGTCGCGTCTGCACCCGCGTGAGCACGGCGTCCACCGCATCGCGCTCAGAGTCTGGATCTTCGCCGGCATCAGCGACCACTGGGGCAGCTGCGGCAGTCGATGCCTCAGGGGCGACCGGCTCGTGCGGAGCCGTCGCGTCGTCATCCGGCGTGTCGGCGCCGTGCCCGTCGCCACCGTCGCCGCGATCGTCAGCGCCGGCAACAGGCAGCGGCGGTGTGACTGTGGGCAGCTTGGCGATGGCGGATGCCGGAGACGGGGGAGCGGCCGACACGGCAGGCGCGACCATGGTCGGGCGCAGCACCTCAGTGGCGTTCAGTGAGCGGTCACCGGCCGCTGCGTGTGCAAGCAGCGCGCGCAGCGCACGGTAGGAGCCGACCGGAAGAGCGAGCTCGGACTGCACGCGTCGGGTCTCTTCGAAGAGATCGGTGGCGTTGGCGGGCCGATCCTGAGGGTCGGCGCGCGTCGCCCAGACCACTAAGTCATCGAGCTCGGCAGGCAGGGTGTGCACGATCGAACTGGGCAGCGGCACTTCGTCGTTGGCGTGCTGAAAGGCGACCTGAGCCGGGGCCGACCCTGTGAAGGGCTGCTCGCCCGTGAGCATCTCGAAGAGCATGATGCCGAGCGCGTAGATGTCCGAGCGTTCGTCGGCCGTGCCGCGGCGCAGCAGTTCGGGCGAGAGATACGCCACGGTGCCGATGAGCGCGGAGGTGGCCGAGGTCGAACTCTCCACCGCTCGAGCCAGCCCGAAGTCTGCAATCTTCACCCGGCCGTCCGGGCTGAGCAGGATGTTCTCGGGCTTGAGATCGCGATGCATGAGCCCGGCCTGGTGAGCGGCGGCGAGCCCTTCGAGCACCTGTGAGAGCACTTCGAGCGCGACCTGTGGAGTGAGCCGACCCTGCTGATGCAGCAGGTGGCGCAGCGTCTGCCCGGGAACGTACTCGAGCACGAGGTAGCAGACTCCGGCCTGCTGGCCTTGGTCGAACACGTTGACGACGTTGGGGTGCGACAGCCTCGCCGCGGCCAGCGCCTCACGGGTGAAGCGGTCGCGGAACGACTCGTCTTCGGCCAGATGCAGGTGCAGCACCTTGACGGCGACCACACGATCGAGGCGTTCGTCCCGCGCCCGGTAGACGGTCGCCATGCCACCGCGAGCGATGCGTTCGTCCACCCGATAACGGCCGTCGAGCAGCATCCCGATGAGGGGATCTGCTGGAGGCGTGTAGTCGTCGGTCACGGCACCATCCTAGACGGCAGGCTCTTTCAGGCCGGATCAGCGGGTGCGCTGAGCAGCCTGTCGGGCGAGATCGCCCAGTGCCCGGCGGGCGGGCGGAACGATCGGAGCGGACTGCAGTGCGGCATCCGCCTGTGACGAGTGATCGTCGATGAGGCGCTCTGTCGCAGCGAGTGCGCCGGATTCGACGATCGTCTCCTGCAGCATCTGAATCTGCTCGCTCGTGAGCGTCGGGTCGCCGAGCAGATCGTCGACGACGTGACGCACGGTCGCGGGCACCATCGATCGGGTGAGGGCGACGAGCACGGTGCGTTTGCCCTCGCGAAGATCGTCGCCCGCCGGCTTGCCGGTCTGCGCGGGATCGCCGAAGACGCCGAGCACATCGTCGCGCAGCTGGAAGGCCAGGCCGGCATGCACGCCGAAAGTGGAGAGCGCGCTCGCTTGCTCGTCGTCGGCACCGGCCACCGCTGCGCCGATCAGCAGCGGCTGCTCGATCGAGTACTTCGCCGATTTGTAGAGCATGACGGTCTCTGAGCGTTCGAGTGCCTCGTCGTCAGGCAGAGCAGGCCAGGCGTGTTCGCCGAGGATGTCGAGGTACTGCCCGACCATCACCTCAGTCGTCATATCTGCGATGAGCTCGCGCAGACGTCGCCGGATGCTGGCTTCGGGCAGCAGATCGACGGCGTCGGCGAAACCGCGCTGCGACCAGCCCAGAAGGAGGTCACCGAGGACGACGGCGGCAGACGAGCCGAACTGGGCGGAATCCCCGCGCCAGTGGCCGGAGCGGTGCAGTTCGGCGAAACTCACATGCGCAGCCGGGCGACCCCGTCGGGTGTCGGAGTTGTCGATCACGTCGTCGTGCACGAGCGCGGCCGCATGAAAGAGCTCGATGGCGGCGCTCAGCTGCAGCACGGACTCCAGCTGTATTCGAGAGAGTTCCTCGTCGGCGTCGGTCTCTGCCGCACGCCAGCCCCAATAGCAGAACTGGGAACGAAATCGTTTGCCGCCGTGCAGCAGGCCGGAGAGCTCGTCGGTGAGCGGAGTGGCGAGTGGGGAGATGCGACGCAGGTGTGCGGATTCTCGACTGAGAAACGCATCGATGCGATCCTGCACCAGCTGCAGCAGAGTGGAATGGGCGGTCACCTGTCTAGCCTAATGCTTCGCTTGCCCTTAGAATGAGCGCAGATGAAGACTGCGATGCAGTCCCCGAGCGAGAGAACGGAGGTGCTCATGCCGCTTTCAGACCACGAGCAGAAGCTGCTCGAAGAAATGGAGCGCAACCTCTACCAGGCCGAGTCTGACGAAGTCTCGACCGATCAGGTGCCGCGCTCGCTGAACCGCATGGCCGTCGTGCTCGGCGTGATCGGCGTCGTCATCGGTCTCGCGCTGCTGCTGTGGGCGGTGTCGGCCAAGCTCATCGTCGTGGGTGTGGTCGGCTTCGTGCTCATCGTCGCCAGCATTATCTGGGCGATGCGCCCCACCCCGGTTGCGGCTGGAGCCGCATCTGCCGGCTCCGACCGCCACGATGGCCCCAACGGCTCTGGCCAGACGAAGTCTGCGAAGGGCGCCTCGATGGGGCAGCGCATGGAAGATCGCTGGAACCGCCGATTCCAGTGATCGACCACATGACCTTCTGACCGCAGCTCCGGTCATTCACAAAGCCCGTCCCGCAAGGGGCGGGCTTTTCGCATCCCTGGGTGGCTGAACGTACCCACTCTCCTCCACATCTGCGACCGCACGCACCGCGCGACGGCTCGTTACCGCGGCATTCCAGGCGTCGGCAGGTGCCGCTCGTCAGAAAGATGACCGGATACAGCGGCTCCAAACGTGTCGAAACGTTGAGAATGCGGTGTGTTCTGCGGGCTAGGTGGACTGTGGTGGAGGGAAGTGGGGTAAAGTGGTGAGCATTGCAGACCAACCAGCCCGAGGAAGGAGTGCGGCATGTTTCTCGGCACGCATTCTCCCCGGCTGGATGACAAAGGACGGCTCGTCCTGCCTGCGAAGTTTCGTGACGAGCTGGCCGACGGCGTCGTTCTGACGCGCGGGCAGGAGCACTGCGTCTACGTGTTCAGCGCTGGGGAGTTCGAGAACATCCACCAGTCGATTCGCCAAGCGCCGATGACGTCGAAGCAGGCCCGAGACTTTCTGCGACTCTTCCTCTCTGGTGCAAGCGATCAGGTGCCCGACAAGCAGGGCCGCATCAGCGTGCCGACCGACCTGCGGCGCTACGCCGGTCTCACCAGAGACCTCACCGTGATCGGCACCGGCAACCGAGCCGAGATCTGGGATTCATCCGCGTGGCAGCAGTACCTGAACGCCAATGAAGAGCCATTCTCCGAGACCGCAGAAGAGGTGATCCCCGGTGTCTTCTGACGAGCCCTACCCCCATCTGCGCGCCGATGCCGATCCCAGCGCGCTGCACGTCTCAGTCATGAGAGACCGCTGTGTCGACCTGCTGGCCCCTGCGCTCAGCGCACCCGGCAGCATCTACGTCGATGCCACCACGGGCATGGGCGGGCACACCGAGGCCGTGCTCGACCGGTGCGAGCACGCGCAGGCGATCTGCATCGACCGTGACGAGAACGCCATCGCCCTGGCCGGCAGACGTCTGCAGCGCTTCGGCGACCGTGTGCGCTTCGTGCACACCTCCTACGACCACATCGACCAGGCGCTGGATCAGTGCGGCGTCGAAGGAGCACAGGCGGTGCTCTTCGACCTCGGCGTCTCGTCGCTGCAGCTCGACGATCTCGAACGCGGGTTCTCGTACCGTGCCGATGCGCCGCTCGACATGCGCATGGATCCGTCGCAGACGCTGACCGCCGCAGACGTCGTGAACACCTATGAGGTGAGCCGTCTCTGGACGATCATGCGGCGCTACGGCGAAGAGAAACACGCCCGGCGCATCGCCGAGCGCATCGGCGAGATGCGGGCACAGCATCCGCTCAGCACGACCGCTGACCTGGTCGAAGCGGTGCGCACCGCGACCCAGGCGACCGACCACCGCGGGCACCCGGCGAAGCGGGTGTTCCAGGCGATCCGCATCGAGGTCAACCAAGAGCTGCGCGGGCTGGAAGACGCCCTGCCGAAGGCACTCGATCGAATCTCGGTCGACGGACGCGTCGTCGTGATGAGTTTTCAGTCGCTCGAGGATCGCATCGTCAAGCGCATCATGCGCGACGCGACCACCTCGAGCACGCCGAGCGGGCTGCCTGTCGAACTCGAGGAGCACGCCCCGCGGTTCGTCTCGCTCACCCGCGGGGCCGAGCAGGCGGCAGACCAAGAGCAGCAGCAGAATCCCAGAGCGCGTTCGGTACGTCTCCGAGCGGTGCAGAGAGTTCGGAGGGGCCGATGACCATGACGCAGATGTCGTCTCGCGTGCGCACGCGGATCGTCCACGGTGGCGTCCTTGTGGCCGTCATCGCGGTGGCGCTCGTGGCCCAGCTGATGCTCAGCATCGGTCTGGCCGACGGCGGATACCAGATCAACCAGCTGCAGCAGGATCAGAACCAGGTCAAGCGCGAACGCCAAAGCCTCAGCGAGCAGATCTCGGCGCTGCAGTCACCGCAGCACCTCGCCGACCGCGCCAAAGAGCTGGGCATGGAGCCTTCGACGCAGGTGACCTTCCTCCGTCTTGCCGACGGACAGACCATCGGGTCGGCCGACAGCAAGGGTGCGCAGATCGCGGCGCAGAAGGGGCTCGTGAACAACCGTATGCTCGCGACGCTCGACGCGGCCGATGCCACGGCGAAGCCGGCGGCGGGCGACGAGGCCAAGACTCCGCAGCGAGTCGATCAGCAGGAGCTCCAGGCCGGGGCGACTGCGGATGCGAACAGCTCGGATTCCTCGTCGGGCTCTGCCGACGGCACTGCGGCCCCGAGCGACGACGGCCAGCCGGGCGATGCCGGTCAAGGCGCAGGCTCCAAACTGCCCCAGGTGACGCTGCGATGAGGGCTCTGCGTTCGCAGTCCGTCCCAGCCGTCGACAGGGGATGCTGACATGGCTCCGGTTCTCGGCAATCGTCGGCGTCGTCTGATCGCGGTTCTGACCGCGGTCGTCGCAGTCGCGCTCGTCTTCGTCGTTCGACTGGTGTTCATCCAGATCGTCGACGCCCCCGGCCTCAACGCGCAGGCGGAGGGCAACCGGTCGGTGCCTCTCACCCTGCAGGCGGTGCGCGGAACGATCACCGACCGCTCTGGCAACGTGCTCGCGCAGAGCGTGCAGCGATATCGTGTGGCGGCCGATCAGACGCTGGCCGGAGACTCGATCGTCCAGGTCGACGGCAAGGGTCAGAAGTGGACCCTCCAGCAGATCATCGATCGGCTGGCGCAGATCACGAAGAAGGATCCAGCCCGGATCAAGTCGGCGTTGGAGGGAAACAGCCAGTACTCGGTCGTGGCGCAGGACTTGAACGCCGATCAGTACCAGGAGCTTCGCGCCCTCGACATCAAATGGCTCGCGATCGAAGCAGTGCCACACCGGACGTATCCCTCGGGAGCAGTGGCCGGCAACCTGCTGGGCTTCATCAGCGCCGAGCAGCAGCCGCAGGCAGGCGTCGAAGTGCTGGCTGACAGCTGCCTCGCCGGCACCGACGGAAAAGAGAGCTACGAACGCGGCGCCGACGGCATCCGCATCCCGGGCACGACGGTCACCGAGCAGCAGGTGACCGACGGAGGCACGGTCGAACTGACCATCGATCGCGATCTGCAGTGGTACGTGCAGCAGAAGATCACCGAGCGCCAGAGCGAACTCGGCGCACAGTGGATCTCGGCGACGGTGCTCGACGCGAAGACGGGAGACATCCTCGTCGCCGCAGAGACTCCCAGCATCGACCCCAATGACGTCGGAGCGTCGAAAGAGCAGGATCGCGGTTCGCGCATCTTCCAGAGCACCTACGAACCTGGGTCGCCGATCAAGACGATCACGATGGCCGCCGCCATGGAGCACAGCGACGTGGGTCCCGAGAGCCAGTTCCAGGCACCCGGGTCGATCGCGGTTCCCGGCACTCCGCACACCATTAAAGATGCGTGGGATCACGACACGCTCAACCTGACCAGCACGGGCATCCTGATGAAGTCGTCGAACACCGGCATCATGCAGGTCGGCGACAAGATCGATGACGCCACACGCTATGACTACCTCAAGCGATTCGGCATCGGCGAGAAGTCTGCTGTGAACTTTCCTGCGGAGTCGAGCGGGACGCTGGCGCCGGTCGACAAATGGGACAAAATCTCGCATTACACGACCATGTTCGGTCAGGGCATCGCGGCGACGCCGATTCAGGTCGCCAGCGCATATCAGGCGGTGGCGAACAACGGCGTGCGCATCTCGCCTCGGCTGATCAAGAGCTGCACCAGTGCGGATGGCACGACGACGGAGAACCCGTCTGCTCAGCCTGAGCAGGTCATCCAGCCCGAGACCGCACGGAAACTGCGAGGAATGCTCGAGCCGCTCTTCACCCAGTACGTGGGCAAGTCTGCGCAGATCGCGGGCTACAGCCTGGCGGGTAAGACTGGTACGTCACAGATCGCCGGAACGAACGGCGGCTACCTGCCCAACCAGTATGTGAACTCGCTGGCTGGCATGGCGCCCGCCGGAGATCCCCGCTTCGTCGTCGGCATCACGATCTACAACCCGGCCACCGACAAGACCTCGGACAACACCATGTCGCTGTTTCACGATGTTATGGCGCAGACGCTGATCACGAACAACGTGCCGCCAGCCACCGGAGAGCTGCCCGAGTACGCACCGACATGGTGAGAGTGGGAGAATGTACTGATGTCTTCGCGAACCGCACCTCATATTCGTCCCCAACACTCGGCTGATCTGACGCTGGCCGCCGTCGCCGACCTGCTCGGCGTGTCGATCGTCACGTCGACGTGCGAGCCCGCGACCGAGGCCGCAGCCGGCCGCGTGATCAGCGGCGTGACGCTCACCAGCAGCGACGTGCGACCTGGCGATCTCTATGTCGGCATGCCAGGACAGCACACCCATGGTGCAAAGTACGCCGAGGAGGCCCGGCGTCTCGGCGCGGTGGCCGTGCTGACCGACGAAGCCGGGCGGGGCTACGTCGCCGACAGCACGGCGAAGGATCTGCCGCTGCTGATCGTGCCGGAGCCGCGCCTGGTGCTCGGCAAGGTCGCCGAGCGCATCTACGCGAACGACACGCATCGTCTGCCCACGCTGGGCGTCACCGGCACGAACGGAAAGACGTCGACCACGTACTTCATGGAGGCCCTGCTCGGACACGCGGGGGTGCGCACCGGACTGAGCACGACCGTCGAGCGGCATGTGGGCGAACACGTGCTGGGCAGCGCCCTGACCACACCGGAGGCCAGTGAGCTGCACGGCCTGCTGGCCAGCATGCGTGAGCTCGGCGCCAAAGCCCTGCTGGTCGAGGTGTCGGCTCAGGCAGTCACCAGACACCGCATCGACGGGGTGCACTTCGCGGTGGTCGGCTTCACCAACCTGAGTCCAGAGCACCTGGACGAGTACGGCGACATGGAGCACTACTACGCCGCGAAACGCGCACTGTTCACCGCAGATCGGGCAGATCGAGCCGTGATCTCGCTTGAGAGCGAGTGGGGCAGGCGTCTAGCGCGAGAGACTGAACTTCCGGTGACCACCGTCGGCACCGGCGACGAGTGCGACTGGCAGCTCGTCGAGCAGAGCGATCGAGCGGACGGATCGACCGGCACGCTGGTCGGACCGAACGGTCAGCGCTGGCCGATCGTGCTGTCAGTGCCCGGCGTGCATATGGACGTCAACGCGGTACTCGCGGTCGTGATGCTCGTGGAGTCGGGCATCATCGATGCGCAGCTGATTGAGTCCGGGCTCGATGCCCACGTGCTGGCAGACGTGTATCTGCCCGGGCGTCTGGAGCGGGTCTCGGGCGAGAGCGGACCGACCTTCTTCGTCGACTACGCTCACACCGAGGATGCGCTGGAGCGGACGCTGGTGGCCGTGCGCAAGCAGACCAAGGGTCGCATCGTGCTCATTCTGGGCGCGGACGGCGGCCGCGATCCGTACAAGCGACCAGCGATGGGACGGGTCGCCAGCGAACTCAGCGACGTGCTCGTGGTCAACGACATCAACCCCAGATTCGAAGATCCCGATGCGATCAGGTCGGTGCTCGTCGAGGCCGCCCGTGCCGCCGATCATCCGGCTGAGGTCTATGACGTCGGCGATCCGTCGGCGGCCATCCGCACGGCGATCCGCATCGCTCATGACGACGACACGATCATCGTGTGCGGTCCGGGCGACGAAGACTACCACGAGGTGCGCGGCGTCAAGCTTCCGTATTCCTCACGTGGAGCGGCCCGCGAGGCACTGCGGGAGGCCGGTTTCGAGCCCAACCACTCCCGGCGCGGAGGGCAGGATCCCGCCGACGGCGTGCACGCCGACGACCTGGCGGCTGCGGAGCGACACGACGCCGAGAGCGCGAAGGAGCAGGCATGATCACGACAGACGTTGACTGGATCGCCGAGGCCGTCGGCGGCACGCTGACCGGTTCTGCTGGGGCCGGTCTGGTGACCGGTGCCGTGCGCACTGACTCCCGCGAGGTGTCGACAGGCGACCTCTTCGTGGCTCGTCGGGGCGAGAGCGGCGACGGACACGACTATGTCGTCACGGCTCAGCGTCAAGGGGCGGCTGCCGCGATCGTGGAGCATCCAGTGCCCGACGCCACGCTGGCCCAGATCGTGGTCGCCGACGCCACGCGGGCGCTCGGACTGCTCGCAGAGGCCGTTCTGCTTCAGGCTCGCTCCGTCGGCCGTCTCGAACACGTCATCGGCATCACCGGCTCGGCCGGAAAGACCACGACAAAGCGCATCCTCGCTCATCTGCTCTCGCAGGCGGGCGAGACGGTGTTTCCGCAGGGGTCGTTCAACAACGAGGTCGGTGCGCCGCTGACCATGCTGCAGACGACGCTGCAGACGCGTTTCGTGGTCGTCGAGATGGGTGCGAGCCACATCGGCGATCTGCGCTACCTCTCAGGCATCGCGCATCCAGACCTCGGCATCGAGCTGCAGGTCGGTCTGGCTCATGTGGGCGAATTCGGCTCGGTCGACAACATCCGCATCGCGAAGCAGGAGCTTGTCGAATCACTGCCCGAGACCGGCGTCGCGGTGCTCAACGCCGATGACGCGAACGTCTGTCGCATGGCCGAGCACACCAGTGCTCAGGTCGTCTGGTTCGGAGCGCGCAGCGACGCCGCTGTGCGCATCGGTGCCGTCGAACCGGAGGGTGAGCGTCTTCGCGTCGAGCTGACGTTCGACGGTGAGACGGTCGACCCCAGCGTCGCACTGCTCGGCGAGCACAACGCCTGGAACATCGCTGCGGCGACTGCGGCGGCGTTGCATATGGGGCTCAGCCGCGAGCAGATCGTCACCGGTCTCGAAAGCCTTTCTTCAGGCGAACGCTGGCGCATGCAGGCGCTGCACCGGGCCGACGGCGTCACCGTGATCAACGACGGCTACAACGCCAGCCCCGGCTCAATGGCAGCCGCCCTGCGCACGCTCGCAGGCATCCGGCGCACCGGGCATCGAACCATTGCCGTTCTCGGTGCCATGGGCGAGTTGGGAGAGGCCAGCGGCACCGAGCACGATAAGATCGGCCAAGACGTCGTCCGGCTGAACATCGATCAGCTCGTCGTCGTCGGTAATGATGCCCGCCGTATCTTCCTCGCCGCCGAGCAGGAGGGATCCTGGGGCGGCGAAGCGGTCTACTGCGAGAACGCGGATGAAGCGCACGACTGGCTGGCGCCACGACTGCGAGAAGGAGATGTCGTCCTGGTGAAGTCGTCGAACGCCGCGGGGCTCAGATTCCTGGGCGACCGCCTGTATGAGGATGCCGCCAGAGCATGATCAGCGTACTCATCGCGTCCGCCGTGTCGCTGATCATCTCGATCTTCGGCATGCCGCTGTTCATCAGGCTGGCTCACCGCCTGGAATGGGGGCAGTTCATCCGCGAGGACGGCCCGCGCACCCACCTCACCAAACGAGGCACGCCCACGATGGGCGGAATCGTCATCCTCATCGCAGTGCTCGGCGGGTACTTCGTCTCGGCACTGGTCACCGGCTCCGGAGTGACGGCCACCGGGATGCTCGTACTCGGGCTCACCGTCGGCATGGGTCTTGTCGGCTTCGCCGACGACTACATCAAGGTGCGCAATCACCGTTCGCTGGGGCTGACCCCAGCGGCCAAGCTGATCGCCCAATTGGTGATCACCGGCCTGTTCGCCTGGGGAGTGCTGCAGTTTCCCGATCAGAGCGGGCTGACCCCGGCATCGACGTACGTGTCTGTGCTGCGTGACACCCCGATCAACCTGTTCGCCTGGGGAGTGATTCCGGGCGCTGTCATCTTCTTCATCTGGGTCTACGGCATCGTGGCCGGCTTCTCGAACGCGGTCAATCTGACCGACGGGCTCGATGGGCTCGCCGCAGGCATCGGCATCCTCGCGTTCGGGGCCTACGGGGCGCTGGCCTTCTGGCAGTTCAACCAGGACTGTGAACGTGCCTCGGGCGTCTCGTTCGGGCAGTGCTATGAGGTGCGCGACCCGCTCGACGTGCTGATCATCGTCACGTCGATCGTGGCGGCGCTGATCGGCTTTCTGTGGTGGAACACGTCGCCGGCGCAGATTTTCATGGGCGACACCGGGTCACTCGCACTCGGCGGTGCCTTCGCCGCGGTGGCGATGGTCACCCGAACCGAGGTGCTCTCTGTGCTGATCGGCGGGATGTTCGTCGTGGCACTGCTCTCGTCGCTCATCCAAATGGGCTTCTTCAAGATCAGCGGCGGCAAGCGGGTGTTCCTGATGGCTCCGTTGCACCATCACTTCGAGCTCAAAGGCTGGGCGCAGGTGACCGTCGTCGTGCGCTTCTGGGTGCTCGCCGGCCTCTGCGCGGTCGCCGGGCTCGCGATCTTCTATGTGCAGTGGGTGAGTACGACACGATGACTGACAAAACTGACTTCTTTGACAGCACGCACGACGACCAAACCTTCGCAGGTCGGCGCGTCGCCGTGCTCGGCATGAGCGTCACCGGGTTCTCGGTGGCAGACACCTTGGTCGAACTCGGCGCGAACGTGCTCGCCATGGGGCGTAGCGCCTCTGCCGAGCACATCGACCTGCTCGGCGTGCTGGGGGCCCAATGGCGGCCAATCGCCCATGACGGCGATGAGGTGGCTGTGCTGCAGGAGTTCGCTGCAGAGGCGATCGTGGTCTCTCCCGGGTTCTCGCCGCATCATCCTGCCGTTCGGTGGGCGTGTGAGCAGCAGATCCCGCTGCTGACCGACATCGACCTGGCCTGGCACCTGCAGCGTCAGCGCGGCCATGACACGAAGTGGCTCTGCGTCACGGGCACCAACGGCAAGACGACGACCGTCGAGATGGCCACCGACATGCTCGTCGCAGGAGGCCTGCGCGCTGCCGCATGCGGCAACATCGGTGTGCCGATTCTCGATCTCGTGCGCGAACCGGTGGCCTATGACGCGATCGTGGTTGAGCTCTCCAGCTTTCAGCTGCACTACATCAACCACATCAGCCCATGGGCGAGCGTCTGCCTGAACATCGACTCCGACCACATCGACTGGCACGGCAGCGTCGAGGCGTATGCGGCGGCCAAGGCTCGCATCTACGAGAACGTGCAGACGGCGTGTGTGTATCCGATCGGCGACGAGCAGGTCACTGGCATCGTCGAGCAGGCGGATGTCGTGGCCGGCGCACGAGCGATCGGTGTGGGCCCGGTGGCACCTTCGATCGGCCAGATCGGCATCGTCGACGACGTGATCGCAGACCGCGCGTTCATTGCGAACCGTGAGACGCATGCGCAGGAGATCACCACGGTGTCACGCCTGCAGGCGCATGGTCTCGGGCTGCGCCATCTCGTGCTCGACGCGCTGGCCGCAATCGCGCTGGTTCGTTCGGTGGGGGTCGATGCAGCCGCAATCGGACGGGCGCTCGACGAGTTTCACACCGACGGACACCGCATCACGCCGGTCGCCGAGATCGACGGTGTGGTCTGGATCGACGACTCGAAGGCGACGAATCCGCATGCCGCACGTGTGGCGATCGAATCGTTCGACTCGGTCGTCTGGATCGTCGGCGGCATGCTCAAGGGCATCGACCTTGCGCCGCTCATCGAGCGAGAGCATGGTCGGCTGCGGGGCGCCGTCATCGTCGGCGCCGATCGGTCGACGGTGCGTGACCTGTTCGCCCGCCTCGCACCTGAGGTCGAGACGCACGAGATCGACGTCGTGGCCCACCCCGGTGATGTCGAAGCCGGCGCCGAGCTGATGCGCCAGGCCGTAGCTGCCGCGGCGCAGATGGCGCACCCTGACGACGTCGTGCTGCTGGCGCCGGCATCCGCATCGTGGGATCAGTTCGTCAGCTACGCCCAGCGCGGTGATCTCTTCGCCGCCGCAGTGCAGGGGCTTCGGGAAAGCGCGTGATGAGCGCGAACAACACGCGCATTCGACTGCTCGGCGGCCAACGCCACATCACGAAGTCGTTCGGCCAGCTGCTCGGCGTGATCACCCTGCTGCTGCTGCTCGGTCTGACCATGGTGCTTTCCGCCTCATCGATCGACTCGTACTCGGCTTCGAACTCCTTCTTCAGCCTGTTCATGAAGCAGGGGCTGATCGCTCTGCTCGCCTTTCCTGCGATGCTGCTCGTCTCACGCATCCCGATGGAGGTGCTGAGACGCTGGTCGAAGGCGTTTCTCATCGCGACCATGCTGGTGCAGCTGCTCGTGGTGAGCACCTCGCTCGGATCGGCCGGCGGCGGCAACCGAAACTGGCTGAACGTCGGCGGATTCTCCGTGCAGCCCAGCGAGTTCATGAAGCTGGCGCTGGTGATCTGGCTCGGACGAGTGCTCAGCGAGCGGCGCGACGAGCTGACGAGTCTCAAAGTCTTCGTCAAACATGTGCTGGTGTGGGTCGTCGCGGCGATCGCACTCGTCATGGCCGGTCGCGATCTCGGTACGGCCATGGTGATGCTGATCATCGTGTTCGGCTGCTTCTTCGTGGGCCGAGTGCCGCTGCGATTCCTGGGGGCCCTCGCCGTGGCCGGCGGTGTCATCGCCGGGATCTTCGCGATCGGCAGCGCCAACCGTCTGAGTCGCATCGCCAGCTGGGCCGGATCGTCGGGCTGCACGGACTACAGCGGCACCTGCTGGCAGACCACGCACGGCACCTGGGCGCTGGCGGCGGGCGGAATCTTCGGGGTGGGTCTGGGCAACTCCAAGTCGAAGTGGGCGTGGCTGCCCGAGGCTGAGAACGACTTCATCTTCGCGATCATCGGCGAAGAACTCGGACTGGTCGGGCTGACCGCGCTGATCGGCCTCTATGTGCTGCTGGCGGTCTTGATGGTGCGACTGATCGTGCGCCTCGCTGATCGGCCGTTCGAACAGATCGTGGTCGCCGGAGCCCTCACCTGGACTGTCGGTCAGGCCTTCATCAACATTGCGGTCGTGCTCGGCCTGCTGCCCGTGCTCGGTGTGCCGTTGCCTCTGGTGTCCTATGGTGGATCATCGCTGGTGGCCAATCTGCTCATGCTCGGGGTGGTGCTCGGCATCGCCAATACCGAAAGGACTCCTTCGTGACGACCTATCTGCTTGCTGGCGGCGGCACCGCCGGACACGTCAACCCGCTGCTCGCGACAGCCGATGCCCTGCGTGAGAGCGATCCCAATGCGCGCATTCTGGTGCTCGGCACCGCCGAGGGGCTCGAAGCAGAACTGGTGCCGGCCCGCGGATACGAGCTGATCCCCATCGCCAAGCTGCCCTTTCCGCGTCGGCCGAACGCGCAGGCTCTGGCGTTTCCGAAGCGTCTCGGCTCGCTGGTGCGGCAGGTGCGCTCGATCATCGTGAGTCGGGGCGTCGACGCCGTGATCGGTTTTGGCGGCTATGCCTCTGCGCCGGCCTATCTCGCCGCCAGACGCGAAGGCGTCTCCTACCTCGTGCACGAGGCGAACGCCCGGCCCGGCCTGGCCAATCGTCTCGGTGCGAAGCGCGCGGCACACGTCGCCGTCGCCTTTCCCGACACTCCGCTGGCCGGCGCAGAGGTGATCGGCATGCCGCTGCGCCCTGAGATCGCCGAGATCGCTCATGCACGTGCTGCCGGCAGCGATGCACAGCTCGTCGCCGCCGCGCGAACCAGCCTCGGCCTCGACGAACGTCCCGTGCTCCTGGTGACCGGTGGCTCGCTCGGCGCGAAGCACATCAATGAGGTGCTCGCCGCCGCGGCGCAGCAGATCGCCGATGCCGGCTGGCAGGTGGTGCATGTGGCCGGAGCACGCAACGACGTGGCCGCTCCCGATGTCGACGGCTATCACTTCATGGAGTACTGCCACCACATGCAGGACGCCCTCGCGGTCGCGTCGCTGGCGGTCTCCAGATCGGGAGCCTCGACGGTCTGCGAGCTCACTGCCCTCGCGATTCCCGCAGTGTATGTGCCGTATCCGCATGGCAACGGCGAGCAGGAGCTGAACGCACGCCCGGCGATCGCCGCCGGTGCCGCGATGCTGGCGCGCGACGAAGAACTCGACGCGACGTGGGTGACGCAGGTGCTGCTGCCGCTGCTGGCCGATCGCGACCGACTCGACGCCATGCACGACGCTGCGGTCGGCATCGGCATCGTGGACGCCGCGCAGCGACTCGCCGACATGGCACGACAAGTGGCCGAGCAGAAGCACTGAGGAGGACGAAATGAACGACACGAACACATCCGTCGACTCGTCGAACACACTGCCTGACGAGCTGGGGCACATCCATTTCATCGGCATCGGCGGTGCCGGTATGAGCGGCATCGCGCACATGATGGCTGCGAAGGGTCTGCAGGTCACCGGCTCTGATCAGGCCGACAGCGCCAATGTGCAGGCCCTGCGCGAATTGGGCGTCACCGTCGCCATCGGACACGCCGCCGACCATGTGCACGACGTCGACACCGTCGTGATCTCGTCGGCGGTGCACGAGAGCAACCCTGAGCTGGCGGCGGCCAGAGCAGCAGGCCTGCGCGTCATCCACCGGTCACAGGCATTGGAGTGGCTGACTCGCGGCCACCGGGTCATCGCGGTCGCCGGAGCGCACGGCAAGAGCACGAGCACCGGAATGCTGATCACCGCCCTGCGCGAACTCGGCGCCGACCCGAGCTTCGTCAACGGCGCGATCATCAAAGAGCTCGGCACCAATGCGGGCTGGGGCGAATCAGACCTGTTCGTGCTGGAGGCCGACGAGTCGGACGGCTCGTTCCTGCGATACGAGACGGCCGGCGTGCTGGTGACGAACATCGACACCGAGCATCTTGACCACTACGGCACCGCGCAGGGCATCGAAGACGCCTTCGTGCGCTTCATCACCAGCGCCGCGGAGTTCTCGGTGGTCAACGGCAGCGACCGTCTCACCAAAGCGATTCTGCCGCGACTCGACGGTGCCGAACACCTGATCACATTCGGCGAGGCGGGCGACGGCAACGATCTCGAGCTGACCGAGGTGACGCCACAGGGGTGGGAGACCGACGTTGCTGTGACTGCGCAGCCCGAGGGAAGCATCCGCTTTCGCAGCGACCTGCTCGGCCACCACAACGCACTGAACGCGCTCGGCGTCGCTGCGGTGCTGCGTGAGCTCGGGTATCCGCTGGCCGATGCGCTGCGCGCGGCGGGCCATTACCAGGGAACCGCTCGCCGGTTCGATCGTCAGGCCGTGGTCGGCGGGGTGACCGTCGTCGACGACTACGCACATCATCCCACCGAGGTCGCCGCGGTGCTCACGGCCGCACATGAGCTGGCCGGTGACGGGCACGTGTTGGTGATCTTCGAACCGCACCTCTACAGCCGCACGCGCGATCACGCCGACGAGTTCGCGCAGGTCTTCGCGCGCTGGGCCGATTTCGTCGACGTGCTGACGCTGCGCGGAGCTCGGGAGGATCCGATCCCGGGCATCGACTCGGCCTGGCTGGTCAGCAGGTTCCCGCGCCCCGATCTCGGACATTACAGTCCGACGTGGGATGACGCCGTCGAACAGATCGTGCGTCGTGCGCGGCCGGGCGATATCGTGCTGACTCTCGGCGTGGGGCTCTACCCGATTCTGCCGCGACTGCTGGAGCGTCTGCGTGAGCGGTGACGATCGCATTCGGCGACCGCACCTGCGAACCCAGGGCGATGACGAACCCGGTGAACGGGGACGCACCGGGCGCACAGGCGGTCGAAAGAGCAGCGGGCGAGGAGCGTCCCGGCCTCGCGAGGTCGGAACACCACGCGTCGATGCGGAGTCGACCGACTGGCGGTCGGGGCTGAGCGCTCGCTGGCAGGAGGCCAGAACGGCTCGCGCCGCCAGAGCTCAGCTTCGGGCGACGGTTCGTCGACGGCGCGCACGTGAGCGCGAAGATCTGCGCGCTGCCGGTCGTCTCGATCGTTCCGGCGATCTCGCCGGCGGTCAGCAGCGTGCGGGGCAGGGGAGAGCAGCGACTGCGGCGACTCGGGCGAGCATCGGCTCGCTCTTCCACGACCTGCACCTCGGGCGGTTCCTCATCATCGGACTGGCCGTGGTCATCGCCGTCACCATCGGCCTCGTGTTCTCGCCGTGGCTGTCGGTGCAGCATATCGAGGTGCGTGGAACGCAGCGTGCATCGGCAGCCGAGCTGAGCGACGCGCTGAGCGACCAAGTGGGGCGACCGATCATCGGACTCTCCGGGGCGCAGATCGAGCGCGAGCTGCAGCAGTTCAGTGCTGTCGAGTCGTACAGCATCCGTGCCGAGCTGCCGGGCACCCTGATCGTGACAGTGACCGAACGGGCCCCCATCGGCGTCTTCAAGAAGGGCGATTCCTACCTGCTGGTGGATGCGGCAGGTGTGGTGGTGCAGAGCGCAGATCAGCCTGAGGAGGGGTACCCCACACTGCAGGTCGCCTCGACGGATCCGCAGTCGCCGGCGTTCTCGTCGGTCGCAGCTGTGCTGCGCAGCCTGGACGGTGACCTGCTAGCTCAGGTGGCCACTGCGCAGGCGAGCACACAGGATGACGTGCAGCTCACACTGCGCAGCGGGACGACCGTCGTCTGGGGAGACGGCAGCGAGACGGAGCTCAAGGCGCGCGTGCTTCGTGCGCTGGTGGGGGACCGGCCGGATGCCAAGCACATCGACGTCTCCTCGCCCTCGCTCCCGGTGGCCTCATGACGAGCGCCTCCGCCATGCTCGGATTTCGCATCCAAGTCGCGACACACCGCATGAGCCGTCGTGTTTCGGCGTTCAGACGTGGATACTTTCTCAGAGATCAAACGTATACGCAGTATAACTTTAACGCTCCAGTTGAAGTTGAAGGTTGACGGAAGGCCGGTCCAATATGTCGAACCAGAACTACCTCGCCGTGATCAAAGTGGTCGGCATCGGCGGCGGCGGCGTCAATGCAGTGAACCGCATGATCGAGCGCGGGCTCAAAGGCGTCGAGTTCATCGCCATCAACACGGATGCGCAGGCACTGCTGCTGAGCGACGCAGACGTCAAGCTCGACGTCGGTCGCGAGTCGACCCGTGGGCTCGGCGCTGGCGCTGACCCTGAGGTCGGGCGACGTGCGGCCGAAGAGCACGCCGACGAGATCGAAGAGACGCTGCGCGGCGCCGACATGGTCTTCGTGACTGCCGGCGAGGGCGGTGGCACGGGCACCGGAGGCGCTCCCGTCGTCGCCAAGATCGCGAAGTCGATCGGGGCTCTGACGATCGGCGTGGTCACCAAGCCGTTCTCGTTCGAGGGCAAGCGGCGCATGTCTCAGGCAGAGTCGGGTGTTCAGGCGCTGCGTGCCGAGGTCGACACGCTGATCACCGTGCCGAACGACCGGCTGCTCGAGATCAGTGATCGCGGCATCACCATGCTCGAGGCGTTCTCGATCGCCGATCAGGTGCTGCTCGCCGGTGTTCAGGGCATCAGCGATCTGATCACGACACCGGGGCTGATCAACCTCGACTTCGCCGACGTGCAGTCAGTGATGCAGGGAGCCGGCACGGCTCTGATGGGCATCGGCTCCGCGCGCGGAGCCGACCGGGCGATCAAAGCGGCGGAGCTCGCCATCTCGTCGCCGCTGCTGGAATCGACGATCGATGGCGCGCACGGTGTGCTCATCTCGGTGCAGGGCGGGTCGGACCTCGGCATCTTCGAGATCAACGACGCCGTGCAGCTGGTGCAGGAGGTCGTGCACGCCGAGGCGAACATCATCTTCGGCACCGTGCTTGACGACGCACTGGGCGACGAGGTGCGCGTCACCGTGATCGCCGCCGGCTTCGACGAAGAGGACGAACTGCGAAATCTGCGTCGTGGTCGCGACGAGCGCGGTCATGCGGCACCCGCGGCAGCCGAGAGGCCGACGGCCGCGCCGACGACCGACGAGCCGGACGAGGCCGCCGTGTCGAACGCCGCAGACGCCGACACGACAGCAGCCGGCAGTGATGCCGGCGGCGCTGAGCAGGCGGTCGACACCAGTGTCGCCGACCCCTATGCGGCGCGTTCGTATCCGTTCGAGCGGCTCGACGATCAGGAGCTCGACGTTCCTGACTTCTTGAAGTGAGTTCGGAGTTCGAGTCGGTGCCCACCCCAAGCGAGCCGATCGACCTTGGGTCGTCGCCGCAGCCGGAGCTTCGGCTTGCCGGGGGTGAGGCAGGCGTCACGGAGCGTCTGCGCGCGTTCGAGAGTGATCTGCAAGCAGAGCTGAGCCTGTGCGGCCGTCGCCGTGACGAGGTGCAGGTGATCGTCGTCACGAAGTACCACACGCCGGAGCTCGCCGCTGTGCTGCGCGCCGCCGGGCAGAGAGACTTCGGTGAGAACACTCTGCAGGGGCTGCACGCCAAACTCGAGGCAGATCCTGCGCTGGCGTCGGCTCGGTGGCACTTCATCGGGCAGCTGCAGCGCAAGAAGGCCGGTCAGGTCGCTCGACTGGCGTCGGCGATCCATTCCATCGATCGTCCAGAGCTCGTCGATCGCATCGACCGGATCGAGCTGGATCATGCTGTCGACGCGTTCGTCCAAGTCTCGCTCGACGGTCAGCCCGATCGAGGGGGAGTGTCGTCTGACGAGCTCGATCATCTGGTCGAACGTGTGCTCTCTTCGCCGCACCTGCGTCTTGAGGGCCTGATGGCTGTGGCGCCGCTCGGGGAGGATGCCGATCATGCGTTCGAACGACTGCAGGAGCTCTCGACGCGCATTCAGCGCATCGCTCCCGAGGCGCAGAGTATCTCGGCAGGGATGAGCGGGGACTGGCAGGCGGCCGTCCGCCATGGGGCGACACACCTGCGAATCGGCACGGCAATCACTGGAAAACCGGTCTCCGGCCGCTAACCTGTGACAGAGACATTGGAGGATGCCCCATGGGAAACCCACTGCGCAAGACACTTGAGTACCTCGGACTCGTCGACGACGACCAGTACGTCGATGAGACTCCGGCAGCGCCCGCAACTGAGCGTCCGGCGGCAGCTGCCGCGCAGACGACGACAACGCATGCCCAGCAGCGCAGCAACGTCACGCCGCTGCGACGCACGCCAGCACAGACCCAGGCAGGTGAATTGAACGAGATTCTGACCGTCCATCCGAAGAAGTACGCTGACGTGCAGATGATCGCCGAGGGCTTCCGCGGTGGCGTCCCCGTGATCATCAACCTCAGCCAGATGACCGAGCCGGACGCCCGTCGTCTGATCGATTTCGCGTCAGGTCTCGCGCAGGGGCTCTTGGGCAAGATCGAACGGGTGACGCCGAAGGTGTTCCTTCTCTCGCCGCAGAACGTACTCGTGAGCGGCGGGCAGCAGCGCGACGACGAAGATCCCAGCCAGGTCGGGTTCTTCACCGAGCAGTAGTCTCTGACGGCGACTCGGCGTGAGCATCCTCTTCGGCATTCTTGGCTGGCTCTGCCAGACCTACTCATCGATTCTCTTCCTGAGGTTTCTGGTCGAGCTGGTTCTGGGGCTTCGCCGATCTGCGCGACTGCCGCATCTTGTCACGGTTCTCGCCGAGCTGCTCTTCACGATCACCGACCCGCCGGTGCGGCTGGCACGACGACTCCTTCCTCCGCTGCGAGTCGGTCAGGTCAGCCTCGACTTTGGCATCTTCCTCTCCATTTTTGTCTTCAGCACCCTAGGTGCGGTTTTCAATGGTCTAAGATGAATCTGATGGGGTTTGGCTCAAGCTCAAGTCGAGAGCGAAACTACACACGAATTAGGAGTAAGTAATGGCCTTAACGCCCGATGACGTTCTGAACAAGCGGTTCCAGACGACGAAGTTCCGCGATGGCTATGAGCAGGACGAAGTCGATGACTTCCTTGATGAGGTCGTCGTCGAGTTCCGTCGCCTGAGCGAAGAGAACGAGTCGCTCAAGGCCAAGGCTCAGGAGGCCGACGAGCTGAAGTCGAAGCTGGCTCGCGCCGAGGCAGAGATCAAGATGCTGCGTCAGAGCCGTGGCACCGAGGCCGCGCCGGCAGCAGTCGCCGCAACCGCGCCCGCTGCTGCTGCGCCCACGACGAACAACGCGTCAAACGATGCCGAGCCGCGTAACGAGTCGGACGAGGCCACCTCGCTCCTGCAGCTTGCCCGCACTCTGCACGATCAGCACGTCCGCGAAGGCGAAGAGACCAAAGAGAAGACCATCTCCGAGGCTCGCGTCGAGGCTCGTCGCATCCTCACCGAGGTGCAGGATCGCAAGACCAAAGAGCTCAACGACCTCACTCAGCGCAAGACGACTCTTGAAGCCGACATCAAAGATCTCGAGACGTTCGAGCGTCAGTACCGTTCGTCGCTCAAGTCGTTCATCAGCGGCCAGCTCAAAGACCTCGAGTCGTCAGGTTCGCTCGCTGAGAGCACCACGAAGTCGGTGCACGGCAGCAGCAACGGCCGAAAGTAGCGTGACGCGTGGCTGATTCCTCAGCCTCGCACGACATCGAGCGGCGGGCCTCGGCCCGCCGCTCGATTCTGTCTGTGCTGGGCATCGCGTCTGTGGCGGTGGTCATCGACCAGCTCGTCAAGATCTGGGCGATCGCGTCTCTGACATTGGGACAGCCGGTCTCGCTGGTCGGCGACCTCGTTCAGCTTCGTTTGGTGTTCAATCCGGGTGCGGCATTCTCGATGGGCGAAGAGATGACGTGGGTCTTCACCGTGCTCGCCGTCGTCGTGTCCGGTGTGCTCGTCTGGTTCTCGCGGTCGCTGCGCTCGACCCCCTTGATCGTGCTCTTCGGCGTCTTCCTGGGCGGTGTCGTCGGCAACCTGATCGACCGTCTGTTCCGTCCGCCCGCATTCGCGCGGGGGCACGTGGTCGACTTTCTGCAGCTCAAGGGCTTCGCGATCGTGAATCTCGCCGACATCATGCTCACCTGTGCAGTGATCGGGCTGGTACTGATCATGCTCTTCTGCCCTCGCCAGTTCGAAGAGGTATCGGCAGCGGCCAAGGGCGAGTCGTCAGCGGCACGAGCAGACGAACATGCCCAGTAAACTCGTCTCCATTCCACCTGAGCTCATCGGTCAGCGCGCCGACACCGGCCTGGCAGAGCTGACCGGACTGTCCCGAGCTCGTATTCAGTCGCTGATGACTTCAGGCGATGTCACCCAGGGCGGCGAGCCGCTGCACAAGGCCGATCGACTCGAAGATCACGGTCTCGTCACGGTCTACTGGGAGGAGGAAGACCGTCTCGCGGTGCGTCCACTCGACGTTCCGGAGCTCGAGATCGTCTACCTTGACGATGACATCGTCATCGTGAACAAGCCAGTGGGCGTCGTTGCGCACCCGGCGACCAGCTGGACCGGCCCGACGGTGCTCGGTGTTCTCGCCGCACGTGGGATCTCGGTGGCACAGGGCGGCCCTCCCGAACGGCATGGCATCGTGCAGCGACTGGACGTCGGCACGAGCGGCCTCATGATGGTGGCGCGAAGTGAGCCGGCCTACAGTGCGCTGAAGCAGGCCTTTCGCGAGCACACGGTGCACAAGACGTATCAGGCGGTCGTGCACGGGCATCCAGACCCCAGCAGCGGAACCATCGACGCGCCGATCGGCCGTCTGCCGCGCGCCGACTGGAAGTTCGGCGTGGTCGCCGGAGGGCGCCCCTCGGTGACCCACTACCGAACGCTCGAGGCCTTCGCTCGCGGGTCGCTGCTCGAGATCCACCTCGAGACCGGACGCACCCACCAGATTCGTGTCCACATGTCTGCACGGCATCATCCGCTGATGGGTGACCCGCTGTATGGCGGCGATCCTGTGCTGGCCGAGCAGCTCGGTCTCACTCGGCAGTGGCTGCACGCGGTGCGTCTTGAGTTCGCTCACCCAGTGACCGCAGCGCCGATGGTCGTCGACAGCGAACCGCCGACAGATCTGCGGCACGCACTCTCGCTGCTGCGCGACCCACAGGCGTAGACTAAGTCGAGTTCCCCTGAGTCACGTCTGCGAAAGGCGATCGTTCTTGGCTGCATCATCGAGCACCGCTTCCGACAGCTTCGTGCACCTGCATGTGCACAGCGAATACTCCATGCTGGACGGTGCCGCGAAGATCAAACCGCTCATCGCCGAGGCGGCTCGGCTCGAGATGCCGGCGTTGGCCATCACCGACCATGGCAACATGTTCGGCACCTATGAGTTCTACTATGCGTGTCAGGACGCCGGGATCAAACCGATCATCGGCCTCGAGGCCTACCTGACGCCGGGCACCAAACGCCAGGATCGCTCCCGCGTGCGGTGGGGCAGCGGCGGCGAAGACGACGTCTCGGGCGGCGGGTCGTACACGCACGCGACCATGCTCGCTGAGACGACCGAGGGCATGCACAACCTCTTCCGGCTGGCATCGCTGTCGTCGATCGAGGGGTTCTACTTCAAACCTCGCATGGATCTCGAGCTGCTGCAGCAGTATGCCAAAGGCATCATCGCGACGACGGGCTGCGCCAGTGGTGAGATCCAGACTCGCCTGCGCCTGGGCCAGTACAAAGAGGCTCGCGAGGCTGCGGCACGGTACCGCGACATCTTCGGGCCCGACAACTACTACTGCGAGATCATGGATCACGGCATCGACATCGAGCGCCGTGTGATGAGCGATCTGATCGATCTCGCCAAGGATCTGCAGATTCCGCTGGTGGCGAGCAACGACCTCCACTACACGCATGCAGAGGATGCCCATGCGCACGCCGCGCTGCTGTGCGTGCAGTCCGCCTCAACGCTTGACGATCCCAAGAGGTTCCGCTTCGGCAGCGACGAGTTCTACCTGAAGACTCCGAAGCAGATGCGGGAGCTGTTCCGGGACTATCCAGGCGCCTGCGACAACACGCTGCGCATCGCCGAACGCTGCGAGGTGGAGTTCGTCAAACGCGACCTCACTCCGAAGTTCGACGTGCCGGAGGGCGAGACCGAGCTCACCTGGTTCAAGTCCGAGGTCGAGACGGGGCTGCACTCCAGATACGGTGAGACCGTTCCCGATCCGGTTCGCGAGCGGGCGAACTACGAGATGGGCATCATCGAGCAGATGGGCTTCCCAGGCTACTTCCTCGTGGTCGCCGACTTCATCCAGTGGGCCAAAGGCAACGGCGTGCGCGTCGGCCCCGGGCGAGGGTCAGCAGCAGGATCGATGGTCGCCTATGCCATGCACATCACCGAGGTGGATCCGCTCGAACACGGCCTCATGTTCGAGCGATTCCTGAATCCCGAGCGTGTGTCGATGCCCGACGTCGACGTCGACTTCGACGACCGTCGCCGCACCGACGTGATCAAGTACGTCACCGAGAAGTACGGCTATGACCGGGTCTGTCAGATTGTCACCTACGGGTCGATCAAGGCGAAGCAGGCGCTGAAAGACTCATCTCGCATCCTCGGGCTGCCGTTCTCGGCCGGCGAGAAGCTCACGAAGGCGTTTCCGCCCGCCGTCATGGGCAAAGAGATGACTCTCGAAGAGATGTACGACCCGGATGCCAAGCGCTATCAGGAGGGCGCCGAGTTCCGCGAGGTCGTCGAGGGCGACGAGGTCTCGCAGAAGATCCTGGAGACGGCGCGGGGCATCGAAGGTCTGAAGCGCCAGTGGGGCGTGCACGCAGCGGGCGTGATCATGAGCCAGGAGGCTCTGATCGACAACATCCCGATCATGAAGCGCGAAGAAGACGGCGCGATCATCACGCAGTATCCGTACCCGGCGTGCGAGAACCTGGGTCTGCTCAAGATGGACTTTCTCGGTCTGCGCAACCTGACCGTGATGGGCGATGCCGTCGATTCGATCAAACAGAACCGTGGCGAGACGCTCAACCTGCAAGAGGTCTCTCTCGACGACAAACCGACGTACGACCTGCTCTCCCGGGGCGATACCCTCGGTGTGTTCCAGCTCGACGGCGGGCCGATGCGCACCCTGCTCAAGCAGATGAAGCCAGACAGCTTCGCCGACATCTCGGCTGTGATCGCGCTCTACCGCCCAGGCCCCATGGGCATGAACTCGCACACGAACTACGCGCTGCGCAAGAACGGCCTGCAGCCGATCCAGCCGATTCACCCAGAGCTCGAAGAGCCGCTGAGAGACATCTTGGGCGAGACCTACGGCCTGATCGTCTACCAGGAGCAGGTCATGGGCGTCGCCCAGAAGGTGGCCGGCTTCACCCTCGGTCAGGCCGACATGCTCCGTCGCGCCATGGGCAAGAAGAAGAAGTCCGAGCTCGACAAGCAGTACGCCAACTTTCATCAGGGCATGGTCGATCGCGGCTACTCAGAAGAGGCCGTCAAAGCGCTCTGGGATACGCTGCTTCCCTTCGCCGGATATGCGTTCAACAAGGCGCACTCGGTCGGCTACGGGGTCGTCTCCTACTGGACAGCCTTCCTGAAGGCCAACTACCCGGCCGAGTACATGTCGGCTCTGCTCACCAGCGTCGGTGACTCCAAAGACAAACTCGCGATGTACCTGAACGAGTGCCGCCATATGGGCATCTCGGTGCTGCCGCCCGACGTCAACTCTTCGTTCCTCGGGTTCTCGGCCGTCGGAACAGACATCCGATTCGGTCTGGGGGCGGTGCGCAACGTCGGCGCCAACGTCGTCGACGCGATTGTGAAGACCCGTGAGACAGAAGACCCGTTCACGAGCTTTCACGACTTTCTGCGCAAAGTGCCGCTCACCGTCTGCAACAAGCGCACCATCGAATCGCTGATCAAAGCAGGTGCCTTCGACTCGCTCGGCAGCACCCGCCGCGCGCTCATCGAGATTCACGAGCAGGCAGTCGACGAAGCGGCCAAACTCAAACGCAACGAAGCGCACGGCCAGGTCGACCTGTTCGCCGGGATGTTCGACCTCGACGAACAGCCGGGGGCCGAGGTGCCTGACCGCCCCGAGTGGGACAAACACATCAAGCTCTCGTTCGAGCGCGAGATGCTCGGACTCTACGTGTCTGACCATCCCCTGCACGGGCTGGAGCGCGAGCTCTCTCGGCACGCAGATGCGAACATCGTCGACATCACCGGTGGCGAACGGTTCCACGACGGAGACAAAGTCGCCATCGCCGGGCTCATCACGAGCGTGCAGAAGCGCATTGCGCGCAACAGCGGCAATGAGTACGCCATCATCGAGGTTGAAGACTTCACCGGCGAGATGTCAGCGCTGTTTATGGGCAAGACCTTCCAGGAGTTCTCTCCGGCGCTGGTAGCCGACTCCATCGTGGTCGTGCGCGGTCGCATCAACGAGCGGGATGACGGCGCGACGCTGCATGCCTATTCTGTTTTCACCCCCGAGATCAAGGGCGCCGGGGGAGCCGGACTGCCGTTGATGCTGAGCATTCCAGAGCTGACGGCGACACCAGAGATCGTCGAAGATCTGTCGTCTATTCTGGTGCGCCACAGCGGAGACACCGAGGTGCTGCTGAAGCTGATGACTGCGGGTGCCGAGCGCGTCTTCGAGATTCCCTATCGAGTCAGCGTCACTGCGGCACTGTACAGCGAGCTCAAAGCACTGCTCGGCGCCAGCTGCA
Source organism: Pseudoclavibacter sp. CFCC 14310 (assembly GCF_008831165.1). Taxonomy (NCBI): domain Bacteria; kingdom Bacillati; phylum Actinomycetota; class Actinomycetes; order Micrococcales; family Microbacteriaceae; genus Pseudoclavibacter; species Pseudoclavibacter sp. CFCC 14310. The sequence continues at coordinate 652,666 of NZ_WBKC01000002.1, read as the reverse complement.
TCGATTGAGGCCAAGCCCACGGCGCATCCGTCGAGGCAGCGTCCATACTGAGGGCAGCGTCGATACTGGGGACAGCGTCGACACTGGGGCCGCGTCGACACTGGGGCCGCGTCGACCTGGGGTGCAGAGCCGACACGGAGAACAGTGTCGACACGGGGCGCAGAGTAGACTGTGGTGCGTGATGCACACTATCGATTTTCGCGAGCAGAACGTCCACTCCCTCTCTCTCAGAGACCGGCTTCCGCGCCCGCACCATGACGTGGCCGCCGCCGAGCAGGCTGCGCAGCAGCTCATCGCCGACGTGCGAGAGAACGGTCGCGCGGCGCTGATCGATCAGGCTCAGCGGTTCGATCACGTGCAGATCGACGAGTTCCGGGTCGGCCAGGCCGAGATCGACGCCGCAGTTCGCGAACTCGATCCGAGCATCCGCCACTCGCTCGAGATCGCCATCGAACGCGTGCGCAAGGCGACAGCTGCTCAGCTGCGCGAGCCGGTCGTCACAACCTTTCCCGGCGGGTCGCGAATCACTCAGCGCTGGGCACCGGTGCAGGCAGCGGGGCTCTACGTGCCCGGTGGCAAGGCGGTGTACCCGTCGAGCGTGATCATGAACGTCGTGCCGGCACAGGTCGCAGGTGTGCAGCGGCTGGCGCTCGTGTCTCCGGCGCAGCAGGCCTTCGGCGGCGCCGTGCACCCCCTGACCCTTGCGACGGCCGGTCTGCTCGGGCTCGACGAGATCTATGCCCTCGGCGGAGCCGGAGCGATCGCTGCGCTGGCCTACGGGGTGCCTGAGATCGGGCTCGACGCCGTCGATGTGATCAGCGGGCCCGGCAACGCCTTCGTCGCCGCCGCGAAGCTGGCCGTCTCTCGCGACGTGGCGATCGACTCCGTGGCCGGTCCGACTGAGATTCTCGTCATCGCCGACGAACACGCTGACGCCGATCTGGTCGCGGCAGACCTGCTGAGTCAGGCCGAGCACGACGAGGATGCCTCCTCGGTCTTGGTGACCGACTCCGAGACGTTCGCCGATCAGGTTCGTGCGCGACTGAGCGTTCGTCTGGATCACACACCCAACCGGGAACGTGCCTCAGTCGCACTGAACGGGGAGCAGTCGGCCGTGGTTCTGGTCGACGACCTCGATGCCGCGCTCGCGGTGAGCGACGCCTACGCTCCCGAGCACCTTGAGATCATCACTGAGAACGCCGAAGAGTTGGCCGATCGAGTGCGCAACGCCGGCGCGATCTTCGTCGGTCCCTACTCTCCGGTTCCGCTGGGCGACTACATGGCAGGGTCAAACCACGTACTGCCGACAAGTGGGCGCGCGCGATTCAGCCCGGCCCTGGGCGCCTACACCTTCCTGCGACCGCAGCAGATCATCGAGTACACGCGCGAGGGGCTCGCAGAGATCGCCGAGCCCATCGAACGGTTCGCAGAGGCCGAGAAGCTGAACGCACACGCCGAAAGCATCGCCGCACGATTCGAGAGCAAGGCCTGAGTCACCGATGCACTGTCCTTTCTGCCGCCACCCAGACTCCCGGGTCGTCGACTCTCGTACGTCCGACGACGGAACGTCCATTCGCCGCCGTCGCCAGTGCCCGGCCTGTGGTCGTCGGTTCAGCACGATCGAGACGGCATCGCTGTCGGTGGTCAAGAGCGGGGGAGTGCTCGAGCCTTTTCGACGTGACAAGATCATCGCCGGTGTGCGCAAGGCCTGCCAGGGCCGGCCGGTCAGTGACAGCGACCTCGCACTGCTCGCCCAGCGTGTCGAAGAGACCATTCGGCAGAGCGGCGCCAGCGAGGTCAAGTCGCATGACGTCGGACTCGCCATTCTCGAGCCGCTGCTCGAACTCGACGAGGTGGCGTATCTGCGCTTTGCGAGCGTCTACCGCAGTTTTTCGTCGATTGACGACTTCGAAGAGGCCGTGAAACGACTCCGCGGCCGAGCAGCCGCACACGACGCTGCGAATGACCAGGCTGCTGCCACCGCGAAGAGTGCCGAGAAGGGCGACGCATGATCTACCGGCTGCTGTTCGACAACGTGCTCACCCGCATGAACCCCGAGAAGGCGCACGTGCTCACCGTCGCGCTGCTGCGCGTGGCCCATGCCACTGGCGTCGGTGCCGTCGCGAGAGCCTGCACGCGTCCGGATCAACTGCTCGAAGTCGAAGCATTCGGCCAGCGTTTTGCCACACCGTTCGGCATCGCTGCGGGCCTGGACAAGAACGCGGTCATGTTCGAGGCGCTCGGCGACCTCGGCTTCGGCCACGTCGAGGTCGGTACCATCACGGCAGATCCGCAGCCGGGCAACCCTCGGCCCCGACTGTTTCGGCTGCCCGCCGACCGTGCGCTCATCAATCGCATGGGCTTCAACAACAAAGGCGCGGCCGCTGCCGCGGAACGCCTTCGTGCCCGCGATCGGCGATCAGCGCTGCGGGTGGGCGTCAACATCGGCAAGAACAAAGTCGTCCCGCTCGACGAGGCCCCCGAGAGCTACCAGCGGGCAGCCAGAGCGCTGGCGCCGCTCGCCGACTACCTGGCCGTCAACGTGAGCAGCCCGAACACGCCGGGGCTTCGCTCGCTGCAGCATGTGGAGACGCTGCAGCCACTGCTCAGCGGCATTCGCGAGGTCGCAGGCAGAACGCCGGTGCTGGTGAAGATCGCTCCGGACATGAGCGATGACGAACTCGTCGCGATCTTGGCGATGACGACCGAGCTCGGACTCGCTGGGATCATCGTGACCAACACCACAGTGTCGCGGGAAGGGCTTACCACCGACCCCGCGACCGTGGAGCGCATGGGCGCCGGAGGTCTCTCGGGACGGCCACTGCACGATCGCTCCCGTGAAGTGCTGCGTCTGCTCGCCGCACACAACGAAGCCCGCCTGCCCATCGTCTCTGTGGGCGGCATCCGCGACGCCGCTGATGTGTGGGAGCGCCTCGAACTCGGGGCGACACTCGTGCAGGGCTATTCAGAGTTCATCTATGCCGGCCCGGGGTGGGCCCGACAGATCAACCGGCAGCTGAAGAAGCGGCTGCAGCGCAGCCGCTTCTCATCGTTCGCCGAGCTGACCGCAGCCGCGTACCGCTGAGTCAGAGGCGGCGGTTCGGGTCGAACTCGCCGCGCTTGACCGCGGGCTTCGGCAGACGCATGCCGCGCATCTGGATCGCGCGCATCGCAGCGTAGACGCCGAGACCCTTCTCGACCTCGTCTTTGCCGAAACGGTCGGCGGCGATCTTCCGTGCTTTGCGTCCGATCACAAACGAGTCGATGAGCAGCGCGGCGACGAAGACCCACAGACCGACGGTGTAGATCGTGACGATCATCGGCTCGCGGATGAAGGTCAGCACGATGACGATGATCATCACGGGAAGCATGAACTCTCCCAGTGACCAGCGGGCGTCCACGTAGTCGCGAATGAGACGCTTCTGCGGCCCTTTCTCTTTGGCCGGCAGAAACCGGTCGTCGCCCGCGGCCATACCGAGCCGTGCCTTCTCTCTTTCGGAACGGGCACGAGCCTTCGCCTCTTTGCGATCATTTGGAATGAGCGGCCGCTGGTTTCGGGCCTCAGCCTCACGGCGTTTCGGGGTGGGGCGCCCTTTGCCCTGATGCAACGTCTCGTCAGTCGACTCATTCTGATCGTTGTCCTGTGCGGAATCGTGGTGCCTGCTGCTCACGCGTGCTGCTCCTGGAAGTCGAGGTGTGCCAGATCGACGCGGAGCGCCGACCTTCGGGCGCCGTCTCCGACGCACTGCTCCATTCTATGCGGTGCCACAGCGACGCCAACCGGCATGGCGATGGCCCGAGCCGACCCTGCCTGGCGAAACTCCGCAGTGCCGGGAACACACCAGTGCGCGACGACGTTGGAAACGACGTAGGATGCTTGCAGAGATCGCCGGGCGTCGATGACGCGCGGTGCAGCTGAAGAAGGAGACCATCGTGGCAACCGACACCATTGAGAAGCACAACGTCGCGCTCACCGATTCCGCGGCGGAGAAAGTGCACGCTCTGCTCACACAGGAGGGCCGCGAAGACCTTCGCCTGCGTGTTGCCGTTCAGCCCGGGGGCTGCTCAGGCCTGATCTACCAGCTCTACTTCGATGAGCGGCTGCTCGACGACGATCTGCTCGCCGAGTTCGCTGAAGGAGTCGAAGTCGTCGTCGACAAGATGAGCGCACCGTATCTCGACGGTGCGACCATCGACTTCGAAGACTCCATTCAGAAGCAGGGCTTCACGATCGACAACCCCAATGCGCAGGGGTCATGCGCGTGCGGCGACTCGTTCCACTGATTCTTCGGCTTCGTCAGACGGCGGTCACCACCCGAGTGTGAGTCTCGGGCGGTGACCGCCGTCTGCGTGTCGCGGCGTCCAGGCCCACGGGCTCAGGGCTCATGCTGTGAATTTCACAGCCGATGCACGGAGAATTCAGTCTTTCGGTGTGCATATGGTCAGTGAGACGGTTCGGAGTGGGTAATATGGATAGTGCGTCGATGTATGTCGATGCTGCGTTCAGAAGCTACCGATAGGAACAATGGTGCGTTCGAGAGTGAAGAGAGCCGTCGCTGCGAGCGGCGTCTTGGGCATCGCGGCCCTGGCGTTGAGCGGGTGTTCAGATGATGCGAAGCGAGGGTTTCTCCCCGCGTCAGACACCACTGACCACACTCAGCAGATCACTGATCTGTGGGTTCATTCATGGGTCGTGCTCTTGGGCGTGGGCTTGGTCGTCTGGGGCCTGGTCGTGTGGTGCGTCGTCGTCTACCGGCGTCGTAAGGGTGACACCGGCGTTCCCTCGCAGACTCGCTACAACCTGCCGATCGAGGTTCTGTACACCGCCGTGCCGTTCGTGCTGATCATCGGGTTCTTCATTGCGACCGTCCATGTGCAGTCGGCAACCGAGGCCAAGGCGACGCCTGCCTACGACGGAGCCGACGTTCAGGTGCAGGTCGTCGGCAAACAGTGGAGCTGGGACATCAACTACCTCACCACTGCTGGCGACCCTGACGTTCACGAAGACGCCGGCATTCAGGCCGACTACGTCAGCGGCCCGACGTTCGACGAGTCGAAGCTGCCGACGCTGTACCTCCCGGTGAACAAAGAGGTCAAGATCAAGCTCGACGCTCGCGACGTCGCCCACTCGTTCTGGGTGCCGCAGTTCCTGTACAAGAAAGATCTGCTTCCGGGCGTGCACAACAACTACTGGACGTTCACTCCTGAAAAAGAAGGAACGTTCCCGGTCAAGTGCGCCGAGCTCTGCGGCGAGTACCACTCGATGATGCTCATGAACGTGAAGGTCGTCTCTGACAGCGAGTACCAGACGCACATCGCGGAGCTCCGCGAGCGTGGCAACACCGGCGCACTCGGGCATGAGCTCGACCGCCGCCAAGATCTGAAATACAACTCCGATGATGCCGAGCACACGCACAGCGCTGCTGCCGTGACAGAGAATTGAGGGGAAGAGAACTATGACTTCCGCAACAGCAGTCGCGGGCTACTCGCCCAAGCTGGGTAAGAAAGGCCATTCGATCGTCAGATTCCTGACGACGACCGACCACAAGACGCTCGGCTACCTGTACATCGTCCAGTCGTTCGTCTGGTTCCTGTTCGCCGGCGTGCTGGCCCTGCTCATCCGAGCGCAGCTCTTCGAGCCGGGCCTTCAGGTGATCCCGACGAAAGAGCAGTACAACCAGCTCTTCACCATGCACGGCATCATCATGCTGCTGATGTTCGCGACACCGCTCTTCGCCGGTTTCGCAAACGTTCTGGTGCCACTGCAGATCGGTGCACCGGATGTCGCGTTCCCGCGTCTGAACGCGCTGGGCTACTGGACGTACACCGTGGGTTCGCTCATCGCGGTCGCCGGGTTCCTCACGCCTCAGGGTGCAGCCTCGTTCGGATGGACCGCCTACGTTCCACTGTCGACGTCGACGTACTCACCCGGTATGGGCGGCGATCTCTGGGTCATCGGCCTCGCCATGTCCGGCTTCGGAACGATCATGGGTGCGGTGAACTTCATCGCGACGATCGTCTCGCTGCGTGCGCCGGGTATGACGATGTGGCGTATGCCGATCTTCACCTGGAACACGCTGGTCACCAGCATCTTGGTGATCATGGCGTTCCCGCCCTTCGCAGCTGCGCTCTTCGCTCTGTTCGCCGACCGCAAGTTCGGCACGCACATCTTCGATCCAGAGACCGGTGGAGCCATGCTCTTCCAGCATGTGTTCTGGTTCTTCGGTCACCCTGAGGTCTACGTCATCGCGCTGCCGTTCTTCGGCATCGTCTCAGAGATCATTCCGGTCTTCAGCCGCAAGCCGATCTTCGGCTACCGCACACTGGTTCTCGCGACGATCTCGATCGCGGCCCTTTCCGCGACCGTCTGGGCGCATCACATGTACGTCACCGGCCAGGTGCTGCTGCCGTTCTTCTCACTGATGACGATGGCCATCGCCATTCCGACCGGCGTGAAGTTCTTCGACTGGATAGGCACGATGTGGCGAGGGTCTCTTACCTTCGAGACCCCGATGCTCTGGTCGATCGGCTTTCTGATCACCTTCTGCTTCGGTGGACTCACCGGTGTGATCCTGGCCAGCCCTGCTCTCGACTTCCAGGTGTCTGACACCTACTTCGTCGTGGCGCACTTCCACTACACGCTGTTCGGAACCGTCGTGTTCGCCATGTTCGCAGGTCTGTACTTCTGGTGGCCGAAGTTCACGGGCAAGATGCTCAACGAGACCTTGGGCAAGGTGCACTTCTGGCTGCTGTTCATCGGCTTCCATACGACGTTCCTCGTGCAGCACTGGCTCGGCGCGATGGGCATGCCTCGTCGCTACTACACCTACCTGCCGCAGGACGGCTTCACAGTGCTGAACCAGGTGTCGACCATCGGTGCCGCCATTCTGGCGATCTCGTTCCTGCCGTTCTTCTGGAACGTCTACATGACCACTCGCTACGGCAAGCGCGTCAACGTCGACGATCCTTGGGGCTTCGGCGGCTCGCTCGAATGGGCCACCAGCTGCCCGCCGCCGCGGCACAACTTCACGGCGATCCCGCGCATCCGCTCGGAGCGTCCGGCGTTCGACCTGCACCATCCCGAACTCGCACTCGCCACGGCCAAGCAGACCGAGCAGGCAGACCGACATGAGGCTCTCGCCGACGTGCCGGCCGTCCGTGCGGCGAGCGACAAGAAAGAGAACTGAGAATGAAGACTGCAGCACATATCTTCTTCGGCATCGGCCTGTTCTTCCTGGTCGGTCTGGTCGCATACTTCGTGTGCAGCCTCGCGTTCGTCAACGACGGCGTCGGACTGTTCAATCCTGCCGTTCCGATCGAGCCCGCGGGTGCGACCGTACTGGCCCTGGGCATCGGCATGGCCTGGTTTCCCGCCTTCTACTTCTACAAGGCGTCGAAGAACGCAGGCGGAACCCTTCCTGAGGATGATCTCGAGGCGAAGATCGAAGACGCCGACCCCGACTACGGCTGGTACAGCCCGTGGAGCTGGTGGCCTTTCGCGCTCTCGCTGGCAGCCGGAGTGATCTTCCTGGGCCTGGCCGTCGGAACGTGGATGACGATCATCGGCGGTGCGCTGCTGGTCGTGACCGTCATCGGCTTCTCATTTGAGAACCACCGCAATCGGCTGGCACACTGATCGTCGACTGACCTGCTGAACAGAACAGCGGCCCCGCATCTTACTGATGCGGGGCCGCTGTTTTCGTCTCTCTCAGCGATCAGACTGATGCTGACTCGAAGAACTTCAGAAAGTCGTCCCAAGAGACGCGCTGCAGCGGGATTCGCCAATCGGGGAGACCAACGTTGGTGGCTGCAGCCGCGGAATAGATGAAGCGGGGACGTGGACGGTTTGTCTCGTGAGCCTCCGGAGCCTTCACCGTGACCCCGCTCTTCGCCTCCGCGTCGCCCTCAGGGTCATCCACGAGCACACCGGTCGAGCCCGGGCGATCAGTGCGGTGCACAACCCAGGTGTTGTCGGCGACTCGGGTGAATCGCACCGGCACCTTGTTGCGTATGAACAGCTCGATGCTGCCGAACTCACGAGGCAGCTGCTCTGGGCGCTCAAGTGGAAAATACCGCTGGCCGTCGATGACGACTGGGCTGACGCGTTTGGTGATCATGCTGATGCCTCCTTGCATCTCGGCCGGTCGACGCCCCGTTGCGTCTGACAGCCCCTGGCGCATCACCAGGTGATTCGCATTCTAGGAGGCTTCCGCTGCGAACTGAGCATCCAGCTGGGAGCGAATACGATTGGCCACCGAGCCAGGGGAGCGGACGCATGCTGTGACCCTCGTGTCTGGCCGTGCGCCTCAGCGGCTCTTCGACACCGCCACTCACCTGCGCGCTGAGCAATGAGACGAGAAAAGCCCCGGACACCACGCGATCCGCGTGGCTCCGGGGCTTTCTGCCTGTGGGCGATACTGGACTCGAACCAGCGACCTCTTCCGTGTGAAGGAAGCGCGCTAACCAACTGCGCCAATCGCCCAAACGACTGCTGCCTTTCAGGCAACTCGACAAGTATAGCGTACTTTTCCAAGGCTGCGCACACCCTGCGGTAGGATAGTCAGGTCAACAGCAATCACCCACGCGCGGACCGCTTCGTATCGGTCGGCGCGGCCATGCTCAAGGAGCTCCGGTGTCGTCACCCATCACCATCACTGTCAACGGCGAGCACAGAGAGGTGGCAGCTGGAACGACCGGCACCGACCTCTTCGCCGACCACCGCGACGTCGTCGCCCAGCGAGTCGACGGAGAGCTTCGCGATCTTGCCGGTACCGTCGCCGAAGGCGAGACCGTCGAGCCGGTGACGATCGACAGCGAGGACGGGCTCAACATCCTGCGTCACTCGACGACGCACGTGCTGGCGCAGGCTGTTCAGCAGGTTCGCCCCGATGCGAAGCTGGGAATCGGCCCGTTCATCACCGATGGCTTCTACTATGACTTCGACGTCGAGGAGCCCTTCACTCCCGAAGATCTCAAACAGATCAAGAAGGTGATGCAGCGCATCGTCAAGCAGGGGCAGCGCTTCGTGCGTCGTCCCATCTCAGAGGCCGACGCCCGCGTCGAAGAGGCGAACGAGCCGTACAAACTCGAGCTGATCGGTCTCAAGGGCAACGCCGGTGACGACGAAGAGTCGGTCGAGGTCGGCGGCAGCGGCCTGACGATGTACGACAACGTCGACCCGAAGAGCGGTGAGACGATCTGGTGCGACCTGTGCCGCGGACCGCACCTGCCGAACACCCGTCTGATCGGCAACGGCTTCGACCTGCTGCGCACCGCAGCGGCCTACTGGCGCGGCGATCAGGCGAACGCGCAGCTGCAGCGCATCTACGGCACGGCCTGGCCGACCAAAGAGGAGCTCAAGGCCTACGAGCACCGCCTCGCTGAGGCGGCGAAGCGCGACCACCGCAAGCTCGGCGTCGAGCTCGATCTGTTCAGCTTTCCCGACGAGATCGGCTCCGGCCTTCCGGTCTTCCACCCGAAGGGCGGCATCATCCGCAAGGTGATGGAAGACTACTCGCGTCAGCGTCACGAAGAGGCCGGGTATCAGTTCGTCTACACCCCGCACATCACGAAATCACACCTGTACGAGGTGAGCGGTCACCTCGACTGGTACAGCGACGGCATGTTCCCACCCCTGCACGTCGACGAAGAGCTCGATGCAGAGGGAAACGTCAGGCGTCAGGGGCAGGACTACTACCTGAAGCCCATGAACTGCCCGATGCACAACCTCATCTACTCGAGCAAGGCGCACAGCTACCGTGACCTGCCACTGCGACTCTTCGAGTTCGGCACCGTCTACCGGTACGAGAAGAGCGGCGTCATCCACGGTCTGACTCGTGCCCGCGGGTTCACCCAGGACGACGCGCACATCTACACCACGCGCGAGCAGATGAAAGACGAGCTCACCAGCGTGCTGCAGTTCGTGCTCGACCTGCTGAAAGACTACGGTCTCGACGACTTCTACCTGGAGCTCTCGACGAAGGATCCGAAGAAGTACGTCGGAGACGATGCGGTCTGGGAAGAGGCGACCCGCACACTCCGAGAGGTCGCCGAGGCGAGCGGTCTCGAACTTGTGCCCGATCCAGAGGGCGCCGCATTCTACGGTCCCAAGATCTCGGTGCAGGCGCGCGACGCCATCGGCCGAACCTGGCAGATGAGCACGCTGCAGCTCGACTTCAACCTGCCTGAGCGGTTCGGCCTCGAGTACACCGCACCCGATGGCACGCTGCAGCGCCCAGTGATGATTCACCGCGCGCTCTTCGGATCGATCGAGCGCTTCTTCGGCGTGCTCACCGAGCACTACGCCGGCGCGTTCCCGCTGTGGCTCGCCCCCGAGCAGGTCGTCGGCATTCCGGTGGCCGACGAGTACGCACCGTATCTCGAGGATGTCGCCGCGCAGCTGCGTGCCGTCGGGCTGCGTGCCAGCGTCGACACGTCGGATGACCGCATGCCCAAGAAGATCCGTACGCACTCGAAGCAGAAGGTTCCGGTCATGCTCATCGCAGGCGAGGACGACCGTTCTTCGGGCACGGTGAGCTTCCGCTTCCGTGACGGCTCGCAGTGCAACGGTGTGCCCGTCGCCGAGGCGATCACCTGGCTGCGCGGGCTCGCCGACGCCAGGGTGCAGGTCAGCAGCGCGGTGGATGCCACGTCCGCTTCCGGCGTCGAGGCGCCGGCCGTCGCACTGGCCGAAGTGGCAGCACAGCAGGCGAAGGCCGCTGCTGCGGCCGAGTAGCGATTCGCGTCGGGCCGACACCGCACGCTGCTGCGGCGCACGGCATCCGTCAACGGTCACCGGTCGAGTCGGCTCAGCGGGCCACCGGAGACCGAACCGTCATCACGAGTAAGATTCATCGAGAGACTACGAACAAGGAGTCACATGTCAGGCCACTCCAAATGGGCGACCACGAAGCACAAGAAGGCCGCGATCGACGCGAAGCGCGCCAAGGCCTTCGCGAAGTACATCAAGGGCATCGAGGTGGCCGCACGCCTGGGCGGCGGCGACCCTGAGGGCAACCCGACCCTCTTCGACGCCATTCAGAAGGCGAAGAAGAACTCGGTTCCGGCCGACAACATCACCCGCGCCGTCAAGCGTGGTTCGGGCGAGGTCGACGGCGGTGCGAAGTACGAGACCATCATGTACGAGGCGTATGCTCCGGGCGGCGTCGCGCTGCTGGTCGAGTGCCTCACCGACAACAAGAACCGCGCAGCGGCCGACGTGCGCACCGCGCTGACCCGCAACGGCGGCACGCTGGCCGATCCGGGATCGGTTGCGTACAACTTCAGCCGCAAGGGTGTCGTCACCGTAGCCAAGGCTGACGGGGTCACCGAGGACTCCATCCTCGAGGCGGTGCTCGACGCAGGAGCCGAAGAGGTGATCGACAACGGCGACAGCTTCCGCGTGATCAGCGAGCCCAACGACCTGGTGGCCGTTCGACAGGCCCTGGTCGGTGCGAACATCGACTACGACTCTGCAGAGAACGAGTTCGTCGCCGGTCTGCAGATCGATGTCGACATCGACACGGCGCGCAAGCTGTTCCGCATCATCGATTCGCTCGAAGACAGCGACGACGTGCAGAACGTGTTCGGCAACTTCGACGTGAGCGACGAGATCGTCGAGACGCTGGCCGAAGAAGACTGACATGTCGGTCATCCTGGGCATCGACCCCGGCCTGACCCGCTGTGGGTTCGGAGTCGTGGAGTCGCACCCGGGACGCCGCGTCGCTCTGGTCGACGTGGGTGTGATCCGTTCCGACCCAGCCGCCGACATCGCGGTTCGCGTGCATCGGATCTCACATGAGGTCGAACGGCTGATGCGGCGGCATCGGCCTCGAGCCGTGTCGGTCGAACGCGTCTTCGCTCAGCAGAACCTGCCGTCGGTGATGGGCGTCGCGCACATCATCGGCGCAGTGATGCATCTCGCAGGCGAAGCCGACATACCGCTGGTGCTGCACACTCCCAGTGAGGTGAAAGCTGCGGTCACCGGCAGCGGACGAGCTGACAAGTCGCAGGTGCAGCACATGGTCGCGAGGCTGCTGGGCATCGACCACGTCGACGGACCGCCCGATGCCGCCGATGCCCTGGCCGTGGCGATCTGTGAATCGTTCAAGCCGACTGCGAGCGACACGAAGGCCGTCGCGCCGGCAGGCGAGACTGCGGCGCAGCGGCAGTGGCGGCTGGGTCGCGAACGCGGCCAGCTGAATTCCAAACGCACAGCAGGCGATGCGGCGAAGACGGGGCAGTGGAAGATGAGGCGAGGATGATCGGATCTCTGAGGGGCACCGTCGTCAGCGCCGGCGCCGACCAGCTGCTGATCGACGTCAACGGCGTGGGATACCTGGTGTCGGTGACGGCAGAACAGGCTCGGAGCCTGCGCGAGGGCAGTGAGGTGAGCGTGCTCACCGTCATGATCGTGCGCGAGGACGCCGTGACGCTGTTCGGTTTTCGCACTCCCGAGGAGAAAGGCCTCTTCGACGTTCTGCGCACCGTGAGCGGTGTGGGGCCGAAGCTGGCTCTCGCCGTGCTGAGCGGTCTCTCTCCGCAGCGAATCGCTCAGGCGGTGGCCGACGAAGATGCGAAGACGTTCCAGACCATTTCAGGCATCGGCGCGAAGACCGCGAAGCTGATCACTGTGCAGCTTGCCGGCCGCATCGCACCACCGGCGCCTGCGCAGCAGACGTCCACGGCATCCGCCGCCGTCTCGGTCAACGTGGTCGCCGCTCTGGTCGGACTCGGCTGGGCCGAGCGTGACGCGCAGGAGGCCGTCGCGCGAGCCGTCGAAGTGGGGGCCAAAGGCGATGACGCACTGCTGCGAGCTGCGCTCGCCCTGCTCGGGGGTGCCCGATGAGTTCGAGGCGCCGTCCAGGATCGTCGGCGGGCGACGAGACCCCGCACGGCGAAGCGCCTGCGCCTCTTGAGAGCGTCGTCTCGCCGACGCCGCTCGACGACCGGGACTCGGCCAATGACGTCGCCTTCCGGCCGCAGCATCTCGATGAGTTCGTCGGTCAGCGCCGAGTGCGCGAGCAGCTCGATCTGGTGCTGCAGGCCGCCAGAGTGCGAGAGCGGGCAGCCGACCACATTCTGCTGGCGGGACCTCCCGGCCTCGGCAAGACGACTCTGGCGATGATCGTCGCGCATGACCTCGGGCGGCCGCTGCGCCTGACGAGTGGTCCGACGATCACCCATGCCGGCGATCTCGCCGCCATCCTCAGCTCGCTCACCGAGGGCGAAGTTCTCTTCATCGACGAGATCCATCGCATCGCGAAGCCGGCGGCAGAGATGCTCTACCTCGCGATGGAGGACTTCCGCGTCGACGTCATGGTGGGCAAAGGGCCGGGTGCGACGTCTATTCCGCTCGAATTGGCGCCGTTCACGCTGGTCGGTGCGACGACGCGCGCGGGTGCTCTGCCCGCGCCGCTGCGCGACCGGTTCGGGTTCACTGCGAACATGGAGTTCTATCCGCCTCATGAACTCGCACAGCTGCTGCATCGAACCGCGGGTCTGCTCGAGATCGAACTGAGCGAAGACGCCATCATCGAGATCGCCTCTCGGTCACGGGGGACGCCTCGCATCGCGAACCGGCTGCTGCGCCGTGTTCGCGACTACCTCATCGTGCACCCCGACGAGGATCCTCTGCAGGCGGTCTCGTCGACGCTGTCGCTCTACGAAGTGGACGAGCTCGGCCTCGATCGGCTCGACCGAGACGTGCTCGGCGTGCTGATTCGACAGTTCGCCGGGGGACCGGTCGGGCTCGGCCCGTTGGCTATGAGTGTCGGCGAGGAGACCGACACCTTGGAGTCAGTCGTCGAACCGTATCTGGTGCGCAGCGGTCTCGTCCTGCGCACCCCACGGGGCCGTGTCGCATCGCGAGACGCCTGGCTGCATCTGGGCCTCATTCCGCCGAAGGCGAAACTCTCTTCCGCAGAGAACGCACAGCCCACGCTCTTGGACGATTAGGGTAGCCTAGTTTCTTGGATCGGGACGTCTGTGCGTGCCCGATGACCGCAACCGACGATGAGAGTGGAGTTATATTCCATGGATCCAATGCTTCTGATTCTGCTGGCGGTGTTCGTCGTGCTGATCTTCGTGACGTTCCGCAACAACAAGAAACGACAGCGGGAGGCGCAGCAGACCCAGGACAAAGCCGTCGTCGGCGCCCAGGTCATGACCAGCTTCGGGCTGTTCGGAACGATCCGCGACATCGACGAGGCGAACAACACCGTGACCCTCGAGTCGACGCCGGGAACCTTCGTGCGCGTGCACCGTCAGACGATCACCAAGATCGAGACGTCTCCCGTCGACGATTCCCCGGCCGCCGCCGTGACGAGCGACTCGACCCCGGCTGCTGAGCCGCTCACCGACGAGGACGGTTCGCCGAAGTACGGCCTGCGCAGCGATGAGGACTCAAATCCCGAGTGGACAAATCCGAATCCGAGCGCCGATGCGTCGTCGCAGAATGACGACAAGCCCAAGAACAACTAGATGACATGTGAATGAGCCGATGTCCGCGTGCATCGGCTCATTCGCATGAGTGGTCCGATCTCGTCGAGACGAGACGGCCACGCAGCCGGGGGGAACGACCGCTCGGTTCGGTGCGCTGACCGGCAGGTCATGTGCTCTTGACGACGAGGAAGAACGACACAGTGGCAGCAAGCGGTCCGGTGCGACAGGCACGCAAGTCTCTGATCTGGCTCGGGGTGGTGATCGTCGCACTCGCGGCGACCCTGGGCGGCGGCATCCTTTGGGGCGGAGCCTCGGCGACGCCGAAGCTGGCGCTCGATCTGCAGGGCGGCACGGAGATCGTGCTCGCCGCAGAGACCGAGGACGGCAGCGACCCAAGCGCCGACCAGATGAAACAGGCGCAGAGCATCATGCGCCAGCGTGTCGACGCGGGTGGTGTCTCCGAAGCCGAGATCACGACGCAGGGCGGCCGCAACATCGTCATCAGTCTTCCCGGAGACCCCACCGACGAGCAGCTGCAGCGCATCCGCTCGTCTGCGAAGCTGGAGTTTCGTCGAGTCTGGCGCTCCGCTGCCGCCACCTCGACGACGCCGACGACGCCGGGTGTCACTGAGAAGCTGCCCACGCTCGACGGCGAGGACCCCACCGAGAACGCCGCTCGCACGAAGGCGTCGAACGACATCATCTCGCAGTTCGACGCCTACAGCTGCGTGGTTCCTGCAGACGGGTCGACTCCAGACGCCGGAGACGACGCCGCATCGCAGCAGCAGTACAAGATGGCCGACCCCGTGCCGAACCGTGCCTCGGTCGAAGCCGACGGCACCAGCGTCAACAGCGCCGACCTGCCGAAGATCGCCTGCAGCGCGAACGGCGAGAAGCTGCTGCTGGCTCCCGTCGACCGTCAGGATGACAAGGCCGACGGAGCACTGCTCGACGGCGAACAGCTGAGCGACGCCAAGGCGGGCCAGCAGGCCGGTCAGAACGGCACCGTCACCAACAACTGGGTCGTGAACATCGAATTCAACGATGTCGGCACCGAGATGTTCCACAAGGTCACGAGCGACCTCACCAGCCAGACCGAGCCGGCCAACCGCTTCGCTGTCGTGCTCGACGGACAGGTCATCGTGGCACCCACCTCGAATGCGATCATCACCGACGGCCGCGCGCAGATCAGCGGGCAGTTCACCCAGGAGAGCTCGCAGACGCTTGCGGATCAGCTCAAGTACGGTGCACTGCCGATCAGCTTCGATGTGCAGAGCCAGAACAAGATCACTCCGACACTCGGATCTCAGCAGCTGGTCTACGGCCTCATCGCCGGTGCGATCGGTCTGCTGGCCGTCGTCGTGTACTCGCTCTTCCAGTATCGTGCCCTCGGCCTGGTCACCATCGTGTCACTGGTGCTCGCTTCGGGCATCACCTATCTGCTCGTCACGCTGATGTCGTGGTCAGAAGGGTACCGGCTGTCGCTGGCCGGCATCGCCGGCCTGATCGTGGCGATCGGCATCACGGCTGACTCGTTCATCGTGTACTTCGAACGAATACGCGACGAGCTCAGAGACGGGTCGACGCTCATCCCCGCCGTCGAGGTGGGCTGGAAGCGTGCGCTGCGCACGATTCTGGCCTCGGACATGGTGAACTTCCTCGCGGCCGTCGTGCTCTATGTGCTCGCCGTGGGCGGTGTGCAGGGCTTCGCCTTCACCTTGGGGCTCACCACCATCGTCGACCTCGTGGTGGTCATGCTCTTCACCCACCCGATGATGCAGCTGCTTGCGACCACACGGTTCTTCGGCGAAGGTCATCACTTCTCGGGACTGAACCCGCAGATGCTCGGCAACGCCTATCGCGGACGCCTGAACCTGGACTTCGCCGCTCGGGCGGCAGAATCCGCCGAACCAGGCAGTCGCAAAGCGAAGAAGTCGCGCCGGGCTGCCGGCGAGGCCGAACGCCGCCTGACCATCGCCGAGCGCAAGGCGCGCGCTGCAGGCTTCGAACCGCATCCGCATGACGCCGTCGACGCAGCCGAGGCCGCCTCGACGAACGACGCACAGAAAGACGCTGCCCAGACAGACTCGGCAGCCGATGAGAAGAAGGGGGAGCAGCGCTGATGGCCGCCTTCTCGCAGTTGGGCTTCGACCTGCACTCAGGCAAGCGTTCAGTCAATTTCATCGGTCGCTGGAAGGTGTGGTACCTGATCGCAGCCGTGCTCATCCTGCTCTCGGTGATCCTTCCGATCGCCCGGGGCGGGTTCAACCTCGGCATCGAGTTCCGCGGAGGCAGTGAGTTCCGCGTGACGCACGTTGTTGATCCGCAGGAGCAGCCGGCGCGTGACGCCGTCGAATCGGTGCTGCAGAACAGCGAGGTCGAGCCGCGCATCGCCGTGATCGGCGATGACACCATTCGTGTGCAGACGTACCAGGTCAGCGAAGACGAGTCGAAGCAGATCTCGTCGGCTCTGGCCCAGACCTATCAGGTGCCCGGGGACGACGTGGCCGTGTCCTACATCAATCCGAGCTGGGGTGCGGATGTCGGAGCGCAGGCGCTGCGCGGTCTGATCATCTTCCTCGTTCTGGCCTCGGTGCTGATGGCGATCTACTTCCGAACCTGGAAGATGTCGCTCGCGGCGATGCTGAGCCTCTTCCATGACCTCGTGGTCACCGCTGGCATCTACGGTGCGGTCGGCATCGAGGTCACCCCCTCGGCGATGATCGGCTTTCTGACGATTCTCGGCTACTCGCTGTACGACACCGTCGTGGTCTTCGACAAGATTCGTGAGAACACGCGCGGCTTCGAAGAGCAGAAGACGCGAACATTCGGAGAACTGGTCAACCTCGCCGTCAACCAGACGCTGATTCGTTCGATCAACACCACGGTCGTGGCGCTGCTGCCGGTGGCATCCATCCTGTTCATCGGCGGGCTGCTCGGCGCGGGCACCCTGCGTGACATCTCGACGGCGCTCTTCATCGGCATCCTGGTCGGGGCGTACTCGACGATCTTCCTGGCTGCGCCCACGTATGCACTGCTGCGCAGCAGAGAGTCGAAGATCGTCACGCATGACGGAGTGGTCGCCGAGCATCGTGCCGAACTCGAGGCTGCGGGATCGACACAGGGCGAGGCCACAGAGTCGATGGCGGGCGATGCGACGTCTGCGGGCGAACCGAGTAATCTGAAGTAGTCATCAGGAGCACTACCGCGCACGACCGAGCAGGGGGCGACACCATGCCTGAGCCACAGCAGCAGTCAACACCGTCAGCCCCACGGCGTCTCGGTCTGCCGCGTCTCTTCCAGCGCCCGGCGACAGGTCTTGACGCACAGGTCTCGCAACTGGTGCAGACGGTTCGGCACCATCACCCGAAAGAAGACCTCGCACTGATCAGGCGGGCGTATCTGACGGCCTATGCCGCCCATGACGGGCAGCTGCGTCAGAGCGGCGAACCGTACATCACCCACCCGATCGCGGTGGCACAGATTCTGGCCGATCTGGGCGTATCAGCCCAAGTCGTGGCGGCTGCGCTGCTGCATGACACCGTCGAAGACACCGACTATACGCTCGACCAGCTCACCGCCGACTACGGGGCCGAGATCGCCATGCTGGTCGACGGTGTCACGAAGCTCGACAAAGTGAAGTACGGGGTGAACGCCCAGGCTGAGACCGTTCGCAAGATGGTCGTCGCGATGGCTCGCGACGTGCGAGTGATCGTGATCAAGCTGGCCGACCGGCTGCACAACGCACGGACGTGGGGCTTCGTGCCGCCGGAGAAAGCGGCGCGCAAGGCCAAAGAGACGCTTGAGATCTATGCGCCGCTCGCTCATCGTTTGGGCCTGAGCGCCCTGCAGCACGAGCTCGAAGACCGTTCGTTCAAAGCGCTGTACCCGAAGGTCTACGACGAGATCGTGCGTCTGGTCAAAGAGCGCACGCCGGCGCGCGAGTCGTACGTCAAGCGCGTGATCTCGATGGTGGACGACGATCTTCGTCGGCAGCGGATCAAGGCCGAGGTCGTCGGACGGTCGAAAGACTACTATTCCGTCTACCAGAAGATGGTGGTTCGCGGCCGTGAGTTCGACGAGATCTACGACCTCGTGGGCATTCGCATCCTGGTGAACTCGATCCGAGACTGCTACGCCGCTCTCGGTGCCATTCACGCCCGATGGAGCCCGATTCCCGGGCGCTTCAAAGACTACATCGCGATCCCGAAGTTCAACCTGTACCAGTCGCTGCACACGTCGGTGATCGGTCCGGACGGACGCCCCGTCGAGATTCAGATTCGCACCTACGAGATGCATCAGCGCGCCGAGTACGGTGTCGCTGCGCACTGGCTCTATAAGGCCAGCGGGGCGAAGCCGGTGATGAACCAGACCGCCGAGCAGGGCATCAACCAGGAGCTGGTCTGGCTGCAGCATCTTTCCGACTGGCAGTCCGAGACCAAAGACCCGGGGGAGTTCCTGGACTCGCTGCGGTTCGAGATCGGCGCCAAAGAGGTCTACGTCTTCACCCCGCAGGGGAAGGTCGTCGGTCTGCCCGGCGGTGCCACGCCGATCGACTTCGCGTACGCGGTGCACACCGAGGTCGGTCACCGCGCGATGGGAGCGAAGGTGAACGGGCGTCTGGTGCCGCTTGACACCAGACTGGCCAGCGGCGAAGTCGTCGAGATCCTGACTTCTCGTTCTGCGGACGCCGGGCCGAGCAAAGACTGGCTCTCGTTCGTGACGAGCCCGAGAGCCCGTGCGAAGATTCGCCAGTGGTTCAGCAAGGAGCGCCGCGACGAGTCGATCGAGGCCGGCAAAGAGGCCCTGCAGCGGGCGCTGCGCAAGAATCGGGTGCCGCTGCGCGTCATCGGCGATCAGCAGGCGTTCACACGGGTGGCGTCAGGTCTGGGGTACCCCAACATCGGGGCGCTGTACGCGGCGCTCGGCGAGGGACACGTCTCGACTCAATCGGTCATCGAGCGCATCGAACTCGACGAATTCGATGAGACGACCAGCGAACTGCCGATCATGGCGCATCCGCATCCGACGACGCATCAGCGCGCGGCCACCAGCGACTCCGGGGTCTTGGTGCGCGGCCAGTCGGGCGTCATGGTCAAGCTGGCGAAATGCTGCACTCCGGTGCCCGGCGACGACATCGTGGGCTTCATCACCCGCGGCGCAGGCGTCTCAGTGCACCGAGCCGACTGCCGCAACGTGGCCGATCTGAACGAGAACCAGCATGATCGAATGGTCGAGGTCTCTTGGGCGCCGACGCATAAGAGCGTGTTCCTGGTGAACATCCAAGTCGAGGCCCTCGACCGCTCCGGCCTGCTCTCCGATGTCACTCGGGTGCTCTCAGAACATCACGTGAACATCCTCTCAGCCTCCGTCAAGACCTCTGACGACCGTCTGGCGCTCTCTCGGTTCGTCTTCGAGATGGGCGACACCGTGCATCTCGATCGCATCCTGAACGCCGTGCGACGCATCGACGCCGTCTACGACGTCTACCGCGTCAACGGCTGAGCGCGAGCGCCTGCTGCAGCGCGCGTCGCGCCTGCGCGGAGTGCTGCGTCTGATCGCCGGCGGGCAGCAAGGGCAGCGCCCGTTCGACCGCGCGGCGGTGCTGCGCTGCGAGGTCGGCCAGCAGCACACAGTCATCAGGATGCTCGAGCGTCATGGCGAGGTCTCTCGCGGTGCGCGTCGGGCCGGTGACACGAGCGCGGTCGAGAGCGTCGACGTGCGAGTGCTGCAGCCGCATATGGCGAATTCTGCAGATCACTCCGGCGCCGAGGGCGTCGCGACGGATGTCCCAGCGTCGACCGGGAGCCGTCATCGCCTCATAGAACGGGCGGCGACGTGACCCTGTCCAGACCCAGGCAGCGGTTCGTCCGGCCCAGACGAGTGGCTCGGGCAGCTTCGGCAGGGAGGCGGCCCGTGCTCGGGGAGTGCTGGCTGCAAACCACGGGAGGTGAACGCCGCCGAGATCATTCAGCAGGCCGTCAAGAGTGAGCCGGCGGCGCTCTTCTGGTGAGAAGAACGCCGCCAGAGCGGAGCATTCGGGGCTCAGTGCGTGAGCGGATGATCGGGTGCCCTGAGCTCGCAGGCCGTTCGCCTCTGTCTGGTCCATGAGGCCAGTCGATCACGAGTGTTGGCGAAGCACACGGGTCAACGCAACGCTGTGTACAGAAAGACCCGGCGGATGCTCCTGTGCACAAGGAGCATCCGCCGGGCCTGTGAGACCAATGGCAGATCAGGCGATGCCGGTGGCCTTCAGCCAGCTGCGCTGCGTCTCAAGCGCCTTGGTGATCTCGGCTGTCTTCTCTGCGTCACCTGCCGCCTCAGCAGCAGCGAGATCTGCCTCAAGATCGGTGATGCTCTGCTGCAGCTGCGCGGCGAGACCGGTGGCACGATCGCTCTTCTCACTGTTGCGTTTGGACCAGTGTGCGTCTTCGGCCTCTTTGACCGCCGTCTCGACAGCGTGCAGCCGAGCCTCGACGGAGCGCATGCTGGCACGGGGAACCCGACCGATCTCATCCCATTCGTCTTGCAGACGACGCAGCGCGGAGCGAGCAGCCTTCCAGTCAGTGACCGGGAGCAGCGCCTCAGCCCGCGTCAGCACTTCCTCTTTCTTCTGCAGGTTCTCTGCGTACTCGGCGTCGGTGACGGCGTCGTGCTCCTGCTTCTTCGCGAAGATGACGTCTCCGGCTGCTTTGAACTGCTCCCAGAGGCGGTCGTCGACCTTGGCGCCGGCGCGCCCGGCGGCCTTCCAACGATCGAGCAGGGCGCGGTAGTCATTGACACGGGGCTCGGCCTGCTCGGCCAGCTTCTGGGCCTCTTCGACCAACTGCTGCTTCGTCTGCTTGGCCGTGCGATGCTGCTCGTCGAGGCTGGCGAAGAACGCACGTCGACCGTCTTCGAGCTTGCGGCGAGACTGCTTGAACCGCGCCCACAGGGCGTCGGCCTGCTGTTTGGGCAGGCGGGCCGTGGTGCGCTGGTGCTCTTTCCACTCGCCGAAGATCTGCTCGACCTGCGCGTGAACGTCCTTCCAACGAATGTTGGCGACTGGGGTGGCGGCCAGCTGCTCGATCTTCTCGACGATGGCCTCTCGCTGTGCCGCGGCTTCGGCGAGAGCCTGCGCCGACTGCTCCTGCTGCTTGCTCTCCAGCGCGTCGACCTGCGTGCGCAGCGCGTCGACCCTGGTGCGCAGTGCGTCGAGGTCGCCGACGACCGTCGGCTCTTTCAGCGCTTCGTCGAGTGCCGTGACGCTCTTGCGCACGTCTCGGGCCTTCGCCCCGGTGCGTGCCCGCTGCTCGGCCAGAGTGACCTGGCCGACGAGGTCTTGGAACTTGCGGCTGTAGAAGGCCAGCGCCTCCTCGGCGGTGGCTCCGGTGACCTGCCCGACCCAGCGTTCGCCGTCACCTGTGATCAGGTAGACGTTTCCCTCGCCGTCGGCGCGGCCGAACTGCTGCTGGTGTGTCTCGCTCACGACTCTCCTCAAATCCCGCTTCGATGCTGCACCAGTCTAGCCGGTGACAAACGGCTGCTGTGCACGTGACGCGCTGGCGAAGCCGGTCTGAGAGGCCGTGTCGGCGGCTGGCGCTACGCTGTCGGCATGACGTCTCTGCAAGGTGCCCGAGCCAGCCGACCATTGGCGGCGCGCATGCGACCGCGAACGCTTGACGACGTTGTCGGCCAGAGCGAGCTGCGTCGACCGGGCACACCGCTGTGGCGTCTGTGCCACCCGACCGAGGGCGAGCGCACCCCGGCATCGGTCATTCTCTTCGGCCCTCCGGGAACGGGCAAGACGACGCTGGCGCATGTGATCGCCACCGAGGGACAGCGCCGCTTCATCGAACTCTCGGCCATCAGCGCCGGAGTCAAAGACGTGCGACGCGTGATGGAGCAGGCGCAGGCAGACCGTGACCTCTATGGCACGCAGACGGTGCTGTTCCTCGATGAGATCCATCGATTCACCAAGGCGCAGCAGGACAGCCTGCTGCCCGGCGTCGAAGACGGCATCGTCACGCTGGTGGCGGCGACCACTGAGAACCCCTCGTTCTCTGTGATCTCGCCGCTGCTCAGCCGATCGCTGCTGCTGCGTCTGACGTCGCTCTCCGACGACGACCTGCTCTCTCTCATCGATCGCGCCATCGTCGACGAACGCGGTCTGCACGGGGCGGTCGCGATCGACGACGAGGCCCGAACGGCCATCGTGGAACTCGCCTCGGGCGACGCCCGGCGTGCGCTGACCCTGCTCGAGGCGGCCGCCGGCCAGGCAGACGCCGACATGGCGTCCGCTGAGAAGGCCGACGACGCAGACTCATCCGAACAGGCTCGGCTGCCCCGCATCACCGCGGCTGTGGTCGCGATCGTGGCAGACCGAGCCCTGGTGCGATACGACCAGAACGGCGATCAGCACTACGACGTGGTCAGCGCGTTCATCAAATCGATCCGCGGGTCAGACGTCGACGCGGCGGTGCACTATCTGGCTCGCATGATCGAGGGCGGCGAAGACTCCCGGTTCATCGCACGACGTCTCATGATCTCGGCTGCCGAAGACATCGGCACGGCCGATCCGCAGGCGCTGAGCATCGCTGTGGCTGCCGCGCAGACGGTCGCGATGGTTGGCATGCCTGAGGGTCGCATTCCTTTGGCCGAAGCCACCGTCTATCTGGCCTCGGCCCCCAAATCGAACGCGGCGTACCTGGCCATCGATCGCGCGATCGCCGACATCCGAGCCGGCGATGCAGGCGATGTGCCGTCGCATCTGCGCGATGCGCACTATAAAGGGGCGCGTGCACTGGGTCACGGCGTCGGTTATCAGTACCCCCACGACGAGCCCACGGGGGTGAGTGCCCAGCAGTATCTGCCCGACACGTTACAGGGACGCCGCTACTATGTGCCGACCGGCCACGGGTTCGACGCCACGATCGGCCGCCGGCTCGATCAGGTGCGTCGGCTGCTCGCCGGGCTGCCGATGCAGCGAGCTGCGCAGACGCCCAAGGCAAAGACCGCTGGGGCCGCCACTGCGAAGACCGCTGAGGCCTCCTCTGGCAAGCCCCCTGAAGTGCCCTCCGGGAAGGCGACCGAGTCGTCGCCTGAGGTGACGGCGGATGCCGACGATGGCCTCGAGAAGAAGTGACGGTGCGGCGGGCTCCGTAGACAGACGAGCGTGGTAGTGTTATTCGGCCTGAACTCTGCACGGCGAGCGGCTGCGCCAGTGGAGTGAATGGTGGCGCTCTGTAGCCGAGCGTTGCCCCGGCTCACTGATTGATTGTATTTAGCGTCATCGAGAGGAAACAATGGCGACGAAGTCGCGTACACATAGCAAAACCCGTCTGTCCCGCGCGCTGGGCGTGGCACTGACCCCCAAGGCTGCCCGACTGATGGAGAACCGTCCGTTCCCCCCGGGTCAGCACGGCCGCACGAAGCGCCGCACCGATTCCGACTACGCGGTGCGTCTGCGCGAGAAGCAGCGTCTGCGCGCCCAGTACGGCATCCGCGAGGCTCAGCTGCGCCGCGTGTTCAGCGAAGCCCGCAAGCAGGAGGGTCTGACCGGTGAGAACCTGGTCGAGCTGCTCGAGCAGCGTCTCGACGCGCTCGTTCTGCGCGCCGGCTTCGCGCGCAGCATCCAGCAGGCTCGCCAGCTGGTCGTGCACCGTCACATCATGGTCGACGGCGAACGCGTCGACCGCCCGTCGTTCCGCGTGAAGCCGGGTCAGCTCATTCACGTGCACGAGAAGAGCGAGAAGCTCGACGTCTTCCAGGTCGCCGCAGAAGGCGCCCACGCAGAGGTGCTGCCGGCCGTGCCGGAGTATCTCGACGTCACGCTCGACAAGCTCGAGGCCACGCTGACGCGTCGCCCGAAGCGTGCCGAAGTGCCCGTCACCTGTGAAGTCCAGCTGGTCGTCGAGTACTACGCTGCGCGCTGATCACTGACCCAACCGACGTTGTCGGTGGGAGAGAGGAGAACGGTCATGACTGGAGGAGACATTGCAGCGCTGATCGCTGCGATCGCCTTCGTCGTTCTGGTGGCGGTGCTGATCGTGCCGCTCTGGAAGCTCGGCCATCTGCTCGATGAGGCACGCGAGAGCGTGCGCGATCTCACCGACAACGTCGCCCCCCTGATCGAAGAGAGCACGGCGACCGTGGCCGAGGCCAATCGGCAGCTGGTCAAGGTCGACGGCATCACGACTAACCTGACGAAGGTCGCCGACAACGTCAGCGGCGTGGTCGCGACGGTCACTTCGGTCGTCAACTCGCCGTTAGGGCGCGTCGCTGGCATTGCGGCGTCGTTCGGCAAAAGCCGTCGCACGACGGCGAAGCAGGCCAAGACCACCGCGAAGCGAAAGTAGGCGAATATGGGCAAGGCATTCTGGTTCATCGTCGGTATCGGCACGGGATTCCTCGTGGCACACAAGGTGTCTCAGACCGAGAAGGGTCAGGCATTCTTCGCCGAGGTCAACGACTTCACCGACACCGTGGCACGCAGTTTTCAGGAGCGCACCGCCGAGGTTCGAGAGGCGATCGACGATCTGCAGGACGAACTGCGCGACGCCGCGCAGCACTGATCTGCGCTGAGCCCAACACATCTCACGGTGAACGATTCACCGGACGGGTGCCATCGTGCGGAGAGATCCGCACCTGGCACCCGTTTCCCCACTACGAAACGTCTGTGAAGGCATATGTACACTGCGGATATCCGACAGCGCTGGCTCGACTACTTCGCCAGCAAAGATCACACCATCGTTCCCTCGGCATCGTTGATCTCGGATGATCCGTCCCTGCTCTTCACCGTTGCCGGGATGGTGCCGTTCATCCCGTATCTGACGGGCGCTGTTCCCGCCCCGTACCCACGGGCGGCCGACTGCCAGAAGTGCATCCGCACCAATGACATCGAAGAGGTGGGCAAGACGGCCCGCCACGGCACGTTCTTTCAGATGCTCGGCAACTGGTCGTTCGGCGACTACTTCAAAGAGGGCGCGATCACCTATGCCTGGGATCTGCTGACCTCGTCCGAATCGGACGGCGGCTACGGGTTCGACGAGAAAGACCTCTGGGTCACCGTCTACGAAGACGACGACGAGGCCCACGAGCTGTGGCGCCGCATCGCCGGCCTGCCCGAGCATCGCATCCAGCGTCTCGGCCGCGAGGACAACTACTGGTCGACCGGTCAGCCGGGCCCCGCCGGTCCCTGCTCTGAGATCTACTACGATCGCGGCCCGAAATACGGCCGTGACGGCGGGCCTGCCGTGGACGACTCGAGATTCCTCGAGATCTGGAACCTCGTGTTCATGCAGTACGAGATCAACAACGTGCGCTCGAAGACCGAGTTCGACATCGTCGGCGAGCTGCCGCACAAGAACATTGACACCGGCATGGGGCTCGAGCGCGTCGCCTTCGTCAAACAGGGCGTCGAGAACATGTACGAGATCGACCAGGTGCGCCCCGTGCTCGACCGGGCCTCCGAGCTCGCAGGTATCAGCTACGGCGGCACCGAGAGCCACGACGACGACGTACGGCTGCGCATCGTCGCCGACCACGTGCGCAGTGCGATGATGCTGATCAACGACGGCGTCAGCCCCTCGAACGACGGCCGCGGCTACGTGCTGCGCCGTCTGATCCGTCGTGCCGTGCGTGCCATGCGCCTGATGGGCGTCGACCGCCCGGTCATGCCCGACCTGCTGCCGGTGTCAAAAGACGCCATGAAGGCTTCGTACCCCGAGCTCGAAACCGGGTTCGAGCGCATCTCGAACATCACCTACAACGAAGAGGACTCCTTCCTGCGCACGCTGGGCGCCGGTACGACGATCCTCGATCTCGCGATCGAGCACACCAAAGAGGCGAAGAGCTCGTCGCTGTCGGGTGACACGGCGTTCGCTCTGCATGACACGTACGGGTTTCCGATCGACCTCACCGTCGAGATCGCACAGGAGGCCGGACTCGACGTCGACCGTGAGGAGTTCGCCAAGCTCATGACCGAGCAGCGCGAACGCGCTAAGGCCGACGCCAAGTCGAAGAAGACCGGCAACGTCGATCTCGCGGTCTACCGGGATCTGCGCGCGCTGGGCGCGACCAAATTCCTCGGCTACGACGCGCTGTCGACCGAGGCACGTGTGCTGGGCCTCATTCGCGACGGGCAGTCGGTTCCGACTGCCGCCGAGGGCGAGTCGGTCGACGTCATCCTGGACGAGACGCCGATCTATGCCGAGGGCGGCGGCCAGACCGCAGACCACGGCACGCTCGTCGGCGCCAACTTCACCGGACGCATCGTCGACGCACAGGCTCCGGTCAAGGGGCTCACCGTGCACTCGGTGCAGGTCTCGAAGGGCACGTTGGCGGTCGACGACCGCGTGCAGGTGCACGCCGATGCGCTGCACCGCCTTGAGGCCAGTCAGGCACACTCGGCCACGCACCTCGTGCACGCCGCTCTGCGTCAGACGCTTGGCCGCACAGCGGTGCAGTCGGGCTCGCTCAACCGCCCCGGCTACATGCGTCTCGACTTCGCCTGGAACAATCGGCTGAGCCCTGAGACGGTCAGCGAGATTAACGAGATCTGCAACCAGGCCGTGCGCAACGATCTGCCGGTCAGCGCTACGATCATGGATCTCGAATCGGCAAAGGCGACCGGCGCGATGGCCCTGTTCGGCGAGAAGTACGGCCGCGAGGTTCGCGTCGTCGAGATCGGCGGGCCGTGGTCACGCGAGCTCTGCGCAGGCACGCACGTCGCGCACAGCTCGCAGATCGGCGTCGTCAACCTGATCAGCGAGACGTCGGTGGGCTCGGGTGCGCGTCGCCTCGAGGCACTGGTGGGCATGGACGCCGTGCAGCACGGCATCACCCAGCAGCAGCTCATCGCCTCGCTCGCCGCTCAGCTCAAGACGAAGCCCGACCAGCTCGAACAGCGAGTCTCGGCTCTGGTCGAAGAGCTGCACGCCGCACAGAAGCAGGTCAAAGATCTCACGAAGGCCAAGCTCGGCGCACAGGTTCCCGATCTCGTGGGACGTGCCGAAGACCTCGCCGGCGTGCGAGCGGTCGTCGCCCGCGTCGAGGTGTCAGATGCGGATGCCCTGAGAGAGCTGGGCATGCAGGTGCGGTCGGCTCTGGGCGCGGACGCAGCCGTGGTCGCGCTCGTTGCAGTCGTCGGTCAGCGACCGACGGTCGTCGTCGCCACGAATCAGGCGGCTCGTGACCTCGGCGTCAAGGCCGGTGCTCTGGTCAAGGCTGCGGCGACGCGTCTGGGCGGCGGAGGCGGCGGCAAACCTGACTTCGCCCAGGGAGGCGGCACCGACACCAGCGGAGTCGAGGCCGCGCTCCAAGCGGTGCGTGTGCAGGTGCGCGACCGGTGACAGCAGCGGGTGAGCGTCGCGGCGTGCTGCTCGGCATCGATGTCGGCAAGGCCCGCATCGGAGTGGCCGCCTGCGACGCCGAGCACCTCTTGGCCTACCCGGTCGAGACGGTGCAGCGCACTGCCGACGGCTCATGGGCGCAACGCATCGCTGAGATCGCCGTGGAGTACGGCGCCGTAGGCCTGGTCTGCGGCCTGCCGATCAATCTGCGCGGCGGCGACACACAGTCGACGGACGACGCCCGTGACGTCTGTCAGCAGCTGGTTCAGAGAACCGGCATCGCCGCCCATCTGGTCGATGAACGGCTGACCACCAACGTCGCGGCCCGCCAGCTGCGGCCGAGTGGTCGCAAACGCGGGAAGCAGCGATCGGTGATCGATCAGGCAGCCGCAGTTGCCATCCTGCAGCAGGCTCTGGAGATTGAGCAGCACACCGGGCGACTGCCCGGCGACGCTGTCGAAAGGAACGATGCATGAGCAGACACGCAGGCAGACGCCGCACACGACGCAAACGCACGATCACCTGGATCGTCGTAACGGTGCTGATCGCCGTCTTCATCGCCGCGCTGCTCTTCGCCGGCCGGTCGCTCATGCGTGAGATGGGCATCGGCGAGGTCGTCGACTACCCGGGGCCGGGCACAGACGACGTGACCTTCGTGATCCGTGACGGCGAGTCGGGCACCGACATCGCCGAGAACCTGGTCGACGTCGGCGTGATCAAGACGTACAAGGGCTTCTTGGACGAGTACCACAAACGGTCGCCCGAACCGGTCTTCCAGCCCGGAGCGTACAAGCTGCAGAAAGAGTCGGCCTCTGCCACAGTCATCGACGTGCTGAGCGATCCGTCGAACCGCGTCGACCTCAAGGTCGTCATTCCCGAAGGCTACCGGCAGTCGCAGATTCTGGCCCGCATCTCAGAGGTGGTCGATCTGCCGCTCGAGAAGCTGCAGGCCGCCGCGCGCGACGTGAACGCCTATGACGTTCCGCAGCAGGCGAAGGATCACAAGTCTCTGGAGGGCTTCCTGTTCCCCGCGACATACACGATCGACCCAGAGGCCGAGCCGAAAGACATCATCAAGCAGATGGTCGATCGCGCCAACAAGGCGCTCGACAACGCCGGGGTGCAGGGCGACGCGGCACGCTATGACGTGATGACGAAGGCGTCGGTCGTGCAGGCCGAATCGGGCAGCGTCGCCGACATGGGCAAAGTCGCGCGTGTGATCGACAACCGCCTCGCCCAGGACATGCCGCTGCAGATGGACTCGACTGTGACCTACGGATCGGGGCGCACCGACATCGTCGAGCCTGACAAGCAGGAACGCGACGATGCGAGCAACAAGTACAACACCTACGCCAACAAAGGCCTGCCGGTCGGACCGATCGGCAACCCGGGCGACGACGCCATTCAGGCGTCGATCAACCCGACCCCCGGCGACTGGCTGTACTTCGTGACGGTGAACCTCGACACCGGCGAGACGGTCTTCTCGACGACGCTGCAGGAGCATCAGGCGTCGGTCGACCGGTACAACGCCTGGAAGCAGCAGAAAGGCATTCAGTAGTGGCTGCCGATGCCTCCGCTGCGACCGTGCGGTCGCAGCGGCGCCTGGCCGTGCTGGGCAGCCCGATTGAGCACTCGTTGTCTCCGCTGCTGCACAATGCCGCCTACACCACCCTCGGGCTGCCCTGGCAGTACGACCGCGCAGAGGTCGGCAGCGGCGAGCTGCTGCCCTTTCTGCAGGGGCTGGGCGACGACTGGCTCGGGCTCAGCCTGACGATGCCGCTGAAGCGCGAGGTCATCGCCTATCTCGACGAGGTGACTCCGCTGGTCAACGAGCTGCAGGTGGCCAACACGCTGCGCTTCGCCTCAGGCAGGAGCTCCGGCACCCGTGTGCTGCAAGGGGCGAACACCGACGTGTGGGGCATCGAGCAGGCCCTGCGCGAAGCCGGAATCGAACGACTCGAGAGCGCCGAGGTGATCGGCTCGGGTGCGACCGCACTGAGCTCGCTGCGGGCGCTCGCAGATCTCGGCGCCCGCAGCGTCCGCCTGCACGCACGCACGCCGGAGCACGCCGGCGAGCTGGTCGATCGCGCGGCCGATTGGGGCGTCACGGTGGATGTCGTGACGCTGACCGGGGGTGAGCTCGCGCTGACGGCACCGGCGGTCGTGTCGACGCTGCCCGCCCATGCCGCAGATGCGATTGAACCTCGACTCGGATCGACGGGCGACGTGCTGCTGGACGTCGCCTACGACCCATGGCCCTCGACGCTGGCGACCCGCTGGCAGGCCATCGGCGGCACCGCTGTCTCGGGCATCGAGATGCTGCTCTGGCAGGCGGTCGCACAGGTGCGCTTCTTCGTCTTCGGCGACGACACGCGCGAGCTGCCCGACGAACCGACGATCGTGCGTGCGATGCGAGCGGTGCTGCCGCCGAACGGGATGCCGCCAGGAGATCTGCCGCGGCCCTGACGCCGCGGCTTCGGCACCGAAACGAGTTTGACCCTCGACCCTATGGAAAGATGGAGCACATGTTGCGTTGGCTGACTGCAGGCGAGTCCCATGGCCCAGAACTGATCGCGCTCATCGAGGGCCTTCCGTCGGGCGTTCCGATCACGAGAGAGCAGATCTCTGCCGATCTGGCCCGCCGAAGACTGGGCTACGGCCGCGGTGCCCGGATGAAGTTCGAACAGGACGCCATCACGCTCTCGGCCGGCATTCTGCATGGGAGCACCATCGGCTCGCCGATCGCGCTGCGCATCGGCAACACCGAGTGGCCGAAGTGGCAGGAGGTCATGACCCCCGACCCGGTCGACCCCCAGACGCTCACCGGCGGTCGAGCCGCGCCGCTCACCCGACCTCGGCCCGGCCACGCAGACCTGGTCGGCATGCAGAAATACGGCTTCGACGAGGCCCGACCGATCCTCGAACGCGCCAGTGCACGTGAGACTGCGGCACGCGTGGCGCTCGGCGCCGTCGCCCGAGCATTCCTCGGCGAGCTCGGCATCCGGCTGGTCAGCCACACCACGGCCATCGGCGGCGTCGCAGCACCCGACGACGAGCCGCACCCGACGCCGGACGACGTCGAGCGCCTCGACGCCGATCCCGTACGCTGCTTCGATCCCGAGACCTCGAAGCGCATTGTCGAGCGCATCGACCAGGCCCATAAAGACGGCGACACACTCGGCGGCGTGGTCGAGGTCGTCGCCTACGGTCTGCCGGTCGGCCTCGGCTCGCACATTCAATGGGACCGCCGACTCGACGGCCGTCTCGCCCAGGCGCTGATGGGCATTCAGGCCATCAAGGGGGTCGAATGCGGTCAGGGGTTCGGTCTCGCAGCGGTGCCCGGTTCGCAGGCGCACGACGAGATCGGGGCCGTCGAGACACCCGCCGGGCAGCGCATCACTCGCGCATCGAATCGCGCCGGCGGTCTCGAGGGCGGCATGTCGACCGGGCTGCCACTCTGGGTGCGCGCCGCCATGAAGCCGATCGCGACCGTGCCGCACGCGCTGCGCACCGTCGACGTCAGCACCGGCGAAGCAGCTCGCGCCCACCACCAGCGCTCAGACGTCTGTGCGGTGCCGGCGGCCGGCGTCGTCGCCGAGGCGATGGTCGCCCTCGTGCTCGCCGAGGCCGTGCTCGAGAAGTTCGGCGGAGATTCGATCGCCGAGACGCGACGCAATCTGCAGAGCTTCCAGGCCGGCGTTCCAGACGCGCTGCGCACCAGCCATGAGGTGAACTCCGCATGGTGACGGTGCTGATCGGCCCGCCCGGAGTCGGCAAGTCGAGCATCGGTCGAGCCGTGGCGGCGCGCCTCGGAGCTCCCTTCGTCGACAGCGATGTGCTCATCTCGCAGCAGTACGGGCCGATCCCCGAGATCTTCCTGCACGACGGCGAGGCCGAGTTCCGCCGCAAAGAGGAGCGTATGGTCGCACAGGCGCTCGCCGACGACGACCCGGACGCCATCGTCGCCCTCGGCGGCGGGGCTCCGCTCTCAGCGAGCACCCAGTGGCTGCTCGCCGAGCACTTCGTCGTCTTTCTCGACGTCGACGCCGCACACGTCGGTGATCGCATCGACGGCAGCCTGCCCTCGCAGGCCGACGCCGGAGCCGGTGCAGGCGACCAGCAGACGGCCCGACCGCTGTTGGCCGGCGGTATCGACGCATGGCAGCGGCTCTACGATCAGAGACTCGACACCTACGCACGTCTGGCGGACCACACCGTCGACACGCGCGATCTCGATCGAGAGTCGGTAGCCGACGAAGTCGAACGGGCGATCGCACAGAGGAGACAAATGCAGCAGGCAGACGAGACCGTGACGCAGGGAAGCGGGCTCGAACCCCGCACCGTGCACGTGGGCGGGCAGCACCCGTATGACGTCTTCATCGGCGAGAACGTGCTCGACCGGCTTGCCGAAACCATCGACGACCGGGTCACGCGAGTGCTGATCGTGCACCAGCCGACCGGGCAGGCGCTCGCTGAACGGCTGCGCGGCCAGCTCGAGGGTCGGGTGCAGGCGATGACCGCCGAGGTGCCCGACGCCGAAGAGGGCAAGCGCATCGAAGTGATCGGTTTTCTCTGGCAGGTGCTCGGCAAGGCCGACTTCACCCGAACCGATCTGATCATCGGTGTGGGCGGGGGAGCGGTCACCGACATCGCCGGATTCGCTGCGGCGACGTGGCTGCGCGGAATCAAAGTCATTCAGGTGCCCACCTCGGTGCTCGGCATGGCCGACGCCGCCGTCGGCGGCAAGACCGGGATCAACACCAACGAGGGCAAGAACCTTGCCGGTGCGTTCCACACGCCGGCGGCGGTGTTCGCCGACACGACGACGCTCGAGACGCTGCCGCGCAACGAGCTGCTCACCGGCTACGCCGAGGTCGCGAAGTGCGGGTTCATCGGTCAGAACTCGATTCTCGACCTGATCGAGCAGCATGGCGACCAGGCGGTCGACCCCGCGTCGCCGGTGTTCCTCGACGCACTCACCCAGGCCGTTTCACTCAAGGCCGACGTCGTCGAGGGCGATCTGCGCGAGGCCGGGCGCCGCGAGATCCTCAACTACGGGCATACGCTCGGGCACGCGATCGAGTATGCCGAACGCTACCAGTGGAGGCACGGAGCAGCAGTGTCGGTGGGCATGGTCTTCGCCGCGCATCTCTCGCACCTCACCGGCCATCTCAGCGACGCAGACCTCGACCGGCACTACAGCGTGCTGCAGTCGCTGGGGCTGCCGACGACCTACCGTCATGGTGCCTGGGAACAGCTGCTCACCGTGATGCACCGTGACAAGAAGGCCCGCGGCGACGTGCTGCGCTTCATCATTCTCGACGGCATCGGCCGCCCGATCGTGCTCACCGGGCCCGAACCCGATCTGCTCTTCACTGCTTACCAGGAGATCGCCGAATGACGGCCGCGGCCGAGCAGACGACCGGGGCGCCGACCGTGCTGGTGCTCAACGGACCGAACCTGGGTCGGCTGGGAGCCCGCACGCCAGAGGTCTACGGCACAGCCTCCTTCGACGACCTGACCCGCGAGCTTGGCGCCGAGGGCGCGCGGCTCGGGCTGCGGGTCGACGTTCGGCAGAGCGACGACGAGGCGGAGCTGATCGGCTGGCTCTTCGAGGCCATCGAGCAGCGCAGCCCGGTCGTGCTGAATCCGGCTGCGTTCACGCACTACTCGTACGCGCTCGCGGATGCTGCGGTGCAGGTTCCCGAGGCTGGCCTGCCGCTGGTCGAGGTGCACATTTCGAACCCAGCCGGGCGGGAACGGTTCCGGCAGCGCAGCGTGATCTCAGCGGTGGCGACGGGGACGATCGCCGGTTTCGGCTTCGACTCGTATGTGCTCGCGCTCGAGGCGATCGCACGGCTGCAGGGTCGCTGACCCTCGACGTGGATCGCATCACCGGTAGGTGAGGGAGTAGACTGGCAGAGTGTGTCTGCTCCCCGGATGAGCGACACCGGCGCGACGGATGTCGACGCAGCGCGAGTGAGTGCAGCATCCCCGTCACGTGACCGAAGACGACTGAACGAACGGAAGACTGTGGCAACCACCAACGACCTGAAGAATGGACTCGTGCTGAAGATCGACGGCCAGCTCTGGACCGTCATCGAGTTTCAGCATGTGAAGCCGGGCAAGGGCGGGGCGTTCGTGCGCACCAAGCTGAAGAACGTGCTCACCGGCAAGGTGGTCGACCGTACCTTCAACGCGGGCACCAAGGTCGAGACTGCGACCGTCGACAAGCGCGACATGCAGTTCTCGTACAAAGACGGTGAAGACTTCGTGTTCATGGACAACTCGGACTATGAGCTCATCACCCTGCCGGCCAACGTCGTCGGCGACGCCGAACACTTTCTGCTCGAGAACCAGGAGGCCACCGTGGCCTTCCACGAGGGCTCGCCGCTCTACGTCGAGCTGCCGGCATCGGTGACCCTCGAGGTCACCTACACCGAGCCCGGGCTGCAGGGCGACCGTTCGAGCGCCGGCACGAAGGCCGCCACGCTCGAGACCGGCTACGAGATCCAGGTGCCGTTGTTCCTCGAGACCGGCACCAAGGTGAAGGTCGACACCCGCACCAGCGAGTACCTCGGCCGCGTGACCGACTGATGGCCGTGACCGACCAGACCGAAGACAGCACGCGTCGCCCGTTCAGCGGGCGCACGCTGGCTCGTCAGCGCGCCGTCGATGTGCTGTACGCCGCCGATCTGCGCGGGCAGTCCGTCGCAGAGGCGATCGAGGCCTGGCTGAGCAACGCGCGAGACAACCTCGCGAACAGCCGCCCGCAGAGCGAGTCTGCAGGGCTGCGACAGCTCGAGGCAGAGCGCGAACTCGACCACCTCGACACGTACACCTACGCTCGGCAGATCGCCGCCGGTGTGGGCGACCACCAGTCGAGCATCGACGAACTCATCGAGAGCTACGCCAAGGACTGGACGCTGGCCCGCCTGCCCAAGGTCGACCTGGCCATTCTGCGAGTCGGTGTGTGGGAGGTGCTCTACAACGACGAGGTTCCTGCTGCAGTCGCGATCTCGGAGGCGTCGAAGCTCGCTTCAGAGCTCAGCACCGACAGCTCGCCGCGTTTCGTCAGCGGTGTGCTGCACGCGATTGCCGAGGCGGAGTGACCGAGCAGCAGCCTGCAGCGCGCGCACACAGACAGGTGCGCCCGCGCACCGAAGGCTGGACTCAGCAGGTGGCGGCCGACGGCCGTCCAGTGCTGCAGTTCGCCGCGAAGCCACGGGTGAAGAAGCCGCCGAAGCACCTCGCCGACCTCACCCTGGCCGAGCGCAAAGAGTGGCTCAAAGAACTCGGCGTGCCGACCTTTCGAGCGAAGCAGCTCTCGAAGCACTGGTTCGTGCATCACACAGCCGACCCGGCGAAGATGAGCGATCTGCCCAAAGAGGGCCGTGACGAGCTGGTGGCCACGGTGCTGCCGCAGCTCCTCACAGAGGAGCGTCGCCTGGTCACCGACCGCGGCGACACGATCAAATTTCTTTGGAAGCTGTTCGACGGCGCGCTCGTCGAGTCGGTGCTGATGCGGTATCCCGGGCGCATCACACTCTGCGTCTCGAGCGAGGCAGGCTGCGGCATGAACTGCCCGTTCTGCGCCACGGGCCAGGCCGGACTCACTCGCAACCTCTCGACTGCCGAGATCGTGGCCCAGATCGTCGCGGCGAACGCGGTCATCGCAAGCGGTGCGCTCAAAGGCGGCACGCGTGACGACGAGCGTGTGAGCAATGTGGTGTTCATGGGCATGGGAGAGCCGCTCGCCAACTACAAGCGGGTGATGGGTGCCGTGCACCGCATGGTCGACCCCGAGCCCGAGGGCATGAACATGGCCGCGCGTCAGATCACGGTGTCGTCGGTCGGACTCGCCCCGGCCATCCGCAAGCTCGCCGACGAGGGTGTTCCGGTGACCTTCGCGCTGTCGCTGCATGCACCTGACGACGAGCTGCGTGACGAGCTGATTCCCGTCAACAGCCGGTGGAAGGTGGATGAGGCGCTCGACGCCGCGTACCACTACTACGAGGTGACCGGTCGACGAGTCTCGATCGAGTACGCACTCATCAAAGACATGAACGATCACGGCTGGCGCGCCGATCTGCTCGCAGAGAAGCTCAACGAGCGTGGGAAGGGCTGGGCACACGTGAATCCCATCCCGCTGAACCCCACGCCGGGCTCGGTCTGGACGGCATCGACGCCCGCCGCCACCCGCGAGTTCATCCGGCGTCTCGAAGCAGCCGGTGTCGCCGCCTCGCTGCGCGACACTCGTGGCAAAGAGATCGACGGCGCCTGCGGGCAGCTCGCCGCCACGGAGTGAGAGCCGTCAGAGCACGCGAGCTGGTGCCTCGTCGACATGTGAGCCATAAGATGAACCGGTCATATCCATTTTCGTCAGACCTTTTGGGGGACAGTATGAGGAAAGCATTCGCCACAATCGCACTTATCGGAGCTCTCGCGCTCGCCGGCTGCTCGGCGCAGGACGGCAGCACCGAGACCAACGATCCTGCCAGTGCGTCAGCGCAGCAGAGTTCGAACAGCCCTGCTGTCGATTCGCCGACAGACGTCGTCAAGAGGCTCATCAAGGCGATGTCCGTCGGAGACTGCAACGAAGTCAAGGCGACGATGGAGTCTGACGGCATAGATCTGGGGCAATGCGAAGACGGGAAAGGCGCAGACATCGATCTTGGCAGTGTCGTCTATACCGGTGAGCAGATTGACGGTGACACAGCGACGGTGAATGTGACGTATCAGAACCGGCCTGCTGCAGTCGTTCTGAAGAAGCAGAATGACGGCAGATGGATCGTCGATTGGAAGGCCACCACCCAGGCCGGGCAGTCGACTCCGTCAGCTGGGAACTGACAGCGCTGCGATTGCTGTCGATCGGGGCCGGTCGTCGCGCGTCGAGAGCGCGCCGCTTCAACGGCACGGTGGTGAGCAGTCGAACAGAGAAGGCCGGCGTGCTGTCTGGCATGACACAATGACCGCATGATCGAATCAGTCGATGTGCTCCGTCTCGCCGCTTTCGCCGACGCACCGGGCGGCGGCAATCCCGCCGGCGTTGTGCTGGACGCCTCGAAGCTCCACGAGGATGCGATGCTCGCGATCGCCCGTGAGGTCGGGTTCTCGGAGACCGCGTTCGTGACTCACCCGGCGACCGAGCAGGCCCCGGGCGAGATCGGCATCCGGTATTTCTCACCTGAGGCCGAGGTGCCGTTCTGCGGGCATGCCACGATCGCGACGGCTGTGGCGCTTGCCGAGCGCGAGCCGACCGGCGGTCGTCACCGCTTCGTCTTCGAGACCGCGGTCGGTTCGCTCACGGTCGACACCGTGCGCAGTGATTCCGGCACGGTCGCCTCGTTCACGAGCGTCGAGCCCGTCGTGAGGCCGATTGAGGCCCAGGTGCTGCTGCAGCTGCTGCAGCTGCTCGGTCTGCAGCCCGACGATCTCGACCGACAGCTGCCGCCGCGGGTGGCCTATGCGGGCAACGACCATCCGATGCTGACCATCGCCGACGCCGCGGTGTTCGACGAGTTCTCCTTCGACCCTCAGGCCGTGCGGGCACTGATGGACGAACAGGGGTGGCCGGGCACCGTGACCGTGATGCATCGGCAGACGGCCAACCGGTTCGAGGCGCGCAATCTGTTTCCGGTCGGTCAGATCGTCGAAGATCCGGCGACGGGCTCGGCGGCAGCTGCGTTCGGCGGCTACCTGCGCGCGCTGGGCCAGGCCCCGGTGCCCGGCCACGTGACCGTGCTGCAGGGCAGACACGTCGGCCGTCCCAGCCGACTCGCCGTGCGCATCCCGCGGTCGGGCGGCATCACCGTTTCGGGCACCACGCTGCCGATCGCAGAGCCTGATGCCAGTGCTACACTCGGTTGAACATCCTTTAACGACCGTCCTGTGAGGCGGGAAAGGAAGAACCCCGTGGCAACAACTGTGATGCAGGCGGGCGACATCGATCGCGCCCTGACACGCATCGCCTTCGAGATCCTCGAAGGCAACAAAGGCCCAGACGATCTGGTGCTGCTCGGCATTCCCAGCAGGGGAGTGCCCCTGGCTCAGCGTCTCGCGGCCAAGATCGCGAAGACCGAGTCGCTTCCCGATCCCGGCGCGCTCGTCGGGTCGATCGACATCACCATGTATCGCGATGATCTTCGCGCCAAGCCGCTGAAGCATCCCCAGCCCACGCAGGTGCCGCTGAGCGGCATCGACGGCAAGACCGTGGTGCTCGTCGACGACGTGCTCTACTCCGGTCGCAGCGTGCGCGCGGCGCTGGATGCGCTGGGCGAGTTGGGGCGGCCAGAGGTCGTCCGCCTCGCGGTGCTGGTCGATCGCGGGCATCGTCAGCTGCCCATTCGGGCGGACTTCGTCGGCAAGAACCTGCCGACCTCGCGCAGCGAACAGGTGCAGGTGCACCTCGAGCCGCTCGACGCCACCGACGAGGTGGTGATCTCGTGAAGCATCTGCTCAGCACACGCGACCTCGACCAGCCGACCGCCGTCGGCCTGCTCGACATCGCCGAAGACATGGATGCGGTCAACCGCCGCGAGATCAAGAAGCTGCCGACGCTGCGCGGTCGCACCGTGGTCAACCTCTTCTACGAGAACTCGACTCGCACGCGCATCTCGTTCGAGGCGGCCGCGAAACGGCTGTCGGCCGACGTGATCAACTTCACCGCGAAGGGCTCGAGCGTCACGAAGGGCGAGTCTCTCAAAGACACCGCCCAGACGCTCACGGCCATCGGCGCCGACGGCGTGGTCATCAGACACAGCGCCGACGGGGCGGCTCACCGTCTCGCGCAGACAGACTGGATCGACGCCAGCGTCGTGAACGCGGGCGACGGCACGCACGAACACCCCACTCAGGCGCTGCTCGACGCCTTCACGATCCGCAAACGCCTGCACGGCGACGCCTCACGCGGCCTCGCTCTCGACGGCGTGCGCGTGCTTATCGTGGGAGACATCGACCACTCGCGAGTCGCGCGCAGCGATCTGTGGCTGCTCACGACGCTGGGAGCGGAGGTCGCCTTCGCCGGCCCGCCCACGCTGATTCCCTTCGGCATCGACGGCTGGCCGGTGCGTGTGTACGACGACTTCGACGAGGCGATCGCCGCCGGGTTCGACGTCGTCATCATGCTGCGCATCCAGCTGGAGCGCATGCACGACGCATTCTTCCCGACCAGTGAGGAGTACACCCGGCTCTGGGGTCTCGGCGAGCAGCGCCTGCGCCGTCTCGGCGAGCAGGCGCTGGTCATGCATCCCGGCCCGATGAACCGCGGTCTCGAGATCAGCTCGTTCGCCGCGGACTCGGTGCAGGCCACCGTGCGCGAGCAGGTCGCCAACGGCGTCTCGGTGCGCATGGCCGTGCTCTACTCGCTGCTCGGAACAGG
Source organism: Pseudoclavibacter sp. CFCC 14310 (assembly GCF_008831165.1). Taxonomy (NCBI): domain Bacteria; kingdom Bacillati; phylum Actinomycetota; class Actinomycetes; order Micrococcales; family Microbacteriaceae; genus Pseudoclavibacter; species Pseudoclavibacter sp. CFCC 14310. The sequence continues at coordinate 613,513 of NZ_WBKC01000002.1, read as the reverse complement.
CATGGGAGCCGGCCTCGGCGAAACGAACGGAGGTCTCGCATGAGCCGCGACATCGTCATCACCAACGCACGGCTGCTCGGTCGCGATGCCGTCGACATCCGCGTCTCCTGCCAGCAGATCGTGTCGGTCGAGCCGACGGGCGCGACCACGGCATCCGCCGCCGATCGCGAGAGCGGTCGTGACGCCGATCTCGTCATCGACGGCTCGGGACTCATCGCACTGCCCGGTCTTGTCGATCTCGGCGCGCACCTGCGCCAGCCCGGCCTCGAACAGGTCGAGACCGTGACCTCTGCGTCGCAGGCAGCCGCACTCGGCGGTTTCACCGCTGTGCACGCTCTGCCCGACACCGACCCTGTCGCAGATACGGCCGGCAACGTCGAACTGGTGCACCGGCTCGGGCTGGACGCCGGCTACGTCGACGTGCGTCCGATCGGCGCCGTCACCGTCGGCATGCGGGGCGATCGTCTCGCCGAGATCGGTGCGATGGCGCACTCCACCGCACAGGTACGGGTCTTCAGCGACAGTGAGACCGGCATCACCGACCCGCTGCTGCTGCGTCGCGCACTCGAATATGTGAAGCCCTTCGACGGCGTCATCGCGCAGCATGCGCAGGATCCGCTGCTGACCAAAGACGCCGAGATGAACGAGGGCGAGCTCTCAAGCCGTCTCGGGCTGCACGGCTGGCCCGCCGTCGCCGAAGCCTCGGTCATCGCCCGTGACGTGCTGCTCGCCGACCACGTCGGGGCGCGACTGCACGTGCGCCACGTCTCAGCGAAGGGCAGCGTCGACGTGCTGCGCTGGGCGAAGCAGCGGGGCATCGACGTGACCGCCGACGTCACCCCGCATCACCTCGCACTGACCGAAGAGCTCATCGCCGGCTACGATCCCCGCTACAAGGTCAACCCGCCGCTGCGCGCTCAGGCCGATGTCGAGGCACTGCGCGAGGGTCTGGCCGACGGAACCATCGACGCGATCGCGACCGATCACGCTCCGCAGCCGCCCGAGGCGAAAGAGTGCGAATGGGCTCACGCCGAACCGGGGATGCTGGGGCTGCAGACCGCCCTGCACGTCGCCCAGGCGGTGCTGGTCGACACCGGCGTGCTGAGCTGGGGCGATCTCGCCCGTGTCCTGAGCAGCGCCCCTGCCGCCATCGCCGGCGACGCCGAACAGGGGCAGCAGCTCACCGCCGATGCGATCGCCAACCTCGTGCTGGTCGATCCGCTGGGCAGCACGACGCTGCAGCGCGACGACATCGCGAGCCTGTCTTGGAACTCGCCCTGGCTGGGGGAGCAGCTGCCCGGTCGAATCGTGGCCACGATCAGTCGTGGCGTGCCGACCGTGCTCGACGGCGCGCTGTGCACACCCGAGGCGGTGCGCACGTGGATCTAGACCCCAAAGTCCTTCCCACCGTCGTGACCGTGCTCGTCGTGATCGCGGCATTCGTCGGCATGTGGCTCGGCTGGAGACGACGCACCCGCCAGCAGGAGGCTGAGCTGCCCGGGCTCGAGCCGGCGCCGTCGACCGAGCAGCTCGGCGAGCCGATGGCCGCCGGCAGCGGGCTCTACGTCGCGACGACCGAGGCCGACGACCCGTTGAATCGCATCACCGCAGGCGACTTGGGGTTCCGCGCACGCGCAACCGTGCACGTCTATGCGCAGGGAGTCGTCGTCGAGCGCGACGGGTCTCAGCCGCTGTTCATCGCACAGCCGAGCCTCGACGGTGCCGGACTCGAAAGCTATGCGGTCGACAAGGGCGTGGAGAAGGGCGGCCTCACCGGCATCGACTGGCGGTGGGGCGACCGCGAGGTCACCTCGTTCTTCCGCATGCGACGACCCCAGGACGGCCCTGCCATCGTCACGGCCGTCCGGACCATCGCCCCACCGCAGTCTGCGGCACGGAGGGCTCGCGATCTCATGTTCTGATCAGACGCAGACCGAGACCGCAGCTCTCCGGCACATCCCCCGCAGCCTGCACCAGCATCCATCAGACCGACGACGTCACGAACGTCACAGAGACCATTCAGAGCAAGGAGCACTCACCAGTGTTTGAACCAGCAATTCTCGTGCTCGAAGACGGCACCCGCTACACCGGGCGCGCCTACGGAGCACAGGGCACCACCTTTGGAGAGGCCGTCTTCGCCACCGGCATGACCGGCTACCAAGAGACCCTCACCGACCCGTCGTACGCAGGGCAGATCGTCATTCAGACGGCACCCCAGATCGGCAACACCGGCGTGAACGACGAAGACAACGAGTCGCGTCGCATCTGGGTCGCCGGCTATGCCGTTCGCGAGCCCAGTCGCATCGTGTCGAACTGGCGCGCCACCTCGAGCCTGGACGACGAGCTGGAGCGCCAGGGGATCATCGGCATCTCGCACATCGACACCCGTGCGCTGACCCGTCACCTGCGAGACAAAGGCGCGATGCGCGCCGGCATCTTCTCGGGAGACGCCGCCGCGCTGTCGCCGGACGAGCAGCTGAAGCAGGTTCTCGCCTCGCCGCACATGGCCGGGCAGAACCTGTCGGCCCAGGTGACCACGCCTGAGGCCTATGTCGAGCCGGCGGTCGGCCAGTCGCACGGCAACATCGCGATCATCGACCTCGGTGTCAAACGTGCGACGGTGCGCAAGCTCGCCGCACAGGGCTTCGACGTGCATGTGCTGCCCTACACGGCGACCTTCGAAGACATCCAGCGGCTCGAGCCGGTCGGCGTCTTCTTCTCGAACGGACCAGGCGACCCCGCGGCCAGCGACGACGTCATCGAGACGCTGCGGGAGGTGCTGGGCCATCGCATCCCCTTCTTCGGCATCTGCTTCGGCAACCAGCTGCTCGGCCGCGCGCTCGGTCTCGGCACGTACAAGCTGCCGTTCGGCCACCGCGGCATCAACCAGCCGGTGCTCGACAAGGCCACAGGTCGCGTCGAGATCACGGCGCAGAACCACGGCTTCGCGGTGCAGGCCGACACCGAGGGCGTCATCGACTCGCCCGAGGGCTTCGGCCGCGTCGAGGTCAGCCACATCGGCCTGAACGATCAGGTCGTCGAAGGGCTGCGCTGCCTCGACATCCCCGCGTTCTCGGTGCAGTACCACCCCGAGGCCACCGCCGGCCCGCACGATGCGAGCTACCTCTTCGATCGCTTCCGCGAGCTGGTGCTCAGCGGGCAGGGCGCAGCCACAGACGTTCAGGCTTCGGGCCTGGAAGGAGACGACAAGTAATGCCACGCAGAACAGACATCAACAGTGTGCTCGTCATCGGTTCGGGCCCGATCGTCATCGGCCAGGCCTGTGAGTTCGACTACTCCGGCACCCAGGCCTGCCGTGTGCTGCGCTCCGAGGGCATCCGCGTCATCCTGGTGAACTCGAACCCGGCCACGATCATGACCGATCCCGACTTCGCCGACGCGACCTATATCGAGCCGATCACCACCGAGGTGCTCGAGACCGTCATCGCGAAAGAGAAGCCCGACGCGATTCTGCCCACGCTCGGCGGCCAGACGGCGCTCAACGCGGCCATCCAGCTCGACAAGGCCGGCATTCTCGAGAAGTACGACGTCGAGCTGATCGGCGCCAAGGTCGATGCCATCGAACGCGGCGAGAACCGCGAGATCTTCAAAGAGCTCGTGGTCGAGTGCGGCGCCGACGTGGCTCGTTCGCACATCTGCCACACGCTCGAAGACTGCCTCGAGGCGGTCGAAGACCTGCACTACCCGGTCGTCGTGCGCCCCTCGTTCACCATGGGCGGGCTCGGCTCGGGCTTCGCCTACGACGAAGACGACCTGCGTCGCATCGCCGGTGCCGGGCTCGACTACTCGCCGACGGCCGAGGTGCTGCTCGAAGAGTCGATTCTGGGCTGGAAGGAGTACGAGCTCGAGCTGATGCGCGACAACGCCGACAACACGGTGGTCGTCTGCTCGATCGAGAACTTCGACCCGGTCGGCGTGCACACCGGAGACTCGATCACGGTCGCCCCGTCGCTGACGCTCACCGACGTCGAGTACCAGAAGATGCGCGACATCGGCATCGACATCATCCGCGCCGTGGGCGTGGACACCGGCGGCTGCAACATCCAGTTCGCGATCAACCCCGAGACCGGGCGCATCATCGTCATCGAGATGAACCCCCGCGTCTCGCGCTCGTCGGCGCTGGCCTCGAAGGCGACCGGCTTCCCGATCGCCAAGATCGCCGCAAAACTGGCCATCGGCTACCGCCTCGACGAGATTCCCAACGACATCACGCAGGTGACGCCGGCGAGCTTCGAGCCGACGCTCGACTACGTCGTCGTCAAGGTGCCGCGCTTCGCGTTCGAGAAGTTCCCCGCCGCCGACGACACGCTCACCACGACGATGAAATCGGTCGGCGAGGCCATGGCCATAGGCCGCACCTTCACACAGGCGCTGCAGAAGGCGCTGCGCTCGGTCGAGAAGAAGGGATCGACCTTCCACTGGGGCGAACTGCCGACCGATGCCGAGGGCAGGCCCAGCACTGCCGAAGAGCTGCTGCGCATCGCGAAGCGCCCGACCGACGGCCGCATCGTCACTCTGCAGCAGGCGATGCGCGCCGGCGCGTCGATCGAGCAGGCGCACGAGGCGACCGGCATCGATCCCTGGTACCTCGACCAGATCCAGCACATCAACGAGACCGCAGACTGGATCGCTGAGGCGGTCGAGCTCGACGCGCACGTGCTGCGCATCGCCAAGGAAGAGGGCTTCAGCGACGTGCAGATCGCGCAGCTGCGCGGTCTGACCGAGCAGCAGGTGCGCGACGCCCGGCATGGCTTCGGGCTGCGCCCCGTGTACAAGACGGTCGACACCTGCGCCGGTGAGTTCCCCGCGCGCACGCCGTACCACTACTCGACCTACGAGCAGGAGACCGAAGTCGCCAAGTCGGGCAAGAAGCGCATCGTGATTCTCGGCTCGGGCCCGAACCGCATCGGTCAGGGCGTCGAGTTCGACTTCTCGTGCGTGCACGCCTCGTTCGCACTCCACGACGCGGGCTACGAGACCATCATGGTCAACTGCAACCCAGAGACCGTGTCGACCGACTATGACACCTCTGATCGTCTGTACTTCGAGCCGCTCACACTCGAAGACGTGCTCGAGGTCATCCACGCCGAGAGCGAGGCCGGCGAACTCGTCGGTGTGATCGTGCAGCTCGGCGGGCAGACTCCGCTGGGGCTGGCCAAGGGGCTGAAGGCCGCGGGCGTGCCGATTCTCGGCACCACTCCCGAGGCCATCGACCTGGCAGAGGAGCGTGGCCTGTTCGCCGAGATCCTCGAACAGGCGAACCTGCTGGCGCCGCGCAACGGCATCGCGACGAACGTCGACGAAGCCCTCTCGGTGGCCGAGCACATCGGCTTTCCCGTGCTCGTGCGCCCGTCGTTCGTGCTCGGCGGTCGCGGCATGGAGATCGTCTACGACCGAGAGTCGATCATCGACTACTTCGAGCGCATCGGAGATCAGGCGCTGGTCAGCGCCGAGAACCCGCTGCTCGTCGACCGCTTCCTGGACGACGCGGTCGAACTCGACGTCGATGCGCTGTACGACGGCGAGGAGCTCTTCATCGGCGGCATCATGGAGCACATCGAGGAGGCCGGCATCCACTCCGGCGACTCGAGCTGCTCGCTGCCCGCGGTCAGCCTCGGCGAGTCGCACCTGCGCGCCGTGCGTCAGGCGACCCTGGGCATCGCCAAGGGCATCGGCGTCGACGGGCTGCTGAACGTGCAGTATGCGATCGCGGCAGGCGTGCTCTACGTCATCGAGGCGAACCCCCGTGCCAGCCGCACGGTGCCGTTCGTGTCGAAGGCATTGGGGCTGCCCCTGGCGAAGGCCGCCAGCCTCATCATGGCCGGACAGTCGATCGCCGACCTGCGCGAGCAGGGGGTGCTGCCCGAGCAGGACAGCACCTTCGTGCCCGCCTCGTCGCCGATCTCGGTGAAAGAGGCCGTGCTGCCCTTCAACCGCTTCACCACGCCTGAGGGCAAGGTCGTCGACTCGCTGCTCGGCCCCGAGATGCGTTCGACGGGCGAGGTCATGGGCATCGACTGGAACTTCCCGGTTGCCTTCGCCAAGGCCGAGACCGCGAGCAACGGCCCGCTGCCGCGCCGCGGCACCGTGTTCGTCTCGGTCGCCGATGACGACAAGCGCAACGTCGTTCTGCCGGTGCTGCGTCTGCAGACCATGGGATACGACATCGTCGCGACCGCTGGCACTCTGCAGGTGCTGCGCCGCAACGGCATCGAGGCGTCGCTCGTGCACAAGCTGAACGACGCGCAGGAGGACATCGTCGACCTGATCACCGCGGGCAGGATCGCGTTGGTGATCAACACGCCTGAGGGGCGCACAGGACGCACCGACGGGTACGAGATTCGTGCCGCGGCGACCGCACACGGCGTGCCGGTGTTCACCACGATCGCCGCGCTCAATGCGCTGGTGACCTCGCTCGAGGTCGTCGACGGGCCGTTCGAGGTGCACTCGCTGCAGGAGTTCGACCAGCTGCGCACCGAGGCCGCAGCACAGTGACCGAGTCAGACCTGCCGGTCGCCGGTCGGCGCCCGTTCGGCGCACGGCTCGCCGAGACCATCACGCGTCTCGGCGGGCTGTGCGTGGGCATCGACCCGCACCCCGCGCTCATCGAGCAGTGGGGATTCGTCGACAACGCGGCCTCGCTCGAACGCTTCGGCCTGACTGTCGTGGAGGCCGCCGCCGGCCGTGTCGGCATCGTCAAGCCGCAGGTCGCGCTCTTCGAACGCTTCGGGTCGAGCGGCATCGCTGCGCTGGAACGTGTGATCGCCGCGGCCCGGGCGGCCGGGCTGCTGGTGATCGCAGACGCCAAGCGCGGCGACATCGGCTCGACCAATGAGGGCTATGCGGCAGCGTGGCTCGCTGCCGAGGCGCCGCTGGCGAGCGATGCGCTCACCATCTCGCCGTACTTAGGTGTGGACGCTCTGACGCCGCTGGTCGATTTGGCCCGCGCCGAGGGCGCAGGGCTGTTCGTTCTCGCGGCGACGAGCAATCCCGAGGCCGAGGCGCTGCAGTCGGCGACGGTGATCGCAGAAGAGCGCACGGTCGCCGAGTCGGTGGCGGATGCCGTGGCCGGCTGGAACGCGACCGACGTCACCGCCGCTGCTGAGCTCGGCTCGTTCGGCATCGTCTTCGGCGCGACGCACGCTCCGGTGTCACGCGGGCTCGACATCCGTGAGACTCCGACGACGCTGCCGCTGCTCGTGCCCGGGTTCGGGGCGCAGGGCGCGCAGCTCAGCCAGCTCGACACGCTGTTTCCCGGCGCTCGCCATCGCGTCGTCGCAAACGTCTCGCGGTCGGTGCTGCGCGGCGGTTCCGAGGGGCTGGCCGACCGCATCGCCGAGGCTGTGGGAGAATTGCAGGCATGACCACCGCTGCAGAATCCGAGATCACGCCTGCGCGACTGACGGTGCTCGCCGGCCCCACCGCCGTCGGCAAGGGCACCGTCGCCGCCTACATTCGCGAGCACTGCCCGCAGGTGTGCCTGTCGGTGTCGGCGACCACGCGCAGGCCGCGACCGGGAGAGATCGACGGAGTGCACTACTATTTCGTCGACGACGCCGAGTTCGATCGCATGATCGCGCAGCATGAGCTGCTCGAATACGCGACGGTGCACAACTCCTACCGCTACGGCACGCCAGAGGCCCCCGTGCGCAGAGCGCTCGCCGAAGGCCGACCCGTGCTGCTTGAGATCGACCTGCAGGGTGCACGTCAGGTGCGTCGCAACGCGCCAGACGCCCGCCTCGTCTTTCTCTCGCCTCCGTCGTGGGACGAACTGGTGCGACGCCTCGTCGGGCGCGGCACTGAGACCGCCGAAGAGCAGCGGCGCAGACTTGAGACCGCAAAGGTCGAACTCGACGCACGAAGCGAGTTCGATGACGAAGTTGTGAACGACTCCGTGGCACGCGCCGCGAACGAAGTCGTACACTTGATGGGAATTCATCCCCAGAAGGAGACCCGCTGAATATGGCAAACACGTACGAAGGCATCATCAACCCGCCCATCGACGAGCTGCTGAAGCGCGTCGACTCGAAGTTCGGGCTGGTGATCTTCGCCTCGAAGCGGGCGCGCCAGATCAACGACTACTACTCAGATCTGCATGACGGCAGCCTGTTCAACAACGTCGGCCCGCTGGTCGACGCGAACGTCGAAGACGAGTCGCTGTCGATCGCTCTGCGCGAGATCGCCGAAGACAAGCTCGAGCTCACCAAGATCGACCCGGCCGAAGAGGCTGCGGCCAAGCAGGCCGCCCTCGACGCAGCGGCCGCAGACGCAGTCGCCGGCGAGGCGCTCGACAGCACCGCTGACTCCGCTGATTCGGCTGCCGCCGACACCACCGCGAACTAACCACCGTGCGCATCCTCTTCGGCGTGGCCGGCGGCATCGCCGCGTACAAGGCCGTGCAGGCTGTTCGTCTGCTGGTGAAGGCCGGCCATGACGTACACGTCGTGCCGACTGCGAACGCGCTGCGCTTCGTGGGCCTGCCGACGTGGGAGGCGATCTCGCGCAACCCGGTCTCGACCGAGCTGTTCGACGAGGTGTCGCGGGTGCGTCATGTCTCGATCGGCGAGCAGGCCGATCTCGTCGTGGTCGCCCCGGCGACGGCCGACCTCATCGCACGCGCCGTGCAGGGCCAGGCGGACGACCTGCTCACCTCGTCGCTGCTGGTCGCCGAGGCGCCGGTCATCTTCGTTCCGGCCATGCACTCGCAGATGTGGCGGCACCCGGCGACACAGGCCAACATCCAGTCTCTGCGCGATCGGGGAGTGAGCATTCTCGGGCCAGACGTCGGTCAGCTCACGGGCGACGATCAGGGCATCGGCCGCATGGTCGAGCCCGAGATCATCGCCGAGGCCGTCGAACGCAGTCTGCGCCCCAAAGACCTGGTCGGCCGAACGATCGTGATCAGCGCCGGCGGCACCCGAGAGCGCGTCGATCCGGTGCGGTTTCTGGGCAACGACTCGTCGGGCAAGCAGGGCGTGGCCATCGCCGAAGAGGCTCTCGCCCGCGGGGCCGAGGTCATCATCGTGGCTGGGCACCTCGACGTGCACACCCCGCGTGGGGCCGAGGTCATCAAGGCGCGCTACACCGAGTCGATGCGGCAGGCGATCGAGTCGCTCGCCGATGAGGCCGACTGCATCATCATGGCCGCCGCCATCGCCGACTACCGACCTGCCGACCCGGCCAGCGCGAAGCTGAAGAAAGCGCAGGAGGGCAGCGAGCTGAACCTGCGGCTGATCGCCAACCCCGACATCCTCAGTGAGATCTCGCACCGCTCGGGGCGCAGCAACCTGATCGTCGGCTTCGCCGCCGAGACTGCGTCGGGCGAGAGACTGCTCGAGCTGGGCCGGGCCAAGATCGAGCGCAAGGGCTGCGATCTGCTGGTGGTCAACGAGGTCGGCGAGGGCAAGACCTTCGGCTTTGACGACACTGACGTGACCATTCTCGACGCCAAGGGGCAGATCGTCGCCGAGGTGAACGGCCCCAAGCGCGAGGTCGCCGAGGTGCTGATGAATCAGGTCGCCCTGTCGATCTGACGCGCAGCGACACACACTGGCGTTCTGCGACCGGGTGTCGCACACTGGTTGCGGTGTGCTCGATCCCGGCGACGGGATCGCCTGGCGCGGCAGCCTCGACGCTGCAGCGATGATGAGCAATCTGACGGCGACGATCGGCCGCGTCTGCGCGCGCACGAGCGAGCACACGAGAACCTGAGCAAGACGAACGAAGGTAGAGGACGACGCATGAGTGAGAGTGAACTGCGACTGATCAGCAGTGAGTCGGTCACAGAGGGACACCCCGACAAAGTCTGCGACCAGGTCTCAGACGCGATTCTCGACGCCCTGCTCGAAGTCGACGATCAGTCGCTGACGGCCGTCGAGACGGTGGCGACCCGCGGGCTCGTGCACGTCGTCGGCGAGATCAAGACCGAGGGGTACGTCGAGATTCCGCAGATCGTTCGCGACGTCATCACCGGCATCGGCTACACCTCGAGCGACGTCGGCTTCGACGGTCGCAGCTGCGGCGTCTCGCTGTCGATCGGACAGCAGTCACAGGAGATTCGCGACGGCGTGCTCACCTCGTACGAGGTGCGTGAGCTCGGCTCGACCGACCCGTTCGACCGCCAGGGCGCCGGCGACCAGGGCATCATGTTCGGCTATGCGACCGACGAGACCCCCGAGTTCATGCCGGCGCCGATCGCCATGGCGCACAAGCTCACCCGTCGGCTGGCCGAGCTGCGGCACAGCGGCGAGCTGCCCTGGCTGCGCCCGGACGGCAAGGCCCAGGTCACGCTCGGTTATGAAGGCGCCGTACCGCGCACGGTGGATGCCGTGGTCGTCTCGACGCAGCATGATCCCGATCGCACGACCGCTGAGATCCACGAGGCCGTGCGTCGTCACGTGATCGACCCGGTGCTCGCAGACAGCGGGCTGGACGCCGCGGGCATGACCGCGTACATCAACCCGTCCGGCAGCTTCGTCGAGGGCGGCCCGGGTTCTGACGCCGGGCTCACCGGCCGCAAGATCATCGTCGACACGTATGGGGGAGCGGCTCACCACGGCGGGGGCGCCTTCAGCGGCAAAGACCCGTCGAAGGTCGATCGCTCCGCCGCGTACGCCCTGCGCCACGCTGCGAAGAACGCGGTCGCGGCGGGGCTGGCGAAGCGCCTCGAGATTCAGGTGGCCTACGCGATCGGCAAGGCGCGTCCGGTGGGACTCTACGCCGACTCGTTCGGCACGGGCACGCTCGGCAGCGATCGGCGCATCGCCGATGCGCTGCTTGAGGTGTTCGACCTGCGCCCTGAGGCGATTCTCGAGAACCTCGAACTGCGTCAGCCCGTCTACCAGCGCACGGCCGCCTACGGGCACTTCGGTCGTGACGAGCCCGGGTTCACTTGGGAGCGTCTCGACAAGGTCGATCAGCTGCGCGAGGCCGCCGGTCTCTGAACAGAAGCACTCCTGCCTGCAGAGCACCACGTGCTCGCCTCGGATGACGGCGGGGTCGTGTCTGCAGGGTCGGGTAGTGTGACAGCATGACCTCAGACGCGACGCCCCGCATCGCGCACGTCTGCATCGACTCACCGCTGCCGCATCTCGATCGCGACTTCGAGTACGCCGTTCCCGACGATCTCGTCGATCGCATTCGCGTCGGCAGCCGGGTCAAAGTGCCGTTCGGCCATCGTCGGCAGCTTGACGGATGGGTGACGTCGCTCACTGCCAGCGCCTCCTATGAGGGGCAGCTGCAGCCGATTCGCAAAGTGGTCGGCAGCGTTCCGCCGCTCGACCCCGCGATTTGGTCGCTCACCCGTGCGGTGGCCGACCGGCAGGCGGGCACCGCAGCCGATGTGCTGCGACTCGCACTGCCGGCACGTCATGCCAGAGCCGAACGCACATGGATGACGAAGCATCCCGAGGCCGCCGCACGCCTCACCGGTGAGCCTCTGCCGGGCTCAGACGTCGACTCCGACGACGAGACCGAGCACGGCGCAGTCGGCGAACGCGTGGTCGAAGACGCACCCGGCACCGCACCGTCGACAGCCGATCCTGTGGCCTCGTGGGAGCATCCCCGAGTGCATCAGCAGCCGCATGTGGGCTGCGACCTCATCTCGAACAACCGCGTGGTCTCTGCCTGGGTCACCGATGTGGTCGGCCTGGTTCGCGAAGCGCTCGCGCGGGGAGAGTCGACGATCGTCGCGGTTCCCGACCAGCGCGACGTCGTTCAGGCGCACGGCGCGCTCGTCGAGCGGTTCCCCGACGAGACCGTCGCGAGGCTCGACGGAGCCGTCGATGACGACACCCGGTATCGGTCGTTTCTCGACGTGCTCGGCGGGGTCGCACGCATCGTCGTCGCCACGCGCGCCGCAGCCTACGCGCCGGCCCAGCACCTCGGGCAGCTGATCGTCGTCGACGACGGCGACCCCTCGTATCTCGAGCCGCACGCCCCGTACGCGCATCTGCGCGACGTGGCCCTGATCCGACAGCAGCAGAGCGGGTGCCGTCTGGTGTTCCTCTCTTCGTCGCGGTCGGTCGCGGTGCAGCGTCTCGTCGATATCGGCTATGTCGAACCGGGCGTGCCGGTGGTGCATCCGCGGGTGATTCCCGCTGCCGCGATCTGGGGAGACGACCCCATGCTGCAGCTCGCGCGCATTCCGCAGATCGCCTATACGATCGCGCGCCGGGCCCTGGCCAGCGGGCCGGTGCTCGTGCAGGTGGCCCGTGCCGGCTACCAGCGCGAAGTCACCACAGACGAAGGCACACGGCAGCTGGCCGGCGCCGGGCGCACGGCCGACGAACTTGGCCGGGCGTTCAGCGAGGTGCCGGTGATCGTGGCCACCGCCGAGCAGCCTCGCGAGCAGGTGAGCGCGAGCCCGGCGCTTGTCGTGGCCACCGCAGGCAGCGAACCGCGGTGCCCGAACGGGTACGGAGCCGTGCTGCTGCTCGACGCGCTCTCCATCGTCTCGCGTGAGGGGCTGACGGCCAGCGAAGACGCCATGCGGCACTGGTTCGCCGCGGCTGCACTGGCACGATCCGACGCCACGGTCGTGCTCACCGGCGTGCAGGGCAGACTCGCCGATGCCCTTGTGCAGTGGGATGCTGCGCAGTTCGCCCACGACGAGCTGGCTCAGCGCGTCGCGCTGGGGTTTCCGCCGGCCGTGCGCTTCTTCTCGATCTCGACGGCCCAGGGGGGTACACAGGAGGCGCTCGACGACGCGCAGCTGCCCGAGAGCGTCGAAGTCGTTCAGACCCAGCTGCTGCCCAGCGAGCCGGGCGAGGGCGAGCCCACGCTCGAAGAGGTGACGCTGCTGCGGGTGCCGTACTCAGTCGGTGCCGCCACGGCACGGGCGCTGAAGGCGGCAGTGGTGCGCGCCACCACCGGCCCGGTGCGCAGACAGCGTCGCCTGCGCGTGCACGCCGACGACGTGCGCATGCTGCAGACGAGCTGATCAGACCGTCACGGTGGCCGGCGGACGCCAGACCGGTACCATGGGGTGTGCACACACGATGCGCGGCCAGCGCAAACCTGTGACCGGCCGTCGTCGTCCAACATCGCTGCTTCGCGCAGCGTGAAAGGTTGCGATCATGGCCATTCGGTACACCCTTCCCACCACTGAGATTCTGCAGGAGCTCGCCGGTGAGCGCCCGGCGTCAGTGACGGTCTACGTCGACGCTCAGCCGACGGTGACGGAGCGCGAACGTGCGCAGACCGCCGTGAAGAGCCTGTTCGACGAAGCCGTATCGCAGCTGAAAGTGGCCGGTGAGCCGCAGAGCGTCATCGACGCGATTCAGACGCGTCGTGACGAGGTGCTCGCTGAGAACGACGTCTGGGCAGATCTCGCACGGTCGCTCGCCATCTTCGTCTCACCCGACTTCAGCGACGTCTTCGTGCTGCCCAGCCGCATCGACGACGCGGTCTTCGTGAGCAATCGGTTCGCCGTCGGCCCGCTGCTGCGTGCGGTCAGCCAGCTGCAGGAGGCCCATGCTCTGACCCTCTCGGCCAAGGGCTGGTCACTCTGGCATGCGACTCCTGAGAGCCGAGCCGAGAAGGTCGTGCCCGAGGGCGACTGGCCGGCCGATGCCGAAGAGGCGAACGGCAGTCCAGACCTCGACGGGGGCAAAGACCGGGCGAGCCGTCCGAGCAAGATCGAGAACGATCGCTCGCTCTACTATGCGGCGTATGCACGCGAGGTTGCTCGTGCCACCGCTGCCGAGCTCCAGCGTGCAGACCCGAAAGGCCGGGTGCCGCTGGTGGTCTTCGCCGTGAGCCCGCTGGCCGAGATGTTTCCGCAGCACTTCGCGGCGAGCGACAGCACCGCTCGCGACGTCACCGTGATCGAGCAGGCGGCAGACCATCTGCAGGCCGCCGCCGTCGACGAGCGCATCCGCCATTTTCTCTCTCGCTACAACGTCGAGACCGTCGATGCGGCGCTGCGCAGCCTCGGTGAGAGCGACGGGTCACGCGTCGAGCGCGACCTCGCCGCCGTGGGTCGCGCCGCAGCACAGGGCGCGATCGATACGCTCTACTACGACATCACCAGCCACGTGCACGGCAACTACGACGGTGAGACCGGCACGCTGGCTCTGGACGAGGGCTCAGACGACGTGCTCGGCGAGATCGCGCTGACCGTGCTGCGTCTCGGCGGCAAGGTCGTGGCCGTGCGCGGAGCCGTCCTCGACCAGGACTACTGGACGGGGCCGGTCGTCGCGTTGCGTCGCTTCCCGGCCTGACCGACGAGCACCGACCGCGGCACGGGCGTCTGCGGTCAGCTCGCCGACGCGCATCCGCTGCGCGCATGACCCGATGCGCACCGCGCCACGTACACTGGTGCGGTGCGCATCATCTTTGCCGGAACCCCTGAGATCGCAGCCACCGTGCTGCGCCGAATCATCGACTCACCCCACGAGATCGCCGCCGTGGTCACCCGCCCGGACGCCCCGCTGGGGCGCCGCCGCCGTCTGACGCCGAGCCCTGTGGCCGCGCTGGCAGAGGCCGAGGGCCTGCCCGTCGTCCGTGCCACCCGCATCACCGCCGAGGCGCTCGACGAGATCCGTGAGACCGCCGGCCCAGTCGACCTCGGGGTCGTCGTCGCCTACGGCGCGATTCTGCCCGACGACCTGCTCGACCTGCCGGCGCACGGCTGGATCAACCTGCACGTCTCACTGCTGCCGCGCTGGCGCGGCGCCGCCCCCGTGCAGCGGGCGATCGCAGCGGGGGATGCCCCGCTCGGCTTCTCGGTCATCGGCGTGACGAGCGAACTCGACGCCGGCGACGTCTACGAGCAGCAGACGGTAGCGGGTCTCGACGACGCGACAGCCGGAGAGGTGCTGCGGCGCATGGGCGTCGAGGGCGCAGAGAGCGTCGTGGCAGTGGCGGATGGCCTGGCCGCCGGCACCGCACATCCTGTCGCGCAGAAAGGCGAAGTGACCGTGGCCGCCAAGCTCGATCGGCAATTCGGCCGCCTGAGCTGGATGCAGCCTGTCGCTCAGGTGTTCAACCGCTGGCGCGCAGCGACGCCCGAACCGGGGGCGTGGACGACCCTCGACGGCGACACCTGCAAGGTCCTGCGTCTAGGGCGACCTGATCCGGCGGTCCAGACGCCGTCGCTTCAGCCGGCCGGCAGCGTCGTGCTGTGGCAGCGCCGCGTGCTCGTGGCGACAGCCGACGGCTGGCTCGAACTGCTCGAGGTGCAGCCCGCAGGCAGACGCGGCATGGCAGCCCGTGACTGGGCCAACGGTCTGCGCCAGCAGGGCGCCGCGGCCGACCAGCCTCTGGCGGTGTTCGCATGAGCCGGAACGATCGCCGATCAGACCGGTCTCAGAGCCGCCGACACGATTCCGGCCGCAATGAGCGTGGCGGCGACCGCCCGCAGCAGCGTCGAGCCGACCCGCGTCGGCTCGCGCTCGGCGTGCTCGAAGAGGTCGATGCCAACGACGCCTATGCGAACCTGCTGCTGCCGGCCCGCCTGGCAGACAGCGGCCTCGAACCGCGAGACCGCGGCTTCGTCACCGAACTCGTCTACGGCACCCTGCGCTGGCGAGCCCTCTACGACGAGCTGATCAGCCGCGCCGCACGTCGCGACGCGAGTGAACTCGACCGACGCGTGCGCGACATCCTGCGTCTCGGCGCCCATCAGGCGCTGCACATGCGGGTGCCCGGGCATGCCGCGGTCAATGAGACGGTGTCACTGGCGAAGCGCACACGCGAGGCGAAGGCTGCGGGCCTGATCAACGCCGTCATGCGTCGGCTCACCGAGCGCAGCCTCGACGAGTGGGTGAGCGTGCTGCAGGCCGAACTGCCCGCCGACCGGTACCTGAGCGTGCGCTGGTCGCATCCCGAGTGGATCGTGCGCGCCCTGCGCAAGTCGCTCGCCGCCGACGGACGCGACGGAGACCTCGAAGCGCTGCTGGCCGCCGACAACGCCGCACCGGCCGTCAACCTCGTCGCACTGCCGGGCGTCGCCGACCGCGCTGACATTCCGGGCACCACGGCGAGCCCGTTGTCGCCGTTCGGCGCGGTGCTCGAACACGGCGATCCGCTCGAGCTGTGTCGACGCGGCGTGCGAGTGCAGGACGTCGGCTCTCAGCTGGCGGCCCTCGCGCTCGCGGCCGCACCCGACGGCGGCGACCGACCCGGTGCATCCGCCGACGACGAGGGCGAGCGTTGGCTCGATCTGTGCGCCGGCCCCGGCGGCAAGACCGCGCTGCTCGCCGCGCTCGCCGCCCGGCACGAGCCGAAGGCTGCGCTGCGCGCCAACGAGCCGGTGCCGCACCGCGCCGATCTGGTGCGGCGGGCGCTGGAGGAGTCCGGGTTCGGCGCCGTCACCGTCGACCAGCACGACGGCGCCACCGAGCTCGAACGGGTGTCGGGGCAGTGGCATCGGCTGCTGATCGACGCGCCGTGCACCGGGTTGGGGGCGTTGCGTCGCCGGCCGGAGTCTCGCTGGCGCAAGCAGCCGACGGATCTGCGCGACCTGACCGCCCTGCAGCAGCGGCTGCTCGACGCAGCCGTCGCCTCGGCGCGCCCCGGTGCGCTGATCGCCTATGTGACCTGCTCGCCGCACCTGGCTGAGACGCGCCGACAGATCGACGCGCTGCTGGCGCGGCAGCCGGGAACGCTGGATGTGCTCGACACGGCGGGCATACTCGTCGAGGCTGACGCCGGGCTCGGCCCCGGAGCAGCGTCCGGTCTCGGAGCGAGTGACAGACCTCTGGTCGGCTCAGGTGCTCTAGGGCTGCAGCTCTGGCCGCATGTGCACGCGAGCGACGGCATGTTCGTCTCGGTGCTGAGGAGGCGCTGATGGCTCCGCACAGTTCGCCCGAGATGGCGACCGGGCCCATTGCGCTGCCGGAGGGTGCCGCGAGACCGTCGCAGCTCTCACGACAGCCGCGTCGCAGCGGCCTGATGCTTGGTATCGGCACCTATCTGATCTGGGGAGCGCTGCCGCTCTACTTCATGCTGATGGCGCCGACCGGACCGTTCGAGCTCGTGGCCGCGCGAGTGGTCTTCTCCGCGGTGTTCTGCGTGCTGCTGGTGACTGTGACACGGCAGTGGCGGCATCTGGTCGCACTGTTCCGAGAACCGCGGGTGCTGCTGACGCTCACCGCCGCAGCACTGCTGATCTATGCGAACTGGCAGCTCTACGTGATCGCCGTAACCAGCGAACACGTGCTCGAGGCGTCGCTCGGCTACTTCATCAACCCGATCGTGACGGTTCTGCTCGCAGTGTTTGTGCAGCACGATCGGCTCAGCCGTGTGCAATGGGCGGCGGTCTGCCTGAGTACGGTCGCCGTGGTCGTGCTCGTGGTGGCCTACGGGCAGCTGCCTTGGATCGGTCTCGGCCTCGCATTCAGCTTCGGCTTCTACGGGCTGATCAAGTCGAAGGTCGGCGAGCGCGTCGATGCCATCAGCGGTCTCACCATCGAGACCACGCTGCTCTTGCCCATCGCTGTGGTGGTGCTGCTGGTGGTGGAGTTCGCCGGAGCCGGTCTGACCTTCGGGCGCACCGGCCTCGGCCACGCGCTGCTGCTGGCATCGGCGGGTGTGGTCACTGCGGTGCCGCTGATCACGTTCGCGGCAGCATCGAGAAGACTGCCGCTCAGTTGGATCGGCTTTTTGCAGTATCTGGCCCCGACGATGCAGTTCGTCATCGGCGTCGTCGTGTTGCATGAGCCGATGCCGACGAGCCGCCTGGTCGGCTTCGCACTGATCTGGACGTCGATCGTGCTGCTGATCGTCGATGGGATCGTGCAGAGCCGTCGGCATCGCATTGCTAGACTCAGTGCCCGTGCCTGACAGTCCAGTGAGCCCGCGGCCCGAGAACCAGCGCAAGAATCAGCCGACTTCCGAGCGGCGCGATGCCGCAGCATCCGCCGGCGCGATGTCGCAGCACGGTGTGGCCGGCGCTTGCTCGACTCCAGGTGCACGCACTCTTGGCTCACCCGTCCCAGACCTCGAGCCGCGCTTTCGACGACGCGCCGTCGTGCTTGCGTCGGCCGCAGCGATGGGCGGTTTTCTCTTTGGGTTCGACTCGTCGGTCATCAACGGGGCAGTCGACTCGGTCAACCATCACTTCACGCTCGGCGATGCGCTGACTGGCTTCGTGGTCGCCGTCGCGCTGCTCGGCTCAGCTGCAGGGGCGATGTTCGCGGGCGCGCTTGCCGATCGCTGGGGGCGCCTGTGGGTGATGCGCATCGGCGCGATCATGTTCTTCGTCAGCTCGATCGGCGCCGCGTTCACGGTGAGCGTGCCCGACCTGATTCTGTGGCGCGTGATGAGCGGCGTCGGTGTGGGCATCGCGTCGGTGGTGGCGCCAGCGTACATCGCCGAGATCGCGCCGCAGCGCATTCGCGGCAGTCTGGGGTCACTGCAGCAGCTCGCGGTGACGCTCGGCATCTTCGCGGCGCTGCTTTCCGATTCGCTTTTGGCACATGGTGCCGGCGGTGCGTCGCAGGCGCTCTGGTTCGGCATGCCCGCCTGGCGGTGGATGCTGTTGGTCGGCGTGATTCCGGCCGCCGTCTACGGAGTGCTTGCGGTGCTGCTGCCCGAGTCTCCGCGCTTTCTGGTGGCCGTGGGGCGTGAGCAGGCGGCGCGAGCAGTGCTGGCGAAACTCACTCCGAGCCGTGCGCTGGACGGCACGATCGGCGAGCTCGAAGCTGCCATCGCGACCGATCGCAGCCAGTCGAAGGCGTCGCTGCGCGGATCCAGGCTCGGGCTGCAGCCGATCGTGTGGATCGGCATCGTGCTCTCGGTTCTGCAGCAGTTCGTCGGCATCAACGTGATCTTCTACTACTCGACCACGCTGTGGAAGGCGGTCGGGTTCACCGAGAGCAACTCGCTCACGATCAGCGTGATCACATCGGTGACGAACGTGCTGGTCACGATCATCGCGATCGTGCTGGTGGACCGGGTGGGCAGGCGACCGATCCTGCTGAGCGGGTCGGTGCTGATGGCCGTGTCGCTGGGCGCCATGGCGGTCAGTTTCTCGTTCGCGGTCGATGTGAACGGGGCACCGAGCCTGCCTGCGCCCTGGGGCATCATCGCTCTGGTCGCAGCCAATCTCTTCGTCATTGGGTTCGGAGCCTCGTGGGGGCCGCTGGTGTGGGTGCTGCTGGGCGAGATCTTCCCGAGCCGCATTCGCGGCCGGGCACTCGGTCTTGCTGCCGCGGCGCAGTGGGTGGCGAACTTCTTGGTGACGGTGTCGTTTCCCTCGATGGGCGCGTGGTCGCTGCCCATCACCTACGGGATTTACGCGCTGGTCGCCCTGTTCTCGTTCTTCTTTGTGCTGCGGCGCATTCCTGAGACAAAGGGTGCTGCGCTCGAGCAGACGGAGGCGATCTTCGCACGAGGTGTCATAGCGCGGCCGGGCAAATCAGCACAGATGTGACAGATCTGCGTCAGAACGACCGCGGTTGTCACTTTGGTGCGATTTCGGCGGGGTGCTGTCACACCTGCGCTGCTGGGGCGCCGTCTGCCAGTGGGGTTCGTCGATGCATTCGGGCGCTTCGGGCGACGGCCTAGACTTGACCGCATGACCGCAGCCACTCGTCACGTGCAGATCAGCCCGAGCATCCTCAATGCAGACCTCGGCGATCTGAAGGGCACACTTCAGCAGATCGCCACGGCAGACACCGCGCACATCGACGTGATGGACAACCACTTCGTGCCGAACCTCACCTTCGGCGCACCGGTGGTGAAGTACATCCAGCAGTACTCGCCGATTCCGCTCGACGTGCATCTGATGATCGATGACCCCGACCGGTGGGCACCGGCCTATGCCGAACTCGGCGCGCACGCGGTGACCTTTCATCTCGAAGCCGCGACCTCGCCGCTGAGCGTGGCGCGCACTTTGCGGTCGCTCGGCGCGCAGGCCGGCATCGCGCTGAAGCCGGCCACGCCGGTCGAGACTGTCATCGACCTGCTCGAATACTTCAACCGAGTGCTCGTGATGACCGTCGAACCGGGATTCGGCGGGCAGTCGTACATCGAGGCGGGCACGACGAGAAAGCTGCAGATGCTTCGCGAACGCGCCGATCGGCAGGGACTCGACGATCTGGTGCTGCAGGTCGACGGGGGAGTCAACGCGCATACGGGCGCCATCGCGGTGTCTGCCGGTGCGGATTCGCTGGTTGCGGGTTCGAGCGTCTTCGCCGCGGCGGATGCGCGGGTCGCGATCGCCGAGCTGCGCGCCGCGGCCGAGCTGGCACGCCAAGGCTGACCGCGCGGCCGGTGCTGTTCGCAGCCGGTGAGCGCAGTCCGCGCCGCTCGTGTGCCGGGATGCGCGCCCGACGGATTCACGCGGTAGGCTTGAGCACGATGAAGACGTTTGAAGAGCTGTTCAGCGAACTGACCGAAAAGGCCGCCACCCGTCCTGAGGGGTCGAAGACCGTCGTCGAACTCGACGCGGGCGTGCATGCCATTGGCAAGAAGATCGTCGAAGAGGCCGCCGAAGTGTGGCTCGCCGCCGAGCACGAGACCGATCAGGCGCTCGCAATGGAGGCCAGCCAGCTGATCTACCATCTGCAGGTCATGCTCATCAAGAAGGGCATCAGCCTCGAAGACGTCTACCGCGAACTCTGAGTCAGACGCTCCGATACGAGTCGGGCGGCACCCGGTCGCACCTTCGTCCGGTGTGATCTGATGGCGCCCAGACCTCACTCCCCGATAACCTGATCAGAGGCCTCGGTTCGCCCCGTCTGAGCCTGAGCCTCGTCTCTCGAGAAAGACAGAAAGTGCTGCGTGTAGCGATTCCGAATAAGGGCGTGCTGAGTCAGGCAGCCCTCGACATGCTGAGACAGGCCGGGTATGCGACCCGCCGCGACACCAAAGACCTCTATGTGCTCGACGAGCACAATGGCGTCGAGTTCTTCTACCTGCGTCCCCGTGACATCGCCACCTACGTCGGCGCCGGTGCGCTCGACGTGGGCATCACAGGTCGTGACTTCCTGCTCGACTCCGAGACCGAGGCCACCGAGGTCGACAACCTGCAGTTCGGGCGCTCGAAGTTCCGTCTGGCCGGCCCCGAGGGCAAGTACAGCACCCTCGAAGACATCGATGGTCTTCGGGTCGCCACAAGCTACCCGAAGCTGCTGGCCGACTTCCTCGCCCAGCACGACATCACAGTGAAGCTTGTGCACCTCGACGGAGCCGTCGAGAACGCCATTCGTCTCGGGGTGGCTGATGTCGTCGCAGACGTGGTCGAGACGGGCACGACCCTGCGCTACGCCGGGCTGCACATCTTCGGGCCGATCATTCTGGCGTCGTCTGCGGTGCTCATCGGAGCACCTCAGTCGCTGACGGACGGCCGTCTGGTAGACGAAGCCCGTGTGCTCAGCGAGCGTCTGCAGGGTGTCCGCGTCGCGCGCGAGTACGTGTTGCTCGACTACGACGTGCCGAAGACCGAGCTCGACGCAGCCATCCGGCTCACCCCGGGGCTCGAGTCGCCGACGGTCTCGCCGCTGGCGCGCGCCGACTGGGTGGCGGTGCGGGCGATGGCTCCGCGCGAGCACATCAACGACGCCGTCGACGAGCTCTACAAGACCGGTGCCCGCGCCATTCTGGTCAGCACCCTGAACACGGCGAGAATCTAGATGACGCTCGCGATCCGGGTCATTCCCTGCCTCGACGTCGCAGACGGCAGAGTCGTCAAAGGCGTCAACTTCAGGAATCTGCGCGACGAGG
The DNA here is from genome assembly GCF_008831165.1 of Pseudoclavibacter sp. CFCC 14310. NCBI lineage: Bacteria > Bacillati > Actinomycetota > Actinomycetes > Micrococcales > Microbacteriaceae > Pseudoclavibacter > Pseudoclavibacter sp. CFCC 14310. Next base: position 591,820 of record NZ_WBKC01000002.1, on the reverse strand, counting down.
GCGATCCGGTCGAACTGGCGGCGCGCTACTACCGCGAGGGCGCCGACGAAGTGACCTTCCTCGACGTCACTGCCACGGTCGAGAACCGGGCGACGATGTATGACGTGGTGCAGCGCACCGCCGAGCAGGTGTTCATTCCGCTCACCGTCGGCGGGGGCGTGCGCGGAGTCGACCAGGTCGCTCGGCTGCTGGCGTCGGGCGCCGACAAGATCGGCATCAACTCGGCGGCGATCGCCCGTCCCGAGGTGCTCACCGAGATCGCCGACCGATTCGGCGCGCAGGTGACCGTGCTCTCACTCGACATCAAGCGCAGTCCGCGCACCGCATCAGGCTTCGTGGTCACCACGCACGGCGGCCGCACCGAGACCGACGTCGACGCACTCGAGTGGGCTCAGCGGGCCGTCGACTTGGGGGCCGGTGAGCTGCTGGTCAATTCGATCGACGCTGATGGCACTCAGAACGGCTTCGACCTCGACCTGATCGCTCGGCTGCGGGGCCTGGTCGCTGCACCGATCATCGCCTCCGGGGGTGCCGGTACCGTCGCGCACTTCGTGGAGGCCGCCCGAGCCGGTGCCGATGCCGTTCTCGCCGCGAGCGTCTTCCACCGGCAGCAGGTCGCCATCCCCGACGTCAAACAGGCTCTGGCCGACGCAGGCTTCGAAGTGCGGGCCGTGCCCGACGCTCATGACGGGCTGGGCACCACCGATTTCTCCGTCACCGAGGCGACGCAGGCCGCAGCAGCGTCTCAGAATCAGGAATGACCATGACCACGCTCGACGACATCCGCTACAACGACCAAGGACTCGTGCCCGTCGTCGTGCAGCAGTATGACTCCGGCGAGGTGCTCATGATGGCGTGGATGAACGCCGAGACCGTGCGACTCACCATGGTCGAGGGTCGCACCGTCTTCTGGTCGCGGTCGCGACAGCAGATCTGGCGCAAGGGCGAGACCAGCGGCCACACCCAGCGTCTCGTCTCCCTCGACGCCGACTGCGACGGCGACACCCTGCTCGCACGCGTCGATCAGATCGGCGCGGCCTGCCACACCGGCACGCGAACCTGCTTCACGGGGCGCCGCCTGTGGAGCGAGATCGAGGAGTCATGATGACCACCGCATTCGGATCGGCCGCGACCACCCGTGAGCGGTTCCGCGAACTCGCACAGAGCCATGCGATCGTCCCCGTGGTGCGTCGCGTCTTGGGCGACTCCGAGACCCCGATGGGCGTCTACCGCAAGATCGCCGACTCGCGCCCGGGCACGTTCCTGCTGGAGTCGGCCGACAGCGCCGGCGAGTGGGGCCGGTTCTCGTTCGTTGGCGCGTCCTCCTACGGCACGCTGACGACGGATGCCGCCGGACGCCCGCGTTGGAATGACGAGTCACTGAGCGCCGAGCGTGCATTCGGCGGCGACACGCCGGAGCGTGCGTTCGACGCGATTCAGACCATCGTGCGCCGCTGGCGCACCGCACCGGTACCCGGAGTCCCGCCGCTGACCAGTGGCCTGGTCGGATTCGTCGCCTGGGATGCCATCCGCGAACTCGAGCACATCGAGCGACGCAACCCGCCCGAGACGAACGCCCCGGTGGTGAGCCTGTCGTTCGTGCGCGATCTGGTCGCGATCGACCATCGATATGGCACGATCTGGCTGGTGCACAACGCGCTGGTAGACGCTGACAGCGATCTTGACGCGCTGTGGCAGGAGTCGCAGGATGCTCTGGGGTCGCTGGTCGCAGAGCTCGCCGAGCCCACGCCGGCCACAATCGACGACGTGGACTTCGACGTCGAGCCGCAGGCCGCCCACCGCACCGAGAGAGGCGACTTCCTCGCCGCTGTGGAACAGTCCAAGCAGCACATCGTCGCAGGCGACATCTTCCAGGTGGTCATCAGCCAGCGCTTCGACCTCGAGACGCAGGCCGACCCGCTCGACGTCTATCGGGTGCTGCGCACGCTGAACCCCAGTCCGTACATGTATCTGCAGACGCACCGCGGCACTGACGGAGAGCTGCTGCATGTGGTCGGCTCGTCGCCCGAGGCGCTCGTGAAGGTGACCGACGGGGCCGTCGTCTCGCATCCGATCGCCGGCTCGCGGCCACGCGGCACGACCCCGGAGCGCGACGCTCACCTGGCCGACGAACTGCTGGCCGATGAGAAAGAGCGCTCGGAACATCTCATGCTCGTCGACCTTGCCCGTAACGATCTGCTCAAAGTCTGCGAGCCGCACAGCGTGCGGGTCAGCGAGTTCATGATCATCGAGCGGTTCAGCCACATCATGCACATCAGCTCGTCGGTCGAGGGCGTCACCCGCGCAGGCGTCGACGCCGTTGACGTGCTGGCGGCCACCTTTCCGGCCGGCACGCTCAGTGGTGCTCCCAAACCGAGGGCGCTTGAGATCATCGAAGACCTCGAGCCCGTCGGGCGTGGCGTCTACGGGGGAGTGGTCGGATACTTCGACTTCGCCGGCAACGCCGATCTGGCCATCGCCATCCGCACCGCTGTGCTGAGCGGCGGCCGAGCCACGGTGCAGGCCGGCGCCGGCATCGTCGCTGACTCGGTGCCGGAGAGCGAGTATCAGGAGTCGCGCAACAAGGCGGCCGCTCCGCTTCGGGCCGTGGCCATCGCATCCACCGTGCGACCCGCCGCCGATCGACGCGAGCGAACGGGTCGGGCATGAGCGAGCATCCCGCAGCGGGCACGGCGAAGCAGCCGACCCGATCACGGGGAAGCGGCCGGGGCGGAGTCGTCGTCATCGGGCTGGCTCTGGCCGGGGTGCTGACCCTGTCCGCATCACAGCCATGGCTGGACTGGTCAGTGGGGTCGGCCCACGGAGCCGTGCACGTCACCGGGCAGCAGGCCGTCGGAGCGGTGCAGGCCTACGGCCTCACAGCCCTGGCCGTGACGGCTGTGATGGGGCTCAGCGGCGTCGTGCTCACCCGGGTGCTCGCGGTGATCGAGGGCGTGCTCGGAGCGGTCACGATCTGGTCGGTGCAGACCGTGTGGAGGGATCCGCTGGCCGTCAGCCTGAACCAGCTGGCCGAGGCGACCGGCGTCTCCGGCCCTCGCACACTGGCGACTTTGGTGGGCGAGCCGACGCCGACCGGCTGGGTCTGGGTGGCGCTGGCCGCAGCAGCGCTGATCGTGGTGCATGCGGTGTGGGTCTTCGTCGTCGCCGGACGCTGGAAGCGCACCGTGCGTCGTTTTCAGAAGCCGACCGCAGCGTCGGTCTCAGGCCCGAGCCCGGTGGATGCGGCCGAGTCAGCCCAGACCTGGGACGCCTTCTCCGTGGGAATCGACCCGACCGAGAACGACGTCGATCTCGACGACGGGGCCGACGACCGAGCGCGCAGGCGCAACGGCAGCCCGGACGATCCGGGTACACTTGAACAGAATCCGAGACCTCGAGGAGAGCAATGAGCGAGATCAGCGAAGAAATCATCAATCCCGGCCATGGCAACTCGCCGGCCGCATGGACGGCGGTGATCATCGTGCTGGCGGCTTTCATCATCGGCACCATCGCGTTCGTGGCCGGTCATCCGGTGGGCGTGCTCGTCGCTGCGATCGTCGCTGCCGTGGGTGTGATCGTCGGCGTCGTGCTCTCGAAGGCAGGGTTCGGTGCGCACAGCCCGAGGTATGCGCACAAGTCGCACTGACCGATGACCATTCTCGACAGCCTGTATGAGGCTGCGCTGGGCGATGCCGCAGTGCGCGAGGCGCAGACGCCGCTCGCAGAGGTGCAGTCGCTGGCTGCGGCGCAGCCGCCCGCACGAGACGGCTATGCGGCGCTGACCAGAAGCGATCACATCCACGTGATCGCCGAGGTGAAGCGTGCCAGCCCCTCGCGCGGCGATCTCGCCGACATCCCCGATCCGGCGCTGCTCGCCGAGACCTACGCCGCCAACGGGGCCTCGGTCATCTCTGTGCTCACCGAGCGCACACGCTTCAAAGGGTCGCTCGATGACCTGCGCGCGGTGCGTCAGCGCGTTCGCGTGCCGGTGCTGCGCAAAGACTTCATCGCCACCGAGTATCAGATCGTCGAGGCGCGTGCCGCCGGAGCAGACCTGGTGCTGCTCATCGTGGCCGGTCTCTCAGAGAGCCGGCTGCGCACTCTGCGCGAGCTGGCCGAGTCATTGGGCATGCACGCACTGGTCGAGACGCACAATGACGATGAGGTGCGGGCAGCCGTGGCCAGCGGTGCACGCATCATCGGAGTCAACGCGCGTGACCTCAAAGACTTCGCCGAAGATCCGTCGCGGTTCTCCGCCCTCGCCGCACAGATTCCCGACGACGTCGTGAAGGTCGCCGAATCTGCGGTGCGCACCGCAGAAGACGTGCGCGACTATCGCGCCGCCGGCGCAGACGCCGTGCTGGTGGGCCAGGCCTTGGTCACGGGAGACCCGGCAGAGCTGCTGCCGCAGTTCACCGGGGTCTGAAGCCGATTCGACCGAGTCGGCCGCACATCCCGACCAGGTCGCAGGCAGGCGATCGACCGATCAGCCTCCGCAGGCACCTCGCTCGTGCGGCCGGCCCGGCTGAACAAATTCTTGTGGCACTCCTGCACACAGAGGACAATCTGTGTGGGTGAACGAACAGTGTGGAAGGAACGCATGACGAAGCTCAGCGAGACGACAGGGCCGTACTTCGGCGCCTTTGGCGGCAGGTTCGTGCCCGAGCCGCTCATCACCGCACTCGACGAGCTCGATCGCACCTGGCATGAGGCCCAGGCCGACCCCGAGTTCCAGGCCGAGATCGAACGGCTCGCCCGTGACTACACCGGTCGGCCGTCGCTGCTCACCTTCGCTCCGCGGCTCAGCGAGCTCGCCGGGGGCGCGAAGATCTGGCTCAAACGCGAAGACCTCAACCACACCGGCGCGCATAAGATCAACAACGTGCTCGGGCAGGCGCTGCTCGCCAAGCGCATGGGCAAGACACGGCTGATCGCCGAGACCGGGGCCGGCCAGCATGGTGTCGCCACGGCGACCGCTGCGGCGGTGTTCGGCTTCGAATGCCAGATCTACATGGGCGAGGTCGACATCGAGCGCCAAGCGCTCAACGTCGCTCGCATGGAGCTGCTGGGAGCCGAGGTGGTGCCTGCACGCACCGGTTCGCGCACGCTGAAAGACGCCATCAACGAGGGGCTGCGCGACTGGGTCGCCAACCTCGACACGACGCACTATCTGATGGGAACCGTCGCCGGCCCCCATCCCTTTCCCGAGATCGTGCGCGATCTGCAGAAGGTCATCGGCGACGAGGCACGCGAGCAGCTGTCAGAGAAGATCGGTCGGCTGCCCGACGAAGTCATCGCCTGCGTCGGCGGCGGCTCGAATGCCATGGGCATCTTCAACGCGTTCCTCGACGACCCCGAGGTGGCACTGCTCGGCATCGAAGCCGGCGGCGAAGGCATCGACACACCTCACCATGCGGCGACGATCGAGCGCGGCCGCTCCGGCACCCTGCACGGTGCCAAGAGCTATCTGCTGCAGGACGACGACGGCCAGACCATCGAGAGCCATTCGATCTCTGCCGGCCTCGACTACCCGGGCGTCGGCCCGGAGCACTCATGGCTCTCTGACATCGGACGTGCCCGCTACGAGGCCGTCACCGACGACGAGGCCATGAGCGCCTTCCGCGACCTGTCGCGCACCGAGGGCATCATTCCGGCGATCGAATCCGCACACGCCGTCGCCGGTGCGATCCGTGAGGGCCGCCGGCTCGGACCCGACGCCGTGCTCTTGGTCTCGCTCTCCGGCCGCGGTGACAAAGACATGGAGACCGCGGCACGCTATTTCGGGTACATCACCGACCCCGAGCAGATGGCCGGACCCGGCGAGCAGAGGCCCGCCGACACGAATCAGTCCGCGACCAAGGAGGAACGCCGATGAGCGTCGAACCGCTGCTGCGCACCCGTGCCGAATCCGGTGACGACGGTGCTCATGGCTCCCTGATCGGATACCTGCCGGTCGGCTTTCCCGATTTCGACGCGAGTGTGGACGCCGTGGTCGCGATGGCCGAGCACGGCGTCGACGTGATCGAGCTGGGCGTGCCGTACTCGGATCCCGTCATGGACGGCCCGGTCATCCAGGCGGCGACCGGTGCGGCGCTTGAGCGCGGCTTCCGCATCTCGGACGTCTTTCGTGCGATCGAGGCGATCCGCCGTCGTGTCGACGTGCCCGTGCTGGTCATGTCGTACTGGAATCTCGTTCTGCAGCACGGCGTCGAAGAGTACGCCCGCGACCTGCAGCAGGCGGGCGGCGCCGGGCTCATCACTCCCGACCTGGTGCCCGACGAGGGCGCCGACTGGATCACCGCGGCTGAAGCGCACGATCTCGACCACGTCTTTCTCGCTGCTCCGACGTCGTCGGACGAACGACTGCGGCTGATCTCCGACACCTCGCGCGGCTTCGTCTACGTGGTGTCGACCATGGGCGTCACCGGCACCCGCACCGAGGTCGACGAGCGCGCCGGCAAGCTCACCGCCCGACTGCGTGCGTTCACCGATCGCCCCCTTGCGGTCGGCCTCGGCATCTCGCGCCCCGATCAGGTGGCCGACGTGCTCGGCTACGCCGACGGCGCCATCGTGGGTTCGGCGTTCGTGCGGGCTCTGCGAGACGGGGGAGCCTCCGCCGTCGCGACGCTCGCCGAGCAGCTCGCTGCCGGCAAGACATCCCGAGCGACCGCTTAGACCGCCGCTCGAGCAGAAGAGACTAGGATACGAGTCGTGAATCTCGCCAGCTTTCCCACCCCCGGCACCGGAGCGTTCTCCATAGGGTCGCTCACCATCCACTACTACGGTGTGATCATCGCCATCGGCATCGTGCTCGCCTGCTGGGTCACGGGTGTGCGCCTGAAACACCGTGGGGCCGACGGCTGGGCCGTGCTCGACGTGGCGCTGTGGGCGGTGCCGTTCGGCATCATCGGCGGGCGCCTCTACCACGTCTTCACGCATCCGGCCGACTACTTCACCGGCACCGGCGACCCGCTGCGTTTTCTCTACATCTGGGAGGGCGGTCTGGCGATCTTCGGCGCTCTGCTGCTCGGCGTGGTGGGAGCCGTCATCGGCACGCATCTCGCCGGCCTGCGGCTGACCACGCTGCTCGATGCGGCGGCCCCCGGCATCCTGCTCGCGCAGGCACTCGGCCGGTGGGGCAACTACTTCAACAACGAGCTCTTCGGAACCCCGACGAACCTGCCGTGGGGCATTCAGATCCCGGCGAGCAACAGCGCCTTCCCGGTCGGGCTGCCCGAAGGCACGCTCTTCCACCCGGCCTTTCTCTACGAATCGCTGTGGAACCTCATCGGCGTGCTCGTGCTGCTCTGGGCCGGGCGCCGCTTCGCGCTGCAGTGGGGCCGGCTCTTCGGCCTCTACCTGGTCTGGTACGGCATCGGCCGATTCTTCGTCGAGGGCATGCGACTCGACCCGATCGCCGTCTTCCTCGGCGCACGTCTGAACCAGTGGGGCGCCGTCGCGGTCGTCGTCATCGGCCTGGTCATCATGTTCGTGCAGGCGCGCCGGCACCCCGGTGCCGAGCCGAGCCCGTACCGGCCGGAGCATCTGGCCCGGCTCGAGGCGCTCGAACAGGTCGCCGTCTCGTCTGCTGCCGTCGATGCCGATTCGGCGGATGCCGAGGTCGCCTCCGCAGCAGAGTCGAAAGCCAGCGAGCGCAGCTGACATCGGCGCAGGTTCTGTAACGTGCCTGTAACACAATGTGAGATCCCGGTAACAATAGCCGGATAAAGTTGGACTTCCTCGCTGGATCAGCATGCGATGTCATGGCGCCGTAACACGGCCGTCATGAACACGAGCTCTCGTGACCATGAGCGCATACGAGCAGACGCTTCTGAGCCGGCGCGCATGAAGGAGTCCTACAATGCAGAGTCACTCCGCATCCACTGCAGAGCATCGCCATTCGGGCACAGCGCCCGACTCCGAGTTCACCCGGTTCAGTCACATCCCCGGCGATGCCGGTCTCTACCGACGTGAAGCAGAGAAAGACGCCTGCGGGCTGGCCATGGTGGCCACCCTGCGTGGAACACCCGGCCATGACATCGTCGATCACGCGCTCAACGCACTGCGCAACCTCGAACACCGCGGTGCCGTCGGATCTGACGCCGGCACGGGTGACGGCGCCGGCATCCTGCTGCAGATTCCGCATCGCTTCTTCAGCGAGGTCGTCGATTTCGCCCTGCCAGACAAAGGCGAGTACGCAGCCGGCATGATCTATCTGCCGCTTGATCAGGTGCAGCGCGAGCGCGCGAAGCGCACCATCGATCTCATCGCCCGCGAAGAGGGGCTGACCGTGCTCGGATGGCGCGAAGTGCCCACCGACGACAGCGCCATTGGCACCCAGGCGCGGGAGACGATGCCGGCTTTCGAGCAGATCTTCGTGGCTCGGCTGGGAGTCGACGGGCCGACCGCTCGCGGCATCGAACTCGACCGCATCGTCTACCGACTTCGGCGCCGTGCCAGCAAGACCACAGACGTCTTCATCCCGTCGCTGTCGAGCCGCACCATCGTCTATAAAGGCATGGTCACGACGCTGCAGCTCGAGCCCTTCTTTCCCGATCTCTCTGACGAACGCTTCGAGACCGAACTGGCCCTCGTGCACTCCCGGTACTCGACCAATACCTTCCCGTCGTGGCCCCTCGCGCAGCCGTTCCGCATGATCGCGCACAACGGCGAGATCAACACGGTGAAGGGCAACCGCAACTCCATGAGGGCCCGTCAGGCGGACATCTCCAGCCCGCTGCTCGGCGACCTCAGCGGTCTCACTCCGCTGGTCTCCGACGGCGGCAGCGACTCCGCGTCGTTCGACGAGACGCTCGAGCTGCTGCACCTCGGCGGTCGTTCGCTGCCGCACGCGGTGCTGATGATGGTGCCCGAGGCGTGGGAGCACAACGAGCACATGGACCCGGAGCTCAAGGCGTTCTATGCCTACCATGCCACCCTGATCGAGCCCTGGGACGGGCCGGCCGCCATCTCGTTCACCGACGGCACGCTCGTCGGCGCGACGCTTGACCGCAACGGCCTGCGCCCGGGACGCTACGTGATCACCCGCGACGGGCTCGTCGTGGTCGGCAGCGAGACCGGCGTCATCGACGTCGCACCAGAGAACGTGATGCGCCGCGGGCGGCTGCAGCCCGGTCGTATGTTCCTGGTCGACACCAAGGCCGGTCGCATCGTTCCCGACAGCGAGGTCAAGCAGACGCTCGCCGAGCAGAAGCCGTGGAAGAAATGGCTCGACGATGTGCAGGTCTCTCTGAAGGATCTGCCGGAGCGCGAGCACATCCTGCACACCCGTGCCTCGGTGTCCCGTCGTCAGCGAACCTTCGGCTACACCGAAGAAGACCTGACCATGCTGATCGGCCCCATGGCCAAGGCCGGCGCCGAACCGCTCGGCGCGATGGGCACCGACACGCCGATCGCCGCACTCAGCGAGAAGCCGCGCCTGCTCTTCGACTACTTCACCCAGACCTTCGCCCAGGTCACAAACCCGCCGCTTGACTCGATTCGTGAGCAGCTGGTGACAGCGCTCTCGGCGGGCATCGGCCCAGAGCAGAACCTGCTCAGCCTCGAACCGGCGTCGGCTCGTCAGGTGCGGATCGACTTTCCGGTCATCACCAATGACCAGCTCGCGAAGATCCAGCACGTCGGTCGCCGCAGCGGCTTCACCGGCACCGTCACGCTGCGCTCGACCTACCCGGTGCACGACGGCGTCACCGGTCTGCGCCGTCGCCTCGACGAGATGTGCGACGAAGCGCTTGCCGCCGTGCAGCGCGGCGTGGAGTTCATCGTGATCAGCGACCGCGACTCGACAGCCGAACAGGCTCCGATTCCCTCGCTGCTGGCCATCGGCGCCATCAACCACCACCTGGTGCGACAGGAGTGTCGACGCCGAGTCGGTCTGATCGCCGAAGGCGGCGATGTGCGCGAGGTTCACCACGTCGCGACTCTGCTCGGCTACGGCGCGAGTGCGGTCAACCCGTATCTGGCCATGGAGAGTGCTGAGGATCTTGTGCGCTCCGGGCTGGTGCAGGGCGTCTCGGCCGACACCGCGGTGCGCAACCTGATCAAGGCGCTCGGCAAGGGCGTGCTCAAGATCATGTCGAAGATGGGCATCTCGACGGTGGCCTCCTACGTCGGCGCACAGACATTCGAAGCGGTCGGCATCTCGCAAGAGGTCATCGACGAGTTCTTCACCGGCACCGTCTCGAAGCTCGGCGGCATCGGCCTGCTCGAGATCGAGCACGACAACGCCCGACGCCATGCACTGGCGTACCCGCTCGAACCTGCGGCCACCGTGCATCAGCAGCTGCCGGTCGGCGGAGAGTACAAGTGGCGCCGCGACGGCTCCGCTCACCTCTTCAACCCTGACACGATCTTCCGTCTGCAGCACTCCACCAAGACCCGTCGCTACGACATCTTCAAGGAGTACACCGATCTCGTCGACGACCAGTCTCGCGAGCTCAAGACCATTCGCGGGCTCTTCCGTCTGCGCACCGAGCCCGGCCAGAGCATCCCCATCGACGAGGTCGAACCGGCCAGCGAGCTGTTCAAGCGGTTCTCGACCGGCGCGATGAGCTACGGCTCGATCTCGCAGGAGGCCCACCAGACTCTCGCGATCGCGATGAATCGCATCGGCGGCAAGTCCAACACCGGTGAGGGCGGCGAAGACCTCGAAAGGCTGCTCGATCCCGAACGGCGCAGCTCCATCAAGCAGGTGGCCTCGGGGCGCTTCGGGGTGACCAGCATGTACCTGGCGCACGCCGACGACCTGCAGATCAAGCTCGCCCAAGGAGCCAAGCCCGGTGAGGGCGGCCAGCTGCCGGGGGCGAAGATGTACCCGTGGATCGCGCGCACGCGGCACTCGACGGCGGGAGTCGGACTGATCTCGCCGCCCCCGCATCACGACATCTATTCCATCGAAGATCTCAAACAGCTCATCTTCGATCTGAAGCGGGCCAACCCGAACGCGCGCATCCATGTGAAGCTTGTGAGCGAGAACGGCATCGGCGCGGTGGCCGCAGGCGTCGCCAAGGCCAAGGCCGACGTGGTGCTGGTCTCGGGCCATGACGGCGGCACCGGCGCCAGCCCGCTGAACTCGCTGAAGCATGCGGGCACTCCGTGGGAGATCGGCCTAGCCGAGACGCAGCAGACGCTGCAGCTCAACGGGCTGCGCGACCGCGTCGTCGTGCAGGCCGACGGCCAGCTCAAGACCGGACGCGACGTGATCATCGCCGCACTGCTCGGGGCCGAGGAGTTCGGGTTCGCCACGACGGCACTGGTCGTCGAGGGCTGCATCATGATGCGCGTCTGCCACAAAGACACCTGCCCGGTCGGCGTCGCGACGCAGAACCCTGAGCTGCGTTCGCGTTTCACCGGCAAGGCCGAGTACGTGGTGACCTTCTTCGAGTTCATCGCCCAGCAGGTGCGCGAGTACATGGCCGAGCTCGGTGTGCGCACCATGGAAGAGCTGATCGGTCGCACAGATCTGCTCGACGTGGCCCCGGCCGCTACAGAGCTCAAGGCACAGGGGCTCGATCTCGACCCGATTCTGCACGGACCGGAACTGCCCGCCGACGCACCGAGACGACATCTCGTCAACCAGGATCACGAGCTCGAGCAGCACTTCGACAATCAGCTCATCGCACTCTCTCAGGCCGCGATCGAGACCGGCGAACCAGTGCACATCGACCTGGGCATCCGCAACACGGAGCGTGCGGTCGGCACCATGCTCGGCTACCACGTGACGATGGCACACGGAGCCGAAGGGCTGCCCGACGGCACGATCGACGTCACCCTGCACGGCTCAGCCGGGCAGTCACTGGGCGCCTTTCTGCCGCACGGCGTCACGCTGCGTCTCGAAGGCGACAGCAACGACTATGTCGGCAAGGGGCTCAGCGGCGGACAGCTCGTGCTGTACCCGCCTGCAGGCACCCGCTTCGTCGCCGAGCACAACGTCATCGCTGGCAACGTGATCGGCTACGGGGCGACCAGCGGCACGATGCTGCTGCGCGGGCTCGTCGGCGAACGCTTTCTGGTGCGCAACTCGGGAGCGACCGCCGTGGTCGAGGGCGTGGGCGATCACGCGCTCGAGTACATGACGGGCGGCGTGGCCGTCATTCTCGGCCGCACAGGCCGGAACATCGGCGCAGGCATGTCGGGCGGCATCGCTCTGGTGCATGATCTCGAGCGCGATCGCATCAACGTCGAGGCGCTGGCGGGCAACGAGCTGCAGCTGCTCGAGCTGGACGCCGACGACATCGCGCTGCTGCACGACCTGCTCGAGCGCCACCGCATTGAGACCGGGTCGACGGTCGCCGAGCGCATGCTCGCCGACTTCGACGAGACGGTCACGCACTTCACCAAACTGCTGCCGACCAACTACGCTCGTGTGCTGCGAGCTCGGTCGGACGCCGAGGCGCAGGGGCTTGACCCCGACGGCGCCGAGGTCTGGAACACGATCTTGGAGGTCACTCGTGGCTGACCCACATGGTTTTCTCACCGTTCGCAATCGCGCCCTGCCCAAGCGGCGTCCGGTCGACGTGCGCATCATGGACTGGAAAGAGGTCTACGAGCGCCAGGATCCGCTGCAGCTGCAGGAGCAGTCGTCGCGCTGCATGGACTGCGGCGTGCCCTTCTGTCACAGCGGCTGCCCCCTCGGCAACCTGATCCCGGAATGGAACGATCTCGTCTGGCGCCAGCATCCGCAGGATGCCATCGAACGGCTGCATGCGACCAACAACTTTCCCGAGTTCACCGGACGTCTCTGCCCGGCGCCCTGCGAGTCGGCCTGCGTGCTCGGCATCAATCAGCCGGCGGTCACGATCAAGCAGATCGAGGTCTCGATCATCGACCAGGCCTACGATCGCGGCTGGGTCGAGCCGCATCAGCCGGAGCGTCTGAGCGGCAAGAGCGTGGCCGTCGTCGGCTCAGGCCCGGCAGGACTCGCCGCGGCGCAGCAGCTCACTCGTGCCGGGCACACTGTGGTCGTCTATGAACGCGACGACCGCATCGGAGGGCTCCTGCGGTACGGCATTCCCGACTTCAAGCTCGAGAAGAAAGTGCTCGACGCCCGGCTGAACCAGATGATGGCTGAGGGCACCCGCTTCCGCAGCGGCGTGAACGTCGGCACCGACATCTCGTGGCAGCAGCTGCGCGAGCGCTTTGACGCGGTCGTCGTGACCACGGGCGCGACCACGCCGCGAGACCTGCCGATGCCGGGGCGGGAGCTCCACGGCATCCACTTCGCGATGGACTATCTCACCCAGGCGAACCGAGTCGTGGCCGGCGACGAGGTCGCCGACCAGATCAACGCGTGTGGCAAGCACGTCATCGTCATCGGCGGCGGCGACACCGGTTCAGACTGCATCGGCACCGCGATCCGGCAGGGGGCGGCATCGGTGACCAACCTCGCCATCGGCCGCCAGCCGGGCATCACCAGGTCGAATCACGAGCCCTGGCCCACCATGCCGAAGCTCTTCGAGGTCTCGACCTCGCACGAAGAGGCCGACGGACACGGCGGCGAGCGGAGGTTCCTGGCCTGCACCGAGGCGTTCGTCGGCGACGATGACGGACACGTACGTGCGCTGCGCATCGCCGAGACGGAGTACCGCGCCGACGGTTCGCGAGGCCCGAAAGACGGCACCGAGAGCGATCTGCCGGCTGACTTGGTCTTCATCGCGATGGGCTTCACCGGTCCCGAGGTCAACGGCGCAGACGAGCAGATCGGCCTGTCGACGACGGGCAGGGGCGCGCTGGAGCGCGAGAACGACTACTCGACCGACGTCGACGGCGTGTTCGTCGCGGGCGACGCCGGACGCGGACAGTCGCTCATCGTCTGGGCGATCGCAGAGGGCCGGGCCGCCGCCGCGCAGGTCGACCAGTACCTCGAGGGCGAGACGGTGCTTCCGCGGCCGGTCGCGGCCAACGACCGAGCGATGAGCGTGCGGTGAGTGTGCGGTGAACGTCCGGTGACCCGACATCGGCGGTGACCCGCGACGTTCGTCTCACGTTCAACGCAGCGGCCTAGAATTGACTCGGCAGAACGAACTGTCGAACCGATTGGAGTGGCATGCGACGCAGAGCGAAGATCATCGCGACACTGGGGCCGTCGACGGACGACGCCGAGGTCATCGAGAGCATGATCCGTGCGGGCATGGACGTCGCCCGCATCAACATGAGCCACGGCGACCACGAGCAGCACCGGCGCTACATCGAGACGGTGCGCGAAGTCGCCGCTCGACTGCACAAACCGGTCGGCGTGCTGGTCGATCTGCAGGGGCCGAAGATCAGGCTGGCGCAGTTCGCTGCGGGGCCGCAGATCCTCGCCGTCGGCGACACGTTCACGATCACCACGCGCGATGTGCCGGGTGACGCCGACATCGTGGGCACCACCTTCGCCGATCTGCCCAAGAACGTGAGCGTCGGCGACCAGCTGCTGATCGACGACGGGAACATCTCGCTGCGCGCCACTGCTGTGGACGCCACAGACGTCACCTGCGAGGTGGTCGTGGGCGGCCGTGTCTCAGACCACAAGGGCATCAATCTGCCCGGTGTGGCGGTGGATGTTCCCGCACTGAGCGATCGCGACGAAGAGAACCTGCACTGGGCACTGGACCTCGGCGTCGACCTGATCGCACTCTCGTTCGTGCGCAGCCCCGACGATGTCACCGCGGTGCGCGAAGTGATGGCCGCCCATGGCGTGCGGCTGCCGGTGATCGCCAAGATCGAGAAGCCCCAGGCCGTCGAGGTGCTCGACGCGATCACCGAGGCCTTCGACATGGTGATGGTGGCTCGCGGCGATTTGGGGGTCGAACTGCCCCTCGAACAGGTGCCGGTCGTGCAGAAGCGTGCCATCGAGCTCGCGCGCCAGTGTGCCCGCCCCGTGATCGTCGCCACACAGATGCTCGAATCGATGATCACCAGCGCACGCCCGACCCGCGCCGAGGCGTCAGACTGCGCGAACGCGGTGCTGGACGGTGCCGACGCACTCATGCTCAGCGGCGAGACCTCAGTGGGCGCCCACCCGGTCGAGACGGTGCAGACGATGTCGAACATCATCGAGTCGATCGAGCAGCACGGCCTGCATCGCATTCCGCCGCTCGGCACTCAGCCGCACACGCTGGCCGGCGCCATCACCCGCGCGGCCGTCGAGGTGGCGCACCATGTCGATGCGAAGTATCTGTGCGTCTTCACCGCCAGCGGCAACACGGCACGTCGGGTCTCGCGCCTGCGCGACGAGCTGCCGCTGCTGGTCTTCACCTATGACGATTCGACTCGGCGTGCGATGACGCCGATCTGGGGCGTGGAGTCGGTGCTCGTGCCGTTTCTGCAGACCACGGACGAGATCGTGCTGAGCGTCGACACCTACCTGATCGACTCGGGGCGGGCGAAACCGGGCGAGCGCGTCATCGTCGCCGCCGGGAGCCCGCCCGGCATCCCCGGGTCGACCAACGACCTGCGGGTGCTCACCGTCGGCGAGGCGGTCGGACAGGCCGCGCCGGGGTACCGGCAGACCACGGCACAGATGATGCAGAGCGCAGTCACCGAGAGTCGCGAGACGATCATCCGCTGATCATCGCCCCGCGGCACCGTTCAGCGCACGTTCGGGGAGCCGCTGTGCTCCTCGTCGGCCTCGGCGATGTGCTCGGCGAGCTCGTCGACCACGAGCAGATCGTCTCGCAGATCGTCGCTGCGATAGTGAGCGCGCCCGACCATATGGGCTGCGATGGGGGCGGTGAGCATCTGCAGAGTGATGAGCACGATCGCGGTGCCGATCACCAGGGGAGTGGGGTTCAGCACGGCGATCGCCGCGGTGACGCAGAGGAGCCCGAGAATCTGCGGCTTGGTGGCCGCATGCATGCGCGAGAGCAGATCGGGAAAGCGCAGCAGGCCGACTGCGGCCGAGAGCGAGAGCAGCGCGCCCAGGCCGAGCAGAACCCCGGCGATCGTGAAGCGAATCGTGTCACCGTCCATCTGCGGCCTCCTCCGGTGCTTCGTCGCGCAGCGGATCTTTCGCCGTGACCAGAAAGCGTGACACGGCGAATGACCCGATCACCCCGAACATCGCGAGCACGATCAGAATCGGCATGGTGTGCGTGTGTCCGGTCACGGCCATCTCGGTGCCCAGAGCGCACATCAGCGTCACCAGCAGCACGTCTGAGGCGACGATGCGGTCGAGAACGCTCGGTCCGCGCACGATGCGCAGAATGCACAGTGCAGCAGTCGCCCCGTAGACGACCACCAGCAGGATCGTGAGCCAGGTGGGCATGATGTCAGCGCTCCTCTCGTGACGTCGGCGTCGACAGATCGACGGGTGATGTGTGAGCCGGCGTCGAGTCGGAGCCGCTCTCGTGATGCGGGCCCCTTCGCGCATCCGCACGCCGACGGGCGGCCAGACCCCGCACCGCCTGTCGCTCGGCGGAACTTCCCAACGCCATGATGATGCGAGCCTCCTGATCGAGCGCCTGACAGCGGGCGCGTTCGATGTCGGCCGCAGTCCGCACGCCGAAGGCATGCACGTACAGCACTCCGTTGTTGCGGTCGATCTCGACGACCAGTGAGCCCGGCACCAGCGAGATCGCCTCGGCCGTCAGGGTGATGATGAGGTCGTCGGTGGTGTGCAGATCGAATTTGACCACGGCACCGGTGGGCCGCCACCAGGGCCAGAGCGCCTGCGCGGCGACGATCATCGAGGCGCGGATGATGTCGAGGGTCAGTCGCACGAAGGCGTAGGCCGCCGAGATCGGATGCAGACGCCCGGTGATCTCGAGCGGCGGCAGATAGAACATCGCGACCAGCATCCAACTGATCACCAGCCCGCCGATCACGGTGAACGCGTCGAGCTTGCCCCAAAGCAGGCACCAGACGACCGTGAGCATGATGACGGTGAGCAGCTCCTGCCAGCCGGCCCTGAGCCTCTGTCTCATACGGCACCTCCGCTCAGCGGGCCGAGCAGGGCGGCGATCACCCAGAGCGGGTCTGCCACGGTGGTCGCAGCCCGGTCGGCGAAGCCCAGCAAAGGCCCGGCGAAGACCGTGAGCGAGAGGGTGAGCACGACCATGCCTGCGGTTGCCGAGATCATCAGCTTCGACACGTCACGCTGCGCGACTCTGCGGGGCGGGGCCAACGGGTTCTCCTGCAGCGATCGGAGCATGCGGCTATGCCGGCGGTCGGGGTCGATCGCGGGTCGCCAGAAACCGAGGTTCCAGACCCGGGCCAGAGGGTACAGCGTCAGCAGCGAAGTGAGGATCATCGCTCCGATGACCACCCAAGTCAGCCAGTTGGCCGTCTGCACGCCGGCCAGGATCAGGGCGAGCTTGCCGATGAACCCGCTGAACGGCGGGATGCCGCCGAGGTTGAGCGCGGGCACCAGGAACAGCGCCGAGATCAGCGGCGAGGCGTTGAGCACTCCGCTGAGCCGCGTCAGCGACGTGGTGCCGCCGACTCGTTCGACCAGGCCGACCGCCAGGAAGAGGGTGGTCTGCACGGTGATGTGATGCACCATGTAGTAGATCGTGGCTGCGATGCCCGCCTGCGTGCCCAGGGCGATGCCGAAGAGCATGTAGCCGATGTGGCTGACCAAGGTGAACGAGAGCAGTCGCCTGATGTCGGCCTGAGCGATCGCACCCATGATGCCGATCAGCAGCGTGAAGAAGGCGAGGGTCATCAGCGGCGTGCTCACGTCGTGATGGGCGAAGAGCAGCGTCTCGGTGCGGATGATCGCGTAGACGCCGACTTTGGTGAGCAGGCCGGCGAACACCGCCGTCACAGGCGCCGGTGCGGTCGGGTATGAGTCGGGCAGCCAGAACGACAGCGGGAAGACCGCCGCTTTGATGCAGAAGCCGAGCAGTAGCGACAGATGCACGATGGTCTGCGTCTCGGCAGGCAGTTCGGGAATGCGCTGGGCGAGCTGCGCCATGTTCACGGTGCCGGTCGCGCCATAGAGCAGCGCGATCGCGACGAGAAAGAACACCGACGAGACCAGCGAGACGACGATGTAGATGACTCCCGAACGGATGCGCGGGCCGGTTCCGCCGAGGGTGATCAGCACATAGCTGGCCGCGAGCATGATCTCGAAGCCGACGAACATGTTGAACAGGTCGCCGGCCAGAAAGGCGTTGAAGAGACCGGCTGCGAGCACCAAGTAGGTCGGCTGGAAGATCGTCACGGGCGTCTCGGCGTCTCCGTCGGTGATGCCCTGACCGATGGCGTAGACCAAGACGCCGAGCAGCATGGTCGTGGCGACGACGACGAGCAGAGCACTGAGCCGGTCGGCCACCAGCGAGATGCCCCATGGCGCCTGCCAGCCGCCCAGCACGATGCTCACGACGTTGTCATGGTCGGCGGCCACCAGAGTGGCGACGCCGATGCCGAGCACGACGAGCAGGGTGCCGAGGGTGACCACGATCTGTGTCTTGGGGCGCCGCCCGAGCAGCAGCGAGGTCGCCGCAGCCGCGAGCGGCAGTGCGACGATGATCGGCAGCAGCTGTGCGATGTTCATCGATGGCCTCTCTGTCGATCGTGGCGGTTTCGTGCGGATGCGGTGCTCGAGTCGTCTGCGTCGGAGACATCGTCGCCGCTGTCGTTCGCGTCGCTGGCGTCGATGGCCTGGTGCAGAGCGGCGTCGTCGCCCGCGGCCTGTCGCACGAGCATGGCGGTCTCGTCATCGGCATGCAGGTCTGAGCCGGGCACTGCCGTGTGCTCCTCGGTGTGCTCCTGGCGAGACAGCCGCCAGTTTCGGTAGATCAGGGCCAGCAGCAGCGCGGTGATGCCGAAGGTGATCACGATGGCGGTGAGCGTGAGGGCCTGCGGCAGGGGATCGGCCATCTGATCGCTGGTGACGCCGTCTTCGACGATCGGTGCCTCTCCGGGCGGGCCTGCGACGATGATGAGAAGCAGGTTCGTCGCGTTGCCGATGAGCAGAAAGCCGATCAGGATTCGACTGAGGCTGCGCTCGAGCATCGCATAGACGCCGCAGGCGTACATGACGGCCATCAAGACGATCAGAGTGAGGGAGACGCTCATCGCACGCCCTCCGCCCAGTCGTCGACGATCGATTCGTCTGAGACGGACTGCTCGTCGATGCCAGCGCCGAGTGAGCGCAGTACGTCGAACACCAGCCCGAGCACGACGAGATAGACGCCGATGTCGAAGAGTGTGGGGGTGCCGAGCTTCACCTCACCGATGATCGGCAGCGTCGCCTGCCACCACAGCGAGGTGAGGAACGGCTCGCCGAAGAGCATGGAGAGGGCTCCCGTGCCGACCGCTGTGGCGAGCCCGGTGCCGAGCAGGACACCTGGTGGCACCGGAAGGGCCTCCCCGAGCTCGTAGCGGCCGGCGGCCAGATAGCGCAGCACCAGGGCGAGACCGGCGACGAGTCCGCCGGCGAAGCCGCCGCCGGGCTGGTTGTGCCCGGCGATCAGCAGCATCACCGAGATCAGCATGAGCGGCAGGAAGAGCAGCCGGACGACGACCTCGACCATCAGCGACCGATGATCGGGGGCCAAGGTTCGGCCGGCCATCAGCCAGCTCCGGCGGGTGCTGTCGTCGTCGACCTCGTCGTGCGCGTCAATGGTGCGCTGCAGCGCCGTCTGACTGACGGGACGGCCGGTGTTCGGGTCGACCACGGGCAGGGCCCCGGTGACCGGTTCGACGACGGGTGCCAGACGCTGCAGACGACGGCGCCGGTGGCCCTGGGCGCTGATCGAAGGGACTCTGCCGGTGCGGTGGGTGACGAAGACCAGACTGGCCACACCCGTGGCGACGGCGACCAGCACCGAGATCTCGCCCATGGTGTCCCAGCCACGCAGATCGACGAGAAGCACGTTGACCACGTTGCGACCGTGCCCTTCGAGATATGCCAGATCGGGCATCTGCGCTGAGATCGACGTCTGGCTGCGCGCACCCACGACGGCGAGTGCGACGCCGGCCATGACCGCCCCGACGGCGACGGCGATGACGGCCTTGGGCCAGACCCGCTTGATTCCCTCGGCTCGTTCGAAATGCCGAGGAAGGCGACGCGCGACCAGCACGAAGATCACGAGGGTCACGGTCTCGACCAGCAGCTGCGTGAGCGCGAGGTCGGGGGCGCCCTGCAGCGTGAAGAGCGCGACCATGCCGTAGCCGGTGGCTCCGACCAAGAGCATGGCCAGCAGACGGCGCCGGGCACGGACGGCGGCGAGGGCCGCGACGGCCATCAGGGCGGCGATGCCGAGCTGTGCGACGGAGTGGAACGGCACCATCTCGCCGGGCCAGAGCTGCACGCGCAGCAGGGCCAGTCCGAGCGCCGCGACGAAGGCGACGAAGACGGTGCCCAGGTAGCCGGGCAGACCGCCGCGCTGTGCGAACAGCGTCACCCGAGCCGAGATCCAGTCGGTTGCGGCGAGTGTCGCCGAATACCACCGGGAGAGTTCGATCCAGTCCGGCACCCTGGCCTGGAGCTTCGCCACGGGTCGTCTCAGCACGAAGAGCAGCGCTCCGAGTGCGATGACGATCGCACTGATGCCCAGGGCCGGGGTGAAGCCGTGCCAGAGCGCGAGATGCAGCGGATGCTCACCGGCGGGCAGCGCCGCGGCGGTCGCCGTCGCGAGATGGTCGAGGCCGGTCGGCCAGACCGCCAGCAGCAGCGAGAGCCCCAAGAGGATGACCGGGCCGATGAGCCCCACATTGCCGTGCGCCTGTGGCTGGCTGCAGTCGACGAGCACGTGCACGGTGCTGGTGTCGACGTTGGACGATCCGGTCTTGCGCGGGCGGCTGCTGAGGGCTCCGAAGGCGAACCGAGCGGAGTACGCGACGGTGAGCACGGAACCGAGTGCGGCGACTGCCGTCACCCAGACCGACCAGCCGTGCTGCCAGTCGAGCATGGCCGTCAGAGCGCTCTCTTTGGCCAGGAACCCCAGCATCGGCGGCAGCCCTGCCATCGATGCCGCGCTCAGCGCGGTGACAACCGCGAGCAGCGGATGGCCGCGCCCGAGACCTCGCAGCGCGCGCAGATCCCGGGTGCCGAAGTTGTGATCGATCACTCCGACGATCATGAACAGGCTGGCCTTGAACAGCGAGTGGGCGACGAGCAGAGCCAGAGCCGCGACCGCAGCGTCGTGGGTGCCGATCGCGGCGACGGTGATGAGCAGGCCGAGCTGGCTGACGGTGCCGTAGGCGAGCAGCAGCTTCAAGTCATACTGACGCAAGGCTCGCCAGCCGCCGATCAGCAGTGTGACGAGGCCGAGCGGAACCAGCACTTCGTGCCACCCCGGCACTTGGGCGTAGCCGGGCGCGAAGCGCAGCACCAGATAGATGCCCGCCTTGACCATCGCCGCCGAGTGCAGGTAGGCGCTCACCGGCGTGGGGCCGGCCATGGCTGAGGGCAGCCAGAAATGGAAGGGGACGATCGCCGACTTGCTCAGTGCGCCGATCACGATCATGAGCACCGCCCAGGGCGTGCCGGCGCTCATCACGGGGTCTGCGATGATCTGAGTCAGAGAGGTCGTGCCGTTGTCGACCACCAGAATGGCCACGCCCACCAACATGATCAGCCCGCCGAAGGTCGTCACCAGCAGCGCCTGGAGCGCAGCGCCTCGCGACTCACGTCGGTCAGAGGTGTGCCCGATCAACAGATAGGAGAGCACGCTCGTGACCTCCCAGAACACGAACATCACGACGATGTCGTCGCTGGTAACCAGACCGAGCATGACTGCGGCGAAGCTGGTCAGCAGCGTGGCGAACCGGCTGAGAGAGGGCTCGGAGTCGGTGAAGTAGGCGCTGCAGTAGAACAGCACCAGCGCGCCGACGCCGGTGACGACCAGCGACATCGCCCAGCTCAGGGCGTCCAGCTGGAACGAGAGGCTCACCCCGAGCTGGGGAATCCACGGCAGATCGAACGCCGGAACCGCTCCGGAGAGCACCTTCGGCGCTTCGGCGAGCAGTGCGACGAAGGCGACGGCGACGACAGCGCCGATCGGCACGAACCCGCGTGATCCCCAACGTCGCACAGATGGCCAGGCTATGAGCATGGCGACCAGTACTGCGACGAAGGCTACGGGCACGGACTCACCTCACGAGATCGGGGGCATTCAGGGTCTCAAACGTATGCGTCGGGAAGAATATTCCCAATACTACCCGTTCGTTTGAGGCCCAGCAGCGTGGCCGCCGGGCTCGGGCGCCTCTGACGCTCGATCGGCCCCTAGCGGTTCGTGGGCAGGTCGTGAAGCCGACGAGGGTAAGCTTGACTCCATCATGAACACTGCAGCCGATGCACCCACAGACCCACTCGCAACATCCTCCAGCGTCCTGCTCAGCGACGCGCAGCGCAGCGCAGTCGCTCGCCTGACCGAGGCTCTCGGCGCCGATCACGTCGTCACCGGCCGCGCCGAGCTGCTCGACCACGGCCACGACACCGGCGTCGACGACTCCCCGGCGCTGGCCCTCGCACTGGTGCTGCCGACCAGCACCGAAGCGGTCGCCGCTGTCATGGCGATCGCCAACGACCTGGTGATTCCCGTGGTGCCGCAGGGCACCCGTACCGGGGTCGTCGGCGGTGCCGATGCGGTTCCCGGTGCGATTCTGCTGGACCTCACCCTGATGAACCGCATTCTGCGCATCGACGTCGACGACCAGCTGGTCACCGTGCAGCCAGGAGTGATCACCGGCGATCTGGCGGCTGCCGTGCGTGAGCAGGGGCTCTTCTACCCGGTCGATCCGGGATCGGTGCACATCAGCTCGATCGGCGGCAACATCGTCACCAACGCAGGCGGCATGCGCTGCGTGAAGTACGGCGTCACCGGCGACTCAGTGCGCAGCCTGACGGTGGTGCTGGCCGACGGCACCGTCGTGCGCACCGGGCACGACTCGGTGAAGGGCGTCGCCGGGCTCGACCTCACCAGTCTGATCGTCGGCTCCGAGGGCACTCTCGGCATCGTGACGCAGGCCACCCTGGCGCTGCGTCCGCTGCCCGGTGAGGCCGCCGGCGCTGCAGCGCTCTTTCCCACGCTGGAGGACGCGCTCGCCGCAGCCGCCGAGACGGCGTCCAACGCCCGCCGGCCAAGCGCACTCGAGATGCTCGACCAGCGCACCATTCAGGCGATCAACCATTTCAACCCGAACGCGAAGCTGCCCGACGACGTCGCCGCCATGCTGATCGTCGAATCCGACGAGATCGGGCGCGCCACCGAAGACGTCGCCGAATATCAGCGCATCTTCGAGAGCCATCATGCGGTGCGCATCGACCTGGCCCGGAACGCGGCCGAAGTCGATGCGCTGCTTGAGATCCGCCGTCAGCTGCATCCTGCTCTCTACGCGGAGTTCGGCACGCTGCTCACCGAAGACATCGCGGTGCCGCGAGGTCGGCTGCTGAAGCTGCTGCGCGTGATCGAGCAGGCCGCAGCCGAGACCGGTGCGCCGGTGGCGACCGGCGGGCACGTGGGCGACGGCAACCTGCACCCGATCGTCGGCTATGTCGCAGGCGACGCCGACAGCCTGGCACGAGCACACCGCGCCTATGAGCAGATCCTCACTCGCACCATCGAGCTCGGCGGCACCATCACCGGCGAGCACGGGGTTGGCACGCTCAAGCGCAGCGCGCTCGGCACCGAGTTCTCGTCCGAGCTCCTGGCTCTGCAGATTCGTGTGAAGGCGGCGTTCGACCCGCGCGGAATACTGAACCCCGGCAAGAAGCTCTGAGCCGCCCAGCGAGCACTCAGCCTGCAGTCGCGAGGTACTGGAGGCACTGATGTTCGCGGTCGCGCTCGCGATCGGGCTGACTCCGCAGATGCTGCCGGCCATCACCTCGGTCAGCCTGGCGACGGGGGCACGCAAGATGGCCCGCCGCAAGGTGATCGTGAAGCGGCTCGACGCCATCGAAGATCTCGGCTCGGTCTCGGTTCTCTGCACAGACAAGACGGGCACCGTGACGATCGGGTCGGCCGGCCTCGACCTCGCGGCCGATCCGTCGGGGCGCTCTGACGAGGCGGTCGGCCGGTTGGCCGTGCTCAACGCCGGGCTGCAGACCGGCTTCGCGAATCCGCTCGATCAGGCGGTGCTCGCCCAGGCCACCGTGCCCCCGAGCGCGCGAGCCGTGGGGGAGCTTCCGTATGACTTCTCACGCAAGCGGCTGAGCGTGCTGGTCGACGGCGTCGACGACGAGCTGGTCAGGCGCCCCGGTCAGTGGAACATCGCGGCGATCCGCAACTTCATGCTGGTCTTCGGGCTGCTGTCGGCTGCCTTTGACATCATCACCTTCGTCGTGCTGATGCAGGTGTTCCACACCGACGACGTGACGTTCCGCAGCGCCTGGTTCTCGAATCGACGATCACCGAACTCATCGTGCTCTTCTCCATGCGTTCGGCCCGGCCGCTCTTCCGCACTCGTCCGGGCCGTGGGCTGGTCGTGCTGAGCGTGATCGTGGGCGTGTTCACACTGTGGGTGCCCTATTCGCCACTGGCCGGCGTGCTCGGGCTGGATGCGGTCTCGGGGATGCTGATGGCCGCCGTGATCGTGATCTCGCTGGCGTACCTCGCCTGCAACGAACTGATGAAGCGGCGGTTCATCGAGGCTCTGCATCGCGGATGACCGACATCGGCCGTCAGCACGGTATCATCGTCTCGGCCCGATGACCGATACCACCGGTCGCCGGGCCCTGGCCACGAGCCGCCGCAGACCGACCTCCGCACAGTGACGCTGGCGATACCGCCTGTCACTCGTGCGA
Organism: Pseudoclavibacter sp. CFCC 14310; assembly: GCF_008831165.1. Taxonomy (NCBI): domain Bacteria; kingdom Bacillati; phylum Actinomycetota; class Actinomycetes; order Micrococcales; family Microbacteriaceae; genus Pseudoclavibacter; species Pseudoclavibacter sp. CFCC 14310. The sequence continues at coordinate 567,126 of NZ_WBKC01000002.1, read as the reverse complement.
CACCCTGAAAGCCACTCGTCCATGAGCCCTGAAGTCGTCTCAATCCTGCTGCTCGCCGTCATGTTCGTGCTCGCCACGTGGCGAGGCGTCAACATGGGCGTGCTCGGATTCGTCGCCGCGTTCGCCCTCGGATCGACCATGCTCGGCATGGACGTCAAAGAGATCTGGGCAGGGTTCCCCGTCGATCTGTTCGTGTCGCTGTTGGGACTGACCTTCCTGTTCGGCTTCGCGCAGAACAACGGAGCGATCGAAGTGCTCGTCGGCGGCTGTATGAGGCTGATCGGCAGACGTCACCACCTAGCCCCGTGGATCTTCTTCGCGCTCACGGCCGTGCTGATCGCATGCGGCGCGCTGTTCGCCGTCGCGATCATCACTCCGCTGGCGCTGAGCTTCGCCCGGCGAAACCGCATGAATCAGCTGATGATGGGCCTGTTGGTCGTCCACGGCGCCTTGGCCGGAGCCTTCTCTCCGATCAGCGTCTACGGGGTGTTCATCAACGGCTACCTCGAGAAGCAGGGTCTGCCGACCGCTCCGCTCTCGCTCTTCGCCATTCCGTTCGTGCTCAACGTGCTCTTCGCACTGGTCACCTGGTTCGTGCTGCGCGGACGAGACGACCCCGAGATGGCGGAGCATGCGACTCGCGCATCCGCTGCGGGCAGCACTGCTGCCGCAGGTGGGGCAGTCACCCGCTCCGGGAGCCTCAACCGGTCTCAGCTGCTCACTCTGACAGGTCTGGCGATCATGGTCGTCCTGGTTCTGATCTTCAACCTCAACATCGGCGTGGTCTGCCTCGGCGTCGGGATCGTGCTGGCCTGCATCAGCCCGTCCGAGGGCACGCAGGCGCTGAAACGCGTCTCATGGTCGGTGCTCGTGCTGATCACCGGGGTGCTGACCTACATCGCCGTGCTCGAGTCGGCCGGCACCGTGGAGTGGGTGTCTGGAGGGATCCAGGCGATCGCGATACCGCTGATCGCGGCGCTGCTGCTCTTCTACCTCGCAGGCTTCGTCTCGGCACTGGCCTCGTCGCTCGGCATCATCGGCGTCGTGATCGCGCTGGCCGTTCCGTTCCTGCAGCAGAGCGAGGTGAGCATCGCCGGATTCGTCGCGGCGCTGGCCTTCTCGGCCACCATCGTCGACATCAGCCCGTTCTCCACCAACGGAGCGATGCTGCTGGCCAACGTGGATGAGAGAATCCGTGACTGGTACTACCGACGCATGCTGATCTACGCAGGCCTGATGTGTCTCATCGGACCGGCGGTCGGGTGGCTCGTCGCCGCGGTGCCGACGTGGGCGGGCATGCGCTGAGACCCTGACGACTCACCTGATGGTGTCCATGAGTCGGTCGGTGCGCGCGTCGTCCCACTGCACGCCGGAGAGACGCTGCCAGGCCGGAACGGCGCTCGATCCGTAGTTGTGGCCGTAGAGCGCCGGCGCCCAACCCGAGATGAGCATGTCGAGCGTCATCTGCAGATAGGTGACCCCGGGCATCCACGTGAAATACGGGGTGAGCTGCCCCTTCGCCTTCTCAGCGGCCACCCAGTCGGGCTCACGCCAGATCAGACTGCTCTGCCATTTCACCACCGGGTCTGAGACGTTCTGCATGTACATCAGGCGCGGCCGCCCCGCACAGCTCGCGTCGATGTCTTCGCGACGCTCGACGAACAGCACTGACTGGCCCTCGGTCTCGACGCAGGGCGATCCGTTGCGCATGGCGGTCATACGCTGGTGCGTCTCGCTGATGCCGGGCGTGCCGGCGAAGACGATGCCGTCAGTGCCCGACACGAGATCGCTCAGGTCGGGAAAGGCGTTCTGCGTACCGTACGCACCGAGGCTCTGCGCGTAGACGAAGAGCTTGGGGCGATGACCGGTCTGCGCCTCGTGCCGGTCGACCGCCTCTCGAACGCCGGTGATCAGCGAGCGTGCGGTCTGCTCCACGCGGTCGCGGTCGAAGACGAACGACAGCGCGCTGGGCAGAAAGGAGTACTGCATCGATACGGTCGCCACGTCGCCGTTGTAGAGATATTCGAGCGGTCTGGTCGACTGAGTGTCGACCCAGCCGGTGCCGGTGGTGACCACGATCTGCAGGGCCTGACGGTCGAAGGCGTCGGTGCGTTCGAGCTCTTTGACCGCGATGCGAGCCTGTTCCGAGATGTTGTTCGAGAACTCTTTGCCGACGTAGACGCGAATGGGGTCGACCGTCGGCTGTCCCGGGTTGAACGACTGGATCTCGTCGGTGCTCGGGCCGCTCTGCACGAAGGTCTTTCCCGGCCAGCCCAGAGAGTTCCACGAGACGAGGGATGCGTCGCTGCCGGATCGCAGCGGATCGGTCGGCTGTTCGAGCCCGGCGTCACGGTCGTTCTTCGTGGTGTAGAAGCTGTCCATGACGCCGAGGAGTGTGGGGCGCACGCTGGTGTCGAACACTAGGGCCAGCGCCACGACGACCACGACGAAGGCCACCGTGCGGCCGAAGAACGGAGGCATGCGACGTATGCCGCTGCGGTGCATCAGGAAGCGCCAGAACGTGCTGATCGCGCGTCGTCCGATTCGGACGATCAGCAGGATGCCCCAGGCGACGGCGATGGTCATGAGTATGATCAGCACGGTCTGACCGATGATCTGCACGAGGCTGAGCTGGGGGCGCGTGAAGCCGCTGAGCGGATACACGCTGTCCTGCCACCAGACATAGATCGACAGCCAGTAGACGTTCACGACCATCACGATCGTGAGGCATGCCAGCGAGACGCGCTGCCCGAGGGCCTTGGACGGGCGCCAGCTGATCAGTGCGCGCACAATATGGCCCAGGAGCGTGCCGAGACCGTAGCCGATCACGACGAGGATGCCGCTGATCAGCCCCTGCCAGTACCAGCTGCGGGGCATGAGCGATGGTGTGAGCGACGCCCAGAAGAGGTTCAGCCCGATGACCAGACCGACGAGGTCGAAGTTGCTGCTGAGCACTCGAAAGATCCGCTGCGCGACTCGAGTGAGCGTCTGGCGCGGGGTGGTGGTCACCTCACGAGTGTAGACGTGGCGCGTCATCGCCGAAAACCGGTGCCGGGCAGACGAAACAGTGCCCAAGGTGGGAGTCGAACCCACACGCCCTCTCGGGCAGAGCATTTTGAGTGCCCCGCGTCTGCCATTCCGCCACTTGGGCCAGCATCATCGAAGACCGACCGGTGGTCGGCCGACGACACACGGCCGACGTCATCATACCGTAAGCTAGGCGTGTGAGTGATGAAACCGCAGCCCCCAAACCGATGCGACGCGTGGTCGTCGCCGAAGACGAGTCGCTCATCCGCATGGATATCGTCGACACCCTGCAAGACGCCGGGTTCGACGTCGTCGGCGAGGCCGGCGACGGCGCGAAGGGCCTTGAGCTCGCTCGTGAGCTGAAGCCCGATCTCGTCGTCTTCGACGTCAAGATGCCCGAGATGGACGGCATCACCGCCGCTCAGCACATCACCGACGAGGGCATCGCCCCTGTCGTGCTGCTGACCGCGTTCAGCCAGAAAGAACTCGTCGAGCGGGCCTCCGAGGCGGGGGCGATGGCCTATGTGGTCAAGCCCTTCACCCCGGCAGAGCTGATTCCGGCGATCGAGATCGCTCTCTCGCGCCACGCGCAGTTCAAGGCCCTCGAAGACGAAGTCGCCGACATCGTCGAGCGTTTTGAGACCCGCAAACTGCTCGACCGCGCAAAGGGCCTGCTCAACCAGCGCATGGGCATGACCGAGCCCGAGGCCTTTCGCTGGATTCAGAAGGCCAGCATGGATCGTCGCGCCACGATGCGCGAGGTCGCGCAAGCCGTCATCCAGCAGCTCGACCCAGACCATGGCAAAGAGCATGGCAAAGGCGACCACCATGGCAAGGGCGATCACCACGCTTCGAAAAGCGAGCATCCCAAGCCGCACCACGACGACGCCGAATAGCCGCTGACGGGCGCAGACCGACACGCAGACGCCGTCTCAGACAGAGATCAGACAAGAGAGATCAGACAGAGACTCGATCAGACGCCACACCGACATACACCGGTGTGGCGTCTGTCATCTGCGCCGGGCAGCCGCGCCGTCCGGGTCCCCGGTCACGCGTTGCGCAGAAAGTTCGTGATGCGCACCGTCGAGATCAGACGATCCTGCTCGTCGGTGATCGTGATCTCGTGTGTGGTCAGCGTTCCGCCGAGGTGCAGCGCCCGGCAGGTGCCGGTCACCGTGCCGGTGCGCACCGAGCGGGTGTGCGTCGCGTTGATCTCGATGCCCACCGCCACCTTGTCGCGATCGATCGCGTGCACGTTCGCAGCGAACGACCCCAGGGTCTCGCCGAGGGTCACGTACGCTCCGCCGTTGACGACGCCATAGGGCTGGCGGTTGCCCTCGGCGGGCATCGTGGCCACCGCCTCGTCGGCTGAGAGGCTCACCAACGCGATGCCCAGTTTCTCGGCGAGCTCGCCGAGCGTGCCCCGCTGCTCCAGCAGGCGCCGGGCCGCATCCGTTCGGGCCGCATCGATGATCGACATGTGCACTCCTTCGGGTCTGTGACGTGCGGAATCGCTCGTGCAGCAGACAATACCCGACGCGGCAGCCCGCATGAGACGAGCAGGGCCGCTCCACGATTCGCCGGGTAAGGTGGTGGGCGTGACTGACACCTCCCGAGACACCCTGATGGTCATCGACGGGCACTCGCTCGCCTTCCGCGCCTTCTACGCTCTGCCGCCCGAGAGCTTCCAGCTTGAGTCGGGCCTGCACACCAACGCCATCCACGGCTTTCTTGGGATGCTGCTGAACCTCCTCGACAAAGAACGTCCGACTCGCATCGCGGTCGCCTTCGACCTCTCGCGTCACTCGTTCCGCACCGAGGAGTACCCCGAGTACAAGGGCACGCGCGGCGAGACGCCAGAGGAGTTCAAAGGTCAGGTCGAGCACCTGCAGCAGGTGCTCGAAGCGATGAACATCACGGTCATCACCAAAGAGAACTTCGAGGCCGATGACATCCTCGCCACACTGAGCCTCGTCGCCGAGCAGGCCGGCGAGCGCGTGCTGGTCGTCAGCGGCGACCGCGACACCTTTCAGCTCGTCGACGAGAACGTGACGCTGCTCTACCCGGTCAAAGGCGTCAGCCAGCTGTCCCGCTTCACCCCTGATGCCGTGCACGAGAAGTACGGCGTGCCGCCCGAGCACTACCCAGACATCGCCGCCCTGGTCGGCGAGACCAGCGACAACCTGCCGGGCGTGCCCGGCGTGGGGCCCAAGACCGCGGCCAAATGGATCAACAAGTACGGCGACGTCTACGACATCATCGCCAGCGCAGACGCCATCAAGGGCAAGGTGGGCGAGAGCCTGCGGGCACACATCGACGGCGTCGAGCGCAACCGTCGGCTGAACCGGCTGCGCCGCGATCTCGAGCTGCCCGTCACCCTCGATGACCTCAAAGTGCGTGGCGTCGATCACGAGCGCGTCGAACAGGTCTTCACCGAACTCGAGCTGCGCACCATGAAGGCGCGTGTGCAGGGGCTCGACGGGCAGCTGCACAAGGTCAAGCAGCGTGCGGTGCCGGTCAGCGGCATCGACGCCGGACCGAACGGAGCCGGTGCGAACGCGAGTGCGCCAGCTCAGGCGACCACGGCATCCTCGTTCGGGCAGACGCACAACGGCGGTCTGCCGGTGCCGGTCATCACGGCCGAACCCCCAGTAGCGACCAAGGCCGCCTCGGTGACGGCGCTGCTCGCCTGGGCTGCGTCACTCGGGGCGGATGCCACGGTCGGTCTGGCATTCGAGATCGCCGACGGCGGCCCCATCGCCATGGCGCTCGCCACGGCAGACGAGTCGCGCGTCGCCGCGCTTCCCGGCGGCTCCGACACGACGACCCGCGAATGTCTGCATCAGTGGCTGGCAGGCGAGCACCCCAAAGCGGTGCACGGCCTCAAGCAGATGCTGCACGAGCTCGACCGTGCAGGCATCACCGCGCCGCGTGACGCGGCGGAGCGCAGTGTGGGGGAGGCCGTCGGTGGGATCGTGCTCGACTCCGAGCTGGCCTGGTACCTCTTCGATTCGACGCGCAGCGACTACTCGCTGCGCGCGAGCGAAGACCTCTTCTTCACCTCCCAGTTCGAGCACGAGGTCGCCGATGACGCGCTCTTCGACGTTGCGGGCGAGGCAGGCGAGGAGGCTTCGTCGACCGCGGACGGCTCAGCAGCGCCGTCGGGGGCAGACCGCGACACCGCGCTCGCCGCATGGCAGACCCTCGTGCTCGGGCGCGAGCTCGTGCGCTCGCTCGACACCACCCGCGGCGGTCAGGTGCTGCGCGACATCGAGCTGCCGCTCTCACCCGTGTTGGCGAAGATGGAGGCGACCGGCATCGCAGTCGACGTCGACGGGCTCGAACAGCTCGGCGACAGCTTCGCCGACAAGGCCCGCGACATCGCCTCAGAGGCCTACAAAGTCATCGGGCACGAGACGAACCTGGCCAGCCCGAAGCAGCTGCAGCAGGTGCTCTTCGACGAGCTGGGCATGCCCAAGACACGAAAGACGAAGACCGGCTACTCGACCAACCAGGCGGCGCTCACCGCGCTCTACGAGCAGACGCAGCACCCGTTCCTCGAGCTGCTCGCCGCACACCGCGACGCGACCAAGCTCGCCCAGATGGTGGTCAGTCTGCGTCGCACCGTCGCAGATGACGGTCGCATTCACACGACGTATCAGCAGACCGGCACCGCGACCGGCCGCCTGAGCTCGACCGACCCCAATCTGCAGAACATCCCGGTGCGCACCGAAGAGGGGCGGCGCATTCGCGATCAGTTCGTCTCGGCTCCCGAGTACGAGACGCTGATCAGTGCTGACTACTCGCAGATCGAGATGCGCATCATGGCGCACGTCTCGCGCGACGAAGGCCTGATCGAGGCGTTCAACTCGGGTGAGGATCTGCACCGCTACGTGGGGTCGAAGGTGTTTGGCGTGACTCCCGACGAAGTGACTCCCGAGATGCGTTCGAAGGTCAAGGCGATGAGCTATGGGCTCGTCTACGGGCTCAGCGCCTTCGGGCTGGCCAACCAGCTGCGCATCACGCGCGATGAGGCCAAAGATCTGATGTCAGGCTACTTCCGGCGGTTCGGCGGCGTGCGCGACTATCTGCGCAACGTGGTCGAGCAGGCTCGCGTCGATGGCTACACCGAGACGATCTACGGGCGACGTCGCCCCTTCGGCGACCTGCACTCGCGTGACCGCCGGGTGCGCGACAATGCCGAGCGCGCCGCTCTCAACGCGCCGATTCAGGGCAGCGCCGCCGACATCATCAAGCTCGCCATGCTGGCCGTCGACCGGCGTCTCGCGACGCAGGGGCTGCGCTCGCGGCTGCTGCTGCAGGTGCATGACGAGCTCATCCTCGAAGTGGCTGACGGCGAGCTGGAGGCCGTTCGCGATCTCGTCACCGACGCGATGGGAAACGCGGCCAGTCTCGATGTGCCGCTCGACGTGCACATCGGCACCGGCACCAGCTGGAACAAGGCCGCGCACTGATGAAGGTCTCACTCGCCACTCGTGTCGGCGATCTCGCCGAAGAGCAGATCGTCGCGATTCTGCGTCAGGCGTACCCGGCGGGGGAGCACCCGACCGAGGTCGAGAACGACGACGCCGCGGTCATCACGGTGACCCCCGGGCTGCGCCTGGTCACTTCGAGTGACATGCTGATCGAGCACGAAGACTTCGTCTTCCCCGAGTTCAGCGCGTACGACGTCGGCTGGAAGACCGCAGCGGTCAATCTCTCGGACATCGGGGCGATGGGTGCACAGCCGACGGGGCTGGTGATGGCTCTGGGGCTCGGACACGATGCGACGGTGGCCGACCTCATCGGGTATGCGCGAGGTGTGCGCGACGCCGTGAACGAACTCGCTCCACAGGTGTCGATCTGGGGCGGCGATCTCTCACACGCCCGCCTGTTCACCTCGCAGGCGACCAGCTACGGCGAGGTGGCTGAGCCCGTGACCCGCGGCGGCGCGCTGCTCGGCGACGTCGTCGCCTATGCCGGTCTGCTCGGGTTCGCGGCCGCCGGTCTGCGCATTCTTATGGGCGAGCGCACAGACGATCCTGACCTGCGCGGCCTCGAGCGCACCGGCGCGATTCAGCATGCGGTGGATGCCCAGCTGCGTCCGCACCCTCCGGTCTCGCTGGGTGCGCGTGCGGCTGCGTACGGCGCGCACTCTCTCATCGACGTGTCAGACGGGCTCGCGCGCGACGCCGCCAGAATCGCCGCTGCGTCAGACGTCACCCTCGACTTCGTCTCGGGCGCGCTGGCCGGGCGCTGCGCCGATCTCGGCTGGACGCGGCACACTCTCGGCGTCGATCCGTGGGAGCTCGTCATGGCAGGAGGGGAGGACTTCGGCCTGCTCGGCACGTTCGCGGCGGACGCCGCGCTGCCCGAAGGCTTCGAGGCGGTGGGCACCGTGATCGAACGCGGCGAACACGGCGTGCTGCTCAGTGGTCGACCCACGGAGTACTTGGGCTTCGACCACTTTCGGCACAGCTGAGGTCAGCCTGGAGAACTGCGGCGTGTCGCGGGTGATGTGTTTGCCAGGTGCTTATCAGACCCGGTATTGTTGCACAATGGATCATGCTCAAGCCGAGTGCGGTCCACACCAACATCCATCGTCGGGAGCAGTAGAGTGCGGCCAATGCCGAGCTCGCCCGACCTGAGCAGCACACGCACTGGAGTACCCACTCAATGTCAACTGAAATCGACCAGAAGGCCCCCGAGCAGATCGCCGTCAACGACATCGGCTCATCAGAGGACTTCCTGGCAGCGGTCGAAAAGACGCTGAAATTCTTCAATGACGGCGACCTCATCACAGGCACCGTCGTCAAGATCGACCGCGACGAGGTACTCCTCGATGTCGGCTACAAGACCGAGGGTGTCATTCCCTCACGCGAGCTCTCGATCAAGCATGACGTCGATCCCGACGAGGTCGTCAAGGTCGGCGACGAGGTCGAGGCGCTGGTTCTTCAGAAAGAAGACAAAGAAGGCCGCCTCATCCTGTCGAAGAAGCGTGCGCAGTACGAGCGCGCCTGGGGCGACGTCGAGAAGATCAAGGAAGCCGACGGTGTCGTCAAGGGCACGGTCATCGAGGTCGTCAAGGGCGGCCTGATCGTCGACATCGGCCTGCGTGGCTTCCTGCCCGCATCGCTGATCGAGCTGCGCCGAGTGCGCGACCTGACGCCGTACCTGGGCCAGGAGCTCGAGGCCAAGATCCTCGAGCTCGACAAGAACCGCAACAATGTGGTGCTGTCGCGTCGTGCTCTGCTCGAAGAGACCCAGTCGGCCACCCGCACCTCGTTCCTCAACGAGCTGCGCCCGGGCCAGATTCGCAAGGGCGTCGTCTCGTCGATCGTCAACTTCGGCGCATTCGTCGACCTCGGCGGCGTCGACGGCCTCGTGCACGTCTCGGAGCTCAGCTGGAAGCACATCGAGCACGCGTCAGACGTGGTCAAGGTCGGCCAGGAGGTCACCGTCGAGGTGCTCTCCGTCGAGCGCGACCGCGAGCGCGTCTCGCTGTCTCTCAAGGCGACGCAGGAAGATCCGTGGCAGGTCTTCGCCCGCACCCACGCCATCGGCCAGCTGGCCCCCGGCAAGGTCACCAAGCTCGTTCCGTTCGGCGCGTTTGTGCGTGTCGCCGACGGCATCGAGGGCCTGGTGCACATCTCGGAGCTCTCGAACCGTCACATCGACCTCGCCGAGCAGGTCGTGCAGGTCGGCCAGGAGGTCTTCGTGCGCATCATCGACATCGACCTCGACCGTCGTCGCATCTCGCTGTCGCTCAAGCAGGCCAACGAGGGCATCGATCCCGAGTCGACCGACTTCGATCCCGCGCTGTACGGCATGGTGACCGAGTACGACGAGCAGGGCAACTACAAGTACCCCGAAGGCTTCGACCCCGAGACCAACGAGTGGAAGCCCGGCTTCGAAGAGGCCCGCGAGAAGTGGGAGCAGGAGTACGCCAAGGCTCAGGCTCTGTGGGAGGCCCACAAGAAGCAGGTCGCCGAGCAGAACGCCAAGGAGTCAGAGGCCGGCTTCGGTGCAAGCGAGTCGACTTCGGCGACTTCGTACAGCTCGAACGAGCACGAGGGCACGCTGGCTGACGACGCGTCGCTCGCCGCGCTCAAGGAGCAGCTCGAGCAGCACTGAGTTCGTCGGAGCGTCTGAGACGCGGCGGCTTGTGCCGTTGCGCTGAGATGTTCCGAGAGTTCTGACAGACCGCCCCGCATACCGTTCTTCGGTGTGCGGGGCGGTCCTCTGCGTGCTGGCGTCCCTCTGCGGCGAACGTCGCTCCGGTGTGCGAGTGCGGGCGCGTGAACTGTGACGAGGGGCGCCCTGCGACGGTGTGCATGCGGCGGCAGGGATGGGTGCGCACCTGGTCGAGCCCGCGGTCGAGCCCGTGGCTGGGGTCGCGGGCGATACAGTGGACACATGCCAACTGTCATCGCACTCACTGGTGGAATCGCTGCAGGCAAGTCGACTGTGGCCGGCATCTTCGCCCGACAAGGCGCCCGTGTGATCGACGCCGATAAGGTGTCGCGCGAGGTCGTCGAACCCGGACAGCCCGCTCTGCACGAGATTCACGAGACGTTCGGCGACGAGGTGATGAACCCCGACGGCACCCTGAACCGCAAGGCATTGGCCGAACAGGTCTTCAACGACCCCGCGAAGCTCGCGCAGCTGAACGCCATCGTGCACCCACGGGTGCGCGACCGCGTGGCCGAGCGAATCGCCGGGGCTCCGGACAAGTCGATCGTGATCTACGACGTGCCTCTGCTCGTCGAAGCCGACCTGCCCCAGCCATTCGACGCCGTGGTGACCGTCAGCGCTCCGGAACAGACTCGGATCGATCGTCTGATCGCCGAACGTGCGTACACCGTGGTCGAGGCGTCTCAGCGGGTCGCCGCACAGGTCAGTGACGAAGAGCGTGAGGCGATCGCCGACTTCGTGGTCGACGCCTCCGGAACGATCGCCGACACCGAGCGCAACGCTCTGCAGATCTGGCACCAGATGGCAGCGGCATACCTCTGATCGGTCGGCGGCATCGTCGCTGACAAAGCCGAAGGGCTCCGCTACCATTGAGGCCATGAGCACCACATTCACACAAGACATCGAGGCCGAGCGTTTCGTTCTGCGCGATGAAGACGGTGCACTGCTCAGCGCAGTCGACTATTCCATCAACCGACAGTCCGTCATCGCGCTGACCCATGTCTTCACGCCGCCGGCGCTGCGCGGTCATGGCTATGCGGGCCAGGCAGTCGAACAGGCCGTCACTCTGATCAGCCAGCAGGGCGGGCTGCGCATCCGACCCACCTGCTGGTATGCGGCGCGGTGGTTCGAGCGACATCCCGAGTGGAATTCGATTCTCGCCGACTGAGGACGTCCATTCGAACATAGGTTCGATATCAGGCGACTCTGCGACTAGACTGTAACCGTGCAGCCGACCCGTGAAGTACGACCGTTCGAGGTCGTCAGCCCCTATCAGCCCTCCGGCGATCAGCCTCAGGCGATCGATCAGCTCGAGCATCGTCTTCGCGATGGCGAGCGCGATGTCGTGCTGCTCGGCGCGACCGGTACGGGCAAGTCGGCGACGACTGCATGGCTCATCGAACGAGTGCAGCGTCCCACACTCGTGCTCGCGCACAATAAGACGCTGGCCGCTCAGCTCGCCAACGAGTTTCGCGAGCTGCTGCCGAACAACGCAGTGGAGTACTTCGTGTCGTACTACGACTACTACCAGCCTGAGGCCTACGTTCCCCAGACCGATACCTTCATCGAGAAAGACTCGTCGGTCAACGCCGAGGTCGAACGTCTGCGTCACTCGGCCACGCGCTCACTGCTGAGCAGGCGTGACGTGGTCGTGGTCTCGACGGTGTCGTGCATCTACGGTCTGGCCACCCCTGACGAATACCTGCAGGCGATGCTGTCGCTGCACGTGGGCGACCGCATCGACCGCGACGAGCTGATTCATCGATTTCTCGATATGCAGTACAAGCGCAATGACGTCGAGTTCGTGCGCGGCAACTTCCGCGTGCGCGGTGACACCATCGAGATCATCCCGGTCTATGACGAGCAGGCGATGCGCATCGAGCTCTTCGGCGACGAGATCGAGTCGCTCTCGTCGCTGCATCCGCTGACTGGTGAGATCCTGAAGAGCGAAGACACCGTCGCGATCTTTCCTGCATCGCACTACGTCGCCAGCGACCAGACGATGCGTCGCGCCATCGGCGAGATCCAGGACGATCTCGATGTGCGGCTGCACGAATTCGAGAAGCAGAACAAGCTGCTCGAGGCCCAGCGTCTGAAGATGCGCACCAGCTACGACCTCGAGATGCTCGAGCAGATCGGGTTCTGCAGCGGCATCGAGAACTACTCCCGCTATATCGACGGTCGTGCCCCTGGAGAGCCTCCGCACTGCCTGCTCGACTACTTTCCCGACGACTTTCTGACCGTCATCGACGAGTCTCACGTCACCGTGCCGCAGATCGGTGGCATGTACGAAGGCGATGCCTCGCGCAAGCGCACGCTCGTCGAGCACGGCTTCCGCCTGCCCAGCGCCATGGACAACCGACCGCTGCGGTGGAGCGAGTTCGAAAACCGTGTTGGGCAGACCGTCTACCTCTCGGCAACCCCAGGGCAGTACGAGCTGTCGCACGCCGACGGCGTCGTCGAGCAGATCATCCGCCCCACCGGCCTGCTCGATCCGCTCGTCGTGGTCAAACCCTCCAAGGGACAGATCGACGACCTGCTCGAACAGATCAGGCAGCGCGTCGACCGCAGCGAACGCGTGCTCGTCACCACGCTGACCAAGAAGATGTCCGAAGACCTCACCGAGTTCCTCGCAGACAACGGCGTGCGCGTCGAGTACCTGCACTCCGACGTCGACACGCTGCGCCGCGTCGAGCTGCTCACCGAACTGCGCCGAGGCACCTTCGACGTGCTCGTCGGCATCAACCTGCTGCGCGAGGGACTCGACCTTCCTGAGGTCAGCCTCGTAGCGATCCTCGATGCCGACAAAGAGGGGTTCTTGCGTTCGACCACCTCACTGGTGCAGACGATCGGTCGAGCCGCACGAAACGTCAGCGGCGAGGTGCACATGTATGCCGACACCGTCACCGACTCGATGCGTCGAGCCATCGATGAGACGAATCGGCGGCGCGAGATCCAGAAGCAGTACAACGACGACCACGGCATCGACCCGCAGCCGCTGCGAAAGAAGATCGCCGACATCACCGACCAGATCATCCGCGAAGACCAAGACACCCAAGAACTCATGTCGGGTCACGGTCGCAAAGGCCGAGGCGCGGCGGCAAAACACGGCCGCGGCCATCAGAAGACCGCCGACGCCGTCGGGGTCGAGACCACGATCGGCTCCACCGGAGACGCAGGCCCGGCCCCCCGATTCGAAGACGCCCACGGCGTCGAAGAGCTCTCGAAGCTGGCGGCCGAGCTCAACGAGCAGATGCTTCAGGCAGCCAAAGAGCTGCAGTTCGAACTGGCGGCACGCCTGCGCGATGAGCTCAAAGACGTGAAGAGCGAACTGCGCAGTGTGCAGAAAGCCGATCTCCGATGAGCGTGACACGCTCCGGCATCCGCACCCAGCGCAGCACGGCATGAGTGCGCGCACGACGCCAGAACCATACGACTCCGACATCCCCCCAGCACCGACGACCTCACGAAGAAGATCATCATGACGCACCAGGCCAGCAGCACCGCGAAGAACGGCGCAGCACCCACAACGAGCGAGACGACGGCGCAGGCTCGCCTCTCGAAGCAGGCAGAGGCAGACCAGTCGGAATCGGCTGAGACTCGCAGCGCACATCCCGGTCGCATACAGAAACGAGCCAACGACCGTATCGAGGTGCGCGGCGCGCGGGTGCACAACCTGCGCAACATCGATGTGAGCTTTCCCCGCGACTCACTGGTGCTCTTCACCGGGCTCAGCGGCTCGGGCAAGTCGTCACTCGCCTTCGACACCATCTTCGCCGAGGGGCAGCGTCGCTACGTTGAGAGCCTCTCTGCCTATGCGCGGCAGTTTCTCGGGCAGGTCGACCGCCCCGACGTCGACTTCATCGAGGGCCTGAGTCCTGCGGTCTCGATCGACCAGAAGTCGACGAACCGCAACCCGCGGTCGACCGTCGGCACCATCACCGAGATCTACGACTATCTGAGACTGTTGTTCAGCCGTGCGGGCACTCCGCATTGCCCGGTGTGCGACGCGGTGATCCAGCGTCAGACGGTGCAGCAGATCGTCGACGAACTGCTCAAACTGCCAGAGGGCACGCGCTTCCAAGTGCTCGCCCCGGTGGTGCGTCAGCGCAAGGGCGAGTTCGTCGACCTGCTGGCCAACCTGCAGGCCCAGGGCTTCGCACGTGCCGTCGTCGACGGAGACACTGTGCAGCTCTCAGAGGCGCCCAAGCTGAAGAAGACCTTCAAACACGACATCTCGGTGGTCGTCGACCGTCTCGTGGCGCGGCCGGGAATCGACACGCGACTCACCGATTCGGTCGAGACGGCGCTGAAAGCGGCGGATGGGCTGGTGATCGCCGACTTCGTCGATCGCTCCGATGACGACGAGACAGGGGAGCGTCAGCGGGTCTTCAGCGAAGACCTCTCGTGCCCCAACGGCCACACCATCACGGTCACCGACTTCGAACCGCGGACCTTCTCGTTCAACGCACCCTTCGGCGCCTGCCCCGAGTGCTCCGGCCTCGGCACCGCGATGAGCGTCGACGAAGAACTGGTCATCGGCGACCCCGAGGCGTCGATTCACGACGGAGCCATTCTGCCGTGGAGCACGCAGAGCAAAGGGCTCTCGCACTTCTTCGAGCACGTGCTCGAAGGCCTGGCCGATGAGAACGGCTTCTCGCTCGACACGCCGTGGCACAAGCTCAGCGCGAAGGCCCGGGCGCTGGTGCTCAACGGCAAAGACTTCAACGTGAAGGTGCGCTACCGCAACCGCTTCGGACGCGAGATCAAGTACACCAGCGGGTTCGAAGGAGTGCTGCCCTACGTGCACCGTCACTGGCTCGAAGCTGAGAGCGACGCGCAGCGTGATCGCTACGAGCCGTACCTGCGCGAGGTGCCCTGCTCAGTGTGCCACGGAGCCCGCCTGAAGCCAGAGGTGCTCTCGGTCAAAGTCGACGGCCTCAGCATTTGGGACGTCGTCAAGATGCCGCTCGACCAGACCGCCGAGTTCTTCAGTCACCTGCGTCTCGGCCAGCGTGAGACGGCAATCGCCGAGCCGGTGCTGCGCGAGGTGCGCGCCCGACTCGACTTTCTGCTCGAGGTCGGCCTCGACTACCTCTCGCTCTCGCGCACTGCTGGAACGCTCTCCGGCGGTGAGGCCCAGCGCATCCGCCTGGCGACGCAGATCGGGTCAGGTCTGACCGGAGTGCTGTACGTGCTCGACGAGCCCTCGATCGGTCTGCACCAGCGTGACAACCGCCGTCTGATCGCGACGCTTCGCAAGCTTCGAGATCTCGGCAACACGCTGCTCGTGGTCGAGCACGACGAAGAGACCATTCAGGCAGCCGACTGGATCGTCGACATCGGCCCGGGTGCGGGCGTCAACGGCGGCCGAGTGATTCACTCGGGCAGTTACGAGGCCCTGCTGCAGAATCGTGACTCGATCACTGGCGACTATCTGGCGGGGCGGCGCAGCATTCCGCTGCCCGAGAAACGGCACCGCACCTCGAAGCAGCGACAGATCTCGGTGGTGGGTGCTCGTGAGAACAATCTGCGCGACGTCGACGTGAGCTTCCCGATCGGGGTGATGACCGTGGTGACCGGGGTCAGCGGTTCAGGCAAGTCCACGCTGGTCAATGACATCCTCTATCGCGTGCTCGCTCAGAAGCTCAACCATGCGCGCAACGTGGCCGGGAAACACACTCGCATCACCGGCATCTCACAGCTCGACAAAGTGGTGCACGTCGATCAGAGCCCGATCGGCCGCACGCCGAGGTCGAACCCGGCGACCTACACGGGAGTGTTCGATCAGATTCGCAAGCTCTTCGCGCAGACGCCCGAGGCTCAGGCACGCGGGTACCTTCCGGGTCGCTTCTCGTTCAACGTCAAGGGAGGCCGCTGCGAGGCCTGCAACGGCGACGGCACGCTCAAGATCGAGATGAACTTTCTGCCAGACGTCTATGTCGACTGCGAGGTCTGCCACGGCGCTCGGTACAACCGCGACACGCTCGCCGTGCGCTACAAGGGCAAGAACATCGCCGAGGTGCTCGATATGTCCATCGCTCAGGCCGCCGAGTTCTTCGAGCCGATCAACAGCATCCACCGTTACATGAAGACGCTGGTCGACGTCGGGCTCGGCTACGTGACCTTGGGGCAGAGCGCCACGACGCTCTCGGGCGGAGAGGCCCAGCGTGTGAAGCTCGCCACCGAACTGCAGCGTCGTTCGAACGGGCGAAGCGTCTATGTGCTCGACGAGCCCACGACGGGTCTGCACTTCGAAGATGTGCGCAAGCTGCTCATCGTGCTGCGCGAACTCGTCGACAAGGGCAATACGGTGATCGTCATCGAGCACAACCTCGACGTGATCAAGAGCGCCGACTGGATCATCGACATGGGGCCTGAGGGCGGCTCTGGCGGTGGCACGGTCGTGGCCGAGGGCACCCCGGAAGAGGTCGCCCGGGTGCCTGAGAGCCACACTGGAGCATTCCTGGCCGAGATCTTCGACCGAAGTGCCTCGAAGTCCCAGGCTGAGGGTGCAGCGACGCGCTCGGCGGGGAAGGCCCGCTGACCGTGGCCGAAGATCTCTCGTGGCGACCGCGCACGGGTGACATCCCGTCGAAGCCGGGAGTGTACCGGTGGCTCGACGCCAACGGCCGCGTGATCTACGTCGGCAAGGCAAAGAACCTGCGTGCACGGCTCAGCAGCTACTTCGCTCCGCTGCACACGCTGCACGAGCGCACTCGGCGCATGGTCACGACCGCCCGGGAGCTGCGGTGGACGATCGTGGGCAGCGAGTTCGAGGCGCTGCAGCTCGAGTACACCTGGATCAAAGAGTTCGATCCGCCGTTCAACGTGCAGTTCAAAGACGACAAGTCGTACCCGTACCTCGCGCTCACGATGTCCGAAGAGATCCCTCGCGTCACGATCACACGGGGCCGGCACAAAAAGGGCGATCGATACTTCGGGCCGTATGTCAAGGTCTACGACCTGCGCTCGACCATCGACTCGCTGCTCAAAGTGTTCCCGATGCGCAGCTGCAAGGCCTCCACGCTGAAGCGCGCACAGCGCACCGGCAAGCCCTGTCTGCTCGGCGACATCGGCAAATGCTCGGCCCCCTGCGTCGGTCGGGTCTCGATCGACGAGCACAGAGAGACCGCTCGGCACGTGATCCGCTTCATGGCAGGTCAGGATCAGGCCTATATTCGTGACCTGCGGCAGCGCATGCAGCGCGCCAGCGACGACCTCGAGTTCGAGCAGGCGGCGCGGCTGCGTGATCAGCTGCAGGCTCTCGACTCCGTGCTCGCCTCGACGGCGGTCGTGCTCTCCGACCACGAGAACGCCGACGTGCTCGGCATCAGCGACGACGATCTGCACGCAGCAGTGCACGTGTTCATGGTTCGCGGCGGACGCATTCGCGGGGTGCGCACCTGGCTCATCGACAAAGAGCTCGAGATGCCTGACTCCGAGTTCCTGGCTCAGGCGCTGCAGCACGTCTATCTCGATGATGCGGATCGTCCCCTGACCGTGCCCGTGCAGATTCTGCTGCCTGCGATGCCGGCGGATGCCGAGGCCGTCACCGAGCTGCTCGAGCGTCGTCGGGGCGGTCCGGTCCATCTTCGCGTGCCGCAGCGCGGTGAGAAGCTCTCGCTGCAGCAGACGGTTACCACGAACGCCGCTGAGGCGCTGCGGCAGTACAAGATGAAGCGTGCCAGCGACTATGTGGCGCGCAGCAGCGCTCTGACCGAGATCGCGCGGGCGCTGGGCATGAGCGAAGCGCCGCTGCGCATGGAGTGCTACGACATCTCACATCTCGGCGGCACCGATGTCGTGGCCTCGATGGTGGTCTTCGAGGACGGCCTGCCGAAGAAGCGGGACTACCGCAAGTTCTCGATCGTGGGCACCAACGACGACACCGCCTCGATCCATCAGGTCATCTCGCGTCGTCTCGCACATCTGCGCGAGCAGCAGAGTCCGGCGGGATCACCCTCGGATGCTCCCCGAGACCCTCGGCAGAACTCGTTCCAGTACTTTCCGAGTCTCATCATCGTCGACGGCGGTGCACCTCAGGTGGCGGCCGCGAAGCGTGCACTCGAAGAGCACGGGTTCGCCGACCGCATCGCGTTGGCCGGCATCGCCAAACGCCTCGAGGAGCTCTGGGTGCCGGACGACGACTACCCGGTGATCCTCCCGCGCAACAGCGAGGCGATGTTCATGGTGCAGCGCATCCGTGACGAGGCCCATCGATTCGCGATCACCTACCAGCGCAACTCCCGCACCAAGGCCTATGAGACCGACCTCGCCGCAGTGCCGGGCATCGGCGACCGTCGCGCACGCGACCTGCTGCGTCACTTCGGCTCTCCGGCCCGTGTCGCCGAGGCCGGCGTCGAAGAGCTCTGCGCCGTGCCCGGCATCGGCGCGACGACGGCCCAGAGACTCGCTGAATGGCAGCACCGCAATCGGGCTAAGGTTGATGATCATGAAGGCGAGCGTGAGCGAGACAGTGCAGAGTGACCCCGCGCAGACGGACTCTGCGACGTCCGCAGGCGCGCGGCCGAACGCAGAGCACAGCGAGTTTCTGATCCTGACCGGGCTCTCGGGCGCCGGACGCTCGACCGTTGCGAACGCGCTCGAAGACATGGGCTGGTACGTGATCGACAACCTGCCGCCCAAGATGCTGGTTCCGCTCGCGCACTTCGTCGAAGACGGCGAGCACGACATCCGTCGCCTGGCTGTCGTCATCGACGTGCGCGGGGGCACGGTGTTCAGCGATCTCGACGCGCAGCTCGATGCGCTCAACGGCCTCGCCGTGCCCATGCGGGTGGTCTATCTCGAGGCGAGCGACGCCGAACTCGTTCGGCGATTCGAGAAGGTGCGGCGTCCGCACCCGCTGCAGAGCGGTGGCACGCTGGTCGAGCGCATCCGGGCTGAGCGCCAGCTGCTTGCGGGACTGCGCGGTCGTGCCGACACCATCATCGACACCACCGGGCTCAACGTGCATCAGCTGACCAACCGTGCCTTTGACCTCTTCGGCGGCGACCAGGCCGACACCGTCACCGTGACGATCACCAGTTTCGGCTTCAAGTACGGCATTCCGCTCGACGCCGACATGGTGGCAGACATGCGCTTTCTGCCGAATCCGTTCTGGGTCGAAGAGCTTCGAGCGCACACCGGTGCTGACGACGATGTGAGAGAATATGTGCTCGGCCAGCCAGGAGCACAGGAGTTCCTGAGTGACTACGAGCGTGTGCTGGGCACAGTGATAGACGGATACCTGCGTGAGAACAAGCGTCACGCGATGTTCGCCTTCGGGTGCACGGGGGGCAAACATCGCTCGGTGGCCACGGCGAACGAGATGGCGCGCAGACTGCGCAAGCATCCAGATCTCATCGTCGAAGTCACACACAGAGACCTTGGAAAGGAATGACCTGCGGTGCCACTGACAGCCCAAGTCAAACAGGAGCTCATGAGGCACCGATACCCGACCGGTCGACTGCGCGCAGCTGAGCTCGCCAGTCTGCTGCGTTTCGCGGGCGGTCTGCATCACATCTCCGGTCATATCGTCATCGAGGTCGTGCTCGACTCTCCCGAACTCACTGAACGGGTGCGGCGCGGCCTGGCCGAACTGTACGGTGCCCCGGCACAGCTCGTCGAGAGCGTGGGAGCACCCGGCGAGTACGTGCTGCGCATCCCGCGCGGGGGAGAGATTCTGGCCCGCCAGACCGGCATGACCGACACTCGCAATCGTCCCGTGCGCGGCCTGCCGAGCGCGTTGGTCAACGGTTCGCCCGAGATCTCCTGCGCCGTCTGGCGGGGAGCGTTTCTGGCGGCCGGCACGCTGAGCGATCCCGGGCGCAGCTCGGCACTCGAAGTGGTGTGCCCGGTCGCTGAGGCGGCAATGGCCCTCGTGGGCACGGCCCGTCGCGTCGGCGTCGTCACGAAGGCACGCGAGATCCGCGGGTCGCACCGAGTGGTGGTGCGTGAGCCCGAGGCGATCGCGACGATGCTGCGGCTGCTTGGGGCGACGCACACCCTCGAAGAGTGGGAAGAGGTGCGGCACCGTCGTGAAGTGCGAGCCAACGTCAACCGACTGGTGAACTTCGACGACGCGAACCTGCGGCGCTCGGCTCAGGCAGCCGTCGCAGCCAGCGCGCGCGTCGAGCGGGCGCTCGAAATCCTCGGCGATGAGATCCCCGATCATCTGCGTCAGGCGGGCGATCTTCGCCTGCAGCACCGACAGGCGAGTCTCGACGAACTGGGTCGCCTCGCCGATCCCGTGCTGACGAAGGATGCCGTCGCCGGTCGCATCCGTCGTCTGCTGGCCATGGCCGATCGCCGTGCGAAGGAGCTGGGAGTGCCGGGCACCGAGGCCAACGTGCCTGACAGCGTGCGCTGATCGATCCTCGGGCAGGTACGCACGGCGTCTTCGGTCAATTGACCGAACAAGCATTTCGCGGTCAGTGAACGTCGTATGACATTGCGCATCTCTTGCGTCGTTCGCCGCCACAGCTGAGTACACTCGCACACAGGGCGGTCGGTTTCGACCGTCACATCTGTGAACTGTGAGGAGTTGTCATGTCTGTCTACACCCTTCCCGATCTTCCCTACGATTACTCGGCGCTGGAGCCGTCGATCAGCGGAAAGATCATGGAGCTGCATCACGACAAGCACCATGCGAACTACGTCAAGGGCGCCAACACCGCACTCGAGAAGCTCGAGGCCGCTCGCGAGGGCGGCGGCTACGGCGACATCAACCAGCTTGAGAAGGATCTCGCCTTCAACCTGGCCGGCCACGTCAACCACACCATCTTCTGGACCAACCTCGGCCCCGACACGCAGCGTCCCGAGGGTGAGCTCGACGCCGCGATCACCGAATTCTTCGGCTCGTTCGAGAACTTCCAGGCGCAGTTCGCTGCCGCAGCACTGGGCATCCAGGGTTCGGGCTGGGCTGCCCTGTCATGGGACAGCCTCGGCCAGCGCCTCATCATCGAGCAGCTGCACGATCACCAGTCGAACCACGCTGCGGCGACCGTGCCGGTGTTCCTGGTCGACATGTGGGAGCACGCCTTCTACCTCGACTACCTGAACGTGAAGGCCGACTACGTCAAGGCGATCTGGAACATCGCGAACTGGCAGAACGTCGCCGAGCGCTTCACAGCCGCCAAGAACGGCACTCAGGGCATTATCACCCTCTGACCGTCCCGGGCCGAAGAGGCGGACGATCGCCTCAGCGCACAGACCGAGAGACACTCCCGGTCGACCGAGCACCCCACGCATCCGACGGATGCCGTGGGGTGCTTTGCGTTTGGGGGATGGATCTCGCTGCGGCGGTCGGCCTCTTCGAGCGCCCGAGCGGCGGAGTCTGACGGAGTTCAGTAGAATGGCTGTGGCGGGACATCTCCCGTCGAATACGTGACGCATCGAAGCATCGAAGGAGAACGCTCGTGACAGTTCGGGTTGGGATCAACGGATTCGGTCGCATCGGCAGGACTGTCCTGCGTGCGGCTCTCGACCAGCAGGACACCAATTTCGAGATCGTCGCCGCGAACGACCTTCGCGACCTGGAGACCCAGGCTCACCTGCTCAAGTACGACTCCGTGCACGGCATCTGGGACCACGACGTCGAGACGGCACCGGGCAAGCTCATCGTCGACGGCCGCGAGATCACAGCACTCAGCTCACGCGATCCTCGCGAGCTCGGCTGGGGTGATCAGGGCGTCGACATCGTGATCGAGGGCACCGGCAAGTTCAACGACGCCGACAACGCCCGTGCTCATATCGAGGCGGGGGCCAAGAAGGTCATCATCACGGCTCCGGCCAAGCACGAAGACGCCACGTTCGTGATGGGCGTCAACGACGATCTCTACGACCCCGAGCGTCACGACGTCATCTCGAACGCCTCCTGCACCACCAACTGCCTGGCTCCGCTGGTCAAGCCGTTCCTCGACAACTTCGGCATCGAACGCGGTTTCATGACCACGGTGCACGCCTACACCGGCGACCAGCGCCTCGTCGACTCCAAGCACAAAGACCTGCGTCGCGCACGTGCCGCCGCAGTGAACGTCGTGCCGACCACGTCGGGTGCGGCCAAGGCCATCGGCCTCGTCATTCCCGAGCTCAAGGGAAGGCTCGACGGGTACGCGGTGCGCGTGCCCGTGCCCGACGGGTCGCTGACCGACGTCACCATCGAGGCGTCGCGCCAGGCGTCGGTCGACGACATCCTCGCGGTGTACCGTGAGGCAGCCGAGCAGCAGCTCAAGGGCTATCTGCAGTACAGCGAGGCCCCCATCGTCTCGAGCGACATCGTCGGCAACCAGTACTCGACCGTCTTCGACGCCCCGCTGGTGCGCGTCATCGGCACCACGGTCAAGCTCGTCGGCTGGTACGACAACGAGTTCGGCTACTCCAGCCGCGTGGTCGACCTGACCAAGCTCGTCGCCTCGAAGCTGGGCTGAGCCTGCACATGTCTCTCAAGACGATTGAATCGCTCGGCTCCCTCGCCGGACGCCGCGTCATCGTGCGCAGCGACCTCAATGTTCCGCTGAAAGACGGTGTCATCACCGATGACGGCCGCATCCGTGCATCGCTGCCGACGTATCGTCGGCTGCTCGAAGCCGGTGCCAGCTTGATCATCGTGGCCCACTTGGGCCGCCCCAAAGGACAGGTCGTTCCCGAGCTCTCACTCGAGCCGGTGGCCGTGCGCCTGGGTGAACTGCTGGGCACGGAGGTAGCGTTCGCGACCGACACCGTGGGCGACTCCGCCCGGCAGCAGGTCGGCGAGCTCGGAGAGGGCGGCGTCGTACTGCTCGAGAATCTGCGCTTCAACGCCGCTGAGACGTCGAAGGACGCAGAGGAGCGCCGTGCGTTCGCCGCACAGCTCGCCGCATTCGGCGACGCCTTCGTGTCAGACGGTTTCGGCGTCGTGCATCGCAAACAGGCCAGCGTGTACGAGCTGGCCACCCTGCTGCCGCACGCCGCGGGGCTGCTGATCGAGACCGAGCTGCAGGCCCTCGGCCATCTGCTCGGCTCGCCGGAGCATCCCTACACTGTCGTGCTCGGCGGAGCGAAGGTCTCAGACAAGCTCGCCGTCATCGACAATCTGCTGCCCAAAGTCGATCACCTGCTCATCGGCGGAGGAATGGTGTACACCTTCTTGGCCGCACGCGGCGAGAAGATCGGCAAGAGCCTGGTCGAGGCAGATCAGATCGACACCGTGCGCGGCTATCTCGACGAGGCCGAGCGCCTCGGCGTGCACCTGCAGCTTCCGGTCGACATCATCGTGGCCGACCGCTTCGCAGAAGACGCCGCCCACCGCGTGACCGCAGTCGATGCGATCGAAGCGAGCGATCTCGGTGCCGATGTCATGGGCCTCGATGTGGGCCCCCAGACCGCAGAACAGTTCGCCGAGGTCATCCGGCAGTCGAAGACCGTGTTCTGGAACGGCCCGATGGGCGTGTTCGAGTTCGCGGCCTTCGCCGGCGGCACCCGTGCCGTCGCACGTGCGCTGACCGAGACCGCGGGGTACAGCGTCGTCGGAGGCGGTGACTCGGCTGCGGCCGCGCGGTCCTTCGGCTACACCGAGAGTGACTTCGGCCACATCTCGACCGGCGGCGGCGCCGGCCTCGAACTGCTCGAAGGCAAGGCTCTGCCCGGCCTCGACGTGCTGGGGTGGTCGGCCGAATGAGTCTGCGCAACAGCAAGCGAACCGAGGACCGTTCCGCAGGAGCGCACCCGGTCGGGGAGCGCACTCCGCTGATCGCGGGCAACTGGAAGATGAACATCGACCATCTGCACGCCATCGCGCTGGTGCAGAAGGTCGCCTGGACGCTGCGTGACGCCGATCACGACTTCGACGACGTCGAAGTGGCCGTCTTCCCGCCGTTCACCGACCTGCGGTCGGTGCAGTCGCTGGTCGCGGCTGACAAACTGCCGATCACCTTCGGCGCGCAGGATGTCTCCGAACACGACCACGGGGCATTCACCGGAGACATCTCGGGTGCCTTCCTGAACCGCCTCGACGCCAAGTACGCGATCGTCGGGCACTCTGAGCGACGGTCGTACCACCACGAAGACGACGCTCAGGTCGGACGCAAGGCTCTGGCGGCAATCCGCCACGGGCTGGTTCCGCTGATCTGCGTCGGCGAGACGGCAGCCGACCTTGAGGCGAAGGGCCCGGCGGCGGTTCCCGTCCAGCAGCTTCAGGGGGCAGTGGCCGAGTTCGCAGCTGAACTGGCCAAGCGTGCGGATGCCGGCGAGACGGCCGAGATCGTCATCGCCTACGAGCCGGTGTGGGCCATCGGCAGTGGGAAGGCCGCGACTGCGCAGCAGGCCCAAGAAGTCATCGGGCGTCTGCGCGGAGCCCTCGGAGAGGCGCTGTGTGCGCCGCTGGGGGCCGAGCGTGCCGACGCCGTCGCAGCAGCCACGCGCATCCTCTACGGCGGCTCGGTCGCCGTCGACAACGTCGCAGGCTTCCTCGCTCAGCCCGACATCGACGGTGCTCTGGTGGGCGGCGCGAGCCTTGATGCCGCCAGCTTTGCGGGCATTGCTCAGTTTCGTCGTCACGTGCGCACCGCCTGACGTCTGACGACCCGCCGCCGTGCGGAAGATGCCGTCGGGTGACATCCCCGGTATACTGGCGGATGTTGCCCGGCTCCGTGCTCGGCATCCTGACGACGAAAGGCCATCGTGACTGCTCTCATCATCGTGCTCAATGTGCTGCTGACAGTGACCAGCATCCTGCTGACACTGCTCATCCTGCTGCACAAGGGGCGTGGCGGCGGCCTGAGCGACATGTTCGGCGGCGGCACCACCAGCAGCCTCAGTGCGTCGGGCGTGGCCCAGCGCAACCTGAATCGCATCACCGTCGTGGTCTCAGTGCTCTGGTTCGTCTCGATCGTCGGCATCGGCCTGATGATCCGTTTCGGCCAGATCTGACCGCACACTCAGCTCAACAGTGACGCACACCACGGCCCCGAAGTACGGGCCGGCGCTGATCGGCGCCCTCGGTCTGCTCAGCATGGTCGCACCTCTGGCGACCGATATGTACCTGCCGGGGTTCCCCCTGGTCTCAGGCGACCTGCAGACCTCACAGGCGTCTGTGCAGCTCACTCTCTCGCTCTTCATGCTCGGCATGGGCGGCGGGCAGCTGTTTTGGGGGCCGGCCAGTGACATGCTCGGTCGGCGTCGGCCGCTGCTCGTGGCCGGAGCGCTCTTCGTCGTCTCCAGCCTGTTCGCCACGATGTCACCGAGCATCGTGTGGCTCTGCATCTGGCGCTTCATTCAGGGGTTCAGCGGGTGTGCCGGCGTCGTCATCGGTCGCGCCATCGCTCGTGACGTCAGTCACGGCGTGCAGCTGGCGAGGCTCTTCGGCTTCATCGGCATCGTCAACGGTCTCGCGCCTGTGCTCGCCCCGGTCGCCGGTGGCCTGCTCATTCCTCACATCGGCTGGCGAGGCGTGCTCTGGGTGCTCACCTGCGTGGCCGTGCTGATGCTGCTCGCGAGTGTCTTCGTGCTGGGGGAGTCTCTGCCGCCCACCGGACGGGTGCGTGGAGGGCTGCGAGAGGTCGGCAGCATGCTCGGCTCTGTCATGCGCGACCGGTCGTTCATCGGGTTCACCCTCATGCAGGTCTTCGGCTTCGGCGTGCTCTTCACCTGGATCTCGAGCTCGTCCGTCGTGCTTCAGCTCGTCTACGGCCTCGACGAACGCCAGTTCTCTCTCTGCATGGCGATCTTCGCGGTCGGCACGTTGGCCGCCGGCGTGCTCAATACGCGTCTCGTGCGCCGTCTGGGTATGTGGCGTCTGCTGGTGACCGCCGTCGTCTTCCAGGCGTGCTGCGCCGTGGTCCTGTTCGTCGTCGTGTCGGCGACGGATGCCGGCACAGGATCGAGCGCACCGGCTCTCTGGGCGCTGCTCGTGCTGGTCAGCCTCGCAGGGGCGCCGTTCCCCGTCATCATCGCCAACAGCACGGCGCTGGGACTGGGCCGCCAGCGGCGTGGCGCAGGCATCGCATCCGCGCTCATGGGTGCATCGCAGTATGCACTGGCAGCTGCGGTCACCCCGATGGTCACGATCACTGGGAGCATTTCGCTTCACACTGTCGTGGCGGTCATGCTCGCCTGCGCGCTGGTGGCTGCCTTCGCAGCGTTGCTCTGCACGAAGGAGTCCCGCACCCTGCACTTCGGCTGACCGAGCCACGTCGCGTCAGCCGGAGTGCGGCCGCATCAGCTCTGCGGAGTGCTGATGAGCAGAGTCGAACGACGCCCCCGGGCCAATTCTGCAGGCAGAGGCTCGCCTGCGAGGATCTCTCGAACGGCCGCACGCTTCTCGTCGCCGCAGGCGATGAGCACGACATGGCTGGCAGCGCGGATCGTGCTGAGCGTCAGCGACACCCGAGTCGGGGGAGGCTTCGGACTGCTGCGCACGGCGATGGTGCTGGCGGGGCTGTCGCTCGAACCCGCGACAGCGCTCTGATGGTGGGGAAAGATCGAGGCAACGTGCCCGTCGGGGCCGACGCCCAGCAGCACGAGGTCGAGCGCCGGCAGTGCTGACTCCGGATCGCGCTGCGACACATTGGTGGCGAGATCGACGGCATAGGCCGAGGCGGCGGCCTCGACGGAGATCCCATCGTCTGCAGCGGCGATGCGGTGCAGCTCGGCTTCGGCGAAGGCTGCTCGGCGGTGCTGCGCGTCGAGCGCCACCACGTCGTTGCGATCGGCCGAGCCCCGGTCGACCCACCGTTCGTCTCCGTACCAGAGGTGCACCATCGACCAGTCGATCTCGGCGTGCTCGGCGAGTGCCTGAGTCACCGCCGAGCCCGATCCGCCGCCGGTCAGCGCCAGGTTGAACGCACGAGCCGACACCGCCTGTTCACCGGACAGCCTCGGTGAGTCGGCGAAGGGGTTCTCGGTGCGGCGGCTCGCGGCGAACGCGCTCAGACGCTGCAGCACCGTTTCGACGGCCGCGGAAACGCCCGCCTGGACGTTCGGCACCTGCAGGTGGGTGAGCGGCGGTCGCGTGACGCCGGCTGCTGACTCGGGCTCAGGCATCATCATCGTCGCCCTGTGCCTCGAGAATCAGCGGCAGTCCTGAGCGCAGCACTTCGCCGAAGACGCGGTCCTGGTCGAGTCGGCGCAGCTCCTCAGAGAGACACTCCGCTTCGGTGCGCTGGGTGAGGGGCAGCTGCTGCTCGGGGAGCCCCGGGAGCGTGAGCCGGCTCATGCCTGCGGCCGGATCGCCGCAGAGAACGATGTCTCCGTCGGGGCGGGTGAGTCGCACCTCGGACACCGGCAGTGACGACGTCGAGTCGTGCATGGCGACGGGAACGCCGAGACGCAGCGCCAGCCAGGCGGAGAGCAGCAGGAACTCAGGCGAGTTCGGGCTGCCGGTGAGCGCAGCGGCTGTCACGGTCAGATGCGGCGGCTGGTCGAGGGTCGCCGCGAGCTGGGCGCGCAGCACGCTGATCTGCGACCAGGCCAAGTCGGTGTCGCCCGGTCGATAGGCGCGGGCGGCGTCGAGCAGTGAACCGACCGGATCTCCGCAGCGGCCGACGTCTGAGACTCGCCGAGCCGCGAGTTCTGCGAGCGACCCGAGCGGGGCATCCACATCGCCGTTGGCCAGCCAGAGCACGACCGGGGCGTCGGGCAGCAGCAGACCGATCACGATCGTGTCAAGGGCCGAGGCGACCGCACCGAGGGCGCGCATCACGATCACCTCGCTGGCGCCAGT
This sequence comes from Pseudoclavibacter sp. CFCC 14310, assembly GCF_008831165.1. NCBI lineage: Bacteria > Bacillati > Actinomycetota > Actinomycetes > Micrococcales > Microbacteriaceae > Pseudoclavibacter > Pseudoclavibacter sp. CFCC 14310. The sequence continues at coordinate 539,204 of NZ_WBKC01000002.1, read as the reverse complement.
GTCGTTGCCGAGGCGCAGCTGTGCGTCGAGCCGGTCGGCGTCGGCCTCGGGCTGCGGGATCAGCACGAGCACCCGCATCGGATGCTCCTGAGACGCCGCGACCGCAGTGGCGATCGCGCGTGCCTCGTCGTCGGCTCGTGCGATCACGACCAGTGTGAGCACGCGGCCCAGGGCGCTGAAGCCGGTGGCCTCGCGCTCTCGACTCAGCCGCTTCGAGATCGACGGCGTGTCTGTGTCAGTGAGATCGATGATCATGGGCGACGCCACTCTCTGTTGTCGAGGGCCAGCATGCGATCGGCACTGGAGGGCCCCCATGTGCCGGCTCGGTAGCCCTCTGGGCGGCCGTTTGCGGCCCAGAACTGCTCGATCGGGTCGAGCACCTGCCAGCCGAGTTCGACCTCGCGGTGTCGCGGAAACAGGGGCGGGTCGCCGAGCAGCACGTCGAGGATCAGCCGTTCGTAGGCTTCGGGGCTGGCCTCGGCGAACGAGTGGCCGTAGGTGAAGTCCATGCTCACGTCGCGCACCGTCATATTGGTGTCGGGCACCTTCGAGCCGAAGCGCAGGGTGATGCCCTCATCGGGCTGCACGCGGATGACCAGGGCGTTCGGGCCGAGCGCGGCGGTCTGATGCGTGCCGAAGAGCTGCTGCGGAATCTGCTTGAAGACGAGGGCGATCTCGGTCACACGGCGGCCGAGTCGTTTGCCTGCTCGCAGGTAGAAGGGCACACCGGCCCAGCGGCGTGTGTGCACGTCGACGCGGAAGGCGGCGTAGGTCTCGGTGACGGAGTCGGGCGCGATGCCCTCCTCATCCAGATACCCGCGCACCTGTCGGCCGCCCTGCCACCCGCCCAAGTACTGCCCGCGTGCGGTGTGCACCGCAAGATCGTCGGGCAGACCGAGCGCGCCCAGCACCTTGATCTTCTCTCTTCTCAGGGCAGACGGGGTGAGCGACGTGGGCTCTTCCATCGCCGTCAGAGCCAGCAGCTGCAGCAGGTGGTTCTGGATGACGTCGCGCGCTGCGCCGATGCCGTCGTAATAGCCCGCACGGCCGCCGATGCCGATGTCCTCGGCCATGGTGATCTGCACGTGATCGACGTAGTTGGCGTTCCAGAGCGGCTCGAAGATCGAGTTGGCGAATCGGAACGCCAGAATGTTCTGCACGGTCTCTTTGCCGAGGTAATGGTCGATGCGAAAGATGTCGTCTGGTGCGAACACCCGCTCGACGACTGCGTTCAGCGCCTGAGCACTGCGCAGGTCGTGCCCGAAGGGCTTCTCGATGACGACACGACGCCAGGTCTGGTCGTCGTGGTTGGCCAGCCCCTGACCAGCCAGGTGGTCGCAGACGGCCGAGAAGTGGCGCGGCGGGATCGACAGATAGAACGCCGCGTTGCCCCGAGTGCCGCGCGTGCGCGCCAGCTCCGAGAGCGTGTCGTCGAGGGCGATGTAGGCGTCCGGGTCGTCGAAGGCACCGGTCACGAACCGCAGGCCGGCAGCCAGCTGATCCCACACCTTCTGACGAAACGGCGTGCGAGCACCGTTCCTGACCGCTGTCAGCACGAATTCGGCGAACTGCTGATCGCTCCACTCGCGACGCCCGAAGCCGACCAGACTGAACGCCGGCGAGAGCAGGCCGCGGTTGGCGAGGTCGTAGATCGCCGGCAGCAGTTTGCGCTGGGCGAGGTCGCCGGTGACGCCGAAGATCACCAGTGCAGCCGGCCCCGCGATGCGCAGCAGCCGCCGATCGTTGCTGCTGCGCAACGGGTTCAGCTGCAGATCAGCGGGCTGCATCGCCAGCTGCTCGAACGGTCCCCGAGAACCGGCGGTCATCGTGACTGCGAGTTCGTGTCGCGCCCCGAGAGACCGGCGCCGGAGGAGTCACGGGCGTCCGTCACCTGCGATGCGACCCGCACTGCGACGTCCAGCGCACGGGCCAGCCCGGCGTCGTCGGACGCCTCGATGCGCAGCACCGGCAGACCGTGTGCTGCGAGCACCTGGGCGTCGCCGGTCGCCTGTGCCCGGATGAGCTGGGCGAAGCCGAACGGTCGCTCGGGAATGGGGAGCGGATCGTCGCTCACCCGGGTGAGCTGCAGGAAGACGCCCTGAGCGGGGCCGCCCTTGTGGTACTGCCCGGTCGAGTGCAGAAAGCGCGGCCCCCAGCCGAAGGTCACGGGGCGGCGCAGCGCGGAGGCCAGACGCCCGCGACGCTCGCCGAGGTCGTCCAGCCCCTCACGGTCGGCATAGACCTGCACGGCCACGTAACCGAGCGCCGGGTCGACCTGGCCGAGCAGTCGTCGCAGCGCCCCTTCGAGCGTGCTGGCGGATGCGATGGCCGAGGCCGCCTCGTCGGTGCCCGGAACGAAGAGGGCGAGTGTGTCGTCGACCAGCAGCGGAGCGCCACCTTCGACCGGGTGCTCGAGGAGGTCGCGAGCTGCGGCCTTCGCACTCTCGACGTCGGGCTGGTCGAAGGGATTGATGCCGAGCAGCAGGCCGAGCGCAGCCGTGGCGATCTCCCAGGTCATGAACTGTGCGCCCAGCGAGCCGGCCACCCAGACTGCATGGTCGGCAGGGGCATCCGGCAGGGCGTCCACCACGGCGACAGGCACGACGTCGGCCGGGCGGTTCGGCCCGGGGGTTCCGGTGAGCTCGGCCAGTCGCGCAGCGGCCGTCGAGTCACGCCGGTCATCGGCGGCGACCTCGAATTCTCCGGTATCCACGGCGATCGGCAGCACCCCGCGACCGAGCTTGCCCGTCGACTCGGCGACCAACTGCTCGATCCATGCCGGCAGGTCGGTGAGTCGGCCGGCATCCTCGCAGGCCACCGCGAACTTGTCGACATGCTGAGGATCGGCGGCGAGAGCGGCCGCGAGCTGCAGAGCCGGATTCGACTCGGCATCGGCGAGCAGCGCGGGGAGCGCCGCATGCGCGTCGGCGAGCAGACCTGCGATGTCGGCTCCGGCGAGGCCCGACGGCACGAGGCCGAACGCGGTCAGCGCCGAATATCGACCGCCGACGTTCGGGTCAGCGTTGAAGACGTGGTGCCCGGCCTCGCGGGCCAGCGCGTCGAGGGGCGAACCGGGGTCGGTCACGATGACGATGCGCTCGGCCGGGTCGATGCCGGCAGCTGTGAACGCCGCGGCGAAGGCACGACGCTGCGAGTCGGTCTCGAGCGTCGACCCCGACTTTGACGAGACGACCAGTGCGGTGCGTTCGATGTCGTGATCGAGCACGCGACGCAGCTGCTGTGGATCGGTCGTGTCGAGAATGTTCAGGGCGACGTCAGCGGCGATGGTGATCACCTCGGGAGCCAGCGACGAACCGCCCATGCCAGCGAGAACGATTCGGTCGACGCCCTGCGCGTGCAGATGGTCACGCAGCGCGACGATCTCGTCGACCAAGGGCGCGCTGACGGCGTCAGCGTGCACCCAGCCAAGCCGCTTGGCGGCCTCCGGCTGAGCGTCGGCACCCCAGATCGTGGCGTCGCCTGCGGCGAGACGAGAGGCGAAGCGCTCGTCGATCAGGCGTCGCAGGGCGGGCTGCGCCCGGCCGGCGAGTGCCTCGGGTATGACGACGCGCAGCGGATGCTGGGTCGGCGTTGCAGCTGGTGTGCTGGGTTCGGTGGTCATCGGCGCTCCTTGACAGCGGTATCGACGGTTTCGAGCAGATGCGTCCAGGCATCGGTGAACTTTGTGACCCCTTCGGCTTCGAGCACCGTGGTCACGTCGTGCAGATCGATGCCGACGGCGGCGAGGCGATCGAGCTGCTCGACCGCGGCTTCGACTTGGTCGGGAATGCGCTCGGGGCCGATGACTCCATGATCGAAGGTGGCTTCGAGGGTCTTCTCGGGCATCGTGTTCACGGTGTGCTCTGCGACCAGCCCGGTCACGTACGTGGTGTCTGGCAGCTCGGGGTCTTTCACGCCGGTGGAGGCCCAGAGCGGGCGCTGCGGGTTGCCGCCGCGCTGAGCGAGTGTGCGCCAGCGTTCGGTGTCGAGCGAGTCGGTGAACGCCTGATAGGCGGCCCGCGCGTTGGCGAGAGCGGCGGTGTTGTGCAGGCCTTCGTCGTGGCTGACGCCCAACGCGTCGAGGCGCTTGTTCACCTCGACGTCGACGCGAGAGACGAAGAACGAGGCGACCGAGTGGATGCTCGAGATGTCGATGCCGTCGGCGTGAGCGCGCTCCAGACCGGTCAGGTAGGCGTTGATGACCTCGCGGTACCGGTCGACCCCGAAGATCAGCGTGACGTTGACGCTGATGCCCGCCGCCGTCGCATCGGCGATTGCGGGCAGACCCTCTTCGGTGCCGGGAATCTTGACCATCAGGTTCGGGCGGGCGATCTCCCGCCAGAGGTCTCGTGCCTGCGTCAGCGTCGCTTCGGTGTCGTGCGCGAGAAACGGGTCGACCTCGATCGAGACCCGGCCGTCGACTCCGTTCGACTGCTCGTAGATCGGGCGCAGCAGCTCGGCCGCTTCGGCGACGTCCACCGTGGTCAGCTGCCGCACCGCCTCGGCTGCGGATGCTCCGGCGGCAGCCAGCTGATCGAGCTGATCGGCGTAGGCGGCCCCGTCGGCCAGTGCGGCGTCGAAGATGCTGGGGTTGGTCGTGACGCCGACGACGTCACGGGTGTCGATCAGCCGCTGCAGATCGCCGGTGCGGATGCGCGATCGGCTCAGGTCGTCGAGCCAGACGCTCACGCCAGCTGCAGAGAGGTCGCCGAGCGCCGAGAGCGGTGCGTCGGCTGATGATGCGTCGGAGGATGCGGTCATGTCAGTTCTCCTGATTCTGCTCGTCGCCGGCAGCGCCTGAGATCTGCAGGCCGGCGTGTGCGGCGTTGAGCGAGCTGTGGGCGGCCTCGACGACCGCCGAGGCAGTGATGCCGAACTGTGTGAACAGCGTCTTGGCGTCGGCCGAGGCGCCGTAGTGCTCGAGGCTCACGCTGCGACCGAAGTCACCGACGATGCCGCGCCATGTGAGTGCCGTGCCGGCCTCCACCGACACGCGTGCACGCACGCTGCCGGGCAGCACGCTCTCGCGGTAGTCGTCGTCCTGGTTCTCGAACCATTCGAGGCTGGGGGCCGACACCACTCGCGTCGAGATGCCCTCGTCTTCGAGCGTCAGTCGAGCCTCAAGAGCCAGCTGCACCTCGCTGCCGGTGGCGATGAGGATCACCTCGGGGCTGCCGCTGCGCCCCTCGGCGAGCACATAGGCGCCGCGCAGCGTGCCGCGAGCAGGGGCTAGCCGATCGCCGACGGGGCTCTCGGCGCGTTCGAGCGTGGGCACGCCCTGGCGGGTGAGCACGATGCCTGCCGGGCCGCTGCGCTGGCCGAGCATGCCGAGCCAGGCATAGGCTGTCTCGTTGGCGTCGGCGGGACGCACGACGGTGAACCCCGGGATGGCACGCAGCGACGCGAGCTGTTCGACCGGCTGATGGGTCGGGCCGTCTTCGCCGAGGCCGATGGAGTCATGCGTCCAGACGAAGATCGAGGGCACGCCCATCAGCGCGGCCAGCCGGAGTGCGGGGCGCTGATAGTCGCTGAAAATGAGGAAGGTGCCGCCGAACGGCCGAGTCGGGCCGTGCAGCACGATGCCGTTGAGAATGGAGGCCATGGCGTGCTCGCGGATGCCGAAGTGCAGCACTCGTCCACCGGGAGACGTGTGCCAGGCGTCGGTGCCTCGGTCGACGGGGCCGAAGGAGTCTGCGCCGGTGATCGTGGTGTTGTTCGAGCCCGCGAGGTCGGCCGAACCGCCCCACAGCTCGGGGAGCAGGGGAGCCAGTGCGTTGATGACCTTGCCGCTGGCGGCGCGGGTGGCCAGCGACGTGCCTGCCTCGAACTCCGGCAGCGCCTGCTGCAGCTCGCTGGGCAGACGCCCCTGCTGCAGCCGCTGCAGCAGAGCGGCGCGTTCGGGCTCGCGCTGCTGCCAGGCCTGGAAGTCGGCGTTCCAACGGTGATGCAGCTCGGCGCCGCGCTCGCGAACCTCTCGAACGTGAGCGAGCACGTCGTCGTCGACGACGAAATGCTGCTCGGGATCGAAGCCCAAGTGCTCTTTCAGCGCACGCAGTTCGTCGGTGCCGAGCTTCGAACCGTGGATGCCGCCCGTGTTCTGCTTGTTGGGGCTGGGCCAGCCGATGATGGTGCGCAGCGCGATGATCGACGGACGCTTCGTCTCGGCTCTGGCGCTGGTCAGCGCGTCGAAGAGCGCAGGCATGTCCTCGCGGTACTCGCCCGTAGCGGTCCAGTCCACACGCTGGGTGTGCCAGCCGTACGAGGCGTAGCGAGCGAGGACGTCTTCGCTGAAGGCGATGTTCGTGTCGTCTTCGATCGAGATGTGATTGTCGTCATAGATGACCACGAGGTTGCCGAGCTCCTGGCTGCCGGCGAGCGAGCTGGCCTCGCTGGTCACGCCCTCCTGCAGGTCGCCGTCCGAGGCGATCACCCAGATCGTATGGTCGAAGGGACTCTGACCAGCCGGAGCCTCAGGGTCGAACAGCGTACGTTCGTAGCGCTGCGCGCAGGCGAAGCCGACGGCGCTGGCGAGCCCCTGGCCCAAGGGGCCGGTGGTGATCTCGACGCCTGGCGTGTGACCGTACTCGGGGTGACCGGGAGTCAGCGACCCCGGTGCGCGCAGCTGTTCGAGATCTTTCAGCTCGAGGCCGTAGCCGGAGTAGAAGAGCTGCGTGTAGAGCGTGAGGGAGGTGTGCCCGGGCGACAGAACGAACCGGTCACGGCCGATCCAGTTCGGATCTGACGGATCGTGCCGCAGAAACTGCTGATAGAGCAGGTAGGCGACCGGGGCGAGGCTCATCGCCGTGCCCGGATGCCCTGATCCGATTTTCTCGACGGCGTCGGCGGCGAGCACGCGCGCGGTGTCGACTGCCTTTCGGTCCGTGTCATTCCACTGCAAAGTCGCCACTCGGGGTCTCCTCGGTATCTCGGGATACAGATGTGCTGACACCGGCGCGGGCACAGGCCCGGCCGTGCACGCACGACAGCAACAAGTATAGAGAAGCCCTCGCCGACGAGCCGAGAGGCCTGCACGCCCCGCGCGGCGAGCCCCGCAACGCGCGCGGAGTGAGCATGGCGCTTGTCAGGCGCCTGCTTTAGACTGTAGAGAACCTGTGCGTCTGCGCCTGCCCAGCGGGTCCTGAGTGCACGTTCCCACGAGTGCCGAATGAGGGTGTATGTCCGAGGTAGAGTCCAAGCCCGCAGCCGTGGTCGAAGACGAGACCGGTGCAGACGTCGTGGCGAGAGCGTCTGACGCGCCCCAGACAGGGCATCCTGCCGCCGACCACAGCCTGAAGGCCGCGCTCGCCGCCGGAGGCACGCGGCGTGACTGGTTCGCAGGTCGATTCCGTGCCTATCTCGCACTGAGCAAGCCGCGCATCATCGAGCTGCTGCTGGTCACGACCGTGCCCACGATGATTCTCGCTGCCCACGGCATCCCGAACATCTGGCTTGTGCTGAACACCCTGATCGGCGGCACGCTGAGCGCTGCGAGTGCGAACGCCTTCAACTGCTACCTCGATCGTGACATCGATCGGCTGATGAAGCGCACGCAGCATCGTCCGCTCGTCACCGGAGAACTCACCGACCGCCAGGCGCTCGCTTTCTCATGGATCGCCGGTCTGGTCTCGATCGGCTGGCTCTGGGCCACCACGAACTGGTTCGCCGCGTTTCTGTCGGCCTTCGCCATCTTCTTCTACGTGGTCGTCTATACGATGCTGCTGAAGCGCCGCACCTCGCAGAACATCGTCTGGGGCGGGATCGCTGGCTGCATGCCGGTCTTCATCGGCTGGGCCGCGGTCACTGAGTCGCTCAGCTGGGAATCGCTGATTCTGTTCGGGCTGATCTTTCTGTGGACGCCGCCGCACTACTGGCCGTTGGCGGTCAAGTACCGAGACGACTATTCGACCGCAGACGTGCCCATGCTGCCCGTCGTCCGCGGTCGCAGCGTCGTCGGCCTGCAGATCGTCCTCTACACGTGGGCTCTGGTGGCCTGTTCGCTGCTGCTCGTCCCGATCGGCGGCATGGGCTGGATCTACACGGTGACCGCGGTGCTGAGCGGCGGCTGGTTCATGTGGCAGACGCACGCGCTGTACTCCGAGAGCCTGCGCGGCGACGGCAGCCGGTCGATGACCGTGTTCCACGGTTCGATCGCCTATCTGAGTCTGCTCTTTCTCGCCGTCGCGGTCGATCCGCTGCTGTACCTGCCGCTCTGAGGCGGGCGAGCTCAGCGATGTCGGGCCTGACTCGTGCCCCCGAGACGCTGCCGTTCTCTGAACAGGTCGTCGCCTTGGTGTCGACGATCCCGACAGGTCGGGCCCTCTCATACGGTGACGTCGCTGCGCTGCTCGGATCTCGCGCCTCCCGGGCCGTCGGCCGGGTCATGCGCGACAGCGGAGCCGACCTGCCATGGTGGCGTGTCGTCTCGTCGACGGGCTCCCTTCCTGCGGAACTCGAAGAACGGGCTCGGCTGCACTACAAGCGGGAGCAGACGCCGATGCGTGCGAACGGCACGGTCGACCTTGTCGCAGCCCGGTGGCGCCCTGAGACGGCAGCCGTGGCGGCTCCAGTGGCAGAAGGGTGAGACTGAGCAGCACCGACCCCAGCCTCGATCTGACATGGGTCTGGCGGGACGTCGGCTCGAGGATTCGCTAGGCGATGGCTCCCGCGGGCCTGCCTGCGGCATCCCCGTCGACCTCGGAGGTCGGTCGTTTCAGCGCCAGTACGGTCGCGACGGCGGCGGCCGTGAGCACGGCGGCCAGCACCATGTGCACGAGAACCAGACTGCCCGGCAGGTGCAGTCTGGCCTGCGTGACGCCGACCACGATCTGCACGATCTGCACGCAGACCAGAGCGACCACCCATTTGCGGAATCCGACGTACTCGCGCAGCGAGAGCACGACGACCACGAGCGACAGGGCAAAGAGCACGTAGCCTGACCAGGCATGCACGTGGTAGACGAACTCGGCGTCGAACCCGGTGCGCACGACCTCAGACGGATCGCCCGAGTGCGGCCCTGAGCCCGTGGCGAAGACGCCGACGACCACCGTCACCGCGAGCACCAGGGTCATGACGTGCGTGAGAATCAGGGTGGGCAGGCGCACTGCCCGAGTGCGGGGGCCGCCCGGAGCATGCGCGCGAACAGCGAAGACCGCCATGAACGCGACGAGCACGATCGACAGAAGGTAGTGGAAGCCGACGAGGTTCCAGGTGAGATGGAACAGCACCACCATGCCGCCGACCACTGCCTGCACGATGATGCCGGCCGCCTGCACCCAGGCCAAGGTGATCAGATCGCGACGGCGTCTCGCGCCGCGGTAGACCGCGATGAGTCCCCACAGAGCGATGATCAGCATCACACCTGACAGCGTGCGGTTGCCGAATTCGATGAGGCCGTGGATGCCCTGCTCGGGTGTGGTGGTGAACGCGTCTGGGGTGCACTTCGGCCAGGTGTCGCAGCCGAGACCTGAGCCGGTCAGGCGCACGAGACCGCCGGTCGCGATGATCACGACGTTCGCGATCAGCGCGGCTATGGCTGCGGCGCGAACACCGACGCCGGGAACTCGGAGAAGAGGGTCGACGGAAGAGCGTGATTCGGGGGAGTGGCGCTTCTCAGCGGAGGAATCGGCTGTCTGAGCAGCGTCTGCGACTCCGTCTGTGCGGTCGTGGGCATGCATGTTTTCCATTATCTCGCACCTCGTCGGTGCGGAGGAATGCGACACCCGAGATATCCGTTGCAGTAAGAGAACCACAGACTAGAGTGGAGACTGCTCGCTGTGAGGAGTGAGCGTGCCCGGCGGCAACAACCGCTGAACGAGGGCGAGAGAGGAAACACTACCGTGAGCGAGATTCTCGAGAAGAACCCCGAGCTCGAAGGCCTGGGTCAGTACGAATTCGGCTGGGCCGACCCCGATGCCGCCGGCGAACATGCCCAGCGCGGCCTGAGCGAGAAAGTCGTTCGCCACATCTCCAAGCTCAAGAACGAGCCTGAGTGGATGCTGAAGCGCAGGCTCAAGGGTCTGCAGATGTTCGATCGCAAACCCATGCCGATGTGGGGTGCAGATCTGAGCGGCGTCGACTTCGACAACATCAAGTACTTCGTGCGCTCGACCGAGAAGCAGGCCGAGTCATGGGAAGAGCTGCCAGAAGACATCCGCAAGACGTACGAGAAGCTCGGCATCCCCGAGGCCGAGCGACAGCGACTGGTCGCCGGTGTGGCTGCACAGTACGAGTCCGAGGTCGTGTATCACCAGATTCGCCAGGATCTCGAAGAGCAGGGCGTGATCTTCTTGGACACCGACACTGCGCTGCGTGAGCACCCCGACCTGTTCGAAGAGTACTTCGGCACGGTCATCCCGGCTGGCGACAACAAGTTCGCTGCGCTCAACACCGCCGTCTGGTCAGGTGGCTCGTTCGTGTACGTGCCGAAGGGTGTGCATGTGGAGATTCCGCTGCAGGCATACTTCCGCATCAACACCGAGAACATGGGGCAGTTCGAACGCACCCTGATCATTGCCGACGAAGGCAGCTACGTCCACTACATCGAAGGCTGCACCGCGCCGATCTACAAGACCGACTCGCTGCACTCCGCAGTGGTCGAGATCATCGTGAAGAAGAACGCACGCGTGCGCTACACGACGATTCAGAACTGGTCGAACAACGTGTACAACCTCGTCACCAAGCGTGCCATCGCCGAAGAGGGGGCGACGATGGAGTGGATCGACGGCAACATCGGCTCGAAGGTCACGATGAAGTACCCCAGCATCTATCTGGTCGGCGAGCACGCTCGCGGTGAGACGCTCTCCGTCGCCTTCGCCGGCGAGGGACAGCACCAGGACCCGGGCGCCAAGATGATTCATCTCGCGCCGTACACTCAGTCGTCGATCGTCTCGAAGTCGATCGCCCGTGGCGGCGGTCGTGCGGGCTACCGTGGCGAGGTGCGCTTCGGTGAGAACGCTCACCACTCGGCGAACACGGTGCGCTGCGACGCGCTGCTGGTCGACAACATCTCTCGGTCCGACACCTACCCGGCTGTCGACATCCGCGTGGACGACGTCACCATGGGGCACGAGGCGACGGTCTCCAAAGTGAGCGAAGAGCAGCTCTTCTACCTGATGAGTCGAGGCATGCCAGAAGACGAAGCGATGGCCATGATCATCCGCGGATTCATCGAACCGATCGCGCGCGAGCTGCCGATGGAGTACGCCCTCGAGCTCAACAAGCTCATCGAAGTGCAAATGGAAGGATCAGTGGGCTAGGAAGTGACTGACACAGTGACACAGCAAGGACTGAAAGAGCACAGCCACGGGTACGACGTGCCGGTGCAGACTCGCTCCCAGCGCTTCGCCTCGACCGATGTCTCGAAGTTCAGCAAGCCGAGCAATCGCGAGCTGGTGTGGAAGAACACGCCGCTCGATCGCATTGCCGCGCTGTTCGGCGAACTCGACGGCAGCACGTACGATTACACGTTCACGGCGCCTGAGGGCGTCACCGCTGCGTGGGTGGCTCGCACAGACAAAGTCGTCGGATCGTCGCAGACGCTGCCCGAAGACTACGTCTCGGCAGCGGCCTGGAGCGGCTTCGCCCAGGCGCTGAGCATCACGATTCCGGCCGACGCAGAGCTCGCCGACCCGGTGTCCGTCACGCGAGGTCAGCTGGGCGACGTTCCTCGCGCGGCTCACACGGTGATCACCGCCAAGCCGCACAGCAAGGCGATCGTCGTGCTTGAGAACCAGGGCGATGCGAACCTGGCCGAGAACGTCGAAATCGTGGTCGAGGCTGAGGCCGATCTCACGGTCATCACGCTGCAGGAGTGGAACGACACGGCAGTGCACGATGCCGAGCACTTCATCACGATCGGCCGCTCGGCTCATCTGCGACACGTCGTGGTCAACCTCGGCGGAGGCGTCGTGCGGGTGAACCCGTCGGCTCGCTTCGACGGGCCGGGCGCCAACGTCGAGCTCGACGGCATCTACTTCGCCGACGCGCATCAGCACTTGGAGCAGCAGGTCTACGTCGACCACAATGAGTCGAACTGCGTGTCACGGGTGACGTACAAGGGTGCTCTGCAGGGCGACGGGGCACGCACCGTCTGGATCGGCGACGTGCTGATCCGGGCTGACGCCGAAGACACCGACACCTATGAGCTCAACCGCAACCTGCTGCTGACCGATGGGGCGCGCGCCGATTCGGTGCCGAACCTCGAGATCGAGACCGGTGAGATCATCGGCGCCGGTCACGCCTCGGCCACTGGCCGATTCGACGAAGAGCAGCTGTTCTACTTCGAGTCGCGCGGCATCACCGAGGACGAGGCGAAGCGGATGGTCGTGCGCGGGTTCCTGATCGAGGTCATCCAGCGCATCGGCTACGCCCCGTTGGAGGAACGTCTGGAGCGGGCGGTCGAGGCAGAGCTGCTGCATACGGAGGTGTGAGCATGTCTGACACCGAGACCAACCATCTCGTCAGAGTCTGCTCGCTTGACGAGCTCGACCCTGAGGCTCCGCTGCGCGTCACCATCGGTGACGAGCCGATCGCTCTGGTCAAGACCGCTGAGGGCGAAGTGCATGCGATCGGCGACCGCTGCTCGCACGGAGACATCTCGCTCTCAGAGGGCTTCGTCGAAGGCTGCACACTGGAATGCTGGGCTCACGGGTCGAAGTTCGATCTGACGACTGGCAAGCCGCTCACACTGCCGGCCTACGAGCCGGTTCCCGTCTACGCGGTCGAAATCAGAGACGGCGACATCTACATAGATCCGAAGGGCACGCTCGCCCAAGGCTGAGCTCGCGTTCGGAACAACTGAACCTCACAGAAAGAAACACCATGTCATCACTGGAAATCCGAGATCTCCACGTCAGCGTCGAGACCGACCAAGGCGAGAAGCCGATTCTCAACGGCATCAGCCTCACCATTAACACGGGCGAGGTGCACGCCATCATGGGCCCCAACGGCTCGGGTAAGTCGACGCTGGCCTACTCGCTCGCCGGTCACCCCGGCTACATCGTCAAGAGCGGTTCGGTGAAGCTCGATGGCGAAGAGATGCTCGACAAGAGCGCTGACGAGCGCGCCCGCGCCGGGCTCTTCCTCGCCATGCAGTATCCGGTCGAGATCCCCGGTGTCACGGTGAGCAACTTCCTGCGCACCGCCAAGACCGCCATCGACGGCGAGGCACCGAAACTGCGCGACTGGGTCAAGCAGGTCAAGGGCTCGATGAAAGAGCTGCGCATGAGCGACGACTTCCTCGAGCGCAACGTGAACGAGAACTTCTCGGGCGGCGAGAAGAAGCGTCATGAGATTCTGCAGATGGAGCTGCTCAAGCCCAAGTTCGCCGTGCTCGACGAGACGGACTCCGGCCTCGACGTCGACGCCCTGCGCATCGTCTCGGAGGGCGTCAACCGCGTGCACGAGAACAACGACACCGGTCTGATCCTGATCACGCACTACACCCGCATCCTGCGCTACATCAAGCCGCAGTTCGTGCACGTGATCGTCAAGGGCAGGGTGGCCGAAGAAGGCGGCCCCGAGCTCGCCACCCGTCTCGAGGACGAAGGCTACGATCGCTTCCTCGATCCCAACGAGGCCCTGGTCTGATGGCTGAGCCCTCGCCAGAGAAGTACGACGAGATAGAAGACGCGCTGCGCGAAGTCGTCGACCCCGAACTCGACGTCAACATCGTCGACCTCGGTCTCGTCTACGACCTCTCGTTCGACGAGGACGGCGAACTGGTGATCAGCATGACGCTCACCTCGGCCGGCTGCCCGCTGACCGACGTGCTCGAGGAGCAGATCACCGCCTCGCTGAAAGACGTCGTGCCGTCCTTCCGCATCAACTGGGTGTGGATGCCGCCGTGGGGCCCAGAACGCATCACACCAGAGGGACGCGACATGATGCGGGCGCTCGGTTTCACGATCTGACGACCGCAGCATCCCCTCGAACGAGCGCGACCGGCGTGGAGCATTTCACGTCGGCCGCGCTCTTCGCATCTCTTGGTGCCGCAGAGCGCCCACACCCGCTCTGCGGCACAGCTGAGACAGACAGCCCCTCATGCGCTTCTGACGCGGAGCCAGGCAGGTACCGTATACTGGTTGATCGGGTCGGCGCAGACACGCCGTGCGCCCAAGCCGTGCAGACGTCACCTGCCGGCCGCCGCACAGAACCGCGAACGAATCACTGCGCATCAGACGCCGCGCAGAATCACAGCAGAAGAAGGACCGCGAGTGCTCGCCGTTAAAGATCTCGAGATCAGAGTGGGTGCCCGCACCCTGATGAGCGGAGTGAACTTCCGCGTCGACAAGGGCGACAAAGTAGGGCTGGTCGGGCGCAACGGCGCTGGCAAGACCACGCTCACCAAAGTGCTGGCCGGGGAGCTGCTGCCGGCTCACGGCGAAGTCGAGCGCAGAGGTGTCTTCGGCTACTTGGCGCAGGATCCCAAAGCCGGGCACCCCGATCAGAAGGCGCTCGATCACATTCTCGACGCCCGTGAGCTCGGGCATCTATCTGCCCAGCTCAAACAGGCGCAGGATGACATGGGGTCGCCCGACCCGGAAGTCGCCGAGAAGGCGATGGCCCGATTCGGCCGACTGACCGACCGCTTCGAGGCGCTCGACGGCTACTCGGCTGAGGCCGACGCCTCGGTGATCGCGAACAATTTGGGTCTCGATGATCGTCTGCTCGCCCAGCCTCTGGGCACGCTCTCGGGCGGCCAGCGACGCCGCGTCGATCTCGCACGCATTCTCTTCGCCAACGCCGACACCATGGTGCTCGACGAACCGACCAACCATCTCGACCACGACTCGGTGATGTGGCTGCGCGGGTTTCTGCAGAAGTATCAGGGGGCGCTCGTCGTGATCAGTCACGATGTGCGACTGATCGAAGAGACGGTCAACCGTGTCTTCTATCTCGATGCGATCCGCCTGACGATCGACATCTACAACATGGGTTGGAAGCTCTACCAGAGGCAGCGCATCGCCGACGAAGAGCGACGCAAGCGCGAACGGGCCAATGCCGAGAAGAAGGCCACCCAGCTGCAGCAGCAGGCGGCACGCTTCGGGGCGAAGGCCACCAAAGCAGCGGCGGCGCATCAGATGCAGCGACGCGCCGAGAAACTGGTCGAAGGGCTCGAAGGCCCGCGCCAGGCCGATCGGGTGGCGAACATCCGCTTTCCGAAGCCCGCCGCCTGCGGCAAGACTCCGCTCATGGCCAAGGGCATCTCGAAGAGCTACGGGTCGCTTGAGATCTTCACCTCGGTCGACCTTGCGATCGACCGAGGATCGCGCGTGGTCATTCTGGGCTTCAACGGTGCGGGCAAGACGACGCTGCTGCGCATCCTCGCCGGGGTCGACAAGCCGGACTCCGGTGTGGTCGAGCTCGGCCACGGAGCCAAGCTCGGCTACTATGCGCAGGAGCATGAGACGCTGAACGGCGACAGAACGCTGCTGCAGAACATGCTCGACGGCGCCGATCTCAGTGAACGCGAGGCGCGCAGCGTGCTCGGCTCGTTCCTATTCACCGGTGACGACGTGCTGAAACCTGCCGGTGTGCTCTCCGGCGGCGAGAAGACGCGACTCGCACTGGCCCGACTGGTGGTCTCGAGCGCCAACGTGCTGCTGCTCGACGAGCCGACCAACAACCTCGATCCGGCCAGTCGAGAGCAGATCCTCGATGCGCTCTCGCACTACGAGGGCGCCGTCATCATGGTCAGCCACGACGAAGGCGCGGTGCTCGCGCTCGACCCAGAGCGCGTGGTCATCATGCCTGAGGCGACTGAAGACATCTGGACCGCCGAGTACGCCGATCTGATCTCGCTGGCCTGAAACCGCGGTTCGCGGCGGCATCCGGTCCCTGCTGTCGCGTTGGGCGCCCCGACAGCGACAGGGATCACTCGCCCGGAGTGCCCCTGTGTCGTGCTGCGGCATCGATCAGCGCGTCTTCGTAGTCGGTGTCGTCGTCGTGTCGACGGCTGCCCTGACGGCGGCGCTGCTGCGCGACGACCTCGTCGTTGCCGGTCTCTTCGATTCGGCGCAGCGTCTGCCTGATCGAGTAGCCGAATCCGACGAAGGCGAGTACGGCGAAGGCGATCCACTGCAGGGCATACGAGAGGTGGCTGCCCTCGCTGAGACTGGGCTGCGGAATGATCTGCGGTCGATCGGCCGTGGCAGGCGACTCAGACTCCATCTGTCCGTAGGCCGCCGTGTAGGCGGGGGAGAGGTCGAATCGGTCGACGACCTGCTGAAGCGCGAAGCTGGCGATCTGCCCGTCGGGAGCCGAGCGGTCGACCTCAGGCTGTGCCGGACGCAGCCGGGCGACCACCTCGACCTCACCCGACGGCGGCGCGGGCACGTCGGCGGGGGCGTCACCGTCAGACCCCGTGGGGAGCCATCCTCGATTCACAAAGAAGACGCGGCCGGCTGTGGTCGTCGTCGAGTCAGCAGACGCCGGGTCATCGTCGAGTCGCAACGGAACAAGCACCTCGAACCCGGGCTGCCCGTTCAGGGGCCGATTGCGCACCAGCAGCTGCTCGTCGGTCAGATACGTGCCGTGCAGCAGCACCTTTCGGTATTCGTCGGCATCGTCGAAGCCGTCGAGACCGGGAACCAGATCGGGCAGCTCTGCAGCCGGCGCCGACCAGTTGTTGGTGACTTTGGCGATCTCGGCAACAGCCTGATCTCGGCGATCGAACTGCCAGCGGGACAGCATCACGCAGATGACGGCGAAGACGATGACGCCGGCGAGATAGCCGATCCATTCCCACGGGCGCAGCTTGCCCAGCGCCGCCAGCAGAGGTGGCCGCGTCTTCGCCGCTCTCATGCGTGATGCAGGGTCAGCTGATCATGCTGACTCGCTGATGAGATGACGCCTGACGGCACCGAACGGAGTGCCCGTGAGTCTGAGCGAACGGAATCGGAGTGCGACCGTGAGCCGTCCTGGCTGGTGTCGAACGCCGTGTCGCCGCCGGCGAACGTGGGCTCGTCGACGGTGATCGTCTCGGCGCGATCGGCGGCTGCACTGTGCGCGTGCGCATCCTGACTGATGGCCTGCTGCACGATCGACTGAAAGCCGTCGTCATTGACGCGCTTGGGCAGATTCGCGATGACCACCGCGTAGTAGGGCAGAAACGCTGCACCGAACGCAGGGATGAGCTTCCACCAGCCCGGTACGACGAAGAGTGCGAGCAGGCAGACGATGCGGATGCCCATGGCGATCGAGTAGTGCACCATGCGTCGCACGCGGTCGTCTCTGGGAGAGTTCGGGGCGTGGGTGACGACGGCGACCTGGCGGTTCGGCATGTCGATCACCTCCTGCGGGCTTGACGAACGCATCGGGTCAGAGATGCTCCCGTTGCGCTGCACCGACCTGAGAAGCCGGTGACGCGAGCGTACACACGCCCGTGACTATAGTCTAAGACGGATGCAGCGGGCATGGGCCGATCAGTCTCGGCCATGTCGCATCCCTCTCGCCGAATCGATCATCACAAGGAGCCCCTCATGTCTGCAGCCGAAGCACGCGTCGTTCTGATCACCGGAGGCAATCGCGGCATCGGCCGAGCGGTCGCCGAGGAGTTCGTGCGCCGCGGGTATCCCGTCGCCGTCACCGCTCGGCACGGTTCCGGGCCAGAGGGCACACTGACAGTGCATGCGGACGTCACCGATCAGGCGTCGTTGAACACGGCGGTGTCCGAGGTCGAGCAGCAACTTGGTCCGGTGGCGATTCTGGTCGCCAACGCGGGCATCACGCACGACACGCTGCTGCTGCGGATGAGCGAGGACGACTTCTCATCGGTGATCGACACCAACCTCACCGGGGTGTTCCGCTCGATCAAGAGCGTGGTCAAGGGGCAGATCAAGGCGCGCTGGGGGCGCATCATCCTGCTGTCGAGCGTCGTCGGCCTCTACGGCTCAGCCGGCCAGGTGAACTACGCCGCGGCCAAGAGCGGCCTCATCGGCATCGCACGCTCGGTGACGCGCGAGCTGGGGGCACGCGGCATCACGGCGAACGTGGTCGCCCCGGGCTTCATCGAGACCGACATGACGGCAGAGCTCAATGAGAAGCAGCGGGCCGAGTACCTGAAAGCGATTCCTGCGGGGCGTTTCGGTTCGGTCGACGACGTGGCGCGCACGATTGCCTGGCTGGCCTCAGACGACGCCGGCTACATCAGCGGGGCGGTCATCCCGGTCGACGGCGGCCTCGGGATGGGGCACTGACGCCCCGAGGCTCCGGCCTTCTGCGGCAGCGGCGGGGTCAGTCGCCGATCGGCAGGTACGGCACGGCTGAGTCCAGCCCGGCGGGCGGCAGGATGACATGGTCGGCCTGCGCCGCCACCACCGGCTTCGGGCGATAGCCGATCGAGGTGCCGGCCGTGCGCATCATGACCAGATCGTTGGCGCCGTCGCCGATCGCCACAGTACGTGCCAGCGGAACCTGGAGCTCCGCGGCCCACTGTGTCAGCAGATCGGCCTTGCGCTGACCGTCGACGATCTCACCGCTGACCCGCCCTGTCAGTCGCCCGTCGACGATCTCGAGCACATTGGCCGCCCAGAGGTCGAGGCCGAGACGGTCGGCCAGCGGCTCGAGAATCTGGCTGAAGCCTCCGGAGACCGCCCCGATGCGGCCGTCGTGCGCATGCACAGCCGAAATGAGCTGCTCGGCGCCGGGGCTGACCCGCACACGGCCGACCACATCCATGACCACAGACTCGGGCAGACCGCCCAGAGTGGCGACACGCTCGGTCAGGCTCTCACGAAAGTCGATCTCACCGCGCATGGCCCGTTCGGTCACGGCCGCGACGTCGGCACGGACGCCGGCGGCATCGGCGAGCAGCTCGATCACCTCGTCCTGGATGAGCGTGGAGTCGACATCGGTCACGACGAGCATTGAGACGGTCACCGGCCCAGTCTACCGGCAGGACGTCACCCCAGGCTCGTCGGGTGACGTCAACACACGGTGCGGCGTTCCAAGAAGTCGAAGGCATGTTCTAGGCTGGAGCCCATGACTACAGTGCTCGATCTTCAGCATGTCAGCGTGCGGCGCTCTGGCCGTGCCCTGCTCGACGACGTCTCGTGGCGCGTCGAAGGCGACGAGCGCTGGGTGGTGCTCGGCCCGAACGGCGCAGGCAAGACCACGCTGCTGAACGTGGCGAGCGCTCAGCTGCACCCCAGCAAGGGGGAGGTGCGCGTGCTGGGCGAGCAGCTCGGGCGTGTCGACGTCTTCGACCTCAGACCCCGCATCGGCGTCGCATCGTCGACGACTGGAGCGCGCATTCCGGCGAATGAATCGGTGCTCGACGCCGTGCTCACGGCCGTCTATGGCGTGACCGGGCGCTGGAACGAGAAGTACGACGAACTCGATCTCGACCGTGCGCATTCAATGCTGCGCGACTGGCAGCTCGAGCCGCTCAGCCACCGTCGCTTCGGCTCGCTGAGCGACGGCGAGCGCAAGCGTGTGCAGATCGCTCGAGCGGTGATGAGCGACCCTGAGGTGCTGCTGCTCGACGAGCCCACGGCCAATCTCGATCTCGGCGCACGCGAAGAGCTGCTGCAGCTGCTCGGGGAGTACGCCGTTGCCCCCGGCGCACCCGCCCTGGTGTCGGTGACACATCACGTGGAGGAGATTCCGCGCAACTTCACGCACGCTCTGCTGCTGAAAGACGGCAAGGTCATGCGGCAGGGGCCCATCAACCAGGTCGTCATCAGCGAGAGGCTCAGCGAGCTGTACGGGCTGCCGCTGACTGTGACCGAGAACGAGGGACGCTACGCAGCGCGCGCGAATCTGGTATAGTGTCAGCTTGGCTTATGCGCATCGCGTGCAGAATCGTCTGAGTACGAACAAAAGGATCACTCAATGAAAAAAGGCATTCACCCCGACTACGCTCCGGTCGTGTTCCGCGACCTGGCGAGCGGCGACACCTTCCTCACCCGCTCGACGGTGAAGTCGGACAAGACCATCGAGTGGACCGACGGCAAGACCTACCCGGTCTATGACGTCGAGATCTCGTCGGTGTCGCACCCGTTCTACACGGGCAAGCAGCGCATCATGGACTCGGCCGGTCGCGTCGAGAAGTTCAACTCGCGGTACAAGGGCTTCGGCAAGCTTTCCTGAGCCACTCGCACGCGATAGCAGAAAGAGGGACGCCAGAGATGGCGTCCCTCTTTCTGTGTCTTCTGGGCTGTGGGGTGTGTTCCCACACCTGCCCGCCCGGTGTGCCCACAGGCATCAGCCTCCGTCAGCGGACGGGCCAGCTGCCACTCGTCCAGAAGTCGGTCATTCCGCGTGTGTTGCGCATGTAGTCGATGAAGCTGTCGGCCTGCTCTTGAGCCCAGCCGATCTGGTCGGTGTGCAGCTGCTGGGCGCTCACATCGAGCCGCTGCGGGTATGCCTGGGCGATGGCCTGCGCAAGACGGCCGGCGGCGAGCGCATCGGCGGAGGCATGATGCGCATCATCGAGCCGCACTCCGTAGTGCTCGGTCGTGACGGTGAGTGTGCGCTTGCCACGGCGATACGTGTCGACGGCTTTGTCGATGACCAGCGGATCGATGATGGGGCTCGGATTGACGAGCGGGGCGACGCCATAGCGCAGCGCCTCGCTCTGCACGATCGAGAAGTCGTACGGGGCGTTGTACGCCACCACAGGCACCCCTCGCTCGAGTGCCGTACGGAGAGCGGCCACGATCTCGGCCACGGCTTCGGGAGCCTGCTGGCCCTCGGCCCGAGCCTGTTCGGTGCTGATGCCGTGCACCTTCTGCG
Source organism: Pseudoclavibacter sp. CFCC 14310 (assembly GCF_008831165.1). Lineage (NCBI taxonomy): Bacteria > Bacillati > Actinomycetota > Actinomycetes > Micrococcales > Microbacteriaceae > Pseudoclavibacter > Pseudoclavibacter sp. CFCC 14310. Next base: position 518,468 of record NZ_WBKC01000002.1, on the reverse strand, counting down.
CCTGCCAGGGGATCTCCACTCCTGGATCAATCAGCCATGAGCGTTCTGCGGTGACGGCTCCAGATGCGTCGAGCCTGCCGATATAGGCGCTCACGATGCGCGCGGTGTCGGTGTTCACCCCTGTCGTCTCGGTGTCGAAGACAAAGAGGTCGTGTGCCCACTCAGGCAGTTTCGGGGTGTTTTCCATGTGCTGAAGTCTAGCGGCGACCTGTGACACGAGCGGAACGCCCACAGGTGCGACGTAGACTGAGCGGATGGCTGAGCGCAAGCAGACGGTGATCGACGGCACGACCACGACATACTGGGTCTACGGCGAGACGCCATCCGACCAGTCGGGTGACGAATCGTGCGCGAACAGCGCGGGCACGCCCACAATCGTGCTTGTGCACGGATTCCGCGGCACCCATGAGGGCCTCGATCTGATCGCCAAGGGCCTTGCGCCCGATCTGCGGGTCATCTCGCCGGATCTGCCCGGCTTCGGGCAGTCAGAGAGCCTCGCCGCAGGCAACACCATCGATGCGTATGCGACCTGGCTGAGACGTTTCACCGCCGCGATCGGGCTGCCCGAAGCGCCGGTGCTGGGTCACTCGTTCGGGTCGATCGTGGTGTGCGCGGCCGTCGCCGCCGGTCTGCGGCCGAGCCGAGTCGTGCTGATCAACCCCATCAGCCAGCCGGCCCTGCAGGGGCCGCAGCGTCTCGGCAGCCTCGCCGCGCTCGGCTACTACCGACTCACCGCGCTGCTTCCTGAGGGCGCCGCGCGTCGGGTGCTCTCGATGCGACTCGTCGTGCGGGTCATGAGCGAGATCATGGCGAAGACGCATGACCCTCGGCTTCGAGCATGGATCCATGCTCAGCACCAGGCCTACTTCTCGGTGTTCGACTCTCCGTCGGGTCTGCTCGAGGCCTTCCACACCTCGATCACGCATGACACGGGGGAGTATGCCGACACGCTCACCATGCCCGTGCTCGTCATCGCCGGTGACCGCGACGACATCGTGCCGCTCACGTCGCAGCGCGCGTTCGTCGAAGCTCTCCCGAACGCTCGTCTTGAGGTCGTCGAGGGAGTCGGTCATCTTGTGCACTATGAGGCTTGGCGCCAGGCTGACAGCTGGGTGCGACCGTTCGTGTGCGCACCGGCGTGAGTCTGATCGGTCAGTGATCGAGCGTCACCTGGGCATCGCGGATGCGCAGGGCCAGATGCACGCCGAGCCTGCGAGGCGAGGCGTCCCAGCCTGCACCGAGGATCGTGCCGATGCGCTCGAGCCGCTGGCGGACGGTGTTGCGGTGCACGGTGAGAAGTTCACCGGTGAGCGCCGTGTTGCCCTCGGACTCCAGATAGACGTACGCGGTGTTCGTGAGATCGGTGTGGTGAGCGTGGTCGTAGGCGATCAAGCCGTCGATCGGCGCCGTCAGCGACTGCGGCGTCTGCCCGCGTCGAGCCAGACCGAGAACGACGCCCAGCAGCCCCAGCTGCTCGCCGTGCACGACGCCGTCGCGCTGCAGGGTGTCCAGTGAATGCAGCGCCAGCTCGGCTCGTTCGTGCCCGCTGCCGATGAGCCGCGGGTCGTCGAAGGGGCCCTCCACGCCGGCTCTCAGCGTCCACCCGCGTGCTGCGAAGAGGGCGCGGATGCGCTGCTCCCACTGCGTGTCGACCGTCACCATGCAGACATGGCCCGAGTGCGACGACATCAGCACGCATCGCATTCGCAGGCCGCTCAGCAGCTGCAGCAGACGGCGACGGTCTCGGTCGGGCACTTCGATCGCGACGCACAGCAGGGGTTCCCCGGAACGGATGCCCCAGTGTTTCAGACGGCGTTCGATGCGCTCACGGGAGTGCTCGCGACCGTCGATGATGTCTTCGACGACCTCGGACTGACGACGGAGGTCGGCATCCTCTTCGGCCCGTTCAAAGAGCACCGCGAGGGCCAGGTGCACGGCGACCCGTTCGAGCAGAGTGCGTTCTGTCTCACTGAGCAGTCGATCTGCGACGACTCGTCCCAGCGTCTCACCTGCGGCGACGACAGAGACGTACGACTGCGCGTCAGCCTCGGGCGCACGGTCAGAGGTGGCGGCGACCATCGAGCCGTCAGCGTCGTAGAAGGCGAGATCGACGGCCAGAGCCGACCGACCGATCATGAGCAGGTGCTCGGCGTCCGGCGTGCCCATGACTGTTTCCATGAGCCGCCGATCCAGATCGAGCACGTGAGTGGTCAGGGCGAGCTCGTCGGCGTCGCGGCGCTGTCGGCTGGAGAGATGCTCGACCAGCCTGGTCAGCGATTCGAAACGCATGGAGTTGTCGATCGCGATCGCGGCGTAGCGTCCGAGTGAGTCCACCGCCGCGATCTCAGCGGCTGAGAAGAGACGACTGTGCCGTTCGGCCACGAGCAGAGCGCCGATGACGCGTCCGGTGACGGTGAGGGGTACGCCCATGACGGCCTGGACGCCCTCGCCGTGCACGATCTCGTCAATCTCGGCGAGATGCTCGATGTCTGGGTCTTCGGCGTAGTTCGAGGACTGGACCGGTGCGAGACCCGTGGCGACCTGCCCGAGCACGCCGGTGCCCAACGGCTGTCGGATCGTTCGATAGGCCTGCGTGATCACCCCCTCGGCATGACGGATGTACGTCTCACCGTGTTCGAAATCGGTGAGACTGATATAGGCCATATCGGTCGAGAGAAGCACCCGTGTGCGATGCACGATCGCCTGCAGGACCGCCTCCAGATCGCGCAGCTCGGTGAGATCTGCCGCGGTGTCGAGCAGCACCTGCTGCAACTGTTCTCTGCCCTGCGCGAGGTTGTGCGTCACGCATATGATTGTGCCTCAAATATGGTCTGCCTGCCATCGCTGCAGTTCTGCGATCTTCGTATTGTCAGTAGTGATCTGCTTCCACAGCGGGGCAGACCGACGCCAAGACAACGGAGTCCCGTGAACTGCCAGCGCGCAGTGTCACGGCGAGCAGAGGAGCACCATCATGCAGATCACCGGAGCCGTGCTGGAAGAGATCGGACGCAGCCGTCCGTACGCCGAATCGAAGCCCATCACGGTCAGCACACTCGAACTCACCGACCCGGGGCCCACCGAGGTGCTCGTGCGCATCGAGGCCGCAGGCATCTGCCACTCAGACCTTTCCGTCGTCGACGGCAATCGCCCCCGCCCGGTGCCGATGCTGCTCGGACACGAGGCGGCCGGAATCGTCGAGGCCTTCGGCAACGAGGTGACCGACCTGCGCGTCGGCGACCGAGTGACGCTCACCTTTCTGCCTCGTTGCGGCGAGTGCGAGGGATGCGCCACGGACGGGCGTCTGCCCTGCGTGCCTGGCACTGCGGCGAACGAAGCCGGCGTGCTGCTGCACGGCACACATCATCTGACCCGAGACGGCGAAGAGGTCAAGCACCACCTCGGAGTCTCCGGGTTTGCCACGCGAGCCGTCGTCGACCGCGCTTCGGTCGTGCCGGTCGGCAACGACGTGCCTCCCGAGATCGCCGCAGTGCTGGGCTGCGCCGTGCTGACCGGCGGAGGAGCCATGCTCAACGCCGTGCAGCCTGATGACGGTGACAGCGTCATGGTCGTCGGACTCGGCGGCGTCGGCATGTCGGCGCTCATCTCGGCGCTCGCGGTAGGCAAGGGCGACGTGCTCGCCGTCGACGCACTGCCCGACAAGCTCGAGCGCGCTCTGGAGCTCGGCGCGACGGCGGTCTACACGCCGGCCGAGGTCGCCGAGCAGGGGATCAAGGCCGACCACGTCATCGAGTGCGCCGGACACCCCAAGGCATTCGAGACGGCGTTCTGGGCGACCAAGCCGGGCGGACGCACCGTGACGGTCGGCCTGCCGCATCCTGACGCGCGCTCAGAGGTCTCGCCGACGGTGATCACCGGTCAGGCCCGTACGATCATCGGCAGCTACTTGGGCTCCGCAGTGCCCTCACGCGACATCCCGAAGTTCGCGGACTGGTGGCGCAGCGGCAAGCTGCCCGTCGAGAAGCTGATCTCTCGAATCATCACGCTCGACCAGATCAACGAAGCGATGGACGAACTCGCCGACGGCCGCGCCGTACGTCAAGTCATCCTCTTCGACGGTGCGGGCGAGGCTGCTGCTGCATGAGGGGCTGAGCAGTCGTGATGAGAACGGCCTCTGCGGATTCATACGATCTGCAGGGGCCGTTCGCCTTTTCTCGGGTGTGGAGGTTCAGGGAACCGGTCGGTACTCCGTGCGTCCAGGGCGGGCGTCATAGCGGCTCAGCGACCAGTGACCGGTCGGTGAGACGCTGAACTCGTTCGCACTTCCGTTGTGGATGTACTCCTGTGGGCGGGGGCGCCGAGAATCCGTCACGAAGCGCATCAGCGACCCGATCACACCGCCATGCGAGACGATCAGCAGCTGCTCGCCGGGGTGCTGGTGAGCGAGCGTCGTGAGCGCTGGCTGTGCGCGAGCGACGACGTCCGCACGGCTCTCGAGCCCGGGCACCTCGCTCTCGTCGCCGAATCGGGCGATGCGCTCCTCAAGGGTGAGCCCCTCGATCTCGCCGAACCTGCGCTCATGCACCGCTGGGATGCGCAGCGGTGCGGGCAGACGAAGCTCGGCCGCGATGATCTCGGCGGTCTCGAAGGCTCGGCACAGCGGACTGGAGTAGACCCCGGCCCAAGAATGGCGCCGGAGCTCCTGTGCCGCGGCGAGCGCCTGAGCACGGCCGGTGTCGTTGAGCGGAATGTCGGTGCCTCCCTGGATGCGGTGCTCCGCGTTCCAGTCGGTCTCTCCGTGCCTGACCAGACACAGGGTCGTATCCATGAGCACCTTCCTCGCCTCCCGCCGCACACGCGTTCGTCGCTCGACTCTGGACGAACGATCCTGAATGAGCCGAAATCAGTGTATCCGCAGACTCTGTATACGATTCATCGGCGGCGGTCGGGGACCCTCATGCCAGTGGGCTAGCATGAGAAGCGTGGCTACCAATGACGTTAAGAACACAGACCGTATCCGTAGCGAGATCTTCCGCAGCAAGATCGTTACGGCCGACGACGCTGCGGCCCTGATTCACGACGGCGCTGCCGTCGGATTCAGCGGCTTCGTGGGTGCCGGGTATCCGAAGGCGGTTCCCGAGGCTCTCGCAAAGCGGGCGCATGCACTGCATGCGAACGAGCAGGATTTCAGCATCAAGGTGTACACGGGGGCATCGACCGACCATGCGCTCGACGGCATCCTCGCCGAAGAGGAGGCCATCTCGTTTCGCACTCCCTTCTCGACCGACGGCGCTCTGCGTAAGCAGATCAACTCGGGCGAGGTCGGCTACATCGACACGCATCTCTCACATCTGGCACAGCAGGTCGAAGAGGGGTTCTTCGACCACTTGGACTTCGCGGTCATCGAGATCTCGGGCATCGACGAGAACGGCGACCTGATTCCCTCGACTTCGCTCGGCAACAACAAGACCTACATCGAGCAGGCCGACAAGGTGATCCTCGAGGTCAACGAGTGGCAGCCTGAGCAGCTCGACGGCGTGCACGACGTCTACTACTCGATCGGCACCCCGCCGAATCGTCAGCCGATTCCGCTCAACACGGCGCACGACCGCATCGGCATCGGTCGTCTTCGGGTCGACCCTGACAAAGTCGTCGCGGTCATCGAGACCGAGGGCGGCGACCGCAACACCAAGTTCACTCCGCTGGACGAATGCTCGAAGGCCATCGGCGACAACGTGGTCGAGTTCTTCAAACAGGAGGAGGCCGCCGGACGTCTGCCCGAGGGGCGGCTGCTGCCGCTGCAGTCGGGCATCGGCAACGTCGCCAACGCCGTGCTCGCGGGGCTGGAGCGTGCCGGGTACCAGGGGCTGGAGTGCTACTCCGAGGTGATCCAGGACGGCATGCTCGACCTCATCAAGTCAGGCACCGTCGAGCTCGCCTCTGCGACGGCGCTCTCACTGAGCCCCGATGCGGTGGAGGAGTTCCGTGACAACATCGACTTCTACAACAAGCACATTCTGCTGCGGCCTCAAGAGATCTCGAACAACCCCGAGCTCATTCGTCGCATCGGCGTCGTCGCGATGAACGGCATGCTCGAAGCCGACATCTACGGCAACGTCAATTCGACTCACATCATGGGCACCAAGATGATGAACGGCATCGGCGGCTCGGGAGACTTCGCTCGCAACGGCTACATCTCGATCTTCCTGAGCCCCTCGACGGCGAAGAACGGCAATATCTCGGCGATCGTTCCGTTCGCGTCGCACATCGACCACACCGAGCACGACACCATGGTGGTCGTCACGGAGTTCGGCTTCGCCGATCTGCGCGGCAAGACGCCTCGTCAGCGCGCGGAGGCCATGATCGCGATCGCGCACCCCGACTACCGCGACCAGCTGCGCGACTACTTCGACCGTGCCAACGCACAGCCGAACGCGGGCCAGACGCCGCACATCCTGCCCGAGGCGCTCAGCTGGCACCAGCGCTTCCTCGACACCGGATCGATGAAGCAGGACTGATCCGCACAGCAGCACCTTGGACGACAGGGGCGTGCGCCGGGTACGGCTCACGCCCCTGTCTCCGTCTGCGCCGCTCACATCATCCGTGAGAACCGATAGACTGAGCCCATCATGCACAGGCAGAGGCAGTCGAGCGCGCACAGAGTGCTGCGCGCCTACCTCAGTGCCGTGTTCTCGGTCTCTGTGGGGTGGCTTGCCCACACAGCGGTCGAACATCATGCCCCGTCTGCGTTCGCCCTGGTCATTGCCGTCGTGCTCACTGCGCCCGTGCTGATGCTCGCTCTGCGGTGCGTGGGCCAATGGGGTTCCGCAGTGCTGGCAGTCGCTCTCGGACAGGGCATCCTTCACGTGTTGCTCAGCCTCGATCAGAGCGCCTCGAGTCTCTCAGGGGGAGGGCTGCCGCCGGCTGTCGCCGTGGCTGGCGCCCACCATCACGGTGCCGGTTCGGCGGTGATGACGTCAATGTCGGACACGCCACTCTCGCATTCGATCGCATCCTTGCCAGCTCATGCGATGAGTCCCACCATGCTGGTCGCCCACGGTCTTGCCATTGTTCTCTGTCTGCTCTGGCTCGGCATGCTGCCCAGCACGGAACGCCTCGTGACTCGACTGCTCAGCGGCGTCGTCGCCTGGCTGACGCTCGCCCTGCAGCCTGCGGGTGCGACAGCGCGCCTGCTGCAGGCGTCGTTCGCCGACGCTGCGCACACCCTGCGCCGTCGCTGCTTCGGCAGTGTCCGCACGCTGCGCGGACCACCCGTCTTTCTCTGAATCCAGCACATCATCGTGCCGCACGCTGACGCCGTCTCGCGCGTCAGCCCGCTCCTTCCTGGTGAGATGCGGCATCGGTTCTCAGAACTCAGACGAAAGACCCACTCAATGCACAATCAATCCATCGCGCCTGCGCGCACGCGAACCACGCTCACCGCGGCGATCGCGCTGCTCGTCGGTCTGCTGCTCACACTGCAGCCGTGGGCGACAGGCCGCGCACACGCCCATGACGTTCTCGTGTCGTCTGACCCGGCAGCCGGAGCGGCGCTGACGACCGCACCGACTCAGGTCGCACTGACTTTCAACAACGATGTGCTCACCGGCGTCGCGAACCAGATTCAGGTGCACGGACCGGACGGCGCCTCGGTTGCCGGCGACGGCTTGGCGGCAGTCGAGGGAAGGGTCGTGACCGTGCCGGTGACGATCACGGCCAACGGCACCTACTCCGTGGCCTGGCATGTGGTCTCGAGTGACGGGCATCCCGTCGAAGGAACGTTCACATTCGACCTCGCGTCGCCAGACGCCCCAGCGGCCGACGAGACACCCGACGCGAGCGCGAGCAGCACATCCGCCGCACCGAGCGCATCAGCCGACGCGCAGACCGACGACCAGAGCGACAACGTCGATCACAGCGGCGCGATCGTCGCCTGGGTGATCACCGGCGTCGTCGTCGTGATCGGCGTGGCAGCGATCGTGCTGGGCGTTCGGCGCAGCCGCCGCACCAAGAAGTGACGGTGTGGGGTCGAGCGACTCTCGACTCCACCTCCCTCAGAAACAGACACAGCGGAACGGGCGAACTGCGGTTCGCGCATTCCGCGAACCCGAAAGAACTCATCATGAACAACAACGACAACCTACAGTCGTCGGCACAGACCCGACGCATCACAGCAGATCAGCGTGCGATCGAGACGGCCGAGACCCTGCATCGCGGCGGCCCCGCCAGGCGGTGGGGCGTGGCCGCGAGCGGCCTCGCGCTGGCCGTCGGCATGCTCTCCGGCTGCGCGGCCTCGTCGAGCTCGGACAGCTCGAACGCCTCCGACAGCGCCTCCGACAGCGCCTCGAACTCGGCGGCCGCACAGCAGTGCGAGACCGCGGGCGAGGTGCAGATCTGCGATCCCTGGGTGAAAGCGGTCGACGCTGACGGCGACGCGCATCCGATGACGGCCGCATTCGCCTCTCTGCACTCGACGACGGGGCAGAGCCTGCATCTGGTCTCTGCCGAGTCAGATGCCTCTGGCATGACCCAGCTGCACGAGACCGTCGCTGACGGAGGCTCGACCACGATGCGCGAGAAACAGGGCGGCTTCATGATTCCGACCGACGGTGCGCTCGATCTGCAGCCCGGCGGCAACCACATCATGCTCATGTCGCTGCAGAAGTCTCTGCAGCCTGGTGACAGCGTCTCGATCACTCTGCACTTCGAAGACGGGACTTCAGCACAGTTCGCGGCACCGGTGCGTCAGTACACCGGCGCCAAGGAGAGCTACACCGATGACCCGAACATGAAGATGGACGACGACGGGCCGACTGCCACGAACGGCGACGGCATGTCGGAGCACCACCATGGCTGACCACGACCCCGTGGAGAGCGAGCCGTCGAGGTCTGACGGCTCGTCGGCTTCGGCGACTCACTCCTCCGGCGGCGCCGGTCGATTCACCCGGCGCGGTCTGCTGACCGGCGCCGGAGCGACTGCGGCAGGCCTGGTCGTGGGCGCCGGGGGCGGCTGGGCGGTTCGCGAGCGTATCGCGCCGGCCGGGCCGCCCTCGGCGGATGCCGTGGTCACCGGGGACGAGACGGTGGCCTTCTACGGTCGCCGACAGGCGGCCGTAGAGGCCCCGGCCCCGGCGCACATCGGCTACCTCGGTTTCACACTGCGCCCGGAGACCGGCGTCGAGCAGCTGCGGCGTGCACTGCGCATCATCAGCGACGACGCCTCTCGTCTGACTCGGGGAGTGCCGTCGCTGGCGATGAGCGACCCCGATCTGGCGACGCCTGCCGCGCGGCTCACAGTGACGATCGGTTTCGGAGCGCGCGTGTTCGAACTGGCAGGCCGTACCCCGCCACCCGGGGTGGGCGGCCTGCCCGCCTTCTCGATCGACCGTCTGCGGCCGGAGTTCAGCGGCGGAGACCTTCTGCTGATGATCGGCAGCGACGATCCGATCACCCTCTCGCACACCGAACGGGTCATGATCAAGAACATGCGCTTCTTCGCCACGGTGGCCTGGCGCCAGCAGGGCTTTCAACGAGCCCGGCACAGCGAGCCGCAGACGGCCACGCCGCGCAACCTCTTCGGGCAGAAAGACGGCACGGTGAACCCCCGTCCCGACACCGACGCGTTCGAGCAGCAGGTGTGGGGCGCATCGGGAGGATTCGCCCCGTGGACAGAGAACGGCACCACGCTCGTTCTTCGTCGGATTCGGATGAATCTGGAGACTTGGGACGAGGTCGACCCCGTCGGCCGAGAGAACAGCGTCGGACGCCGTCTCGGCTCGGGCGCCCCGCTGACCGGCACCGATGAGTTCGACGAGCCGGACTTCGACGCCAAGAACTCCGTCGGCTTTCCGGTCATCGACCTTGCCGCACACATGCGTCGCGCCCGTCAGGCCGACGGCCGGGTGCGCATCCTGCGTCGCGGCTACAGCTACGACGACGGTGTGGATGCCGAGGGCGTCGCCGACGTCGGGCTGCTGTTCGGTGCCTGGCAGGCCGACATCATGCAGCAGTTCGTTCCGGTGCAGCAGTCGCTCGCCGACATGGATCTGCTCAACCAGTGGACCGTGCCGATCGGCTCCGCCACGTTCGCGATTCCTCCGGGCTGCGACGTGGGCGGCTACGTCGGCGAGACAGTGCTCGACTGAGCGCGACCCATGCGTCGTGATCCGAGATGCCTCCGGCTGGTCTAGGCTGGTTCGGTGAAGATTACGCGATCACTGATGGTCAAGGGCGCTGTGCTCGGAGCGTTCGCCGGGGTGCTCTCCGGGCTCTTCGGCGTCGGCGGCGGCATCATCATGGTGCCGGTGCTGGTCATGCTCGGGCTGAGCCAACGTCTGGCCAGTGGCACATCGCTGGCTGCGACCGTTCCCATCGCCATCGTCGGGGTGATCACCTATGCGTCGCATGGCACGATCGATCTCGTTCCCGGTCTCGCCATCGGCTTCGGGTCGTTCTTCGGGGCGTTTCTCGGCACCTGGCTGCTGCAGCTCGTCAAACCGAAGGTGCTGCAGCTCTTCTTCGCGTTGGCGATGATCGCGACGGCGGTTCGGCTCTTCGTCGATCTGCCGGTCGAGGGCACCGGGTTCGCGCCGCAGCCGCTGACGGTGGCTCTGCTGGTCTGCTTCGGCCTGCTCGTGGGTGCGTTGGCGGGGCTGCTCGGAATCGGGGGCGGCCTGATCATCGTTCCCGTTCTCGTGCTGACGCTCGGCCTCGACCCGAATCTGGCGAAGAGCTCCTCACTCATCGCGATGCTCCCCAGCGGGGTGAGCGGCACGTACGGCAACCTGCGCAACCACAACGTCAGTCTGCGACTGGCCGCCGCTGTCGGACTTCCAGGGTCACTGACCACCATCTTCGGCGGATGGCTCGTACACGTGATCGACACGCGCCTGGCTATGGCGCTCTTCGCCGTGTTGCTGGTGCTGAGCGCTCTGCAGATGGTGAGAAAGGCCCTGAAGCGTGGTTGACGCTCCACCTGCGCAGCAGCAGCGACGCCTGCTTGCAGCCTGCGCGATCGTGCTCACTGCGCTCAATCTGCGGGGCGCGGCGACGATTCTGTCGCCGATCGTCGACTTGGTGAACCAAGACGTCGAACTCGACACGGTCATGCAGGGAGTGATCGGTGCACTCCCGCAGCTGCTCTTCGCCGGCGCCGGTCTGATCACTCCGCTGCTCGTCCGACGTATGTCGCTTCCGGCGCTCGCCGGCGCCGCCATGGTCGTGACGGCCGGGGGCCAGGTGCTGCGCGCGTCGACGAACAGCGACCTCGCCTTCTGCCTGAGCACCGGACTCATCTTCTTGGCGATCGGGGTCGGCAACATCGTGGCACCGCCGACCATCAAACTGTTCTTTCCACGTCATGTGGGCACGATGACTTCGGCCTACAGCATCACGCTCGGGCTCAGCACCGCTGTGCCGCCCATCTACATCGTCGTACTGTCCCATGCGGTCGGCTGGCGGATCGGACTCGCCTCATGGGCCGTGCCCGCCTTCCTCGCCGCTCTGCTGTGGGGCGTCGTGATCCTGACCAGCCGTCGCAGCCGGCGCGCGTCCGAGCCAGGCGAGGCTCCCGCCCCCGCTGCGATGCGAGAGACCGCCGCCGGCGGCACGAACGTCGACAACCGCAGCACGGTCAGCGCCGCAGACGCGCCTGATGAGAGTCTGGCGGTGTGGCGAACCTGGCAGGGCTGGGGCATCGCGGTCATGATGGCAGCCCAGTCGACGGTCGTCTATGCCATGTTCGCGTGGCTGCCTGCGCTGCTGCGCGACGCCGGCGTCGACGCGGCCTCGGCAGCATTCGGACTGTCGCTGTTCACCGCTCTCGGCATTCTGCTCGGGGTGGTCATACCTCCGATGACCTCCCGCCAGGCGACGCTTCGCCCGTTGCTGGCGGTGTCGACGGTCTGCTTCGCCGTCGGTCTGATCGGGCTCATGGTGTCACCGGGCCACTTGTCAATGCTCTGGGTGGCGGCGCTCGGTCTCGGCCCACTGACGTTCTGCATGATCCTGGTGCTGATCCCGCTGCGGGCGCGTACGCAGATGCATGCCTCACAGCTGTCCGCGTTCGTCCAGGGCGTCGGGTATCTCATCGCCGCCGCAGGGCCGTTCCTGTTCGGTCTGCTGCATGATCTCTCGGGAGGATGGACGCTGCCGTTGGCCTATCTGCTGGCCTGCGTCGCGATCTCACTGCCGTTCGCAGTCATCGGCACTCGACCCGGCTACGTCGGCGATTCAGCACGTCGCTGACATCGGGCCGGCCGCCGTGCCCAGACCGTCGGGCCGGCCCAGCGAGTCACGCCCAGACTCAAGAAATAATGCCCAGACCCCAGGCAGAATGCGAAAAGCCCCTCGGAACCGATGATTCCGAGGGGCTTCGTTCTGTGCCCGAGAGGGGACTTGAACCCCTACCCACGATAATTTGTGGACTAGCACCTCAAGCTAGCGCGTCTACCTATTCCGCCACCCGGGCTGGTGCTGTGCCCCGCAGGGCACCAGATGACAGTAGCACGTTTGCCCCGAAGTGAGAAAACCGACGGGGTGCGTCGCGGCGCATCGGCCTGAGACCGGGCATCCGAGGTGACCGCGACCCGTGCATCCCGGGCATGTCTCAAGCCGGTCAGATGACGCTCGTGGTCGACCAGGAGCAGTCACCGGCGTGCGACAGGATACGATTTCGTCATGGTCACTCATGACGACGCTGCAGGCGTTCCCTCAGATTCACACGTCGGCGCTGCGCGTCATGGCGACAATCACGCCGATCTGCCGGATGTGGTGCGCATCGTCCGTGACCTGGTGCGCTTCGACACGACGAACTACGGCGGCGGCAATGCCAGAGGAGAGGGACCGGCGGCGGCCTACATCGCAGAATTCCTTCGCTCGCAGGGGCTCGAACCCGTGATCGTCGGTCCCGAGGCGACGCCGGATGCTCCGGCGCGTCCCAGCGTCGTCGCCCGCTGGCCAGGGCAGGACAGCACGCTGCCTCCGCTGGTGCTGCACGGACACACCGATGTGGTGCCGGCCGACGCGAGCGACTGGAGCGTGGATCCGTTCGCCGGAGTCATTCGCGACGGCTGCCTGTGGGGGCGGGGCAGCGTCGACATGAAGAACATGCTCGGTCTGATCCTGGCGAACGTGCAGCACTTCACCGAGCAGGGCAGACGACCGCGACGCGACGTCATCCTGGCGTTCTTCGCCGACGAGGAAGCCGGTGGTTCGGCCGGTGCCGCCTGGCTGGTGCTCCAGCATCCAGAGCTTTTCGCCGAGGCCCGAGTGGCTCTGAGCGAGGTCGGCGGGTATACGATCACCGTCGGTGGCCGACGGGCGTATCTTCTGCAGACAGGAGAGAAGGGGCATACCTGGCTGAGGCTGCGAGCACGCGGCACGGCGGGTCACGCCTCGGCGGTGAACAACGACAATCCGGTCACCGCGATCGCGCGAGCGGTCTCTGCGATCGGGGCGATCGAATGGCCGATCGAGCTCACCGAGACGACGCGAGCGCTGGTCGAGGGCATCCGCGATCTGGCCGGACTGCCCGCCTCGACACCGCCCGAAGACATGGTCGCCGCCGCAGGCTTCGCGAAGCCGTTTTTGAGCGCCACGCTGCGCAACACCACGACCCCCACTGTCATCAACGCCGGGTACATGCAGAACGTCATTCCGGCGTCGGCCGAGGCACTCGTGGATGTGCGCCCACTGCCCGGACAGGAGGAACCGGTGCTCGCGCGGGTTCGTGAGGCTGTCGGCCCCGACGTCGCCATCGAGATCATCGAACAGGGCATCGGATACGAATCGCCGTTCGACGGCGACTTCGTTCAGGCGATCCAGCAGTCGATCGCCCAGCACGATCCCGAGGCGGTCGTGCTTCCATATCTGCTGAACGCCGGCACCGACAACGTGAGTCTCACTCGGTTGGGCATCACCGGATACGGGTTCGTGCCGACCCGAGTGCCAGACGACTTCGACTTTCCGGGTTCGTATCACGCGGTCGACGAGCGCATTCCGCTCTCGGCGCTGCTGTTCGGCGAGCAGGTGCTCGGCGATCTGCTCGAACGGTACTGACCGAACCCGTGACGCCCGGTTCGGCGGATGCCGCCGTCGGTGGTCTAGTCTGGTGTGCGGCACCCGTGCGAAGTCGACGGGCCTGCCGTGGCGCGCTCTTCGCGTCCGTGCCTGACATCACCAAGTGCTGATCACCGGAAAGGTGTGCTGTTGTCCATCCTCGACGCCCTCATCCTCGGACTGGTGCAGGGGCTCACTGAGTTCCTGCCCATCTCATCGAGCGCGCATCTGCGCATCGTCGGCGAGTTCCTGCCGGGAGCAGAAGACCCTGGGGCGGCGTTCACAGCCATCATCCAGCTGGGCACCGAAGCAGCCGTGATCGTCTACTTCTGGAAGGACTTCGTCCGAATCGTCAGAGCCTGGTTTGCAGCGCTGTTCGGCCGCATTCCTCGCAACGATCCTGATGCGCGCATGGGGTGGGTCATCATCATCGGCACCATTCCGATCGGAGTCTTGGGGCTGCTCTTCAAAGACCAGATCGAGACCACGCTGCGCAGTCTCTGGATCGTGGCCATCATGCTCATCGTCTTCGGCATCGTTCTCGGTGTGGTCGACCGCTGGGCGCCGAAGCGTAAGAACCTCGGCGACTTGACCCTGCGAGACGGTCTGTTCATGGGGCTGGGTCAGGCGCTCGCGCTGATCCCCGGCGTCTCTCGGTCAGGTGGTACGACCACCGTCGGCCGCGGGCTCTCCTACGATCGCCCGACAGCGGCGAAGTACTCCTTCTATCTCGCCGTACCAGCCGTGGTGATCTCTGGATTCTTCCAGCTGATCGAGTCGGTTCGCGGAGAGACCCATGATGTTCCTGAGTTCCTCCCGACCCTGGTGGCGACCATCGTGTCGTTCGTCGTGGGCTGGTTCGTCATCGACCGTCTGATGAAATACCTGCAGCGCGGTTCGTTCGCGCCGTTCGTGATCTACCGAGTGGTGCTCGGCATCACGCTGATCATTCTGCTGAGCACCGGCGTCATCGCCGCCTGAGAACGTTAGGCTCGTACTGTGAAGAGTTGGTCGACACCTGCACCGCCCCATCTGCCCCCTGCGGCCGCCCCACGCCCGGTGCGCATCTACGACCACGCGAGCGACGCGCTGCAGCCGGCGTCCGAAGACGGCCGCACCGCACGTCTGTACGTCTGCGGCATCACCCCGTACGATGCCACGCACATCGGCCATGCCACCACCTATCTCGCCTACGATCTGCTGAACCGGGCCCTGGTCGACAGCGGAGTCGCAGTGCAGTATGCGCAGAACGTCACCGACGTCGATGACCCGCTGCTGGAGCGCGCGGAGCAGACCGGCGCCGACTGGGAGGCCCTGGCTGCCCAACAGATCGAGCTCTACCGCACCGACATGGCCTGGCTGTCGGCGCTCTCGCCTGCGCATCTCGTGGGCGTCACCGAAGTCATCGATGAGATCGGTCAGGCGGTTCTCGAACTGATCGAACGCGGCTTCGCCTATCGCGTCGAGAGCCCAGACGCCGAAGAGGACATCTACTTCGACGTGCGCGCCGCAGACGCGGCGCTGGCCGCGTGGACGCTCGGCGAAGAGTCGCGCTACTCGCTCGAACAGATGGTGCGCTTCTTCGCGGAGCGCGGGGGAGACCCCAAGCGCCCCGGCAAACGTGATCGTCTCGACCCACTGCTGTGGAGAGCCGAACGACAGGGCGAGCCCTCCTGGCAGGTGATCGGGCTGCCGGTCGGTCGTCCCGGCTGGCACATCGAGTGCTCGGTCATCGCCGAACGCTGTCTCGGGCCGAACTTCGACGTGCAGGGCGGCGGGTCAGACCTGATCTTCCCACACCATGAGATGTCGTCAGGCCACGCCACGGCGATCAACGAGCTGCCCTTGGCCCGCATCTACAGCCATGTGGGCATGGTCGCATACCGAGGCCGCAAGATGAGCAAGTCGCTGGGCAATCTCGTGTTCGTACACCGTCTGCGCGACGCCGGCATCGAACCGGATGCCGTCCGGGCTGCCGTCTTCGCACATCACTACCGTTCCGACTGGGAGTGGCACGACGCCGACGTGGCCAAGGCACAGGAGCGTCTGGCTGAGTGGCGCAGCGCCTATCAGGTGGCCATGCAGGGCAGCGACCACCGTCGTGAGGCCGACAACCCGGTGCTGGCGAATCTTCGCCAGGCCCTGGCCAACGACCTCGACGCGCCGCGCGCACTCAGCGTGCTCGACGCCTGGGCCGACAGCCCTGAGGCGCCGGAGCTCATCGCGGACGCCGCGCAGGCGCTGCTTGGCATCGATCTGACCAGAAAGGCCGATGTCGCATGAGTGCCGGTGAACTCGAAGCCGTCTGCTGGGATATGGACGGCACGCTGATCGACTCCGAGCGTTATTGGATAGAGTCTGAGGTCGACCTGGTCGGCGAACACGGCGGCGTCTGGACCGAGCAGGATGCCAAGGCCAGCGTGGGAGCGGCGCTCGACGTCATGGCCCGACTCGTGATCGCTGCGGGGGTCGATCTGCCGGTCGAAGAGGTCATCCGCACAGTGAGCGCTGGCGTGGCTGACCGCTACGCCTCGCTGGGCATTCCCTGGCGGCCGGGCGTGCTCGACCTGCTGCAGGAGCTGCGTGACGCAGGCGTCCCGCAGTCGATCGTCACGATGTCGCATGCAGACACAGCGACCACGATTGCCGAGGCGGCCCCCGCAGGCGTGTTCCAGCACGTGATCACCGGCGATCAGGTCGCACGCGGCAAGCCTCACCCCGATCCGTACCTCACCGCGCTCGAGCACTTGGGCACGAGTGCCGCCGGGACGATCGCCTTCGAAGACTCCCAGACGGGCGTGAGCAGCGCATCCGCCGCAGGTCTGTTGACCATCGCGGTGCCCTGCGTGCTTCCGCTGCCCGAATCGAGCGACTATCTGCTGTGGGAGACACTGCAGGGAGTCGACGTCGCACTGCTGCGTCAGACGGTCGCAGAGCAGATGCACAACGCATGAACGAGACAGACGAGATGACTGACCACACCCCAGCCGCACCGCAGCACGAGGCCACCGCCCATGACTCGTCGAGCGCAGGAGGCGAGATGCAGCACGGCGCCCTTCGCGTCGGCGACAAAGTGCAGCTGACCGGCCCAAAGGCCCGGATGCACACGCTGATTCTGCAGCGCGGCGCCGAGTTTCACACCAACAAGGGCGCGATTCGTCATGACGACCTCATCGGTGCTCCCGACGGCAGCGTGATCGAGTCGACACAGGGCGTGCGCTACCTGGCGCTGCGCCCGCTGCTGCGTGACGAGGTGCTGTCGATGCCACGCGGCGCCGCGATCATCTATCCGAAAGACGCCGTGCAGATTCTGGCGCTGGCCGACGTGCACCCCGGGGCGCGGGTGGTCGAGGCGGGTGTCGGGTCAGGTGCGCTGAGCATGTGGCTGCTGCGCAGCCTGGGCGATTCCGGCAGACTGTTCTCGTTCGAGCGACGTGAGGAATTCGCCGAGATCGCGGATGCGAACGTCAGCGGACACTTCGGCCGTCACCCCGAGAACTGGACGGTGAGGGTCGGCGATCTGCAGCAGGAGCTGCCTGCGGTGGTCGCCGACGGCTCGGCCGATGCAGTCATCCTCGACATGCTCGCGCCGTGGGAGACGATCGACGCGGCGGCGGCGGCTCTGCGACCCGGCGGTGTGCTCGTGGTCTACGTCGCGACTGTCACGCAGCTGTCGCGCGTGTCCGAGACGATTCGCGATCGCGGCTGCTTCACAGTGCCGCAGGCCACTGAGACGATGGAACGCGAGTGGCACGTCGAGGGACTCGCCGTGCGCCCCGAGCACCGGATGATCGGTCACACCGGCTTTCTCACGTCGGCTCGCAGGCTGGCCGATGGGGTCGACCTCCCTGAGATCTCTCGCCGACCGGCCAAAGACGCCTTCGACCCGGACGACCTGGCCGTCTGGACGCCGGGCTCGGTCGGTGCGCGGAACACGTCTGAGAAGAAGCTGCGCAAGTCGGTGCGCACGGCGCAGCGTCAGCGCGAGCAGCGGGCAGCCGAGTAGGCTGTCACACGGATTGGAGAACACATGCGTTCACAGAAGGCCATGAGATCGACCATCGGCGCCGGTGTGGGTGTGCTCGCACTGGTCGGTGCGCTGCTTGCGGGGTGCTCGTCGCAGCCCGATCGTGCAGTCGCATCCGGCGACGCGTCGGATGCGGTGGTCGCCTCGGACTTCGACCTCTCGCGGTCGGGCATCGATCCGAAGCCGGATCTGCAGGTCGACGGAACACAGCTGAGCATCGGCAGCGCCGGCGACGGCCGCTTCGTCGACGTCGATCAGGACGCAGTGCTGCTGGGCGTGAGCATGTTCAATCTGAAGACCGGCAAGGCGCTCGGCCAGGCCGCGGATCTCCCCGCTGTGTCGGTGTCATTCCTGCGCGGTCTGAACTCTCCTGTCTACGGGGCGATCGCAGATGCGCTCAAAGGTCAGCGCGTGGGTGACGTCTTCACCCTGGTGGTGCCCAACGTCGACGGAGCAGATCCCAGTTCGACGGACGGCAGCGGTGCCGGCGACGTCGTCGTGATCGGCACCGTGCGAGACAGCTTCCAGGCTCGGGCCCACGGCGCGGAACAGGCGCCGGTCAACGGATTCCCGCAGGTGGTGCGCGACACGACAGGCCGACCCGGGCTGGTGCTGGGCGACGAATACTCTTCCGCCGGAGCCCCCGAGTCGGCTGTGCTGGTCAAAGGCGATTCGAACGAGACCGCTCAGGCAGGCGACACCGTGCAGCTGCAGATGACGATGTTCGACACCTCGGCGAAGACCCGCAGCGCCAAGGTGCTGCAGTCGACGTGGGATGACGGACAGCTCACTCAGCTGAAGCTGGACGATTCGGACGACGCGTTCTTAGGGCTGATGGAGCGTACCCTCACGTCGGTGCCGATCGGTTCGCAGGTGATCGTGCACGTGCCGACCAGCTATCAGTCGCAGGTCGGCGATCTGCTGGTGATCGACGTGCTGGCACGCACTCCGGCTGCTGAGTGAGACCATGGCCGATCGGGTGACCGCACAGGAGCGGATGCTCAATCTCGTGCTGGCCCTCCAGCACACGCGCTTCGGCCTGACGAAGCGACAGATCCTGAGCGAGGTGTCGGGCTACAGCGACGACTTGGCGGCCGGAGTCTCGATGTCGGCGCTCGAACGACGGTTCGAACGAGACAAAGCCGCGCTGCGTGCCCTCGGCATCGACGTCGTCGCCGCCGACGATGTCTGGACGCCCGGTGACAACCAGCTCACTCGGTATCACATCGACGAGCAGGCGTATGCGCTGCCAGAAGACCTCGAGCTCAGCGGCGCCGATCTCGGTCTGCTCACCGCTGCGGCTCTGCTGCTCTCGCGGCTTGACGCACCGGAAGGCCGAAGGGTCGCAGAACGAGCCAGGGCCCTTGGCGCGCCGCACGACGACGCAGCTGACCGAGATGGTGCGCCCGACGCTGCGCAGGAGCGTTCGCCTGAGCTGGTGGTCGGCGGACTGCTCGATCTCATGGTCTACGAACCGAACCTGCGGCCGCTCCAGTCTGCTGTGCTCGAAGGCCGCATCGTGCGCTTCGACTACCACACGCAGGATCATCAGTGCACCACCCGGCGCACGCTGCTGCCATTGGCGGTCGTGCTGGTCGACGGCCGCTGGCATGTGCACGGCGTCGACCTCGACCGTCTGCCGACGCGTGCGGAGCGACTTGACGACCCCCAGCTGCGGCGCACCTTTCTGCTGCAGCGCATCCGCGGAGTCGTCCGATCCGTCGAGGAGCGCGAGCTGCAGAGCGGCCGGGTGCGCGACGCGCAGACGATCGCCGCCGAGCGCAGCCGCGAGGAGTGGGCAGGGTCGGTCGTCGCCGATCTCGAGCGACTGCGCCAGGAACAGAGCGCCCGGCTGCAGGTGCGACCAGGCAGCGAGGCTGCGGTGCGCCTCGGCGATCGACTGCATGCCGTCAGCGGTGCGGCGACGTCGGAGACGACGTTCGACGTGCTGACGACGGACTACGACCTGCTCGCCGACGAGATCACCGGGTACGGCGACGAAGTGACAGTGATCTCACCTGAGAGTCTGCGCACCCGTGTCGAGGCCAAGCTGCGCCGTCTGCTGGCCGACCACACCGGAGAGGGCGAGCGATGAGCGACCAGTCGAACGCAGCCATGCAGCGCCTCGGATTCGCCTTGGTGCTGGTGCCGTGGGTGGTGGCCAACCCCGGAGCGACCGTCGAATCGATCGCCGAATGGTTCGGCGTACCCGCCGAGCAGGTACGAGACACCGTGCGCATGCTGCCCCTTGTGGGTGTGCCCGGTGACTCAGCCGCCTATGACCCCGGCAACCTCTTCGACATCGACTATGACGACTTCGAGCTCAACGACCGGGTGACGATCACGAACTCCGTGGGTCTGAACCATGTGCAGCGCTTCTCGACAGCCGAGCTCGCAGGGCTCTCTGCGGCGCTGAACTATCTGGCCGCACTGCTGCCCGACGAGCCACGCGCTGCGGCCACCCGACTCGCCGCTCGACTGGGCGGCGGTACGGTCACGGCTCGCAGCGAGGGACGCTTCGCCGAGACGATTGCGCTGCTGCGGGCCTGCGGCGCCGACCGGGGCGCGGTGGAGTTCGACTACACCTCGGCCTCCGGGCACCGATCGCACCGCACGGTCACTGTCGAACGCGTGCGCATGACCCAGGGCATCTGGTACCTCTCGGGAGTCGACGGCGTCGACGGCGCGGGCCTGCCGCGCCGACGCACCTTCCGGCTCGATCGCATGGCGGCGGTCGCCCGCAGCGAACGATCGCCGATCGCAGCCGAACACGACCAGGCGACCCCGGCATCCGTCGCCACCGTGAGCGGAGACGACGAGGCCGAGCCCATCACCGTCACCCTCGAGGTGCAGGCCGAGGCCGCCGGCGTGCTCATGGCGTTCGGAGAGCGTCTGACCGACGATGTGAGCTGGCCGGTGCGCCGCCTGGTGCGAGTCGCCTCGGTGCCTGCACTCGTCAGACACGTGAGTTCGCTGCCCGGGCGCGTTCGCATCCTCGCTCCGGCATCGGTGCGCGAGGCTGTGGCCGACCACGCTCGTCGCGCGCTGGCGGTCTCTGCGGATGCCGAGAATGCATCCTCTGACGAGTCACCTGCCGAGTAGGATCGTGATCATGTTCTTCTGGATCTCTCTGGGCGTGGTCGTGCTGGCGCTTTTGGCGCTGGCCGTCGTGGTCTGCGTCTGCGTACCGCGGTATCGTCGGTCGGCACGTCAGCTGATGGCCTCCGTCGACGAGATTCCGAAGTCGCTGGGCCCGCTGACCGCTCAGATCGGCCTCCTTCAGCAGCGGCTGCGCCCTGGCACCAGCATCAGCCTTGACGACGAGAGCCTCGCTCTGACGTCGAGTGAGATCGAAGAGGCACAGCGACGTCGAGTCATGGCTGCGCGTGCGGCTCGGGCGAAGTACCGTCGTGTGCGACGTACTCGATCCTGACACTCGCACAGCCAACGGCATGCGCTCGTTGACACCATACGCACCGCTATACTGATCACGATTCCCCACACTCTTGGAGCGACCGCAATGAAACCTTGGCAGATCATCATCATCGTCCTCGTCATCCTGCTGCTCTTCGGCGCGCCGAAGCTGCCCGCTCTGGCGAAGAGCCTGGGGCAGTCAATGCGCATCTTCCGCAAAGAGGTGAAGGGGCTCGAAGCAGACAAGGCCGCCGATCAGGAATGGACTCGGCCGAACCAACAGGGTGAGCAGTCGTCGCCAATGACGTCAGGTCAGGCACCGGCGCAGACCCCCGTGCAGCAGCCAGCCCCCGTGCAGCAGCAGCCGGTTCAGCCGGCGCCCACACAGCCTGCTGAGGGCGACGCGCAGAAGAACTCCTAAAACCGGCACGGCGGTGTCTCAGACGAAGAAGAGCCGCGACGGCACGATGTCGATCGCGCAGCACTTGGTGGAGCTGCAGAAGCGCATCATCATCTGCGCGATCGCGATCGTGGCCGCCGCGATCGGTGCGTGGTTCATCGCGCCATTCGTGCTCGATGCACTGCGAGAGCCTCTGCTGACGGTCATGCAGAAGACCGGTCGACAGACCCAGATCAACTACTCGGATGTATCGAGTCCGCTCAATGTGCGCATGCACATCACGATGGTGCTCGGCATCATCATCGCGGCTCCGATCTGGCTGTATGAGCTCTGGCGGTTTCTCGCACCGGGCATGCTGCGCAAAGAGAAGCTCACCGCCGTCGGGTTCGTCGGCACAGCCATCCCGCTGTTTCTCGGCGGCTGCCTGTTCGGCTGGTGGGCTTTTCCGAATTTGGTGTCGTTCATGTCGAGCTTCGCGTCGGCAGACGACGTGCAGCTGATCAGCGCAGACACCTACCTGCGATTCGTGATGAACCTGATGCTCTTCATGGGGCTCGGATTCGTGCTGCCGCTGCTGCTCGTGCTGCTGAACTTCGTCGGCGTGATGAGCGCGAAGACCATCATCAAGGGCTGGCGCGTGGCCATCGTGGTGGCACTGATCTTCGCGGCGTTCATCACCCCGCCGACCGACATCCTCAGCATGTTCCTGCTCTCCAGTCCCATGCTCGGGCTCTACCTGATCGCCTGCCTCATCTCCTGGCTGCACGACCGACGCGCGGCGAAACGGGCACAGGAGCTGTTCGAAGACGACGCACTGCCCGACCCGGACATCCTCGGCACCGCAGACCTGTCCGAGACCTCCGGTGCATCCGATGCGGGCGGGACGACGAAGTGACCCGGAGCGCACGCTCCGGACGCAATGACGACGATTGAGAAGCGATGACGACTGAGAACGCGATGCCGAGCGACGACTCTGCTGAGACCGTGAAGACGGAGCAGACGGAGCACACCCCACTGCCCGACGAAGTGGTGGCCTTTCAGCGCACGGTCGGATTCGCGCTCGACGACTTTCAGGTGCAGGCCGCGCGCAGCATCGTGCATGGTCGGGGAGTGCTCGTCGCCGCACCGACCGGCGCAGGCAAGACGATCGTCGCCGACTTCGCCGTCTACCTGACGATGGAGTCGGCGGCCGATGAGAAGATCTTCTACACGACCCCGATCAAGGCGCTGAGCAATCAGAAGTTCCACGAGCTGCAGGAGCGCTACGGCGAGTCGAACGTCGGTCTGCTGACCGGTGACAACAACATCAACGCGACCGCGCCGATCGTGGTCATGACCACCGAGGTGCTGCGCAACATGATTTACGAGCGCAGCGATCTGCTGGGCTCGCTCTCTTTCGTGGTGATGGACGAAGTGCACTATCTCGCCGACCGCATGCGCGGGCCGGTCTGGGAAGAGGTCATCATCCAGCTGCCCGAGCACGTTCGACTCATCTCGCTGAGTGCGACGGTCTCGAACGCCGAGGAGTTCGGAGCGTGGCTGCAGGAGGTGCGCGGACACACCGACGTCATCGTCTCGGAGTTTCGTCCAGTGCCGCTCAACCAGCATGTGCTGGTGCGCGGTGATCTCGACGACCTCTTCGAACCCGGCCGTCCCGGCCAGCTCAACCGGCACCTGCACCGGCTCTCTGGTCTTGACGGGCCGCGATCGAACCGGGAACGACGGCGCGGAGGTCATCACCGACAGCAGCGCGTCGACCGGGCAGCGCTGGTGAAGACGCTCGAGCGTGCCGACCTGCTGCCGATGATCGGCTTCATCTTCAGCCGCGTCGGCTGCGATGCCGCGGTGCGCCAGTGCATGCTGGCCGGCATCTCGCTGACGACCAAGCAGGAGCGCGACCAGATCAAACGGATCATCGACCGCCACTGCCGTGACATCCCGTACCAGGATCGCGAAGTGCTCGGTTTCAAACACTGGAAGGGCGCCCTGCTGCGCGGTGTCGGCGCGCACCACGCCGGGCTGCTGCCCGCATTCAAAGAGACCGTCGAAGAGCTCTATCAGCGTCGACTCGTTCGGGCGGTCTTCGCGACCGAGACGCTGGCGCTCGGCATCAACATGCCGGCGCGTACGGTGGTCATCGAGAGCCTTGAGAAGTACAACGGCGTCGCTCGTGTGCCGATCACAGCGGGGGAGTACACCCAGCTGACCGGGCGTGCGGGCCGTCGTGGCATCGACGACCAGGGGCATTCGGTCGTGGTGTGGCAGCCCGGTGTCGACCTCGAACGGGTCGCTTCGCTGGCCAGCCGCCGCACCTACCCGCTGAAGTCGGCGTTCCGCCCCACCTACAACATGGCGGTGAACCTGATCGGGCAGTTCGGCCTCAGCGCGACGAGAGAGATCCTGGAGTCGTCGTTCGCCCAGTTCCAGGCCGACCGGTCGGTCGTCGGCCTGGCTCGAAAGCTCAAAGAGCAGCGCACCTCGCTCGACGGCTACGCCGAGGCGGCCGGGCTGGACGATCCGCTGCTGCGCGACTTCTTCGACCTGCGTCACGAACTCTCAGAGACCGACCGCAGCATCCAGCACATCTCGAAGAAAGAGCGCCGCAGCGGCAGTCGACGCGAAGACCTCATCGCTCACGCTCGTGACCTGAAGGCCCAGCTGCGGCAGCATCCTGCCGCTCGCATCGACGATGTCGAGGATCGGGCCCGGTGGGCCGAGCGCTGGTGGCGTCTGCAGCGTCAGACAGAAGACCTCCAACGCGAGATCGAGCACAGAGTGAGCAATATCGCGCTGACCTTCGAACGCGTCGTGCGGGTGCTGGTGCACTTCGGCTATCTCTCTGCCGATGCAGATCTGGCCGAGGTCGCGGTCACCGATCAGGCCGGGCTCCTCGACAAGATCTATGGAGAACGCGATCTGGTCGTCGCCGAGTGTCTGCGCCGAGAGGTGTGGAAGGGGCTCGAACCGGATCAGCTCGCCGCGATCGTCACGGCTTTGGTCTACGAGCCGCGGCGTGACCGCGGCGACGAAGAGGTGTGGCTGCCTCGAGGCGCCCTGCAGAAGGCCTATGCCGACACGCTGTCAGTCTGGCATGAGATCGACGACCAAGAGCAGCGCCGCGATCTGCCGCGGTTCCCCGAGCCGAACGCTCTGGTGTGCACGGCGGTGCTGCGATGGAGCCGGGGCGCCACGCTCGATCACGTGCTCGAAGAGGCAGAGCTGCCCGCAGGCGACTTCGTCCGTCTCATGAAGATGGTCATCGACCTGCTCGACCAGATCGGCGCCGCGCAGCCAGACGGTGTCGGGGCTGTGGCTCGCAGCGCCAAGGATCTGCTGCTGCGCGGCATCGTCGAGTACTCGAGCGTCGGGTGATGCGGCACCAGCACCGCGCAGATGCGATCGTTCGGGCAGTCGTCGCCCTTGCTGCGGGTCTGCTTTACCAGTACGCGTTCGCCCCGTATCTGATCTGGCCGCTGACGCTGCCTGCGATGGCGCTGGTCGCCTGGGCTGTGCTCGGTCGCGGATTCTGGTTCGGGGCACTGTGCGGGGCATTGTTCGGCGCAGGGTTCTGGTCGGGCCACATCATGTGGCTGACCGAATACCTGGGGGCGGTGCCCTGGATCGCTCTGAGCGGCGCTATGACGTTCTTCTGCGCATTCGGCTGTGCGGTCGGAGCATACCTGACCCGGCGTCGACTGGTGCGGCAGACGCATCCGGCGCTGATCGCTCTGATCTGGGCGGTCGTCTGGACGGCGCGCGAAGCGGTGTTCTCGCGGATGCCGTATGGCGGGTTCGCATGGGGAGAGGCGGCGCACAGCCAGTCGAACGCGCCGACGATCGGACTCTCGTCGTGGATCGGTCTGGCCGGCCTGAGCCTCGCGCTGGTCTTCGTCTCGACGCTGCCCGTGACGTGGATGCTCTCGCGTCGGCCGGTGCGTCGGCCGCTGGTCGTCGGCATGGCTCTGCTGGTGCTGGGGATGCTGGTGCCGGCTTGGGGAGCGATCGTGCCGTCGCAGGGATCAGTGCGCATAGCAGCCGTTCAGGGCAATGCGAATGCCGGTCTCTTCTCGAACGCGCAGCCTGGTGAGATACTGGCGAACCATCTCGCAGCCGCCAGAGAGATCATGCACGACGACTTCGATGTGATGGTCTGGCCTGAGAACGCGGTCGACCTCGACGTGCTGCGCAGTCGTCAGGCCCACGCCGAGATCGAGGCCTTCGTCAATGAGATGGGCCGCCCGCTCGTGTTTGGCAGCGTGACGAAGCGCGGCGACGACTTCTTCAACAGTGTCGTGCTCTGGCTGCCGAAGGGCATGTCGGCGCCGACGGGCCTGACGGATGGGGGAGTCGACACGGCTGCCGACTCGGTGGTGCCCGGTGTCGACCCGACCACGACGTCAGGCGGGCCGGTGCAGATCTACGACAAGAAGCATCCGGTGCCGTTCGCGGAGTACATGCCCGATCGCTGGCTGTTCCATCCGATCGCCCCAGATCTCGTTGACCTGGTGCCACGCGGATACACGTTCGGGCAGCGCACCGGCAACTTCCAGATCCCGACGGGTGAGGACGCCATCAACGCCGGGGTGCTGATCTGCTTCGAGACCGGCGACACCGACCTGATTCACTCGGCCGTCGCTGGGGGAGCGCAGCTGCTTCTGGCACCGACGAACAACGCGGATTTCGGCCGCACCCCGGAGTCGGCGCAGCAGATGGCGATCGCGAGAGCCAACGCCGTCGCATCCGCGCGCTCGCTGGTGAACATCTCGACCGTCTCGTCGAGTGCGGTGATCGGGCCGGACGGACGATTCCTGGATCGGCTGCCCGACTTCGAAGCGGGCGCCATGGTGCAGAACGTTCCGCTGCAGCGCTCACTGGCGCCGAGCTTCTTCGCCGGGCCGGTGATCACATGGGGGAGTGTCGCCGCCACCGTGCTGCTGTCGGCCGGCGAGATGGTGACGCGCCGCCGAGACCGGCGGCTGCGTCAGCAGGTCACTGCTCGTTCGGGTCTGATTTGATACGAGAGAGCTCAAGCGCGCGCTTGCGGCGATCGTGCAGGTAGTCGAGACGCTCGTCGAGAATCTCTTTGAGCTCCGTCTCGCTGCGGCGCTCCAGGAGCATGTCCCATGGGGTGCGCTGTGAGGCGGGCTCGCCCTTCTTCTTGCCCGTGGTCTTGGTCTTGGCCTTCGACTTGGACGCGGTCTTCGTCGTCGACTTCGAAGCGGTCTTCGCTGTGGTCTTCGAAGAAGTTGCTTTGGTTGCCATTCGATGCCTTCGTCTCGTCTGCCGGCAGAAGATACGCCGACCGTTCATTGTAGCCGATCAGCACAACGGCTGTGGGCCGAGATTTGTTCCCGACGGCGGGGCAGCGGTCGTCGAAGCGTTCTGGACTGATACAGTTTTGCCTGCTGTGAGCACGTCGCGCGACGTGCCATTCGATCGAAAGGTGAGCACGTGAGCGATCAGACGACGGAACAGACGACGGGCGATCAGCAGAAGCCACTTGCAGGCAAAGTTGCGCTGATCACCGGTTCGTCGCGCGGCATCGGTGCGGCGACGGCCGAACTTCTCGGCGCGCTGGGTGCGACCGTGGTGATCAACTACCGATCGAAGGTTCGTCGAGCCGAGCAGGTGGCTGACAAGGTGCGTGCCGCCGGCGGAGACGCTCTGGTCGTCCAGGGCGATCTCACGGACGAGGCATCGGTGACGGCGCTGTTCGACCGCGTCGGCGAGGCCTTCGGCCGCATAGACGTGCTGATTCTCAATGCCTCGGGAGGCATGGAGAAGAACATGGCCGACGACTACGCGCTGCAGCTCAACCGTGACGCGCAGGTGCGTGCGCTGACGCTGGCCGAGCCGCTGCTGAAAGAGGGCTCGCGCGTCGTCTTCATCACCAGCCATCAGGCGCACTTCATCCGCACCACGCCGACGCTGCCGGAGTACCGTCCGGTCGCCGAGTCGAAGCGCGCCGGTGAGGATGCGCTGCGTGAGCGCATCCCGGAGCTCGCGAAACGCGGTGTCGGCTTCGTGGTGGTCTCAGGCGACATGATCGTCGGCACGATCACCGCAACGCTGCTGAACCGCATCAACCCGGGTGTGCTTGACGAGCGCACCGAGCAGGTCGGCAAGCTGTACACCGTCGAGGAGTTCGCCGAGCAGATTCGCGACGCCGTGCTCGAGCCGATCCCGGTGGATAACACGAAGTACGTCGGAGACATCTCGTTCTTCACCGGCAAGTGAGTGTGAACCTCGACGCTCGTCTCGGGCGTCGAGAGACGTGATGGTGACCCCTCTCCGGTAATCCGATAATGTATGTTATGTCATATATCGTGGATTCTCGGAGAGGGGTTCTCCTCTTCCGAGCCGGCGAATGACACTGTCGTGCTTTCTGCACAGCGCAGCCAACACATTGATGTCATGCACTGGCTTCATGTCGGCGGTGAAGATTCTTCGGTCGCATGCCAGTCTGGCCAGATGAGACAGACCAGAGTGACGACTCCGAACCGCCGAGCGATTCCGCCCCCGCGCATCAAAACGAATGACGACCGGCCGCTTGAGCCAGATCAGGCGCGCATCGCTCCTGAGCTCAGCTCAGCTGCACGCCGCCAGATGCGCGACGGGCCGCCGCCGCGCATCCGTGTCGGGATCGGGCCGACTGCCGCCGGGCGCGTCGAACCGCAGCTGCCAGACGATCTGACGACGATCGGCGATCCGCCGACGGTAGATGACTACTTCGCGCCCGATCAGTTCTTCGACTGAGCTTCGTGTGCTGGCAGTGCCTCGATCCAGTGATCCAGAACCCGTGCTGCCGCACCCGATTCGATCGACTCGGTCGCGACTTCGAGCTTTGCCGAGAAGCGTTCGAGCATCGACGTCTTCGCCGTCGCAGGGTGAAAGAGCAGATCTGCGGCGACCAGACCGGCTGCTGCGTTGAGCAGCACGATGTCGCGCACCGAACCGGTCTCGCCGGCGAGCAGAGCCCGGCCGATCTCGGCATTCTCTTCGGCGTCTCCCCCGACCAAGTCTTCGAGCACGGCTGGCCTGATGCCGAGCTGTGCCGGGTCGAGCGCGAATTCTGTGATTCCGCCTTGTTCGTCGACCTGGCAGATGCGACTCGGGCCCGTCGTGGTCAGCTCGTCAAGGCCGTCCTCGCCGCGAAACACGAGACCGACGTCACCACGAGAGCTCAGCAGTGCGGCGACGAGATCGACCCGACCGCGATCGGCGACACCAAGAGCATTGATTCGCGGGCGCGCCGGGTTGCACAGTGGGCCGAGAAAGTTGAACACCGTGGGTACGCCGAGGGCTTTGCGAACAGGACCGGCGTGCCGGAAGCCCTGATGGTATCTCTGCGCGAAGGCGAAGCCGATGCCCGCCTGCGCGAAGGCCGATGCGGTCTCCTCTGGGGTCGCGCTGATGTTCACCCCCAAGGCCTCGAAGAAGTCGGAGGATCCGGAGCGAGAGCTGACCGCACGGTTGCCGTGTTTGATCACCGGAACGCCGGCTCCGGCGATCACGAGGGCGGCCATCGACGAGATGTTGACTGTTCCCGAGCGGTCTCCCCCGGTGCCGACGATGTCGAGCGCGTCTCGCGAGATGTCCAGCGGAACCGCGTGCGTCAGGATCGAGGAGACGAAGGCAGAGACCTCTTCGAGAGACTCCCCCTTCTGCTTCAGCGCGATGAGGAAGCCTCCGATCGCAGCGGGGTCTGCCGTCCCGGTCATGATCTGGTCCATGGCCCACCTGGCCTGCACCGTTTCGAGGTCGAGGTCGTCGATGAGTCTGGTGAGCAGGATCGGCCATGAGATTTGGGATGACATGACTCAAGATTGTACTCCGCAAGACCATTGGCCCGACCGACACTGTGCTGGATTCCGGTGGGAACACACCGGACGCACTCCGACTCTAGATGAGGGAATTCTCTCGAACCGCTCCGTTTGGTCAAGACATGGGTGATTCATAGGTCATAATAGAAACGTGTCCAGTACAGCATTAACGAATAAGTCTGCGCAGGCGAGTGTCAACAGGCCGAGCGCCACAGCCGTAGGTACCATCGTCTGGCTTGCCAGCGAGGTCATGTTCTTTGCGGCCATCTTCGCCGTCTACTTCACCTTGTGGACGACCTCGACGGGTCAATGGCAAGACGGCATCGCCGTTCTGAACATTCCCTTCGCTGCGGTCAACACCGTGATCCTGGTGCTTTCGTCAGTCACGTGTCAGTTCGGCGTCTTCGCGGCAGAGCGTCTGCAGCCGCGCAAGACCGGCAAGGGCATCAAGAACTGGGGCGTCGCCGAGTGGTTCTTCCTGAGCTTCGCTCTGGGTGCCATCTTCGTGACCGGTCAGGTGTTCGAGTACGCGACGCTGTACCACGAGGGTGTGGCCATGTCGACCGACACCTTCTGGTCTGCGTTCTTCGTCGGCACCGGGTTCCACGCGCTGCACGTCATCGGTGGCCTGATCGCGTTCCTCGTGATCATCGGCCGCACGTACGCGTCGCGCAAGTTCGGCCACCGTGAGGCGCAGAGCGCCATCGTGGTGTCGTACTACTGGCACTTTGTCGATGTCGTCTGGCTGATTCTGTTCACGGCCGTCTACATCCTTCCGCTCATCGGTTGAGACTGGAGTTAGCAGGAATGAAGATTCGCAAGAACCATAAGTCCAAGGTGAGCCGCCGCTCCAAGCGTCGCGGACCGCTCGCCACCATCGGTCTGCTCGCCATCGGTCTCGCTGTGACCGGTGGAGGCTACGCTGCTGTGGCACAGGCCAGCTCGTCGTCGACCGACATCGAGAAGGTGGCCAACACCCAGGAGCAGGTCGACGAGGGCCAGAAGCTCTTCCAGGCAAACTGCGCCACGTGCCACGGACTCAATCTTCAGGGTTCGGACGCCGGCCCGTCGCTGGTCGGCGTCGGGGCCGCATCGGTCGACTTCCAGGTCGGCACCGGCCGTATGCCGATGCAGATGCAGGGCCCGCAGGCGCAGGTCAAAGCTCCGCAGTTCACCGACGAACAGATCAAGGCTCTCGCGGCCTACGTGGCATCGGTCGGCTCCGGCCCGGCCATCCCGAGTGACATCGCGAAGCAGGTCGACACGACTGACTCCGAGAAGGTCGCATCGGGTGCCGAGCTCTTCCGCATTAACTGCGCGATGTGCCATAACGTCGCCGGCGCCGGCGGTGCGCTGACCGAGGGCAAGTACGCACCCTCGCTGATGGGGGTCTCTGAGACGCACATCTACGAAGCCATGATCACCGGCCCGCAGAACATGCCGGTGTTCAACGACACCAACCTCTCGCCTGAAGAGAAGGCCGGGATCATCTCGTACCTGAAGTACGTCGAGAAGAATCAGTCTCCCGGTGGCGTCGATCTCGGATCGCTCGGTCCGGTGTCTGAGGGGCTGTTCATCTGGATCTTCGGCATCGGTGCGATTGTCGCATTCACCATCTGGCTTGGTGCACGGGCTGACTGAGCGGAGAGAACACTATGGCAAAGAACAAGGAAGAGACTCCTGTGTCAGAACACGAGCCACAGAGCACGACGGTAGTGCTCGAACATGGGTTCGAGAACCCGGGCATCGAGCCCCACTCACCAGAGCGCGTCACTGACCGCGACCCGAAGGCCGCCAAGCGCGCCGAGCGTCAGGTCACCGCGTGGTTCATCGCCTCGGCGGTGGCGAGCGTCATCGCGATCATCGTCTACATCGCCGTGCCGATCAAGGCCGACGACATGTCGACGGTCCATCCGAACAACCTGTGGCTCGGTCTGTCGATCGGCTTCGCATTCCTGGCGATCGGCATCGGTGCCGTGCACTTCGCGAAGCAGCTCATGCCGGCGCACGAGATGGAAGAGGAGCGGCACACGCTTCGCTCCTCGGACGAGACTCGTGCTGAAGCCATCGAGATTCTGCAGACGGCAGACAAAGAGAGCGGAATCAGCCGTCGTACGGTGCTTCGTCGCTCACTGATCGGTGCGGCGGTCGTCGCTCCCCTGCCGGGCATCGTCATGCTGCGTGACCTCGCTCCGGTCAGCCAGGGGCTGGTCAATCCGGCTGAGAAACTGCGCCACACCATCTGGGGCGATCAGGACAGCCTGAAGCTCGTTCGGGATCCGAACGGTCGCCCGATCAAGGCCTCAGATGTTCAGCTCGGCTCGGCCTTCCACGTGATCCCCGAGAACCTGCTCGAAATCGAGAATCATTCGCAGCGCATCATCGAAAAGGCCAAGGCGGCCGTGCTGCTCGTCCGTCTGCCCGAGAACGAGATCAAGTCGGGCGCCGAAGACGGATATCACGGCATCCTCGCATACTCAAAGATCTGCACGCACGTGGGATGCCCTGTCGCTCTGGTCGAGCAGCACACGCATCATCTGCTCTGCCCGTGCCACCAGTCGACGTTCGACATCGCAGACGGCGCCAAGGTCGTCTTCGGCCCGGCGAACCGTCCGCTGCCCCAGCTGCCTATCACGGTTGACAGCGAAGGCTATCTGGTGTCGAAGGGTGACTTCCGCGCACCAGTCGGACCGAGCTTCTGGGAGATTGAAAAGTGACCACGACAGTGACGACAAAACCCACGACCAAGGCGGGTCGTACCGCTGACTATCTCGACGAACGCCTCGGCGTCGCAGGGGTCGTCAAAGAGTTCGGGCGCAAGATCTTTCCCGACCACTGGTCGTTCATGCTCGGCGAGGTGGCGCTGTACAGCTTCGTCGCACTGCTGATCTCCGGAACCTTTCTGACTCTGTTCTTCCAGGCGTCAATGGTCGAGACCACGTACGACGGCTCCTACATCCCGCTCAAGGGCATCCACATGTCGGCGGCCTATGCCTCGACTCTGGATCTCTCGTTCGACATCCGCGGCGGGCTGCTCATGCGTCAGCTGCACCACTGGTCGGCACTGATGTTCGTCGCGGCAGCTACACTGCACATGGCTCGCATCTTCTTCACGGGTGCGTTCCGCAAGCCGCGTGAACTGAACTGGATCGTCGGTGTGCTGCTCTGGGTGCTCGGCATGGGAGCCGGGTTCACGGGCTACTCACTTCCTGACGATCTGCTTTCGGGCAACGGTCTGCGCATCATCGACGGTTTGATGAAGGGGCTCCCCCTCATCGGCACCTGGCTCTCGTTCCTGTTCTTCGGCAACGAGTTCCCCGGCACCGACCTGATCAACCGTCTGTACATGCTGCACATCATGTTGATCCCTGCACTGATCATCCTGTTGATCGCCGTGCATCTGCTGATGGTGGTTCTGCACAAGCACACGCATTACCCGAACCCCGGTGCCCGTGAGACGAACGTCGTCGGCTACCCGGTGCTCCCCGTGTACGCAGCCAAGGCCGGCGGCTTCTTCTTCATCGTCTACGGTCTGCTCACGGTGATTGCTGCTACGTTCACGATCAACCCGATCTGGAACTACGGGCCGTACGACCCGTCGCCGGTCTCGGCAGGTACGCAGCCCGACTGGTACATCGGCTGGGCAGACGGCGCACTGCGATTGATCCCGCCGCACTGGGAATCGGTGATCTTCGGCTTCACGTTCTCGTGGAACATCATGGCTCCTGTGGTGCTGCTCGGCGGCTTCATCGCCGTGCTGGTGGCCTACCCCTTCATCGAGAAGTGGATCACCGGAGACGACCGCAACCACAACGTTCTGGATCGCCCGCGCAACGCGCCGACCCGCACGGCGATCGGCGCTGCAGGCATCGCCTTCTACGCCACCATGTGGGCGGCGGCTTCGTCTGACGTGATGAGCGTGTTCTTCCACTGGAATGTCTTCCTGGTCACTCACGTGCTGCAGGCATCGCTGATCCTTGGGCCGATCATCGCCTTCATCATCACTCGCCGCGTTGCCTTCGCACTGCAGCGAAAGGATCGCGATCTGGTTCTGCACGGTGTCGAGACCGGTCATGTCATCCGGTATCCGCATGGGGAGTTCCAGGAGCTGCACCGTCCGCTCGACGAGTACGAGCGCTGGCGTCTCGTCTCGTTCGATGAGAACGTTCCGGTGCCGGTTCGCCCTCGCTCCGACGGCAAGATCTACAACAAGGATCGTCGTCGTTCGTGGTTCAGCCGCTTCTTCTTCGAGAGCCGGGTCAAGCCGGTCACTCCAGAAGAGCTTGCTGCGGCACAGCACGAGCACCACTGATGCTCTGCACTCGTGTTCGGCGCACCTTCCCGGTCTGCTGAACAGTCGAAAAGGGCCTCGCCATTGTGGCGAGGCCCTTTTCGCGTCTCCATGGGCGTAGGTGGTACGGGGCTGGGCAGTATCCGTCCCTCTGCGCCGTCAGCCGCCGACTCCCCCGCCAGAGGTCTGCAGACGAGCACACCGAGTCTCTTCCCACAACTGACCATACCTGTTCAGACCTGTGCAATACTGTCTTCTATGACAGACACAACCAACAGTGACGTGCCGCCGTCGGCGGCCTCCGCAGCGGCTTCGACGCTGACCCAGCGTCTGGACAGACTCGCCTTCACTCGGGCTCATGCCCACGTGGTCACCTCTTCGGGGATCGGCTGGGCGCTCGATGCACTCGACGTGGCGCTCATCTCGTACGTGATCGTGGTGTTGAAGAGCGAATGGAGCCTCTCTTCGACCGAGCAGAGCTGGATCGTCTCGCTCGGGTTCATCGGCATGGCACTGGGAGCGATGCTGGGTGGCAGGCTCGCCGATCGTTTCGGGCGGCGCACGGTGTTCGCGCTGACTCTGCTGATCTTCGGCCTTGGCGCAGCGCTGAGCGCGTTCGCACCGGTCCTCGCGTTCTTCCTCGTCATGCGCTTCATAGTGGGTCTGGGGCTGGGCGCTGAGCTGCCTGTCGCCAGCACATACGTGAGCGAGTTCGCACCCCCGAGCATCCGCGGTCGCATCATCGTCGTGCTTGAGGCCTTCTGGGCCATCGGCTGGCTGCTTGCAGCGCTGCTCGGCTACCTGCTGGTGCCACATGGCGATTGGGGCTGGCGCATCGCCATGCTGATCGGGGCGGTGCCGGCGCTCTACGCGGCGTTCGTCCGGTTCGGGCTGCCGGAGTCGATCCGCTTTCTCGAGGCGCACGGCCGCCATGATGAGGCTGAGCAGATCGTGCGCCGCTTCGAGAAGTCGCCAGTGATGTTCCGGGTGCAGGCCGCGGGTGCGGCGGCCACACGCCCCTCGACCTCCGCTGAAGGCGCAGACTCAGCCGAGAGCAGAACTGCCACCAGTGGGTTCGGCGGGCTCTGGCGGCCTGGGCAGGTTCGCAACACCGTCGCGCTGAGTGTGGTCTGGTTCCTAGTGAACTTCTCCTACTACGGGGCCTTCATCTGGATTCCCTCGATTCTCGCAGCACAGGGACACGATCTGGTGAAGAGCTTCGGGTACACCTTGATCATCACGTTGGCGCAGCTGCCCGGCTATGCGGTCGCCGCGTGGCTGATCGAGCATTGGGGGCGTCGCTGGACGCTGGCGTCGTTCCTGATCGGCTCAGCCGTCTCGGCAGTGTTCTTCGGCACAGCCGGGTCGGTGACGGCGATTCTGGTCAGCGGATGTCTGCTGAGCTTCTTCAATCTGGGCGCATGGGGCGCGCTCTACGCCATCTCCCCCGAAGTCTTTCCGACCGCGCTGCGTGGCACCGGCACTGGTTGGTCGGCGGGGTTCGGTCGTGTGGCGTCCATCATCGCTCCGCTGTTAGTGCCCGTCGTGCTCGCTGCGGCCTGGGGCGGCACTGGAGTGCTCTTCAGCATCTTCGGTGTGGCCTTCGTGCTTGCGGCGCTGTCGGCCCTGCTGCTCGACGAGCATATGGGCCAGGTGCTCACCGACTGACGCTTCGCAGGGAGCTCATACGCCGGCCGGAACGTGCTGGGCCCAATGCACCGATGGCGTCCTGAGCTATCACCGTTGAGGCATGTCAGCGGGGTCATCTAATCTATAGAGGTGGACGACAGCAGCGATGCAAGTGCTCACACGAGGGGTTCCTGCCGCGGAGGGGGCGGCGGGAGCCCCTCATCTGCGCCTGTGACGCCTTGTGGGCAAGCACTCAGCGTCAGAGTCATTCGTGCGGTTGATCGAGCCGAACCAGCACTGCCGGTGCCTACACGTGCGGGGTGATCGCATATGCCATGAGGCGTACGCTTCAGGCGCAGGCTGAGCACAATGGATCCTCAGGTCACAAGCCGGCTCTGCGTCCAGCACACGATCTCGTCAACGTGCACTGCCGATATTTCGATCCTGTTCAGCTCCTTCCACCATGAGAGTCACTTCCTCGAGCGAGAGGAACTTCCCGTCAGAGTCCAGCTGTGCGAACACGTATACCTCTTGTTCGACTGTGGTCCGGTCTCGTTTTGTCACCACGACGCGGTGTCTCTCTGCATAGTGGCTACCATCGGTGAGTTCATCCAGCACTTTGACCTCGGCGGCACTGGTGATGGCGCGAAGGTGTGCGATGTGCTCAGCGAACTGTTCACGCGTGCTCCAGTCGCCGTTGGTGCGCTGGCGGTAGTCGGCATTGAAGTGACGGTCCAACAGCTCATCGAGAGCTGTTTGGTGGTCGTTGAGGAGGTCGGACAGTGCGAGCGCAAGTGTGGTCATTCGGGTACTCGATTCACAATAGGCAATGGGGGTTACAGCCTCAGTGATAGCACACACTGCGATCTTGACCACGCGCACCCCTTGAAGACGTGTCTCGTGCCTCAGAGCTGCTTCGTGCGGTCGTTCGGCCGCACTGCCTCCCCCGCCAGAGAGACCTCACCAGCCAGACAGCCCTCCCCAGCCGGACAGCCCTCCCCCGCCAGACGGCCCGACCGGCGCAATGCCAGGTCAAATGAAAGAAGGCCCGGAACCCCGCGTCCTCCGCGTGATTCCGGGCCTATCCCGTGGTGGGCGATAGCAGACTTGAACTGCTGACCTCTTCCGTGTCAGGGAAGCGCGCTACCAGACTGCGCCAATCGCCCGTACTCGAACCGTCGAGTGCGTATGCCGACTTGCGTCGACTCCGGCCGAAGCCGGTTGGAGGTGGAGACGGGAGTCGAACCCGCGTATACGGCTTTGCAGGCCGCTGCCTCGCCACTCGGCCACTCCACCATGCCAGACCGCACAGGTTCTCAACGAAGCAGTACCTGTGAAGCGGCCCCTGTGAAGCGGAGCCTGTGGCAGGTCTTTCACAAGTGAAAGAACCCTCCGAGCGGATGACGAGATTCGAACTCGCGACCCCCACCATGGCAAGGTGGTGCTCTACCAACTGAGCCACATCCGCATGTTGATCAGCTTGAAGCTTCTCAACGTTGTCCCCGTGTTCCGGCGACTTGAATAATGTACCGTAACTCTGCCCGAATGCAAAATCGAGGTGAATCGAACCTGGCAACGCGGGCGTGTCGCACGTCTGCTGCCTGACTCTCAGCCTCCACCCAGGTCGCACCAGGGCCAAGAACGGCGCTTCAGGCATCAGGCAGGCGACTGCGGACCAGGTGTCCTCAAGTCAGATTCCTGTCGATCACTGCAGCCCGTGCCACGGCACACAGGGTCGTTGCTGGGGCGCATACGTGAAGAGGGTACGGAGCCTGTGACGGCTGCCGCGCCCTCTTCACGTATGAAGCGCTGCTTCGGTCATTCGGGCCGCTCAGGTGCGGCCTTCAGTACGGAACCTCAGTTCTGCAGAGCGTATCCCGACTCGCCATGCACGCGCAGGTCGATGCCGGCCACTTCGTCTTCGTTCTTGACGCGGAAGCCGATGGTCTTGTCGATGACCTTGCCGATGATGAAGGCGACGATGAACGAGTAGATCGCCACTGGCACCGAACCGACGATCTGAGCGCCGAGCTGTCCCCAGCCGTACCCGTAGAAGAGTCCCGAGTCGTTGGCGAAGAAGCCCAGGTACACGCAGCCGATGAGTCCGCCGACGAGGTGCACGCCGACCACGTCGAGCGAGTCGTCGTAGCCGAGCACCCATTTCGCGTTGACGGCGAGTGCGCAGACGCCGCCGACGATGAGGCCGAGCAGGATGGCCGCACCAGGAGTGAGCTGATCGCACGCCGGGGTGATGCCGACCAGACCTGCCACGGCACCCGTGCCGGCACCGACCGCGGTCGCCTTGCCCGTCTTCAGCTTCTCGACGACGAGCCAGGCCAGAATCGCAGCTGCAGGCGTCACCATGGTGTTCAGGTAGATGAGACCGGCGGTCGCGTCATCTGTCGCTGCGCCTCCGTTGAAGCCGAACCAGCCGAACCACAGCACTGATGCACCGATCAGAACCAGCGGCACGTTGTGCGGCTTCGCGATGCCCTTGTCGAAGCCAATGCGGCGGCCGAGAACGATGGCGAGGGCCAGAGCCGCGGCACCGGAGTTGATGTGCACGACCGTGCCGCCGGCGAAGTCGAGCACGCCGTCGACGCCGAACCACTCAGGCACCACGGTGCCGATCCAGCCGCCGCCCCAGACCCAGGCCGCGACCGGAAAGTACGAGAGAGTCGCCCAGAGTGCGGCGAAGATCATCCACGAGCCGAACTTCGCGCGATCGGCGATGGCTCCTGAGATCAGTGCCACGGTGATGATGGCGAAGGTCGATCCGTAGACGGTCGAGACGAGATCCTCGCCGCTGACTCCGCTGAGCCCGAAGGCCGAGAACGGGTTGCCGGCGAACGACCACGGGCTGGCGTCTTCGGCGATGCTCGTCATGTTCGCCCCGTAGAGCACCCAGAGCAGCCCGATGAGTCCCATGGACCCGAAGCTGAGCATGAGCATGCTGACGACGGACTTCGCCCGTACAAGGCCGCCATAGAAGAAGGCGACGCCGGGCGTCATGAACAACACCAGCGCGGTCGACACCAGCAACCATATGGTGCCGGTCGTGACTGTCTCTGTCATGGTGAAACCTCTCTCGAACTGATCATGGGATCGCGACCGCGCATCATAATGCGACGACTTTCACGAACTGAGTTCAGTCTCGGGTGCAGAGATTTCGCATGATATGCGCAAGGGTTACGGCGCTGTTACGCGTCGGAGGTCGCTG
Organism: Pseudoclavibacter sp. CFCC 14310; assembly: GCF_008831165.1. Taxonomy (NCBI): domain Bacteria; kingdom Bacillati; phylum Actinomycetota; class Actinomycetes; order Micrococcales; family Microbacteriaceae; genus Pseudoclavibacter; species Pseudoclavibacter sp. CFCC 14310. The sequence goes on along the minus strand of NZ_WBKC01000002.1, from coordinate 479,648 downwards.
TTACGGCAGTGTTTCGAGAAGAGTCAGGCCTTGGCCACGTCGTAGGTCTCGTGAGCGAGTGTGGTGAGCGCGTCGAGTCGCGAGACGCAGCGCAGATACTTCTTGCGGTATCCGCCGTCGATCATCTCCTGGCTGAAGACCTCGGTCAGCGGCAGGCCTGCTGCCACGATCGGCTTCTGTGCGTCGTACAGACGGTCGATCAGCGCCACGAGACGCAGCGCGTCGTCCTGTCTCGTGAGACGTCCGACTCCCGACCAGACGAATGCGTCGGCAGAGCGCGCAAGGGCGAAGTACTGCACTGGATGCAGCGTCGAGATGTGATCGATGACGTCGGCGAAGGCATCCTGCGACACGCGCAGGTCGTCGGACTGATGCTGGGCGACGAGCTGATCGATCTGTGCGGGCTCCCACGGGATGGCCTCGCTGTTCACGTCGCGCCGTCGGTAGTCCTGACCGTCGATGCGCAGCGCCTGGAAGATCGAGGCGAGCGACTGTATCTCGCGCATGAAGTCTGAGGCGGCGAATCTGCCCTCGCCGAGGGCGTTCGGCGGCGTGTTCGATGTGGCCACGATCGAGGTGCCGGTCGCCGCGAGCTCTTTCAGCAGCCGGGTCATGATCATCGTGTCGCCGGGGTCGTCGAGTTCGAACTCGTCGATGCACAGCAGAGAGTAGCCGCGTAGCTTGGCGACGGCGTTCTCGAATCCGAGTGCGCCGACCAGCGACGTGTACTCCAAGAAGGTGCCATAGGCCTTGGGCTGGGGAGCGGTGTTCCACAGTGCTGCCAGCAGGTGGGACTTGCCGACGCCGAAGCCGCCGTCGAGATAGATGCCGCTGGCCTGCTTCGCCGCCTTCTTGCTCCTGCCGAAGAGGCTGCGGCGCTTCACCGCACCCCAACGATCGGAGAACGCGCGAAGGGCCTCGACGGCCTCCAGCTGCGACGGATAGTCGGCACTGGGCTGGTAGCTCTCGAACGACGCGGTCTGGAAGAGCGGTGGCGGCACGAGGTTCGCGACGAGCTCGTCGGGATCGAGATTCGGGTGCACATCGACGATATGCGAGATCATGCGTTCCTCTCTGGCGGCGGCAGTGCACGCGTGTGTGGCGGTGGCCGAATCGCGGCGACCCGGGTCAATTCCGAGTGAGCGTCGTGATGCGGATGCGCGTGCATGAGATCCAGCGCGGCACCCTGTTCACTGTAGCGGGTTCGTGGGGCGGCTCGTGCAGACATGAGCGACGACGGTGTGCACTTGCCGCCACATGACCTGCTGTTGCGGAACGCTGCCGCAGGCGAGTCGGGTGCAGTATCGTGATCGACATCACCGAGACTCGAACGAGTCGAGGCAACGAAGGAGAACATCATGACTGTCGCCGTCGACTCGTCAGATCCGAAGACCGCAGGCTACGCGCATCCTGAGCGCCTGGTCACCACCGAGTGGCTCGCCGAACATCTGGGCGAACCGGGACTCGTCGTCGTCGAGAGCGACGAAGACGTGCTGCTCTACGAGACCGGGCACATCCCCGGTGCGGTCAAGATCGACTGGCACACCGATCTCAACGACCCGGTCGTGCGCGACTACGTCGACGGCGAGGGCTTCGCGAAGCTGCTCAGCGAGAAGGGCATCGACCGCGATGACACGGTCGTGATCTACGGTGACAAGAACAACTGGTGGGCGGCCTATGCACTCTGGGTGTTCACGCTCTTCGGCCACGAAGATGTGCGTCTGCTCAACGGCAGCCGCTCGAAATGGATCGCCGAGGGACGCGATCTGACTCGCGAGGTTCGCCCGCGCACCCCGACCGCCTATCCGGTGGTCCCACGGGAAGATGCGCCAATCCGTGCGTATCGTGACGACGTGCTTGCCGCGATCGGCGTCGAGCACCTGATCGACGTGCGCTCGACACCCGAATACCTCGGTGAGCGCACCACAGCTCCGGACTACCCCGAAGAAGGGGCGCTTCGGGCCGGCCACATTCCCACCGCGCAGAGCGTGCCCTGGGCGAAGGCCGTCGACGATGACGGCACCTTCAAGACTGCCGACGAGCTGCGTGCAATCTACGAGACGGGTGGCGCCGGTCTGCACGAGGGCGATGACGTGATCGTGTACTGCCGCATCGGCGAACGGTCGAGCCACACCTGGTTCGTGCTGAAGTATCTGCTCGGCTTCGAGAACGTGCGCAACTACGACGGCTCGTGGACTGAATGGGGCTCAGCGGTGCGCGTGCCGGTGGTGACCGGAGCAGAACCCGGCACCGCTCCCGTCAGCCGCTGAACCGTCTGCAGAGCAGAGAGTCGGTCATGGGCTGCGGCAGATCCTCCGGCCCGGGGCACGACGCCCGCCGCAGCGTAGACTCGTCGTCCATGAGCACCTCCGACTCCCCCTCGTCACACCTGTTTGACGCACCCCATGAGCTCGATGCGCAGCATCTGCCGCCCCGGCTCATCGAGACGGCCGAGGATTTCAACGCCCTCGGTGAGCGAGACCGGCTGCAGCTGCTGCTGGAGTTTGCCGACGAGCTGCCCGAGCTGCCCGAACGCTACCGCGACGATCCTGATCTGCTTGAGCCCGTGCCCGAGTGCCAGTCTCCCGTCTTTCTGAAGGTCGACGTCGACGGAGACACGGTGCACCCACACGTCACGGCTCCACGCGAGGCACCGACCACCCGCGGATTCGCCTCGATTCTGGTCCACGGCCTCGACGGTGAGAGCGTGCAGCAGGTACTCGACGTACCCAGCGACTACCCGTTCGAACTCGGTCTCGCTCGAGCGGTGTCACCGCTGCGTCTGCGCGGCATGACCGGAATCCTTGAGCGCATCAAGGCCCAGGTTCGGCGCCGGATCGCTGAGCGAGACGCCTGACGACGCTCAGCGGCGCCGGGCACGCGGCGTGCCAGCCGCGGTCGGGGCCAGACGCTCGGTCAGCCAGTCCGTCACGCTGGTCTCCCACAGTTCGCGATCGTGGTTCCACAGTTTGCAGTGTCGAGCCGTCTTGAACGGCACGAAGGTCACCAGATCTGGGCGTGCTGCGGCCAGCTCCCGTGACGGGCCGCTCGGCACGAACCCGTCGTCGTCGCTGTGCATGAGCAGCACCGGTTTGCGCAGCTCTCCCGCCCGTGCGACCCAGTTCAGCGCGTCGAGGTCGATGGGGCTCTGCAGCCCTGTCGCAGGCGTGGCCCAGCGTCGGCCCAAAAGGGTCAGTGCGAACTCGCGCACCGGGGCCGGCACGCTGGACGCATCCGCCTGATATGCCAGGGCGTCGCCCCAGTCGACGACCGGTGAGTCGAGGAGCACTCCCCCGATGCGTCGGGCGTGCCGGGTTCTGGCCAGAGTCTGGAGCACGATGGCTCCTCCCATCGACCAGCCGAAGAGAAAGACCTTCTTCGCACCGTGCGAGAGCGCATAGTCGATCGCCGCCTCGACGTCCTCCCACTCAGTCTCGCCGAGGGCATAGCGGTTGTCTGCGCTGGGCGTCGCCTCGCCGTCGTTGCGATAGCTCACGACCAGCGACGTCAGGCCGAGCTGCTGCACCGCGCCGAGACCGCGGACGACCTCTGGTCGAGCCGAGGCACGCCCGTGCACATGGATGACCCATGTCTGTGATCGGTCGGCACCGGATTCGGCGGTCTCCGTCGGCGGTTCGCTCGCTTCGGCCGGATGTGCCGATGCAGCTTCGTCGACGTCGTCAGGCCGGTCGACGGCGTAGACCGGGCGGCCGCTGGGCTCATGCGAGACCAGCCAGGCGGGGTTCGGGCCGAGTGGGCCGTCGATGAGCACGTTCTGGGCATCGAAACCGGCCGACTCCGGCGTCAGCCAGACCCACCCGTTGACACGTCCGCGACGCACGCGACCGTCGAGCACACCGAAGTCGACGCGCAGCACGCGCCGCGTGATGCTGTCCCACGTCTGATCGACGATCTCGCCGATGACGGCATGCCCGCGACCTTCGTCGAACCAGAAGCTGTACTCGCCCGGCACGCCGGCCAGCCTGGAGTCCCGAGTCGACTTGAGGGTGATCAAGAGACCGTCCGCATCCGACCAGACCGCTTGGACGCTGACGTCTTCGGTGCGACGCCTCGGCGGCATCACCACTTCGCGGGCGACATGCGCGCTCGCGGCGGCTCCGGCAGCCATCACGGCTGCCGCCGCACCGGTCACACCGGCCACCACACCCAGCAGCGAGAGCCCCCTGCCGGAGCGCTGCGGGGCCTCTGAACGGTTGTCTCTGTGCTCGGGCATGTGATCCTCTCCAGCGCGGCGAGTCTGACGCCAGTCTGCCTTCGGTCATTTTAGTCTGCTTGCGTGACCGAAGTGCGCAGAGACGATGAGATGAGCCCGGAGTTCGCAAACCTCCTGCGCGAGCTCTCGGCTGTGCGCCACCGCTCTGACATCGTGCTCGAACGCATCGACGCTCCGTCGCACATCGCACCCGAGGCCGTCGCCTTCGCCGTCGAGGTCGACGCCAAGTCGACCTTCGTGCACTCGCGCGCCAGCGCACGCTTCGTGCTGCTGCACAACCCAGAGCCGCCAGAGGGCTGGGGGTCGACACTGCGCGTGATCTCCTATCTCAAGGCGCCGCTCGAGGCCGATCTCGGCCTCGATCCGTTCGTTGCGGGCGTGGTCTGGTCCTGGCTCGAAGACGGACTCCATCAGCAGCAGGCGCGCTATCACAGCATCTCGGGCACGGTTACCAAGACGATCAACTCCGGTTTCGGCGCGCTGAGCACCGAGACCGACGGAACAGAGATCGAACTGCGGGCCTCATGGTCGGCTGAGGTCGATCAGCCGGTGACTCCCCACCTGCTCGCCTGGATCGATCTGATCAGCGAAGCGGCGAGCCTGCCTCCGGTGCCGGGCGAGATCTCGGTGCTTCTTCCCACTCTCACTGACACGCACTCGTAGGCGAAAGGCTTTTCCACACTGTGAACGTCGAAGACCATCCCTCACATCTCGTCGTGCAGCCGGCAGACGGCATTCCACCGGTTGTGGCGACGCCCAGAGGGCTTGAGCAGGCGATGCGCCGACTCGAGGGAGCTGACGGTCCGCTTGCACTCGACACCGAACGCGCGAGCGGCTTCCGCTATCACGACAACGCCTATCTGGTGCAGATGCGTCGCGGCGACGAGCCCGCGGTGCTGCTCGACCCGGTCGCCTTCGACGGCGAGGCCATGGCCGAGCTGCAGAGCGTCATCGGGCGACAGGAGTGGGTGCTGCACGCGGCGACCCAAGACCTGCCTTCGCTGCATGAGCTCGGGCTCTCTCCCGCCGCGCTCTTCGACACCGAGCTGGGTGCGAGACTGCTGAATCTGCCGCATGTCGGACTCGGCGGTCTGCTCGACGACCTCTTCGGCATCCATCTGAAGAAGGAGCACTCGGCAGCCGACTGGTCACGACGCCCACTGCCTGAGGAATGGCTCGCCTACGCCGCCCTCGACGTCGAGTATCTCGTCGAGCTGAGAGACGAGGTCGAACGTCTTCTGACCGATCAGGGCAAGCTCGAGATCGCTCGGCAGGAATTCGCCGCCGAGATGGACTTCGAACCGCGGCAGAAGCCGGGCGAGCCCTGGCGTCGCACCAGCGGGATCACAGCTGCGCGCACGCCGCGGCAGCTGCGCATCGTGCGCGAGCTCTGGAACGAACGCGATGCGCTGGCTCGGCAGCGCGATCTCTCGCCGCACCGGCTCATCCCCGATCGCGCCATCATGGCCGCGGCGACCAACGCAGTGCGCAACGAGCATGAGCTGCTGGCTCTGCGCGAGTTCAACGGGCGCGGCGCCCATTCCGAGCTGAGACACTGGTGGGCGGCCGTGCAGCGCGCGCGAGCCAGCCAAGAGCCCATCAGCGTGCGCGTGCCGCATGAGGGCGTGCCCCATCATCGCTCCTGGGGTCGGCAGCACCCGGAGGCCGATCAGCGTCTGCGCACAGCCAGGTCGGCCCTGATCGAGATCGCCCAGGCTCACGATCTGCCGGTCGAGAACCTGCTGCAGCCCCGAGTGCTTCGTGAACTCGCTTGGGAGACCTCGGAGCCGATCGACGCTGCCGAAGTCGCCGCACGGCTTGCAGAACTCGGTGCCCGGCCCTGGCAGACCGAGCTCACCGCGGCACCGATCGCAGAGGCTTTCCGCGAGGCCGCCTCAGCGTAGCCGCGACATCGCCTCAGTCGGGCTCAGAGCCCGTCGGAGGCCGCACGGTGATCGGTGACGTCGAAGTCGGTGGCATCTGGAAAGCCGTCATGGCGGGCTCCGCGAGCGTTGGGCACACGCGTGCCGAGCACCATCTGGATGACCTGCTCGGTGATAGCCGCCGCGTCGAGCCCCGAGTCGTGCAGCAGCTGGTCGCGGGTCGCGTGCGGGAAGAACTCATCAGGCAGGCCGAACTCAGTGAGTCCCGTGTCGATGCCGGCATCACGCATGTCCTGACGGATGCGGGTGCCGATGCCTCCGGTGCGCAGGCCGTCTTCGATGGTGACGACCAGTCGGTGTCTGGCCGCCCGCGTGAGCACCGTGTGCGGCACCGGCACGACCCACCGAGGATCGATCACGGTCGTGCCGATGCCCTGTTCGTGCAGCCGACGCGCGACGTCGAGGGCGACGGGTGCCATCGCGCCGATCGAGACGATGAGCACATCGCGGCTCGTCGATCGAAAGAGCACGTCGACGCCGTCTGTCGAGCGGCTGAGAGCGGGCAGCGGTTCGTTCACAGTGCCCTTCGGGTATCGCAGCACAGTCGGAGCGTCTGAGACGTCGAGGGCCTCTCCGAGCTCTTCGCGCAGCGTCGCGGCGTCGCGAGGCGCGGCGATGCGGATGCCGGGCACCAGCTGCAGCGTCGAGAGATCCCACTGCCCGTTGTGGCTGGCGCCGTCGGGGCCGGTCACGCCTGCCCGGTCGAGGACGAAGGTGACGCCGGCGCGGTGCAGTGCGACGTCCATGAGCACCTGATCGAAGGCGCGATTGAGGAAGGTCGCGTAGAGCGCGACGACCGGGTGCGCGCCGCCGAACGCCAGGCCGGCGGCTGAGGCCACCGCGTGCTCTTCGGCGATGCCCACGTCGATGACCCGATCGGGGAAGGCCTGCGACATCGCGTCGAGACCGACCGGCAGCCGCATCGCTGCGGTGATGCCCACGACCTCGGGACGTCGGCGCGCCTGCTCGAGCATCTCGTCCGAGAAGACGGCCGTCCAGGTGATCGACTTCACCGTCGAGATCGGCTGACCGGTGTCGGGGTCGATGCGACCGACCGCATGGAACTGGTCGGCCTTGTCAGCGCGTGCAGGCTCGTAGCCGTGCCCCTTCTGTGTGACCGCATGCACGATCACCGGGTGGCCGAAGCGCTTCGCCTGACGCAGGGCGACCTCCATCGCCTCGATGTCGTGACCGTCGACCGGGCCGATGTACTTGATGTCCAGGTTCGAGAAGAGGGCGTAGTCCTCGCCGCTCTGCGCCCGCAACAGGCCGTAGAGACCGCCGCGCACGCTGTTGAAGAGAAAACGGCCGGGGCGTCCGAGGCGATAGAAGAACCGACGGCTGGCCTTGTAGGCGCGGTCGTAGCCGCCATGTGTGCGCAGCTCGTTCATGTAGCGAGCCATGCCGCCGATCGTCGGAGCATACGAACGTCCGTTGTCGTTGACCACGATCACCAGATGGCGGTCGTTCTGATCTGAGATGTTGTTGATGGCCTCCCAGACCATGCCGCCGGTCAGAGCGCCGTCGCCGATCACTGCCACCACGGTGCGATCCGTCTCGCCGCGCAGCGTGAGCGCGCGTGAGATGCCGTCTGCCCATGACAGCGATGACGAAGCGTGCGAGCTCTCCACGATGTCGTGCGGGCTCTCGGAACGCTGCGGGTAGCCCGCGAGACCGCCCCGTTGGCGAAGATGGGCGAAGTCGTGGCGACCGGTGAGGAGTTTGTGCACATACGACTGATGTCCGGTGTCGAAGACGATGGGATCATGCGGCGAGTCGAAGACCCGGTGCAGCGCGATGGTGATCTCGACGACGCCGAGGTTCGGCCCGAGATGACCTCCGGTGCGTGCGACGGAAGTGATCAGAAACGCACGGATCTCGTCGGCGAGATCGCGCAGCTGTGCGGCCGACAGCCGGTCGAGGTCGCTCGGCCCGTGGATGCCGGCGAGCAGACCGGCGGAGGCGTCCGGCCCCGCCTCGTGAGCCGGGGTCGAGGATGATCGTTCGATGTCGCTGTGCTCTGCCATGCCGATGGTGACCTCTCAGTGCTTTGACTCATGCTACGTGCTGCGACTGTGCGAAAGGGCTCGCGCCACTCGGTTGGAGTGGCGCGAGCCCTTTCGTCGGAATCTCCGCAGCCCTCTGTGTCACCTCGACGGTGACGTTCAGGGCCTCAGTGGCAGTTCAGGCTACGCAGCGAGCTGACGCAGCACGTACTGCAGGATGCCTCCGTTGCGGTAGTAGTTCGCCTCACCGGGGGTGTCGATGCGAACGACGGCCTCGAATGTCACCGGTTCTTTGCCCGCAGCAGAGAACTCGCTGGGAGCCGCTGTCACCGTGACCGTCGCCGGCGTCTCACCGTCGTTGAGGCGTTCGATGCCCGAGAAAGAGAAGATCTCAGTGCCGTCGATGCCGAGTGACTCGTACGACTCCCCTGCCGGGAACTGCAGCGGGATGACGCCCATGCCGATCAGGTTCGAACGGTGGATGCGTTCGAAGCTCTCAGCGATGACCGCCTTGACGCCCAGCAGGCGCGTGCCCTTCGCAGCCCAGTCACGGCTGGAGCCCGTGCCGTACTCCTTGCCGGCAAGCACGACCAGCGGGGTCTGGGCCTTCTGATAGTTCTCTGCGGCATCGTAGATGAACGACTGCGGGCCGCCCTCCTGCGTGAAGTCGCGAGTGTACCCACCCTCGACTCCGTCGAGCAGCAGGTTCTTGAGACGGATGTTCGCGAACGTGCCGCGGATCATCACCTCGTGGTTGCCTCGACGCGAGCCCAGCGAGTTGAAGCTGCGGCGGTCGACGCCCTTGCTCAGCAGGTACTTGCCGGCCGGGGTGTCTGCCTTGATCGAACCTGCGGGCGAGATGTGGTCGGTGGTGACCGAGTCACCGAGCTTCGCCAGCACACGAGCACCCGTGATGTCCGCCACCGGCTCCGGGTCTTTCGACATGCCGTCGAAGTACGGAGGGTTGCGCACATAGGTCGAGTCGTCGTCCCACTCGAAGAGCTTTCCTTCGGGAGTGGGCAGACCGCGCCACTTCTCGTCGCCCTCGAAGACCGAAGCGTACTTCGATGTGAACATGTCGCGGTCGATCGACGAATCGATCGTCTGCTGCACCTCTTCGGCCGTCGGCCAGATGTCTTTGAGGTACACATCGTTGCCGTCGGCGTCCTGGCCGAGCGGCTGTGTCTCGAAGTCGAAGTCCATCGTGCCGGCCAGTGCGTAGGCGATCACCAGCGGCGGGCTGGCGAGGTAGTTCATCTTGACGTCGGGGCTGATGCGGCCCTCGAAGTTGCGGTTGCCTGAGAGCACGGCGGTCACAGCCAGATCGTTCTCGTTGATCGCCTCGCTGATCGGTTCGGGCAGCGGGCCGGTGTTGCCGATGCAGACCGTGCAGCCATATCCGGTGGTGTAGAAGCCGACGCCCTCGAGGTACGGGGTGAGACCCGACTTGTCGTAGTAGTCGGTGACGACCTTCGAGCCGGGGGCCAGAGAGGTCTTGACCCAGGGCTTCTGCTCGAGGCCCTTCTCCACCGCCTTCTTGGCGACCAGGCCTGCGGCGATCATGACCGAGGGGTTCGAAGTGTTCGTGCACGAAGTGATGGCGGCGACCGCGACGGCGCCGTTCTTCAGATCGAAGTTCTGACCCGCGTACTCGACCGGAGCCTCGCTCGTCTCGCCAGCGTAGGTCGGCAGCGTCTTCTCGAACGACTGCTTCGACTCGCTCAGCTTGATGCGGTCCTGAGGGCGCTTCGGGCCGGCGATCGAGGGCACGACGGTCGACAGGTCGAGCTCCATGTACTCCGAGAAGTGCGGCTCGTGCTTCGGATCATGCCAGAGGCCCTGCTCTTTGGCGTAGGCCTCGACGAGGGCGACGCGCTCATCGCTGCGACCGGTCAGGCGCAGATAGTCGAGCGTCACGTCGTCGATCGGGAAGATCGCCGCAGTCGAGCCGAACTCGGGGCTCATGTTGCCGATGGTGGCGCGGTTCGCGAGCGGCACACTGGCCACTCCCTCGCCGTAGAATTCGACGAACTTGCCGACCACACCGTGTTCGCGGAGCATCTCAGTGATGGTGAGCACGACGTCGGTCGCCGTCACGCCGGCGGGGATCTCGCCGCTCAGCTTGAAGCCGACCACGCGCGGAATGAGCATGGAGACCGGCTGCCCCAGCATGGCCGCCTCGGCTTCGATGCCGCCGACGCCCCAGCCCAGCACGCCGATGCCGTTCACCATGGTGGTGTGCGAGTCGGTGCCGACGCAGGTGTCAGGGTAGGCCTGAACAGTGCCGTCTTCGAGATGCTTGTCGAAGACCACGCGGGCGAGGTACTCGATGTTCACCTGGTGGATGATGCCGGTGCCCGGCGGAACCACCTTGAAGTTGTCGAATGCCTGCTGCCCCCAGCGCAGGAACTGATAGCGTTCGCCGTTGCGCTCGTACTCGATCTCGACGTTGCGCTGCACGGCGTCTGACTGACCGAAGACGTCGACGATGACGGAGTGGTCGATCACGAGCTCTGCGGGAGCAAGCGGGTTGATCTTGGTCGGATCGCCGCCCAGGTTCTTCATGGCCTCACGCATCGTCGTCAGATCGACGATGCAGGGAACACCGGTGAAGTCCTGCATGACCACGCGAGCCGGGGTGAACTGGATCTCGGTGTCAGGCTGAGCATTGGGATCCCAGCTGCCGAGCGCCTTGATGTGTTCGGCAGTGATGTTGGCACCGTCTTCGGTGCGCAGCAGGTTTTCGAGCAACACCTTCAGGCTGTACGGCAGCACCTCATGGCCGGGGACTGTGTCCAACCGGTAAATCTCGTAGTCCTGGCCGCCGACGGTCAGTGTGTCGCGAGCACCGAAACTGTTTACGGACATGCTGCCCCTCTCATCATTGAAATTCTTCTTTAGAATGATCCGATTCACAGTGCGAATTCCAGTAAGGATGCCCTCACTTATTGTCGATGATCACTGTTGTGCGTCGGAATTCGTGTTGACAGGCGCGCCATCGCCATCCGCGATCTCGTCGAGGGCGACGATGACCGGCCGCAGCAGCAGCCAGGTCAGCAGTGCTCCGACCGCGAGCAGTGGCAGCCCCATGGCGAGCTTCACGACGCCCAGCGCGACGATGTCGTCGTCGGCGCGCGACTGCAGATAGAGCGGCAGCTGAACGGCAAGACGCAGCACGGCGATGGCGGCCCAGACGCCGGTCGCCAGCGCGCCCGCTCGCAGCAGCAGCCGATTCTCGTGCGCCAGCGAAACATCCCCGCGCAGCGCACCGACGGCGAGACCGACCAGCGGCCGGCGCACCAACAGCGAGACGAGCAGGGCCAACGCGCTGACCGCATTGATGATCAGCCCGGGAAGATAGTTCTCTGAGGCGCGGCCGGTGACCAGAGCGAACACCGCCCCCAGCGCCACGCCGAAGAGACCGGAGAGCGCCGACTGCAGCGACTCGTGGCGGGCCAGGCGCCAGATCACGAAGACCGCCACCAGCACGAGGCTGGCGCCGACCGCCCAGGCCAGCTGTCGGGTGATCGTCTGAATCAGGATGAAGACGACGCCGGGCAGCACCGACTCGGCCAGGCCACGCACGCCGCCGAGCGACGCCCAAACGGTCTTCGCGTCGAGTGTGTCCTGATCGAGCAGCTCACGCATTCGCAGGCACGGAGTCTGCGGCGTTCTGCTGCGGCAGACTCAGCGGCAGCAGCTCGCGCGGTGCACGAGGTTCGGAGCCGCGGCGCACCACGATGGAGCGGAAGAGCGCGTTCACGCGTTCGGCGGTCTCTTCGTTGTCGAGACCTGTGCCGGAGACGACGCCGCGCAGGAACCAGCGCGGACCGTCGACGCCGAGAAAACGCACGACCTGAGTGCCCTCCGGCGTCTGCACCGCGGCGTGCACCTCGAGGCCGAGCTCTCCCTGGAACTCACGGTGGGCGGCCTTCTGCGCACCGAGCTGCTGGGTGATCTGCTCGCGCACTTCGTGCCACAGACCTTCGCTGCGCGGCGCGGCGAACGCCTGCACCTGCAGCTGGGTGCCCTCGTCTTCGAATGTGACGGCCACCGGTCGCTTGGAGGGCTCTTCCACCTCGACGCGGATGGTGAGTCCTGGTCTGGGCGGCAGCAGAATCGATCCGAAGTCGATCAGCGGCTGAGACGCGGTGAACTCGCCGAAGTCGAACGGACCCTGCTCGTCACGACCTTCGAGCAGCTCTTTCGGTTCGGCGAGCTCGTCAGCGTCTGACACGTCTGACGACTCGTCGGCCACATCCGCGCTCTGGTCTTCATCAGACTCACGCACGGCATCCTCTGTGTCGACTGCGTCTGCGTTCTGCTGGTCGTCGTGCCGATCGGCACGTGACTTTCTTCCGAACACGTTCGGATCCTTTCAGTTCAAATGGCCTACGAGGTGAAACGGGTGCTCAGACCCCGGTCGAGCCGAAACCCTGTGAGGCTCTCGCGCTGCCGGGCAGACGCTCGACCTCGACGAACTCCACACGCTCGAAACGCTGCACGACGAGCTGAGCGATGCGATCACCCGGTCTGACGTCGAAGTCCTGGTCTGACGTGTTGAGCAGAATGACTTTGATCTCGCCACGATAGCCCGCATCGATGGTGCCTGGTGCGTTGAGCACTGTGATTCCGCTGTGCAGGGCGAGGCCGCTGCGGGGATGCACCAGCCCGACGCAGCCCTCGGGCAGGGCGATCGACAGGCCGGTGCCGATGACTGCCCTCTGTCTGGCCGGCACGGTCGCCGATTCGTTGGCGCAGAGGTCTGCTCCTGCGTCTCCGGGACGTGCGTAAACGGGCGCGGCTGCTCCGGCGAAGAGCACCTGGACGTTAGAATTCACGGTGTCCAGCCTACATGCCCGTGTGCGTGTGGGTCAGCGTATGAAGAACCGGTGACTGATGATTTATCGAGAACGTCTGCGACCTCATGGTGGGGCCTATATCGCGCTGCTGCTGATAATCCCCGCCTTCGCGACGGTCTTCTACAAGGTGAGCCCCGTGACCGGGTTCATCGTCGGCCCGGTGCTCTTCGTGCTCTTCGCCGCCATCAGCTGGCTGGCCTCTCCCCTGATCACGCTGGCCTCCGACCGCCTGACGGTCGGTCGCGCGAGCATCCCGGTCGCGGCTCTGGGCGATCCCGTGGTCTACCGCAGAGGCGACGCAGCCCTCGAACAGATTCGCGGGCAGCTCGACATGCGCGCGTTCGTAGCCTTCAGAGGCGGGGTGGACCTCATCCGGATTCCAGTGATCGACCCCGAGGATCCGACACCGTACTGGCTGATCGGATCACGGCATGCGGATGAGCTGGCCGCCGAGATCCGACTGGCTCAGGCCGCGCAGTCCTTGCAGACCGGCCCGAGCGAGCTCTCGTGATCGAACTGCGTGCGGTGCTTCACCAGAAAGCACTCCACACACGTGAACTCGTTCTCCTGAGGAGGCAGCACGACGACGTCGAGCTCGGCGTCTGACAGATCGGGTCCGTCGGCAAGCGCGTACTCGCTGGTGTCGTTCTCGTCATCGGCAGTCGTCTTCGGCTTCGACGGGATGCTCTGCTTCAGCGCGTCGAGCGAGTCGGATTCGTCCTCTTGGCGCCGAGGCGCGTCGTAGTCTGTGGCCATGTCTGTGTCCGTTCTGCTTGCTGTGGCGCAGATAGCATGCATCATTGTCTGACGTTTCGCAAACCGTGCGATTCGATTTGGCTCCGGCACGACGCCGCAGAAAACACGGCAAGCCTGCAGACCTCCGGCCTGCGCAGGTGGCAAGATGTCAGGGACAGTGATGAGAGACCGCGAGGAGGCCATGGTGCGCGAGCTGAAATTCGTCGGAACCGAGGACGATCGGCTGCTGCTGGTCGATCCCCAGGGCGAGCAGTTCGCCGTGCCGGTGACGCCCGAGCTGAGACAGGCGATTCGGGTGCGACGCGCCCTTCCCTCTGCGGCGCCACGCAGCGCGCTGCCGGCGCCTCGAGATGTGCAGCAGCTGCTGCGCTCCGGGCTCACCAGTGAGCAGGTCGCCGATCACTTCGGCGTCGAGGCAGAGTACATCGCCAAGTTCGAGGCTCCTGTGATCGCCGAGCTGGAACACATGGTCGACATGGCTCAAGAGGTTCCGCTGCACTTCAACGAAGAGGGCGCAGAGACGTCGACCTTCGGCCACATCATCGCCCACCGATTGGTCAACCGCGGTGCAGAGCACACCATGTGGTCGAGCTGGCGCGAAGACGACGGCCGATGGACCGTTCAGGTCGCGTACACCGCTGACGACGCCGATCGAGCCGCACGCTGGTTCTTCGATCCTCGCCGTCGCCAGCTGACCCCGGCGAACGAAGAGGCCGACCAGCTCTCAAGCGCACAGGATCTCGAGCCGGTGAAACCGGTGCGGCTGCGCCTGGTCGATGCGGCGACGACTGTCGACACCTTTCCGCTCGAGAGCGCCGATGAGGAGGACGCCGCCGCTGCGGCGCCTGCATCGGCTCAGATCCCTGACCCGACCACGGCACGAGCTGACGGAGCTCGACTGTGGGAGAACGCCATACGCAACCGCCACGGTCAGCATGAAGATCGCTCCGAGGCAGACGACTCAGCGTCTGCGCATGACTCCACGAGCGACGCGCAGGCTCGACTCGGCCGAGAGGGACGCAGTGATCGACTTGGTCGGTCGGAGCGTGTGGCACCGACGGATCACGTCGGGCGTAATGCTGCTGACGGACTTCGCGGCGAACGCCCGAAAGTGCACAGTGAGACCGAAGACCTGCTGCAGGCGCTGCGGCGTCGCCACGACGCCGACAAGAAGCCCGAGGCCGAAGAGACGGCTGGGCTGCGTCCGTCGTCGCAGACGCGTCTGCACGTCGTTCCAGAGCAGTTGCCCGAGCCCTCCGCGTCGTCCGACGATCAGGCTGATCACACCGCTGCCGCTCCCGACGCAGGCGCCCCGCGCAAGGGCCGGCCGAGTCTGCCGAGCTGGGACGAGATCGTGTTCGGCACCAAGCCGCACGACGAGAAGTAGTCTCGGGCGCCGCAGACGCGTCGCTTCGCTCACCAGCGGATCAGAGGCACCTCGCGCTCCCACCTGCTGAAGCCGCCGTGCTGGCCGACCATGCGCCGTGACGCCTCATCGGCCGGCAGCCCACGATAGATCGCCGCGTGGTCTCCCAGCGCGATCGCTGCGACGTCTCCGAGTCGGTGCCGAGCCGTCGCATCCACCGACGGGCCGAGCAGCCCGCTGTCGCACAGTTCGGCACGCGTGCACGTGACGAACTCTCCGGTGCCGGCCACGTCGTCCAGATGGCGCTGCAGGTCGAGCGCTGCGGCGGGATGGTCCGCTTCGTCCGTCAGCACCAGCTGCACGCAGCGCGGCTCCCCTGCCGTCGCCAGAATGGATTCGGATCCCGACCATTCGGTGAGCAGCACGTGGTCGGCCCCGTCGATGTCGAGCATTCCGTGGTCGCCGGTGAGCACGGTGCTCCAGCCGCGGCGCTCGAGACGGGCGTCTGCCGTCACCGCGTCGATCTGCTCGAGCATCTCTGACCAACGAGGTGACCCCCAGCCCCTGCGGTGGCCGATCTTGTCGAGCTCTGGCACGTAGACCTGGACGAGCGACCGCTTCGCATGTCGGCGAATGTCGGCGAGGGCAGCGAACCGGTCTTCGAGATCGTCGGCCGCGACGTAACGCGCGCCACGCAGGGTCGCTGCGCTGAAGCCGCTGTGCTCATAGTCGGCTGGGCCGATGGCGAAGGCCTCGACGTCGACGCCGCTTGCCTGCTCGAACAGAGTCGAGTGCGGCTGCCAGCTCTCGGGAGGCATCTCAGGGCCCCAGCCGTTCAGCTGATTGCGCACGGTCCTGGCGTCGCGATCGTAGACGCTGTAGCCGACGATGCCGTGCTGCGCCGGGGCGAGGCCGGTCGCCAACGAGGTGAGCGACGCAGCTGTCGTGGTGGGCAGCCGGGCGCTGAGCGGGCGATGGGGATGCTGACGGTCGGCCTGCAGCAGGTGGCGCGCGTACCCGGAGCGGGCGTGAAGGTTGTGGCTGCCCAACCCGTCGACGAGCACGACGGCGAAGTGATCACAGGCGGGCAGGTCGAGCGTCGAGCGGGTGTGCCGACCCGAGACGGCCTCGAGGCCTTCTCGCGCCACGTCTTCGATGAACGCGGTGTTGTCGGTGGGTGCGGGTAGAATCCGATTCACCGGTACAGTCTCGCACAGCAGGCGCACGACCCCAGGCCGGTGCAGACCGAGCAGGCAGACTGGAGACCATGAGCAGCACCGCGACCGATCAGCCGAAGCAGCGCATCGAAGACATCGACGTCACGACCGAGATGCAGCGCAGCTACGTCGAGTACGCGATGTCGGTGATTCACTCGCGTGCACTGCCAGATGCTCGCGACGGGTTGAAGCCCGTGCAACGACGCATCCTCTACATGATGCGCGAGATGGGGCTCTCCCCCGACAAAGGCCATGTGAAGTCGGCTCGTGTGGTCGGTGAGGTGATGGGCAAGCTGCATCCTCACGGCGACTCTGCGATCTACGACGCGCTCGTGCGACTCTCGCGTGACTTCGCGATGGAGGTGCCGCTGGTCGACGGTCACGGCAACTTCGGCTCGTTGGACGACGGCCCTGCGGCGTCACGCTACACCGAGGCGCGCCTGACGGCCGCCGCGATGCTGATGACCGACAGCCTCGACGAGAACGTCGTCGACTTCGTACCCAACTACGACAACCAGCTGCAGCAGCCGAGTGTGCTCCCTGCGCCCTTCCCGAACCTGCTGATCAACGGCACGAGCGGCATCGCAGTCGGCATGGCGACGAATATGGCACCGCACAACCCCCGTGAGGCGATCGCGGCGGCTGTGCACCTGCTTCGGCATCCGCATGCCACCGTCGACGACCTCATGCGTCTGCTGCCCGGCCCCGATCTGCCCAGCGGCGGCAGCATCGTCGGCCTCGACGGCGTGCACGACGCATACGAACGCGGCCGCGGCATCTTCACCATGCGCGCCAAGGCGTCGATCGAGCGGGTGAGTGCGCGTCGGCAGGGCATCGTCATCACCGAGCTGCCATACATGGTCGGCCCCGAGTCGGTCATTCAGAAGATCAAAGACGGTGTGACGGCGAAGAAGCTGCAGGGCATCTCGAACGTGCACGATCTCACCGATCGCAACAACGGCCTGCGTCTGATCATCGACGTCAAGACCGGGTTCTCCCCCGAGGCCGTGCTCTCGTCGCTCTACCGGCACACGCCGCTTGAGACGAACTTCGGCATCAACAACGTCGTGCTGATCGACGGTCGACCACGCACCGTCGGGCTCGTCGAGATGCTCGGCGTCTACAACGCGCACCGCATCGAGGTCGTGCGACGGCGCAGCCAGCATCGTCTCGACCGGGCGCAGGAACGTCTGCATCTCGTCGAAGGCCTGCTGATCGCGATCGTCGACATCGACGAGGTCATCGCGCTGATCCGCTCCAGTGACGATACCGAGACGGCCCGAGCCCGACTGATGAGCGTCTTCGACCTCAGCCAGCCTCAGGCCGATTACATCCTCGAACTGCGGCTGCGCCGCCTGACGAAGTTCAGCCAGATCGAGCTCGAGGCCGAGCGAGACGACCTGCTGCGACGCATCGAGAAGCTCAGCGAGCTGCTGGGCAGCGAACGTCGTCTGCGCGACCAAGTGGCTCGGGAACTCGACGAGGTCGCCAAGGTGCTCGCCCAGCCGCGCCGCACCGTGCTGCTGACCGAAGACGCCCGCACAGTGGCTGCCGACGTGCCTCTTGAGATTCCTGACGAGCCCTGTGCGGTGCTGCTGGGCGCGAATGGCAAGCTGGTGCGCCAAGCGCTCGCAGACGAGCAAGGCGACGACGCTGCTGCCGAGACTCAGACGACGGCTGAGCCCGAGATCGTGGCCGAGCCCGCACTCCAGGTCGGAGACCAGCTCGACGGCGGCAGCCGGCGCAGATCAGACGGCCTGGCGGCACGACTTGAGACCACCACACGATCCGAGCTCGGCGTCGTCACCGACCGAGGCCGCATGCTTCGAGCGTCGGTGCTGGGCATCCCCGCCGGTGCTCCTGGCCTCGTGCAGTTCTCCGGCGGTGTGCGCCCAGAGACGCTCGTGACCCTCGAGAAGGGCGAACGCGTCGTGACGGTGGTGTCTCTCGACGATCCGCGCCCGCTGGCCGTCGGCACCGCCTCCGGTGTGGTCAAGCGTGTGCAACGAGACGTGCCTGACAAACCCGACTGGGAGGTCATCGCACTCAAGAAGGGCGACCGCATCGTCGGTGCGGCACCGGCCGCTGACGATGACGAACTCGTCTTCGTCTCGCGTCAGGCTCAGCTGCTGCACTTCGTCGCGAGCAGCGTGCGCCCTCAGGGGCGCAGTGCACAGGGAATGGCCGGCATGCGACTGGGCGCCGACGATGAGATTCTGTGGTTCGGCGTCGTTCCGAAGGCGGTGATCACTGCCGGGCAGGCCACTGTGCTGACCATCGCCAACGATTCGACCGCATTCGCCGACATCGTGCCCGGGTCGGCCAAGATCTCGCCGTTCAGCGAGTTCCCGGCCAAAGGGCGTGGCACCGGCGGGGTGCGGGCACAGCGGATGCTCAAAGGCGAAGACCAGCTCGCACGTGCCTGGGTGGGGGCCGGCGTTCCTCTGGCCTCAGGTGCGAAAGGTGCCGCCGTCGAGCTGCCCCTCACTCTCGTTCGCAGAGATGCGTCGGGCGAAGTGCTGACCGCTCCGGTGCTCACCGTCGGCGGGCACTGCTGACCGGTGCCGACTCAGGCGTCGATGCTCGCGCGATCGATCTCGCCGCTGGCATCCATGATGAATTCGCGGCGAGGATTCACCTCTGAGCCCATCAGCACGTTGAAGACGCCCTCGGCGGCATGCAGGTCGCTCAGCTTGACGCGCCGCAGCAGGCGATGCTGTGGGTCCATCGTCGTCTCGGCGAGCTGATCGGCGTCCATCTCGCCCAGGCCTTTGTACCGCTGAATGGGCTCTTTGTAGGTGCGACCCTGCTTGCGCAGCATCGCGATCTTCTCGTGCAGCTCGTCTTCGGAATATGTGTAGATCGTCTCGGCCGGTCGCTTACCCCTGCGCGGCACCACGAGGCGATGCAGAGGCGGCACCGCGGCGAAGACGCGTCCCGCTTCGACCATCGGGCGCATGTAGCGGAAGAAGAGCGTGAGCAGCAGGGTGCGGATGTGTGCGCCGTCCACGTCGGCGTCGCTCATCATGATGATGCGTTCGTAGCGAGCCTGCTGCGGGTCGAAGGTGCGTCCGGAACCTGCGCCGACCACCTGGATGATGTTGGCGCACTCGGCGTTGTTCAGCATCTCGGCGACGCTGGCCTTCTGCACGTTCAGGATCTTGCCTCTGATCGGCAGCAGTGCCTGGAACTCGCTGTTGCGTGCCATCTTCGCAGTGCCCAGCGCCGAGTCGCCCTCGACGATGAAGAGCTCGGTCTGATTCGACTCGTTCGATCGGCAGTCGACCAGCTTGGCCGGCAGACTCGACGACTCCAACGCGTTCTTGCGGCGCAGCGTCTCTTTGTGGGTGCGCGCCGAGACGCGCGACTTCATCTCTGCGACGACCTTTTCGAGCAGCAGGTAGGACTGCGCCTTGTCATCACGCTTCTTCGAGGTGAACCGCTCGGTCAGCCCCTTCGAGACGATGCGGCTGACGATCTGGCGTACGGCAGGAGTGCCCAGCACCTCTTTGGTCTGACCCTCGAACTGAGGCTCCGGAACCCGCACGGTCACCACTGCGGTCAGCCCCGCGAGTACGTCGTCTTTCTCGACCTTGTCAGTGCCCGCTTTGAGACGGCGCGAGTTCGTGGCGACCTGTGCGCGCAGCGTCTTCAGCAGCGCCTGCTCGAAGCCGGTCTGGTGGGTGCCCCCCTTGGGCGTCGCGATGATGTTCACGAACGACTTGACCGTCGTGTCGTAGCCGGTTCCCCACCGCAGAGCCACATCGACGTGACAGGTGCGCTCGACTTCGGTGTCGATCATCTCTCCGCCGTCGCCGAGCACAGGAACCGTTTCGGTGAAGTCGCCGTCGCCCTCGATGCGCCAGGTGTCGGTCACCGCCGTGTCGGCACCGAGGTAGTCGACGAACTCGCTGATGCCGCCGTCGAAGCGGAAGCGCTCCTCGGCGACCTCCTCACTGCGTTCGTCGTTCAGCGCCAGTTCGAGTCCGGGCACCAGAAACGCCGTCTGCCGGGCCCGATCCTCGAGGTCTGCGAGACTGAATCGCGACCCCTTCGTGAAGATCTGCGGGTCTGCCCAATACCGAATTCGCGTGCCGGTGACGGCCTTGCGCACCTTGCCGACGACACGCAGCCGATCAGCCGATGCGGCATCCGCCAACGGCGTGAACGGCGACTTCGGGCCGATGCCCTGAGCATCGTCGAAGAAGCCGGGCGTGCCCCGATGAAACGAGAGCTGCCAGGTCTTGCCGTCGCGATCGACCTGCACATCGAGACGTTCGCTCAGCGCGTTGACCACCGAGGCTCCCACGCCATGCAGCCCCCCGGAGCTGGCGTATGACCCACCGCCGAACTTGCCGCCGGCATGCAGCTTCGTGAGCACGACCTCGACGCCGCTGAGCCCGGTCTTGGGCTCGATGTCGACTGGGATGCCGCGACCGTGGTCGCGAACCTCGATGCTCTCGTCGTCGTGGACGACGATCTCGATCGACTCGCCGAACCCGCCGAGCGCCTCGTCGACCGAATTGTCGATGATCTCCCAGAGGCAGTGCATGAGCCCGCGTGAATCGGTCGAGCCGATGTACATGCCGGGCCGCTTGCGCACGGCCTCGAGACCTTCGAGAACTGAGAGCTGACTGGCCGAGTAGTCTGCCGCCGCCACCGCTTTACTCCAAGTAGTCGCGCAGGGCCTGCGAACGCGACGGGTGGCGCAGCTTGGCCATGGTCTTCGACTCGATCTGGCGAATGCGCTCGCGGGTGACGCCGAAGGTGTCGCCGATCTGGTCGAGAGTCTTGGGCATCCCGTCGCCCAGGCCGAAGCGCATGCGGATGACGCCCGCC
Organism: Pseudoclavibacter sp. CFCC 14310; assembly: GCF_008831165.1. Taxonomy (NCBI): domain Bacteria; kingdom Bacillati; phylum Actinomycetota; class Actinomycetes; order Micrococcales; family Microbacteriaceae; genus Pseudoclavibacter; species Pseudoclavibacter sp. CFCC 14310. Next base: position 458,425 of record NZ_WBKC01000002.1, on the reverse strand, counting down.
TCGCGCTCGCTCAGCGAGTCGAGCAGGCTCTCGAGCTGCTGTTGCAGCATTGTGAAGCCCACGGCGTCAGCCGGCACGACGGCGTCGGTGTCTTCGATCAGGTCGCCAAACTCAGAGTCGCCGTCTTCGCCCAGGGGGGTGTGCAGCGAGATGGGCTCACGGCCGTACTTCTGTACCTCGACCACCTTCTCAGGCGTCATGTCGAGCTCTTCGGCGAGCTCTTCGGGCGTGGGCTCGCGGCCGAGATCCTGCAGCATCTGGCGCTGCACGCGGGCGAGCTTGTTGATGACCTCGACCATGTGCACGGGAATGCGGATCGTTCGTGCCTGGTCGGCCATGGCGCGAGTGATGGCCTGACGAATCCACCAAGTGGCGTAGGTCGAGAACTTGAAGCCCTTGGTGAAGTCGAACTTCTCGACGGCGCGGATCAGGCCGAGGTTGCCCTCCTGGATGAGATCGAGGAACTGCATGCCGCGCCCGGTGTAGCGTTTTGCGAGGCTGACGACCAGGCGCAGGTTGGCGCCCAACAGGTGGTTCTTCGCCTTGGTGCCATCGCGTGACACCCATTTGAGCTCGCGGCGTTCTGCCGGGGTGTAGTGCTTCTTGAGCTCGCCGGCCTCGTCGCGGCGCAGAAGCTCCTGTGCGTAGAGGCCAGCCTCAATGCGCTTGGCCAGTTGAACCTCTTGCACGGCGTTGAGCAGCGCGACTTTGCCGATCTGCTTGAGGTAGTCCTTGACCGGGTCGACGGTCGCGCCGGTGATCGCGGTCGAGATCGAGGGGACTTCTTCCTCTTCTTTCATCGAGAGCACGTAGCCCCCGCTCGGCAGGTTCGAGGGCTTCGACTTGGCTGGGGCTGCCTCGTGATCGGCTGCGACGCCGCCGGCCGCAGGCTTCGCGTCGACGCTCGTCTGCCCGGCCGTCGTCACAGCGTCGGCGGATGCTGCGGTCGCCTTGGCCGCATCGGCCTTGGCCCTGCTTGGGGCCTTCTTCTTGGCCGCCGTCTGTCGTGCGGAGGTCTTTGCTGCGGGCTCTGTCGCGGCAGCCTTTGCGGTGGTCTTCTTCGCCGTCGTCTTCGCGGTGCCGGTCTTGGCGGCCGACGCTCGGCTGGCCTCGGCCTTCGTGCTGCGGGACTTGCTGCTGCCGGTCTTGGCTGTCGCAGCCTTCGTCGTGGAGGCCTTCGCCCGTGTCGTCTTCTTCGCTGTGGAGCGTTTCGCTCCGGTGGCCGCAGACGCTGAAGCAGTGCTCGTCTTTCTGGCAGCGGCCTTCTTGGCCGTCGTCTGTTTCTCGTCGGCCGCTGGGGCCGTGGACGCACTCTTCTTCTCAGCCACTGGCTTCGAACCTTCCTGATCAACGCGCACTCGAACAACCCATTATCACACGGGTTGGCCAGCAGGCATGTATCCCCGCCGATTGTGTACAACATTGCGCCCAGTGCCGCTATTCCCGACTGAAGGTCGGGCCGCTCGAAGAGAATCGTGATGCTTTCGTGATTCGAAACCGGGGTGCGATCGGGGCGTCGCGTCGCAGGTCGTGGGTACAATCGACGACGTGACCTCGAAGACCGCCCAGCCTGCCACAGCACTCATCACCGGTGCTGACGCAGGCGTGGGGCGCAGCGCTGCAGCGGCACTCGCCGAAGCAGGCCTCGCGGTGACCCTCGCGGGCCGGTCGAAGACACGACTAGACCGCGTCGCCGACGAGATCCGCGAGCAGAAGCCCAACGCCCAAATCGATGTGCTCGAGTTCGATCTGGCCTCGATCAGCGAGATCAAAGAGGCGGCCGCAGAGTATCTGGTCAGCCACGACCCCTGGAGCGCACTGCTGAATCTCGCCGAGGTCTCCGGAATTGGCCGGCGCGTGCTGACCGAAGACGGCTTCGAATGGAACTTCGGCGTGAACTTCCTCGGCCATTTCGCTCTGACCGGTCTGCTGCTGCCCGGAGCGGCTCAGCAGGCCAAGGTCGTCTCACTCACGTCGGCACGCTACCGTTCGACCAGCATCCGCTTCCATGATCTGCGCTTCGACAACGGCTACAAGGGTTCGCGAGCCTTCGCGCAGAGCAAGCGAGCACAACTGCTCTTCGCCCGTGAGCTTGATCGTCGATGCCGCAGCACTCGCGCGCGACAGTATCCGCATGGGGTTCGGTCGGTGGCGCTGCAGCGTGAGCCGTTGCTCGCGAACCGACTGACGCATCCGCTGCGCCGCTTCGGTCCATCGCTCGACCAGATCGCCGGCGAGGCGGCTGCCCAGCTGGTCATCGACGATCATGGCAATGGCGGCGAGCTGTTCGCACCTGCAGTCGCTGCCGATCACTCAGGCTATCCAGTCCGGGTGACGGGGCTGCAGCTGCCCGAAGAGCAGACCGAGGCCAAGCGTCTGTGGCGAATCTCTGACCAGCTCACCCGCGTGACGTGGTAGTCGTGGGTCGCACTGCGACTCGATCAGCGTTGATAGGTGCGACCGGTGATATCAGACGATCGGCGGCAGGCCGTTGTCAGAGCCATCGCCGTCGCTCGAGCGTTTGCCGCTGTCCTGGTGCCTGGCGAGAAAGCTCTCGAACTCGGCGCCGATCTCGTCGGCGCTGGGCACATCGGTCTGATCGAGGGTCGGCGCCCGTGAGGCGAGATACTCGTCGTGACGCTCTTCGAGGTTCTGCACCATGGTCTGCAATTCGTCGCTCTCGCTCACCTGCTCGTCGAGCTTCGTGAGAAACTCCTTCGCCTGGTCGCGCAGCTCGTCCGTGGGCAGTGCGAGCCCCGTGGCCACGGCGACGCGCTCGGTTGCCGCCACCGCTGCAGGCGGGCACTCGGTCTCGGCGAGGTAGTGCGGTGTGAGCATGACGAAGCCGGTCACCTCGTAGCCGGCTTCGCTCAGACGGCTTTCGAGCATGTGCAGCACGCTGGCGGGCATCGTCGTGGTGGGCTGCCAGACGCCGAACTGATCGATCATGTCTCGCCGAGTGCCCGAAACAGCGGTGCCGATCGGCCTCGTGTGCGGAACAGGCATGGGAATCGAATGCACCCAGGTGACCTCTGAGACCTCGAGGTCGTCGAGCAGTGCGACCAAGTCGTCGAGGAAGGCCAGCCAGCGGAAGTCGGGTTCGAAGCCTCGCAGCAGATAGAAAGGCGCACCCGTCTGGTCGTGCACGAGCTCCAGCGTGAGCGACGGCACGGTGATCTCGGTGATGTGGTCGACCACCAGCTGGGCGACCGGTCGTCGCGACCGGTAGTCGAGCAGATCGTCGGGATCGAATTCCACGATCGTCTCAGGCTGCAGACGAGACATCAGGTTCTCGGTGAACACTTCGACGACCGAGCCGGCATCGGCATACCCCTTCAACGCGGCGACGAGCGGGATGCCGCGGGGCAGATCCTGCAACTGGGCGCGCAGCGTATAGAGGGGATGACGGAAAGACATGTGGCGATTCTACCGGTTGACGGGTGCCGATCGGCCGGTCAGGTGTTCGCCCGCAGCGCACGAAAATCATACGGCCGGATGCGGCGGGAGTCAGTTCTCGACTCGGTATCGAATACGACCGGCCGTGCGGCTGCGTCATGCACTGACAGTCACGGCGCTCGTAGTAGGCTCGATGCAGGAAGCGGAGTGCCTCCCCCCTCAACACTGCGGAACGCAAGGAGCGAAACTTGTCTGAGCATGAATTTGACCTCGTGGTTCTCGGCGGCGGCAGTGGCGGTTACGCCGCTGCGCTGCGGGCACGCGAACTGGGCAGCACCGTTGCTCTCATCGAGAAAGACAAGCTCGGCGGCACCTGTCTGCATCGTGGCTGCGTGCCGACGAAGGCACTGCTGCACACGGCCGAGATCGCCGACGAAGTGCGCACCGCTGGCAAGTACGGCATCGAGGCCGCACTGCAGGGCGTCGACATCCAAGGCGTCAACTCGTTTCGCGCGGGCATCATCTCGTCCAAGTTCAAGGGTCTGCAGGGGCTGGTCAAGGCTCGAGGCGTCGAAGTCGTCGCCGGCGAGGGTCGGCTGACCGATGCGCACACGGTCACAGTCGGCTCTGAGACCTATCGAGGCAAGAATGTCGTGCTGGCCACGGGGTCGTACTCGAAGTCGCTTCCAGGTCTCGAGATCGGCGGGCGAATCATCACGTCGGAACAGGCTCTGGAGCTCACCGAGATCCCCAAGCGCGTCATCGTGCTCGGTGGCGGTGTGATCGGCGTGGAGTTCGCAAGCGTGTGGAACTCTTGGGGCGCCGACGTCACGATCGTCGAAGGCTTCGACCACCTGGTGCCCAACGAAGAGCTGTCGATCAGCAAGTACCTGGAGCGCGTCTACAAGCAGCGTGGCATCAAGCAGCACCTCGGCGTGCGCTTCAAACAGGCCGCCCAGACGACCACTGGCGTCACAGTCACCCTCGAAGACGGCACCTCACTCGACGCTGACTATCTGCTCGTCGCCGTCGGACGCGGCCCCGTCACGCAGAACATGGGCTTCGAAGAGGTAGGGGTCACTCTCGATCGTGGCTTCGTGCCCGTCGACGAGACGCTGCAGACCAGCGTTCCCGGCGTCTACGCCGTCGGGGATATCGTTCCGGGCCTGCAGCTTGCCCACCGCGCATACCAGCAGGGCATCTTCGTCGCCGAGCAGATCGCGGGCCTCGACCCAGTTCCGGTCGCAGACGTCAACGTGCCGAAGGTCACCTACTGCGAGCCTCAGGTCTTCTCTGTCGGTCTGACTGAGGCGAAGGCCAAGGCGGAGTTCGGCGACGACCAGGTCAGCGCCTACGAATACAACCTCGCAGGCAATGCGAAGAGCTCGATTCTCGGCACAGGCGGCTTCGTGAAGCTCGTGCGCCGCGTCGACGGGCCGATCGTGGGCGTGCACGGCATCGGCGGCCGGCTCGGCGAACTGGTCGGCGAGGCGCAGCTCATCGTCAACTGGGAGGCCTACCCTGAAGACGTCGCCCAGCTCATCCATGCGCACCCCACGCAGACTGAGACCATCGGCGAAGCCGCCCTGTACCTGGCCGACAAACCACTCCACGCCATCTAGACTGATCGACCAGAACCAACAAGGAGACACCACATATGAGTGAGCAGATCGTACTTCCGGCTCTGGGCGAGTCGGTCACCGAGGGCACCGTCACGCGCTGGCTGAAGCAGGTCGGCGACCACGTCGAGGTGGACGAACCGCTATTGGAGGTCTCGACAGACAAGGTCGACACCGAAGTACCCTCCCCCATCTCAGGCACCCTGCAGCAGATTCTCGTGCAAGAGGACGAGACCGTCGAGGTCGGCGCCGTGCTTGCAGTCGTCGGTGACGGGGCAGCGGCTGAGGCTCCTGCGCAGACAGAAGCCGCACCTGCCCAGTCGCAGCCTGAGTCCGCTCCCGAAGAAGCGCCCGCTCCTGCCGAAACAGAGGCCGCTGCCGCACCCGCAAAAACAGAGGCCGCTGCCGCGCCAGCTGCAGGTGCTTCTGCCACAGGCGAGCAGATCGTGCTTCCGGCTCTGGGCGAGTCGGTCACCGAGGGTACCGTCACCCGCTGGCTGAAGCAGGTCGGCGACCACGTCGACGAGGACGAACCGCTACTGGAGGTCTCGACAGACAAGGTCGACACCGAAGTACCCTCCCCCATCTCAGGCACCCTGCAGCAGATTCTCGTGCAAGAGGACGAGACCGTCGAGGTCGGCGCCGTGCTTGCAGTCGTCGGTGACGGAGCCGCTCCGGCCGCCGAGCCTGCTGCGGCCGAAGCAGCACAGGCTCCGGAAGAAGCACCGGCGCCCGAGGCGGCACCTGCGCCGCAGCCCGAGCCAGCCACCCCGTCCGCCGCGCCTCAGCCGAAATCGGCGCCTGCAGCCACGACCGAGCCCGAGCCTGCCTCGCCGGCTCCGGCCGCAGAGCAGAGTTCGGCAGAGCGTCGCAGCGGTCAGGTCGCCGCGCTCAGCGGGCACGCCTACGTGACCCCTATCGTGCGCAAGCTCGCATCGCGTCTCGGCATCGATCTCGACCAGGTCACCGGAACCGGCGTCGGCGGGCGCATCCGCAAGGAGGACGTGCTCAACGCGCAGGCGGCCCAGGCCACTCAGCCCTCACCCGGCTCGACGGCTGCGGCCTCGTCTGCTCCTGAGCCGAAGCGCGGCTATGAGCTTCCGAAGCCTTCAGACCTTCGCGGTCAGCGCGTCCCGCTGTCACGTCTGCGTCAGGTGCTCGCCCGCAACCTGGTGCATTCGATGCAGACCGCAGCACAGCTCACCTCGGTGGTCGAGGTCGACCTGACTGCTGTCGCCTCGTTCCGGCAGCAGCACAAGGCTGAGTTCCAGCAGAAGACCGGACAGAAGCTGTCGTACCTCCCGTTCTTCGCATACGCCGTGGCTCAGGCGCTGCCAGCGCATCCCGCTGTCAACGCGTCGATCGACGGTGACGAAGTGGTCTACCACGATCGCGAGAACATCGCGTTCGCCGTCGACACCGAGAAGGGGCTCTACGCGCCAGTCGTGCACGAGGCAGGCAAACAGAGCCTCGCTGACTTGGCGAAGAGCATCGCAGAGGTCGCCGAGCGCTCACGCGTCGGCTCGCTGAAGCCGGATGACGTGGTCGGCGGAACGTTCACCATCACGAACACCGGCTCACGCGGTTCGCTTCTCGACACCCCGATCTTCTCGCTGCCGCAGTCGGCGATCCTCGGGACCGGCGCCGTCACCAAGCAGCCGCGCGTGCTGACCGTCGACGGTCAAGACGTCATCGCGATTCGTTCGGTGGCCTACCTGAGCCTCTCATACGATCACCGCATCATCGACGGAGCAGACGCCGCTCGGTTCCTCGGTGAGGTCAAAGCAATCGTCGAACAGGCTGACTTCTCGTCAGCGCTCGGCATCTGACTCTGACCGGAAACCAGACCCCGATCGAAGCGCCCTGACTGTCAGGGGGCGAAGAGCGCAAAGAGCATGGCCACGGCTACCACAGTCGTGGCCATTGCTTTTGGCGTCAGGAGTCGCAGAAGGAGCGGCTGGGCGGAGAGATCCTCGCTGACCGCCCGCGCGCGCCGTTCGCACCAGTCCACGCCCAGCTGCAGCTGCGCATCACAACGGCCGAGCAGCGTCTGGACCCGGCCCAGCAGCGTGGCGAGACCGACCAGCCGACCGGCCGCCCCGCGACGACGCGCACGGTCTTTCTGCGTCTGTTTCGCTGACTTCGGCACTGACCCGCTCGCCCTCTTCGCAGTCCGCACCGTCTTCGCACGCTGGAGCCTGCGCCTTCTTCCGGGCTTCGAGCGAAGAGACTGTCGAACGCGAAGCTCGGCAGTCTCCACGGTGCGACCCACCGGCAGCAGTCGAGCCTGAGAGAGGCATCGGCTGCGCAGAAATGCCTCGCGCAGCGGGACGCCGAGTTCGATCATGTCGAAGAGCTGCTGCAGCTCGCCATCCGCCTCATGAGTGTCGGGCCGCTCGGAACAGCTCGCGGCAAGATGCGTCAGGAGCGATCTGACCAGGGCGAGATCAGCCGAATCGAACTGCCGGAAGCCTGCAGGTCTCAGCGCGTCGCGAGCGTCCAGCCGAATGCGCCCGACCGAGTCGATTGCGAGATCGTCGGCGTCGAGTGATGCGCACCTCCAGCCGTTCTGAGCCAGATAGTGCAGGGCGCTGAGCACTGCGAGAGCGATGTGGAACAGATGTGCGGACTGCAGCGGCCGTCTCGTCAGGACTTCGCTCAGCGTCCCAACGCTCGGCGAGAGCAGAAGCAGGACTCCTTCGGTGCGATCGGGGTTCATCCCTGCGTGCCGGTCTCTCGCCGCAGGTGCACCATGTGTGCTCACCGCTTCAGCGCCGCGCAGATGAGGATGTCGCAGAAACCCATAGACCTGATGCTGCGCCGAACCGGGGGCGACCATGATCTCCGGGGAGTGCGCCCCGTTCATCCTGACCTGCCCACGACAGACAAGACAGACGAGAAGTGCCTCCAGACTGAGGACGAGCGGTGGGCAGAGACTGTGACGAATGGCATGCCCCCACTTCACACCGATCGCAGTTCCCACGGCACCTTCCGCGTGGGCATGTGCATCCAGATGACGACGTTGTCGGGCTGTGCAGAGACCGGATTCGCGGTATTGCGTGATGGCAATCTGCGGAGTGCCCACGGCATCCCCCGATTCTCGGTATTCTAGAAAGCATGTCCAAGACCAAGTCCTCCACGAAATCACCAGGGCGCCTGAAGCAGCTCTGGCAGGTGCTCACCATGACGGTGAAAGCCGACAAAAGCACGATCGGCTGGCTGCTGCTGGCGTTCCTCGGCCCACTGGCCGTGGGCATCGTCATCGCCGTGCTGATCAGCCGGGACAACGTCTTCGGACTGATCGCCTGGATTCTGCTGGGCCTGCTCACCGGCATCCTGGTCGCGCTGATCGTGCTCGGGCGTCGGGCTGAAGCAGTCGCTTACACTCAGATCGAGGGCAAGCCCGGTGCGGTCGGCGCCGTGCTGCGCTCCACTCTGAAGCGCTCCTGGCAGGGCTCCGAGCTGCCTGTCGCGGTGAACCCGCGCACGCAGGACGCCGTCTACCGTGCGATCGGTCGCCCGGGCATCGTGCTCATCGGCGAGGGAGACGCCACTCGCGTGCAGCGTCTGCTGAACGACGAGCAGGTCAAGATTCGTCGAGTCGTCCCGAACATCGAAGTCAACCGCATCGTCGTCGGAGACGGCTCGGACGGCACTGTTCGACTGCGCCAGATCAATCGTCGACTCGCGAAGTTCAAGCCCCGGCTCACCCGTGCCGAGGTGGCAGCCGTCGCGAACCGACTCACCTCGCTCGAACACGGATACGGTGTTCCGAAGGGCATGGATCCGAACAAGGTGCGCCCGAGCCACAAAGGTCAGCGCTGAGCAGTTCTGCCAGCTAAGACGACGGCCGTTCCGGCTGCACGATCGTGCGCCGGGCGGCCGTCTTTGCCCCATACCAGCCCTGGCACGAAGAGGGCGAGCAGCACGGTGCGAATGAGCACCTGGAGGACTCCAGGGCGACCGGCGTTGGCGACGTTGACCACGCGCATGCCGAAGACGAGATGCCCGAACCCCATGCCCAAGGTCGACACGAGGGTCAGCTGCATGACGACCCAGACTGCCATTGTGACCATTCCGTTGCCATGAGCGAAGGCCCAAGAGATCAGGGTGGCGATTCCCCAGTCGAGCCCGAGGCCGAGCAGTCGTCTTGGCAGACCGGCCAACGCGTCGCTGGGCACCGCCGATGAGGGATCGATCGATTCTGACGACGAATTCGGGGAGTTGTTCTGCATCCCACGATTCTAGCCAACCGAGCGCGCCTCGTAACATGCGCGAAATATTCGGGATACCGTTGAGTAATCAGCGTTTCATACGCTGAAACTCATCACTCCGGAGAACACCCGGGGTTTCCTTAAAGCACATGGAGTCGCAGGTATGTTCAAAGATTCTTCAGAAGCTCTCAAGTACATCAGAGACGAAGGCGTCAAGTTCATCGACGTACGTTTCACTGATCTGCCCGGAGTGCAGCAGCATTTCAATCTGCCTGCCGAGTTCGTCGACGAAGACTACTTCGTCGACGGCCAGCTCTTCGACGGCAGCTCGATCCGTGGCTTCGCGAGCATCGACGAATCCGACATGCAGCTGATCCCCGATGTCACCACGGCGTACCTGGATCCCTTCCGCAAAGAGAAGACGCTGATCTTCAACCATGACATCTTCAACCCGCGCAACGGCGAGATCTATTCGAAGGATCCCCGCCAGACGGCGAAGAAGGCCGAGGAATACCTCGCTTCGACCGGCATCGCCGACACCGCGATCTTCGCCAGCGAGGCCGAGTTCTTCATCTTCGACTCAGTGCGCTACGAGATCTCGTCGGGGCGCAGCTTCTACGAAGTCGACTCCAACGAGGCTGCGTGGAACAGCGGCCGCGAAGAAGAGGGCGGCAACCTCGGCAACAAGACCCCGTACAAGGGCGGCTACTTCCCCGTCACTCCCGTCGACAAACTGGTCGATGTTCGCGACGAGATCGTGACCGAACTGATCGCCGCCGGCCTGCAGGTCGAGCGCAGCCATCACGAGGTGGGCACCGCCGGCCAGTGTGAGATCAACTACCGCTTCAGCACGCTCACCAACGCAGCCGACGACCTGCTCAAGTTCAAGTACATCGTCAAGAACGTGGCTCATCGCAACGGCAAGACGGCGACCTTCATGCCGAAGCCGCTCTTCAACGACAACGGCTCGGGCATGCACACCCACCAGTCGCTGTGGAACGCCGGCAAACCGCTGTTCTACGACGAGACCGGGTACGCCGGACTCTCCGATGTCGCACGCTGGTACATCGGCGGCATCCTGAAGCACGCTCCGGCGCTGCTGGCATTCACGAACCCCACGGTGAACTCGTACCACCGCCTGGTTCCGGGCTTCGAGGCTCCGGTCAACCTGGTGTACAGTGCAGGCAACCGTTCGGCGGCCGTGCGCATCCCGATCACCGGCACCAACCCGAAGGCCAAGCGCCTCGAGTTCCGTGCGCCTGATGCCTCGGGCAACCCGTACTTCGCCTTCGCCGCTCAGCTCATGGCCGGCCTCGACGGCATCAAGAACAAGATCGAGCCGCACGAGCCGGTCGACAAAGATCTCTACGAGCTGCCTCCCGAGGAGGCCAAGGGCATCCCGCAGGTGCCCGGATCGCTCGACCGGGTGCTTGACGCACTCGAAGCCGACAGCGACTTCCTGCGTGCTGGCGACGTGTTCACCGATGAGGTGCTGAGCTCCTGGATCGAGATGAAGCGCGAGACCGAGCTCAAGCCGCTCGCTCAGCGCCCGCACCCCTACGAGTTCGAGCTGTACTACGGCTGCTGATCGCTGAACTCGCAGACGGCAACGCCGCTGCCTGATCGTGTCGCCCGACCGGGCGCCGATCAGGCAGCGGCGTTCCGCATTTCTCGGCGGCGTCTTCGTGCCTCGCGACCTGCAGTGGTCACTCGCCGTAGAACAGCCGTTCGAACACGCGTCGGGAGCGCCGGGTCGCACGCAGATAGTCGTTGTCGAGGCGAGCGCTCTGCCCACTCGCGTAGCCGAGCACGCGTGCGGTGGGCTCCAGGGCGCTGCCCGGTTCGGCGAGCACATCGCTGGCCGTGCCCGTCGCGAGGATGTTGGCGTCACGTACCCGGGAGGCGAGCAGCCACGCGTGGCGGAGGGTCTCGGCATCGCTTTGAGAGATCGCCTCGGCGGTCTCGAGCGCCGAGAGCGCGGCGAGTGTGTGCGTCGTGCGCACGGTCGTGTCGTGTGCGGCAAGGCGCAGCTGATACAGCTGCACGATCCACTCCACGTCGGTGAGAGAACCTCGGCCCAGCTTCACATGACGTGACGAGTCGACGCCTCGCGGCAGCCGTTCCGATTCCATGCGCGCCTTGAGTCGTTTGATCTGGCGCTCGTCATCGCGAGTGAGCGGTCTCTCCCACCGTACGGCGTTGATCGAGGCGAAGCTTCGGTCGAGCAGTTCGGGGTCGCCGGCGACCGGGGCCGCCCGCAGCAGCGCGTGACGCTCCCACGGCTCTGCCCAGCGCTCATAGTAGGCTGTGAGCCCTTCTGGTGTGCGGGCGATGGCGCCCTTGCGGCCCTCTGGCCGAAGATCCAGGTCGAGTTCGACCGGCATGCGAAAATCCTGCACGGCCTTGCCGAGCGCCTGCGCCGCAGCACGGATGTTCGGGCGCTCCTGCACGGCCTCATACACATACATGACGTCGAGATCGGAAGAGAACCCGATCTCGGCCCCGCCGAAGCGTCCGAGACCGATGACCGCCAGACGCACGCCGAACCGCTCTTCGGCATCGAGCCACTCAAGCAGTGCCGTCAGCAGTGCCCGGTAGATGTCGGAGAGCGCCGGTGAGATGGTCTCGGCCGGCACCTCGTGAACGACGCTCCAGATAGCCAGCCGCAGCACTTCGCGGCGACGCACCTGCTGCAGCAGCGCGACCACTCGGTCGTCGGCCTTCGGATGCCGAGCCACGATCGCGAGCATCTCGTGTCGCATCACTTCGAAGGTGCGCGGCTGCACTCCGTCGTCGTCGTCGAACCACTTGGCAGCCTCGGGCTGACTGGCGAGCGCGTCGCCGATGAAGCGCGAACGAGACAGAGCCACGGCGAACCGGCGGGCGGCCACCGGAGAGTCCCGCAGCATCCGCAGATACCAATAGGCCTCTCCGATCGACTCGCTGACACGGGTGAAGGCCAACAGCCCGAAATCCGGATCAGTGCCCTCGGCGAACAGCTCGAGCATGAGCGGCAGCAGATGGCGCTGGATCTCGGCGCGCCGACTCACGCCTGTCGTGAGCGCGGTGATGCGATCGAGAGCGCCTGCGGGATCGCGGTAGCCGATCGCGCTGAGACGCTCGCGAGCATGCTGCTCGGTGAGCTGGAAGTCGGCACCGGGGATGCGGGCGACCGCCGCGAGAAGCGGGCTGTAGAAGATTCGGGTGTGCAGATCGCGCACCGAGCGCTTCACCTCGGTCCACACGGTCAGCAGTTCGTCGGCATCTGCGGCGAGCCTGCTAGAGCGGGCCAGAATGCGGAGCTCTTCGGGATCGGTCGGCATGAGATGCGTACGCCGCATGCGTCGCACCTGCAGGCGATGCTCGAACACTCGAAGGGTGCGGTAGTCCTGTGCGAAGTCCTCGGCCTCGCGTCGTCCGATGTAGCCGTTGTCGGCGAGCTGGCGCAGCGCCTCCAGGGTGCCGCGAGCCCGCACCCGCTCGTCGTGCTGTCCGTGCACCAGCTGCAGCAGCTGTACGGTGAACTCGACGTCGCGCAGCCCGCCTGGGCCGAGCTTGATCTGTCTGGCCGCCTGCTCGGACGGGATGTGGTCGCTCACCCGTTCGCGCATCGCCTGCACCGACTCGACGAAGTTCTCCTGTCGAGCCGATCGCCACACCATCGGGCGAATCGAGTCGATGTACTCGCGACCGAGCTCGACGTCGCCCGCCATGGCGCGTGCCTTGAGCAGCGCCTGGAACTCCCAGCCCTTCGCCCACCGCTCGTAGTAGGCCAGATGCGACGCCACGGTGCGCACGAGCGCGCCGTCTTTGCCCTCGGGACGAAGATTCGCATCGACCTCCCACAGGCCGGGTTCGACGCCGCCCGCTGAGATGATTCGCATCATCGACTGCACGATGCGCGTGGCGGTCACCAAGGCTCGGGTCGGGTCGGCGTCGTCGACCGGCTCGGCGACGTAGATGACGTCGACGTCGCTGAGATAGTTCAGCTCGCGTGCGCCGGTCTTGCCCATCGCGATCACCGCGATGCGCACGTGGTCGACGTGGTCTCCCAGCTGCGAACGGCACTCCTCACGGGCGAGCTGCAGAGCGGCATCCATCGCAGCGTCGGCGAGATCGGCCAACGCGACGCTCACTCGTGCGACGACGTCGCGGGGGTCGGGCGTGGCGAAATCCCAGTGCGCCAGCTGCGCGATGTGTCGTCGGTACCGGGTGCGCAGGGCGAGTGCGGCAGCCGAGACGCTGTGTGCAGCGGATGCCCCTGTCGCACATGCCGCTGTCGCCGTCTCGCATCGAGCGGCGGCGACGGCTTCGGCAAGGCTCTCCCGGTACTCGTCACGGGTCAGCGGCGACTCGTCATGGGTGAGGAACCAGCGCAGCTCGGCCGGGTCACGCAGCAGAAACTCGCTGAGCCCGAGAGACCCGCCGATCAGACGCAGCAGTCGGGTGAACGCCGCTTCGTCGACGTCGAGCACCGCCGGGTGACGCTCGGCGATGCCGATGAACTCGGTGAGGGCCGTATCTGGGTCTGCGGCCGTCGAGAACGCCGTCAGGCGTCGGCGGACGACGTCTGACAGCGCCGTCTGCTGTTCACGCAGCAGGTCGAACGCCCTGCTCGGCTCGGCGAACCCGACGCGGGCGAGTTCGAGTCGTGTCAGCGTCGGGGCGTGACTCATCAGCGACCGCCCGAGATCAGAGCCGGTTCAGATTGTGCGACAGCTCGTAGTCGGTGACCTGTGCACGGTAGTCGCGCCACTCCTTGCGCTTGTTGAGCAGCACGTAGTTGAACACCTGCTCCCCCAGCGTCTCGGCGACGAGCTCGCTCTCTTCCATGAGTTGCAGCGCCTGCTCGAGGCTGCCGGGCAGATCCTTGATGCCCAGGGCACGTCGTTCGGTGCCGGTGAGCTCCCACACGTTGTCTTCGGCCTCGGCGGGCAGCTCATAGTCTTCTTCGATGCCTTTGAGACCGGCGGCGAGCAGCAGTGAGTACGCCAGGTACGGGTTGGCCGCCGAATCGATCGCACGGTACTCGATGCGGGTGCTCTGACCTTTGCCGGGCTTGTACAGCGGAACGCGCAGCAGTGCCGACCGGTTGTTGTGGCCCCAGGCGATGGAGCTCGGCGCTTCGTCTTCGCCCCAGAGCCGCTTGTACGAGTTGACGAACTGGTTCGTGACCGCGGTGATCTCGGCCGCGTGCCTGAGAATGCCGGCCATGAACTGGTGGGCGGTGTGCGAGAGCTCGTACTGCCCGCTGGGGTCGTAGAAGGCGTTGTTGTCGCTCTCGAAGAGCGAGAAGTGCGTGTGCATGCCAGATCCGGGCTGATTCGGGAAGGGCTTGGGCATGAACGTGGCATGCACTCCCTGCTCGATGCCGACCTCTTTGACCACGGTGCGGAAGGTCTGGATGTTATCGGCCATGGTGAGCGCATCGGCGTAGCGCAGGTCGATCTCGTTCTGGCCCGGACCGACCTCGTGATGCGAGTACTCGACCGAGATGCCGAGTTCTTCCAGCACGCTGACTGCCTGGCGTCGGAAGTCGTTCGCGGTGCCGCCGGGCTCGTTGTCGAAGTATCCGGCGTGGTCGGCAGGTCGCAGCGGCCAGTTGTCGACCGAATCGCGTTCGAGCAGGTAGAACTCGATCTCAGGGTGCACGTAGAACGAGAACCCCTTCTCTGCCGCATGTGCGAGGGTGCGACGCAGCACATTGCGAGAGTCGGAGGCGGCGGGCTGCCCGTCTGGCGTCGTGATGTCGCAGAACATACGCGCCGTGGGATCGATCTGGCCGCGCCACGGCAGCAGCTGGAACGTGGTCGGATCTGGGAACGCCAGCATGTCGGACTCCGAGACGCGCGAGAAGCCCTGAATGGCCGACCCGTCGAATCCGATGCCCTCTTCGAAAGCTCCCTCGATCTCGGCAGGCGAGACCGCGACCGATTTGAGCGAGCCCACGACATCGGTGAACCAGAGGCGGACGAAACGGACTCCGCGATCTTCGATGGTGCGGAGCACGAAGTCGATCTGCTTGTTCATGGGGACCCTTTCACACGATGACACCGGGTGCGCGCAGCGGCGGCAGTGACACGACAACTCTAGGCCATCGAGCCGCATGAGATCGGCCGCGACGCGACAAGCGAACAGGGCGGCGGCATCCGCCGTCGGATGCCGGGTCAGTCCTGGTCGTCGGCTGCGTCCTCGTCGTTCCACTGCTTGGCGCGTGCCGCCACGATCTCAAGGGCGCGTGCGGCTTCGTCCCGCGTGGCGAACGGCCCGATGCGGTCGGTGCCCAGCGACTGCGGGCCCTCTTCGACCTCGCCGGTGCGCGTGTTGTACCAGAAGTTCTTCTCTTCGCTCATGCGTTCCTCCGTGATTTCTGCGGTGCTGTCACTGCTCAGCGTACAATCGCCTCATGCCTAAAGATGCACAAGGCCATATGATCCCTGGTCTCCATACTCCTCGTCTCACCGTACCGGCCGACATCGAACGCCCGTTCTACGTCGACGTCAAAGACTTCGACGAGACCGGCTTCGGCGACACGTACGACGACGAAGAGATCGAGCGCATCCGCGAGTCGAGCCGAATCGCCGCTGGCGCCCTGGACGCGATCGCCGCAGAGATTCGTCCGGGAATCACCACCGATCACATCGACCGGGTCGGTCACGAGTACATGGTGTCGCACGGGGCCTACCCCTCGACGCTCGGCTACAGCGGGTTTCAGAAGAGCCTGTGCACCTCGGTCAACGAGGTGATCTGCCATGGCATCCCCGACGACACCGTGCTCGAAGAGGGCGACATCGTGAACGTCGATGTGACCGCTTTCAAAAGCGGCATGCACGGCGACACGAACCGCACATTCCTCGTCGGCGAGGTGAGCCAGGAGGCCCGCGACCTGGTCGACCGCACGCTGGAGGCCACGCTCCGCGGCATCCGGGCGGCGAAGCCCGGTCGGCAGGTCTCCGTGATCGGCCGCACCATCGAG
Organism: Pseudoclavibacter sp. CFCC 14310; assembly: GCF_008831165.1. NCBI lineage: Bacteria > Bacillati > Actinomycetota > Actinomycetes > Micrococcales > Microbacteriaceae > Pseudoclavibacter > Pseudoclavibacter sp. CFCC 14310. The sequence goes on along the minus strand of NZ_WBKC01000002.1, from coordinate 442,220 downwards.
AAGTACGCCAAGCGCTTCGGCTACAGCAGCGTCCGCGAGTACACCGGCCACGGCGTGGGGCGCCAGTTTCACTCGGGACTGATCATCCCCCACTACGACGATCCAGAGCGCTTCACCGATGAGATCGAAGAGAACATGGTCTTCACCGTCGAGCCCATGCTCACCATCGGCAGCCCACGCTGGACGACGTGGAAGGACGGCTGGACGGTTGTCACCGCCGACAAGTCGCTCACTGCGCAGTTCGAGCACACCATCGTCATCCACGCCGACGGCGCCGAGATTCTGACCGGCTCGCTGGTCGAGAACAGCTGATCGTGGCGCAGGCGATCGGAATCGACGTCGGCGGCACCGGCATTAAGGCTGCCATCGTCGACACGACCACAGGAGAACTGCTCAGCGACCGGCTGACCGTCGAGACGCCGGAGCAGGCCACGCCGGAGCAGGTGGTGAGCGCTGCCCAGCAGCTGGTCGCCGCTCTGCTGGAGCAGCCGGCGGTGCTCGGCACATTCGGTCTCGAGGGAATCGCCGCTCGTGATGCGGCGGCTGGCGGATGGAACATCGAGATGCCCATCGGCGTCGCGCTGCCCTCGGTCGTCGTCGACGGCATCACGCTGTCGGCGGCCAACGTCTCGACGCAGTGGATCGGTCACGACGCAGCGGCCCACTTCAGCCGCGCCTTCGGCGTGCCGGTCGCGATCGTCAACGACGCTGACGCCGCCGGATGGGCTGAGGCCCACAGCGGCGCCGCCCGCGGCCAGCGTGGTCTCACGATCGTGACCACGCTCGGCACGGGCATCGGGTCGGCACTGATCCAAGACGGTCTGCTGATTCCAAACACCGAGCTGGGGCACCTCGAGATCGACGGAGAACCCGACTACGAACGGGTGGCGTCGCCAGTGGCCCGCGAGCGTGACGGAATCAGCTTCGCCGAATGGGGCGCACGACTCAGTCGGTACTACCAGGCGTTGGAACGGCTGTTCTCGCCGAGGCTGTTCGTCATCGGTGGCGGCATCTCGAGTGCGCCGGAGCTCTTTCTGCCACATCTCGACGTGCAGACCCCGGTGCGCATCGCCCGTCACAACCAGAACGCAGGCATCATCGGAGCCGCGGAGTTCGCCGTGGTGGCCATCGGCTGACCGCACAGCTGTCGCTGACACGGCCGCCTCGGCCTGTGCCGCTCAGAATCGAGGTGTGGACGGGATGCTCGATACGCCGGGTTCTGTCGCCGGTCGCAACACGCAAGGTGCTGTGACCGGGTGCGATCATCTCTCTCGGCGTGCCATTGCTGACACGCTCCAGCAACCTACCCGGAGGTACAGGCGGGCAGCCCACCTCCATGCTTGGTCTTGCTCCCGATGAGGTTTACCCAGCTGGGCATGTCACCATGCCCACTGGTGGTCTCTTACACCACCGTTTCACCCTTACCAGCCGCGACCGAGGTCGCCGCTGGCGGTCTGCTCTCTGCTGCACTTGCTCTCGGGTTGCCCCGGGTGGGCGTTACCCACCATCGTGCCCTGTGGAGCCCGGACGTTCCTCGGACCAGATCTCTCTGGCACGCGATCGCATGAGCATCCCGTCCAGCGCAAGAGTCTACTCCCCTGACGCCCCGAACCGTGCATCCTCATCGAAACCGGGTCACTGCGCGATCGCGAAGTCCCAGGGATCGGTGCGCAGGTCGCTGACGGTGAAGCGCACCTGCGGCAGGTGCTCCGCAAGCTGTCTGGCAGCGACCGGCAGCCAGACCCATTCGCTGGCCCAGTGTGAGAGATTCACGACAGCAGGCAGCCCCTCGGCACGCGCGTCGAGGGTCACGTGGTGACGCAGATCGGCAGTCACATAGACATCGGTGGCCTGCACCTGCGGCAGCTGCAGCAGCGAGTCGCCTGCCCCGCTGCACAGCGACACGGTGCTGACCTCGCGTTCGAAGTCACCCGAGACTCGCACCTGCGAGGCCGTCGACGGCAGCACACGCGCGATGTCAGAGGCGAACTCTCCCAAGGTGGTGCCCGCCGGCAGCCGTCCCATACGGCCCAGCCCGGCATCCGCATTCGCGTCGTCGGCTGGCACGAGCGGACGCTGATCACGCAGGCCGATGAGATCTGCGAGCACCGCGTTCACGCCGCCAGGCGCGCTGTCGGCGTTCGTGTGTGCGCTGAAGAGGGCGACGCCGTCGCGAGCGGCCGCGAAGAGCAGGCCGCCTGTGGCGGATGCGGCATCAAGTGTGCGCACCGGGCGAAAGAGCGCGGGGTGATGTGTCAGGAGCATCTGCGCGCCAGACCGTCGGGCCTCGGCCAGCGTCTCAGCGGTGGCGTCGAGCGCGAGGTGCACGTGCGTCACCGTCGCTGCTCGATCGCCCACCGCGAGTCCGGGGTTGTCCCACTCCTCGGCCAGCGAGGGCGGCCAGAGCCTCTCGGCGACATCGACGATCTGCTGCAGCGATGTGGTCATTGGTGTCTCCTGACGGCGCGAGTCGGGTGTTCGAAGGATGGACGGGCTAACTGGTGGCGAGGGAGGTGCCGTCGATCGTGACGACGAAGACCAGCGTCTCATGTCTGAGCGCCTCGGGCAGCTGATCGGGGATGCCCTCAGTCGGCGGCACGACCGCCAGAAGGGTCGTGCCGACCGGTTGGTCTGTCAGCGCCGCATGAAGCCCTTTCGGCAGAGCCGAGAGCGCACGTGAGGAGGCACCGGAGGCGAAGTCGTCACCGACGACGTCTCCGAGACCCCAAGTGGTGGTGTATGCGCGAAAGACCAGCTGGTCGTTGTCGGCGACCGGCGCCCCGGTGCCCGGTGTGAGCACCTTGACCTGCGTCGTCTGGGGCGGACGGCCGCTGCCTGGGGACACCTCCACGGGGCGGCCCGACTGAAACCTCGCCTGAGGAAAATCGTCGTCGGCGAGACTCTGCTGCGTCGGGCGATCCTTGGTCGGCGGAGCGTCGACATCGAGCACGGCGACAAGCCCGCGGTCGGCGTCGAGGCCGGTGGCGGCGAGGCGCTCGTCGCCGTAGAAGCTGCGGGCCTTTCCCGTCACCACGATGCGACTGCCGCTGTGCAGCCCGACGACTGACTCAGCCACTCCCGGTTCGGCATCTCTGACGGTCGTCGTGAACGCACGGGGCCAGGAGCCGACGGCGCTGATGGCTGTGCCGTCACCGGCGTCGGTGATCTTCGCCTTCACCGAGATGGTGGTGTCATCAGTGATCTTGGGCCCGTCACCGGCGCTCACCACGGAGCGCTGCAGGGCGTCGACGGCCAGCGGAGCGTCGAAGTGCACCTCGGGCTCCGAGCCAAAGTCTGCGGCGACCTGCACCGACTGGGATGCCGAGCCTTCGGAGACGGCGCTCGAGCAGCCTGAGACGATCAGCGCCGTGCAGAGCATGAGGCACAGAGCCGCGATGAAACGGATGTCGATGCCACGATTCGGCGTGGTCGTCGTCATCGGCTGCGCCGCTGCTCCCGTGGCGATCGGCTGCGAAGACCTCTGTGTGCGAGTCACTGTGCAGTGGCGGGAGCCGTCGACTCGATCTTGACGACGAAGATCAGCGTCTCGTGCTGCAGAGCGTTACCCGCGGCATTTCCGTATGCTTCTGCAGGAGGCACCACGGCCAGAACGGTTGATCCGACCTGCTGCCCGACGAGTGCCTTCTGAAAGCCCTTGACCACGCCGCTCACGTTGAACTGCGCCGGGTCTGAGCCGAAGTTGCCGTCGAAGTGCTCGCCGTCGCGCCACTTCACGCCCTCGTAATGGACCGTCACCGCATCGTTCGCTGAGACCGTTGCGCCTGACCCCGGGGTCAGCACCTTGATCTTCGTCTCTGACGGCGGGTCGCCCTGTGCGGCGGCCACGGTGGGAACGCCCTTGTCGTCGAACGTCACCGCCGGAAAGTCGGCGTCACCGAAGTCGTCACGAGTCGGCTGGTCATCGGTGACGGTCTTCTGGACCAGGTCGAAGACGGCAACCAACGGCTGAGCCGGATCCATGCTGCTGCCGTTGAGCGCGTCGCTGCCGAAGAGCTTCGCCGCACTGGCAGTGATCACCACGCGGGAGTTCAGCGGGACGTCATCGAGCGCGGCACCGAGTGCGGGATCGTACTGTGAGAAATCAAGCGACATGGTCTGCTGCCAGCTGGAATCGTCCGTGTACTGTTTGCCGTCAGTGCCGTTGTAGAGCGCAAAGCGCACGGACACGAAGTCATCTTTGGAGATCTTGTCTCCGTCACCGGTGATCACGACGTTCTTCTGCACGTCGTCGGCCTTCAACGGAGTATCGAACGTGACCTCAGGCACTGAGCCGAAGTCGCCGCTGACCGTGACGGCATGTGCCACGCTGTCGTTCTGGACGGAGCAGCCCGCGAGCCCGATCATGAGAGCGACCGCAGCGGCGGTGGCGAACAGCTTCTTCACAGAGTGATCCTTTCCCGCAGCCGGATTCGGCCGCACTCCAACAGTATGACAGGGCTCTGCTGTGCAGAGTCGGGGTGGGCGTCGACGACTCGCGCGGCGGCACGCGCCTGTACACCGTCGGTCTCAGGCCCGACCGACGCCTGCTCGATGCAGGGCCTTCGCGACCACCCATCCCAACAGGGTGAACAGCAGCACCGAGACGATTGTCAGGGACGCCTGTGCGACATCGAGCCAGAACGACCCGGTCTTGCCCTGGAACACCAGTGCGAAGAGCAGTCCCAGCAGCGCTCCGGAGACAAGCGATCCGATGACGGCTCCGGTGCGCGTGCGTCGTCTGTACCCGGTCACCGCCCACGGCAGCTCCTGCAGTACCCCGATCATGACGAGGTAGGCGAAGACGGCCCACCCCAGAGACTGAATTGGCGAGATTGCGGTGAGCAGGCCGGCCAGCACGATCGTGATGAGCCCGACCAGCGGCAGCCGGTATGTGCCCTGCGCGATCGCTCCGGGCAGAAAGTACATGCCGATCAGAGCGCCGTATGCCCACGGGGCAATCGTGATGATGATGATGTGGAGCCCGCCTGTCACCATGAACAGCAGCCCGGTGACGACGCCGATGGCCGCGCAGCTGAGCAGGATTCTGGTGTTGAGGCGTGGCATAGGGGTGATTCTAGTCTGTGCAGCGCCGATTTGACCGGGGGAATCCTGTCTGGGGCGCGGAGCCGATCATGTGCAGCTCGACAATGTGGCCAGAGTCGCGGACGCGATCGATGCGGTTTCGTTACCAAACCGCGTTGAGTGGCGTCAAGAGTCACACCAGTATGGTTAGTGCCTCACTATCGAGGCGCGTCGAGAGGATGACACGTCATGGACAACGAGCTTCCAGCCGGAGAGCGCACCCGCGGGTACCGCTTTCTCGAGATGCTTCCTGCACTGTTGAGCTATGGCACCCTGCTCGGCTTGGTAGTCATCTCATTCTTCAATCCTGTCGTCGCGGCGTGCGGCCTGCTCGTCATCGTGCTCATGATGCTGTTCAAAGCCGTGCGTTCGGGCACCGAGATGATGATCGGCAACGCCCGCATGGAATCGGCCGAAGACGTCGACTGGGCGCAGCGCCTCGCGCTGCTCGAGCAGCCTGAGGCTGCAGTCGTCGACGAGCCACGCGGTGCCTTCCAGCTGCGTCGTCACCAGCGCAACCTCGCTGCGGTGGCTGCCAATCCCGGGCTCTTCTCCAAACCCTCGCAGCTTCGCAACGCCGTCATCGTGGCGGCCTACAACGAACCGTATGAGGTCATCGCACCGACATTCCAGGCACTGGCCGACACCACATATGACAAAGACCGTCTCATCGTGCTCTTCGCCTACGAAGAGCGTGGCGGCCAGGGAATGGAGCTCACCGCGAAGCGCGTGCAGCGCGAATTCGGTGATCGATTCGGTCACTTTGAACTGGTTCGCCACCCCGCCGAGCTGCTGCCGGGTGAGATGGCGGGCAAAGGCGCGAACATCACGTTCGCGGGTCGCCGCCTGCAGCAGATCGTCGATGAGAGCGAGTTCGAGTACTCCGACGTCGTCGTGACCACTCTGGACTGCGACAACGTGCCGTTCCCGTCGTACTTCGACTACGTGAGCTACGAGTACATCGTGCACCCCGAACGCAAGCGCATGTCGTTCCAGCCGATCTCACTGTTCTTGGGCAACATCTGGGATGCACCGGCGCCGAGCCGCGTCATCGCCAACGGCAACACGTTCTGGAACCTGATCAGCTCGATGCGTCCGCTCTCTCTGCGCAACTTCGCCTCCCACTCACAGCCCCTCGACGCCCTCGTCGAGATGGACTTCTGGAGCACGCGCACGATTGTCGAAGACGGCCACCAGTACTGGCGCAGCTATTTTCACTTCAACGGCAACTACAAGGTCATCAGCATCCACGTGCCGATCTACCAGGATGCCGTGCTGACTGAGACGTATGGCCGCACCATCAAGGCGCAGTTCAAGCAGCTGAAGCGTTGGTCCTACGGTGCCTCCGACGTTCCCTACGTCGGTGTGCGCGTCTTCGGGCGCACCGCCAACACTCCGCTGCTCAAAGACATGGTTCGTTTTCTGCAGCTGCTCGACAGCCATGTGAGCCTCGCCTGCATCGCTCCCCTGATCGCGTTCGGTGCGTGGATTCCCTTCGTCATGAGCATGCGCGCCGAATTCATGGACACCTTGGTGCTCAAACTCCCGTTCATCGTCGGAACCGTGCAGCAGGTCGCCCTGCTGGGCATCCTGCTGATGATGTGGCTGGGGTTCAACATGCTGCCGAAGCGGCCCGCACGGTACGGCCGCATGCGTTCGTTCGGGATGATTCTGCAGTGGGTGCTCATGCCGGTGACCGGCATCGTCTTCAACTCGCTGTCGGCGCTGACGTCGCAGACTCAGCTGCTCCTGGGGCACTACCGCGAGTCGTTCGATGTGACTGAGAAGGCGACCCACGCATCCATGGCGACGCATGCCGCGCCGCAGACGCAGTCGATCGACATCTCGAAGATCACTGCTCGCGCCGCCTGACAGAGCTCCCTGTTCACTTCACGACACTAAGATGTGCCGCATGAAGACGATTGCGGTGTACAGCACCAAAGGCGGCGTGGGCAAGACGACCACTGCGGTCAACCTCGCATGGCTCGCCAGCCAGCAGGGACGCGTGCTGCTCTGGGATCTCGACCCCCAGGGCGCCACGACGTATCTGCTCTCGGTCAAACCGAAGGTGAAAGGCGGCGTCGACCGGCTCATCCGCGGAGACGGAGACGTCGCCAAGAGCATCCGGCAGACCGACTATCCACAGTTGGACGTGCTGCCCGCAGACGAATCGTATCGCGACCTCGACCTGCATCTGGAAGACGTGAAGAAGTCGACCAGCAGGGTGCATCGAGTGCTCAAACGCCTGAGCGAGAGCTACGACACCGTCATTCTCGACTCTCCGCCAGGGGCCTCGCTGGTCGCCCGTAACGTGATCGATGCGGCGGATGCGATCGTTGTTCCCCTGGTTCCTGCGGCGCTGTCGTTGCGTGCGTTCGATCAGGTCGCCGACCTGGTGCAGATGCAGGACGCACGGACGCCGATCCTCGGATTCTTCTCGATGGCCGATCGCCGGCGCAAAGCACAGGCCACCGCCATCGAAGAGCTCCCCGGTCTCGACTCTCGCATCGTGCCGGTGGTGGTGCCGTCGACGTCGATCGTCGAACAGATGGGGCTGCGCCGTGCACCGGTCGCGACGTTCGCGCCGCACTCCCCCGCAGCAACGGCCTACAGCGACCTCTGGGCGGCGGTCGAAGGCATCGTTTCTCAGCACTGAACCCGTGGCACTCCGCGGATGATACGTGATCGAAACATCCTGTTGGTTACGATAAGGAGTCAGTTTTGCGGAGTCTGCGCGTACTCGTGCACGACTCTGCCCGTCACTCTGCGCGCACGAAGGTGTGCGCAGCCGAAGAGATGAGGCACAAGCCCATGAGAACACGTTCGAAGTTCGTCGCCGCAGTCGCACTGGCCGCAGTCGGCGGTCTCGCCCTGAGCGGATGCACCAGCACTGCAGGCGACTCCAAACTCATCGACAGCGCGTCGCTCACTGCCTGCTCCGAGGCGCAGTACCCGCCTTTCGAGCGCCCGGAGGGCGACAAGATCGTCGGCATCGACGCCGACATCTCGTCGGAGATCGCGAAAGACCTCGGCGTCGACCTCAAACAGGTGAACACCGCCTTCGAAGGTCTGCAGTCCGGACAGGATCTCGACAACAAGAAGTGCGACATCGCGATCAGCGCCATCACGATCAACGACGAGCGCAAGACCAAGATGGACTTCTCTGAGCCCTACTTCCACGACGACCTCGCCGTCGTCGTGCCGAAGGGGAGCTCGGTGACCTCGGCAGATCAGGCGCTCGACGGCACGCACACCATTGCCGTGCAGGATGCCACAACGGGTCAGGAGTATGTGACCGGCAAGGGTCTGCAGCCGCAGGGGTTCGAAGACGCCACGCTGGCGGCGACACAGGTCAGCAACGGGTCGATCGATGTGCTCATCGATCAGGTGGCGCCGGCCAGCGAGCACTTGAAGAACTTCGACAACCTGCAGATGGTCGCCACCATTCCGACCGGTGAGTCGTACGGCATCGCCGTGCGCAAAGACAACAGCCAGCTGCTCGACTCGGTGAACAAGACGCTCAAGCGCATTCAGGATGACGGAACGCTGCAGTCGATCTTCGACAAGTATGGCGTGAAGGCGACGGCCTGATCTGTGCCCGACGGGTGTGTGACACGATGGTGTGTCGCACACCCCTCTCGGCCACGTAACGATATCAGCGTGATCAGACGCTGAAAGAGAGCGACAGGCAAGGTATGTCTCCAGCAAAACGAGCGCGCATCTCGCGCGGCATTCAGTACGCTGTGCTGGTGGTGGTCGTCGTCGTGCTGGCGGTCGTCACCGACTGGCCGAAGTTTCTCAGCACCTTCTTCAACCCCGCGGTGGCTGCCGCGCAGTTTCCCCAAGTCATCAGCGTCGCGCTGCTGAACACCCTGGTCTACACGCTCATCTCGTTCTGGTTCGGCGTGCTGGGCGGCGCGGTGCTCGCCCTCATGAGGATGTCATCGGTCGCGCCGTATCGCTGGTTCGCATCGGTCTACATCGAACTGTTCCGCGGTCTGCCGGCTCTGCTCGTCTTCATCGCCTTCGGCTACGGTATTCCGAGTGCATTCTCGATCAATCTGAACATCTATGTGACCGTCATGCTCTCTCTGGGCATGGTTTCGGCGGCGTATATCGCCGAGACGTTCCGAGCCGGCCTGCAGGCCGTTCCTCCCGGCCAGCTCGAGGCGGCCAGGTCGCTGGGCATGTCGCAGTCTCGTGCGATGATCTCGATCGTGTTTCCGCAGGCCTTCCGCATGGTGCTGCCCCCGCTGACAAATGAGCTGATCCTGCTCACGAAAGACACTTCGCTCGTCTATCTGCTCGGCCTCTCACTGGGCCAGTACGAGCTCAGCAAGTTCGGCCGACAGGCGCTGACGGCCCCGGACGCCGGACTGACTCCGCTGGTCATCGCCGGTGCGTGCTATCTCATCATCACGCTCCCGCTCAGCTGGCTGGCCCGCAGATTCGAGCTGCAGACGACGAGAAAGAGCTTCAAGACGAAGGCGGCGAAATGAGCGCGATCAGCATTCACGGCATCACGAAGTCGTTCGGCGACAACCAGGTGCTCAAAGGCATTGATCTGACGGTCGAGCCGGGACAGGTCGTCTGTCTGATCGGCCCCTCGGGGTCGGGCAAGTCGACCGTGCTGCGCTGCGTCAACATGCTCGAGACACCAGACGAGGGCGTGATCGAGGTCGACGGAGACACGATCACCGACCCTGACGTCGACATCGATCGAGTGCGTCAGGGAATCGGTCTGGTGTTTCAGCAGTTCAATCTGTTTCCTCACCTCACGGTATTGAGGAACTGCATGATCTCTCAGATGAAGGTGCTCGGTCGGTCGAAGGCCGAGGCGGAGCGTATCGCTCTCGAAAACCTCGAGAAAGTCGGCCTGGCCGATCGAGGCGACGCCCTGCCTGCACAGCTCTCCGGTGGTCAGCAGCAGCGCGTGGCCATCGCCCGCGCACTGAGCATGAACCCGAAGCTGATGCTCTTCGACGAGCCGACCAGCGCGCTCGACCCGGAACTCGTCGGCGACGTGCTCGCCGTCATGAGAGAGCTCGCAGGCGCCGGTATGACCATGCTCGTCGTGACCCATGAGATGGCCTTCGCGCGTGACGTCGCAGACGTCGTCGCGTTCATGGACGACGGTGTGATCGTGGAGCACGGACCTGCCGAGCAGGTCATCACCGCACCACAGCACCCTCGCACACGCCAGTTCCTCGAACGCGTGCTGCATCCGACTGAGGTGAGTCTCGACCAGTCATGAGTCGTCGCCTGCGCCTGAGCGTGCCGCTGCGTTGGAGCGATGCCGATGCCTATGGTCACATCAACAACGTCGCCGTGCTCGCTCTGGTCGAGCAGGCGCGCGTGCTGTTCTTCGCTCAGGCGGAGTGCGACGACGAGACGCTGCCCCGTCTCGACGGTGAGAATCTCGGCCGCAGCCCCATCTTTCTGACCGGTCAGCGCATCGAGTACCGGCTGCCGCTTCGCCTTGAGCTCGAGCCAGTGCACATCGATATGTGGGTGAGCCACATCGGCGCAGCCGACTGCGAGCTGAGCTATCAGGTCAGGCAGCGACCAGGCTCCCCTGTCGCGGCCGTCGGGCTGAACGGGCTGGTGTTCATGAACCCGGAGACCGGTCGCCCTCGGCGTCTCACCGGGGGCGAGCGACAGGTGCTCGCGAGTCTGCTCGGAGAGCAGGTTCGGCTGCGCCGCTGACATACCGCGCAGGCGGTGCGTGCGGGTCGGGTCCGCACGGACAGTGGTGAGTTCGCCTTTCGCACCAGGGAGGTCGTTCGGCCATCGTATGCGCGAATGGACATACCAGCGGTCATCACGCAAGATAGTCATCAAGGGGCTGTATCCAGACGTACCGTGACTCCTGCACAGGCGCAGAGCCGCGGTGTACGTCCCGACAGCGACTGGGGGCAGCGTGAGAACGCCGAACACAAGCTTCACGCCATGCGACGTTGATGCCGTCCTGGCATCGCTGCAGGCGACGTCGATACCGCGCTCTGCATCTGGCGCGAACGCCGTCGGCGCGCATGGGGTTGTGCTCGACGCAGACGGAGACACTGCACGAGGGCAGCTCATTCTCTCGCTGGTGCTTGACGCCCTGCCTGACGATCAGCGTCTGGTACACGTTCGTTCGATCGATGCTGCGGAGTCTGCAGCACGCGTCGCTGCGCGCATCGTGGCGGCGTCCGATAGCCCCGAGTCCGCGGCCGGGGCCGGCCTGACCACTGCCGAGCTCGGCCGGAGCATGGCCGACGCGCTGCGGCTGGCAGCCGACGGGCGCACCACCATTCTGGCCGTCGACGATCTCAGGCCGCTGAATGCCGATGTGCTGAATCTGCTCGCTGAGGCGGCTCGCGCCTGCGACGGCTCGGTTCGTCTGCTGGCCGTCTCGACGAACGGGGACGTTCCGCCTGCGTTGGCAGGGGTGCAGCGGCTGCGACTGGAACCGCTGACGTCACGGGAGCAGATGCTCCTCGCACGCAGACACGGCGTACGAGCGGATCCGGCTGTCGTGCAGATCGTCGGGCATCTCAGCGACGGCAATGCCGACTCCATGCTTCGACTCTTCGAGCACGTCAACGGTGCACAGCTGCAGGGCACCAGGTCGCTGGCGAAGATCGAGCGCTTCTTCGCTGAGAGCCCCGAAGGGCCGCCGCCCTGTGAGAGCTCATCGGACAGCGCGCTCTCCTCGGCCGATTCCGCGACCGGCATAGCGCCTTGCGACGTCGTTCGCCTGCTGAGCTGCTCGCGCTATCTGCCGATCGCCCTGATCAGCGACCTGCAGCCCGGAGGATGGCCTGCGGTGCAGGAGCTGATCTCGAAGCGGGTGGTCTCGACCACCGGCGACGTCGCCTCACTCGTGAGTCAGCGGCTTCGCGCTGCGACGTACTGGGGCATGAACGCCGATGCGCGGCAGCAGATGCTGCAGCGTCTGGTAGCGGCGACGTCTGACGGACCGGAGCTGCTGCATCTCTGGTTTCTGCTGTGCGGCTCGGAAGAGGCCGCTGACTCAATCTCTGTGTCACACCGCCTGATCGCCAGCCTCCCCGGCGCCCTGGCCGCGGTCGTCGACGGGCCTGCCGCCGAGGTGCAGCTCGTCCAGGTGCTCGAGGTCATGGAGCACGTCGCCGATCTCGTGCACACTGACGAGTCGCTGGTAGACGACTGGCTCAAGGCACTGCGGCTGCTGGGCACACGAGGCTTCGGCGCCCTCGCGCGGCGATATCTGCGCATGGCGCCGACGACGCTGGCCGATCCGCAGACTTCGGTCGCGAGAGCCCATCTCGATCTCAAGCTCGAACTGCTGGAAGACGGGCGCATCGACCTCTCGAACGTCTATGCGACGGTGCATCTCTACGGCGAACTCGCGCCAGCGGCGACACTGAGCATGCTCGCCGAGCTGGCTGCGCGGTCACTGCTGCTCTGCCACGTTCGCGACGCGCGGCAGCTGCTGCAGCTTTCCGATCAGCTCCCGCAGACCGACACAGTCGCAGCGCGTATTCTGCAGCGCGCTCGGTCGCTCATTGCGCAGCTGACGCTGCAGGATGCGACGGCACCGGGCGAGCAGCCAGCGACGTCTGCACCCCAGACGAACCGGGTCGAGAGGCAGAAGCCCACACAGCCTCCTGCGGATCATGCCAGGCCACGCCTCAGTCGACGGCGCACGCTCAGCGTCCTGGAGCTGCTGCTGCAGGCTCAGGGGCATCGCCTGGCGGAACGCTGGCAGCAGGCGCGCGACACCTGCGCTCTGGCTCTCGAGACCGCCGACGGCCTGCGCCTGCACGTCGAATCGACGCTCTACCTGCTGGTCGAGATCGAAGTCGCGGCCGGGTGTCTCTCGGCCATGCGCTCGACCTTCCAGCGACTCGAGAGACACGCGACCTCCCGACTGCGCAGTCTGCAGCACACATGGGCCGCAGCGTGGGCAGCGTTGTCCCTGGGAGACTCGGCTCGTGCCAGACGTCTGCTGAACGAGACGATCGAACCGGCCCCAGAGCCCGGCAGCTCGGTGCAGCTCGCGCGAATTCAGGCGCTGCTGGGCAAGCTGCTGCTCGCCCACGATCCTCGCAGGGCCCTGCGGCTGCTGCAGAGCGCACGTGCTTCGACGGCTGAGATCGCGCTGCCGAGCGTGATGCGCCTGCATGGCGACGTGATCGAAGCAGCCCTGCAATGCGGCAGAACCGCGGCCGCACAGGATGCCCTGTCAGAACTCGTCATCGCAGAGGCACACTCGCCTCAGCGATGGACCTCGCTGACGATCGACCACGCCGTCGCAGATCTCGAGACGCTGGGCATCGACGTCAGCGGCATCTGCCTGGTCGCCCCCACCGTGGCAGAGCAGTGGCAGATCGCCTTAGCCCCGCGGCACAAGGCCGCCGGACAGCTCGAGTACGCGACGACAGCCGTGGGCTATGCACGTTGGCTCTTCATGATCGGTGACGTGAATACCGGTCGCCAGGCGATCGAATACGCAGTCACCGCGTTCGAACAGGCTGGGCTCGTCACCGGCGAGAAATCGGTGGAACGGGACATACTCGCCAGCACCCGGCTGATCCGCGAGGCCGAACCCGAAACCGAGGGGTTCCTGATCAGACAGCGCGAGACGTCGTCTGTCGGACTCTCGAGGCTGGATGACGAACAACGCCGGGTCGTGGAGTACGTGCGAGCCGGGCTGCGCACGAAGGACATCGCCCAGCGCCTGTTTCTGTCGGTGCGCAGCGTCGAGCTTCGGCTCACGGCCGTCTACCGCACGCTGGGCGTGCGTTCGCGTCGCGAGCTGCTCACGCTTCTGGGCGAACTGCCGTCGGGACACGACGGCTCTCCTGTGTGATGGCAGCGGCAGCGATCTCGGGCCGACGATCCGGACTGACCCAGCTGCCGCTTGAGCGCCGGCGCCCGAGCGCGCGGAGCAGCGACCGCAGACAGCGGCTCGCGTCGTAGATGCGCATGAACGGATAGAACGGTGCGAACAGCAGCATGCCCCAGCGTCGCCCGAGCACACTGCTCACCAGCGTGATCAGAAGGTCGGGAAGCCAGAGCCCGGCAAGCAGCAGCAGCGGCGGCAACTGACCGATGACCGCGGCACCCCAGCCGTTTGCGTCGAGGCCGAGCCAGACCGCTGCTGCGCACGTGACCGAGACCACGAACACGGGCAGCCAGAGCAGCATGATCAGCGAGCTGAGCACCAGCTTGAGTGCGTGCAGCAGCACGGTCGCCCAGAACAGACTGGGCCGAGGCCGGTGCCGCAGCAGCGTCTGCCAGAACCCGAGAGTCCACCGGCTGAGCTGTCTCGTGTAGTCGACCAGCGTGTCAGGATCCTGTGTGTAGGCGATCGCGGCATGCGGATGGAAGGCCACCCGGCCGAGACTGCGAGCGTGCACCTCGAAAGTCATGTTGTAGTCTTCGATCACCAGCCCCGGCGCATCGATGTCGATCTGACGAAGAGCCCGGGAGCGATAGAGACTGGCGAATCCCGGCACGATGTAGACCGCGTTGATCCACGGGGCGGCCTGGCCGTATTTGTGCAGATACTGCACGACGGTGTATACCCGTTCGCGGTACCAGACCAGTAGGCGTCCAAAGAGCGATCCGGCGGCTTCTGGATGCAGGGTGCGTGCCCGTCCGGCTACTGCGGCCACATCGTCATCATCGGCGAGGCGAAGCGCAGTGATCGCGTAGTCGTCGGCCAGATGCGTGTCGGCATCGAGCAGCAGGACGAACTCGTACCGGTCGGTGAGGTGAAAGTGTGCGATGCCTGCGGTCAGCGCACCAGCCTTGCCACGATTCGGGGTCAGCTCAAGCACCCGCACACCGAGCCGACGTGCGATGTCTGCAGTTCCGTCGATCGACCCGTCTGAGATGACATGGATCTGCTCCGGTGAGAACTGAGCCAGCGCGCGCCGCAGTGACGCCTCGAGCACGGCCTCTTCGTTATGTGCGGCCATCAGAACGGCGATGTCGCCGTTCGACCACCGAGGAACGGCCGACCTCAGACGCTGCCGTCGTCGTTCGCCGCGCTCCGTCACCCAGCGAATGACGCCGATGACGCCCCAAATCATCGTGGTGACCCCCACGATCGCCAGCATGAACACGATCAGACCCCAAGCCATGATCACACTCCCCTCCTGTGTCTTGTGCCCTGTGTCCTCTGCACTGGGCCCCGGGCCCTCTGAACTGGGCCCTCTGAACTGGACCCTGTGCACTGGGCACAGACTTCGTCGTCTTCGGCGCGATGCCTCTTACGCTACGGACAGGGCCTCGTCGACGGGGCCCTCGTCTCCGCACTCTCCCCGCAGCCGTTAAACGGTTCCGCTTCCCACACAGGCGAAATCGCGCAGTGCATCCGCAGACCCCGTGGCGCTCTCCGCAGGCGCTGCACCGGTTCTCCGCAGGAGGAGGCAGACGGCTCCGCAGAGCGACCGACGAGGGCGGCCGCACCGCTTGCCCGACTGCAACGCCGAAGTGCACGCTCAGAGAGCAACAGTGACGCAATGGTGCGTGAAGGGCGGGGAACATTTCTCCGGCGGAGCGCCCCCAACCGGAGAGTGGACCACCGTGGAACTCACATCGACCAGACAACAACTCAGCGCTCAGCGCGCACGGCTGGCGCTCAGCGCGCTCGGAACCGTCACCGAAGACCGCTCAGGCGCGACCACAGCAACGACCTTCACCGATTTCGACTACGACGTCGCGATTCTGGGTCTCGGCTACGTCGGTCTGCCGACGGCTCTCGCCTACCGCGCGGCCGGTCATCGCATCGCAGGCATCGACGTATCGGAGCAGCGCGTTGCGGCGATTCGGCGTGGCGACGTCGATCTGATTCCGAGTGATCGAGTGCTGCTGGAATCACACCGCGACAGCGACGGACTGCTGCTGACCACCGACCTGTCGGCGCTGCGGCGTGCGGCTGCGGTGATCATCTGCGTGCCGACCCCGGTCAGCGATGATCTGAGCCCGCAGCTCGGCATTCTGCACAGCGCGTGTCTGACGGTCGTGGCCAACGCAGTCACAGGGCAGCTCATCGTGCTGACCTCGACGACCTACGTCGGGTGCACCGAAGAGCTCGTCGTGCAGCCGCTGCGAGATCGCGGCATGAAACCGGGCGAAGACGTCCACGTGGTGTTCAGCCCGGAGCGCATCGACCCAGGCAACGTGCAGTTTGGCCACGAGGCCGTTCCTCGCGTCATCGGCGGCGTCAGCCCCGCCTGCGCAGCCCGCGCGGTCGACCTGCTCGGCTCGGCGGTCGAGCAGACGCACGTCGTGTCGTCGCCAGGCCATGCCGAGATGACGAAGCTGCTCGAGAACACCTTTCGCGCGGTGAACATCGCGCTGGCCAATGAGTTCGCCGACATCTGCCGCGAGCTCGACCTCGACGTCAGCGCGGTGATCGATGCGGCGGCCACCAAGCCCTACGGCTTCATGAAGTTCACGCCCGGCCCCGGGGTCGGTGGGCACTGCATCCCCTGCGACCCGCACTACCTGCTCTGGCAGCTGCGGCGTCAGCGCGTCGCCGCGCCCATGATCACCCAGGCGATGCACGAGATCAGCCACCGCCCGGGTCGCGTCGTCGATCGAGCGAAAGACCTGCTCGCCGAGAACGGCATTCCGCTGAGCGGAGCGCGCGTGTTGGTCGTCGGGGTCGCCTACAAGCCCAATGTCGCGGATGCTCGGGAATCGCCCGCCATCGAGATCCTGCAGCGGTTCTGGAGCGCGGGCGCACTCTCGCGCTACTACGATCCGCTCTTCCCCGCAGTGACGCTGCCAGACGGCCACACCCTCACCTCTGTGCCGAACCCCGGTGCCAACGACCCAGACATCGTCGTGCTGCACACGCTGCATCGCGACATCGACCTCTCGTGGATCACTCCGAAGACCCTGGTGCTTGACACGACCTACGGTGCGACCGACATCGCGCACCGCAGCGTGCTCTGAACGCGGGCCGCACTCATACAGCCTGACCCGGCATCCCCCGATGACCACGGCAACCCGCCATCAGCGGCAGCGACGCCGCCGCACGAACACGAAGGAACACACATGCACACTCTCATCACCGGCGGCGCCGGCTTCATCGGCAGCCACTTGGCCGAATATCTGATCGGTCAGGGCGACGACGTCACCGTGCTGGACAACCTCAGTACGGGACGACTCGCCAACCTCCGTCAGCTCAGCCGTGACTCCAGGTTCGGCTTCGTCGAAGGCGACGTTCGCGACCCCGAACTCGTCGAGAGTCTCGTCGCACAGGCCGACCGTGTCTTTCATCTGGCGGCCGCCGTCGGCGTGCACGTGATTCTGGACGACCCTCTGGGCAGCCTGCGCACCAACCTGCACGGCACAGAGAACGTGCTCGCAGCGGCAAGCAGGCACCAGACCCGTGTGCTGCTGGCCTCGACCAGCGAGATCTATGGCAAGAACACCGCAGACAGGCTGCATGAGAACTCGGATCGCATTCTGGGGTCGCCTCTGTTGAGCCGCTGGACGTACGCCGCAGCAAAGGGAATCGACGAGGCCTTCGCACACGCGTACTGGCGCAAGCACGACCTGCAGGTGTCGATTGTGCGGCTGTTCAACACGGTGGGGCCGCGACAGACCGGCCGCTATGGAATGGTCGTGCCCAGACTCGTGCGTCAGGCCCTGAATGACGAGCCGCTCACCGTCTACGGCGACGGCGAGCAGACACGGTGCTTCTCATTCGTCGGCGACGTGGTGCCTGCGCTCGTGGCGGTCGAGGAGCATCCTGACTCAGCGGGCAGAGTCTTCAACCTCGGCGGTGCCCAGGAGATCTCGATCAAGGCGCTCGCCGAAGAGATCATCGATGTCACCGGCAGCCGAAGCAGCATCGAGCACATCCCCTACGACCAGGCCTACGGCGAGGGTTATGAAGACATGCGGCGCCGGGTGCCCGACAACACCGCTGCCAACGAACTGGTCGGCTTCGTTCCGAAGACCTCGGTGCGTCGCATCATCGAGCTCGTCGCCCAGGCGATGCTGCGTGATCAGGCCGACCGGGCCGGCGCTCTGGGCAGCAGGCCCGACGGTGCCGGGGCGACCGCCGAAGTCACGCACCGCACCCTGGCAGCCGAGGGTTCGGCGTTGTGAACCGCGCAGGGGTGCGAGCCGCGCGCCGTCGGCTGGCGGTGACGGCCGTCGCCACGTTCTTCGGCAGCGTGGCCTTGGGCGTGGGCGTCGTGGCGATGCCTCCCACCGACGGCGTCAGCGCATCGAGCGATGCGGTCGCGGCGATCGCCGAAGACGGGCTCAGCCCGCACTCGACCGACGTCCCTCTGCTCACACCTCAGGAGGCAGGCGTGCAGCGGCTGACGAACACTGCACCTGCGATCGTGAGTCTGACCTTCGACGACGGCACACAGGATCAGGTGCTGGCGGCGAACATCCTGGCCAGGCGCGGGCTGGTCGCGACGTACTTCGTCACAACGGGCCAGACCGGTGCACCTGGCTTTCTCACCCGCGACCAGCTGCACGGTCTCGCCGATCTCGGCAACGAGATCGGCGGGCACACCGTGCACCACCTTAATCTGCCGAGCGTGACGCAGAACGAGGCACGCCGTCAGATCTGCCAGGATCGCGAGAATCTGCGTCAGTGGGGGCTGCCCGCGCAGAGCTTCGCCTACCCGTACGCGGCGCACAACGATGAGGTTCAGCGCGCAGTGCGCGACTGCGGCTATGCCTCGGGGCGGGGTCTCGGCGGAGCGGTCGGTTCGGGCGAGTCGATGCGCCTGGCCGGAGAGGCGATTTCGCCGGAGGCCAAGATCGTCGAGTCGCTGCGACCTGAGAACCCGATGGTGACGCTCGCACCCAACATGTTCGATAGACGATCAGGCATCGAGGCCTATCAGAAGGATGTCGAAACCGCTGTCGGGGTGGGGGCCGGTTGGACACAGCTCACGTTCCACGGCATCTGCGAGCGAGAGGCGACCACCTGCGCGGAGATCATGGTCACCGAGCAGGAGCTGGAACGGCTGGCCGACTGGCTCGTCGAACAGGTGGTCGCAGGGCGCGTCGCGATCCGCACGGTTGGTGAGGTGATCGACGCCGACCCAACGGCTCCTGTGCCGAGCGCCTACCTCTCAACCGGCTCGGCAGGCGATCCGAACGCCGAGCATGCGGCGTTCACTCCGAGACGAAGCTCCGAACCCGGGCGCAGAGTCAGCGATTTCACACATCAGAATGCCCAGGGAACGCCCATCTGCTGGAACGGCTTCGCCTACGGCGACAACACCGCGAACTTCACCATCACCTCGAAGACAGGCCACGAAGGGCAAGAGGCGCTGCACCTCGAACTGACGGCGAACGGGCCCGGCGAGGCGAAGTGGCTGCCCATTATGGACCTCGGCGAATGCTCGCTCGCAGCCGAAGGCGGGCAGAGCAAGGAGATCACCTACACTGCGCGAGGTGGTGGGTCGCAGAGCCAGCCGGTGGCGTTCGTCCGAGACCAGACCGGCAGATGGACGTACTTCAGCGCTGGCCGATTCACCCCGCTGGGCGAGGAATGGTCCGAACTCACCTGGAAGACCCCCGACCTGCCCGCAGACACGACAGCGCTCGCGGTGGGCATCGCCCTGCAGCAGACCGGCTGGAACGAGGTGCGCCAGATCACCGTGCAATGACGGTGATTTGCCAGAAGGCCGGTTCAGCTGAGACTGTTGTCGCATGACCTCCCCCGAAGCGCCCCGGTCCGATCCTCCGTCAGACGGAGGCGACCAGCACGCTTCGGGGTCTCGCGGCGCAGGTGCCCAGTTGACCGCCTCTGACTCGGCGTCACCGGTGCTCGGGCTGCACCCTCGCGCGCTGAGTCATCCGGTGTGCCCGCGAGCCAAGTCGATGTGGCGGCTCAACGCACTCATCACGAACGTCGGCATCCTCGCTGTGCTCGTCGTGGCGGCGCTGCTCTGGGAGCCCGTGCGCATCTGGTCGCTGATCCTGGCCGCGGTCACGGTCGTCACAGCACTCGTCGAGATCTTTCTCGCGCCGAGCATCCGCTATCGGGTGCACCGCTGGGATCTGACCGACCAAGCGGTCTATGCCCGATCCGGCTGGATCACACAGCACTGGCAGGTCGCTCCGTTCTCCCGTATTCAGACGGTCGAGGCCAAACGCGGACCGGTGCAGCGCATGTTCCGTCTGGCATCGGTCAAGGTGACGACGGCCAGTGCGAGTGCCGACGTGACGATCGTCGGGCTCGATGAGCAGGATGCCGACAGCCTGGTGCAGTCGCTGACCGAAGCGACCCAGTCGACGCTCGGTGACGCGACATGAGCGGCGAGAGCGAGCATCCGACGACAGGACGCTCCGAACCGGAGTGGCATCGGCTGAACCCCCGAACAGCTCTGGTCGGGGTCGTCAATCTGCTGCTGCGCGGCGTACCGGTCGCGATCGCGGCGATCGTTCTGAAGAACGCAGGTGATGGCTTTCCCTTCGCACTCGTGGCGCTGATGGTCGGCCTGCTGCTGCAGCCGGTGAGCTATCTCGTTCGGTATGCGACGTTTCGCTATCGCTTCACCGAGCGTGAATTCGAGGTCACGTCGGGGCTGCTCTCGCGAACGCGACATCGGGTGCCGCTCGAGCGCATCCGCACGGTCGAGATCGAGTCGCGGCTGCTGCACCGGCTGCTGCGGGTCTCGGTGGTGAACATCGCGACGGGTGAGGCCAAGGCCGATCAGCGGATCAAGCTCGACGCCGTCGACCAGCATCATGCCGAGACGCTCCGAAGCCTGCTGCTGCGCCAGCGTGCTCCGAAAGATGCGCAGATCGTGCCCGCCGGCGGGTGGCCGGATGCCACCGGCAGGCCGGAGACGTCTCACTCAGAGCCGGGGCATCCTTCGACACTGCAGCGGAGCGTGGACGAGCGCGGTGTCTCGAACACGGCGCGCGACGACGTCGAGACCCCGATCATCGCGCTGCGCGGGCGCTGGGCGTTCTACGAGATCTTCACGGTGCGCACGCTGACGATCCCGCTGATTCTGTTCGGTGCCTTCTGGCAGCTCGTCGAGAACTTCAACCTGCTGAGCGGTGAGCAGATCGAGGGACTGTACACGTCTGCGCAGCGCGCGTTCGTCGGGCTCGCGCTCGCGGCGCCGCTCGTGGTCGCCGTCCTCGTACTGATGAGTCTCGGCGCGATCACGCTCTTCTTCGTGAACTGGTGGGGCTTCACACTGGTGCGCAGCGGTCACCGGTTCGTCTCGCGTCGCGGTCTGCTGACGACGAAGACCTCGGCCGTCGACGCACGACGGATCCGCGGCATCACAATGAGCGATTCGATCGTGATGCGGCTGGTACGGGGCGTACAGCTGGTGCCCATCACGACCGGTCTCGGCGGGCTCGGCACGTCGAGCGGCACAGGCGGCGGGCCAGCCTCGAACGACGCGCGGCTGCTGCCGACGGTCGGTCGTACCGAGGCACACACCCTCGCCGAGATTCTGCTGGGTGACTGCGACGGCGGATGCGATGATGGCCGTATCGCGGAGCTGCCGGGTGGCAGCATGCCGACCGATGCCCAGCTGTTTCGCAGAGGATGGCTGAATCAGCACCCCCTCGTCGCGCTGCGGCGGCGGCTGATCCGGCTCTGGCTCTGGGACCTCGTTCTCGCGGCGGTCTGTGCGGCGTTCGTCTTCGGTCTGGGGTGGTCGGCAAGTCTGCTCTGGGCGCCTGCGGCTCTCGCGGTGCTGCACATCGGCGTTGCGATCGGTGACTACCACCAGCTCGGACACCGGCTGATCGGCGTTGACGATCGCGGAGCATCTGTGGGAACCGTCACGAGACCGACGATCTGTGTGCGCCAGGGATTCGTGCTGCGCAAGGTGCATCTGCTGCAGCTGCGAGGTGTCTGCGGCGTCGCCGTCGATCAGTCCTGGCTGCAGCGACGTGCCGGAGTTGCGACGGTGATTCTGAGCACCGCGGCTGGAGAGCACGCGTACCGTGTGCGTGACTGCAGCGAACGTCAGGCTGCGGAGATCCTGCGTGCAGCAGCCGGCGACGAAGCGCTGAGCCGCTGACAGTCGCGCTTCCTGCACCTCTTCGCAGGGAGCCGTGACCGCACAGGAGATCGCCCGACAGGGCGACTTCCCCACTGTGTGGACACCGCAGCCTCCACGGCGGCTACTTGGCAGCCACCTGCAACGAGGTGATCCTGCCGTTCGCGTCGACGGTCGCGGTATCCGTGCCGGTGATGGCGAACACGTGGCCGTCGGCGTGACGTCCAGCGACAGCCCACTCGACGACCACTCTCGTCGCATCCGTCGACCGCGAGTTCCAGACGTGGTGAAGCTCTGTGTTGCGAGCGAAGAACGTGTGAAAGAAACTGCGGATCGCCTCAGCACCCGTTGCCGACTCCCCGCGCCCTGAGACCAGCGTTGCGTCAGGTGCGAAGAGACCGACGAGCTCCTCGAAGTCCTGCGGGTGCTGGCCAGCGGTGTTCGACAGAGAGAAGTACCGATCCAAGACATCCGTCGGCGAGTTGCCGCTCATAATAGGCCTCTTTCTGGCACATGCGGGCGCCCTGCAATTCCGGGCACCGCAACTACCGGCGCTCATCGTAGTTTCGTGCTCAGACGCGGTCAAGGGTCTGTTCGTGGCTGCCTTTTGGTGCCTCGGGACGCAGAGAGATCTGAATTCTGTTCGCCTCCAACCCGAAGCGCGGGGCCAGTCTGCTCATCTCCGCCGACAAGGCTGGCCGGACGAAAAGGGCTGCGACGAGCCCGGCGACGATGGGCCGATCAGGCGTTGCTTTCAACCCAGTCGCGCAGGTGTCTCAACGGCGCCGACGCACTCTGCCCGAGCTCGGTCAGCGCATACTCGACGCGGGCGGGAACCTCGGCATAGACCGTGCGCGTGACAAGACCGTGCGCTTCGAGCCGCTTGAGCGTCTGCGAGAGCACCTTCGGGCTGATGCCCTCGAGGCGACGTCTGAGCTCGCCGTTGCGCAGCGCGCCTTCTTCGAGTGCGCCGATCGCCAACGCGCTCCACTTGTTCGCGAGCAGATCGAGCATGTCTCGACAGGGGCACATCGCCGCGTAGACGTCGTTGCGTTCGCACTGGGATTCGAGGGTGGTCATGAACCTATGGTATCCAAAGGGTACCGGCTGCCCTTGACGGTAACCAGTATGCCGTCGGCACAATGGGTTCATGACCACGACAACAGCCATCGGCTACGAAACGAACCTGCCCGCCACCGCTCCGGAGGCACTGATCGAACGTGAGGTCGGCGTGCCCGAGCCCGGCCCGCATGACCTGCTCGTCGCGGTGGATGCCGTGTCGGTGAACCCGGTCGACGTGAAGCTGCGAGCGGGTGCACCTGCCGAGGGGTTCAGAGTGCTCGGATTCGACGCCGTCGGCACGGTTCGTGCGGTGGGACCGGAGGTGACCCTCTTCGCCCCGGGAGACCATGTCTTCTACGCCGGAAGCATCGATCGCCCCGGCAGCAATCAGCGTCTGCAGCTGGTCGACGAGCGCATCGTCGGGCACGCACCGAAGAGCCTCACCGCTGAAGACGCCGCAGCCCTCCCGCTCACGGCACTCACAGCATGGGAGACGCTCTTCGACCACTTCGGACTGACCGCGGATTCAGAGGGGTCGCTGCTGATCGTGGGTGCTACAGGGGGTGTCGGCTCGATCATGGTGCAGCTGGCCGAGGCGCTGCTGCCCCATGTCGAAGTGATCGCGACGGCTTCGGACGCCGAGCGTGCGAAGTGGGTGCGCGAACTCGGTGCCGAGCACGTCGTGAACCATCATCAGAACCTGATCGAGCAGGTCACCGCAATTGTGCCCGAGGGCGCCGACTGGCTCTTCACTGCGCATTCACACGGCCAGATCGATACCTATGCGCAGATCGTGCGGCCGTTCGGCCAGGTCGTGGCGGTCGACGATGGGCCTCGTGACGTTTCCCCGCTCAAGAGCAGGAGCATCGCCTGGCATTGGGAGTTCATGTTCACCCGCGCCATGCACCGCACACCAGACATGATTCAGCAGCATCGCATCCTCGAGCAGGTCGCCGATCTGGTCGATCGCGGCCTCATCACGACGACAGCAGCGGTCAGGCTCTCCCCCATTTCGGCATCCACGCTGCGCGAGGCGCACGAGATCGTCGAGACAGGCCATGTCGTGGGCAAGGTAGTCGTCAGCGGGTGGGGCGACGAGGTCAATGGCTGAGGGACACTCACCGGGCGCGCCGATGGCCGGAAAACTCAGCGCGTGCGGAGCCAGGCACGGATGCGGCCGCGCGCGTTAGCATACGGTGATGACGTGTTGAATGAGATCATTCGCCCCATGGTCCACTTGCCATACCATGGTCGACCGTAGAGATCAGCGTCAGAGTAGCCGTCGATCAGCTCGATAATGGCACTTTTCGCGTCGCGTAGTTGCGTGCGCAGCTGTTCCCATGAGTCATCTGCGTGAGCTGCGTAGTAGCGCTGCGCCAGCGATCCCAGCTCGTTCCACTTGATGCCAGGTGCTGGGAATTCGTCAGGAAGGCCCGCGGCTCTGCGCCGGTGCCATGTGAGCACCTGCTGATTCCATCCGATGAGATAGGCGACCAGATCGGCCGGGCTCATGCATGTGTTCTTGACGTGTCCGTCGAGTACAGGTTCTCGCACTGAGGCGAGTGGCACCCGATCGAGATCTCGCTCGAGCTGAGCGAACATCTTGTCGATCGCGGCAAGGGGCTCGGCTTTGGTCGCTGGAACAGACATTCCACTCCTATCGCTTCGACGCTGGCTCTCAGGCTGACGCTGGTGCTGTTTGCCCCGCTGCATCTGTGGACCCAGAAGGACTCGAATCCCATGCGCTGAAACAGGTCGAGTCCTGCGGAAACCTCATGGTAACAAACGAGATTGTGTGCTGGTGAGGCCGAGAATGTGGGCACTTCGGCGCTTCTCAATGAAGCCACAGAACCAACGCGACGGAGGTGAACTCCCCCCCCCTACGCTTCACCAGATAGACGCCATTCACACGGCTCGCGATAGCGGCGAGAGCGTCTTGTCGATCGTGAGGCGGTTCGAGGTGAGCCAGATGACAGTGTGGGAGAAGACGCGGACGGCGACCGTCGAGGATGGCTCATGAACCGCCGCAACTGAGCTCACCAACATTTGCTTGAGTCGATATCGAGTCCGATCTATACTGGGGGCATGTCTTGGGATGTGCGGCTCTGGAACGACGTGGAGTCGTGGGTCCTGGGGCTGGATGACGAGACCTACAACCTGGTCGCCGCCGCGATCACCCGACTGGAGTCCGAAGGACCGACGCTCGGGAGGCCCACGGCAGATCGGATCAAGGGTTCCCGGCATCACAACATGAAAGAACTGCGACCTGGATCGGCAGGGCGCAGTGAGATCAGGATTCTGTTCGCCTTCGATCCGAAACGCAGGGCCATCCTGCTCATCGCCGGAGACAAAGCGGGCAGGTGGAAGCAGTGGTACGACCAGAACATCCCGATAGCCGACGACAGATTCGATGAGTGGCTGACAGAGGAGGAGTGAGATGAGCACCAAGACGAAGACCGCAGCGTGGAGTGATGTGCGTGCCAAGCGTCCCGTCGACGAGCAGGCCGTTGCCGACCACGTCGCACGCATGGAGGCCGAGGAGCGCGCCTACCGGCTGCGTGAGATCCGCGAAGAGCAGGGCATGACGCAGAAGGAACTCGCCGAACGCATGGAACTGACCCAGCCCACGATCTCGGCCCTGGAGTCCGGCGATCTCGATCGTTCCGGGCTTGCGACCCTCAAGTCATACGTCGAAGCCCTCGGCGGCACCATCGAAGTCACGGCTACATTCGGCAGCCGGAAGCTCCTTCTGTCGCCTCGCACATAACTCCTGCTCAGCCTGGCGGCCGATGTAGGCAATCAAATAGCCGCAAGCCTTTGTCTCCAGGCTCTGCGAGCCATGCCCCGATCCCCGTCGCGATCTGATCCAGACCTCGATCGACCAGTTCAGTGAAAGGGAGTAGATCCATCTGCGTGTATGCCTGCACGGGCGTCAGAATGTTGACCTCCGTTGGTAGGGTCGCGGCGATGTCACCGAGCCCAAGGTGAAGCCAACCGTTTCGCAGCCGGCGGAATGGCGCGTCAACGATGGTCCGCAAGTCCGCAGAGTCCGTGAGCGCATGAACATGCTTTGCAGCAAGAGGTTGGAGAATCTCGGGGCGAGCAGCCAGCTGCTGGAGTGACCGGGCCGCATGGTGAAGTACGACAAAACGATGTTTCAGCGAGGCCGCATCACACGACCCACAACACTCTGCGTGCGCCCAGCGACGAGAGGCCTGAACAGTCGACAGGATGCTGACGACGGCCATCGCAAGATCCGGCTCCAGTTGTCCTCCGAAGATGGCAGGGACAACCTTCGCGATCTTCCCGTCCCACCAGGTCAGCGATTCAGAATCCTTGTTTCCGTGAGTCCGAAGCTCGTAGCGACCCTCACCGACAAGCGCGGTTGTCAGTTGGCCGATACCCATCGCGAGATCGTGAACATGAGGGCCCCAAGAATCCACCTTTACGACACGGTCCGGCGGCAGCCCGACCATGAAGTGTCCAGTGACGTTCGTAAGAACCAATTCGGGCCCATCGGCCAGCACCGCAAAGTCGTCACGAAGAAAGTCGAACAGCCGACCTCGCCTGTCATCGGGATAGAACGCAGTATGTGTAGCAATACCCAGCGCGTGGAAGTCACCGACCACGTCATCTAGTTGACTTGCACGCCGCACGTCGAAGAACTTGCCCCCATGTCGTGCTGCAGTCGCAATCTCGAGCTCCCAGCCCAGTTCCAGTCGACACGCATGCACATCGCTGAGAGTCTTTGCCGTCTCATACGCGACCATCGCGCCCCATTGGGCGAATGGCCAGGTACGAGGATGGTTCTCTGCACCGAGTATGCTCCCCGCCACATAGCGGAGGTCGCTCGCAGCAATCGCTAGTGACAGTTTCTCGTGAAGTTCCATATCCTCGAACCTACCGAGAACACCACACATCTTTCAGACGACGGCCACGCCCCTGCCTCTGTCGCTCCCTAGCCGCTCTTGTGTGAGGTACTCCCGGCCGCTTGAGCACCGCCACGCACACCTATTGTTGAGCGGTCACGCCTCTTGCCGATCGGCGAGAGCTACCGCACAGGGCGGCGTCTGGCTTTGTCACCGCGACGCCACGTCCGCGGGAAGAACCTGACATGAAGAGCCTCGTCGCGCTCGTCTTGCATCTGGCCGATGAGCTTCATGCGGACGAACTAGCCCAGCAGCGCACGAGAACCGCGCGAGACGATCCCAGCCAGCCGACCCGCACTCGCAGCGTTCAGGTCGAAGAAAGGAATGACGATGATTCTTCTACTGCCAGCACCCGAGGCTGAGATTCCATCCGCATTGACGGTCATGACATACCAACGAGTCTCGACCAAAGAGCAAGGGTCGAAGGGCGGTCGGGATGAAGGCTTCTCGATCCCGGCGCAGCGGGAGGTAAATCAGTGCAAAGCCGACATGCTCGGCGGAAGCATCGTGGCGGAGTTTGTTGACGCTAGGGAATCCGCCCGCTCGGCCGACCGACCCGACTTGAAACGGATGCTCGACTACGCAAAGCCCATCGGGTGAACTACTGCAACGTCCACAAGGTCGACCGGCTCGCCCGCAACTGCTTCAATAATGTCGAGATCTAACGAGCCCTCATCGAAGCAGGCGTCACGTTGGTGTCCGCGACGAAGAGCATAGCCGAGACCCCGTCGGGCATGTTGTTGCAGAGGATCATGTCGTCGATCGCCGAGTTCTACTCGAAAAACCTCACCACCGAAGTCAGCAAGGGGCTCCGGCAGAAGGTCGCCACCGGCGGCACCCCGATGCGCACCCATCGGGGACTTCAACGTTCGCAAACGCGATGCCCAAGGGCGCGAGCACCGCACCGTGGAACTCGACCCGCTCCGCGCGCCGCTGATCAGGTGGGTGTTCGAGGAGTACGCGAACGGTGATTGTGTCGTCCTCGACCTGCACTCGGAGATCACCGCGAGAGGGCTCACGACCGCGCCGACGAGGAACCGGCCCCGCACCAGGTCGGACGTTCGACGTTCTTCAAGATCCTCCGCAACCCGTACTACATCGGCACGGTTCGTTGCCGGGGCGCAGAACACCCCGGCAACCACGAGCCCCTCATCGACATCGAGACCTGGCAACGAGTCCACACCCTGCTGGGCTCCAGCAACACGGCGCGGGAGCGCAAGCGCGCCCACGACCACTACCTGAAAGGCAGCCCCTTCTGCGGCGTATGCGGTTCACACCTCCAACTCGACTTCCTCACCAACAAGCAAGGCCACCACTACGCCTACTCCGTCTGCTCCGGGCGCGCCTCGAAACGCACCACCTGCACCCGCCGCGCAATACCCGTCGGGCTTGCGGAGCACCTCATTACCGACTGCTACCGGAGCATCACGATCACCGAAGCGCAGTACGCAGGGCTCGCGGCATGAGTCGAGGCCGCGGTCGACGAACGCCTCGCTGCGCGAAACACGGAACTGGCGAAACTGGTCGCGACGCGGAAGCGATTACAGGACGAGAGCGACAAGTTCCTGGCGGCGCCCCTTCGCTGACGCCATCGACCTCGACACGCTCACACGCACCGACGACCAGTGTCGACGCCACTCCAACTAAGCGTTCACGAACGGCATCGAGATCAGCCAAGACGAAGAAACCAGAATTCGCCTAGCCGAACCGTTCACCATAGCGGAACTCACACCTACGCATGTCGCGAGTTCTCGCACGCCTGAAACTGTGGGCCCAGAGGGACTCGAACCCCCGACCCCCTCGGTGTAAACGAGGTGCTCTAACCAACTGAGCTATAGGCCCGCGACACCCAACTGTAGCCGAAGTCGAAGTGCATCAGGTTCGGACTCGCTCAAGACACCGTCGCCGATCGCTCCATGTGGTCGCGGATCGCTCCAAATCGGCGAATTTCGAGCGATCCGCGCAGGTGTCGAGCGATCTGCGCAGGTGCCGAGCAAAACCCGCCCTCAATCTCAGCTCACAACCGCCGCGCCCACTCCTCATACCAGCCGATCGGCCGCGCCTGCCCCGAGGCGGTCTCGATGCGCGCGCGAACAGCGCCTGCAGCATCCACCGCCAGCGACACGCGCCGAGCCGCACCCGTCACGTCGTCGAAGGCATCGCACGCCTGCGCGAAGCCCCCATGCGGCCAGTAGTCGGCCACGAGATCGAACGGCCGCGGCTGCTGCACATGCCACGCCGCGAGGGTCGGCTGCGGGTCGGTGCTGACGGCCAGAATGCGGATGCCCAAGGCAGGCGCCGCATCGGCGAGCTGATCGAGCTCTCCCGCACACACCGGCGTGAACGCATGCGGATAGAACACCACGAACGCAGGCGCACCGAGCAGATCAGACCGCCGCACCGACTCCCCGTGCTGATTCAGCAGGTCGAAATCCGGCAGCGCCGCGAGGTGCGGGGCGTCGAGTGTCTCAGAGGCGCAGTCGTCAGTCACGCGCCCAAGCCTAGCGCCGCACCGCTCGTGCGACACCGGCTCGGGCCAGCCGGTCTGCGACGCTGATGCCGAGCCAGGTGCCGACCACGCAGCTCGCCAGACAGAGCGCGAAGAACGCGATCTGCAGACTCAGTGGCAGAGCCCACAGCTGATAGACCTCGGCCGCGAGCACCGGATAGAGCACGCCGACGAGAGCCGCGCCGAGATAGTGCTGCCAGGTGTGCCAACGTCGGTAGGCCAGGATGAGAAAGCCGATCTCGGCGAAGAAGGCCCACCAGACGTTGGTCGCGACACTGGCGAACCCGTAGCCAGAGGCGGGGATGAGCGCGATGCCCGAGACGAGTCCCGTGAGCACTCCGGCACCGGGCCGTCGCACGAGGCGCAGCGCGATGACCGCAGGCAGCAGCCAGACGCCGGCCAGCGCCATACCGGCTACCGGGGCCGCGGCGAACAGCACCGTCGAGACCCAGTTCGCCGGAAGCAGGATCAACGCCCCTGCTACGCCGATCGCCGCACAGATGAGCAGGTATGTCGTCGAGACGCGTTTCATCACTTCTGCTTCGCAGGCATGCGCCAGTAGCCGACGAAGCTGATGTGCTCTTTGGGAACTCCCGCTTCGACGAGGTGGCGGCGTGCCGAGGTGGGCAGCGCCTGCTCCCCCACAATGAACGCGTGCACGGGCGGCGCTGGCACCTCGATCTCGCGCAGAGCGGCGAGTGCCAGCGTGCCCGGTTTGACGTGTGGGTCGTCGGATGTCTCGCGCACGACCCAGCGCACGTCGACGCCGGCCGGGTGCGCGAAGTCGAGAGCATCACCTGCTGCGGGAACTTCGGCGATGACGGTGCCGACTGCATCGGCCGGCAGCGACTCGCAGATGCTTGAGATCGCTGGCAGCCCGGTCTCGTCACTGACGAGCAGCACACGGTCGGTGCCCTGCTCGGGGTTGAAGACGATGCCCTCGTCGATCAGTGCGACGGGGTCGCCGGGCTGGCAGTTCTGCGCCCACGTGCTGGCGGGGCCTGCGGTGCCGTCTTCGGCTGAGCCGTGCAGCACGAAGTCGACGTCGATCTCGGCGGTGCGGCCGGCCGTCAAATCTGCGGGGCGAAACGCCCGCACCGAGTAATTGCGCATGATGGGGCGAACACTCTGCGGAATCGTCGCAAGGAACTTGAAGTACCCCATGGTCTTGTTGGCGTTGGCCGGCACTCGGTCGAGCGCCTCACGCGCATCGTCGGTCGCAGCGGCCGGTATGAACAGACGGAACCATTGGTCGAAGCCCATCGGCTCGAAGAGCGCGCTCTGCCCGCCGCCGAGCGTCACACGCATCCAGTGCGCCGAGATCTGCTCGGTGCGAACGACTTCGAGACGCAGCAGCTGCTGCCGAGTGGGTTTTCTCATCGTGCTGTATCTGGCCATGGCAGCAATCATCTGACATTGCTGAGCAAAGCGGAACCCCGGAGGTCGCCCGCGCCCGGCGATACAATGTAGCGGCTCGGCATCGTCGCAGGGCAATCCCCACTCTCCTGTCGAAAGGCCCTGCGTGACTTCGTCGCCTCAACTCGATACCGACCGGCGCACGACTGTCGATTCGAAACTCGGTGCCGGCCCGTCACACGGGCTGCGTCGTCACCTGGGGCGCCTCGACATGGTGCTCCTCACGATCGCCGCAACCCTCGGCATCGACACCATTGCCGAGATCGCCACAGGTGGTGGGCTTGAATCACTCACATGGGTGGTCATTCTCGCGGTCACATTCCTGTTTCCCTATGGCCTCCTCATCAGTGAGGCTGGCAGCACATTCCGTCAGGAGGGCGGCCCCTATGTCTGGGTGCGCCTGGCCTTCGGGCGCTATGCCGGCGGGCTCGCCTCACTGCTCTACTGGGTCACCAACCCGATCTGGCTCGGCGGCTCGCTCGCATTCATCGCGGCTGCCACGTGGAACGCACACATCGCGCCGCTGCCCGCCGGCAGCCTCTCCGACATCCTGTTCAAACTCACGTTCGTCTGGCTGGCGATCGGCATCGCGATCATCAGCATTCGATTCGGCAAGATCCTGATCAACATCGGGGCCATTGTGAAGGTCGGTCTGCTGGCTGTGCTGGTTCTCACTGCTGCGCTCTATGCGCTGCAGCACGGTGTGCAGCCGATGGATGCGTCGCTTCTGCGACCGACAGCTGGCGGTTTCTTGACCATCGCCCCGGTGCTGTTGTTCGCTCTGCTGGGCTTCGAGGCCGCCAACGGCGCGGCCGAAGAGATGCGCAACCCGAAACGCGATGTGCCGAGGGCCATCGGTGCGGCTGGGCTGACCTCGGCCGTGTGCCACCTGCTGCCGATTCTGGCCCTTCTGGCAGTGCTGCCGGCTGATACGCTCAGCGGCGATTCGGGCATTCTCGACGCACTGGGCGAGGCATTCAGCGTGTACGGCCCCGCCCAGCCGGTGCTGCTCTGGCTCTCGGCCGTCGCACTGCTGTACATCGTGCTCACGCAGGGCAGCGCGTGGATGATCGCCTCAGACCGTGTGCAGGCCGTCTCTGGTGCAGATGGTGCCTTTCCGCAGTATTTCGGGCGTTTCAACACGGCGCTGGGCACACCGCTGAGAGTGAACATGCTCTCAGGCATCATCTCGACGGCTTTCACCCTGGTGGCGACGTGGGTGGCGACCAGCTCGTCGAGCTCTGCGTTCTCAGTCGTGCTCTCAGTCGCGACCACCACACTGCTGCTGAGCTACCTGCTCATCCTGCCATCGGTGTTGAGGCTGCGTCGTCGTTTCCCAGACGTCGAACGCCCCTACGTCGTACCCGGCGGACGCTGGGGTGCTGTGGTGGCAACCGTCATCACGCTCTTCTGGATCGTCATCGGCTCGTTCGTGGCGTTGGCTCCCGGGGTGCTCGAACAAATGTTGGGGCTGCCGTACGACTTCGGCGAGCAGTGGGGCGTCTCACGTCTCGCTGTGGAATCACTCACGCTCGGAACTCTGGGCGTCCTGCTGGCTGCCCACACCATTGGGTACCTCTTCGCACGACACCACCGGCGTGTGAACCATGACGGTCTCACTGCAGAGCAGCTGTTGGAGAACGGATTCTCTGAGGTCACACGAACGGTGCGCCTTGCCGGTGCGTCTGCTCCGGAAGGCGCACCGCGTCGCTGAACCGATTGCGTCAATGCTGGTGTCCGCTGACGCGACGGCGAGCACTGGCACGGCACGTCCACAGCGAGCAGGCACCTGCACACAGCGAGCAGGTGAATTCACACGGCGTCGGGCACCGTGTCAGGGAGGCCACGTTCACCCCGTACACTGAGAGGGTCTTTCCACAGTGGAGTGGTGACGCGCTGTTCGACGCGTTCCGGCACCTGCTGTGGCGTTCCCGCCGGCGCGAGCCGCGCATCCCCGAAGCGATCAGATCGTATTCGGTTGCTCGGCGAAGCCACTGGGATGCTTGTCGCTTCCCTTACACTGATCTGTGGTCAACAACCAAACGAAGGTGAGGAACTGATGGCGGTAAACAGCCAGGATCCGTACGAGCCCGACTACGTCGACAGTGATGTGGACGAGACGCGCGAATGGCAGCAGTCGCTCGACGAGCTCGTATCGGCCCACGGTCGCGGACGCGCGCGTGAGATCATGATGAGTCTCATCAAGCGGTCCAAAGATCTGCAGCTGAACGTGCCGATGATCCCCACGACCGACTACATCAACACGATCGCGACCGAGAACGAGCCGGCCTTCCCCGGCGATGAAGAGCTCGAACGCAAGTACCGTCGCTGGATCCGCTGGAACGCCGCCGTGCTGGTGCATCGCGCACAGCGCCCGGGCATCGAAGTCGGTGGGCACATCTCGACGTACGCGTCGTCTGCAGCGCTCTACGAGGTCGGTTTCAACCACTTCTTCCGCGGGCCGAATCATCCGGGCGGTGGTGACCAGATCTTCATGCAGGGTCACGCCTCTCCTGGCATCTACGCTCGTTCGTTCCTTGAGGGGCGTCTCAGCAGCGAAGAGCTTGATGGCTTCCGTCAGGAGCACTCAGTGCCGGGCGGACTTCCCTCGTATCCGCACCCGCGGCACATGGACAACTACTGGCAGTTCCCGACCGTCTCAATGGGCATCGGCCCGATGAACGCGATCTACCAGGCGCAGGCCAATCGATACCTGCACAACCACGGCATCAAAGACACCTCGCAGCAGCACGTCTGGGCGTTCCTGGGCGATGGTGAGATGGACGAGCCTCAGTCACGCGGTCTGCTGCAGGTCGCAGCGAACGACCAGCTCGACAACCTGACCTTCGTGATCAACTGCAACCTGCAGCGACTCGACGGGCCGGTGCGCGGCAACACGAAGATCATCCAGGAGCTCGAGTCGTTCTTCCGCGGTGCGGGCTGGAACGTCATCAAGGTCGTCTGGAGCCGTGAGTGGGACGAACTGCTTGCGCGCGACACCGATGGCGCACTCGTCAAGCTGATGAACGACACCCCAGACGGCGACTTCCAGACCTACAAGACCGAAGACGGCGCATATGTGCGCGAGAACTTCTTCGGGCGCGACCCGCGCACCCTCGAACTCGTCAAGGACTACTCCGACGATCAGGTCTGGGCGCTGCAGCGCGGCGGTCACGACTACCGCAAGGTGTATGCGGCCTACAAGTCAGCCATGGAGCACACCGGGTCGCCCACAGTGATCCTCGCTCACACCATCAAGGGCTACGGCCTCGGCCCCTCGTTCGAAGGCCGCAACGCCACGCACCAGATGAAGAAGCTGACGGTGGACGACCTGAAGACCTTCCGCGATCACATGCGCATTCCGATCAGCGATGCACAGATCGAGGCCGAAGACCACTGGGCGCCCCCGTACTATCACCCCGGCAACGACGCTCCCGAGATTCAGTACATGCGCGAGCGGCGTGCAGAGCTCGGCGGCTACATCCCCGATCGTCAGAACCACCCGACCCACATCGACCTGCCGCCCAAGAAGGCCTACGGCTCGGTCAAGAAGGGCTCGGGCAAGCAGAAGGTCGCCACCACGATGGCCTTCGTGCGTCTGCTCAAAGATCTGCTCGCACAGAAGGGCTGGGAGAAGCGATTCGTGCCGATCGTGCCCGACGAGGCCCGCACCTTCGGCCTCGACTCGTTCTTCCCCTCGAAGAAGATCTACAACCCGCACGGCCAGCACTACACCTCGGTCGACCGCGAGCTGCTGCTGGCGTACAAAGAGAGCCCGCAGGGTCTGATCTACCACGTCGGGATCAACGAGGACGGCGCGGCCTCTGCGTTCACGGCGCTCGGCACGTCGTACTCGACGCAGGGCGAGATCATGGTGCCGGTCTACCTCTTCTACTCGATGTTCGGCTTCCAGCGCACCGGCGACGTGCTCTGGGCGGCGACCGACGCACGAGCCCGCGGATTCCTGCTGGGTGCGACAGCCGGTCGTACGACGCTGACCGGCGAGGGCCTGCAGCATGCTGACGGTCACTCCCCGATTCTGGCGTCGACCAACCCCGCAGTCATCACGTACGATCCCGCCTACTCATACGAGATCGCGCACATCGTCGAGAGCGGCCTCGACCGCATGTACGGCGGCACGCATCCGAACCCCGACGTGATCTACTACCTGACCGTCTACAACGAGCCGATTCAGCAGCCTGCCGAACCGGAAGACGTCGACGTCGAGGGCATCGTCAAAGGCATCCACCGCGTGGCGCTGGCTCCTCGCGGCGAGGCGCAGGGACAGATTCTCGCCTCGGGCGTCGCCGTGCCGTGGGCGCTGCAGGCGCAGCAGATCCTGGCCGATGACTGGAACGTGAACGTCGACGTCTGGTCGGTGACCAGCTGGAACGAGCTGCGTCGCGACGGCGTCGCCGCCGAGGAGCATAACTTCCTGCATCCCGAAGAGACGCCGAAGACCGCCTTCGTCAGTGAGAAGCTGCGCGGCGCGAAGGGCCCGATCGTCGCGGTCACCGACTTCACGAAGGCCGTGCCCGATCAGATCCGCCAGTTCGTCGACCAGCCCTTCGCCACGCTGGGCGCCGACGACTTCGGCTTCAGCGACACCCGCGCCGCAGCCCGCCGCTACTTCAAGATCGACGCTGAGTCGATCGTGGTGCGCATGCTGCAGCAGCTCGCCGAACAGGGCGTCGTCAGCCGACAGGCCGCGACCGAGGCCATCACTCGCTACGACCTGCTGAACATCCCGTCACCCGAGATCGAGGCTGAATCAGCGCATGAGTGATCACACCGCCGCGGGCGGTGGCAGTCGGGCCAGCGATCGTTCACAGACGCTGACCCGACTGCGCTCAGTGAGCGGAGAGATGGCGACGGCCACGCTGCAGCGTCTCGACGAGACCCTGCCCTGGTACGCTGCGCTGCCGCCCGCCCGGCGCTCGGCGATCGGTCTGGTCGCCCAGTCGGGCATCCAGTCGTTCATTAACTGGTTCGCCAGTCGCGGCCTCCCGAGCGACTCCGGCACCGCCGAGAGCGAGCCGACGTCGGCCGAGGCATCGCATCCTCATGCGGATGCGTGGGTCGCGGCCGACATCTTCGGCAACGCCCCGAGAGAGCTGATTCGGTCGGTCTCGCTGCAGCAGACGCTGCAACTGGTGCAGGTCGTGATCTCGGTCGTGCAGGAGCAGTTCACCTCGGACGACCCCGAGCTGCGACTCGCCTTTCTCACCTACTCGCGCGATGTGGCCTTCGCCGCCGCAGATGTGTATGCGAAGGCGGCCGAGGCGCGTGGGCAGTGGGACGACCGCCTGGAGGCACTGGTGGTCGACTCGGTGCTGAACGGTGAGTCGGCCGATGAGCTGCCCAGTCGCGTGGCCGCTCTCGGCTGGCAGGCCGTCGGCGAGGTCAACGCCGTGATCGCCTCGGTGCACGGCGTTCCCGATCTCGACCAGCTGCGCCGTCAGGCCCGTCAGCTCGGCGCAGAGCTGCTCGTGGGCGTGCAGGCAGATCGGCTCGTTCTGGTGCTCGCTGAATCAGAGCACGAAGAGGGCGTGGAACGTTCGGCGGCCTTCTCAGTGCAGCGGGTCGTCAGCGGCCTGATGTCGCACTTCAGCGACGGTCCGATCGTTATCGGCCCGCCCGTTCCAACGGTGCTCGAGGCGAGCACCTCGGCCCAGGCAGCCCAGGCCGGCTTCACCGCGGTCGCTGGCTGGCAGTCGGCACCGCGGCCCACACTCGCCGACGACGTACTGCCCGAGCGTGCGCTTGCCGGCGACCCCTTGGCACGCGTCACGCTGATTCAGCGCGCCTATCTGCCGCTGGTGCAGCAGACCACCGACCTGCTCGGCACGCTGCGCGCCTATCTCGAGAGCGGTCGTTCGCTCGAGGGCACGGCTCGGGCTCTCTATGTGCACCCCAACACGGTGCGCTATCGGCTGCGTCGCATCGCAGAGGTGGTCGGTTGGGATCCGACCGAGCCACGCGACGCGCTCATTCTGCAGACGGCGCTGATTCTCGGTGCCATCAATGACACCCATGAGTGATTGCGGCTGTTTATCGGTTCCTGCTAAAGGGCTCCAGGCGATTTCGTGCGGATTCTCCACACAATACTGGGGTCTATGTCGACAAAGATGGAGACGATGATTCTTCTCGCCTGCCCTGGACAGGGCTCACAGAAGCCCGGCTTTCTGACGCCGTGGCTTGAACGTCCCGAACTCCGCGAACTGGCCGAGCAGCTCTCGACGGCCACCGGCATCGATCTGGTCGAGGCCGGCACCGTCTCTGACGCCGACACGATTCGTGACACCGCGATCGCACAGCCGCTCATCGTGGCCGCCGGTCTGATCAGTGCTCAGGCACTCACAGCCGAGCTTTCCGCTCGCGGTGTCGACTCGGCACCGTTCGGCTACGCGGGGCACTCCGTCGGCGAGATCACCGCCGCAGCTCTGGCTGGTGTGTTCACCGCTGAGACCGCTGCTCGTTTCGTGCGCGAACGCAGCCAGGCGATGGCACAGGCCGCGGCGGCGACGCCGACCACCATGGCAGCCGTGATCGGCGGCGACCGCACCGAGGTGCTCGCCCGTCTCGACGCGCTCGGCCTGACCGCCGCGAACTTCAACAGCGCAGCCCAGCTGGTCGCCGCCGGTGCGGTGGACGCTGTGGCCAAGCTGGTCGAGGAGCCACCGGCTCGTGCCCGAGTGATTCCGCTCTCGGTGGCGGGCGCCTTCCACACCGCCTACATGCAGCCGGCCCGCGAGCACCTGCTCGGCCTGCGCGACACCTTCGGCACCAGCGACCCCACCGGGCCACTGTGGACCAACGCCGATGGCACGGTCGTGCCTGACGGTCAGCGCTACCTCGATCTGCTCATCAGCCAGGTCGCTTCGCCCGTGCACTGGGACGCCGACCAGGCCTCGTTCGTCGAGCACGGCGTCACCGCCATGGTCGAGCTGCTGCCCGGCGGCACCCTCGTCGGACTGGCCAAACGCGAACTGCGGGGGCTGCCGAGCAAGGCGATCGTGACCCCTG
Organism: Pseudoclavibacter sp. CFCC 14310; assembly: GCF_008831165.1. Taxonomy (NCBI): domain Bacteria; kingdom Bacillati; phylum Actinomycetota; class Actinomycetes; order Micrococcales; family Microbacteriaceae; genus Pseudoclavibacter; species Pseudoclavibacter sp. CFCC 14310. Next base: position 404,202 of record NZ_WBKC01000002.1, on the reverse strand, counting down.
ACGACCTGGCACCAGCAGCCGACCTGATCGCCGACCACCTCGACGACTGATCATCGCAACCGCAGAACACGAAGTGAGGAACACGGCATTGAGCACAGTCATGCGCACCGCTGAAGGAGCCAAGTACGCTCGCATCCGCGGCATCGGAGCAGCTCGAGGCGACCAGGTCGTCACGAACGACGATCTCGTCGAGGCCATCGAGTCGTCGGACGAGTGGATCCGCCAGCGCACCGGCATCATCGACCGTCGCCGCGCCTCGGCCCAGGTCACTTTGAGCGATCTCACGCTTGCCGCTTCGAAGCAGGCCATCGAACATGCAGGCATCGATCCGACCGAGATTGACGCCGTCATCGTCGCCACGGTGACACACCCGTATCAGACCCCGTCGCTGGCAGCCTGGCTCGCCGATCAGATCGGCTCGACGCCGGCCGCCGCCTACGACATCTCGGCCGCGTGCGCCGGCTACTGCTACGGCATCGGCCAGGCTGACGCGCTGGTGCGCAGCGGCCTCGCGCACAACGTGCTCGTCGTCGGCGCAGAAAAGCTCAGCGACGTCATCGATCCGACCGACCGTTCCATCTCGTTCCTGCTCGGCGATGGCGCAGGCGCTGCCGTCGTCGGCCCCAGCGAGACTCCAGGCATCTCGCCGACGATCTGGGGCTCGGACGGTTCGCATTGGAAGACCATCCATATGACCAACTCGCTGCTCGAGTACCGCGACGGCGTCGCTTACGGCGAGGCCACCGGCTTCGGCGAGCATGACGGCGAACAGATCAACCGCTGGCCGACGCTGCGCCAAGAGGGGCGAACGGTGTTCCGCTGGGCGGTCTGGGACATGGCGAAGATCGCCCGGCAGGCCATTGAGGCGGCAGGTCTCACCCCTGATGACATCGACGTCTTCATTCCCCACCAGGCGAACATGCGTATCATCGATGAGTTCGCCAAACAGCTGAAGCTGCCCGAGAGCGTGGTGATCGCGCGCGACATCGCACACAGCGGCAACACCTCCGCGGCCTCGATTCCGATCGCGACTCGGGCGCTGATCGATGCCGGCGAGGTCAAGAGCGGCGACCTTGCGCTCGAGATCGGCTTCGGCGCTGGGCTCGTCTATGGCGCACAGGTCGTGGCGCTCCCCTAGTCTCAAACGGCGACATTCGCATCGCGGCAGCCCGACCGGGCTTTCGTCACACACAGAAGGAGAAGAAAATGGCACACACTCAGGATGAGGTTCTCAAGGGCCTGGCCGAGCTGATCAACGAGGAGACCGGTGTTCCGGCCGAGAACGTCGAGATGGGCAAGTCGTTCACCGACGACCTCGACATCGACTCGATCTCGCTGACCACCATCGTCGTGAACGCCGAGGACAAGTTCGGCGTGAAGATTCCCGACGAAGAGATCGAGAACCTGAAGACCGTCGGCGACGCCGTCACCTTCATCGTCAACGCCAGCAAGTAGGCTCGGCTGACGCCGGCCGTCACCAAGGTGCACGGCCACCCACTCGCGGCGCCGGCGACGCGCATCCACATCTGGACGCGTCGCCGCGCCCGCCGCCCGACGGCAGCGTCACAAACGCCCGTCAGAGATTTTGGCGCCGACACGATCGGCGCCGTTCCCCCAAGAGACATCTGAGACACGGAGAGACCATGAAGAAGAAGATCGTCGTCACAGGCATGGGCACGACCAATCCGCTCGGCGGAGACGTCGCCTCGACCTGGCAGGCGCTGCTCAACGGTGAATCCGGAGTCTCGACCATCGACCAGCCCTGGGTCGAGAAGTATGACCTGCCGGTGCGCTTCGCCGGTCAGGCCAAAGTGCGCCCCGCAGAGGTGCTCACCCCTGTCGAGGTCAAACGCAACGACCCGTCGACACAGCTTGCGATCGTCGCGGCGCGCGAGGCCTGGCAGGATGCCGGCGCGCCCGAGGTCGATCCGACCCGTTTGGGCGTCGACTTCGCCACCGGCATCGGCGGCGTGTGGACGCTGTTCGACTCCTATGACGCGCTGCGGGAGCGCGGCCCTCGCCGCGTCATGCCGCTGACCGTGCCGATGCTGATGGCGAACGCCTCAGCCGCGGCCATCTCACTGGAGTTCCAGGCGCAGGCCTTCGCTCGCACCGTGCTCTCCGCATGCGCATCGTCGGTCGAGTCGATCGTCAACGCCTACGACCATCTTCAGCAGGGCTACGCCGATGTGGTCATCGCCGGCGGCACCGAGTCGACCATCCACCCGCTGCCGCTCGCCGCGTTCGCATCGATGCGCGCGCTGAGCAAGAGCAATGACGACCCGCAGCACGCGTCACGCCCGCTCGACGTGAACCGCAACGGCTTCGTCATGGGCGAGGGCGCCGCGGTGCTCGTGCTCGAGAGCGAAGAGCACGCCCTGGCTCGTGGCGCGCACATCTATGCCGAGATCACCGGCGGTGCAGTCACCGCTGACTCGTACCACATCACTTCACCCGACCCTGAGGGCCTCGGCGCCGCTCGTGCAGTGCGGGCGACTCTGGAGAACTCGGGCGAGACGCCTGAGAGCGTCGGCCACATCAACCTGCACGCGACCTCGACGCCGGTCGGCGACCCCGCCGAGTACAAAGCCCTACACGCTGTGCTGGGCGATGCGCTCGACAGCATCCCGGTCGCCGCGACCAAGGGCAACACCGGGCACCTGCTCGGCGGCACCGGTGCGCTTGAGACGGTCTTCACCGTCAAGGCGGTGCAGGATCGGGTCACTCCCCCGCTGATCAACCTCGACCAGCAGGATCCTGAGACGCCGTTCTTCGCACCGACCGGAGCACCCCATCAGCTGCCTGACGAGGGCCAGCTCTTCGCGATCTCGAACTCATTCGGCTTCGGTGGGCACAACGCCGTCGTCGGCGTACGCAGCGTCTGATCGCGCGTGCGAGAAGCACCGGGCGGCCCTGCGCCGTCACCGGTCTGTGTACTGACACCCTGCGCCTGAGCAGGAACGCCGCACTCACCCGGTATCATTGACTGCTGGATGAGGAGGAGACATGGTCGTACGCTTCGGCATCCTCGGCATCCTTGCTGAGTCGCCCTGCTATGGCACGCAGCTGCGCAGTGAACTGCTGCGCCGCACGGCAGGTCTCATGGACGTCAATGCCGGCCAGATCTACTCGACCCTTGAACGGCTCGGCCGCGACAAACTCGTGCAGCAGTTCGGCGCACCCCAGAACGGCCGGGTGCTCTACGAACCCACCGACGCCGGGCGTGAGGTCTTCGACCGATGGCTTGAGTCGGTGGACGACGGGGCGTCGGCGCTCGACACTATTCGCAAAGTGTCACTTGCGCTCTCTCTGCCCTCAGTCGATGGCAAAGCCGTCGCCGAACGGCATCTCGAGGCCTGTCTGCAGCGCTCGACCGCCCCGCTTGAAGGTCTGCCAGAACCGATCACCAGCATGGTCTGGCTTGGGTATCACAGCATGCTCAACGCCGAGACGAACTGGCTGCGTCAGGTCATTCAGCAGGCGGCCCGCACGCCGACCGCGTTTCCGATCGATCAGGAGCGTCCGCGGCGAGGTCGTCCGCCCAAACGCAGCTGAATCGCGATCGTAATCTGACCGTTCTATGCTCGCAGGCATGATGCGACATGCGGTGGCCATTCGACATGTGGCCTTTGAGAACCTGGGCGTCATCGAGCCAGTTCTCCGTGAACGTGGTTGGAACGTCGAATACGTTGACGCGGGCATCGACGAGATCACGTCTCTCGACCTGCTGGCACCGGATTTGGTCGTCGTGCTGGGCGGGCCGATCGGGGTCGCTGACACCGATGCCTACCCGTTTCTCGGTGATGAGCAGGCTGCGATTTCGGCGCGGCTGCGTGCGGGAAGGCCCCTGATCGGCATCTGTCTCGGGGCTCAGCTGATCGCTCACGCTCTTGGGGCGTCGGTGACGCCAATGCCGCACAAAGAGATCGGATACGCGCCGATCGAACTCACAGCGCTGGGTCGCGACTCTGCGCTGCGGCCGCTGGACGGCATCCCCGTGCTGCACTGGCACGGCGACGAGTTCGCCATTCCGGCAGGGGCCGAGCATCTGGCTGTCTCGGAGGCGTGCTCGAATCAGGCTTTCAGCGTCGGCCGAAACGTACTCGCTCTGCAGTTTCATCTCGAAGCCGATGCCGCGCAGATAGAGCGCTGGCTGATCGGGCATGCGCATGAGCTCGTTGCCGAGGGGCTCGATCCGCGGTCGATTCGAGCGGATGCCGTGGCAGTCGGGCCTGCATTGGCTGCGGCCGCGAGGGTGGTCGTGGAGACGTGGCTCGACCGGACTGAAGCGAGCGTATGACGTCAATCGGGCACAGACATGCGCGAGTCCAGCGACCGCGACCAGGGCATTCGGACGAACCGTTCGGGTGAGGGCCGTCTAGCGCGTCTCGAAGCACATTGTCTCAGACGACCAGGAGCAGGTCTGCAGCGGGCCGTCGCCCGTGCTTGACGGGGTAGGTTCGGCGCTGCCGCTGCCGGGGTCTGACGGGATCGAATCTTCCGGCGGCTGCGTGCCGGTGTGAGTCTCGGCCGTCGGAGCAGGACTGGCTGAACGCGCCGGATTCTGCTCGGGCTGCGCCTCGCCGTCGGCCGAGGCGGAAGGCGACGGCACGATGTCGGACGAGGACGGAACGGCCGGGCCTGGTGCGTCGGGCTGGGTCAGCAGTGCATGCATCGACAGGCCGATCACGACGACCAGCCCCGCAGCGGCCACGAGAAGCGCCACGACTCGGAACGAGTGCCATGCCCCGTGAGACGCAGTCGTCTGCGCAGACCCACCGAGCGTGGTCTCGAGTTGGGCCTGATGGGTTCCTCCATCGATGGCAGACGACATGTCATCGGTGCCCGAGTCTGTGTCGTGCTGCGGATCGGCAGCCGCTGGAGAGGTAGACATCTGCTGCGCTGAGAAGGCGGCGATCGGGATTCCGACGAAGAGAAGATAGGGAAACTTCGTCGACTCTCTGCTCTCGCGTACGGCGGCGCTGCAGTTCGGGCAGCTGTCGACGTGGCTCCAGAACTTCTCAGCGACAGACGGCGCCGCGAGCCCTGACAGCACTCTGCCGGTCTGTCTGAGTGTCTTGCTGCAGATCTCGGGCCGATCGGGAACCGTCACGTGTGACTGTATCCAACGCGAGCGGAAATCCAGCTTCACCTTGTACAGTCGCCGTGATGTCTGTGGTTCAGTCAGCCCGGTGGCAGCTGCGATAGACGAAATGGAAGCCTCGTGACCGAAACGTTCGACCAGCAGGAATCGATCACGTGGGGAATACTCACCCAAGAGACTCTCGACGAGAGCCTGGCCCTCAGGCGAAGCGGTCGGCTGCTCTGACTCCGCCAGCAGGCGCTCCAGAGCACCGTCGTCCAGAGAGCTGAGATGAGAGCTGAGACTGCGCTCACGTGCGATTCTGCGCCGCACTGCTGTGAACAGATAGGCGCGAGGGGTGCGGAGTGAGGCGTGGCCCCTGCGACGTGCTGCGAGGGCAGACTCCAGCACGGCGGAGGCTACGTCGTCGGCATCGAGGTCGGGCGCATGACGGTGGACGTAAGCACTGAGACGACGGTGATATGTGCTCCAAAGCGCTGCCAGCCGGTCAGCGTCGACGTCTTCGTCCTGGATAGTGTGGGGTGTGTCCGTCGGTTCATTCCGAGGGTCTTCCCGATCAAACTGCATAGAACCTTCCAAATCCTTGAGGCGTGAGGGAGATTCACGACCACAGTGACTCTCTCTTCAGAGAGGTTCCATTTGCATGGGACAGCTAGCACGTTCGGTTGTCGCCGCACCAGACCGACATGCCGAACGACTAGACTACATCGGAAAGTGAGAACGGATGAAAACGCATCAATTAGATACTGCCCGAGCGCGGCCACTGCGCTCCGGGTTCGCGGCGAAGACCGCAGCTGTTGCGGCATTGGCGGCCCTTTCGTTTGGGACGCTTACGGCGACCCAGGCCAGCATTGCGACGGCTGACGACGCATCCAATGCTCAGACCGGCTGCAGCTACGGAACAGACGGACCAAACGCTGACACCCTGTGCTGGATCGACATGTCAGGTCTGAACACTGATGAGGCGAAGAGCGCCGCAGGCCAGCCCATGTCGATCTCCCTGCCGGGCGGATACGAGATGTCGTTCGTGGCCCATCTCACGGCCGGCAGCGACCAGGGGCCGCGAGACGTGGTCGCCACCTCACTGCCCACCTACGGGGGCGCTGTTCTGGGCAACGCCTTCTACAAGAACACGGCGGGAAAGCCAGCGCTTTGGATTCCCCAGGCCCAGCCTGGCGAAGACTGGAACGGGTGGGTCAGCACGATCACCCTCGACAACGTCAAGGTGGCCAATCAGGCTGGTGCTACGAACAGCACCTATTCCTTGGTCGTAGCCGATGCTGAGTCCACGGACGGGTCAGGGGGCGGCGGGAACGCCGAAGGTCTTCGATTCTTCTCGGACTCATCGCTGAACCAGCTCGCCACCGCGCAGCCCGCCGGCTACTCGCAGACGTGTGCCGGAGGCCTCTCGGGGGTCGGTACGAACGAGGTGACATGTCTCGGCCTGCCCGGAGACAAGTCGACAAGTGCCGGCGCACAGGTTCTCAAGGCCAAGGCTCCGAGCAAAATCGGCGCTTCGATGAAGGTGAACGCCAACTCTCGCGAGGCCATCGCCTTCGCTGTGCAGTTCTCCACCGTTCAGGTGACCAAGGACCTGCCCAAACGGTACGATGCCAACGACAACTTCACCGTGTCGAGCTCGACCACTGACACCGAGCTGGGAGAGGCAACCACCGCCGGCAGCGCAACGAACGCTACGACAGGTCGCAGCACCCTAGTCAGCGATGCAGACGGTGATCGTGTGACGTTCACAGAGAAGGCGGCATCACCTTCAGTCGACTGGAGCCATTACCAGAACAGCTGGTCGTGCACTCGCAACGGGAAGGTCATCCCCTCGTCAGATCTGACGTATGCAGACGACGGTCGGTCAGTCGCCGCACACGTCGGAGTCGGCGACTTCGTCGATTGCACAGTGACGAACACGGCTCTGTTGGGCGGTGTCTCGTGGCAGAAGACCGATGCAGACGGGGCTGCTCTGAACGGCTCTCAGTGGTCGCTGACCGCTTCGGACGGATCGGTTATCAACGTCGCTGACAACGGTCAGAACGATGGGAATCCAGCAGCAGGAGCACTCTCCGTTTCAGATCTGCCGTGGGGACAGTACACACTCAAAGAGACCCAGGCACCGGTCGGCTATGACATGACCGATGAGTCGAAGACGGTCACCATCGATGCGCAGCATCTGAATGAGACCTTCGGGTCGATCACCAACAGCCGAAAGGCCGGACTTCTCTCGTGGTCGAAAGTCGACGGAGACACCAGTGCCGCTCTCGGCGGATCGGAATGGACCCTGAAAGGCCCTGACGGTACTACGGCACCGATCGTGGACAATGGCCAGAACGACCGGAACCCGGCCGACGGAGAACTGCAGATCGGCGGGCTGGCATGGGGAGACTACTCCCTCGTGGAGACCAAGGCACCTGCCGGGTACCTCTTGGCGTCTGACCCCATCCCTGTGAAAGTCGATGCGGAGCACACCAACATCGACCTCAAGGGCATCGCGAACACGCAGGCCCTGCCCGGTCTGCACATCGAGAAGTCGTCTGACCCGGCGTCAGGGGCGAAGGTCGACCCAGGCCAAGTCATCAGCTATGCAGTGGATGTGACGAATACCGGCAACACACCTTTGACCCCTGCCACAATCAGCGATGACCTGTCAGACGTACTGGATAACACCTCGTACGTCGAGGGCTCAGCACAGGCCACGATCGCTGGGACTGCCGCCGACGCTCCGACTGTTGACACCGAGAATCGGGTGCTCAGCTGGCAGGGCACGCTGCAGCCGGGCGAGTCTGCGAAGCTCACCTATCAGGTCAAGGTGAACGCCGACGCCAACGACGCTGATCGCATTGTCAACGTGGTTACAGGTGACGGCGTCGTTCCGCCGGGAACTCCGTCAGTGGTTCCCAACTGCGTGCCGGCTACTGCCAGCGAGACTGCGGAGTGCACGACGAATCATGTGCCGTCGGTGCCTGCACCACCGGCACCGACCCCGGATGAGCCCGTCGTTCCTGTCCAGCCCGACAGCCCGGACAACTCATCCGCCACTCCCCCGAGCAACAACAAGCTCGCTCGCACCGGCTTTGCCGACGGGCCTGTGGAGCTGGCTCTCATCGCAGGTCTGCTGGCCGTGACCGCGGGAGCCGGACTCACTCTGGTCAAGCGTCGCCGTAAGCAGAGCTGATTTGATCAGCACGCAGTCGTCGTCGTCTGGGGGTGAGCCTCGACGACTGCGTGCTTCGGCCTGATGAACGCCTGAGGGGCTTCGCCAGCACAGTTCTGTGTCTGGCGAAGCCCCTCAGGCAATTCCGGATCGCTCTTGAGTGAGGTCGGCGCGGGCTGGTGTTCTCGGACGGCCTGAGCGATTCGCTTTGGTGCAGTTCTGACGCGCTTGGAGACGCCACCATGAGTCCCGTGGTCGTCCGCGCGTGAATCGCCACGCGCGTGGCTCGCGCAGTGAGCTCTGCTGAGTACTTACGACGGCTGCCATGTCGATCATCCTTCCGTGGCGACCCTACCCTGCATCACACACGGCACGATTCGACTTGTGCACGGCCTGCCGGTGGCTGAGCCACAGTCCGGCATTCGCAGCTCCGGGTAGTCGTTCTACTGGGCATCCACCAGCAAGTGCATGGTTGGGATCAACAGCCAAGAAGCACACTGACGCGGATGCCACGAAGCTGGCACCAATTTTTCGATGGTGGTTTCCCACGTGGGCGCGGTGGCAGCAAGATGAGAGTCGCAGATGTCGCCGTCGGAGACAAAGCGAGCGTGGCGGATCAGCGCCGCACAGGTCCCCGTGACGGCACACCGTGGAATGGACGTCATCCCGTCAAAAACTGTGCGGTCTCGTGAGTCCGTCTTGCACTTTGAACGCGGTCGCCCAGATAGACGAGGAACTCGAACTGAAGGTTCGCTGCGAGCCCTCTGAAACACCAATGCCGATGGGCTGAGAGCGACGCTCTCCCGGCCTCGAACTCTCCAGGGAAGATTCTGGTTGAACGCCACTGCTCCGGCTCAGCCCAGCGCGCTCAATGAGTCCATTCCCGAGGATCGCCGCGGCCGTAGTTCACATAGGTGCTTGCATCGGTCGCATCTCGGCGTGGCATGTGAGTTACGGGTATGAGCGGTCTCAGGTTGCACTGTTGAACGACCGCGGCAGGCACGGCGCGGAATCCCACGACGGAGGTGCCAGACTCAGTGAGCAGCGACACTGCGCTGGTCAGCGTACTTCATGCAGAGCGCTCGTGACTAGTCGGCGTCCCACACCCTTCATACACAGGGTTGACGGTCATCGACCAGCAAGATTGTCAGTGGAATCGCAGGCGGTCCGACCACAGCCATCCTGCGTTGCGCCGCAGGTGAGAGGCCGCGCGCGCCCTGTGCCGACGATGATGACCACTCTCGTGCCCACGCGCTTCTCCTGTCTCTGTCTGCGGCACTGGATCAGGCGTGGTCGTAGCTGTCAAAGCGGTCGGGGTCGCGCCCCACACGCACGTCGTCCTGCAGCGTGGCGATGCGCTCGAAGTCATCGCCGTCGAGGGAGAAGTCGAGCGCGTCGATGTTCTGGCTGATGTGCTCCTCGTGGAACGACTTCGGAATTACCACGTGGCCACTCTGCAGCTGCCAGCGGATGAGCACCTGGGCCGGGCTGCGCCCGTGCTTTGCCGCGATCCCAGTGATCACGGGGTCGCCAAGCAGGCGGTTTCGACGCGGCTTGCCGTCGAGGCCAGGAATGGAGCTACCGCCCAGCGGGCTCCACGACTCAGTGACCACTCCGCTGGAGCGATTGAAGACTCGCGAGACCTATTGAGGCAGGTTGGGGTGCAGCTCAATCTGGTTGATCGCCGGCGGGATCTCGGCGTGGTTGAGCAAGTGCTGCAAATGGTGGGGCTTGTGGTTGGCGACGGCCTTTTTCTTCCAACCCTCCGCGGCCTTCTCCCTGTGCTCAAGAGCTACTGATGAGCGCATCGCCGAGCTCGGGCAGGTGCTTGTGCAGTATCCCGAGTCCCTCGTCATCGAGGAGGACCCACTCGGACCATGGTCACTCTCTGTCAACCCGACGCTCGGTGAGCGGCTGCCCGGTCGGGTACTGCGGTTGCGCTCTTTCTATCGAGCGTGCGGGGTAGATCTGCGCACCACCGTGGTCGGCGGCCCAGCGCAGGCACTGCACGCGATTGAGCGTGTCAGGAGCTTCGGCGCTGGCCTCAACAGCCGCATTCTGCAGGACACCCTGGCGTTTGCGCTACAATCGGCAGCGGTCACCCGACTGGTAGCTGAGCATCGCGCCGAGTTGACTCGGCGCACGCGGGCGGTGGCCGACGCGCTGCGATCCCGGGGGCTTGAGGTCCTCCTGCCCGCTGACGACCTGCTGGCATGGGTGCCTGTCGCAGATGAGTCGCACGCGCTGCTGGGTCTTGCCGTGCAGAGAATCGTACTCGCGCCGAGCGCGCAGACCTTTGTATCCCCCACCGAGGGTGTCTCGGGATATCTACGCATCGCTACACCTCAGCTGGCAGACGACCCGCTGCTGCTTGCCTCCTTTGCAAACGTCATCGCCGCAGCGGTGGCGGGAACGCTCTGAAAGATCACCGGTCGTCATTCTGTGCAGGAGCCGGTGATGTCTCGCCGGCGTTCTGACATCGGGCCAGTGGAGAGAGAAGTTGGGGGGGAGCCTGCAGCGGTGGTATCCGGTCGGGGTGCACCGGTACATGGGCAAAGATGCGCTGTAACGGGGACGGGGTTGTGTTGAACTGCCCCGCATCTACCGATGCGGATAGCCTGGCTCTGGACAAGCGATCGCAGTGACGGATGGTCTGCGTGACCTCAGCAAACCCGTCAGACCGTAGCCGAGCCCTGTGACAGCAGACGGTCAGGAAACGATGGAGTGAACCTGCGTGGAGATGTGTTCCATGACCACTGTGTATGCGTTCGCCCGTCACCTGCCTACTCCTGATCAGTCGGCGTAGCCGAAGGCGCTCTGGTTCATGTCCAGTTGGGTTGTGACCCTTCTGTGCTGTTGTTGGTTAGGCGCTGAGTTCGTGGGTGGTGTTGTCTCACCCCTGGGTGCCTGGTGCTGGGTGTGAGTATGTGTCTGATCTTGGCGAGGATGTCGAGGCCGAGGTAGCGGCGGCCTTCGACCCATTCGTCGATCAGTTCAGCGAGAAGGACACCGACGAGACGGGTGATCGTGTCGCAGCTCGGGAAGATTCCGGCGGAGTCAGTACGGCGGCAAGTCTTACGGTTCAACCGTTCGTTCGGGTTGTTCGACCAGGTCGATTGGCAGAGGCCTTCGGGAACCCGGTGAATGCGGGGATGTCCGCTCTCGCTGTGTCGAGGTACTTGTGGGTGTCGGGGAGCTTCTCGTCGACGTATTCGAGGAGCCGATCGAACTGCGCGTGGACAGCGTCGGCGTCGGGTTGGTCGTAGCCGGAGTGCAGCATCGCTTTGACCGCTGGCCACATGCTCTTCGGCGTCACGCTCATCAGGTTCGTGGCGACGAGGTCTGCAAAGAAGCAGTTCCATGCAGCTGTGATCTCAGACGCCACGACCGGCAGTCCGAGGATCTCGCGTCGCCCGTCGGCGTTGACGCCGGTCGTCACCAGCACGACCGCGCCTATCGCCCGCCCGCCCTCACGGACCTTCATAGTCAGTGCATCAGCAGCGACTAAGGTGAATGGGCCGGCGTCGCCGAGCGTGCGGTGGCGGAACTGGTCGACATGCTCGTCGAAGTCTGCAACCATCTGGGAGACCTGCGACTTCGACAGGGAGTGGATGCCAAGGGTTTGAAGAGTTTGTCCCTCTGGCGAGTCGATACACCGTTGAGGGAACAGTCCGCGACCAGTGTGATCATAGTTGTCTCGGCTCGGTTGCGACGTTCCAACAGCCACTCGGGGAATAGGCTCCCTGCCGCAGCTTCGGGATCACGTCATCGATCGTGCCGACGCGGGTGTCGAGGTCGCGATGCCAGTAGCCGTTGCGCCGTGTGAGGCGGTCGGGTGTGGGCCTCCCCCATCGGCGCCAGCCACGGCGTCCGAGGCAGCAGACTGCAACGCGCGTTGATCATGGTTTGCAGCGGGCTCCGCCTCAGATCCCGCGACGCGTCAGACACAGCTTGGGTCAACAGGCGGGCAGGGCCGACAATTTGCGGAGCGCTCATCGTGATGACGCCTTTCGAGCGGAGGTAGGAGCCTTCTCGAAGGATCACTCGGTGACCGCACGGGAGTCTACGACGACGCTCAGCCACCCGTGCCGTTACACCACGCTACGGGGCACTACTCGTGATGCTTTAGAACGGCTCTGCGCTGTTTAGAGCCGAGCCTCAAATGAAGTCAAACCTTCAAGCGGCTACTGATTCCAAGATCTCACGTGCATGGGTCCACAGCAACGCTCCGCCCGCATCGGGGAAGACCCTTCGTGTGGCTCCCGGAATCCGCCCTGTGAGCGTCTCGCCATGATCCGGTGAATGGGTGATGTCACCGGCGCCAAAGAGCACCTGCACGGTGCAGTCAATTGCGTCGAGATCGAGATCCCAAGTACGCATGGCGATGAGTGTGTCTCGTACATACCCGGCTCCACCATTGTTGAAGCCTTCTTCGAGGCTGCGGCGGTAAAGGGATACGAACGGCTCTCTCCGGTAGAAGCCAGCATCTTCCGGCCCGGAACCGCTCATCACCATTTCCTCCATCGCGTGTGCAGAGAAGCCTGCGAGGATCGCTGCTGCCTCCTCGGGCTTCGTCTGCGCGAGGTCGCTGAGCATCGTTGCTTCTCGGGGTAGCATCGCGTGGATGCGAGGATGGGCGATCTCATCCGCGGGCGAGACGAGGGTGAGGCCGTCTGCACCACCTGCGCAGGCGAGGGCGAGTCCGAAAACAGCCCCCTGAGAGTTCGCTACAACTGCCACCTTTCCTGTTTGCTCGCCGAGAACTGCCGAAACGAAAACCAGATAGTCCGCTGCCGTTGACGCGAGCGTTCTGGTCGGATCAGGGGTTGACCCACCGATTCCAGGCCTGTCCATCGTGAGTAGCTGCAGGTTCAAAGTGGAGAGCAGATCGCTTCCAAAAGTCATCAGCTTGCTCGTAGCAGCTCCGGCGACAAACAGGACCGGCCGTCCTCCGGCCGGTCCATAACTCGTTCCCGAAAGTACTCGACCATCAGCTGTTACAGCTTGCTGTTGACGCTCATTCTGCATGGGCCAAGCCTATATGGGGTAACTCATCCGCTCTGTGCGGAACCGGTGCCGCAGCCTCGTTTCGACGAACTCCGGCTACGGATAACAAGAGTTCGGAGTTATCGCCCCAGCGGCGCATGGCCGAAGCACTGGGGGTGGGAGTCTGGACACTACGTGTTCAGAATTTGCGCGTGCGAAGACGTGAGGGGTTCCATGGTCGAAACCTCCGGGACGATCCGCGGTATCCCGGGCCAGAAGTGGGGCGTGTGGGACTTGAACCCACGACCAAGGGTTATCTCGCATTGTAGATTCCCTTAGCACACTGGACGCCTGGAAGCCTTGTGTTTACTGGGCAGCGCTCGTTTCAGCGTAGGTCGATTATCTCGGTTTATCCCAGTAGGTGCAATGAACGGAACCGTTTTTGGCACCCAATTTGGCACCTGCCTGGGTCAGAGCTCTGCGTATAGCTCTGCCATGTTCCGGCTGCCGTCGTTCACCTCATCGCCGTACTTGAGTGCCTCGGCGAATGTCGTCGGTTGGGACGCATTGACGCGGCCGCCGTTGCGGGAGAGCTCGGACAGGCGGATGGAGCCGTGCTCGTTGGTGAGACCTGACTCGGGCGGGAACACGAATGCTCCGTTGACTATCGGGTCGTCTCCGTCTTCGGTGATGTCGGTGGCGTACAGTATGGAACCTGGCCGCTGTGGTCACCGTTGGTACTGGGTGGGTTGTAGATCAAGACTGCGGTGATTTGTTCTGGTCGGTCCCATCACTTGAGATGCAGCCGGAGTGGCCTGCACCGTGTCTCTCCTACCGTGCTGATACAGCACAAAGGCTCCCGGCGGCACTTCGTCCGTGGCTCCGAAGCGATGACATGTTCGACCTCGCCACTCGTGATCTTTCTGCCCAGAGAATTAGTGCAAGGTATAGCTGTGCACGTCGTTCATTCGCCCGCGCGTATAGGGATCGAGCTGAGGCAAACCCAGTACGCAAGCGCACCTGCCCCGACTGCAGGTTGCCGCACTCGATGGTGCCGGTACAGAAGTCACCACGAAGCGCTGGGCAAGCTAGAACTGGGAGGTTGGCGGACACGGACCTACTGCGAACAATTGGGCGTGAGATGGGAAGGCTCAGGGGCGCAAGGCTCATTGTGAGTAGGACAACACTGGCCTCGGGGTTGAATCCCTACCATCCGTCCAGACCATCGCCGCAGTAATGCTGCGCCTGCGAGTCTCGTCAGAATCGTGTTCACCGGCGATGCAACGGCAGTCAAGCAGTAATCCGCTTTGTCTAATTCGAGAACCGCGGTCCTCTCGGTGCAGTTCGGCGCTAGCTCCCGGTTCGTCAGAAGCGGAGCGGACAGAGCAGGTCGAGCTTGGCGAGCGAGGGGCCGATGGTACATGTAATATGCAACTTATATGTACGATTGTACGCAATGGAGAAAGCCTATGATGAATTACTTCGATGGAGATCCCAGAAGCAACCGCGAGAGGATGCTTTCCGGTGACCTGTATATCGCCGACGACCCCGATAACGCACGGCTCGCTCGCCGCGCGGCCGAGCTAACTGATGCCTACCATCGAGCCACTGTCACTGGCTCTGAGAACGCGTTGCCGATCCTCCGTGACTTACTTGGAGCCCTTGGGGAGCACGCGCACGTCAAGCCTCCGTTGTATGTCGACTATGGCGAGAACATCAGTATCGGAGCCCGCACATTTGTGAATTACCACCTCACCGCGCTCGACGTCGCCACAATCACCATCGGTGAAGACTGTCAGATTGGACCGAACGTTCAGCTCCTCACCCCCACTCACCCTCTTGACCCTCAGCCACGCAGAGACAAGCTAGAGGCGGCGAAACCGATCACTATCGGAAACAATGTGTGGCTGGGCGGAGGCGTGATCGTGTGCCCGGGGGTCACCATTGGTGACAATAGTGTCATCGGTGCGGGCGCTGTTGTGACCCGTGACATCCCGGGCGACGTCGTTGCCGTTGGCAACCCCGCTCGCGTCGTTCGTGCACTATGACCTTCCCGTTACCGAAAGGTAGGTCTCGTCGATCGGACCCCGACCGACGGGATAGGCTCATCGATGCGTGCCTCGAGGTCATCACGAGTGTCGGCGTGGCCGGCACCTCCGCTCGCCGCGTAGCTGCCGCCGCCGACGTCCCACTGGGATCGGTGACATACCACTTCACCAGCATGGACGAACTGATGCATGAAGCGTTCACACGCTTCAGTATCTGCATAAGTGAAATCTTCGAGACATACCTCAGACAATCCGGCAGCCGTGATCAAGCTGCCCAAGCTGTGGTCGCGTTGATCGAGTGCGATGTGCTCAGAAGCACACGCGTGGTCAGACTCACCCATGAGTTGTACGCTCTTGCCGCACGCAACACCGCTTATCAGCCGTTGACTACCGCTTGGATGGTTCGCAGCCGTGATGCGTTGCAGAAGCACTTTGACTCCACGACGGCACGTATCCTTGATGCACTAATTGAGGGGCTTATCCTGCACCGTGCACTCGACGAGGCCACACCCCCGGAAAACCTCGCAGCTGATGCCATTGCAAGAATCATCAGCGCCCAGCCCGATCGCTGACTCCGGGCCCGCCTGGCGAACACGGCAGCGTCGGCGGTCTAGTCATCGTGACTTCCTTGACGTTCATCAGCTTGCTCACCGATTCCACGGGCCATAGAGGTACCCGGTGGTGTGGGTGTGGAACAGTGCCTTTGACATCCCAACAAGCCTGCACACTCCTCCTCGCTCTTAGTTAGACGGCTCCTCCCAAACAACTGGCACGCCCATGCGCGTGCGCACTTTGAGAGGTCTTCGAATGGCAGAACTGTCACAAGTGCTTCTTGGCAGCTTGGTCGACGAAGGCCGTGTCGTGCAAGAGGAGCAGAAAGAGAACACAGTCGGTGCAGACCAGACGTCCGTGTTTGGCTTCACCTGCAGCAGACCCGTCCGACTAGCGTGGAGTCACCCGTTCGGTACTAACACCCCATGAGGCCCCGTCTGGGTATGCGACGGAACGTGTCTGTTGTAGGTACCTGCCGGTCATCGAGCCAGGTGCGGTGAGCAGTCCGCTTGGCGGTCCTTGGTAGACAATGGTGCCTCCTTCGTGGCCTGCGCCGGGACCGATGTCGATGACATGATCGGCGTGGCCGATGACGCGCTGGTTGTGTTCGATAACGACGATTGTGGCTCCCAGATTCACCAGCCGGTCGAAGAGCTCGAGGAGCTTGTCTGTGTCGGAGCCGTGGAGTCCTGCGGTCGGCTCGTCCATCACGATGTGCAGGGTTGACGGACTGGGTGTGACGGTGAGACATTTGGCGAGCAGAAGGCGCTGGCGTTCACCGCCTGAGAGGGTGTCGGTGGCCTGCCCGATGCTGAGGTAGCCCAGCCCTACGTCTTGGAGCCATTCGAGCGATGCCGTGATGTCACGGATTCTGCCGAACACGTCGCATGCCTGTGACGCGTTCATCGCCAGGACATCTGCGATGGATCGCCCACGATACTGAGCAGCCAGTGCGGTGGGATTGAACCTGGTCCCCTTGCATGCTTCGCATGGTGTGTTGACATCGTCGAGGAAGGCCAGATCCGTGACGATCACGCCCTTGCCCTTGCAGACAGGACATGCGCCTTTCGCGTTTGCACTGAACCATGAGGGCGACATGTGGTTGGCACGAGCGAAGGCACGGCGGATGTGATCGCTGATTCCCAAGACGGTGGTGGAAGTTGACCGACTACCGCCGTGCAGTGGTTCCTGACCAATGACAGTGAATTGCGGATGCTGAGCGGGCAGTTCATGAGCGGCGAGTGTGCTCTTGCCTGAACCGGCCACCCCGCTCACCACGCTCAGGGCGCGGAGTGGGATGTCTATGGTGATGTCGCGCAGGTTGTGGGCGGTGGCATGCTCGATGGTCACACTCTGAGAGTGGGCCCGCGGATTGCTATTGATGTGCACCCGCTCGCGAAGCATTAACCCGGTGGCGGTATTGGTAGCGGCCAGTTGAGCGGGGGTTCCCTCGAATTGGACGCTTCCACCGTTGGTTCCGGCGCCGGGGCCGAGGTCGATGACGTGGTCGGCGGCAGCGATCACAGCGGGGTGGTGTTCTACGACGAGAACGGTGTTGTGCGCATCTCGCAGGCCGACCAGCAGACGGAGGAGTCGGTGGACGTCGTGTGGGTGCAGGCCGACACTCGGCTCGTCGAAGATGTAGCAGACATCGCTCAGGGCACTGCCGAGGTGACGCACGATCTTCACTCTTTGCGCCTCGCCGCCTGAGAGCGTTGTCGAGTGCCGATCCAAGCTCAAATACCCCAGTCCAGCGCCATCCATTGCCTCTAGCCGGTCACTGATCGCGGCGAGTAGAGGGCTCACCCGGTGCTCATGCGTCATTTCGACTACGCTGCGGAGCTCGCTGATCGGCAGCGCAGACCAGTCCGCTATCGACAGGCCGTCGATAAGGCTGGAACGTGCGGCCTCGCTGAGGCGAGACCCACGACAGCACGAACAGGTCTTGTGAGTGACGACCCGCAATAGCGCCTCCTTCTCGTCTTTGGTCAGATGCGAGGGAGATTTACGAAGGTAGCTGTTTCGGAGTCGAGGGATGACGCCGTCGAACTTGCTCGTCTTGGGATACTCCGGGTCAGGTTTCGCGAGCACTACATCCTCCCCGTAGAGCAGCGTGTTGAGCGCACTCTCAGGGAGGTCTGACAGAGGCGTGGCGGGATCGACAAGGCCTGAATGCACCATTCGCGACCAACGGTAGCTTCCCGGTGCGAAGGTGGGAAATCTGATCGCGCCTTGGTTCAGGCTCATCGACATGTCGATGAGACAGTCAAGGTTGATGTCGTCGACCGCGCCCAGACCTTCGCATCTGAGGCACATGCCCGACGGGTCGTTGAACGAATAGGCCGGCGAGTATCCGGCAGAGGGGCTACCGATACGAGAGAACACCATGCGCAGCAATGGGGCGATGTCGCTTGCCGTCCCCACGGTCGACCGGGCGTTGCCGGTGAACGGGCGCTGATCCACGACGGTCGTGAAGGTCAATCCGTCGATACCGTCCACGTCAGCTCGACCGGTAGACGGGAGGCGATTGCGCACGAACAGTGGGTACGACTCCGCCACCAGACGCCCGGCTTCCGCGGCGATCGTACCGAATGCCAGCGAAGACTTGCCTGATCCTGACACTCCCGTGAATGCAGTGATCTGGTGTTTCGGCACGCGAACAGAGACTCCTGCGAGGTTGTTCGTTCGTGCGTTCACCACGCGAATCCAGTTTGCCCGTTCTTGGCTCGTCATGCTCTAACGCTACAATCCAATCCGGACATATTCTGGCCACAACTAATGGGGTGAGGAGCCGAGTCGATGGGGTCTCCCCGTGAGCGGATGCTGCGCCTGCTCTCGCTGCTGCAGAACGGAAGCCGGTGGACTGCGCCGCAACTGGCCGAAGCGACCGAAAGCGCACCTCGCACGCTGCGTCGCGACATCGAGTTCCTGAGAGACCTCGGCTATCCGGTTCACAGCAGCAGAGGGCCCGGCGGCTACTACCAACTCGTGGCAGGTCGGGCGCTGCCGCCGCTCATGCTTGAAGACGACGAAGCGATCGCGACCGTACTTAGTCTCAAGGTCGCCGCAAACGGCGCGACCAGCGGCCAGGATGCGACCGATGCCGCACAGAGGGCCGAGTCGAAGATCCACCGCATCCTGCCGCCCAGACTCCGACGCACCGCCGAAGCACTCAGCGCGACAACGGATGTTGCCAGTAGCGTGGACTCGCTGCCACAGGCTGGGCTTGTGTCGGTGTTCGCTGAGGCTATCGCTGCTCGCAGAGTGCTCACCTTCGACTACACTAAGCCTGCGGGTGTCTCGCCGCGCCACGTGGAGCCGGCGCGACTACTGCGCCTGCAACAGCGTTGGTACCTCTTCGGATGGGACCGAAAGCGTGGCGACTGGCGCACTTTCCGTCTAGATCGCATCAGCGACCTGTCTGCCGAAGCCGGGAGCTTCCCTTCGAGAAACTTGCCTGCCGCCGATCTCCCAACATATCTTCGCGAGCAGTTCCGGGGTATTCCAGAACGAACCGTCACCCTCGTACTCCATGCGAACGTACAAGCAGCGGCCGATCGCCTGTACCGTCTGGATGGCGCCCTCGAACCAGTCGATTCGAATCAGTGCCGATACACCGCGCACGTCGACTCATACGAGTGGCTCGCCATGGTTCTTCTTCTCACCGACATCGAGTTCACCGTCGAATCGCCGAAGGCCTTCCGGTCCTACCTCGCCGAGCACGCCGCCAGGCTCCTCCGCGGAAGCAGGCTGTAGAACCCAAGCGATTGGAACGGTCGATACACATGTCACAGCAGGTGGTGGTCCCCTCACCAGCTCGATATCGAACAAGAGTCCGTACGAATGCTGGGTGACCTTGACTGGAGCTGCCGTACGCCTGCGACCTGTGCGCACGGTGCCCGGCATGCCCATGCGGGTAGTCCGAGCACCATGCGCAGCACACATGACGGATATGACTGGATTCGACGCACACGGGAACTTGCACGGCGGAAACGGGCGGTTCGGATGCGGTCGTACTGG
This sequence comes from Pseudoclavibacter sp. CFCC 14310, assembly GCF_008831165.1. NCBI lineage: Bacteria > Bacillati > Actinomycetota > Actinomycetes > Micrococcales > Microbacteriaceae > Pseudoclavibacter > Pseudoclavibacter sp. CFCC 14310. The sequence goes on along the minus strand of NZ_WBKC01000002.1, from coordinate 384,329 downwards.
TCGTCGAAGTCGGTCGTCGTGATGAGCAGCACATCGTCGTTGTCTGCGCTGGTGAGGCTTTCGTCTGTGATCTTCACGAGTGCGACCGTCTCTGAGCGGTAGAGGCTGTCGTAGTCGATGTCTGCATCTCGCTCGCCGATCACCACGGGGACGACGTGCATCTGCTCGACATGATCGAGGGCCTGGCGGATGCGTGCGGTGATTCTCTGCGTGGTCATGACGTTCGCCTTTCATCGAATCTGTGTGGCACTGCCTCTGTGCACGGAAGGTCAGTTCCCTGTTGAGCCGAAACCGCCGTTGCCGCGACCGTCTTCGCTTTCCGGCAGCGCGACCACCTGTTCCAGACGCAGGGCCTCGAAACGGAGAGGAATGAGCTGCGCGACCCGCTGGCTGGCCGTGACAGAGATTGGGCGATCGCCTTGCGCGATCAGCAGCAGACGGATGTCGCCGTGGTAGCCCGGGTCGATGATTCCCGGTGCGTTCGCCAGCTGGAGGCCTTCTGCAGCGCACCCAGACCTGATCGCGATCATCCCCATCACGCCGAGAGGAAGAGCGACACGCACACCGGTGGAGACGACTGTCGGGCGCATCCCGGGCGTGACGATCGCAGGTTGTGCGGCGTACAGGTCGATTCCTGCCGATGCCAGTGACCTCGGCTCAGGTGGGGGCCGGTGTAGCGGAGTGTGTCCATGACAGCCCCTATGCGGGTCGACGCGCGGGGCGAATCTGGTCGGGGTGCTCTTCTGCTGGATTCGGAGTGTCTGCGCGCTCTGGCCTGGCCGTGTCGGAGAATCAGGTCATGGCTCGGGTCGAGATTGCCTTCACTGTTCCGCTCTATGTCTGCGGGTTCGACGAGCAGCAAGTGCAGCGGGTCGCGGGCGAGGGCCCCAGTGTGAGCGCGGCGCAGAGCAGTGCAGAGGCCAGGCTTCCGGACGATGTAGACGTGGTCGACTACTGCGTCTGCGAGGGCTGAGCACTCCCGTTACCCCCACTGCTCGAGAATGATCGAGCCTTTCGGGGTGCTGATCTCCCAGCCTCCATGGTTCAGCTTGGCGTCCACGGCACAGCGCAGATCCTGCTGATCGTCTGTGGGGTCGAAGCCGAGCTCATCCAGGAGCCGCTGAGCAGCATCATCGTCATCGAAGCGACGCTCGGCCACAGCTGTCTCGAAGCCCGACACTCGAAGCTCGTCATCTTCGTCGGTTTTGACCTGGATGCTGCGAATGCCGGGGTTGGTGTCAAGCATCTTGGACGCCGCCTCCTCGGCGAGCGCGTCGCCTCACCGACCTGTTCGGGCTGAGCATCGAAGGTACCAATCGCTACGTCGACACCCTCGAACACCCCGACCTCACCAAGCCACTGTGAGCGGAGGGCAGAGGTTCCCTGCATGACCGGGAGACCAGCGGTGAACCTGAATCATGTCCTGCTATTCGCCTGCGAGGATGCGGCTGATGCCCTCCCGATAGGTCGTGATCGCGAAATCAGGGAATCGCGATGCGAACTTTGAGGAGTCGAAGATGTTGTCCTGCCGGTAGCGCGGCAGCAGCTCTTCGCTTTCCTTGACGGCAGGATTGAGCAGCCCGCCGACACAGAACACCCACCGGGGCACCATCGTGTAGCCGATCCGTCGGCCGGTCACCTCGGAAGCAATATCGATCATCTGCCGATAGTCGAGGCGGTGCTGATCGATCGGAAGATGCCAAGTCTGTCCGAAGGCGTCCGGGGTGTTGCCGATCAGTGCCATCGCCTGGCTGGCATCCGGGGTCCAGATCAGGCTGCGCTCGGCGCGAGCGTTCAACGGCACCAGCGGTCGCTTGCCCGCTGCGATGCGGTTGAAGATCACCGAGTTGCTCAGGCTCTGGGTCTTCCCGGGACCGTAGAACTCCGGGGCCCTGCAGATCACCGCCTCGATCCTGCCGGCGTGCATCTCGGTCAGCAGCGTCATGGCGATTTGTGCCCGCACCGTCGCTTTACGCCCGACTGGTTCGAACGCGGTGTCCTCGGTCTGCGGTGCAGCGGTGCGAGGGTACATGTAGGTGTTGTCGAAGAAGACCAGCTTGCTGTCGTGCTTCTGGCAGGCGGCAATCGTGTTCGTCATCATGGCCGGAAACTTCTGCTCCCACAGCCCAGAGTTCATCGGCAGGCCCACCGTGAGATAGACGATCTCGCTTCCAGCCACCGCCGCTTTGGTGGCCTCGGTGTCCATGAGATCGGCGGAGACGAGCTGATCGCTGTCGTTCACCTTGCGCGGGTTTCTGCTGACCAGACGGATGTCGTGGGTGTGGTTGCGATGGAGTTCGCGGGTGAGTTCTTCGGCGATCTGGCCGCCTGCGCCCAGTACGGTCTGCATGATGTCCTTCCGGTTCGATTCTGGTGCGCGGTCCCGCGGGTAGCTCAGAGGAGTGCGGCGACCTTGGTGGCGGTCTCCTTGGCCGAGCCGGGGTTCTGCCCGGTGACGAGCCTGCCGTCAACGACGGCGTTGGAGACGAACGGCAGTAGCGCCTTCGAATAGTTCGCCCCGCGCTCCTTCATGCGCTCTTCGACGTTGTAGGGCACGAGCTTGTCGACGCGGGCAAGGACCTCTTCGCGCCAGGAGAACCCGGTGATGTTGCGGCCGGCAACGAGGTAACTGCCATCGGAGAGTGTGGTGTCGAGCAGTCCGCAGTAGCCGTGGCAGACCGCCCCGACGACTCCACCACGTTCGAAGATCTCGCGGGTGATCCGTTGCAGCCCCTCGCTGCCGGGAAAATCGAACATCACTGCGTGTCCGCCGGTGAAGTAGATCGCGTCGTAGTCGGCCGAGTCGATCTGCTCGGGGTTGGCCGTGTTCTCCAGCAGCGCCATCCGTGCCGGGTCGTCATGCCAGGCCTTGGCGGACTTATCGTCATAGGGGAACTTCAGCGACCGCGGTTCCAACGGTGACTTCCCGCCTGCGGGACTCACAATCGTCTGTTCAAAGCCACGCTCAGCGAAGATGTCGTAGGCGTGGGTCAACTCCGACAGCCACAGCCCGGTCGGGTGCGAGGGGCCGGCGTCGTAGTGGTCGACGTTGGTGACCACGAGCAGGATGCGTGTACTCATGAAAGGTTCTCAATTCTGGGTGAGGTGATGGGTGCGAACACAGTGGTGAAAACCGAGCGCACACGCTCATCGACCACGCCTTGGTCGGCGGCATTGAGTTTGCCGTCGAGGTGCAGGAACGCGAGCCCGTGGGCCAGCGACCACCCGGCAGCAGAGAGAGTAGCCGGGTCTGATTGCGGGGAGACCGTAGCCATCACTGCTTCGAGATAGTCGTGCAGCGCACCGGCAGCTTGTACCCGCTCATCGTCCTGGTCATCGCAAGGTTGCCCGAACATGAGCCGGAACAAGGCCGGTCTACGCATCGCGAAGCGGACATAACCGACCGCGAGTTCAGCCACCTCGGCGGTCGATTGTGGAAGCGGTGTATCCTCGGCGAGGTCGCGCATCAGCTCGTGCAGCCCGTGCACGGCCATCGCGGACTCTAGCGCTTTCCGATCCGGGAAGTGGCGATACGGGGCGGCTGTCGATACCCCTGCGCGGCGGGCGACTGCGCGCAACGAGAACGCCTCACCACTTTCAAGTATCTCCAGGGCGGAGAGCACGAGTGTTGCCCGCAGGTCACCGTGGTGGTAGCCCGGCTTGGCCGACTCCGATTCCATCGACACCCTCCCTAAGTAAGCACTGCTTACATTAGCACGGGGTCGCCAGCCGCACACCACGCGACGCATCCACTGTCGGCCGGTTACGGTAGTGATACCAGGTGAAAGCGTACCAAGCGGTGAGACGCGTCAGGGCGACCTCGGCCGCAGACGACCAAGTTCCACGAACATTGAAGTCGAGATAGTCTGAGGACGTATCGAGCACTCAAGTTCCGGCGAAAACCTTCAATATTTCGACAAACTTTTGAACTTTGACGCCTATGCGCCGGGCCGGTACATTCGCGGGTCAACGCCGAGGAACGCGAACCAGCCGTGCAGGTAGCCGAACACGAGCACGGCCAGCAGCAGCACGAGCACCGCCACCCTCGCGATCTTCTTTGCCCACGCGATCCCCGTGGTCGCGGCGAGCATATAGATGGTTCCAGCGCCGAGACCGGTGACGGCCGAGAGGCAGGAGACGACGGACTGAACCTGCGCGGAGATGTGTTCCACGACCACTGTGTATGCGTTCGCCCGCCACCGCCCTGCCTCCGGTCAGTCGGCGTAGCCGAACGCGCTCTGCAGCAGGTCGGCCGTGCGCTTGTCCACCCACGGCAGCTCCTTGATGTAGAACCGGCGGGTCGTCTCACTGGAAGCATGCCCGAGCAACCGCGCAGCAAGCTCGAGATCCCCAAGGGAGGCGATCTCCGTGGCCAGGGTCTTGCGCATCGTAGAGAAGAGCACGTTCTCAACCGGCGCCTCCAGATCCTCGAACAACCGCTGCTCCACTGCCCAGTCCCGGAACTTCCGGAATGCACGGTCCAGATTGTTCAGCTGGTACGGCGTGCACCTGCGAGTGCGGAACAGATAGTCCTCGGCGTCGGCACAGACCTGCATCTTCGCCAAAATGATGTCGGCGGCGAACCGCGGCAGACAGATGATGCGCATCTGACGAGCGCGCTTCGGCGTAGGCTTCCGATGACCGTTTCGCACGCACTCCGCGACGCTTCGTCGACTCCCACCGAACCAGCACCCGACGCACCGCACCAACGTCATGAGCACTCAGCGCCTCCCGCTCCGTCTTCGCCGGCCTGATCGGGGTCGTCGCAGCCGCAAAGTCACGGTCGATGAGGCCCATCCGCACCAAGTGCTGACAAACCATCCCTAAGACGATTCTGGCCATCTTCGCATTCCACGCCCCACGCTCATCCAGGATGCTGGCGATCATCCCCTCGAGCAGAGGCACGCTCAGATCGCTGACCAGTACCCGCGTCAGACGGTTCTGCAGTGTCCGGTTCAAACACCGCTGATACTGTTCGAGCGTCCCAGCTGCCGCATTCGGATGAGCCCGTTTGTACGCCTCCAACCACTGACGGCCGGCTGCTTCGAGCGTCGACCCCGTACCGAGTGCCTGTGTGGAGTCGGACATCTTCGAGAGAGCCTCATGCATCGAGTCCAAGGCGGACGCCTCGTCTGGTCCGCTGCGTTCGATCTGACGTGCGGCACCATTCATCGAGTAGACCCGGGACCGGGCGACCCACCGCTCTGCTACCTGGCTCACCGAGATCGGCGAGTGGGTTCCCGGTGATTTTGATGGTCTGCTCATTGGCTCAGGCCGCTTCTTGCAGGTCCGATGCTTCCATGTCTCGCAGATATTGGTCGATTGTCTCCTGTCGCCACCGGATCGAGCCGCCGATCTTCACCGCACGCGGGCCGATGCCCTTTGATCTCAGGTTGCGGATCGTCTTCTCTGAAACGTTCAGGAGTGCGGCGAGGTCTTTGATGGTCAGCAGTGGGCGCGGTGCCGTTTCGCTCTGTGTCATGTGACCCTCTATGCGCGTCGTTGGTGCGGAGGTGCGGAAACGGGACATAACGGGATATTGGGATCGCACACCCCATCTGAGAGGGGTTTTTGCTGAGTTTTTGCTGGATTGAAGCATCCGCGGCCCTTCGTATTCAAGGGCGATCCGCACGATACCGGGGCAAAACGTGGGGCGTGTGGGACTTGAACCCACGACCAAGGGATTATGAGTCCCGTGCTCTAACCAGCTGAGCTAACGCCCCCGACCACGATCGCGCGCTGATGCGCCGCAGCCAGCAGTCAATGTTACCGGGTGCGGTGCTCTGGGCTGCAGTCCGCCGGCCAGCGTTTTGCAGAATGGGTGTTCGAGCGATCACTTGGCGACGACGGTCGCGAGCTCGTCCCATCTGGTCGTCGCTCGCGGTGAGAGCATCTCACGCTTCATCTGCCACGTCGGCCCGGACTTGAGCCCTGCCGCGCCGAGCCCGACGGCGTGGCTGCCCAGTCGGTCGTTCACCCGGTCGAGCATCGACCCCAGATGATGCACCTTCCCAGGCTGCTCGTCAAAGAGGTCGAACTCCTGCTGCTCCCCCGGTTGGCGCAGATCGCTCAGCGTGATGCCGGCGCGCACATAGCGGCGGTCTTCGAGCATGCGCGGCAGAATCAGCGCGCACGCTCGATTGGCAACGGTGACCGGGTCGTCTGTTCGAGGAACTACCTCGATCGCCCCACTCGCCGTGTGCATCGGAGGGCTCGCCCACGCAGTCGAAGCGAACGCGTGCACGGCCCCGGCGACTGAGCCCTGTGCTCGCAGCCGCCGGGTCACATACTGCGCATAGACCGTCAGCACTTCGTGCATCTCGTCGACCGTCGTGACCGGTGTCGAGAACGACCGCGAGTACATCACCTGCTGCCGCGCGCCGGGCTGCACGTCGTAGTCGATGCACGGCTTGCCGCGCAGCTCGAGCATGGTGTGGGCCATGCGCACGCTGAAACGACGGCGCATCTGCTCGACGTCGGCATCGCGCAGCGCAGCTGCGGTCTCGATTCCCAAGACGGCGAGTTGTTTGTTCGTGCGTCGGCCCACGCCCCAGATGTCGCTGACCGGCGTCGCCCGCAGAATGCGATCGAGCTGATCAGCCGAATACCAGTCGATGCTGGCGACTCCGTTCAGCGCCGCATTCTGCTTGGCGCCGTGACTCGCCAGCTTCGCGAGGGTGCGGGTGGGTGCGATGCCCACCGACACCGGCACCCCGATGTCATGGCGGATGCGATGGCGCATCTCGCGAGCGGTGGCTGTCATCTGCTCTGTGGTGCCGTGCAGGCGCACGAACGCCTCGTCGATGGAATAGACCTCGACACAGTCGCTGAACCTCCTCAGCATCGACATGATGCGCCCGGATATCTCGCCATAGAGCTCGTAGTTCGACGATCGTGCCACCACGCCGTTCTTGTCTGCCCAGACTTGCATGCGGAACCAGGGCTCACCCATCGGAATGCCCATCGCCTTCGCCTCGGCGCTGCGCGCAACCACGCACCCGTCGTTGTTCGAAAGCACGACCACGGGTCTTCTCTCGAGCTCGGGATGAAAGATACGCTCACATGCCGCGAAGCACGAGTTCACGTCGACGAGGGCAAAGCGTTCGCCGCCTGTCGTCGATCGGCTGCCCGCCGGCCCGTTCACAGTCGATGCAGGCATCGTGTTGCGACTCCCCAGATGGAAAGCTCCTGGCCTTCGCGCATGCGGATCACTGGATGCCCAGGGTGCTCTGCATGCAGCTCGGGGCCGGACGCCGTCAGTCGAAAGCGTCTGATCGTGAGCTCCCCGTCGACCACGGCGATGACCACGCTGCCGTCTGACGGGGTGCGCGAACGATCGACGATGATCTCGTCGCCGTCGAAGACGCCTGCTCTGGCCATCGAGTCGCCGACGACTTTGACGACGAACGTCGTCAGCGGATCGTCGATCAGGTGCTCGTTCAGATCGAGAGTGCCGTCGAAATAGTCTTGCGCGGGAGAGGGAAAGCCTGCCATCACCACACCTCCGATCATTCGAATGTATGTTCGATTGTAGCCGGTGCCTGCGACATGAGCACACAGGTCGTGCCTACCATGTGGTTGATGAGCATTGCTGAGAACCCCCTGACCAAAACCCCGAATGCGTGCGCAGCGCCCGTGCCAGCACCGAGCACTGCGACCATGTCCCATGCGCCGGGCGCACCGCATCCTCACGACGAGGTCGACCCACTCGCCCTCGTCATCGTCGTCAATGGTGCCAAGACCCCCGAAGGCCACCTGCAGGCCTCAGCCGAAGATCTCTACGATTCGGTCGCTCGCGCGATCACCGCGATGCTGCACGACGCCCGCCCCGAGTGCGTCGCACGCGTGCGCGCCTGGACCGACGATCGCATCCGCAAAATCGTCAAACGCGCCCGCAACCGGGCCTGGCAGCAGATCGACGCCCTCGCTCTGCCGCACGTCACCGTGACAGTGGGCAGTGCGACTGTGGCAGTGTTCGCTCCCCTGCGCCCGTCTGAGTATCCGTCGGTGCTGCGCAGTGCGCAGGTCGCCGGTCTGCAGGCGGATGCCACGGGCCGTCCGCCTCACCCCGACGCGATCACGGTGCACGTCAACGACGCGCTGCACATGTCAACAGGTAAGACCATCGCCCAGCTCGGGCACGCGGTGCAGATCTTCGGCGACGAGTGCCCGGTCGAGGCGGCGGCCTGGATCGCTGCCGGCTGCGCGGTGAACGTGGTGCCCGGCATTCCGACCGGTCCGCTGGCGGTGCGCGTCGAAGATGCCGGCTTCACCGAGGTGCCGCCCGGCTCGCTGACCGCAGCGATCAGTCTCTGAGCGCCTGAGACGTCGAATCGCCGGCGTCGTGACGCCCGACTCTCGCAGCGTCGATCAGCTCGATCAGGCGGTCGGCGATCACCTCGTTGCCGATCTCGTTCGGGTGGTCGCCGTCGGCGAGAATCCACTCGGGATGCCCCTGCATGATCTGCCCGACATCGAGATAGGTCGCGTGGATCTCACCGGAGGCCCGTCGCACGTCGTCACGAATCTGCGGTAGTGAGTCTGGCTCGTCGGCCGCGTTCCAGAACGGCGAGACCACATAGATCGTGGCCTGCGGGTAACGGTCGCGCAGATCGGTGAAGAAGCTGAGCACGGCGTCGTACTGGTCACCGAAGTCGTCCCACGCCCCGATGTCGTTGCCGCCACCGGTGACCATGACGACATCGGCAGCGGGGTCGGGCAGGCTGTCGAGCACGTCTTGGTAGTCCGGTCGCGGGTCGTCTGGAGTTCCCCAAGCAGTCACGTATCCGGTGCCGCCCAAGGCCACGTTGTTCTCTGTCCAGTCCATGCGCTCGGCGACGAGAGAGGTGAACCGCTCGGTCGGGTCGTCGAGCATCTCACCAGAGGTGTACGAGTCACCGATCACCAGCATGTCGGCGCCAGCACGCTGGGTCGGGTCGTCGTGGTCGCCGACGGTGCCGAGCTGGGGTGGCGCAGACTGCGCCCCTGATGTGGATGCCGTTGTGCCGTTCGAGCCAGCGGTCGGCACCGCATCCGGTGCGAGCCGGGCGGCGGCGTCAGGTGACGTCGACAGGAAGAGAGCTCCGGCGACGGTCGCTGCGGTGGCGGCCACCCCGATCGTTCTGCGAACCCATTTGCCTTGCACAGCGACGATGATACTCCCGTCTCAGGAGTGCGGCGGAGGACTGATCTTGAGGCGATCCTCAGCCCGTTTGAGGCCACGCACCTGTGGATGATGGCGCGCGATGACGAACACGCCGCCGACCCCGATCGCACCGGTGATCACGAAAGCGGCCAGCATCCACAGGGGAGCCTTCGTCGCCTCTTCGAGCACGATCATGCCGATCAGCACGGCCACCAACGGGTCGATCACGGTGAGCCCGGCCATGACCAGATCAGGCGGCCCCGAGGCATGGGCGTTCTGCACGAACCACGACCCGAGTGCCGCGGTGACGGCCAGGGCGAGGGCCGTGACGAGCGTGAGCCATTCGAAGTTGCCGTCTCGCACGCGCGCGACCAACAGCTTGGCCAGCGTCGAGACAAAGGCGAAGAGCACGCCCGCGCCGATGATGTAGACGACGGCACGCATTCTGCGTCCGAACAGCGCGAAGCCGATGGCGAAGACGACCAGTACGCAGGCGAGCAGCAGGAGCACCTCGATGAGCCGACGATCGGTGACGGGGTGATCGACCGCGATGGTCGCGGCCATGATCACGAAGAGACCGATGCCGACCATGCACATGGCGACGCCGGTCAGCACGGAGCGACCGATGTGCAGATTGGCCAGATGCGCGTTGAGATACGTGGTCAGCACGAGCGCGATGATGCCGATCGGCTGAACGACCATGATCGGCGCCATGCTCAGCGCCGTGACCTGGACGACCACAGAGAGACCGAGCAGCAGTGTGCCGATCACCCAGCGCTTCGAACGAAAGAGATTCAGCAGCTCGCGGAGACTAAACCCGCCCGTGCCTGCCTGCTCGTCAATGCTTTTGTCGGTCTTGGCGACGCCGGAGCTCTGCAGTTGGGTGCCGATGGACATGATCACGGCGCCGAGCGCTGCGATCAGGATGGCGATGGCGTTGCCCACGGATTCACGTCCTGTTCGATCGGTGTCTCTATCGTATCGGTCGATGCCGAGGCGACAGCTCTGAGGCACGGTGCGTCGGCCGATCCTGCAACGGCGACGGATAATGGAGGCATGACCATTCTTCCCATCGTGGTGACGGGCGAACCCGTGCTGCACCACGTCGCCCAGCCCGTGACCGCCTTCGACGCCCACCTGCACACGTTGGTCGACGACATGTTCGAGACCATGTACGAAGCGCCGGGCGTGGGGCTCGCCGCACCGCAGATCGGCCTGGACGCGCGGCTCTTCGTCTACGGGTGGACCGATGATGAGGGTATCGAGCACAAAGGCGTCGCGGCCAATCCAGAGCTCTGGATCGCTCCACTCCCACTGAATGAGCTGGATGACGACGATGACGCAGAAGGGTGCCTCTCGGTGCCTGGGTTGAGATTTCCGACGCGACGCGCGACTCGGGCGATTCTGAAGGCCCAAGATGAGAACGGAGAGCCCTATGAGGTACACGCTGAAGGGTGGCTGGCTCGCATCTTCCAGCATGAGTACGACCATCTCGACGGCATTCTCTACGTCGACCGTTTAGAGGATCCTCACGCATACGCCGCGCGCAAGATCATTCGCAAACAGAAGTGGGGCCGACCGGGGCTGTCGTGGACGCCGGGCGTCGACGACGTCGAGGCATAAAAAAGTCTGCTGACCTCACAGGGGGGAAGGCGAGATCAGCAGACACGAAATAGTACGTAGATCATCGGCTCAGATGCAAACCGTTGGTAAGATATCTGCTCAAATCGCGACCCAGTCGCATAGAGCACGACACTCGGTAGAGACGCGATGGCAGGATTCGAACCTGCGACGGCTGGCGTGCGGCGGGCTATGAGACCGCCTCCTTCGTCCACTTGGATACACCGCGTTGACTTGCCCATGCTACGGCGGATCAATTTCACGGTGGCCAAGATGACGGTGTGTGACTGGGCGCTGCGCGTATTGCGTGAGATGATGGCTGCTGACGACGACGTGTCGCATTCCGCGCCACGCGCCGACCACGCAACGCACCGAGGAGCAAGACTATGAACGCGCCAAGCGCCAAGACCGAACAGGGCCACAAGGTTCAGGCCGCGAGCCACGGCCTGACATTCACTTCGCTGATTCTCGTCATCGTATCGCTGGGCCTGTTCATCGGCGGAGGCTTCGTTCTCGGCAACGCACCGATGAAGGGCGACGCCGGGCTCTGGGAACACCTGCTGGGTCTGCTCATGATGACCGCCGGGTTCTTCACCGCCCTGCAGGTGTCGACCTGGTTCTCGAACGACTGATTCTCTCGACAGCCCGACCAAGAACGCCCCTGCCCCGTCCGGTGGGGGCGTTCTGCGTCTCACGACACGCCCGAGCTTGCGCGCAGGCGCGGGCAGAACCGCCTTGGTTTTGCACCACGTCGGCCAGTTGCTATTATGGAGAAGTTGCAACGCGGTATTCCCCTGTAGCTCAATTGGCAGAGCATTCGGCTGTTAACCGAAGGGTTGTTGGTTCGAGTCCAACCGGGGGAGCTAAAGCCCCAGCCGGTCGAATCATCCTGGCGGGGGCTTTTTTCATGCCCTCCCCCGCATATTTCCGGCGATCCAGCACTATGACTCCCCCTGGCAGTCCATGCAGTCATAGTCAGAGAGGAGCGCTGGCCATCACTCTCAGAGCAGGTTTTTGACTAACGATTGACTAAAACTGCCCGGAATCCACGTTCAAAACCCTCGGATTTGACTAAAAACCGCTCTGCGGCGGCCTTTTCAAGACGCGCTCTCAGAGAGTGGTTTCCAACCACTTCCGTTCGTTTTGACTGATTTCTGTCAGAGTCTTCCGGTTGGTGCCGTTGTGCAGCATACGAGCGGTGTCACGCATAGGTGCATGCATGACGAACACCACTGGAACTCAGATGCCGACACTGCTTGACGTCGAGGGCGTAGCAGAATATCTCAAAGTGTCGACGAAGCACGTATACACACTCATCAACGAGCGCCAGATCAAGGCGGTGAAGATCGGCCAAAGCTGGAAGATGCGTGATACGGACGTCGCAGAGTACGTCAACGGCCTGTTCGAACGCTGATCGGTGCAGCACACGCGTCATGCAAGTTGGAGAGCTCAGAACAGTCCATTACCGTCCGCGCCCGGCAGGTGGCTTCGAAGCCTCCTCGAACGTGATCATCGCCAGCGGGAGGCGACGCAAACTTCGTGGTTACGGAGACACGAAAGAGGAGGCGAGCGCAGATCTGCGGCGTAAGGCTGCGGAGGCGTCGAAGACGTCGAAGCCGGTTCAACTGTCTGGCGAAACCCCTATCGAGGAGCTGGCGAAGCGTTGGATCGCCCATATTCGCCGTGATGCAAAGCTGTCGGTCGGGACAAAAGACCGGTACGAGGGAGTGATGCGGACCAAGATTCTGCTGGAGTTCGGCGGGCTCCCCATCAGCGCACTGACCGTCCCCGTGCTGGAGGACTACCTGCAGATGCTGGCGGAGGAATACTCGTCGAACTACGTGAAGCTCATACGGACTGTTCTCATCCGTGCCTTGCAGTACGCGGTTCGGCTCACCACAGACATCCCTGTGAACAACGCCAAGGAGACCACACCGATATTTGTGAGGCCACGCGACGCGCGCCCGCTCACTGCCGACCAAGTCCTGTGGGTACGGCGTGAGCTCGACTGGTGGCTGCATCGGGAAAGCGGCCATCGCGCGAGAGTGGACATCGTGCAGGATGTGATCGAAGTGATTCTCGGGACAAGTCTGCGCCCGAGCGAGGTCACTGCTCTCCAAGTCCGTCACATTGACGTTGAGCGCCAGCGTATCCATGTGAATTCGACGATGGTCGCCTCGTCCGATGGCCTCATCCACCAGGACCACGCGAAGAGCGCCAAGCAGCATCGGTACATCAACGTTCCAGCCTTCGCCTGGGCTGTCATCAAAACGCGCTACAAGCGTGTCTCGGAGTATGGAGACTCGGCTTACCTCTTCCACAGTCAGAGTGGAGTGAAACGGCCATACCTTCAGTGTGGCTTGCTTCGCACCCTCAGAGAGTTCCGCACCCAACATCCGCTGCTGCGGCCGCAGCTGGATGGATTCGACCTGTCTGCGCTGACGTTCGTGACCTTCAGAAAGACTGCAGCAACAGCCGTCGCAGAGGCTCAAGGAATCGAGTCAGCGCAGCGGCTGCTGGGTCACTCATCGTCGAAGATCACCAGCACCTACTACGTGCCGCACCATGACAGCGTCATCGACACCAGCATCACCGGTGTCCTGCAGAGCACATTCGGCCCCAGGGGGTGAGACGCCGAACGCATACAGATTGGTCATGGAACACATCTCCACCCAGGTTCAGTCCGTCGTCTCCTGGCTGTCGGCCGTCACCGGTCTCGGCGCCGGCACCATCTTCATGCTCGCCGCGACCACGGGGATTGCGTGGGCGAAGAAGATCGCGAAGGTCGCAGTGTTCGTGCTGCTGCTGGCCGTACTCGTATTCGGCTACCTGCACGGATGGTTCGCGTTCCTCGGCGCTGACCCACGAATCTATCAGCCCGGCGCATAGGCGTCACCATGGACACACAACACATGACCCACGATGACAGCGGCGTTCGATTCTTCCGAGGGGTCGGCTACGGTCTGGCCTTCAGCCTGCCGGTCTGGGCACTGGTCGGGGCGACCATCTGGAAACTGACACTGTTCCGGTGACCCGGTGGCTGCGCTCGATGGTCCGTGGGCGTTGACCTGTGACGACGTTCCCCTCGTGCACAGCTTCTACTAGTCGTTCGACCGGTTCCCTTCGACATGCAGCACAGCGCGGGAGCATTGAAGCTTGGACGCGAGACGTTCGTGTTCTCAGCGGATATGGCAGACGTGTTGCGGGTCATCCCGGCTCTTGGTGTCACGCTGAGCCCGGCGTGACCAGGGTGCGTCGAGGTCACCTGATGGAGTGGCCTCCTCGGGCATCTCGATCATCCTGCAGGGCGTTGCGAAGGCTGTCGGCGATCTGCGTTTTCGAGATGCTGAGGTTCCCGCCGGGCCCGTCCTGTTCCCCGACGTTGTTACGCAGCACTTCCGAGAGCCTGGTGTCATACAGGTCGAATCCCCCGTAATCCTCAGCGATGATGGTGCCGTTGGCGTCGTAGATGATGTTGTCAGAGGTCGCGACATAGTCGCCCTGACCATCCTCGTCGGCGTAGACGTTCATCTCGATTGTGTCAGCCTCCGGGTAGACCTCCTGCAACTGGGCGAAAGCCTCGGCTGCGTACGCTGTCGCAACTGAGCTGTCCGCCTTCCACGCTCGATCCTTCAGCCGGTCGACTTGGATGCGTCCATCACGGGTGCTGCGGAGCAGGTCATCGTCGTCGTCGGTGACTGTGGGGCCATCCTGGATGAGCTGCACCTGCTCGGACAGTACTGGGAGTCGTACGAGTCCGGTCATCCGGCCTTCTGCGTCGTTGTCCCAGGATGTGACGAGACCCATGTCTTCGAGGACGTTCGGGTCGCGTTCAGCCCAGGTGAAAGGCTGCTGCTGCGCGATCGTTTGTCCGGTGATGTCGAGCACATCGACGTATTGGCTCACGCCTGGTGCGTCGGGATCGTGGCTGATGCTGACGCGGAGGGTTGCCGCGTCTGGATGGTCGGCGACGATCTGACGGGCCCCGTCAGCCATGGTGAGGGTCGATAGTTTGCGGTTCGCTTCGCGCATTTCCCGCTCGGCGTCGAACCGGGTGACGGTCGGTGCCGGGAACATGACGAACGGGGCGCTGAGAGTCACCTCTCCCCCGGTCTGTGCTTTGGTCGCGAACTGACCGGCATGGCCGGTCATGACGTTGCCGCGAGGGTGGAGCTCTGGTGCGAAGGTCATCATGCCCTGTATGTGTGCTGGCCGTCGAAGTCGTCGTCACGGAGGCTCGCTGCCAGCTCTTCGAGACGCTGAACGTTATCGGACTTCGGGTGTACGTCTGCGTCGAGCAGGTCGACGGCAAGGGAACGGATCTCGCGGATCGTGTTCCGCTCGGTTTCACTCATGCGTTTCGGGGCGAGCACTGATGCACCGATACGTCGGAATCTCGATTGAGTCATGGCTCCGCCTATGCGGGGTTCACAGGTGATCACGGTCGGCGTGACGTTGCCGGAGGATCGTCCAAACCTGTTCGGGGAGGTCCGCGTTTGCGGTGGAGCCGATGTGCAGTCGGTCCAGCGCCTCGTCAGTGTAGATGGACTGGTCGACGTGAGCGAGAAGGTCGCCGAATGGTTCGTCATCGACGTAGCCACGGACCTGATCCTGACGGATCATCTGTTCGATCTGATCGGCGGCGACCTCAGCCTGATGCGCTGGCTGTGGGCGCGTCGACGTCTGATCGGCTACACCGGTTGACACGAGCGTCCACTCCCCCGTTCGCTCGTCGAAGCTTGCGCCTTCCGCTTCAATGCAGGTGTCGTCCACGGCTCCTGCGAACGCCTGAGGCGATAGAGCGTCATCAGGCACCTCCCAGTGGCCGCCCGGGGAGGCGATCCAATGAGGCATCCACTTCCCGTTCGACCGCTGATTCGAGAACGTCATGCGTGTCCCGACTGGCTGACGGTACAAACCGCTCACTGCGGCTCGGATCGTGTGTGCGTCAGCTTGACGTTCCGCAGTCATCTCTGGGGTTGACTGCACGTCTGCGGCCATCGAGGCCAGGACCTCGGGCAGCCGCTCCGGTGGGGCCTGCAGCCGCTGTTGCAGCTGATCCTCCCCGAAGCATCGGCGGAAGTCGTCGCTGATCCGTTCCCGAACGACCCGGTCGACGACATCCTGGTGAGGATGTCCCAGGTACTCGTCAGCGTGGGCTTCGTACGTCTGGTAGGCAGCCTTTGCCGGTGTGAGGCCGACCTCAGCGTCGGTCTGGGCTTTCGCCGCGAATTGACCGGCGTGGGCGGTGGTCTGGTTACCGCGCGGGTGCTGGGCGGGGTCGAAGGTGTTCATACGTCAGGATGTGTGCTGTCGGCTCAGCCGTAGTATTCGCCGGTGTCCTGACGCAGTTGCTCCTGCAGCTGACGGGTGCGAGCTTGACGGCGTAGCCATTCGGGTGCACTGCGAGACATGCGTTCCAGCTCTGCCGGGTGATCCGCGATCACCTTCTCCACGCGTTTCTGCTTCTGCGAGCCCTCTCCCCTGACCTGCACCATGGGGTGCTGGTCATCACCGTCTTCTGTTTGAGTGCTCACCGTGATGCGGAACGCTTTCGAGCCGTCGGCGTTCGAACCATACACGGAAAGCACCGGCCCAGCCCCTGATGCTGCGATGCCGAACCGGCGCCAGTCGTACTCGGATAGGCCCTGGTTGTCAGGGAGATCTTTGAAGACGGCTCGGTTGTCAGCCTCGAATGCCTCGTAGGACTCGATCTCCTGACATTTTGCGCCCCAGATGGCTGCACGCTGTTGCACGACTGGATCATCGTCGATCGGGCCGACGTACCGGTACCGCTGGTTGGAGCGTTCGTTCAGGGAGATCGGCTGGCGGGTGGCGTCGACGAATGACCCTCGTCCGCCTCCGGTGGAGATGATGAAGTCATCGAAGGTCGCGTCTGCAGAGTCGACGTCCGCGGGCAGGAATGCCAGCCCGGGCCCCCAGTCCTCACGGTTCATGTACAGCGCGTGGTAGGAGGTGGAAAAGAGCTCAGGCGGGTCGTTCAGGAAGCGTGATGCCAGCTCCAGCTCTAGGTCTGGGTCGATTGGTTTCCCGAAGTCATGGTCAGTTCCGTACTCTAGGCCCGGTTGCTGCCGGTCGAGGGCCACGTCTGCGTCACTCTGAGGTTTGGTCGCAAACTGTCCGGTGTGGCCGGTGGATGCGTTACCGCGTGGGTGCTGGGCGGGGTCGAATGTGCTCATGACCTTCTTTGTGCACGGCTGAAGCAGACAGCAGCCACACCTTACAGGTGGACTTCCGGATCGGAATGTGATTTCGACATGTACTGCCCACCATCGATTGTCCCTGCTGGGCGACGACCTTGCCTCTGGTGACGTCTACTTGGCGATTCTTCATCCGGCAGAGTGTGTGAAGCGAAACTGTTCACGAGGGATTGGAGTGCACCCTTCCGCTTTGATGAAAGCAGTTCAGTACTGACACCTTTGATTCTTCGGTTCAGCTTTGAGGGGACTATCTTCCCGTCTTGGATTAAGGTCCAGACAAAGGAATTGTCCTTCTCACGCCCTGCGGAGAGTTTTGCGACGCAGAGGTCATAAGGATCCAGACACAGGCCTCTTCTGCCTCCTGTGTTGTCATTACAGATGACTATCAGCCGAGTGCGCCAGTCCGGCGGCAGAATTGCGACGATTGCACTGTTGCCTTCGCCATAGTAGCCATGCGTCTCATCGAACAGTGACGACTGACCTAGTGCTGTCTCGATGGAATTGACGAGTTCATCATCGTTGATCTCATCAGGATCCGCTGGAGACAGATCAGCCTCCATGGAAAATGTTGCCGAAGGAGGCAGCTGGTCTTCGCTCCAAGCCCCCAGTATCGCCTGTGATCCGAATATCAGGACTTCGTCACGATGGATGATCTCTGTTGAGGCCCGGATGATGTGCTCAAGCTGATCTCGCCGCACGTATCCCTCTTGCTCGCTCAAGCGCACGCAAGCGGGCGTCGGCGCTGATGTTCACGGCCATCGGGCTGACCTGCCGCATGTCATCTGAGTACTCCCCCTGGCCGAGGATCACACCGAGGATTTCTTCGTCGGTTCCTTCCTCCAGAAGATCTGTCCAGTCCTGCATCCAACGTCGGCCCATTAGGCCGCTGACATTCCCCCTGATTTTCTCTAGCCTGGTAAGTGACCGATCTCGCATGGAACGGCTATCTGTGAGAAGAGCAATTGCCACCTCACGATGAATCTCGAAGGAGGTGGCTTCTCGTGCGATTGGCTTACCTACCGTCGCCCGCTGAACAGCGGCTTCGTTCCAGACCATGTCAGCTCCCTCCTTCCTTTTTGCTTTCATACAGAACAAGCAAGTCCCTGTCAACATTGTATCTGCAGCTCCAGTGAATCCGGCAGTGTTACGACGTCATACTGGCCGGAGGCGACGGTGACCAGATGTCCGTCCTCCAGGGACTGCAAGTGGAATCCGCGGGTCCTGGCGCCGGCGGCCAGGGATCAGACCAGCCTCAGCCAGCACCTCACGTTCGTCGGACAGTTTCGGGACATCTAGCCCAAGACGACGCTGCCAAGAGGCTTGCTTCGTGCGCCTATGGGTACGGTTCTCGGCCCGTCGCTTCACTGTTTCGAAAGACTCGACGGAACGTCCGATGACCGCGAAGCGCTCGCCGTCGATGGTGATGATCTCCCCGACTCGTGGGCTGCGATGTGTGATCGTGGTGGCCATGCTGGTCATGTGCGCGGTGCCCGGCGGGGAATGTCGAAGTAGAAGTACTCGCCATCGTCGCTCTCGGTGAGTTGTCCGATCTCTGCGAGGTCGGCCATCACCTCATACGAGTCAAGGTTCGTCCGCGCAGCAGGCAAAGCCGTCGGCGAGCATCTCAGCTGAGCAATCGCGTCCGGGAGTGGCCGGCCACCCGCGTCGTACACGGCGCTCGGTGTGTATGAGCCTTCACCGTCATCCGACTGGAAGGAGAACTCCACTTGTCGGGCGCGTGGGTCCTCGATCATCGACGAGATCTCTGCAAGGGCGCTCGCGGCATACCTGACGCTGTCGCTGGCACCGTCGAGCTGCGACTCCGGTGGTGTCTGGACCTTGGCCGCGAACTGGCCAGCGTGACCGGGGTTCCCTCGAGGGTGCAAGGTGGGATCGAATTCGCTCATACCTGAGGTTGTGGGCGGCTGGCCTCCCGCGCACACGTCTCGGAGACACCAGGAGGAGCTCATGTTGAAGTCGTTCGAAGTCACAGTCACCGTCACACAGAAGATCGTCGTGGAAGTCGAAGCGGATTCGCCAGAGACGGCAGCCCGCGTCGCTCGAAATCAGGTGGCCGATGGATGGACGGTGAAGCCCGACGAGGTCACCGCTGTCGAGGCGAGAGAGCTTCAACAGAGCCTGCTCCCGGCTGCATGAAGAGTCCGCATAGGGGCTGTATGACGATTCAGGAGGCCTCATGAGTTCCGACAGCGAACTGGCGATGGTGTTCGTGCTCAGGAACGAACACACCCCGGACGGACACGTCGCGCAGGAGGACGCGGTCGACGCTGCTGTACGGGGCATGCTCATGATCCTGTCTGACCGTCGGCCGGCGGTTGTCGCTGCGGTCGAGCACTGGGTGGCTGGGCGGTTCACCAAGATCGTCAAACGGGCACACGGTCGGCTCTGGGAACGGGTTGTCGAGCTTGACGAGCCGCTAAAGGTCCGGGCCGTCGTCGGCACAGCAGACATGCTTGTCTTCGCCCCCATTGCGCGCGCAGATCAGCCCCCAGCCCTTCGGGCGGCGCACGTCTCAGGGCTCCAGCTGGAAAGCGCCAGCCGGGCGAGCATCGAAACTGGCCTGCCTGTCTACGTGAACGACTCGTTGAACATGACCACTGGCAAGCTGATCGCGCAGGTCTGTCACGCGGTGCAGACGTTCGTGAGCATCCATCCGCGGCGCACAGCCCTCTGGCTGGAAGCCGGCGGACACATCAGCCTGGTCCGCGGCATCCCGAACGGCAATCACAGCGTGATGATCGTGGATGCCGGTCAGACGGAAGTCAGGCCAGGCTCCGTCACTGTCGCGATCGACTGAGCATGCTCGAGACAAGCTATCTGCAGAGGCTCGGGCGCGTATTCGATTCGTTTGAGGTGAGTGTGCCGGCGCGGTCGATGTACCAGGTGGTGCGGGGCACGTCGTCTGAGTACCCGATGAGGCGCCAGTTCTCGACCTTGGAGAAGTTCCCGGGCCAGCTGAGGCTGCCACCGCGTGCGTCGAGGGCTGAGCCGACATCGGTGCAGACATGCACCCCCGCAGGGAACGTGCTCTTGTCGTAGACCCCGGTCTGCCCGTTGAGGACCTCACCAAGCACCTTCTGGTCACTGCTGCGGGTGGCTTTCGCCATGTCAAGCTGCTCGGAAGCGTAGGTGAGGGCTGCCTTCACCTGCGAATTGTGCTTGTAAGTACGGAAGCCGATGAATGATGGAACGGCGACTGCGAGGAGAATCACCCCGATCGCCACGACCGTGATGACCTCCACCAGGGTGAAGCCGTGGTCGTCGCTCGGGTCAGTTCTGGAAATGGTCGACATCCGTGTTCTCCGTTTCGGGGGCAGAGGGTTGCGGAAGATCATCGGCGTTCACCTGACCGCTCTCGTCATTGACGGGGTCGATCACGCCGTCCTGGTTGATGGTGTGGCAGTCGCCGTTGTCACATGCGGTGACCGTCCAGGCGGTGAGTGACGACAGCGGTACGTCCCCAGGAGCCGCCTCGAAACCGACGTCCTGCGGAAGGTCGTAGGAGCTCAGCACCTCGGGGATGGTGAGCAGTCGGTCGTCGTTGTCCTGCTGAGCTGTGAGCACGGCGTCACGGGCGGCGTTCAGGCTCGTGGTGCTGCGTTCAGCCTGGGCCTGCTGGTGTTGCCCGACCCGCAAAGTCACGGCAGCGGCGGCCACCAGTGCGACCAGCAGTAGCACGGAGCACCAGACGGCTGTTTTCTTCTTCGATGTCGTTCTCGTCACATACCTCATGTATGCGAAGAACGGGGCCGACAGATGCATGTGCCACATCCGTCGGCCCCGTTCGTCTTGAGGAGGCGCGGTTTATGCCCAGCCGGCCTTGATGTTGCCGGTCTGATCGACTTGGAACTTGTAGCCGTCGTCGATGCTGCTGCCGTCCTTTGAGAAGCCGGCCTTGATCTTGTAGCCGGTGCTCGTCACGTCAGTGGCCGCCGGTGCGGTGAACACGACCTCACCCTTTGCCATACTGGTCGAGTAGCCTGCGCTGGTGATCGCCGAGGTGATCGCAGAAACGGTCATGTTCTTCTCGATTGAGTCCGCCGCCAGCTGGTTCTGCACCGACTGCAGGGCCGACTGGACTGCTGACTTTCGAGCGTTGTCCTGCTGGCCGAGGTAGATCGGAATGGCGATCGCTGCCAGAATCAGCAGAATCACCACCACGATCAGCAGCTCCACGAGGGTGAAGCCCTGTTCATTGTTCGCCTTGCGCACCTGCCAGTCACGGAGTCGCTGCTCCAGGCCCTTGTGCTTCTTCGTCTCCGTCATCATCAGCTGATGTCGCCTTTCTCTTCTCCGGCTCTGACCGGTCAACGAAGACATATGCGTAGAACGTCTCAGCGAATCTGAATGTCGCCCATCCGAGTGGTGATGGTCTTCCATGCCTGCCCGCGCGCCTGTGAGAGTTCACCGTCGATCGGGTGGTCGATGAGCCGGGCGGCCACACAGCCGAGTGCCACAGCGTCAGCGATGTTGTTGTCGTTGATGTCGACGTCCGGGAACCGGCGAACCATGGCCGCGATCATCGCATCCTTGTTGACGTTGCCTTTCCCGGTGGCGTACTTCTTCAGAGTTGCCGGCGGAACCTCGGCGACGATCACTCCCTGATCGAGCAGCGCTGAAACCACGCCCCACCACAGGCCCGACCGATCATGGGTGTGCCCGCTGGCGCTGTGGTACGCCGGCGACTCGATCGCGACGAGACCCGGCTCCCCAGTCCAAGTGAGGATACGGTCGATCATCGACTTCAGCCTCACCGACCGCTCGACCAGTGTTGCGTCTGCGGAGCCTGTGGAACTGATCCGCTTCACCTGCAGGCCGTCCTCACTGACACGGGCGAGCCCTGTCCCAGTGAGACTCAAATCAAGGCCGACGACTGTGCTTGCGTCACTACTCATTCGGCACCACCCTCCAGGATCATCGACAGTTTCAACGGCACCCCTCTGAAACGGACGTTCTTTGACCGTCTGATCTGTACGGAGACCCGGTCACTGTTGGCCAGATGATCCTGATAGTGCGGGTGCACGAGACGCTCTGTGTAGAGGTTCCGGAAGATGGTCGAACCGTCAGACCCGTGACCGATGGTCGGATCGAATCGCAGCGCCAGGCTCGCAGTCGGTTTCTGCACAATGAGGGCTACGCGCTCACCGGAGTCATCGGGTGACTCTGTGACCACGCCGATCATGTGTCGACCACGTGGCCGCCACTCCCCCTCCGGGGTTCGCATCCAGCCGAGCTGTGCGTTGCCTGCGCTCGCGTCGCCACCAAGGGGCGGGGTTCCGTCGCCGGCCGCGCCGTCGAGGTACGCTTCGCCGGACAGGAGCATGCCACGGATGCTCTCCACAAGAGTGGCGCCAGGTGAATGCAGCTGCTGGCCGAGGGCGTTGCTTGCGGTCAGGTCGCCAAGGGCCTGAAACAGGGTGTCTTCACCTTGTGCGCTCACTGCAGCCAGCTCCCGGTCCAGTCCGCCGACCCACGCCATCATGTGCGCGAGAGCCTGCAGTCCGATGCCGAGGTCCGCTCCGATCTTCGCTTTTCGGGCGACGTTCGCGGGGTTCACCCCTTTCGCCTGCATGCGCTGACGGTACTGCTCCTCGACCATCGAACGGATCTCCTTGAACGTGTGAACGGTCTGCTCCCACCCGTGCGGGGTCTGTAGGGCCACGTGCTGCAGATACTGAACGAGGGCGCCCGCGACCAGAGCAGGTGCAGGGCTCGTGTCACGGAACCCGCTGACCTCTTCAACAAGGTGTCCGTTGTCGCCGTCGTTCAGCGAACCGTCACCGAATGTGACCTCAAGGGTGCGGTCGCGCACACTCCTCAGCTGAGCGTTGTTCTCAGCGGTCAGCACAAGCAGGGCTTTCGGGGTCCGTGTCTTCGCGAGCCCACCGTTCCCGTTGCCACGCTGCCGAGATGCCGAGTTGTGAATGGAGCGAATGAGGTCTGCGATCTTGGAAGCCTGCTCGTCGGCTTTCCGCCGGTCGAGCGTGGGAGCGATGTCGTCGACGATCCAGAGGTTCGCTTTCGAGACGGCGATCTCCGTGGCAAACGACGTCGAGTTCGCTCCTGACGGCAGACTGTTGTTGTCGAACAGGCCGGGGGCCGCCTGATGGAAGCTTGCGATCGCAGCTGCCGTCCACGACTTTCCCTTGCCAGGAGGGCCCTGCAGGTAGACGACCGAATGGGTCTTCACCGGCACGTACGGGCGCAGGCCGGCGGCGAGCACGACGGCCGCGGTTCCTTTCTCCGCCCAGACGCCGCTGAAGACATACTGGGCGAACACTTCGCGCACGGCGGCGCGGACGTTGTCCCTCCACGTGTCGCTGCCCACCTCGCCGTCGGGAAGCCGCAGACCGAACCTGCTCGCGCCGGGAAGGTCGACTTCGGAGACGGCCGAGACGACTTTCCGTCGATCGTCACTGATCGGTGTGACCACTTGGTTGCCCGCGATGAACGCACAGTAG
Organism: Pseudoclavibacter sp. CFCC 14310; assembly: GCF_008831165.1. Taxonomy (NCBI): domain Bacteria; kingdom Bacillati; phylum Actinomycetota; class Actinomycetes; order Micrococcales; family Microbacteriaceae; genus Pseudoclavibacter; species Pseudoclavibacter sp. CFCC 14310. Next base: position 360,861 of record NZ_WBKC01000002.1, on the reverse strand, counting down.
TCGGCACCCGGGACCGGCACCCAGCCGAGGGTGTCCCAGGCTGTGACTACCTGCGTCTCCGCCGCCCGGTGCGCTTTCACCGCGTTCAGCCACTCACGGCCCTCTTTCGCAGGTGGGAACTCCGGGATCGAGAACACATCCATGGGCAGGTCGACACCGCTTTTCGGGCGTGCCCAGTCCCGCGGCTCCTGATATGCGAGCACCTGTGCCGGGCCCTCCACTTTCACGGATCTCGGGTCACCGGACACCTGGTCGATCCAGCCGAGCTCCAGTACGGCGGTCTTCTCCAGCTCGGGGCTGTCCTTCGGCGTCCAGCCGCGCTCGTACACACCCGACTCGATCTCCGTGCTCGTCGGGCTCCGCTTGGAGATGAGCCGGTCAACGCGGCCAGCGAACGGGAAGCGATCACTCCAGTGGAAGGCACCCGTGCCCCCGCCGAACTCTGACTGTGTCTCATGGCAGACCTGCACCTTGGTTCCGGCTGGCTGGCTGTCAGAGGAGCCGGCCACACGCCATGCGCCCTCGCGAGCGACCACATCGTCCTTCGGGCGTGCCGGAAGGTTCTGCTCGAGTCGGTCGTAGTTGACCAGGTCACCCCAGTCGCAGTACTTGGCGAGGGCGTCGTCGATGCCCAGTTTGCCGTGGCCGCCGGCCTGCACGTCGGCGAGGTTCGCTTCGGTGAGGTCCACGTAGGCCACTCGGGCTCCACGATCTGAGAGGAACGTGGTCAGTCTGTCCAGCTGGGTCCAGACGTTGATGTTCGTGGCGGCGTCAGCGTCGAAAGCGAGGATGGTCTGCGCGTCTTTGAGCGGGATCGCGGAGAACTCGAGAGCGTTTCGGTGCCAGTTGCCGACCCCGACGAGCGCGAGCACAAGGGTGCGCTTCTTGACGGGCACTGCAGCCATGGCTTCGGTGAGCTTGGCCCGTGCGGCCTCCGGGAGCTCGGACGTAGCCAGCAGATCCGGGGCGACCCCAGCGGAGGCGAGCATGGCGGTGATCGCAGAGTCGGCTTTCAGGAGCCCCTCGGTGACCATGATCCGGCTGACGCCGCCCGGCTCGAACCACGACTTCGGTGTCGCTGGATGCACGTCGATGACGGAGGGGTCCCCGAGTCTCAGCTCGTATTTCGCGATGCGGCCATCTTCGAAGGCGCGGGGGCGAGTCGGACGGTACTGGAGCGCGTCAAAGTGCGGCTGCCGGCCGGCGGACACGTCTTCGAGCACTCGGTCTACACGGAACCACGGCATCACCATCGCGCCGGTGTCGGAGACACATTCCCGCAGCTGCCGCGCAGTCTTCGTGTTCCCCGGCCCCATGCCCTTGTCGGCGACGAACGTCTTCACCGCGTCCTGCTGCAGCCAGCTGTAGCCACGGGCCGAGGCAACCAGTGGTGCGACGGCGGAGTCAGCGAGCTTCAGCGCACCTGAGTCGGTGACGTTCGGTGAGTACTGTTGCGGCGAGTACGTGGGACTGGTCATAGGGCACCCTATGCGGGGGCCTGCTCCAGACGTTTGAGCAGGTACTGCGCGGCTTTGCCGGCGTCGTGCAGAGCCTCCTGCACTTCCTTCTGCGGGTCGGTCTGGTCACGTCGTTGCGCCCACCCCTGCAGGTAGCTGGCGCTGTTCTGCGGCTCATACCCGCATCCGGTCTCACTGGCGATGAGGAATGAGCCGAGCTCGGCGACCAGTTCCTCACGTGCGTACTCGTGGCCGCCGAAGCCGTCATGCGTTCCCCGGTCGAGTCTGGAAGGGTGCCCTGTCCAGTGGGAGAGCTCGTGGAATGCCGTCGAGTAGTAGCCGGTCTCCGAGTCGAACTGTTCCTTGTTCGGCAGGGTGACGGTGTCTGACCCGGGGACGTAGAACGCTTCGGACTGATCCTGGTGAACGATGTGCGCACCGCTGGCAGCGATCAGTGCCTCGCCCGCTCCTGCGTCTTCCCAGGTGCGTTCACGTTCGTGCGAGCCCGGCATGGCAGGCATGTCGTCGATCTCTTCGCCATTGAACACTGTCGCGGTGGAAGCGAACGCACCGGTGATGGGACGGCCTTTCGCGTCGAGCTTCGGTGTGCCGTCGTCGTTCTTGCGCTCGAAGGTCTTGTAGATGAGGATGCGCTCCCCCTTTGCGCCCTTGCGGACGCTGGCCCCGGCCTTCTTCGCCTGGTTGAACGTCATCCATCGTGGGTCAGTGAACCCTCGATCGAACCCGCGGATCATCAGCCAGAGACTGTTCTGCCCGGAGTAGGGCCGCCCGGTCGACCCGTTCACGGCCCGTCGCCCCTGCAGGGCACCGGGATGCCAGCTCTTCTGCCACGGAGCGGTGCCGGCCTCCATGCGGGCGATGATCTCGGCGGCAACCTGCGTCTGGAACTGCTGAGTCTTCGACGGTTTCGCCTCCCCGGCGGTTGGCGCGAGGCTCACCTCGGCGTCCGTCTGCCGTTTGATGTCGAAGCTGCCTGGTGTGCCTCGCCCGGGTGCGCGTCCGCGATCTTTGCCTCTGAGAGCTGTGGGTGCCATACCCACTGATGTGGACGGCTCAGTCTGCGCGTTCGGACAGCGGATCGAAGATGGTGTCCGGGATGTCCTGGGTGAAGTGCTCGCCGACGACGACATCGACCGCTTCCTGGATGATCTCTGCAGAGCGTTCGACGATCAGATCGCGTTCGTCCATGTCGATCTGCCCCAACACCTCGGATGAGAGCAGGTCGGCGATTTGATACGGGCGACGCATCGTCTCCAGTGCAACCAGTGCGGCTAGGGCTTCCTGGCGTTCGTCGTTCATCATCTGAGCTCCATATCGCTGCTGTCCATGACAGTGATGTATGCGGACGACGACCCCGCGCACAGGCATGGAGTCGTTCTCCGCATAGGTGATCGACAGGACGTGCGTTCCGGGTTACCCCCTTGATCCGGAGCGCACGCCCGTCCAGGGGCCGACAGGTTTCGACGGGCACAACTGAACATCGACTGCGAGCCGAGGAACGACGGACACCTCGTAACACATGCCGTCACCCGACAGACGCCAATCAGAAGCGCTCTGGCTTCGCCCTCGTGGCGTGAGCTCGGGGACGCAGCGGAAGTCTCCGCCGCTGCTGACCCGTCATGAACGGAGACTGCGATCTCGACCGGATGTCACCGGCGGCCGGGACGAGACAGCACCGGGAACGAACAGGAGCACCCCGCCCGCTCAGGTGACGGAGCTCCGAAGACCAACACCTGAGACACGCTCGTAGACGTCGATGAGACGATGTGCCCGGACGCGGGTTCAATTCCCGCCGGTTCCACGCTAGCCCCGCGGGGATCTCGCACGGCCAATCAGCTCATAATTGTGAAAGCACTGGGGGCGACTTGTAAAATCAGTCAAAAGTGAGAGGTCCAGAGCTGCCGATTGGATTGTTCCTTCTGGCAGGGCGGCCCTTCGCCCTTACCAAGCTAACCTCCATGCCGAGGACATCCGCCAACCTCGAAAGGGTGGCGACCGAGATCGCAACCCCCAGCTCGACCCTGGCGACCGTAGGACGAGAGACCCCAGCTTGGGCAGCGAGTTCGGTCTGCGTGAGGCCCCGCTCATCCCGCGCCTCACGAATCTGCTGCCCAATGCTCATGGTCACACTCCAGCAAAAACCTGGAGACTATCGAGAGCAGCTTCACGCTCGGCCATGGCATCGCGCATCGTCTGCTCCATGTAGTCCCAGTCGGGGTCGCCAGAGGAGGTGACGGGGAGGCGGATCATTACGTCTCGAATAGTGTCCATCGTGAGCATCACTGTGTAGCTTGCGTCCAGCGCAGTCGTAATAGCAGCACAGACAAAGAGAGCTCGATTACGGTCCAAGGAATCATTGCGCAGCATGAGAAGACCATTTCCGCTGCTGTTGGCAAGAAAGTCCTGCTCCTGCCAGAATGCATATCCATCCACCGTGTTAATGGAGATGCAGTGACCATGCTCGATATCTGTCGATGACTTAGGCTCGAGATAACCGCTGATCCCGTTATTGAAGATGCTGTTGGTAACGTAGGGAACATTCCCATCGGCATAGCTATTGATGGTTCTGCGAGTGGCTCGTTCAATGGTCGGAAACAGCGAGCCGATTCGAAATTCACGCCAATCACTCGTATCTATCTCCGTGTTCGACGAATCAGCCAAAGCAATCAGCTCATCAAGTTCCTGCTCATGCTGCGCAAGGACCTCACGCATTGTCTGCTCCATGTAGTCCCAGTCGGGCTCACCGGCAGAGGTGATGGGCAACAGAACGGCAATTTCCTTGCGCATCTCCGAAACTTTTAGCTTGCGATCATACGTGAAGTCCTTCACAGCGGCGTAGATGACCGCAGACAAGAAAAGACCTGTATTCCGATTTAACACCACGCCTTCTCGAGGAAGGAGCCCCATTGCGGTTTCACCAACAAAGACCGCGTCTTCGTGATAGAAAGTGGCCCCCACACTTCCCGAGTAGGCCACCGTAATCAGATTGCTGTGCGTGACGTAGTCAGAACCGTCGGGGAACCCCACCGCTGCTGTCACGCCATTGTTGATCCCGGATGTGCTTACAAGCGGAATGGAACCAGGAACCCTCCAGGTCATCGGATATTTACGCCCATTGACGACCTCAAACAATTCCCCGATCCGGAACTCACCCCAGGTGCTTGTGTCTATCTCCTTCACTTTGACACCTTCAGCAGCACAGAGTCATCCGCCTCGGTAACGCTCGCCGAATACGTCGCAAGCCTGCCCAGTTTCTCGCGCATCACCTTTGCATCGACACCACGCAGGAACATCGCATAGTCCATCGCGGTGCGAGCAAGATCTTCTTCTGTCAGCACGAACGGCTTCACGGGGGCCTGCCAGCTCAGATGCTCGGCCGGGTCGAGCCACTGCCCCGTACCGTACCTGCTGTCGTCATTGCGCTCAATCGCATCGACCCAGTAGCCCTCCAGTGCCGGCCAGCGATTGTGCACATCGTGCCGACCCTTGTTCTTGACCGTGATGAGACCGTCCTCGGCGATATTCACCGCGAAGAACTTCCTCCCATCCTGTGGTTTGCCGGCCTCGAAGATGAAGATGCTAGTCGTGACTCCAATGCCGAAGAACAGATTCTCCGGCAGCTTCACGACTTTCAGAAGACGATGATGCCGCTGAATCCGTGACATTCTCGCCTTCGATGTCTTCTCGAGCTTCTTGTCCGGCAGGATGAAACCGCACAGTGTTCCTCGCCCAACACTGTTGAGCACGTTCTCGACGATCTCCATGCAGCCGAATTTCTCCTCATACGGCGGATTCATCAGAACCTTCGTCGCATGAGTGGACTTCATCCATTCGCTGGCGGTCTCAGTCCGCGCGTTCATATGAGCGAGATTCGTCTTGCCGTCTTTATGGATGAGCATGTTCGCACAGGCAAGCGCATAGATCTCACGATCGAACTCGATGCCATAGAGCTGCTTCGCCTTGATCTGCTTCGCCTTGATGGTGTTCACCCCACCGGCCTCCGCGATCATCTTGCTCATGGCCTTCACGAGAAACGATCCCGAGCCTGCACAAGCATCGAGTACACGATCATCCTTGTCCGCTCCGACAAGTCGATACATGAAGCCGGTGATGTGCTCCGGCGTGAAGACCTGACCCTTCTCGGTCTTCTTCTTGTACCGATTGAACTCGTTGAAGAAGATCGCCATCACATCCTCGCCATTCCAGGCACTGGAGTTGATCAGACCGGAGATCTCCGTCACCCAGTCGATGAAGTCACCGATGAGATTCGTCAGCCGAGCCACTGCTGCCGGATTGTCATCATCCGTCGCGACATTCATCTTGATCTCGGAGTAGACCTCAGCTAGAAGCGCGAGCTTCGCATTCTGCTGGAGGTCCTTCTTGATGGCCTTGTTCAGGGCGTTGAGGATCCCATTATGGAACTCGCTGTAATCCATACCTCGAACGAGGATGGCGTCATAACGACGAGCGACGAGTGCACACGCCGTGAAGATCATCCGGTGGTAGAGATCCTTGATCCCAAAGTCGGAATGCAGCGAGTTGTTGATCCGCATCGTGAGCTCGTAGATGCGATCCTTGTCGATCGGTCGATCGGTCAATTTCACGAAATAGAACTCCTTGGGCTGCAGCTCGTCCGGCACGTCAAGCGGCTTGCCATTCTCATAGGCGCGAGTCTGCTCGCCGTCGAAGACGAGACCGACAACGCGGTCATAGCGTGACCGCACCGTAGCGCAATACTTCTCCACCTGGGCCCGAAGCGCCGGAGAGTTGATCGGCATCGCGCCCGGAGCCTTCGTCTCGAGCACGAGCGCCACGGCACCACGATCGGCCGGCAGATACCAGCCATCAGGTTTGTTCGAGGTCCCCTCACCAGTGAAACCGAGCTGCTTCATTGTGGTGATCTGTCCGACTCCGCTCTTTGCAACGGAGGGAGACACGTCAGAAAGGCCAAGTACCGAGTCGGCCAGGCTTCGTACCTGGTCCTCTGTTTCTATTGCGTTTGACATACGTGATCTCTCCCTTTGGTGTATCAGATATGATACAGGACCTGAACAGCTGGCAGCCCCGGCTGTTGCAAGATGACTAGCAATACGCGGAATCGCATCATGCCCCGTGCCAGAAGCAGTTGGGCCCGACCGGTCAACCTGGTCGGGCCCAACTGCGTTCACCTTCTGTGATCAGCCGCGTTTGCGTCGTGCAACCTGGGTGAGGCTTCCGCCCGCGATCAGCAGTGACGCGGCACCCACGCCGGTCCAGAGGCCTGAGTCGTCTCCGCCGGTCTGCGCGAGCTTTGCCTGACCGGCGGTATCCTGCTCATCGACTCCAGGCTGGGTCACCGGCGGCTGGTAGGTGCCGTCGTCTGTCTGCTGTGCACCCGGAGTCTGGGACCCGCCGTTCGGGTCGGTCGGCTGCTCGCCGCCGTTGGCAGGGTGATCGTCCGGCGTGGGCGGATTCTGGCCGGGATCGGTCGGGGTGTTCGGGTCAGTGGGCGTCTGGCCGGGATCGGTCGGGGTATCACCCGGATCGGTCGGTGTGTCACCGGGGTCTGTGGGCGTCTCTGGATCGGTGGGGTTCTCCCCCGGGTCGGTGGGAGTGCCTGGATCAGGGTCGGGTGTCACCGGAGCATCCTCCTTGACGGTGACGGACACGGTGGCAAGCACCTTCGACTGAGGGTCGCCGTCGAGGCGGACCTTCAACGTGTTCGCGCCGACGTTCAGTTTCGAGAGGATCGAGGCCTCGTCGGTGCCGAAGACGTCAGCGAACTGCGCGAGCGTCGGATGGTCGGGGTCGAGGGAGTTCACTTTCGACAGGTCGACCTTGAGCCCTGAGAACACCGGGGTGGTGCCGTCCTCCAGGTAGATGCTGTAGCGGTGCTTCTGTGCGACGAGGTCGCCGGCGGCATCGCTGATTAGGCCGGAGTCAGTCCACGAGAACGACTCCACGGTGCGGGTTGCTTCGGCGGTCGCTGTGAGTGATGTCTCAGCGTGCGCGTGTGTGGCACCAACCGGTGAGGCCTGTGCTGAGAGCAGGACTCCGGCTGATACTGCAAGCGCAGCAGTCAGTACGGCCACATGTCGGACGGGGGTTGGGCGTGCGAAAGCTTTCATGGTGAGGAGGGGTCCTTTCAGTCCTCGAATGGGAGGAGGGGTTTCTTCTCGAGACGTAGATTGCGTGAGACGGAGAGCTTCTCCTGATTCGGGGTTGGGAGTCCGGAGAGCCAGTCCTCCAGCGACTCGTTGTCTGGGTCGAATTCCTTGCGCTTGTCCTGCACTGGTTCGGGCTCCGGTTCTGACACAGGCGCAGGCTCGGGGGCCGTGGCCGTGGAGTCGACTGGCGATGGGATCGCGTAGTCGGTGTCATCTGAGACAGGCTCGGGAACGCTGGGAGTGGGTGTGTCTCCGATCAGGTCCTGGAGGAGGGCTTGGGTGTCGTTCTCTTCCTGCTGTGTGGGGAGCTGAACGGTTGGGGCTTCGTCGAAGACGATCGCTTGCGGTGACGGAGGAACGTCCGGTTCCGGCTCCACTTCCGGCTCCAGATCGAGCGCTGGGCTCGGTGTGGGAACGTCGTCTTCCTCGTTCAGCTGCAAGAGCGCGTCGTTGATCAGCGAGATGGCTTCCTCGTTCCCCCAGTCAGAACCGTCTGCAGCCTGCTCCTCTTCGGGGACAACGTGCTCAGGCGCAGCAGGCTCAGGGGCGGGCGGCTGCACCAGTGGGAGTCCGACGCCGACGATCGGTGCAGGCTGGGTGGCGGGTGTGACGAGAGGCTCTCCTGCGAAGATGTTCGCAGCGATCGCGTCGAACAGAGGCAGGCGCGTCTGTACGTCGAGCTGGTAGTCGAGGGTGATCGTGCGGTCACCGCTCAGACGCACCTGCAGGACCGAGGATGAGCGCTCGTCGGTGCCGATCGAGAGCCCAACGACCTCTGAGAGCTCAATGACTGAGTCCTCAGCGATCCAGAGTAGGTCGCGGTCCCGGATGTGACGTACCTCCCCGGGTCGTGCGTGGCCACCAGCTACTTCGGCGATCATGCCTGTCAGCGTGTCCCGTGCGTTTGTCATGCTTCTCCTCAATCGTTCGGATGCCTTTCACCTATGCGGAGCACCGCTGAAGGTGTCCCGTTTCTGCGCCGACGTGTAATCGACGGGCGACGGGGCTTTCGTGGCTTCGGCGGGCGGGAATCCTTCGGGCGCCGCTGAGACTTCGCACGCATCAGTCTCGGTCGACGGATTCGAGGATGGGCATGCACGAACCAGCCAAACGGCACAAGAACGATCAGGCCGCCGAGGAACACCATGAGGATGTGCCAGAGGACCACCGCAAAGATGCTGAGGGCGACCATCGCGTACGCGAGCAGGTTCAGATCGGAATCCACGTGCTATTCCGCGGTCACGTACGTTAGATCAGAGGAATCGGCGAGGGTCCGCAGGAACGACGTCTCCGTCTCCGGGTCAAGCCAGACGATCCGTCCGGTCGGGCGTTCGTCATCCGTGTACGGCTTGTACTGAGTGGTCGTCAGGATCAGGTCGATGGGTCCGTGGTACTCACCGGAAACTGCCTGATCCTTGGGCGTGGTGAGGAATAGGCGGTCGTTCTCATCCAGTGGATCCAGCGACCCGCTCTCGTCAGGCTGGTCAGCGGCGAGGCCGAGCAGCAGCATCGACTGGAGCGTGTCGGCGTGCTCCTCCATGTGGTCGACGCGCGCTTCGAGCGCCTGTTCGTCGTTGAGCGTCTCATACCCGGGGATCAGACCACCGATCAGGTCCGCCACCGATTCGCCTTCCAGGCGGTTCCCGTCGGGGAACTCGATTCGGTAGGGTGCGGTCGACTGTCCGTCGCGAGTGTAGGTGCTCATCATTCATTCCTTTTCGGGTTGCTCGTCCGAAGACGAGAGGCAGTCTGCCTGCACAGTGTGTGCGCGGAGTCTTCCTCTCGCCTTCGAGCGAAACCGTCAGCCGTTCAGGCGGCGTGCTCTGATCGCACCTCGCAGGGAGATCGCAGCACCAGCGATGAGAGCGGCGAGGCCGGCGCCAGCTGCCCACATGATGCCCTGGCCGGCACCTGTCTGAGCGAGCTTGCCGCCGACGTTCTGGGAGTCAACGGGGACCGGTTCGCCTGTTGGGGCGTCGTCGGACCCGGCAGCGGGCGGCTGTTCCTCACCTGGGGCGACCGGGGCTGCGGGTGCGTTCACGGTGATCGTCGTCTGGGCGGCTGCGGATGCAGACCCGTTCATCGACTGGGTGGCCGAGAACACATGCTGGCCGCCCGCGAGGGAAGCCGTGATCGGCACTGACCAGCTGCCGTCGTCAGCGACAGTGGTGTCCACAGACCGTCCCTCGAGTTCGACGGTGATCGTGGCCCCGGGCAGGCCGGTGCCGGTGACCTTCGTCGGGGCGTTCCCGTCAGCGAAGACGCTGCCGTCGGCAGGTGAGGTGATGGCCGGGGCCTCCGGTGCGACCCGGAATGAGGCGGTCGTCTCAGCGGAGGTCTGACCGTTGAAGCTCTGGGTCACCTTCACCTGGTGGCTGCCGTAGCCGAGGTCGGCTGGCACGCTCCAGGTCCCGTCAGCCGCGACCGTGGCGGTGGCGGTGACGTCGCCGGTGACCGTGACGGTCGCACCGGGGATGCCGGTACCGGTGATCTCTTTGACCGTCTGGGTGACGACCTCTGCAGGTGTGGTCACGACCGGCGCGCCCGTGTTCACCGTGACCGTCAGCTGTACAGTGCCCGATGAATCGAACCCCTGTTTCGCCTGAGCACTCAGCGTGTGAGTGCCGGGCTCAGCCGGACCGTTCGCGGCCCATGTCCCGTCAGCGGCGACCGTCACATTCTGAGGGTCTCCCGCTCCCGTGAGCGTCACTGTCGTGCCAGGCTGGCCGGTGCCCGTGATCTTCGACCCGCTGCCGATGGTGCCGCCGTCGGCCACCGAGGTGATCTTCGGAGTGTCGACCTGCACGGAGACGGTGTACCCGCCGGTTGCGGGCAGTGAGTCCACCAGAGATGCGCCCCAGGTGAGCGGGGTGCCGTCACTGAGGTTGCCGATAGCTGAGACGACGCCGACTGCACGATCACCCTGAACGATCGGACCACCGGAGTCACCGTGGTCGGCTTTCGCGGAGATACCGAACCCACGGACGAAGTGATTGTCCACGAGCATCCAGCCGTCGGTGATGTACGCACCATCGCCAGTTCTGGTGACATCACCGGTGGTGACGCCTGTCGTCCGGCCGGAGCGTTTCACCGGCTTCGACGGGTCGATCGCACCGACAGACTTCACCGCTGTGGCTGATGCGGAGAGGTCGCCGCTTGCTGCGGTGGTCCAGTCAGTCACTGCAGGTCGTGGTTTCACCGCTGGGTTGGTGACGTCGACGGCGGAGATGTCGATGGACGCCTTGTCCCCGTCGGCACCTCTGGAGTCACCGGGGCCGCCGAACTGGGTGAAGCCGACTTTCCCGATCTTCTCGATCGGGTCGTAGAGGCCTTTCCCGGTGCCGCTGGCGGTGTCGCTGCTCGGCTTCGTTCGCCAGACTTCGGCAGTGTGGTCTGAGGCGTAGCAGTGCCCGGCGCTGATGAACGCTGGCTGGCCGGACTTCGACCAGGCGGGGAACCCGACCGAGCACATGTATCCGCTGCCGTCAGGGAGAGTGACGCCAGTGCCAGCACCACCGACCAGGTCAGCCGCTGCGGCACTGTGCAGCTCACCGGAGAGTGAGAGCACCTGAATGTCTGCGCCATGTGCGTTGCGTGCGTCGATGGTGGACCGGAGCGTCTGTGCAGCCTGACTGTCGCTGTCGTCGACGAATGCGACAGTGCGTCCGAATGAATCGGTGGCTGCGCCCTGCAGAGCGGTGGAACCTGCCTGTTCGCCGGCCGCCTGCACCTGGGCGATGAGCCCCTGAGCTGTCGACCCCTGTGTGGGTTGCGCATTCGCTGGGGCGATCGCGAGACCGCCGATCACCGCGAGGGCCACGGGAACACCGATGGCGCCAGCCACCTTCGCTCTCGTCCGGTGTGTGCGTGATGGTCTGGTGGCCATGATCCTCCTGTGCTCGTTGGGCACCCCAGACCTATGCGGAGCGCAGGTCAGGAGCCGCCAAGCTGATGCCGTGCGGCATTCGCTTTCGCGAAACCTGTGAGCGGCTTCCCAGTCACCGGGTCGATCTCCCAGTCCTCCAGCTCTCGCTTCTTCGCACCGAACCGTTTCGTGGGCTCAGCCAGCTGCGGGCGGGGGTCTCCGTCCTCGTCGAGGCCGTCATCAAGCCGTGGAACGTGCTTGTCGATCTGAGCAGCGGTCGGCTCCGGCGTCAGCGTCTTCGGCGCGCCGAGGCGCTCGAGAGCCTGCAGGTACGAGTCCGTGGAGGCGTAGAACGATTTGAAGACGCAGGGCACCTGGCCTTCGAGCTCCGCGACCCCGACACCGCGGGACTGGCCTTTGTCCGCGCGAATCCACTCCGGGATGTGTGGCGCCGCGTCCGGGTCGTTCAAGGCATGGCCGCGCGCACTCTTCGACGGGTTCGCGCCCTGCAGCACACGGTTGGCGAGGTTCGTCTTCAACGGCACGGAGATGCCGGTGTTCGCCTGAGCCATCTGGGTGGCGAGGATGATGCGGATGCCGACGAACCGCATCTCCGCCGGGATCTTCGCGGTCACCATCTTCAGCAGGTCCGTCTCCATGGCGTGCTGTTCCGCTTCGATGCGCTCCGGGTGATCTTTCGGCAGCGCCTTCGGGATCGGGTCTGAGGCGAACAGGCCGGTCACCTCATCCATGATCACGAGGATGAGCGGGTTCGCCGCCCGAACGTTGTCAGGCAGCTCCTGCCATTTCTGCACACCGTGCTCGGCGAGCAGTCCGGCGCGACGCTGCCCCTCCTCGTAGACGAGCTTCAGCGCCGTGAGGCTCGCGGCTTTCGAGGCGCACCCGAAGCCGTTCGGCCGCACGTACGGCTTCACCCATTCGTAGTCGATCGCTTTGTGTGGGACGTCGACGACGACGAGCTGCCACCCGCGCTGGAGCGCACCGAAGATGAGGGCGTTCACTGTCACCGATTTACCCGAACCGGCAGTACCGGAGACCAGCGCCCCAGGTGTGCCGTCGAAGTCGAACTCCAGCTGGTCGTTCGGCTCCCCCGGTCCGCCGAGACGCATGCCGAGCGGCAGCTGCAGTGACTCCGACAGTGACTTCGGGCGCAGGCGACCCAGCGTCGGGTACGGGTATGCCTTCTCGAAGCTCGGGAGGTCAGCGGGGACGATCTGAGCGGTCAGCTTCGCCGGCTGTGTGCGCACGAACCAGCCCGGACGGCCGACGATGGTGGTCGCCACCTCCGAGAGCTTGTCGTCATGTTTGCTCGGCGTGTACGTCGGCGGCAGCTCCAAATCGAACCCACCGCCCCGGTGCGCGAACACCTGCACATCCCAGGGCTTCACTCCGAGTGCCCCGGCGACCGCGTCACGACAGCGGACTTCCTCCGGGCTCATCTTCGTCACCGTCGCCTGCAGCAGGTACGGGTCGAACTTCGTCATGAAGAAGTCAGGGAACGTGTCCGCGTACTCCGCCGCGTACTTGTCGGCGTCACTGGGCTTCGTGCCCCGCGGCAGACCGAGAAGCTTCCGCGGGCGGGAGCGCACGGTGGTCTCAGTGACCTCCGTGACCGCATTGCGTCGGATGGCGGTGACCGTCCGCTCGTTGACGGAGATGCTCTGGAGCTCCCAGTCGGGCCCGAACACGCTCGACTGCTTCACCCACGCGGCGAGACGGTCGCCGTGCTTCTCAATGTCGAATGACGCCGGCAGCCGAGCGACTTTCCGCTCGATCTTCAACCCCATCAGTGACCCCCGTCGGATGCAGCGGCTTCGATGGCCTGCTGTTCGGGTTCGCCGTCGTCCAGGACGGACCGGTAATGCTCCACCGCGGACTCCGTCTCGCGCACAATGTCATCGAAGACCCTGTGCAGGTACTGGAACGGGCCGCCATCGGCAGTCACCTGGTTCTTCTGGTACTTCTTCCACGTCGGCACCGACGTCTGGCGAACCGCTCGCAGCAGCTTCGCTGGGGTGGGCTGACCGGCGGTGGCCGGCGGGGTGTCGGCGAGCACACGCTCACCGATCGTGCACGCCCATTCGGCGGCACCCGCAAGCTCCCGTGAGGTGGCCGACGACTCCGCCTGCGCGTCCAGGAATCCGGCCAGATCTTTGGCCGCAGCGTGCCACGCGATGCTCGGATGCAGGTCCACCAGCTGATCGGCGAGCTCCCAGGCGGGCTTCACGTTCGCCTGCGGGTAGAGGGTGTCCGGCAGCGTGGCCAGCAGCGGGTCCGGCTCCCCGAGCAGATGAGCCCCTGCCCGGTTCAACACATCCGCGTCGTCACTGTCCAGACCGACCACGCCGAGAGCGTCGATCCACTCACCACGGTCACTGTCGTACAGGCCGTTGAGCACCGTCTCCAACGCAACCCGCAGCTGCCAGTGGGCGCTCGACTCCCCCTCCGCGGGTTTCCCCAGCCGTTCAGGCATCCACAGCCACGGCAGCCACAGCTCATCGACGCTCAAGGTCTCAGTGACCACCGCGCCGACCAGCGGAATCGGCAGCGCCACCATCGGCGTGCACGAGCAGTCCTCCAGCGGGATGCCAGTCTGCTCGGCGAAGTCGTCCCAGATCTTCACGATCGCCGCCGACCCGCCGGGAAGCAGAAGAGTCTGCCCCTCGTCGAGCAGGAACGGGTAGAAACTGTAGTCCGTGGTGGTTTCCGTCATGCCACATCTGTATGCGTACGACCCCGGCGCCATCCGGGCAGCGCCTCATCCAAGGCTGCGATACGGCCTGGAGCGAGTGCGCCCTTACGGTAGCTCTGGCGCTGTTTGTTCAGCCATTGACCGCCAGGCTCTCTCTTCTTTGGCAGTCGACCGTGCTTGCGCTGGAAGTCGACAACCTCCTGAAGACGGGCGTCCCAGGGTAGCCTCTCAGGTGAACCGGTTTCGTTCCACTCGGGCAGCGCCTCATTCAAGGCTGCGATACGGCCTGGAGCGAGTGCGCCCTTACGGTAGCTCTGGCGCTGTTTGTTCAGCCAACCACCGCCGGGATCTTTCCACTTCGGCAGTCGACCGTGCTTGCGCTGGAAGTCGACAACCTCCTGAAGACGGGCGTCCCAGGGTAGCTTCTCAGGTGAACCGGTTTCGTTCCACTCGGGCAGCGCCTCGTCCAATGCCGCAGCGCGGTCAGGAGAGAGAACACCTTTGCGGTGGCTCTTGCGCTGGTTGTCCAGCCATGTACCGCTAGGCTCTCTTGCCTTTGGTAGCCGTCCGTGCTCGCGCTGGAAGTCGACGACCTCATGAAGGTGGGTGTCCCAGATGTCGTCGGAACTCTCGTTCCAACCCGGCAGGGCCTTATCCAAGGCTGCGACACGGACAAGGGAGAGTGTGCCTTTCCGGTGACTTTGGCGCTGTCGGTCCAGCCATTTGGAGCCGGGGTCTTTCCACCTCGGCAGTCGTCCGTGCTCGCGCTGGAAGTCGACGACCTCCTGAAGACGGGAGTTCCAAACGTCGTTGAGACTCGAATTCCATCCCGGCAGCGCCTCGTCCAAGGCCACGACCCGGTCTGGAGCGAGAGTGCCTTTCCGGTGACTCTTGCGCTGGGCGTCTAGCCATTGACCGCCAGGCTCCGCATGTTTTGGCAGTCGACCGTGCTCACGCTGGAAGTCAACGACCTCCTGAAGACGGGAGTTCCAAACGTCGTTGAGACTCGAATTCCATCCCGGCAGCGCCTCGTCCAAGGCCACGACCCGGTCTGGAGCGAGGGCGACCTTGCGGTGGCTCTTGCGCTGTCTTCCTAGCCAACTCCCGCTAGGCTCTCTTGCCTTTGGTAGCCGTCCGTGCTCGCGCTGGAAGTCGAGGGTGTCGAACATCCGGTGTAGCCACAGGTCGCCGGTGGCATGTTCTGCCCGCCATCTGGGGAAGGCACGGTCGGCGGCTGCGATCGCCTGCACCGGAAGCTCACCGCGGCTGTGGGCCTCACGGAGCGCGAGGAGACGGCGTTCGAGTTCGAGGTTCATGCTGCGGCTCCGGTCACCCAGCTGACGAGTTCGTCAAGTTCGATCAGGTTGGAGAGGTTCGTCTCGCGCAGTCCGATCTTCCCTCTGACGGCGGTGAGGAGTTCCTGCACGCGTGCGGGGTCGCTGCCTTCGATGTGGACGTCCGGTTCACCGTCGGCGGCCGGCCCGTTGGTGCTGGCCCGCTGGGTGAGGGTTTGGCGCAACCGCCCGTCCATGCTGGTCATGACCTGCAGGGTGTCGACGATCTTCGCGTACGGGTCGTCGTCTTCTGGTGAGGCGAACACGGGGAGCACGATGATGCCTCGGCGACCGTCAGGTTTGCGTCTCAGCACCCGGCCGATCGACTGGGTGACGTCGACGACCCCGCTGCGTGGCTCAGCGAACAGGATGGCGTCAAGGTCGGGAACGTCGACGCCTTCGTTCAGGCATCTGACGTTCGCGATCACCCCGCCGTCGTCACGGAAGCGCTGCAGGATCGGTTCCCGCCGGGACGCGGGCATCTGCCCGGTGATGACGGTGCACCCCGTGTGCTCGGCGAACTCTTCAGCGTGCGCGACCCGGTTCGCGTACACGAGGGTGCGTTTGGCCGGCCAGTCGCGGTGCAGCTGCCGGAGGGCTTCGACGGAGACCGCGAGCCTGGATTCCCAGGTGTCGTCGAGGGGCGCGGCGCCGGTGAGCTCGAGGATGATCAGACGGTAGTCGGCGATGATGCCGAGCCGGATCGCCTGAGCGAACGTCATCTCGTAGGCGATGTGTCCGAAGATGCTCGGTTCCTCCATCGTCTGACCGGCCCCGATCCGTGGTGTGGCCGTCTGAAACAGCCGCATGTCGGCGTTCAGTGACTGCACGCTGCGCAGATGCCCCTGCTCCCCCGCAGTCACCAGCCAGTGCGCCTCATCGGCGATGAGCAGGTCGACGTGTCCGCCGGCGGCTTCCACGAGGTGAAGCGACTGGTAGGTGCTGAACAGGACCGTCGGGTGCTGCGCGGTCCACCATTCGCTGATCTCGCTGCTGCTGTGCAGGACAGGGCATTCCCATTCGGCGTCGTCCACGCTCAGGTCGTCTTCGCCGCGACGGACCACGTCATCGTCGGAGCACACGGCCGCCATCGACCGTGCCGTCCACCTTCTCCAGGAGGCGATCGTCTGCCCCATGAGAGCGAGGTTTGGGACCAGAACCAGCACGGTCCGGGCGTTGAGGTGCTCGGCTGTGGCGATGGCGACGACCGTCTTCCCAGTGCCGCATGCAGAGATGTGCTGGGCGCGTGAGTCGCTGAGCAGTCGAGTGGTTATCGCATCGAGAGCGTCATGCTGGTCCGGGCGGAGAACAAGTGATTCCATGCCGCTATCTATGCGCGTGGGCAGGCCGGACACCATGCGCAGCACACATCACGGGTATGACTGGATTCGACGCACACGGGAACCTGCACGGCGGAAACGGGCGGTTCGCTCCCACCCGGAAGACTCCTGCGTCGGTACGGCTTGACCCGGTGGCTCTCACCGCCAGCGACGCGGGTGTGGAACCAGACCAGGTGTGCCCTGCTGCCAGCGAAGTGACCATCACCCGCGGTGATGCTGGCTGGGAGGCGAAGGCGACGTATGAGGGTGTGTTGCCGGACGTGCGGCTCGCGGACGGAACCGTAGTCTCCCCCTCAACGACAGTGCGCCTGAGCTCACCGGATTTCGATGAGGCCAGGCGCACGTTCGAAGGCGAGTAGCGCGGGTCAGGCAGCGGCGGCTGCAGCCGCATGCTGCCGTGCGGGTTCAACCAGGTACTTCTCGATCAGGTCGGGGCGGAACCCTGACCAGTGCACACCTTCGTCGGTGAGCACCACCGGCGCCTGCAGGTAGCCGAGTTCCTTCACCTTCTGCAAGGCGGCCTCGTCTTTGGTGATGTCGATGGTCTCGTATTCGATGCCGCGCTTCGTCAGGGCACGGTATGTGGTGCTGCACTGGACGCATGCTGGTTTGCTGAACACGGTGACGCTCATGTGGTTCCTTTCCCGCTCGACGCGATCTGCGCCGGCACATTCTCATGTGCACTGCCCTATGCGGGTCCGCGACCGAAATTGTCGCGGTACTTCTCCAGCTCGGCAACCTCCTGCCTGCTGTCGGCGATCGTCGTACGCGCTCGTTCCAGCGCTGCGGTGAGGGCATCCACGGTCGCGGCCGCGGCCTCCGAGTCCGCTGTGACCGTCGAGGGTTTCGCCAGCAGCGCTCCGAGCGCCTCGGTGGTGAGCAGCACCAGTATCGGGGCGAGAGCGGCGAGGAACGACCCGGCCACGCCCTCCAGGCTGCTGAGCCCACGGATGGAGACCACATGCAGGAAGTTCGCTGTCGCGCTGACGAGGGTGAGTCCATAGCCGGCGAGGCTGAACAGCCAGTAGGTTTCCCCTCTCGAGCGTCTGGCGAGCCCGCCGAGCGTGAAGACGACGATAGGAAGGTCGATCATCAGCGGCATCAGCCAGAGCATCCGCTCCGGGAGTTCCGCCCACCGGCCGACGAACACGAGGCCCTGCCAGGACACGAGGGTGGCCGCCACAGCGGTGAGGATGACGCCGACGTTTACTAGCCGGTAGACGACCCGGTTGTCTGCGGTGGAGCGTTTCTCGCCGGTCATGCGGTCTTCGCAGCTGGTGCCTGGAACACTTCCAGGATGCGGATGAAGTCCGGTTTGTCCACCTCGAACTGAGGAAGACGGCCCAAGGCGGAAGACCGCCCGTGCAGCCTCGCATGCACCAGGAGATTCTCGATGGCGACCTGCATAACTGGTGTGCCGTAGCCGAGCGTTGACGCCTCCAGCAGTGCACCGTGGAAGTCACATGGCGGTAGGTGCTTCGCAGTGGGCTTGAACTCCTCCGGCAGCTGCTCGGCTGGCCACCGCATTGAGCCCACAGTGATCCCGAGTCTTTGGCGGCTCTTGAAACGCATCACTGACTTGCAGTAGCCCGTGAGACTGTTCTGCCGGGTCAGGCCGAACAGCAGCACCCGTCCGAAGACCACGGGTCCGAACTCGAACGCGACCTGGACAAGGGCACTGCTACAGTCTCCTGGCACCGCCCATTCGAGTATGTGCTCACAGGCTGCTCTTTTGTATGCCCCGAGTTGAGTGATGCGGTTCCCGAACGCGGATTCGAGCGCCGCCGCAAAGTCCGCGCGCACCGTGCGCTGAGTGATGGGTTCGGTCATACCGGGCCCCTTCTGTCTCCCCTCCTGTGCGCGGTGCTCAGGCGGCGACCGGCTGCGGCTGAGCCTGTTCGAGCGCCTGATCCTCCATGGCGCGTTCGATCTGACGCAGACGGAACTCCGCCGCATCCAGCTCTGTCTGACGGTCGAAGACGAACTGCTCTGCGCTGGCCGTCATCTCCCGGGATCGTTCGATCAGAGCGGTTCCCCGTTCCCTCAGATCGGAGGACTCTTCGGCGTTGAGACTTCCCCCCACCCAGCGTTCGAGTTTCTGACGGATCAGGCGGATGGCGGTCTTCTGATCCGAGAACGACCGCGCGGACACAGTACCCACTTGAATGGTGCCGGCACTGTAGCGGCTCTGCTGCACGCGGATGGCCACCACGCCGGTCGCCTCCCTCCGGTCGACCAGACGGACAAGGAGCCCCTGCCAGCCGGCATCCTCCGTACGGCTTCCCATCAGGCCCATGACCCGCACTGCTCTGGGGATGCCGTCCCAGCCGCTCGACGGGGTGTGCGCTGAGATACAGACGTTGATCGTCTTCGACTGCTCGACGAGATCTGTTCCCTCCTGCAGCAGGAATGTGGCGTCTTTCAGCGTCCGTTTCGCGCCCTGTGACTGGACAGCGCGCATCACCCTCAGGCGGCGGATGTCGCTTCGCACCTGAGCGTGCTCCAGCAGCATCGGGTTCCCGGCGGCGATCGCTTTCACCTGAGAGAACGTGAGCACGCTGTCGGAGATGTCCTCCACTTCACGCTGACCGCTGGATGCACCCATCAGCTGAGCGATGAACCGGGCTTTGCGCTCCAGCGTCTGGAAGCTGAACGCGTCAAACGTGCCCCGTGCGACGTACCGGAGGACATACACACGATCGTTCAGGTTCCCTGGGCGCAGCGCCCGACCTTCGCGCTGGGTGATGTCCGACGGCCGCCACGGCGGGTCCATGTGGTGGACGGCCACGACACGGTCCTGGATGTTCGTTCCGGTACCCATCTTCTCCGTGGAGCCGATCAGCACGGCCACCTGACCTTCGCGGCACTGCTGGAACAGTGCGTCACGCTGGCGGCCGGTGGACGCCTCATGAATGAACCGGATGCCTTGGGCGGGCAGCCCATACCTCACCAGCGCGCGGCGAAGCCTGCCGTACGTCTGAGTGCCGGTGTCCCCTGGTGTGCCGAGGTCGCAGAACACGATCTGCAGGGCACCGGGCACGTCTCGGCCCGGGTAGTGCCGGTCTTTCGTCTCACCCCAGATACGGGCGATCTCGCTCGCGACGGCATCCACTTTCGGGCTCACCTCGTCCAAGTCGACCAGCTGAGGGTCAAGGGCGACCTTGCGTCCGTCACCGCAGACTTTCAGCATGTTGTCCTCTTCAGGAGCGATGGCTCCCTGGTGGATGGCCTCCGCCCGCTCGGCGAGCTCACGGATGAACTCCTGCTGCGCATCTGTCGGTTCGACTTCGACGTTTCGTTCCGTGTGGGCGGGACGCTCCAAGCCGATCTGCTCCGGGGTGAGGACGTCAGCCACATCAGCCAGCATCCCCATCAGCTCCGGAAGGTTCTGAATGACGGCAGGACGGCGCTGCACACGGAACGTCGAACCGTCAGGCGACACTTCCACCTTCGACTCGAAACGAACGAACGTGGACGCCCATGACGCGAAGCTCGACACCTCAGCGGCGTCCAGACGATCCGGCTGCAGGTACCGCTGCCACACGAAGGTCTCAACGATCGAATTCGACCACGGTGTGCCGGTGAACAGGGTCACGATCGGTTTGCCGGGGCGTTCCAGCGCGAGCCATTCGATCTTGCGCTGCAGATCCCACGCACGCTTCGACGCTCCGGTGGAGAACCCCTGGTCTCGTCCGGCGCCCACATCCAGACGCTTGAACATGTGTGCCTCGTCAACCATGAGGTAGTCGACACCCAGCTGATCGAACGTGACCTGCTCCCGGTCGGCGAGACCCGAGGACATCTTCTCCGCCTTGGTGCGGAACGACCGGAGGGCCTTCGCCAGCTTCTTCGACGAACCGACCCCCTGTGCGTACAGGGTGTCCATCGCCTGACTCTCCTGCCGCGCGGTGATGGTCCGGTCGGCTGCCGGCGACAGGGCGAAAGATGTGAACGCCTGGTGAGTGACGATCACCGCATCCCACTCGCCGGTGGCGCAGCGAGCGGCGAACAGCCGGCGGCGATCCTGAGTGAGGTCCTCTTTCGTTGCGACGAGGAACCGACCAGTCGGGTACAGCTGCTGAGCCTCACGAGCGTACTGTTCGAGCAGATGATTCGGAACGGCGATCATCGGTTTGCCGGCCAGCCCGAAGCGGCGGAGAGTGACCGCTGCCATGATGGACTCGCTCGTCTTGCCGGCGCCGACCGGGTGCCCGCAGAGGACCCGTTCACTGGAGATGATCCGCTCCACCATGCGACGCTGATGCGCCCACGGCGTGAACCCGTCGGACAGCCCCGGGAAAGTCAGCCACTCGCCGGTGAAGTTGCGCGGCACATGAGAGTTGAAACGGTCGTTGTAGATGTCGACCAGCTGAGTTGCCCGGTCGGGGTCCTCCCACGCCCACGTGGAGAAACGCTCGGCGATTGCCTGCATCTGCTCTTCGCAGGCGAGGGTGGCTTTCTGATCCCTCACTTTCTTCGTCTCGCGCCAGCTGTCGCCGACGGGTGTCTCCCGGGTGATGACTGGGGCGGTGTTGTTCAGCAGGTGCTCAAGCAGCTGCGAGGGCTCACGGTCGTCGGTGCCGTAGCTGATCCGCGCCTGACCGGAAGCCCAGCCGCGTGAGACGGACCAATGGCCGGTCAGCTGGTCGTATTCGACGGTGCAGCGTCCGCCGAGCACCTCCTCGGTGAAATCGGAGATCACCTGAGCAGGAATCCACGCCGCACCCGGGTGAATGGAGATCTCCGTCTCCGTCAGACGGGTCGGGACGACCTTGCTCAGTGCTTCGACATTCCTGGTGAGGCCCGCGGCCTCGGCTGCTGCGAGTTTCGCCCGGACGGGCCCAGAGAGGTATTCGTCTGCGGGCTGCAGCTGACCTTCCGGGGTCTCGAACACGAGGTCGCCAAGCCGAGCCTGAGCTGTCGCTGCGTCGACGCCGAGCAGGCTGCCGATGCGTTCGAGGTCGACCCCGCGCCCCTCCCCGCGTGAGATCGCCAGCGCGTCAGCCGGAGTCTTCGCTGTCGTCACCGGCTGCGGTGGCACATTCACCCGGTGCAGGAGGATCGGGGCCGGCTTCGCTTCACCACTCTCCTGGTCGAAGACCTCCAACGAGAGGGTCAGCGCAGCCCCCGGGTCTCGACGAAAGCCTCCCATTGTCGGCCTGCGCCACGACAGCGACGGGAGCCCGGTGTCAGGGTCAGCCGGACCTTCGACGAGCTTGCCTCGCCCGAGCGGGCCGAACCGCCCGACGTACGCTTCGTACGCTGACCGGGTGCGGGCACGGATCTCTTCAAGGTCGGAAGCACCCTCCGTCTCAGCTGCGATCAGCTGGGCGGCGAGGTCACGGAGCGGGATCAGCGCCTCCAGCTCACGACTGCGTCGCACGGGGATGCTGCCGGTCGAGGTGACCTCGACGATGCCGTCATCACTCAGCTGAAACGACCCGATCGGGCGCCCGGCTGCGTCAGCGACCGGCAGCCGAGTCAGGGACTGCTCAGGATGGGTCTGGCGGACGGCAGCTGTGCTGGCCGCACCGGCGACCTCGCGGCCCAACGCCTCCAACGCGCGCGTCAGCTCCGGCTGGCCACCGTGGACACGGATGCCGTTCATCCACCCGGTGTCCTCGACCGTGCCGGCGACCATCTCCGGGTGAGTGTCGAACCAGTGGCGAACGGTGTCGGAAGCTGACCGCTTTCCGGCGCGCATCACGATGACGTCGGCGACCACATCGGTGCCCTCGAACGAACCGGACGGCAGTCGGACTGCCCCGAGGAACTCTCCAGCCTCGGCGAGTTCCTCAGCGTTCGAAGGCGAGTCGATCACGAAGCGCGAGGTCACTGCGATCAGGATTCCACCGGTCCGCAGCTCTTCGAGTGCACGGGTGAGGAAGTACATGTGCAGCGAGGTGTGCATCGTGCGGTTCTGCTGATCGAACACCCTGGTATTCGCGAAAGGCACGTTCCCGATGACCAGGTCGTAGCGTCCGGGGGCATGCTGCAGGGCTTCGTAGCGTCCGACGGCGATCACCGCTTCCGGGTTCAGGACGCGGGCCATGCTGGCGGCGATCGGGTCCTCTTCGATTCCCGTCCAGTGCATTCCGACCGGATCGGCGTTGATGAACAGACCGGAGCCGCAGCCCGGTTCCAGAGCGTCACCGGGGGTCACTCCAGCTGCACGCGCAAGCCCCCAGCAGGCCTCGATGACTGGTTTCGGTGTGTAGAACGAGTTGTCGATGTTCACGACCTGTGGGGCCAGGGAGCGAAGCCGTGCAACATCCGGGCCGTCAGCGCCGGAGCGCAGCTGGTCAACGAGCGGAGCGATCGGCCCCCACCCCATCCACTGTCGAATGATGTTCGGGTCCGCGTCTGCCTGTGCCGTTTTCAGCTCCTCGAGTGCATCAAGGTACGGGGTGTAGCGGCTCATTCGTTCCTCCAACGGTGTCTGTGTCTCCGCTGAGCTGTGCGCGGAGCGCGAGCCGGTGCAGCGCCGTCTTCGGGGTGATCAGTCGTCGCCCAGTCAGCCAGTGACGCTCTGACGCCGCGAGCCCGGTAGCGGCGAGGACTCCGGCGACAACAGGGGCGGCCATGGAGGTGCCGGACGCCGTGACCCTCCCCCATCGGGCCCCGAACGCGGGCATGTCGACTCCCTGGGCGAGGACGTCAATTCCCGGGTCGTCCACCGCGTGGCCGGCCGGCACCCCTCCAGCACGGTCGACCGCTTGGACACCGATCACCCCGGGCAGGGCAAACAGCTGTGAACGGTCCACGACACTCGACTCCGGGCGTGCGGCGACGACCGTCGAGCCGGAGCTGATCGCCTGCTGTACTGCGGCGTCGAGGGTGAGGCTCCGCTGGACCGTCGAGGTGATGACGATCACATCCGATCCCCGTGCGTCGTCGAACGCCTCCGCCACAGCAGCGGACCGGTCCCGGTCACAGCTGATCTGGCCGGTGAGTGACGCACGCCCGACCGGGTGCACGTCGATGCGCGCGGCTGGTGCGATGGCATGGATGATCGAGACCACAGTGGAGGTGTGACGCGCGAGTGCGCCGTCGACGGTGTCCGCTGGGCCACCGCACCGGTTCTCCCAGACCCGGTCGACCGGGACGACCTGGGCGTTCACGCTGGTGTCAATGACGGCGATGCGTCGACCAGCTCCGGTGAACCCGTGTTCATGCAGCACGTTCAGCCCGGAAGACCAAGCTGCGGGCTCGCTGCCGTCGCCGTCTGCACCGCCGGGAACCGCATCACCGGCGAGCAGTATGGCCAGTACAAGCACGGCGCTCGTGGCCGCCCTGGTGACTGCGCTCACCGGTCACCGCGGCTGAGACCCACAATCCGGTAGTGGAGGCGCCCGATGTGCAGGCCGCCGCAGACACAGCGGTACGGTCTCAGCAGCTCATGGTGCAGACGGCGGTGCTGACCGCAGACGAGTTCCGCCTCACGCGTGCTCGCGTACATCCGTTTGTCGAGCCTCGGGCACTTTCCCGGCAGCTGACTGAGGAGTGCTTCCTTATGACGCTTCTGGCAGGACTTGTTGTGGTAGGTCGGCGGTGTCTGGACTTCCGGCCGGCCGACCGCCGTCCACGGGAACCACCGCCCGCAGCCTTCGCAGCGGATGAGGACACGCATGCCCTCCTGGACCTCCTCATAGAAGCGCGGGTGTGCGCTGCTGCGTCGACTACTCATCGGCGGTCACCGCTGGCAGTGTGTCCAGCCAGGCGATCACCTGGTCTTGCGGCACCAGCCGGGACCATGCATCCCAGCCGACATGGAGACTGTGGCCATGGGCGCGCTCGGTGCCGTGAGTGTGCCCGTGCAGCAGCGGCACCCCCAGGTCCGGCAGACGGTACTGGCGGTACCGGCACCCAGCGCGGCCTTCGCCGTCACCCCAGTCCGTATACGGGTAATGGCTGAGCAGCAGGTCGTGGCCGGCGAGTCTTCGGCGCGCGAACGGCAGGATGGTGTCGAACACCTGAGCCCACACAGGCAGGCGCCGAATCGCATCCCGATGCTGGGGCGCGACCATGTCGTGATTCCCTGTGATCAGATGCTTGCGACCGGGGAGGCTCTCGACGAGCTCCAGCGTCTGCGGCACACGGTTCACGCACACGTCACCGAGGACGAAGACCGTGTCGTTCGGGCGCACCTGCGACCGCCACTGTTCAACGATCGACGCGTTCATCTCGTCAGCGCTGTCGAAGCCTCGAAGCCCGGCGACCAGACGGTGATAGAAATGCGGGTCTGACGTGTACCACGTTGCCCCGCCCTGTGCTCTGCTCATGCAGGACGCCTATGCGCCGTCAGCGTGCTCCAAAGCGATCGGGAAGCCGAACCGTCGCTGCACCTCTTCGGCAGCAGCGAAATCCGTGGCCCAGACCACTGCACCTGTTTCGACGATGTTGCCGTACCTGGTGTGCGTCGGAGGTGCCAGCACGGAGGCGAGCAGCTGATCCCACCAGGGCACGTCCTCTTCGCGGACCTCGGTGCTGCGGTACAGGTGTCGGGCGGCGTCGCCGGCAGCGATCAGTCGGGTTCGCAGGTTCTCGAGGTCTTCCACTTGAGTGCACATATGCGTGCGACGCCATCTGCATACACATCGGGCATGCCCCTCGCCCCGGGGCAGGTGCTTGCGGTTCAGGCCCAGAAGTCCGGGTGTCGCATCACCTCGTAGGCGACGTCGACGACCGCGGGCGACACGTCGGTGTTCAGCTCGGAGAGCGCGGTGCCGAGCCCGGTTCCGGGGATGACAATGGGGCTGCTGCCGGCAAACGTCTTCGCCCATACGACCAGCATGTAGCCGACTGGCACACTCACCCCGGAACGACGGAGCATCGACTCCAGCGCATCCGCATCGTTTCGGGCTTTCGGCAGCCAGTCCTGGCGGTGGCCGCCGACACGGATCACCCCGTCGTCGACTGTGCAGTCGAAGACTGTCGTCTTCGTGTTCAGGACTACGACCCCGGGGCTGCCGCACACGATGTGGTCGACGTCGTGGTCCGGAGACAGTGGCAGTGAATGCAGCGGCCGCACACCAGCCAGCCTGGCCAGCACACGTGCAGTGCGTTCCTCGCCTTCGATGCCAGCCTGGACACGTGCTCGTCGGTCAGGTGTGCGCGTGCGGGCCAGCAGCTGTTTGAGCATGAATGCCGGTGGCCTCAACGCCAGGTCACCGGGGATGTGGCGCCTGGCGTCAAGGCGTTCGACCAGGGTTCCGGACGCGGCCCGCAGCTGTTCGGCATGTCCGGATGTCGGATGCAGGTCGCCGGTGACCAGGTCGATGTGCCCTATGGTTCGCCCGTCGCTTTCGACGTAGATGCGGGAGGCCGCTCCCTTCGACCAGCCGCGGAATGCGAAAGCGGACATCAGAGCGCACCCAACGCGGTGCACGCCCAGGTGGCGAGCAGCCAGACCAGACCTGCAGCGAAGAACGAGACCACCAGTGCGCCGGCTATGTCAGCCAGACGGTGACCGCCGGACTGGGTCTTCGCGACCGAGACGGAGAACACTGTCACCGCAGATGCCGCGGTCACAGCAATGCGCCCGACCACGATCGCCGACACTACAGGGTCTACCCCTGCGAACGCTGGGATGGAGAGCGGGGCGAAACCTGCCACGGCGACTGCTGTGAGCGCCAGAAGCCATGCAGACCAGACGAATGGCCTCACGACCGGCTCCAACGCACACGTGCCAGGCTCAGACAGACGCTGGCAACCCGGACGATGGCCAACGGCACATGCTGAGGTGTCGACACCGCCATACACACTGAGCCACTGCCCGCCGCTGAGCCGAACGGGGTGCCACAGGCCTCAGCGACTATGGCCTGAGCCTCCTCGTCGCTCATGCCTGCCCACCCGAGTCGTGTCGCGGTCTCGCCGTCGTCGGTGACGACCCACTGTTCGCCTGGGACTGGGTAGACGAACAGCATCAGGTTGTCGCCGTCCGGCCACGTGCTTGGCAGGGTGACGCACAGCGAAGGTGGCTCATCGGTACCGGCCTGAACTGTGGTGAGTGTGCCGAGCTTCTCAGTGATCAGGGCGGCGATGTCGACGGGGTTGGTGGTCATGCTAGGCCGTGTGCGCGGAGGCCTCCAGATTCTCGGTGGCAGACGCCCTGCCCACAGGAGAACCGACCACAGACGCATGGGCCCATTTGCGCTTGCCGAGCATTGGGCGCTGTGCGATGGTCACGACGAGCACGATACCGATCGCGGCTGAGGCGAGGGCGAACAGCAGCTTGGAGAGCAGGAATGGAGCCGCCCACAGGAGGGTCTGCAGGGCGCCGATGAGACAGCTGGTCAGCGCAATCGCGGCGAGTGCCAAGACGAACTCGGTCGCCACGCCCTGGCGCACAACTCGGTAGAGCTCGCCGTCGACGCGCATCTCGGTACCTGCAGGCACGGTCTCCGCAGGGATCTTGCGCTCCAGGAGCGCTGCGGCGACATTCGTCTGGCTGTCGGCGTCTTCTGGGGTGATGTCCGTTGCACGCATGTTTGTCCTCCATCCGACTGCACGATGCAGTCGCAGAGGATATATGCGGCGGCGAGGACTGAAGTCCCGGATTCCACCCCGAGGCAACCACCCCCACCGCTGGTCTCAAGCACAGAACGCTTTGACCACTTCCAAGGTACAGCCTGCACACCATTCGGCTGCTATGGTCCTGCCGGTAAGTAATCAAGTTGCACCAAGAATGGAGAGAATCAGTGAACCAGACAGTCGTTGTCGCCCTTATTTCCGCTTTATCCGGGGCGTCAATGAGCTCCTTGGTCAAGTGGATCGGGGAAAGGGTCAGAAAAACCAGGAGACCGAACCTGATGGCCCAGGTCGAGGGTCGAATCAGTGAATTCCAAAGGTCCAAAATCGATGACTCAAGGCCGTTGTTATTCAGACGCTTTCAAGCCTCTGCTCTACGCGACCAGGTACTCGACGCAATCTATGCAAAACCGTTCCAGATTGGGTCTAGCATCGTTATGTTCCTGAGCTTCATGATCTTCTTTGTGTCCTCTGCATATCT
The DNA here is from genome assembly GCF_008831165.1 of Pseudoclavibacter sp. CFCC 14310. Lineage (NCBI taxonomy): Bacteria > Bacillati > Actinomycetota > Actinomycetes > Micrococcales > Microbacteriaceae > Pseudoclavibacter > Pseudoclavibacter sp. CFCC 14310. The sequence goes on along the minus strand of NZ_WBKC01000002.1, from coordinate 332,974 downwards.
CCCAGAGAATCCGAACGACCCTTACATCATCTGGTGGGAGCTTGCCTGGGTCATCAGCTTGATCGTAGGAGCAGCGACTCTGCTGAGAATGGCATTCCTTACGATCGGACGTGAGACACTTCGGTTTCAACTGGAACAGGTAAGAAAGAGCCAGACGGAGACTCAGAGGCGTCGCCATATCGGCCTGAAAGTCGCTTGGGCCTTCGCGTTTATGTTTTCAGTGCCAGCACCCACCATCAAGGACATCCTCGAGCTCAGGAAGCAGCTCGAGGTCCATTGAGTATCGGCTTGCCCAGCATCACACCATAAATAGCTGGTTTGGCCCCGCGCACACCACGGGGCATGAGTGAATATGCACCAGATTATGCACCGAAGCAGGTACCGCGTCCGACAAATTTGACAAACAAGAAACCCCAGACCGTCAAAGGCGGTCGTCGAGACCTGCCTGACAGAGCGTGGCCGTCAGGGGTCACCCTCGCGTTCATGCATCGGATCGATCAGATCAAACAATTCCAACGCCAGACAGGCCGGTTCCCTCGAGAGGATGACCCGAACGGTCGGTGGATTCGAGAGAAACGCACAGTCGGTGTGACTGTCTCACAGGGTCGGGTCCTCGACCAGGAGCTGCCAGGATGGCGTCGCAAGCCTAAACGCGCCCGATCACACAGTTTCGAAGAGCACCTCGAAGGGATGAGACGGTTCATCGCCAAACACGGTGTGCTGCCGAACGAGTTCCAACCGCACGGCATGTTCCTCTCGAATTGCCGGGCAGGTTCGATCGTCCTCACCCCGGAACGGCTCGCTCTGCTGGACACAGTTCACCCCGATTGGCGGCACGGGCGAAGGGCGAAGACTGCGGGGCAGATCGAATTCGACCACACAGTGTCCCAGGTGCGTGACTTCCTCCTGCGGGAAGGCCGCTACCCAGCCCCATCGGAACCGAACGGGGCCTGGCTGATCTGCATTCGACGCAGTCAGTGGATAGCCGAGAAGCTCACGGACGACGAGCTCGCCACATTGAACCGAGAACTCCCCGGATGGAGCATGAAACGACCTGTCCGCAACCGCAAACCTTTCGAGGAGCATGTCGACGGGGTCGTCAGATTCCGTGCCAAACATGGACGCTTCCCGTACCGCAGCGAACCTGAGGGGGTCTGGTTTGCTTCCGTCAGGCGCTACATCGTCATCACGCCGGAGAGGAAACGAATGCTCGACACCCGACTGCCCGGCTGGGATGCGGAGCTCCCCCGATCACGAGGAAAGCAGATCCGCCCGAACCTTCGACTCGTTGCCTGATCACCACCGGTTGGGGTCTGGCGGTGGTGGCACGGGTCGGGGTGTGCCCGCACTTTCGGGGTTCGGCAGCCTTGGTGGTGGCCCGTTCCGGGGCTTCAATGTGCCATCGGGGTTGAATGACTCGTGCAGAAGCCGGTCAGCGACGCTCTCGCGGGCTTCCAGCGCGTCGGCGGTCTTCTGCTGCCCCGGTTTTGGTGCTGGTGTCGGTGTGACAGCAGCGACCACGACCAGCGCGACGATCAGCGCCACGACCACCCCGGCGATCGTCCACCAGACCCAGACCGGGACACCGGAGAGAGCCTTCGCGAGGGCCTGCAGGCACGTCCAGGCGAAAGAGAGGCCGAGCGCGGTGAGCGCCAGGTAGCGCAGCGGGCGGACCTTCCACACCACGACGACGGCCAGCACGATGACAGCGAAGATGACGAGGAGAAGTATCGGCATTGGCTAGTCTGTCGTCGCTGGAAGAGCTGACTCTGGAGCCTGCAGGTAGCTGTCGAGCACGCCTTGTTTGATGACCTGCTCTTGATCCGCGGTGGAGAACGGATTCGCCGCCACCCAGTCGAGGTGGTCGTAGTACGTTGTGACGAGGCTCTTGAACCCGTTGTCGATGCTGTCGATGAGCTGCGTGGTCTGAGCGGAGTTCGGAACATCCCACCCGGTCTTCTGCTGAGCTTCGTTCCAAGCGGTGATTGCCGTCTTGAGGTTCGCCTTCGCCTCAGTCACAGCAGGTGAACTCATCGCGGTGTTGAAGGCGGCTGCGGGCGTGCCGGGGGTGTTCGTGTTGCTCGGGGTGAGAGTGCGAGCGTACTTCCATGCGGCGATGGCTTTGCCGTTCACGGCTGGAACCCTGGCTTTGAACGTCTCGGCGTACGAGCTGCCCACCTCTCCGGCCTTCAGCCGCGCAGTGCCGCTGAGCTGCTGGACGCTCGACTTCCGATTCCGGAGGTCCTCGGCGGTCGAGTTCAGCTGGTCTGTGTCACCGGAGCATTCCGGGACACTGTCGTCGAACTGGGCCTCGGCCGCGGAGTGGATCGCGGCCTGCGCGTCGGTCCCTGAGCGCCCGATGTCCTCGGCTTTTGCTTGGAGGGCGCGGGACACCTCAGGGTCAGAGGTGATGTTCTGGAACGTCTCTATGGCGCTGGACAGGTCATCTCGAGCCTGATTGCAGTCGGACGCGGCTTGCTGCTGTTCAGGTGACGGTGAGCAGCCGGCGAGAAGGAGCGTCACCGCAATAACTGCTGCCGTGGCGGCCGAACCCCGGGCGGTCATCGTCGTCCTCCGAAGCAGAGCTTGCTGACATACGCGTAGCCATCATTGTCGATGGTTTTCGAGCGGCGCATGTCGTTGGCGAGTGAGCTGATCCGCTGATCCATGTCGTCGTAGCCCGTGGCCACGGAGATGTCGAAGTCGTCTTTGCGCTTCGAGATGTTCTCGTACGCGTCGGCGAGGTGGGTGACCTGCGACGAGTCAGCCGTGTCGCGGTGTAGACGAAATTGATCGTCCATGACGACCTGACACGCTTCGTCAGTGGTCATCTCTGGGGTGCTGCTGCAGGCAGACAGGCCGAAGCCACTGGCTGCCACGAGTGCGAGTGCGATGAGTGCTCTGGGTCTATTCACTCGTCCAGAATACACACGTTGCGTTACAGAAGGGTTGCTACCTTCGCGGCGCCGTCACCACTGCTCGTCGAAGTTGCGACCTTCATACCGTGCCGGGAACTCCCAGCCTGCGCGCTTCCCGAGTAGGCCGAGGACGTTTGGCCGATATACGCGAGGCACCTCAGGCTCGGTGTACTCCTCCACCAGGTGGTAGCGGTCTTCAACTTGCTGGATCGTGACCTCGGGGCTGCCGTGGACAGGCATGATCACCTTGAAACCCCGGACGGCTTCACGGTCTGCGTCGTCGTAGAACAGCTGTGCCTGCCAGAGGATCTTCGACGAGCGAAAGACGATCTCAGCGGTGTTCGGGTTGAGGCGGGCCGCATTGCCGTGGAACCAGATCTCATCAGCTTTGCGTTCGACCTCGGCCCATTCAGCCTTCGCTTTCGGGTCGCCGCGGTCGAACTTGTCACCGTTGCCGGTCGTATCTCGCCAGGATTGCGCCACATATTTCAGAAACAGACGGTGATCAACATCGGCCTGGCCATCGTGCGTATCGATGAAGTTCAGGATCGCGTTGGGATGGATCTTGAGCTCTGGGTCGGTCCAGAACCGGTAGAGACTCTGCGGGTCGCGAGGAGCTGCTGGTTTGTCCCAGGTGGAGCCGGCGTAGTATTCGTCGCTGGTCATGATCGGGTCGATCTCCGGAATCGAGTTGCGGAACTCGATCCATCTGCCCAGGAAATCCCGAGGCTGTTGGCCGAGGGCCGTGGCGGTTAGGTCGCCCATAGTTTACGCCTGCCCCTCTGCCGACTCACCCTCGGGGCGCTGCGACCGAGCCCGCTCAGCCAAGTCAGCAGCTTTGCTAGCTCCTGATTCGCCGAGCTTCTGGTACATGGCGATCGCACTCTTAGCCTTGGCCACTCGGCGTTCGCCGACGACCGACTTGTACTTCTTGCGTGCGAGGTACGTGCCTCCGGCGATCGCCGCGAGACCGACGCCACCGGTGGCGCCGCCGACCAGTGCGACACCAGCGACCTTGCCGACGGTAGCGGCCGTCTGCCAGGGGTTCTCGACCGCGTGCGAGATGGCTCGACCAGCGGACTGACGTGCCCAGCTTGCTGCTGCGACCGTGCCGTGAGCGACGCCCTTCGCGCCAGACTTGGCCCCCTGGAGGACTGCGCCGGGCGCACCCTTGATCGCTCGAGTGGTGCGTTCACGCAGAGACCCGCCGAGCTCGGCATTCAGGCTCTCCTTGGCCATGCTGCGTGCCGCACGAGCATTGTCCAGGACTGCCTTGTCTTCGTCAGTCCCTGTGAGGGCACGAAGCCGCTCGCCCATGGTCGGGCCGACCCCATCGAGATGCCGACGGCGGATCTCACGGCGTTTCTGGCCAAGGGAGTCCAGAGAGGCGAACGGGTGAGCGGTGGCCCGGCCAGCCTTCGAGGCAGCGAGCGACTTGCGCAGCTTCGCACCAGCGGTCTCCGGCATCTTGTCCTTGTTCGCCTTCGCCCAAGCGAGAGCTGTTGCGGCCTCCCCCGCGTCGACGCCGGCCTTCCCCAGCTGTTTCGCTCGCTTCTTCGACATGGCGGCTGCGGCGGCTCCACCTTTCGCGGAGTCCATTGGCGTCGTGTCTTTGAGCTTCTTCGGGCCAACACCGGCAGCGCCCGCGCCACCGCCGAGACGACCGCCTGTCGCCTTGCTGGCGACCGCAGAGCCGGCGCGCTTCGCACCGGTGGCGGCCTTGTTCCCAAGCCATGAGCCGATGCCCGAGCCGACCATGGGCCCGGCTGCAGCACCGACTGTCGACCAGGCTTTCGCCCCGCCGAGGGTGAACGGGCTCGGCATCTTCAGCAGCTTCGTGAACACCTGATGCAGGCCGATGATCGAGAGGATCGGCGCCCACGCCGGCACCTGCATGGAGATGAACGAAGTCAGCAGGTTCGATCCCATGCCGGACAGCAGACCGTTGATCGCGAAGGACACCATGCCCGTCATCCACAGCACCACAGCAAGGATCGCTGAAGACCCGGCTGCGAAGAACTGGTACCCGAAGAACTGTTTGCCGTATCTTGCGAGCATGGTGGGCCCGTTCTGGGTGAAGATCGACACCACCATAGCGATCACCAGCACAGCGGTCATGATCATGATCATCACCTTGATGAAGATGATGATGCCTCCAAAGATGAACCCGAAGACGACGAAGCACACCAGCGCAACGAAGAGAGCTGTGATCGACTCCATCGTTCCGGATCCGGCGTCAGCACCGTGCACGGCGTCCGAGAAGTTGATGATGGCTGCACCCTTGTCGAGGTTCGACATGTTCAGGGAGTCGCTTCGAACAGCATTGACGTCGTCGACGCCTTTGAGCCAGTCTTTGACGTTGTTCGCAGGTTTGCCGTTGTCGAAGACGTCACCGTAGTTGCCGGCAGTCTGATTGAACATCTTCCAGCACTCTTCGCCTTCTTTGCCGTTCTCCTGCATGGTCTTGAACGACTTCCCCGCTGACGGCCTGAACACATCACGGACGTACCAGCTGGAGCCCCCGTCGCTTGATGCGCAGGCAGCCCAGGCGAAGATGGCTTGGTCCGTGAGCTTTGAGTCTCCCTGGTCGAGGCGGTTGTTCAGCATGGCCGGTGAGTCCCACTTCACATCGTTCTGGGTGAGGCCAGCGTGCTGTTTGATCTCTTCAGCTGGTGTGCCGGAGATCAGATCCAGCCACGGGGCATACACGTCATCGGCGATCATGTTGTTGCCGCCGAACTGCACGCGTTTGTAGGCCTGCAGGCCAGACTGCTCCCACAGCCGGCTGATCTGGTCGACCTGTGCGTTAGACCTGCCGTCAGCGAGGTACGCCTTGTGCATGTTGTCGATGTAGTAGGACGACATGCTGTCCTTCGACCCGCCGAAGTCTGGTGTGAGGCCGGTCGTCAGCGAACCGACTGCGGACTGAGCGATGTTCGATACCGCACCGACGACCTTTGTCGGTGTCAGTTTGTCGCTGGTGGCGAAAACCGTGAGGATCATGGCGATACCGAGAATGAAGCCGAGCCGACGCCAGATCTGTGAACCGCTCTCCCCTTTGCGCTTCTTGTGGAATGCAGAGATCAGAACGATGATGACCGCGATCACGATCAGGGTGGAACCGACAACGCTCGATGAGAGTGTCTTGGTACCGGTGTCGATTGCACTACCTGCAGCATCGGTCGGGCTGAAGTCGGTGAGCGCGAACTTCAGCAGACCGATCGTGCCGCCCCAGATCGCCTGCGAGATGCCAAGCAGCCAGGACTGGATGGTCGAACGTGACACCGACCCCATGAGCTGCTGGGCGTCCGTCCAGTCAACACGTGAGTGCAGGCTCATGGTCGACCCCAGCCAACGGAACGCGGGAAGCCTATCCTCCAAGCTGTCTGCATGGACGACGCCGAGGAGGGCGAACACGAACGAAGACATGGCGACCGTCACCCTGAGGATCAGGTCTCGGACTCGCGGTCGAGCATGGCGCATTGCTTTCACGCCCTGTGTGTATGCGTAGCGGCCGGGCTGACCCGATCATGCAGTCGCGGGCGAGTCGACCCATCAGCCATGTGGAAGCGCTTGATGTCAGGTGCTTCGCCGCCGATGAACGGCTCGTCGACCAGGCGCCGGGAGCTCGGAACGATCTTCGCGACGCCGATGCTGAGGCTCACCGGCTCATTGCACATGGTGAGTACGCCCAGGCGTCTCTTCGCCTTCGCGCGGTCACGGAACTGCTTGTAGTACTCCTGCTTCAGACCGGTGCTGCTGCGCTTCGTGAACAGGAAGACTGCTGCGACCGCGCCGGCCGCCCCGCCGAGTATCGGCGCACCAGCGGTGAGCAGAACCAACGGCATCGTGATGATCCCGCCGGCGACCGCGCCGAGGATGCCGGCCACCCAGGTACGCTTCGAGGCCTCAACGGTCGCGATCACGATCGTACGGTCCTGGTTGCGTCTGCGGCCGGTCAGCTCAGTCAGCGTGTACATGCTCATGACTGGGATGTATGCGGCGGAGGCGGTCTAGCGCCCACTTGCACGGTGCCGCCCACGTGCCCGGGGTGAGAATCGAATGAACGCAGCCAGCACGACACCGATCAGCAGGGTGATGCCGGGGAGAGGAAATGAACCTTCGAGTGGGACGTGAAATGTACTGCTGATCCAGGCAGCAACGTCAGGAATGATCTGCCACGCGGCTGTCCACAATGACAGCGTCCACGCTGCCTCAGCCCGTCGAGATGTCTTGAATGAATGTGCGTGCCGTGCCTGATGTCGTGTGGTCATGCCGACGACGCTACACACCAGCCGGTATGGAACCGGGTGACTGCGTAGCGTCGTCGGGAGAGCCCTGCTCGACCTACCAGATGCCGGCGGAGTTTCCGAGGTTGATGACCAGGTTGATGAGGATGTCGAACACGCCGAGGAAGATCGGGACGAGCACTTCAGGTGCGATCAGCAGACCGCCGAGGGCCAGCGCCCACCAGATGGGTTTCGCCTGCTGACCGGCGATGCCGCCGGCGCCCTGGCTCTTGCGTTTCTCGTAGAGGAACTTCCCGAGGCTCAGCACGATCATGATGAAGCCGACGATCGTGATCATCGTCATCACACCGGAGACGCCGGAGAGCGCGCTGGAGACCGAGCCCCAGAACGTGCCCCATTTCGACTGCAGGTTGATGTTCGAAGCTGCGTCGGTGACGATCGGCAGATCGCCGTAGCCGATGATGTCCATTTCAGGCCCTCTCGTGGTCTCGCCGCCGGTCAGGCGGCCTTCGCTGAGTTGTTATGCGTAGCAGGAGTCCCGGCCGCCCGGTCGACGGCCACAGACCACATCCGGTCTGCGAGATCACCGGTGGCGATGATGCGGTCGGCGATCTTCGTGCGCTCTGTGGCATCCGGGTTCCCCCATGGGCCGAACACCCGCGGGTCGTAGATGTCACCGGTACGGAACCGAGCGAGCTCACGTGCCGGCTCAGCCACCTGTGCCCTGAGCCGCTGGGCGCTCTCCGGGAGGAGCTCTGCGGTGGCTGGAATGCGCGCACGGGTGAACGCCTGGTCGAGCTGGACCGGTGTGACCTGATTGAAGTCGACGTGCTGCAGTGGCTCTGGTGCGTTGTCTTCGAGCGTGTCACCGAGGGTCGCTGAACCGTCGTCGAACACACTGCGGTCGAGGCTCACCGCGCGGGTGTCCTCGATCCTGCGGTGGAACCGGTCGCTCGGACGATGGTTTCGGTCATGCCAGTTCTCACGAATGTGTGCTGCCATGCCGTCGACCTCATGAGCGCTGGGCGCGCGCCCGTAGAGCTCGCGGAACGCATCGGTGTCGGTCTTCAGCATGGTCATGGCCTTCGCATCCTCATGACGGATGTGAGGGCCATTCACGTACCTGCTCGCGACCGCGCGTGCGCTGACGTTGATCAGTGCGCCGCTGATGGCTTTCCCGTTGTGCTGTTTGGCCGCCAGGTCCAGGAGCAGGTCACCGAGGGCTTCATCACGGTCGCTGCCGGACAACCCCCACTTCGAGGCGTAGTTGGAGATCTGCCGTCGTGCGGTCGTGAAGACCTCAGCGTCACTCAGGCCCGCCGTCGGCCGACGAGGCCCCAGCCTCCGATACCGGGAGCGTGGGCGTTCCTCCAGGGCAACCTCAGAGGCGGTCTGCGCCTTGGCTGCGAACTGGCCGGCGTGACCGGTGGTCTGGTTCCCCCGCGGGTGAAGTGACTCATCGAAGGTCGCTGCATTTTTGCTCATGCCCACAGATGTGTGCTGCTGCACGCCCCGGGTGGACACATGCCCTCACCGGGGCCACGGGAACCGCTGGGGCGATTCTGTGTTGTCGAGGGGTGGTCTCGGCGATGGTGTGCTCGAGCTGGAAGCTCCGTGGTCGGCTCCGCTGGAATGACAGTCGTTGTGCTCCTGTCACCGCTGTCACCAGGGTGTCACCGGTGGTGCGGTGACAGCGGAGCCCTACTGCGGACTGGGCAGGAGGGGGTTGTCACCACTGTCACCACTTTTTGTTGACCTCATGTAAGAGAGAGATATATAGGAGGGTCTCTCCCTCCCTCTCTTCCTCTCATCTGGAGGGGGTGTCCCCCAATCGTGGTGACAGCGGTGACAGACCCCTGCTTCCCATATGATTACTGGGATGTAGCGTCACCCGAGGGGTGGTGACAGGGTGGTGACAGCGGTGACGGCGGAAATGTGTTAGGCTCTCCCCGTGCGAGCCGGGGAGAGCCTAAAAGTTTTTCGGTCCCGGTGCGGAGTCGCCCTGTCACCGGTGGTCGGAGCTCGAACCGGGCGCTGAATCAGCCCAGCACACACCGAATTCACGGGTTCCAGGGGTTGTCTGGCGGTTTTCCCGAATGTTATGCTCTCGACCCAGCGAGAGAGAGCATACAAGTTCTGCTCCCGCTGTAATTCCCTTTGATTTTCGACCTCCGCGCACATCGGTTGCATGCCCGGAGCAAGCAGACTTGTCGACACCTTTCGCAGCCAGCGCATCCCCGGCCCCGACGAGACACTCATCTCGGGAGCCGCGTGGGATGGCACTGATCTTGTCGTCTCCGAGGAGACGCTGAACGCACACAAGCTTCGTCGACGGAACTTCTCCGCGAGCGTCTCGAACGCCATGGAAGGCTGTCACGCCAGCTGGGCGGCCGGGCAGATCATGCCGAACGTGATCGACCCGTTCCTTGCGCGAGACGCGGGCTCGTTCGTGCACGACATCTTCGAGCACATGTTCTCCTCGGCGCCGGATACCCGAACCAAGGACGCATACCGTGCCGGGCGCGACAGATTCGCCAGTCAGCTCTTCGACGACGACGTCACCAGACAGAGGTGGGTCGACTACCTCGACACGATCGCACTCGGCCTCTGGGAGATCGAAGACCCCACTGAGGTGGACGTCTACGCCACCGAGCTGTCCATCTTCGGGCTGCCGATCACTGACTCCCATGTGCCGATCGTCGGGTTCCTGGACCGGGTCTCCATTGTCGAACGACGGGGCGGACTCGTCGTCCCAGCCATCGACGACTACAAGACCGGGAAATGGTCCTCCGAACAGAAGCTTCGACGCTACGGCGACCACTACGGGGAGCAGCTGCGTTCCTACGCACTCGCGCTTCGGACGATCGTGCGCAACCGTGACGAGGCATGGTTCAAGGATCAGTACGCCCGTGACCGAGATCGCTGGATGTGGGACATCGTCGACCCTTCCGAGGCGAACCTGCTCTACACCATGGTCGGACGCTCACGCAGTGTCGACCTCTCCCCCGACGCGATCGACCAGACTGCCGTGACCCTCGCCGAGAACTGGGCCACACACAACCGCCTCGCCGATACCCGCCGCTACGACACGTCGACCGGCCCGCTGTGTGGATGGTGCCCGCTGGTCGCCGTGTGCCCGGCAGCAGCAGCCGAAGGCCGGACTGCCAGTGACCGTGCGCCTGGTCTGCCGACCGCGCGGCAGATCGACACCCCAGTGCTCGGCAGTGGCGGCATCACCCGAGGCGGTCTCTCCGCGCACAGGGGGCTGGAGAGCGAAAGGAAGACCATGACCGAACAGACCAGCCCCGAGACGGCGGCGAAACCAGCGCCCCCGGCCAGACACCTCAGCGAAGGCAAACCGTGGGACGAGATCCTCAACGACGACCTGAACATCGGCTCCTACGCCGCGCAGGGCGCGTTCGCGATCCTGAACCGTGCCACCGCCGCCCTGAAACAGGCGTACCCCGGCCAGGTTGTCAAACGATCCCAGATCGAGACCCTCGCGGTGCTGCTGGCGAAGATCGTGCGTGCCGGCGAACGTCACCTCACCGGACGGTTCTCGTGGCAGTCGTCGGCGAACACCCGCGTCCGCGGGCTGCTGTTCACCGTGATGGAGTCGAGCCCTCTGCCGGTCGGGGGTGACGCTGACATGTGGCGGTCGTGGGCGAAGAAAGTACGCAAGAACGTGATCGTCCTGATCGACGAGAGCCTGTGGCTCTGGGATCGCTCGAACGAACTCCCGGACACGGACTTCGGCGTGTTCGAAACACTCCCGCAGCTCGGCCCGTTCGACGGCCAGCTCGACAACGCCGCATAACCATCCAGAGAAACCACCACCCCAGGAGAGCACCCAATGGCAGACCAGATCACCAAGACCCTGATCATCCTCGACGCGCTGCGCAGCACGGCAGACGTCGAAGGTGAGACTCGGCGCGAGCATGACGCCCGCGTGAAAGCCCGCATCTACGAGTTGACGGCAAAGCTCAGCGGAGAGAACAACCCCCTTGTCGCGGCCGCCGACTCACTGGAGAACTGCGACGTGTTCACCGCCGTCGTCGGACTCGTGAAGAAGGAGAAGACCTCGACACGCGGGCTCGTCTACTTGATTCAGCAGCCCGGCGAATGGACCCAGCACGCACTCCTCGAGCAGGTCCACAAGGGCTTCCTCGCAGACCGAAAAGGATTCACCTTCCCGGAGGGCACTGAGGTGATCCGCACCGACCGCACGGACACGCCTGAGGGCATGATCGTCGCCAAGCAGGCGTCGGCTCTCGTCGGGCACAAAGTCATCGTCTTCAAAGCGCATGAGGCGCTCAAAAACGATGCGAACCGGAAGGTGAAGATCCTCCGCCACCTGGTCGACCTGGGTGACACCGGAGAGTTCCGCAAAGACTGACCGGGAGCGGCAACCAAGCTCAGAGGGCCATGCGGCACGTGCTGCATGGCCCTCTCGCATAGGCCGTCGATGACACACCGTCGCCAGTCCCCGAGGAGGACACTCATGACATCCAACCGCGCATTCATCACCGGAGCACTGCTCGCCTGCATGTCCGGTGCGCTGCTCTCAGGCTGCAGCACCTCCGGCACCGATGCTGCAGAAGACTCCGAGTCGGCTGCTGCGAGCAGCGGATTGGCCTCACCGTCGGAAGTGGTCGCGGACTTCAGCACCGCCGCACAGTCTCAGAACTGCGACCAGATGGAACCCCTGCTCGTTCCCGGTCAGCTCGCCACCCTCGTCATTGACTCCTGCCGATCCGGTGAGAGCGAGCCTTCAGGCGCTGACGTCTCACTGACAGTCGTGTCCGAGAAGATGATCTCCGACAATCACGCCACGGTGCAGGCGAAAGCCGTTGACGGAACCCAGGGCGACGTCGAGCTGAGTCGGGAGAACGTGGACTCCCCTTGGCAGATTGACCTGTCCGCCACTGCACAGAAGTCCCTCTCGAGTGTGGCTCCTGACGCGACACCGCAGAACTGACCACAGCCTGTGAGAACGGCGACACTCAAACCGGATCGACGCGCACCGACCGTCGAGCTGCGGTTCCCGAAGGGTGAGAAGCACCGGGGGCGACCGCTGATCGACTTTCTGCGCAAACACCTGTCCGGTTCGATCTGGTGGAACGGCGACGCCTGGGAGACCAACGGGATCGGGGTCTCCCCCGAAGCGTTGCTGGTGCGTTGGGGATTCACCCTGACGGCACCGTTCGAGTCTGGCGTCACACCGGTGTCGAAGCTGTCGACGAATCGCCGTCACGTTCTCGTCAGACCCATGCTTGTCGGCCGTGCCGCGTGCCAGGAGATGCTGGGGCTGTCCGCGACCTGGGACGCCAAACGCGGCCTGTTCCTCCTGCCGATCGCAGATATATGCCCGAACGGTAATACACCGATCTCCGGAGTCCGATTCTCTGCAGAAGCGATAGAACTGGCCAGGAGACGCCATACACACACGAGTGCCCCGTCAGCGCGCCTCCAGGAAGCGCTGGTCCACGCCTCAACGGCGACCAGCCCGAAAGACCTGAGCCGCGCCGACCGTGATGTGATGGTTGCCGCCGTCGGCCGACTCCCCGACTGGTTCGGCATCGACCTGTTCGGCTACCAGAAGGTCGGTGCGATGGCTGTGGCATGCGGGCGCCGACTCCTTGCAGACGAGCCCGGCATCGGCAAGTGCCTCGACGGACGAACCCTCGTTGAAGTCGATGGCGACCTGATCAGAATTGCCGACCTCTGGAACCAGAATTCAGCAGGCGCATACCCAGATCAGGAGAACCCTGACTTCGCAGAGCTCGTGGACGTTCAGGACAAGCACTATCAAGTGCCCTCTCTCTCCACCCCGAGCGGACAGCAGACCAATGCGACGGTCTCTCATCTGTACCGTCAAAGGTACGACGGCCAGATGATACGGATTCAGACACGCTCGGGCAGACGGATCACCTGCACGCCCCAGCACCGCTTCTGGACCTCGGAAGGCTGGCTGCAAGCCGGGGAACTGTCCGCGGGGAGCTGGCTGTCATCGCGTGGCGCGTCGGACCAGGCCGAGCAGACTGACGGGCACTGTTCTGCACTCGAACTGGCCATGGTTCGAGTACTCGCATGGCAGATTGCCGAGGGAGCCGACACCCATGCCGGTTCCACCCTGGACAACACCGACCGTCAAGCACTTGAGCGACTTCGCAGAGACTTCATGTTCATCTGCGATGAGCTCAGTCTCACGAGCCGACCGACCAAGGCACAGATTCGGTCATCCCCACACGTTGAGGGCCACCGGCCCATCTGGAAGCTCACGCTCAACAGCCGAAACTGGATCAGGTATCAGAAGAACAATCTGGGCATACCCCACGGGCTCCGATCCGCAGAGCGGTTCGTGCCCCACTTCATAATGACTGGTCCTGTCCTCTTGCAGAGAGAGTTCCTGCGGCACTACTTCGCAGGCGAAGCATTCGTCAGTCGCAACGCAATCGAGGTTTCAAGCGCATCGCAACTCCTCATTCAACAGGTTCAGCTAATGCTCTCCCGCCTCGGAATAACCATGAACTCGAAGGCAACATGGAAATGGGCAACGAATGGGACCGGTATCAAACGCCAGTATTGGAGAGGTGTCATAGCGGGCCAGGACTGGGATAGATTCGCATCACAAATTGGGATCGCTGACGGGGAGAAAGCCGACCTGATGCACACCCTCGCGCAGACCCCGCACTCCGAGTCGGTAGTGAACCACCGGTCACCCTGCATGGCCACGTTACGTCGAATTGAATCTGCAGGTGTCCCGGCAAGAAGGCTCGGCCCTGGACTCCGATCGAAGCCAAGGATGGCCGCATCGAGACAATCTGCGGATGAGTCGCTGGAGATACTCAGAAGGATCGAGTCCGGCGAACTTCTCAGGGCGGTGAAAGAGGAGGCTAACGGCCGCTGGAAAGAAGCGACGATCAGAGCTCTGTCCGAGTTGGACGGGGCCGTACTGGCTGATTGCATCGACAGGATGGAGGCGCTCTGCGCACCAGGAGTCGACTGGGACGAGGTTCAGGAGGTTGAGACAGTCCACCACAGTGGGTACATCTATGACCTCGTGGTGCCAGAGACCCATTGCTACGTTGCATCTGGTCTCTACACGCACAACACCTACCAGTCCATCGCTGCGGCCGTTCTGATGGGGGCCAGTCGCATTCTGGTGGTGTCTCCGCCACTGGCGATCACGAACTGGCTTCGTGAGCTGGAGCGCTGCGGTGTCGTTGCCGCTGACTCCACTGCACGGAACTTCGCGCTCAAGGTGCCGGACAAGACTCGGAAGCGCTGGGTCACACCGCCTCCCTGCCGCGCAGACCGCCCAGTCGCCGTCGTGGTGTCCGACAGCCTGCTCGCACAGCGTGACGGTCTTGCGCCCACCCTCACTGAATGGTCGCCCGACGTGGTCATCTGGGATGAAGCGCACCGCGGGAAGACCTACGGCTCCAAACGCAGCGAGGCAGTGCTGCAGCTCACCCACGACTGCTCGGCAGCGGGTATCGCCGTGACCGGCACACCGATGCTGAAGTCCCCTGCTGAGCTCGCCCCGCTGATGGAGTTCACCGGTCAGGATGTCTCCGTCTTCGGCGGGCTTCGTCAGCTGCTCGACCACACGTGCACCCTCGACCGTTACGGGAGACTTCGTCCCTCACGCAAAGGCGAGGACTGGCTGCAGGAGCGGCTCACCGGCCAGGTGATGATCCGCAGAACGAAGAAGCAGGTGTCACCGCAGCTGCCGGCCAAACACCGGTACCCGATCTACGTCGACGCACCGATGGCGAGCTTCAACAAGGCGCACAAGGAAGTGAACCAGAAGATCGACCAGTGGCTGACACAGCATGGTGCGTTCCCCGACGACGAGACCATCCTTGACTACGCCTCTGGGAACCTCGGGTACATCTCACAGCTGAGGAAAGCCGCCGGCGTCTGCAAAGTCCCGGTCGCGGAAGAGATGATCGCCCAGCACATCGAGCAGACGCGGACGTCATCCGGCGTCTACAGCGACCCGCTGATCGTCTGGACCCATCACAAGGAGGTCACGGAAGCGCTGGCAGAACGCGTTCCCAGTATCGACGGCGCCGCCATGATCATCGGTGGGATGAGCCGGGCCCGACGGGATCAGCTGATCGACGAATTCCAGGCAGGGCACGTCGGCGCTCTCATCTGTTCGACACATGCTGCCGGTGTCGCCATCACCCTCACCCGGTGCCACACGATGCTCTTCGTGGAGACCGACTGGACCCCAGGTATCGTCGTGCAGGCCGAGGACCGTGCACACCGCACTGGGCAGACCGCAGAGCAGGTGTCGATCGGCACCCTCGTCTGCAAAGAGACACTTGACCCGATCGTGCAGGCCACCCTGCATCGCAAAGCGCAGTTCCTCGACGCCACCATCGGAGGCGACAACAGCGTCTACGTCGACGAAGACGACGAGCTCACCGCAACAGATGTGCTCGTCAATCTTGTGCAAGCGCGCCGGGAGACGCTCGGAGCGTGACCAGGCTACAGGCCGACCTCAGATGGGGACTGGGGCTTGTTCGCGTATCGACCGTCCGATGTGCGAGGCTGCACTGTGGTCCGTTGCATGCCGTGACCGGCGGATGATGCGGACAGGGCCTTGCGAGTGTTTCGGTCGATGATGCCGGCCATGGCATCGAGCGTCTGCCCGTGCACACCGTGCTGCTTCAGCACGTCCATGCCCTGTTCAGAGACGGTCCGTGACACATCCTCGACAACGTCGAGCACCTCTTCAGCGTCCAGCCCGGACTGACGGGCAAGTTTCCGCCAATTGTCAGCCTCGATTCCCTGCGACGTCGATGCACCGCCAATACTCATGGCCAAGTTTGCGTTGAACTGTGGGTAGACCTGAGTGGGTACGGTGTCGTAGATCGGGGTGAGTTCAACCCGGTCAGGCTCCAAGTAGATCGAGTAGTTCTTCGCATGTGCGTCGCTGTTTCCGTACGAGGTGTTGAAAGCGAGCTGTCGGATGAACATGAACTGCTGCGGGCGACCGAACGGCTCAAGCACCTTGAGGGCCTGTGCAGCAGTCACACCGTATTTGTGTTCAACGTCGACGCCCAGAGCCTGTGCCATATCCTCGGTATGAAGCCGGACCGCAACGTCTTGCGACGTGTCGCGGTCGAAGCGCTCGACTTGGAAGGCGTGCTGCCCCATGGCTGTGAACACCGCAGCATGCGGGCTCGGGATACCAGCTTCACCTGCGAGTGCGAGGCCTGCAACCTCCAGCTCCTCCACCTGCTGGAGATCGTTGTTACCGGGCTTGAAAATGTGGGTCGAGGGAGCACTCACGGTTGGCCACGCCCATCTTCCGTCGATGTTCGCCGCGGTGAACTTCCCCTGTGAGCCGGCGAGTGAGAACCTCTGTCCCACTTGAGGGTCCGGGTCTCGCCAGGCGTCAGCATCATGACTGATGGAGATGATGCGCGCGGCGATGTCGCCCTTGGTGATGAACGGCACCGGGGCTCTATCGTGCGCCGGGGAGCTTCCCTCGGGAAGGATGACGAGTGCGCCAGCGACGTCAGTGCCGACATGTTCGAGCAGGCTGAACGGCGAATTATCCGTCTGATAGGTCATAGCCCAGCGGTCGAGCATCTGCGACCGGTCAGGTAGCAGATTGCGCAGGAAGCGCCCCGGAGCAGATGCACCGGCCTTGCTCCCATTCGGGAGTGACAGCGAGATCTGAGGAAGGTCAGGTGAATCGTAGTGGAACTCGACTGGTTGACCAAGACCAGACCGAGTGAATTGGCCGACGTGCTCTCCACCCCACCAGACCTCCAGGACCTTAGCTGGCACGGCGCAACGGTCTCCTGGCTGGCGGCGGCGGCGCAGGCAGAGCGTATGGCTGGATGTCGAGAACATCCAGAACATCGAGGGTCTTGCCCATCTGACGCTGCGGCCGGGCCTGCTGCAGGTCGTGGACGAAAGACACATCCACACGAGCACGCTTTGCCACTTGCTCAGCGGTCAGCCCCTGGACTTCGATGGCACTGCTGAGAGCTGCTGCCAGTGTCTCATAGGTATCGAAGAACTGACGGGTTGCCATCGCGCACCACCTCCTGTTCTACACACATCATATGCGCGGAGCGTTCGACGGCGCCACGCCCTCTGTCATCCGCCGTCCGATTGTGCGCCGGGCTCCATAACCGCCAACAGTCGGCGTCTGAGACGTGCTGGCAGACAAGCGCGCGGCCTCCACCGACGAGCGATCTCCACGCACTCAGGCGCACTCTCAGGCTATACGGGCCGTGTGATACGGTACACGCGTAACTGAAAGGGAGGATGCCTGCATGACACTCACACGCACAAATCTCATCAAAGCGCTGATCGGAATGACCTGCGCAGTACTCGTTGCACTTGGTATGGTCAGCCCAGCCACCGCTGCGGAGAATGACCAAAGCGCAACCAAGGTTGAGCTTCTGGTCTCGTCTGGAGCAATTCAGGAGGCTGCAGCGCACGCCGGAGTCTCAACGGAGTTCCTGGCCACGAACGTAGCTGATGCCGTAGACCTGCAACAGGCTCGGGAGATCTCGACTCAGGAGCATGCAAAGGTGCTGCCGGACTCAACACCTTCACTGGGCTGCCAGCCATCTGCAGGTGGGATCACTGCTTATGGTTGGGGCATCCACTGTGCACGGGCTTGGGCCGGTTATGGGCTCTACACCGTCTGGGGCACAGCCATCTGTGGACTTGCCGCAGCTGGCTCCGTTGGAGCGCTGGGCATCCCCTGCGAACTGCTGTTAGCAGCGGGTAGCGGAGCCATCGACTGGAACTCGGTCTGCTGAGGTCGCTATGAAGAAGCGCATTCTGTGGGTGGTTGCGGTGCTTGCACTCGCCTCGTATGTCGCTCTCTTCGTTGGATGCCTGATCGGTGGTGGCGGGGTACAGCAGTTCATCGACATGCTCCTGCCACATACCTTCGTGATGGTTCCATGCGCCGCAGCGGTGGCATGGTGGAGCGTCCATCGAAACCGGTAGACACCAGAAAGCCCGAGGTCCTGTTGACCGAACATTGCGAGTCGCACAGGGCCCCGGGCTTTCTGGCTCCCTACTGGCGCCAGTAGCGGTCACGCATGGTGAACGTCACCGGACGCAGCTGCACATCGGCCGTGCATGAGATTCGGTCACCGAAGTTGATCTTCGAGCGCGCCACAGTCAGCTCATTGCCATCGTCTGCACCCGCGGTGAGCGCCGGGTCGGCCCGCCCGTTCCGGGTGCATGACCAGTTGTACTTGTACCAGGCTGGTGAAGTCCCCCTGGCGTCCACGCGGAACTTGAGATCGGAACCGTTCAGGAAGACCTTGTCATCAGTGCTTTTGGTCTCCCCAGGATTCGCGTCGACTGTCGCTGAGTTTGAACCAGAACCAACGGATCCAGTGAAGACGGGGCTTTCACCTCGGGCGTCGCTCGGGGCTTTGACCGTGGTGCTCGCTTTCGTCACCAGGAAGCCGAAGATCGCTCCATTCGGGGTGTCCGCCAGGATGTCCTGCGTGATGTAGCCCGGCGAGTAGCTGTAGTAGAGGATGTTCCCCGAACGCTGAACGTCGTACTGCATGTACTGCCAGAACGGCCCGTCCACAAGGTGGAGGCTTCCACCATTGGGGCCCACGCACGTCACGGTCGTTCCCGTGGTCTGTGTTCGGGTGTCATCACAGCCACGGCCCGTTCCACCCCACAGTGAGGCCAGCTTCGTGAGGGTCTTGTCGGAACGGAAGATGACCGTCTCACCGACTTCTGTCGACTCGGAATCACCGGTGACGAATGCGTAGTCAGGAACCACCGCCCCGGTGGCGTCAGTGACCTTGACGGAGTCAATAGTCATCGAGACGCCGCTTCCGATCTGCCCGTCGAAGAGCAGCGCCGGTCGCCCCTCGATGGACTCGAACCCCGTGTTGCCAAGCCCCGATGCGTAGTACGTCGGCACAGCTGCCGCGGACAGACTCGATTGTCCTCGGCCTGGGTAGTTCCGCACCTTGAACTTGAACCGTGCCGTATACCCGCCGTCAAGGGTGAGCGTCATATCCTGGCCTGCCGCTGAACGTGCCTGGG
Source organism: Pseudoclavibacter sp. CFCC 14310 (assembly GCF_008831165.1). Classification (NCBI taxonomy): domain Bacteria; kingdom Bacillati; phylum Actinomycetota; class Actinomycetes; order Micrococcales; family Microbacteriaceae; genus Pseudoclavibacter; species Pseudoclavibacter sp. CFCC 14310. The sequence continues at coordinate 313,740 of NZ_WBKC01000002.1, read as the reverse complement.
ACTCGTTGAGCTGCGACATGTCAATCCAGCAGACCGAGTCACGGTACTGGTGGTCTCCAGCCTTCGCATATGAGCAGCCGGTGCCGTTCTGCAGCCCATTGTTGAACTTGCTCTGAGAGACGGTTGTGCGGCCAGCTGAGTCAATGGAGATCGACCCGAACTCGAAGTTCACATACGCGCCACCGACAGGGTTTCCGGCACCAGAGGTCGTTCCCTCGATCGGGTAGCCCAGCCATCCGTCTTCCCACCCGGTGAGCTCGAACTGGTGGATGATCCTCCAGTCAGCGATTTCCGCTTCAGTGAACGGCGTTCGCCAGATTTCACCCTTGGTGAATGCCGCGTAGCAGCCACCGAGAGACAAGCCGCAGTTGATCGGTCCGTTCTGGCGCCCGAGTCTCCCCCCGTCACCACCTGTGTTCGTGTAGAGGGCAGCAATGTGCCAGATGCCATCCTGGTCATTGCGCAAGTCCTGCCCGTAGGATCCACCCCCGGTGCTGACTGAGCCGTTGGAATCCACTTTCACCCAGCCGCCTTCGAACTGTTGAACGGTCCCGCCATACCGGCCAGTCTCAGGCTTCTTCGGGTATCCGAGCCAGCCGTTCTCGAAGCCGGTCCCTGCGTAGGCGTCGAGGATCTTCCCCCGTTTGATCGGCACCCCGACCTGCCAGCTGTCGTGAGCGTAGATCAGCGCGTTCTGGGTGTACATCAGCTGACCGTTGTCTTTCAGCCCCGAGAGACTGCCGGTCTTCGCACCAAGGCCCATCTGGTCGCTCAACTGACTGTAGGTGGTGTCCAGTTTGGCGCTCGAGGTGGCGGCAGACTGCGGCGCGATCGCCACAGCAGCTTGGGCGTCCGGCGTGGCGGTCGGCCCCAATGACAGTGGCACGCCGACCATGAAGGCAGCGGCTGTCGCGATGACGGTCTTCAGCAGTGAGCTCATACCAGCTCTATATGCGGAGGATCACAGCAGGGTTGCGCTGAGCAGACCCGCAGGTGACGTCTGTGGCTTCTCCTCATCCGCAGGTGCGGGGTCACTGTCCTCATCCGGATCGTTGCCCGCCGGGGACTGTTCGGCGGGGCTCTCTCGGGCTTCGGATCGTCCGCTGACAGACCGTGGCGCCCGGGCTGCCGTCGTGAGTGCTTTCACAGGCTGCCCGGTGCATCCGACGCAGATGGTGCATTTCGCGGAGGTCGATCCGGTCACGTACCGGTGCCGTCCGCACACTGGGCAGACAGTGACTGTGACCACTGGTCGTTTCCGCAGCGGTCGCAGCAGGCTGGTCTCCAGCTCGGTGAACTCGCTCGGCGGAAGCTGCAGGTCGACGAACCGCTGGACTTTCTGTTCTCGCATGAGCGCGAATGCCTGCTCGGCAGCGTCGACCGACAGCCGGTCTTCGTGGAGTCTCTCGTCGATCGGGATCGGCCACATGTGCATGACGTTGAGCTCTCTGACCTGCTCGACGTCGATGACCTCTCCGCGCTCGTCGGTGACTTCGACCTCACGGACGCGCACTCGTGCGCTGGCTGCGACGACCGACCCGACTGCAGGCAGGCCCTCTTCGCTGCGCAGCTGGCTGACGAGATCCTCAGCCCACATGACCCCGCGAATGCTCGACTTCCCGCCTTCGATGGTGACGGAGAGCATCTGGCCTTTGCTGTAGGCGCGCTCTTTCGCGCTCGCAAGGATGCCGGCGATGACAACGCGTGCACCTTCCGCGTCGGGGATTCGGTGCACAGGGATCGCACGTGCCCCGAGCGCTGCACCCTCGGAGTCTTCGACCCCAGGGACTCTCCATGCTTTTACCTGAGCCTTGTACCTGGCCAGAGGGTTCTCCGACAGACTCACCCCAAGCAGATTGCGCTCCCTGACGCTTCGTTCGAGCAGCCCGAACTCGGCCGCTGGGATGGGGATGCTTTCACCGCTGGCAAGCGCGCGGCTCACGGTCATCTGACCGAGCCGTGGGCCGTATCGGTCGCAGGCCCCTGAGCAGATGAGGTTCTCCAGTGCACCGACGTTCAATGCCGAGCCGAGTGCCTCACGGAGGTGCCCGAGTGAGGTGTACCCTTCGGCGGGTCGGTGCTCGACCAAGGCGTCGCCGACGACTCCGACGCCTTTGACCTCGCTGAGGCCGAGTCTGATTGAGGTGTCGTCCTCCGGGAACGTGGCACTCAGGGAGGCGTTCACATCCGGAGGGAGGATGGTCACGCCTTCTTCCCGCAGCGAGTTGATTGCGGTGAGACGCTTCTCTTCGTCATCGGTGCACGCAAGGATCGCCGCACCATAGGCAGCCGGCCAGTTCGCTTTCAGGTAGGCGGTGTTGAATGCGACCTGAGCGTACGCTGCCGCATGAGACTGGTTGAACAGGTAGGCTGCAGCCCCCTGCATTGCGTCGATCAGACGCTCGACCGTCTGGGCCGAGAACACCGGTGAGAAGACTTCCCCGGCTTCGTCGCGGAACTCTTTCCCGGCCCCCTCACGCAGAGCGGTGAACACTTCGTCGAGCAGCGCCCTCTTCTTCTTGCCGACAGCTTTGCGCAGCTTCGAGCGCATGCTGGCGTCGAACCCGGAGACCACCGTGCCCAGGCGCATGAGCTGCTCCTGGTACACGAACACGCCGAAGGTGTCGCCGAGCACTGTGTCGATCCACTGTGCCTCGGTCGGGTCGTCAGTGAGGTAGGTGTAGTCGACTTCCTCACGTCCGGTCTTCCTGCGGGCGTACGTCTCATGCATCCCGGCGCCCATCGGCCCCGGCCGGTAGAGCGCGAGGATGGCGGTGAGGTCGTTGTGCTCTGTCGGCTGCACCTGCTGTGTGAGCTTACGCATCCCGTCGGAGTCCATCTGGAACACCCCGGCGGTGCGACCGTCACGCAGCAGCTGCCAGGCCGCAGAGACTCGCGGGTCGCCCTGCGTGTCAGGGTCCGGGAGGCCGTAGTAGTCGATCCTCTCCCCCGTGGTCGCTTCGATGTACTCGATGGCTTTGGCGATCACATCGAGGTTGCGGATGCGGAGCATGTCCATCTTCAGCAGGCCGAGGTCTTCGAGCTCCGGCCCCGTCCACTGGGTGACGAACACCTGGCGGCCCTCGGTCGCCTCCTTCGGGTCCAGTCTCAGCGGTACGTTCCCGACGAGGGGTTTGCCGGAGATGATCACGCCACAGGCGTGCACGCTCGTGCCGGCGATGGTGTTCGAGTACCGTTCGGCGAGGTCGACGATCTTCGCACCATCTGAGCCTGCACGGGCCAGCACTGACCGGAACTTCTCCCCCTTCAGGTCAGACTGGTCCGCCAGCTGAGCGAACGTGTACGGCTTGCCTCCGACGACGGGCACAGCTTTGGAGAGACGATCGCCCAGGCCGGAGAGCCGATGCACACGAGCGGCGTCTTTGATCGCTCGTTTCGTCGTCGCGATCATGAAGGTGCCGATTCGAGCGACCGAGTCATGGCCGTAGGTGCGCTGGGCCCAGTCGTAGACCTCGCCGAAGCGTGCCTTCTCGAAGTCGGTGTCGATGTCCGGCATGCCTTTTCGGCCAGGCTCAAGGAACCGCTCGAACAGGAGGTGATGCCGCAGCGGGTCGATGGTGACAATGTCGAGGCAGTAGGAAACCAGCGAACCGGCGGCGGAGTTGTGGACCACGAAGGAGTCAGTCATGAACGAATGGTCGACTGGGACCTGCAGGTCGTACACTGTGGTGCGCTTCTGCTCTGTGGTCTTTGACCGAACCCTTTGGTAGACGTATCGCTTACCCCCGTACCAGAGGCCTTGCTGCGTGGGCCCAAAGTCTGGGGTGGTGCGAACCTGCCAGGAGGGCGCGCGGTTCTTGAACTCCGCGCGGTTGTCGACTCGGTCATCGGTCTTCACACCGGCTGGCGCGTGCAGAGCCCAGATCAGGTCACGTACCTGTGCTGTCAGCATGGGAGATGAACTTGAGTACGACCATCGTCGTGCTGCATCCGATTTTGAACCGTCTCCCCACCAGAGACCTTCGAGCAGCGTGCGCTTCTGCCCCTCTGAGAGATCAGCGATCCAGTCCGGCAGACGCTTGGTCTGAGCGGTTTGCTCATAACCCGGCAGGAAGGCGGAGAACATGCCGAAGACAGCAGCAGAGCAGAGGTTGTACTGCACCAGATCTGTAGTCTTCGACTCTGCCGTCCGTACCGTGAGACCCCAAATGCGCTTGACCGCGTCTCTGATCCTGGTGTCCGACGTTGATCGGCGTTCCGCCCAGCCCAGGCGTCGTTGGTCGCCTCCCCCTCGCAACCATCCGTTTGAGGCCATGGCACCCAGCAGGAACAGAAGGTCATCGTTCAACGGCACAAATCGAGGGGTGCGAATTTCCACAGACGAGTGTTCATGGACGTACGAGTCCCAGTCACCGAATGAATCGAACCCGTCAGCGCGCAGCACCTCCTCCGCCTTCTTCCTGGCTCGAACCACGCGAGGTGTAGAGCGTCTGCCAAGAGCGTCTGGTGCAGATTCTCCGAACGCTGCCCGGGCACCGGCAAGTGCCTGCAGTGCGCTCCGTGATACTCCTGCTCGCCTCGATACATCACGGACGGAGGAACGGTATGGGCGGTTGACTGGTATCCGCTCGATGATTTCCGAGTCCGTGACAGTGAATTTCTGACCCAGCCTCGCTTCGGGAAGTGTTTCAGCTACGTCGAATACTGCTGGAGCAGTGCCGGGCGAAGGCGGAACTGGGACGCACAGCAAGTCCCCCACAGATACGTCTTTGGCCGCAACCCAAGTTGGTTCCTCGGTCACTTCCGTCGGCCACACTGCACCACCTTTGGTTCGCTCATGCAGCTCTTCTCTGAGACCAGGGACAGACAGAACCTTATGGTCCTGAGTCATCGTGACGCCTGAACCATCATGGAAAGTACGGAGGGTGACGAGCGGCTCGTCGATCTCGTACTTGAAACGATTCTCCACCGGTCTGATCGCACCGGTATGGGTCCGGACGAGATCCCCAATCTCGACGTCGTTGATCGACTTCATACCCTGTGTCGTCCACACCTGAGCTTCAGCCGTCAGGCAGCCTCGCCCGGGGCCAACGATGATGTCGTGGTCTTTCGCCCACCGGATCATGTCGTGGACGATCAGGAAGTAGGCGGGGAACCCCATCTGACCGATGACTGACATCTCGGTGCGCAGACGTTCACGGACGTTGTCGGGCAGCGGGTTGCCGTAGATGCGTTTCGCCCCGGCAGCCACCAGGTGATGCAGGTAGGACATTTCGTCTGGGTAGCCATCTGGCACTGGGTATTTCGGCAGCCGCATGCGTGCATCGGGCATGACTCGCGGTTCCACGCGGTCGGCGACGAGAGCGGTGTTGTCACACGCTGACTGCCACCAGGTTTCGGGTCGCAGTGCGCGCATCTCCGCTTCGGTACGCAGATGGTAGCCGGCGCCGTGGAAGTGGAAGCGCTTCGGGTCGTCGAGCGCTTTACCGGACTGCATGGCGAGGATGGCCTCGTGCGTGGCGGCGTCTTCCGGGGCGGTGTAGTGAGAGTCATTCGAGGCGACGAGCGGCAGACTGTACTCATCTGCGAGGGCCGCCATCTTCGGCAGCGCTGCTGACTCCTTCTCGATCCCGTGCTCCATGATCTCGATGTAGACGTTCTCGCGCCCGACCGCAGCGATGATGGAGTCGAGATTCTCCCGGGCCAGCGCCTCAGATTGCTCAGCGGCTGCGGAATGCTTGGCCACCAGTCCGGCGAGCAGAACAGGGTCCAGGTCGCTGTCCGGGTCGCGCAGCTGACGTGCTCTGCTGTCGGCTTCCTCCCACCGCTGTGCGGCAAGGAGGAGGGGTCCTGGCACTTCCTCCTCGGCTGACGTGATTCCTCCGGCCACCGCTTCCGCAGGAGTCGCCGGGTATTTGGTTACCTCTGGGATGTCGGCCAACGCCTCGTCCCACGACCGGCGAGCGGCCATCAGGTCTGCAGCGACAGCGTGCGCCTCGGCCTGCACCGGGCTGGGGAATGTCGAAAGGTCGTTCCCTGCTGCAGCAGCTTTCGCCGCGAACGCGCAGCTTTGGGACATGTTCCCGAGCACCGGTCCGCCGAGACAGCCGGTGAGCACGATGAGTCCATCGGCGTTGGCCGCGAGGAGCTCGTAGTCGATTCGGGGGTGTGACCAGACGTGTTCTTCCGCCTCGACGAGAATGCGGTTGAGGTTCCGCCACCCGGCTTTGTTCCGGGCGATCAGCGTCAGGTGATAGTAGCGTTTCGCCTTCGTCCGGGTGGTCTCCGAGTCGTAGTCAGCTGACTCGTCGGTTTCCGTTTCGAGAGTGTGGCGCTCGAACCGAGAGCCGATCGCCAGATACACCTCGCACCCGATGATCGGTTTGACTCGTGCCCGTTCGCACTCATGCTGGAAAGCCCATGCGGCACCGATGTTCCCATGATCGGTGATTGCAAGTGCCGTCTGCCCGTCACTCGCAGCGCGCGCCACCAGCTCACCCAGGTGACTGGCACCGTCGAGGGGTGAGTACTCCGTGTGAACGTGCAGGTGCGTAAACATGATGGCTGAACTATGCGCGTGGGAGTCGCGTGAGGTGCTGGACCGGCCAGAGCACACCGATCACTCTGCCGGTCACCCACTGCCCGCTGACGAATCCACCGGTCGGTGTGTCCTGGTGGTACCTGCTGTCCGCGCTGTCCGCACGGTTGTCACCCATCACCCAGACAGCGTGATCTGGGACGGTCACATCGAAAGCGACCGTGCAGGCCGGCTGATCCAGGTAGGGCTCGACGATCCGACGGCCGTCGACTTCGATGGTGTCCGCGCCTGCGGTGCAGCTGACGTGCTCGCCGGAGAGGCCGATGACCCGTTTCACCAGCTGATGTGTGTGATCCCCTGGGTCGTCCGTCATCCAGCCACCAGGGTCGTCGAACCCGATCACGTCACCCCGGTGCAGTTGGTCGATGTCTGTCCCGAGCTTGAGCGCGACCACCACGTCCCCGGGCTGCAGGGCGGGCGCCATTGACGCTGACGGCACCAGCCACACGCCGAGGACGGTGAGCTTCAGGACCAGACCGCACACGAATGCGGCGGCGGCGATCCCCGCAGTCAGGAGAAGTCTCGAGTTACGCGACTGCACGTCCGTCGCCTCCGATCTGCCTCAGGTGTTCCAGCGTCTTGGCCAGGTTGGTGGTCTTGGCGGTGAAACGTCTTGCCGCATGCATGTAGAGGCTGCGTGTCGGCGTCGGGTAGCTGACCACCGATGTCTTTGTCAGCCTGCAGTCGAGGATCGCTGCCACACCGACGTCGGATGTGGAGCGGATCAGTCGTCCGAGGGCCTGTTCGAGCAGGATGGCTGCGTCCGCGACGTAGACGAGCCGGTCGGCGCCCCAGCGGTCCCCCGTCCGGTCGTAGATGAGCTGAACGCGTGCCTCGTCGACCGGGTTGCGCTGTGCTCGTGCTGGACGGTCGATGACCACCAGTTCGCAGGTGCGTCCGGGGCCGTCGACGCCGGTCATCATGGACTTGGTGCCGACAAGGATCGCCTGCTGCTGTTCGCGCCACTGGGTGACGAGCTCCTGTACACCGGCGCCCGACCATTGGTCGAGGATCAGACGGTTCGGGTACGCCTGGCGAAGACGACGAGCGTACTCGCGTCCGTTCGCGCTGTTCGCGCTCAGAACGATCCCACCACCGCTGCAGGCACCCACCAGCTGCACGATCATGTCTGCGGCGACCGCTCGGTGCTTCAGGGTGGAGAACCGCCAACGCCCACCTCGGCCGGGGTCGGCGATCTCCTCTGCTCGATCGGCGGTGAACTTTGGCACGAACAGGAGGCTGTTGCCGTACGCTGCGTCGAACGGGGACTGGTACTCGCTCCAGTCGACGTCGAGCCCCGCTTCATGCCCGATGTTCTTCTGCAGGGTGCCGCTGATCAGGTCGATGCGTTCAGGCGGAGTGATCGGTTCCTTCTCGTCGCCGCCCTCGTACTCCCAGAGGTTCGCGGCCATCATGCCAGCCACACTCACCGGCGCGGACTGCATCGCCGGCATTTCGGTTCCGTCGCGGAACCGGATCGTCTCCACCCATCGTGCGACACCCCCACGGTGCTCAGCGACCTGCTCGATCGCGTGAGTGAAGTGAGCGACAGCGGAGCGAATGTGTCGTGCAGCCTGCACACCTTTCATGTCATGGCCGGCGGCAGCGACCTTCTCCAACGGGTCGATCAGCCCGATCAGGGTCCCCGCCCATCCCTCCAGCTGTTCGCGTGAAGCATCCAGCGGCTGGTCTTCCTGACTGAACGCACCATCGTCATTTCCGCGGCTGGCGAGCCAGGAGGCACAGGCGGACTGCAGTACGTCGGCAAGGCGCTTGCCTTCGGAGAACCAGCGGTCGACCCGGGCTCCGCTGCCTGGGGCGATCAGTCGTTTCGCTGACCGCATCAGAGAGCGCACACGACGGGCAGACACTTCCTCCTGCCCCTGGTTTCGCACCGTCTGTGGCAGCGCATGCGCTTCGTCGACGATGACATGGTCAATCTGGCCGACGTTCGCGTTCCCGAGCACGACGGGAATCGACTGGGAGGCCTGGACGGCGAGCACGCTGTGATTGGTGACGATGACGTCGGCTTCCGCGACCGCAGCTTTCGCCGCCTGCGGGTAGCACATGTCGAACAGCGGGCACTTGGTGCGCTCGCACTCCTCGCTGGAGATCGACAGGTGCCGGAACTGGCCGCGAGCCATCGGCACGTCGCAGTCAGCACGGTCACCGGTGCCGGCGGCGCCGTCGAGCGCCCAACGCAGGGCCGGGACGATCTCGGTCGCGTCGTAGTCGACATCCTCGACGGTGACGGTGCCGGTGGCGGCGTCCAGCTTTGTCAGGAGCTCAGGGATCTCTGCTTCGCTGACCTTGCCGGCGAACGGTGTGCCGACCGCTTCTCGAGCTGACGCGATGGCCTTCGCGAGGCACACGAAGTTCGAGAACCCTTTCAGCACTGCGATGCTGAACGAACGGTCATCGTCGCGCAGTCTGGCATCGGTTGCCTGTGCGGCCGGCGCATCCTTGTTCATGATCTGGGACTGCAGGGAGAGCGATTCCGTGGAGATCAGGGTGCGTCGTCCGTGTCTGGCGTTCACCGCTGCGTTCGCCAGTGCTGCGAACGACTTGCCGACACCGGTCGGCGCTTCGCCTGCGACTCTCGGGCGCGCAGCCATGTGTCTGGCGAGGGCGTCCTGGCCTGCACGCGGCAGCACACCGGGGCCGACCGCATCTGAGACCAGCTCGCGCAGGAATGCGGAGACCTCCGCTTCGTTCGTTTCGTCGGCCATCCGTCAACTCCGTCACTCGGTGATGTCTGTCCATGCACCTATGCGCGTGATCAACGGCTGCCGAGCCGCTGTGACAGCAGTGACCTGACCTGCTCGACATGGGCGCGGACCGTTCGCACCGACAAACCGGTCGCCGCACGTATCTCGGCGATGGACGCCACCTCACCGGTGGTGGCCACACGGCCGATCCATGCTTGTGCGACACCACCGACCGAAGGGTCCTGTTGCTCGCATTCGTGGATGACCTGGTCGACGAGGATGGCGACATCGACGTCTTCCTGCGCGTCGACGGCCCGAATGCGCTCCATGTGCGCATCGTCGCCGGTGAGCACCTGATGAGGTCGAAGATCCGCCAGCGACACCCGTGCACCAGCTTTGACGGGGTTGCGGACGGTGCGGTCGACCTCGTCGTTCACATGGTCGACGACAGACTGGTCATCCGGTTCATAGCCGAGGGCCGCGGTCAGCTCGCGGCGGGCTTTCGTGATCCTTGCGCTCCGACGCGTCATCGCTGACAGGCCACCGACGCCATGTTGCCGGTGTGCTGCGCAGAAACGGTAGGTCTCGCGCACCGCGATCTGCCTGAGCATCGCCGACCAGTTCCCGACACTGGATTTCAGCGCTGGGGTCTCGTCGTAGAGATGCACTGCGCGCACGAGCGCGACCATGACCTCGGAGAGCGCGTCATCGTACTCCGTGTATGGGAGGTTGTTCCGTGATGCTGCGCTCTTCACCCAGTACATCGCCGGTGTCCTGAGCTGAACGATGAAGTCATCGGTGCTGATCTCACCTGACACCCACCGCTCAGCGGATTCGTTGGCGTCGTCTCTTCTCATCTGGTGCTCCCCCTTGTGGTCTCGTAGGGCCACTGCGGCCATGGAGGCTCGCTCGAGGTGGTCCGTGCGTCAAGGAATGCGCGCAGCCGAACGCCACCGACGCGCTCATCAAGCAGCCACGTGATCGTGGGCTTCTTCGGGGGCTTCCGAGCACCAAGCAGAGCGAACATGCGCTGGAGCACGTTCTCGGCACCTTTCGGGCCACTGCCGGCTGGGGCCATCAGCAGCTGTCTGAGCAGGATCCTCCGCAGCGCAGCACACTCGGGGCGGCGAGCAGCACGGATCACATCGTCAATAGTCAGTACGGACTCGCTCACCCCCATCAGATACTCTGCTCTCATCCGACGCGCCGTGTGAAGTGAGTTGCGAGCCCGGGCCATCTGCGACGCCGCGTTATCGCTGACGCCGGTCATGCTGCTGCCTCTCTCGGCTGACGTTCCAGCACCTCGGCAGCCCATGTGAACGTCTGGCCCTGAGGCAGAGGTGCGCTGAGCGCTTTCACTGTTCGTTCCCACGACAGATGCTCACGTGGGTACAGCTGCCGGTATCGTTCGATCACCTCTGCGTATGTGAGGTTGGCCGACTTCCCGACGAGCTTGCGGATCTTCGGCCCGATATGGGGGTCGCCGATCGCACGCTGCACTGTCGAACGAGCACGCGACCACACCCCGTACCGGAAGATCCGGTCAAGATCGCAGCCGTCCAAAGCCTCCGGGGCCAAAGCCTTGTCGATGAGCCTGTCGACATCAGACCTTCGCTCAGGCGTCCCGTAGAGCATCTCCGTGACCATCTGTTCAACGGTGGTGTCGTCGAGCAGGTTCTCACTGTGGGACTGCCGGGACTCCGCGGTCGTGCGTCTGTGGAAGTCCGCGATCTCAGAGGAAAGGGAGAAGTTCGCACGTTCGAGCTGTTCACGTGCGAACGGTTCGAACAGGTGCAGCAGCTCCGCGCGAGCACGAACACCTCCATGGCGGAGGGACTCCACCTTGCGGGCCAGCTGACGCCTGCCGTAGTAGCGTTCGCCGATCGCTCCGTCCGCGGTGAAGGTCCTGCTGCCGGTCAGCCCATGGCCCAATGATGTCGTGCGCCACTCGGCGGTGAACGTCGCACCGACTGCGAGCACCTGAACGACCGGAGTCCGCCATTGCAGGCGCAGGTGCAGCAGCTGCCGTGTCAGGGCTTTGCGTCCGACGTTCATCTTCGGCGGTCGGAGTGCGAACATCGGCAGTCGAACGATCACCCCGTTCGCCGGCAGCCGGTCCAGCTGCAGGTCGGCTGCGGCTTCGCTCCAAAGGATTGCCTCCAGCTTCTCTACGATCTGTTCAGCTGCTGGAGGCGCTCCCCTCAATGGCGTCTCCTGAACAGTCCGCGCCGCTTGGCTGAGCGTTTGGGGGCGAGCTCTGCCGAGTCGAGCCGGGGCGTCTCCCCCAGCACGCGGGACACGATCTTGTCTGTGACCCCGGCGACCGCCGGGCTTGACGAATCGAACAACCCGTTGTTCAAGTCGTCTCTGAACTTCGCGTCGTAGTACGTTGCGCCGAGGTACTGGCCGAGTCCCTGGAACTTGGTGTCGATCCCGGCGAGCAGACCGGTCCCGAGCTCTGCCCGATCATGAATGAGCGAGGTCACCAGCAGCACGCGCCCGGTCGGGGCGCCGGAGAAGTCGCTCTCCAGCCGTGCTTTCAGATTGGCGATCGCCTCACGGTTGTTCTCGAACAGCCCGACCGCCCACGCACCTCGTTCTCGCACCAGCGGGGCCATCACGTTGTCGACGAGACCGGAGACGTCCGTCGATTCGATGATCTGCGTGTCCACGATGACCAGGTCACTGACCGTCCGTGCATAGTCGATGGCCGTCCGGTACAGGCCGTCGTCGACGAGCAGGGGGTCGTTGAGCAGGTCGGTGGGCGCGAGCATCAGCGCGAATGGAACCGGTGGAAGCTCCGGCGGTCGGAAATGACTTGCACGCTCCGGGAGAATCATCGCCGCCTCCGGTCGACGGGTGATCGCCATGTCGTAGACCGTGGGTAGCCCCTCGTTGGTCAGGCGCCGCTCGGTGTCCATCCTGAGCATCTGACAGATCGAGCCCTGACCGCGGTTCATGTCGATGACGGTGACTCGCTTGCCGTACACGACTGCCGCCCGGTGCGCGAGAGCGAGAGCGGTCGTGGTCTTGGTGACACCGCCTTTCGCTGCCATGGTGAAGACCACAGGTGTGCTTGACTCCGGGTACCGGGGCAGCTCCTGCCGCGGGCTGATGTGCCCGACTTCCGGTGCGATCACCGTCGCCTGGTCGTACTCCTGCGTCTCTGCCCGTTCGGCCTCGGTTTCTTCCTCCGCAGCGAGAGCACGGTCGTCCTTCGGGAGCGGTCCGATTTCGCCGTCGACAATCAGTGGAACAGGGGGGATGAACAGCTCGGCTGCTGGCGCAGGCTGGGGCTCGGGCTCCGGAAGAAGCTCCGGCACCGGCTCTGCAACCAGCTCCGGGGCCGGCTCAACAGGTGCCACCGGCGGCGGCGACGGCTGCTGGGGCGCTGCAGATTCGGGGGCCCGGTCCCCGAACAGCTCAGCTATCAGATCATTCGATGCCGGCGAGCTCGCAGCTGGCGGCACATCACTCGAAGTGGGCGCTGTCGTTGCCTCCGGGAGCACCGGCGGCGTTGAAGTGAACAGCTCTTCAATGATGCTGTGGGTGCTCTTCTGCGTCGTCGCATCCGGCTCCGGCGCCGGTGTGGCAGCAACGGGCTCCGGAAGCGGTGAAGACATGGGCTCCGGGGTGGGTGAGCGAATCGGTTCCGGGGTCGGCGGTTCGACCGGCTCCGGAAGAGGCGCGTTCGGCGACCCTGCAACCAGCTCCGGGGCCGGCTCAACAGGTGCCGCCTGCGGCGACGGCTGCTGGGGTGCTGCCGTAGGTTCGGGCGCGGGCCTGCCGCTGGAGACAGGCTCGGGATGTACGGAGTGCTGACTGTCATGCGTCGCAGCTGGGAGGCTGTCCGACGGAAGGAAGTCGTCATATCCTGCCGCCGGTTCGCTCGGCTCTGGGGTCAGGGCGGCAGCAGTGCTTGTGTCGGCGGCATCAAGGTCGAAGAGGTCAGCGAGATCAGGGTCGATCTCTGGCTCCGCCGGCTTCGAAGCGAAGTGCGTCAGGCTCAACAGCGTGCCGTCGAACGCAACGTCCGGGTCGATCTCGAGCCATGACAGCAGCAGCGTTGCGGTGACTGGGGTAGCAACCGCGCAGAAGAGGGCACTGCCGCTGTTCAACCCTGCACGGTCTGCGACAGTCTCATCGACGACCGCCAGAATCTTCGCGTCAGCGCGTGAGAGCGTCGCGTCAACCCATGCTTGGATCGCGGGCCTGCTCACATCCCCGATGATGATCGGGAATGCCCCGACCTCCTTGCGCGCATCGCGGACAGCCCTGGCCGCCGACTTCCAATCATCGCCGGTGACCACGTCGAAACCCGCCCTGGTCAACGGCTCGACAAGGCCCGGCACTTCAACGACTCCGATATGTGTGCTCATCAGAACACACCTATGCGGCGCGCGCCACGTGAGCTTCCGCGCACACATGTGAGCATGACTCAGACTCCAGCACAGCTCACCTTCACCGATGAGCAGCAGAACATCCTCGATGCCTTCGCCGCCGGCCGCAGGCTGTCGATCGAGGCCTGCGCTGGCTCCGGAAAGACCACCATTCTGCGCACGATGGCCGAGCGCAGCGGCCACCCCGGCCTCTACCTCGCCTACAACCGGCATGTCGCCAAAGACGCACGTGGAGTCTTCCCCACCACGACACGGGTGGCTACCGCGAACTCCCTTGCCTACCACGCGCTCGGGGTGCCAAGCCGCGATCGGATCGCCGGCCGGCTTCCGGACGCGAAGACACGGAAGTCATGCTGGGGTGCGATCCCCTACTCCGACGGGGAGGTGCGTCTGAGCTCATGGCAGACAATGCATCTGGGGCTTCGTACTGTTCAGGCGTTCTGCCAGTCGAACCGGGAGAGCATCACCGCTCAGGACGTCGCCTACCCCGAGCTCATGGTGTTGGACGTTCAGCAGCAGGAGCGGATGGCGCCGCTCATCCTCAGCATCGCCGGCCAGATCTGGTCATCAGCGCAGCAGTCCGATGCAGCGACACCGGTCACGCACGATCAGATCATGAAGATGTGGGCCATGTCGCACCCGAAGTTCGACCAGGACTTCATCCTCTTCGACGAAGCCCAGGACGCGAACCCTGTGCTCGTCGGAGTGATCGCCGAACAGACGGACACTCAGGTGGTCACCGTCGGTGACTCCGCCCAGCAGCTGTACGGGTGGAGGGGCGCTGTGGATGCCCTGGACTCGTTCTCTGGCGACCATCTTCCAATGACCGTTTCGTTCCGGTTCGGTCAGGCGATCGCTGACGAAGCGAACTATTGGCTGACGCGACTCGGCGACAGCAGGACGATCACCGGAATGCGACCGAAGTCCAGTGTCTGGCTCGACCATCACAGCCATCGCACGCCGAACGTGGTCATCTGTCGAACGAACGCCCGCATGATCGAAGAGATGCTGAAGATGCAGGATCAGGGCATCTGCGTCGGCATCGTCGGTGAGTCGAAGACAGAGGGGATGATGAAGGTCGCCCGCGTGGCGGAAGACCTTCTCGAGCGTCATTTCACGTCGAACGCGGACTTCGCGCAGTTCCAAAGCTGGGAGCAGGTGATCGAGTTCTCCGAGCAGCCGGAATGCCCGATGGAGCTCCGGGGCCAGGTGGCCATCGTCGACTCCTACGGCAGCGACCGAATTCGAGCCGCCTTGGATGCCGCAGCCGCTCAAGAGGACGCAGACGTCGTTGTCACCACCTGCCATCAGGCCAAAGGTCGAGAGTGGCGGCATGTGAGGCTCGCCTCGGATTTCACCGACATGCTCGATGCGAACCGGAAAGAAGGCCTGCCTCCTGAGGAGGCGATGGTCAACTACGTTGCCGTCACACGGGCGAAACGTCACCTGGATGCGATGGCGGTCGCCGACGGTCGCGCATAGAACCCGGCATGAGCAGACCCAAGCATCACCCATCGGCCCAGGAGCCGATGCTCCATCAGAGGATCTTCAGCTACCTGCGCACGTTCGCATGGCCGGATCTGACTCCCCGGGAGCTGTTGATCCGGTACCGGTCCCGGATCAGCTGGCCGTTGGGCCTCCTGCTCATCGGCACCTATTTCCGATTCGGCGACAGTCTCACGGTCTACGCGAGCGGGTTCGCGCTGCTGTTCTGGTCAGCGAGTCTGCTCGTGCTCCCGGTAGCTCTGCATGCCGGGGCGCGGACGATTCTGCTCCGACGCCGTCACCCCGAGCTGCCGGGCCGGCCGATCTGGTTTGCGATCGCGAAGCTCGTCGTCACGCTGATCGGACTGTCCGTGTACCTGTTCATCTGAGACGAAGGCAAACACTATGAGCGAAGAGTCGAGCGACCCGTATCAGACCCTCGGTGTCACGCATGATGCCGACGACGAAGTGATCCGCGCCGCCTGGAAAGCGCAGGTCCGAAAGAATCACCCAGATCTTGTCGGTGAATCTGGCGCCGAAAGAACTGCACAGGTGAACGCCGCCTACAACCTGATCCGCACGAGCGAGCTGCGCAGCCGCTACGACAGAGACCACCCGAACCCCTCAGAGCCTGCTGCTGAGACCGGGCTCCATGAAACAGCTGCCCCCGAGTCTCCTCCGACGACAGCCGAACCCGGACAGATGCCTCGCCAGACGACTGCGCCGCGCCAGCCAGCGGCAGCAACAGCCCAGCTGACGCTCGGTGACCTGGTTGACCTTAACCGTCTCCGCCGCTGCACACTCACCTGGCTGGTCCTGCCCGGTGTTGCCTTCCTGATCGGTGCGCTGGCCGTCGCTCTGTTGTGCGGCGAGGCCTTCGTCGCCCCGCTGGTCTTTGGTGTGATCGGTGCGCTGATTCTTCGAGCCCGAAGCCTGACGCCCCCGAAACGTGCGGCCGGGGTGATCACCATTCCGGCGGCCGGGTTCGTGGGGCTCGGTGCTGACACCGACATGCTGCTGCGTGTGGGGCTTGCGTCACTCGCCACGCTGGTGCTGGCCGGGACGTTCCTGCTGCTCAGTGCGCTGAACGTGGTGCTCGCGAAACGCTCTGCGTCAGCGATCGTCAGGCTCCGGAACAACGCTGGCGGCCGAGTCGTGTGGATGGTCCAGCAGCTGGAGCTGACCGAGTCGGGTCGCCCGTTGGTGCTGCTCGTCGACGTGGACGGCGGAGATGAGCTGGAGACGATGCTCTGGGATCATCCCGAAGCCGTCCAGCCCCGCACCTGCCTGGTGCTCAACAAGTCGGCGACCCAGACACTGATCCGGACGCCGCCGAAGGCGTTGCTGGCGCTCTCCGACCTGCGTCGAATCGAACGTCTGCCTGACCTGTTCGCCCGCTCAACGATCCATTGACCAGGTCATATCAGCTGATGAGGGCTCTCGAAGGGTGAGCGCCCGTGTGACGCTTCGCTCATACGGAACGGTGACGATCCACGTGCCTTCACCGGACTCAGTGTGGTCGGCAAGGCCTGTGCCGTCCTTCATGCTGACGTGCGCCTGCCAGGAGACAGTCACACAGACCTCGGCGTCGACGACACCATCCTGCCGGTAATCGCTGACATCACAGACTGCCGTGTTCGTGACCTGTCCCTGCAGCTTGAGGATCTGGACACCCTGACGTCCGAGTACTGTTGCGGCGATCGAGGGCTTGTCCGACGGTGCGTCCTCAAGGATGCTGGCCACCCTCGTTGCCCGGTCGCCGTCCGTTTCCTCGGAACTGTACTGCAGGAATTCAGTGGCTGCCCGTCCAGCCAGCTCGAGCTCACCGGGTGCGACCCCGGCGCCCTTCAAGGAACGAATACGGTCGAGATCGTCGAGTGTCTGCTGCCGCTTGTCTCCGCTGGCTGCAGAGCCCGGCTGTGCAGTGTCGTCGTTGCCGGCGTCGGCATCTCCAGACGGTGCCACTGCCACAGCGTCGGGCGTCTGCCCTCCCCCGGCCTGCTGGCGCCCAACGGCCGTCCGCATGACGGCCAGCGTCACCACCACGGCCGCAACGATGATGATGACCACCACAGTCACCATCCGACGGTGATCCTTCATCCACTGCTGAATGTCCATTGCCTGCTCTTCTCAGTCGTTGATGATGCTGCGGAAGATGACCCGATCCAGGTCACGCAACGGCACCTCACGTGCGCTGAGACCCGGTTTCGGCTCCTCAACCATTCGGTCGTCGCCGACGTACATGGCGACATGCCCATGATCTGTCCAGACGATCAGGTCCCCCGGCTTCAGCTGATCTCTGGAGACGGATTTGCCTGAGTCCCTCATGGCTTCAGCTGTTCTCGGGAGGCTGATGTTGAAGTGCTTGAAAATCCACACCATGTAGCCCGAGCAGTCCATGCCTTCATCGGGGTTGTTGCCTCCCCAGGTGTAGGGCACCCCCAGGAACTGGCGTGCATACTCAACGACCGCCTGCCGGTCAGCCGACGCAGTTCCGAGCTCATTCGACGAGCTGCCGCCGTTGGCCGAGGTGACGGTCACCTGGTCACAACCGTTCGCCGAGTCGTCGGTCTTGGACGCGTTGGTACCGGTGACGCATTCCTGTGCCTGGACCTGTTTGTCTTTCGGGGCGGCCTCCTCCTGCACTTTCGAGGCCGCCTGTGTGAGCGCGTTCGTCTGGGTGCTGACCCCAGACATGCCGATGGCGGCGACGATCATGAAGATCACGACCGCAGGGAGGAACGGCCCCAGAACAGACAAACCAACCGCCACCAGGTAGCGCCTGTTGTTCATCGTCCCGATGACTTTTTCGAACTGCGGGAGCTTCGCCACGTCGCGAAGGATCGGCACATAGTCCGATGCGATAGAGATGCCACGCTGGGCGGCATCCATCTTCGAACCGTCGGACATGCGTCCGGTCACGCCACGCGCGGTGCCAGACAGACCGGAGGCCTCAAGTGCTGCGCCCGCTGCGTTGGTCGCACCGTTCTGATGCTCATCCACGGGCTCGTGGTGCCCGGCTTCAGCAGCGCGCGACTTGGCCCCCATCGGTTTGCTCGAAGCACCACCGGCTGCCGAGGCACTTGGCTCTGCCGCAGCCTGAGGGGAGGACTGCGCTTCCTCTGGCGAGCCGTCTGCCCTCCGACCGGCGGGGGCTCGGCCGGCAGACCCCTGACGCGCAGCTCCCTGCTGTCTTGCCGGCACTTCCGACGGTGTCCGCTGAACGTTCGGGGCGGTTCTTGCTGGTCGCGCTGCCGTCGACCCGTCCGGGGTGCGTCTGGTGAGCTCTGGTGTCGAGCCTTTGCCTCGCACAGCTGGTGAGCCGCCGGTCTTGCCGGGGACTTTCGAGACTCCCTTGGAGGGAACCTTCGGGGTGCCGCTCATATCCCGATGCTCCCGCGATCCGGCTCGACGACCGCTACGGCCTTGTCCCCGTCGGCCTCGTAGTAGGGCACCCAGACGGTCCAGGTCGCGGAACCCATGTACGTGAGCGGTTCAGCGCCATCGAGCGTGATCTCGGCCTTCCAGTCGATCGGCACGAGAACCTGAGCGTACGGGACGCCGTTGCCGAGCTTGTCGGTGACGTCGACGAACCCTGACCCTGCTGACCCGATGACGGAGGTGGTTTCCTCCACGGCCCCGACCATGTTGAGGTACCGCTGTGAGCGCAGTACGGGGTCGGTGGTGTCAGTCCCCTCCGCACCAGCTGCGTAGTACTGGGCGAGGCGAGCCATCCGCTGATCCTGCGTCTCCTGGCTCATGTACCGTGACATTGACAGCGCAGCAAGCTGAGCGCGACGCATCTGCTGCTGAGTGAAACCGGCAGCGGCCTCCACCCTCGCCTGCTGGACCCTGTTCCGGGCGGCTGGGTCAACCGGAATCTCGTCGGGGACGTCAGCTTCGTATCCGCCGATCGGCTCATCCCCCGGCCGTTCAGCGCTCGGCACCTCAGCCGCACTCTGGTTGCGCTGCTCCTGCTGATCCTGATCTGCCTGCCAGCGTGCCTGACGGGCGATGAACAGACCAGCCACAAGCGCGATCGCGATGACCAGTCCGATGGCGACAGTCGTCTTACGGTGTTCGTTCACCCATGTGCTCAGTGCCTGCATACCCAGTCACTATGCGTGCGTTCAGCTGTGCCCCTGTGCTTTCAGCCAGGCATCCGAGTCGACGGAGTTGCATGCCGTCACCCAATCGTTCGGGAATGCCCAGGACGTTCTCACCTCGAAATGCAGGTGAGGGCCGGTCGAACCACCGGTGTTGCCTGACTTCGCGATCTCCTGCCCCTTCTTCACCGTGTCACCGGCGGAGACCTCCATGCTGCTGAGATGGCAGTACCGGGTGGCGATCTGACTGCCGTTGATGTTGTGGAAGATCTCGATCGCATTGCCGCAGGTGCCCAGCGGCCCAGCACTGTGTACGATCCCGTCGGCGATAGCGAATGTCGCCGTGCCGGTGGGCACCGGGTAGTCGGTGCCGTAGTGGAAGCGCAGCTGCCCGGTGATCGGGTGGACGCGGGCACCGTAGTTCGAGCCACGGATCATCACGGCCAACGGCATGGCGATGTCACCGACGAACTGTGGTGCCTGACCGCCGGCGTCTCCGCTACCACTAGGGCTGCATGTCTGAGCGACCGTCTTGTTGCCGCTGCTGATCTGCGCCGAGAGCGCGTCTGCGGCCTTCTGGTAGCCCGCATCGTTCGGGTGGATTCCGTCTGCGCGGTACTCGTCCTTGTATCGTCCGTCATCGGCTCGGAGTTCCGTCCACGGATCGACGAAACGCCAGCTGTTGCGATCGGCCATCTGCTTCAAGGCGTCGTTGTAGGTCTTCGACCCGGCACCGTTCGCGTCTGACGGCGCCACAGCGGCGACGACCAGGTTGCTCTGGCCGGTGGCTTTCAGCGCACGTTCGACATTCCCGACCGGGCCTTGACCGCCGGAGCCCCATGAGCCCTGGTCGTTCGTGCCGGCCATCACGACGGCGACGTCTGCACCGTCGACGGGTTTTGCGTTGTCAGCGACCGCGGCAGACGTGGCGCCGACTTTCGCCCAACCGCCACGGTAGGAGTTCCCGCTGTTGCCAGCCTGATCGCTGGTCCACGCGCCGTCGACTGTCTTGCCGATCCATTTGCTGATGATCCCGACAGACAGTGAGTCACCGTACAGGGAGATGTTCGAGCTGGTCTTCGGGGCGATACTCCCGCTGTCAGAGCCCCCGGAAGAGCCGGAGTCCGTCGACGGCGCGCTCTGTCCCTGGTGCGCTGCGTACCATTCGGTTGCGGCTTTCTGGCGGCGTGGAACCTCGAAGCCGTAGTTGCCGGGCCGCTCAAATTCGCGGCACCAGATCGCTGCGGCTTCCTCTGGGGTGCTCACGGCACGAATCGCGGTGTCGATGTACTTGTAGGAAGACGATTCCAGCTCCCGCTGCAGGTACTCGAGCTGGAACACCAGCAGCTTGTCCATCTCCTCCGGCGTGAGAACCTCACTTGCCGGGGGGTTCGACTTGTCGCCCACATAGAACTTGTCGCCGAGCTGAGCTTTGACCTCGTCACGGAGTTTCCAATGCCGGGCCTGGAACCATTGCGCGACGCCCCAGGCCGTGTTCGGGCTGAACGACCCATTCGACGCGGTCGGGTCTCCCCCGGACTCGTGTTTGATGTTTGCCACGATTCCAGACGCCTGCTCCGGGGTGTAGCCGGGGCCGGTCATCAGCCAGCTGTAGATCTTCTCCAGGTTGCTGTTGCCCTCCAGCTTGCCGTTGCCGCCGCCGTTGCTGGGAGCGCAGGTGGCCTTCTGTCCGAGAGCCCAACGCAGGCCGGTGGTGTAGACCTGCTCTGACTTGCTTTCGTCGAGCCCGGCGATACGACCGAGAGCGACATAGAGCTTCTTCGTGTCCTCGATGCGCTGTTTGACGTCCGAGGTCCGTTCGGCTTCCGGTGGCAGCTCATAGTGGTTGTCGTCCGCCGACGGCACGTACCGGGCGTCAGTGGTCATGTGGCGTTTCGTCGAGTCCGGGTCGAGCACCTGCAGGGCGACGCCGATCTTCCACTTCGTCTCGGTGCTGCTGTAGAGGTTCACTCCTTTGGACTGCAGCTCCTGGCCGGCAGCAAGCATCCATGACAGTTCGATGCTGTTCAGCGTCACCCGGTCGTTCTCACGCTGTGTGAACAGCTGATCGAGCGCGCCAGGGTTCTGTGTGACGTCGTCGGGTGTGACGTCAGCCGCTGCCGGAGTGTGTGGAGCCTGACCGTCCAGTGTCGCTGCCTCCGCGCGGGCGATGAGTGACGGGCTGATACCGTCGGCGATCATTGCGGTTCTGCTGAGATCGGCGGGTTTCGGCGTCTGATGCCCTGGGGTCAGGATCACGCCCGCTGCGAACGATGCGATGACTGTCAGCGCTGAGAGCAGCACCGCCAGTGCACGCGACAGTCGTTGTGTGATCGTCGTCGTCATCTCGCCCGTCCCATCCGCCATTCGACCCGGGGGTCTTCACCCTCCGGGAAGTAGTGCCTGCGTCGACGTTCCAGCCGCCAGATGTAGAGCTTCGAAGGAACGTGGTTTGACTTGGCGAGGTTGTGACGGGCACACAGGTGCTGGTAGTTCGACATGGCCGTCGCACCGCCGAAAGACCATGGGTAGATGTGGTCGCCGTGTTCCCCGGGCCTGGTGCAGCGGCGCCCCAGCAAAGACTTGTGCTCGCACTGGCCGCCGCACCGGTACGCGCCTCGTTGCCGCTGCTCTTTCGTGAACGTTCGCTGAGGATCGGTCTGGCGCCGATGATTCCTTCTGGACTGCCGCGACTGTGCCAGCAGGAGGATGACGAGCGCGACGAGTGCGATCACCGCCCACGGCACGTCTGAAAAGCCCATGCCCTTCCTATATGCGAAGAGGGCCCCACGGTTTCCCGTGAGACCCTCCGCTCAGCTCAGGGCGAGACCTGATCAGAAGTCGTCGTCGTCATCGTCGTCCGCAGCGGGAGCAGCCGGAGCTGACGATGCCTGAGTGTTCTGGGCAGGCTGGTTGTTCTGGGCCGGCTGAGCCGCCTGGTTCGGCTGTGCCTGCTGACCGCCGTTGCCCTGGCTCTGGCTGCGGTTCACCTTCGTGAACTCGGACTTTCCGTACAGCAGTGAGGCGGAGACGTCATCAGCGGTGACCTCGAACCCGGTGCGCTTGTTGCCCTCGCGGTCTTCGTAGTCGTTCTGCTTCAGTACGCCGATGACGATCGCGCGCTGCCCCTTGTGTAGTGATGCGGCGATGTTCTCGGCGAGGCCTCGCCATGCGCTCACACGCAGGAAGGTGGCCTGCTCGTCGACGTATTCGCCCTTCTGACGGTCGAAGTGACCGTTCTGCTGGGCGATCGTGAACGAAACCACGGGGGTGCCGTTCTGGGTGTAGCGCAGTTCGGGGTCGGCAGTGACATTTCCGTAGAAGGTCTGAACATTGTTCGCCATGATGTGTTCTTTCTCGTTATGTGTTCTCTTCGCCTGATGGCGATGCGTCCGGACCTCCCGGCCGCTCCCTCCCCCTATGCGCGGAGCCACAGACGAACGATCTGCGGCCCGGCAATGACCGCCACCAGCCAGCCGGCGGCGAGAGCGGGACCGAACACCAGCTTCGCCCGACGGCTGGTTCGCATCACACGTATCGCCGCCGGCAGCGCGAGAAACCAGGGTGCGACCATTCCGACCGCCAGGTACTCGATGCCCAGAGCCCCGAGCGTCATGCCCAGCAGTGGCGCGAGTTTCGCATCCCCCATACCCATGCCCCCGAAGAGAGCGAACAGCGCGATGGGAAGCGTGTATGCAAGCGCCCCGACGACAGCGCCGCGCGTGAAGCCACCGTCGTTCGGGGCGAGAATGGCGCACAGGATGACGAGTTCAACGGTGATCAGCGTCGACGGCAGCGTCAGAGCGTTCGGAATGAGCCCGGTGTCGAGATCTGTCCATGTGGCCGCCAGCAGAATGCTCGCCGTCGAAGCCAGGAGGACGAACCGGGAGATGTCAGCGATGTCGCCCGGTTCGGTGAGGCGCCAGAGGAGCATCCAGAGGACCATCGTGGAGGATTCGATGAGCGGGTACCTCGCGCTGATCGGGGAACGGCAGTGCGAGCATCTTCCCCTCAGCGCCAGCCAGGAGATCAGCGGGACGTTCTCCCACCAGCTGAGCGTCTCACCACATGACGTGCAGTGTGAGCGCCCCACGACCACGGACTCCCCCGCTGGGGTTCGGAGGATGACGACGTTGAGGAAGCTTCCGACGACGAGCCCGAAGACGGCGATCAGTGCAAGCACGTCATCTCCACCTTGTGGACGTCGGATGGTGTGACCGTATCGCGTGCGTCTTTGCGGCCTCGCGGCGACGCAGGCGGGCGGTCTGTGCTGCCCAGTCGATCGACTGGTTCTCCAGCAGTTTCGCGTCAGCTTCGGTGACGGGTTCGAACACCCAGTCCACCAGTGATGGGACGGCTTCCACCGCGGCGGTTCCCTCGCTGGTCAGGACAGACAGGTAGATTCGCCCGTCATGCTCAATGATCTCAATGGCAGTCGGTTGTTCCATCCTGCGTCCTCTCTCTCGGTCAGCTGTTCGTACCAGCTCGCCTATGCGGGCAGGCTTGAGATAGCCAGCGCACACAGCAGAGCCCAGCCGCCGATGATTCCGAGAGCGCAGTACAGCAGGTCGAGGGTGGGCTTCAGCAGCGGGTGCCGTTCGTTCAGCCGGTGCCACGCAGACTTCGTGGCTGCGGGGCGTTCAGGCTGGCTCGGCCACTGTTCAAGCTGGGTGGGCAGTGCTGCGGGCTCTGGGATGCTCATGCGCCTCCTGTGCGCGGGCGGCTCACCCGAACGTGATGTCGTAGACGCTGGTCTGCGAGGCGCTTTGGTCCTGGCTGTTGGCGCCCTTGGACGCGATCGTCGTATTCGAGGTCACCACCATGCGTGCGTAGACCGCTGAGCCCGACGGCTCCGCGGACGCTCCGATCGACGGGTTCGCGGACCGTGGGTCTTCGAAGCGGAGAATCACGTTGCCTGACGCACCGGCCGGGAACAGACCACGAGTGATGGCATCGGATGCCTGGGACGTCGAGAAGGATGTGAGCTTCGTGCATCCTGCAGTGTTCGCCGGCTGCGCGCCGGACTTCGACCACCAGTAGCATTTGCCTGGTGCGAAGTCCGGCACTCCGACGTAGCGTGCCTGATGCACTCCGAGCTCGTTGAGCGAGTAGGCAAGATCTCGTGCCTGGTATCGAGCGTCGGAGTCCGACGCGGTGCCGGTCGTCGAACGCAGTGACACGGTCAGCCCGGCGGCGAGCACCGCAAGAACCGACATGGCAATGACCACCATTGCCAAAGTCACACCCTCTGCTCGGCGGAGCTTTCGGTGCAGTCTGCTGATCAGCTTCGGCATGTGCCCTCCACCTTGTCGGTATCTCCGTTGCCGTACCCGCTGTCCACTGAGACCAGGGTCGATGTCCGCGCTGCGGCTGTGCCAGCCCCGATCACGTAGTGAAGGTCGATGGAGCTGGCGGCATCACCGAGTGCACGGCGGACCGTGTCGACGGCGAACGGGGTCGTCTTGCCGCTCTGCGGGGTCACCGACTTGGCGATCTGCTGCCAACCGGCGGCGCGGTACCCGTCCTCGGAGGCGTTCGCCGGACGTGAGAAGCCGGTCTGCGCACCCGCTGGGAGCCCGGCAGTGTTCTGACCGATGACGGCGCTCGTCTTCGACCAGAGGGTCTTCGTCGACGGCTCGTACGCCCATGCCCGGCACTGCCAGTTGCCGGCCGCGCGGTCACGGGTCAGAGCGATCACTGCGTTCACATCAGATTCTGAGCCGCCCGGGAACCGTGCCCGGGCATCGTCGCCATACAGGACACCGTATGAGTCGTTCACCCCGTTCTGAATCGCCTGCGCGACGATGTTCGAGTCAGTGACGTTCCTCGTTCTGTTCTGCGCGGTCTTCGTGACTGTGACGCTCGAGTTCACCAGTCCGCCGATCGTGAGGATGACGATCAGCATCAGAGCCATGGAGACGAGCGTCTCCACCAACGTCATTCCTCGTTGGTCACCGGCACACCGGCGAAGCGCCTGCCGCATCGTGTTACTTCTTGACAATCGTGGTCACCTCCGTGCGGGTTCGTCCGCCAGCTGCAGTGCACTGAGAGACCGTCTGGCCTGCTCTCGTGCATGTGGTGACCTGTGCCCGGAACGGCACCTCCGTCAGCTGCAGCATCGAGTTCATGTCTGTGCACAGCTGCGAGTAGTCGCCGCTGGTGGTGGCTGTCGCCGGGTTGAACCAGAGCGTGCGCTCCGGCTTGTCCAGCTGCGACCGGTTCGGCTTCAGGTCGACCCGAAGCACCGTATCCGGCTTCTGATCTGCTACAGACCTGCTGAGCTCCGTGGTGAAGATCGAACAGCGAATGGTGTACTCGCTGCCGCCACGGAGATCCGCATCCTGCATCGACGCTCGACTCGAGGCATCCTGAACCGCGTTCACCCCAAGCTCCAGGGCTCGCGCGGATCGGTCATGGGAGCCGACACCAGAGCCGCTCACCGCCACGGACGTAAGCAGTGGCAGCAGTGCGAGTCCCAGCAGGGCGAGGATGAACATGGAGACAACCACTTCAGCGAGTGTGTCCCCCTGCTCATGTCGCAGGATTTTCCTGATCATGACTGTTCCCTATGCGTTCGACAGGTATCCAGCGAGAGTCTCGGGGCTGTGGCAGACGTTCAAAGCCGACTGCCGGGTGATCTTGTTCTTGTTGACCAGGCTTGCGAGATGCTGGTCGAGCGTGTGCATGCCGAGCTTCGCCCCTGCCTGCAGGGCCGAGAGCATCTGATGGGTGGTCCCCGAACGGATCATGTTCGCGATCGCCGGAGTGCACACCATGATCTCGTGAGCTGCCACGCGACCGCCGGAAGTCGCCGGAACCAACGTCTGCGTCACAATGCCGCGGAGTGTGGCCGCGAGCTCCTGACGGATCTGCTCCTGACGCGCGGCCGGGAACATGTCGATGATGCGATCCGTGGTCTGCTGCGCGTCCTGCGTGTGGAGTGTGGAGAACACCAGGTGACCGGTCTCCGCAGCTGTGATCGCCGTCGAGATCGTCTCCAGGTCACGCATCTCGCCAACAAGGATGACATCGGGGTCCTGGCGGAGAGCGCGTTTCAGCGCCTCAGGGAACGAGTCCGTGTCGCGTCCGACCTCGCGCTGCGTGATGAAGCTGCGTTTCGAATGATGAACGAACTCGATCGGGTCCTCGATCGTGATGATGTGCTCGCGTCGAGAGGAGTTGATGAAGTCGATCATTGCGGCGAGTGTCGTCGACTTTCCCGACCCGGTCGGCCCAGTCACCAGCACCAGACCGCGTGGAAGGCTCGCGAATTTCCGGAGCACCGACGGCATTCCAAGCGACTCCAGACTCGCCACATGCGTGGGAATCTGCCGAAGCACCGCACCGACCCCGTGATCCTGATAGTGGACGTTCACACGGAAACGGGTCTCCTCTGACAAGTCGATCGAACAGTCGAGCTCCTTGTCACGGCGCAGCTGACCGAGCTGGTCCTCGGTGGTGATGGTCGCGATCACGTCACGCATCACCGAGTCCGGCCATTCCTTGCCTTCCAGCCCGGGCACAGGATGCAGCTCACCGTTCACCCGGTAGAGGGGGATCTCATCGGAGGCGATGTGCAGGTCGCTCGCTCCCTGTTCGACCACTCGATCCAGGCAGTACCGGAGCAGTTTGTGCCACTGTTCAGCGGGTACGCTCACTTCGCATCACCGTCCGGGGCGACGAAGATGTAACCGCTGAGCACGACTCGGTACGGGGCTTCACCGGACTTCTGCGCCTGGATGTCGGCGCCGTCGACCCAGAAGATGCGGTTCGCGTGCTGGACGCCGGAGATGAACGAGGAGATGTTCCGGTACTCACCTGAGGCCGTCACGGAGACCGGAACGGCCTGCAGACCGTTGCCTGTAGCCTCAGTGAGCGCATCGCTGGCTGCCTGAGCCTTCTGCGCTGCCTCCGGTGAGACTGACTGCAGTGCCTGAGTCATCTGCGGCGCCAGGGACGACATGTCCACAGCATCTGCGAGGGTCAGGCCGTCGATGTTGATGCCGTCTTTGGAGCCGATGGCGGAGAGCTCGGCGAGGAACCCCTCCTGGTCGAGGGTCGGCGGCACGGCAGCAGTCAGCGTGTCCCGCTGCGATGTCAGTTCGGTGATCCGCTCTGAGGCTTCACGACCGAGGTCGACCTGCTGCTGCAGCTTGTCGTTCTGCCCCTGGACGGTCTGGGCCTGGCTGGTCCGATCGTTCGCTGCCGAGATGTTCGCCATCCCCAGCGCGACAGACCCGCCAATCGCAGCAATCGCGATGATCGGCAGCACGAGTTTGCGGATGCTGGCTGCACCGGCTGTCTTCTTCGATGTCATGGCTTCCTCTGTTCGTTGAAACTCGGTCTGGTCACTGCTGCTCCGGCACGAACCGGTAGGTAAACGTCGGCGAAAGCGCCACTGTGACGCTCGTCTGGTACTGGCCGGTGGTCTGGTTGCGCTCAGAGCTCGTGACCTTCGCTGAGAGCACGTCCGGGTTCGATTTGAGCGCGTTCAGCCAGGCGGTCAGGTCCGGCAGCGTGCTGCTCGTCGTCGACACGGCGACGCTCATGCCGTCCCCGCCGCTCTCCGCACCCGACCCCGATGAGCCGAAGTTGTTGATCGTGAACGCGCTGATGTCCATGCCCGCGGGTGTGACCGCGTTCATGCGAGTGAAGATGTCCGACCAGTCTGATTCGACAGCGGTGGCCGCCGTCCGGTCCGTGGTCAGCAGCGCCACCCGACGGGCGGTCTTCTCCGCGTCTGCGACCTGCTGATACTCAGCTGTCAGCTGTGTGTTCATGGACGTCGTCGCGTCCAACTGGTTCTGAGCGTCTGAGGCCTTCGCACCCGTGATACCGGCGACAGCGCCGACGAGCAGTGCGCTGGCCGCGATTGTGACGATGCTGGTCGCCGCGGCTTTCGACAGCTTCGCTTTGGCGCTCACCTCATGCGGCAGCAGGTTCGCTGATGCGCCACGGTCATGCAGTGACAGGCCGACAGCGACCAGCGACACCTCCTCCCCTTCGTCCGAGGTGAACTCCGGCGCGGACACAGACACCTGGAAGCGGTCGGCGAATGCGCGCTCGATGCCGTGCAGACGTGCGGCGCCGCCGGTGAGGACAAGCTGGCCGATGCTGTCGTGCTCCTGCATGATGCCCTCGACAGACCACGCAATGTCGGTCACGGTGTCGTCGAGCACCTCCTGGAACTGTGTTCTGTAGCGTTCCAGGACGTTCGGGTCACGGGTCAGCTTCACTTTCTCCGCGGCCCCTCGTGTGAGCCCAAGCTTCTCCATGAGGCGCTCGGTGACGATGTCGCCGCCGTCCATCGTGAGCTCCACCTGACGTGGCCGACCGCCGGAGACGTACACGACCGATGACGTCGAGCGGCCAATGTCGATGAGGATGTAGTCACCAGCCGACACAGCATCGGGCACGGCACGAACAACGGCGATCGGTCCTGAGTCGACAGCGACGACACGCAGTCCTGCCGCCTTCACGGCGGAGATGATCGACATGACCGGCTGTGCGGCGGAGCCGACCAGCATGCCTCGCATCTTCGGCTTCGAGCTGGACTTGACGTCCTCGACTGGGATGAAGTCGAAGATGGCCTCACCGGCGTCGAACGGAAGCGGGTCCTCCGTCGGAACGTGGACCGCCAGTGCTGCACGGGTCTCCTGGCGGCTGAGCCGCGGCATGGTGATCTCTCTGATCACCGTTCGGCGGCCGAACGTGGCGACGGCGATGTTCCTCGACGAGAACTTCCCCGCCTCGAACGCTTCCCGGAGGATCTCGCTGAAACGTTCGCT
The DNA here is from genome assembly GCF_008831165.1 of Pseudoclavibacter sp. CFCC 14310. Taxonomy (NCBI): domain Bacteria; kingdom Bacillati; phylum Actinomycetota; class Actinomycetes; order Micrococcales; family Microbacteriaceae; genus Pseudoclavibacter; species Pseudoclavibacter sp. CFCC 14310. The sequence continues at coordinate 284,694 of NZ_WBKC01000002.1, read as the reverse complement.
GTCGATGATCGCGCCCTCGGAGACGATCCCCTCAGGGAGCACCCGTGAGACGTACGAGTCGACGACCGGGGTGCCTTTGTCGAGATGCGCTTCGGCGAGGCGCAGGCCACGCTGACTGATGTCGAGGCCGACGGTTCGTCTGCTGGTGATGATGGCCACAGGTGTGCTCCTAGCTGTTCGAGATGAGGGTGTTGATCTGGAACATCGGCAGGTACAGGGAGACGACGATGCCGCCGATGACTGCGCCGAGGACCACGATCATGATCGGCTCGATGATGGATGTGAGCTGCTCGGTCGCCTCGGTCACGTCGTCGTTGTAGAACTCCGCGACCTTGTCGAGCATGACCGGAAGGTCACCGCTGGCTTCGCCGGCACCGATCATCTCTGTCGCCATTTCCGGGAACACTTCCTGGTCACTCATCGCCCCGGAGACGGAGCGTCCAGCTTGGATCTGCTCGACCATCTCGTCGGTCACTTTCTCCACGACCCAGTTGTTCGATGCGTGCCCGACCAGCTGCAGGCTGGACAGCATCGGGACCCCGACGTTCGTCAGCAGGCTCAGCGCGTCCGAGAAGCGGGCGACCGCGAGCTTCCGCGCAAGGGTCCCGATGATGGGCAGCTTCAGCAGGACCGGATGCCACCGGCGTCTGAAGAAGTCCTTGTTCCGGCACGTGCGAACGAAGATGATGCCGCCCAAGGCCAGGACGATCAGGAGCGGGCCGAGCCAGAACATCTGATGGCTGGCGTTGACGAGCAGCTGTGTGGCCAGAGGGAGAGCCCCGCCGAGGGTGGCGAACATGTCCTCGAATTTCGGCACAAGCACCCACACGATGCCGATGACCGCGATGAATGCGATCGCCAGGACGATCAGCGGGTACGTCATCGCCGACTTGATCTTCGCCTGCAGCTTGTGCTGACGTTCGAACGCACCAGCCGCGGAATGCAGCGTGCGTGCCAGCTCTCCCGAGACCTCACCGGCCTGGACCAGACTGATGAACAGCGGCGGGAACACCGTCGGGTGCTCGCTGAGCGCTTCGGAGAAGCTCGTTCCAGCGGTCACCTCTGTGCGCACGGACGTGAGTGCCGCCGCAAGCGGTTTGGACTCGGACTGGTTCGAGACGATCCGCAGGGCCTCCGAGAGCGGAAGTCCGGCACCGACCATCGTGGCAAGCTGTCGGGCGACGATCGCCAGACTCTTCGGCTTGACCGACCCGCCGCTCAGACCCGGGATGTTGATGTCTTTGTTGAGCGCCGAGTCACTGACCTCGTGAGCGCTCAGAAGAGTTCCGCCGCGCTCCGAGATGCGCTTCGCGAGAGCCTCCTGACTGGTGGCGTGGTCGCTCCCTCGTTTGCGGCGACCGTGCCGGTCACGAGCAACGTACTTGAACTTCGGCATCAGCTCTCCTCTGCATCAGCTGCCAACAACGAATCCCTATGCGTAGCGTCACCCGACAACACGCAGGATCTCCGCGAGGGACGTTGCGCCGGCCCGCGCTTTACGCAGACCGTCCATGCGCATGGTGTCCATTCCGTGAGCGATCGCGTGTGCCTGCAGCTCCTCCTTCGGGCGCCCGGTGGCGATCATCAGCGCCATGTCCTCATCGACTGGCATGACCTCACGGATGGCCAGCCGCCCGAGGTAGCCGGTGCCGTCGCAGCGGTCGCAACCGACCGGCTCGAAGACACTCATCCGCAGTCCGGCGTCGGCGTCGGCGCGGAAGTGGAACCCCATCTGCCGCAGCTGCCCGAGTGTGACGCTCACCTTATGGCGGCACTGCGGGCACAGCCGACGGAGCAGACGCTGGCCGACCACCGCTCGCAGGGCTGACGACAGCAGGAACGGCTTCACACCCATCTCGATGAGACGTCCGACCGCTCCGGAGGCGTCATTGGTGTGCAGCGTCGACAGCACCAGGTGACCGGTGAGCGCCGCGTTGATCGCGATGGATGCGGTCTCCTGGTCACGGAGCTCACCGACGAGCAGCACATCCGGGTCGGCGCGCAGGATCGAACGCAGAGCTGTCGCGAACGTGAGGTTCTGCTTCTCGTTGACCTGAATTTGGTTCACGCCCGGATACCGGAACTCGACCGGGTCTTCCACGGTGATGATGTTCACGCCGGGGTCGTTGATGTCTGAAAGCGCGGCATGAAGTGTCGTGGACTTGCCTGAACCGGTCGGTCCGGTCACCAGCACCAGGCCGAACGAAGAATGGTATGCACTTCGGAATGATGCCAACGCTTTCGGTGCGAACTCCTGATCCTCAATCGACATCGGTGCGGAACCATGAGTGAGCAATCTCATGACGGCCGCTTCACCGTGCACTGTCGGAAACAGCGCAAGTCGAATGTCGATCGTTCCGTTCGCGGTTCGTGCAGAGAACCGGCCATCCTGAGGAGTGTTTCTGGTCGCAATATCCAGGTTCGAAACGATCTTCAAACGGTTGATGAGTGCACTGTGCAGAGCGCGCTCATGCCTGGCGACATTGCGGAGCACACCGTCAATGCGATGCCGGACGACGACATCCTCGCCGGTCGGCTGCACATGGATGTCACTTGCCCCGTCATCGACAGCCTGCTGGATCATGACGTTCACCAGCCGAGCGACCGGCGAATCATCTCCTGGACGGTCATCACCGGAGTCAGTGCGTTGTGAGACCAGCTGCTGCTTGAGGTCCTCGCCAAGCGAGTCGAGCGCCTCGCTCTGATCCGACCGGTAGATCTCCGTGACCGTCTCAAGGATCTTCGAGCGGGGTGCAACAGACAGTCGAGCTCGCCGACCGGCTGCGACGCAGCATTCGTTGATGCCCATCCGGTCGAAAGGGTTCGAGACAATCAGGTCGATCGTGTGACCGTCGTCGGCGACGGTCAGCAGGGCATACCGTTTGGCGAGCTTCCCTGGAATGAGCCGGGCAACCTCCTGGTCGATCTGAGAAGCGCTCGGAACGTCAGCGGTAGGCATCCGAGAAATCGTGGATGCGACCGCCGCCAGCCTCGAGTCGTCGACTCCGCCGTTGTCGAGCAGCCAGGAGAACGTACCTGACGATGACTGCGCGCTCTCCTCCGGCACTCGAGCGAGAGCTGAGGGTGCGACCCCATCGGCTTGGAGTGCAGTGATGAGTGGGTTGGTGGTGTTCACGCCCAGCACCTATGCGAACGGCTGCCCGACATTCGCCGCCCCACAGGCACCGGGTCCAGCCCAGGGCTGGAATGACAGTCGCTGTGTTCCTGTCACCGCTGTAACGACTCCAGCTCCAGCTCCGCTGTCACCGGTGTCACCAGGGTGTCACCGGTGGTGTGGTGACAGCGGAGCCCTACTGCGGACTGGGCAGGAGGGGGTTGTCACCACTGTCACCACTTTTTGTAGACCTCATGTAAGAGAGAGATATAGGAGGGTCTCTCCCTCCCTCTCTTCCTCTCATCTGGAGGGGGTGTCCCCCAATCGTGGTGACAGCGGTGACAGACCCCTGCTTCCCATATGATTACTGGGATGTAGCGTCACCCGAGGGGTGGTGACAGGGTGGTGACAGCGGTGACGGCGGAAATGTGTTAGGCTCTCCCCGTGCGAGCCGGGGAGAGCCTAAAAGTTTTTCGGCCCCGGTGCGCTTCTTCTGCGGTTCGGCCCGTTTCTGTAGCGCGGGTGGCCTTCGATCGCGTCCCACACATGGTTTTCACGGGTTCCGGGGGTTGTGTGGCGGTTTTCCGGAATGTTATGCTCTCGACCTAGCGAGAGAGAGCATACAGGTTCCCAAGGGAGCCGCTGGCGGCACGTTCAACGGTCAAATTCGACCAGATGAGACAGCAGAACCTGCTCTGGACGCCAGACCACCATCTCGTTGTTCCTCACCCCGCAAGTACCGCCTTTGACTGTGATCGAGTCAAACCCACCGGCATGTGCTTCTCGGACACTGGCCGAACCCCGCCACCCGCCATTCTGATACGGGCGGTATTCGTGACCGAGCACCGTCCTCGTCAGGAACATGCAGCAGTGCGGCTGATGTGCACCCGCCCACAGCCCGGCGGAGTAGTTCAGGCTCTTCGTCGACTGGTCCGAGAGGTACACACCGTCACCGAACATTCGCCCGGTGATCTGGATGCTGTCGCTGCCGTCTGATGCCGGAACCACGAGCCCCTGGTGCAGGATGGAGAGCACGTTGTGCACACGTGTTCCGTGCCACAGCTCACGGACGTTGCCGGCCGTGGAAGCCAAGCTCTCCCATTCAGCCGTTCGAGCCTCATCATGCTCGATCTTCCAGATGCGTCTAACCCGAAGCGACGAGGACCGATGACTGCTGTGCCGCCCGGCCTCGAAGAGCCGCAGCACACGCTGCTCCTCGTGAGCGTCGGCCAACGGCCGCAGACGCATGTTGAACAGCTGGCCGGCCTGCCCACTGTCCGGGATGCTCTGCTGATGGACTGCTGCGTCCAGCTGGTCGAGAAAGTCCAGCTGCTTTCTGCGATGCTCAGCTGACGCGCCGAAACTCTCCTGCCACCCACGCGGCACGCGCTGCGGGATGAGCGTCAGATACTCCTCGACCAACGGCAGACGCCTGCTCGGCTCCACCGCCATCCGGGCGATCAGAGCCCGCGCCCGGGCGACGCTGGAAGGCATAACCGGCCCGAGCGCACTCTCAACCTTGCCGGCCCCGTTCACGGTGATTCGACCGCCAGAGAAGTCCGCGATCTGATGCTTGTTCGAGCTGACCAGATAGTCGATCAGTCGCGAGAGTTCGTCGTCATTGACGGCAGAAAGCTGCTCATGTGCAGCGGCGCTCACTGCGGTTTCAGCGACCGCATTCGTAGCACCATCCTCTACGATCACATACCCTCGCGAACCCTTCGATCTGATCGTCTTTCGATAGAGACTGATGCCGCCATTGAGCGACTGACACTGGCCAGATGAACCGACTCTCCCCCACCGTTTTGTGACCGTATCCCCGTCACAAATGACTTCGTAGAACTTGTTGTTGTTGGCTTGAGCCGAGACTTTGATCATCATGGTCCGCTGAACACTCATGGACCATATGTGCGCGGACTGCGCGTCAGAGCTTGCGGATGACCATGTACGCACGGTGCAGTGTCTGGCACTCCCGAAAGGCATCATGGTCGCCGGCGACCGTGTCTGACATGCGTTGCCGGGACAGCTCCAGGAGTGCGTCACCGGCGTCTCTGAGAGCGCGATCCCTGATGCTGGCTCTCCAGGCCTCGAAGTTCTCCTGAGCCTGCTCCGGCTCGATTCCGTCGACAGCTTGGGCGCCTGCAACGTACCTCGACAGAACACTCTCACTTGTGATCGCGGTCGTCACGTCCGGCTCAGGCAATGCATGTGTTCCCATAGTCTCCCCCTCTGGTGGTGTCCTCTGGGGTATGCGCGGAACTCAACAAGCCTCAACCCAGCCGCGGAAGGTTGCAGGGGTGACCAGGTCGGCACCGGCCGCGAGCAGGGCATTCGAGCCAGCGGATTGCGCTGAAGTCACCGGGCCAGGCACTGCGCCGACACGTGTGAGCGTCCCTGATGCGGCGTGCGCCAGCCCGATGCTTCCACCACGTACACCGCTCTCGATGACCACGATGTGCGTAGCGAGCTGCGCGAGCAGCTGCAGACGTTCCAGGAACCGAGCACGTGTCGGCGCAGTGCCCTCCCCGTACTGGCTCACGCGGGGTGTCCGACTAAGACGCTCGGCGTTCCCGGCCGGGTAGAACCTGTCCAGGCCGTGAGCGAGGACGGCAACGTGTGGCAGGTCGAGGCTGAAGCAGGCATCCATGACGGCTGCGTCGATGCCATAGGCGCCGCCGGTCAGGACGACGGCGTTCGTCCCGGCGAGTTGTTCCACCATGAGTCTTGCGACTTCGACGCCGTAGCCACTCGCGGAACGGGAACCAGTGATCACCACACGCGGTCCGGTGTGGCGGAGCAGCTTCGCTGCACCAGCGCTCACATGCAGCGTGTTCATCAGATTCGTCGGGAGGCTCTGTGTCTCAGTCATGCACCAGATGTGCGCGGGGACATCCTGCAGATCCAGCGCCAGACGGTGCTCGCCACTATCGACGGTGCTCGGCGTGCTCCCAGTCGCAGGAGAGCCCACCTCGCTTCGCTCCGAGCATCGCCACGCAGGTCACATCCCGGCCGTCGACATTCACATGCTGGACCACGAGGTTCGCACTGCTGTTGCCGTCGGTGACCTCGGTCTTGCTGCCGCCCGTGGGACTGCATCCGGTCAGGCACAGTGCTGCTGCTGCTGCTGCTGCTGCTGCCACAGCGAGAGCCGTTGTGGTGCGAAAGTGTCGTCGGGCGCGATCGGACGTTGAACGCTGGTCGTCGTGTGTGGTCATTGTCTCTCCCCTGCCGTCGGGCTCATTCGGGTCTGTCTCGGTAGCGCAGGATATGCGCGGCCGCTCTCATGAGGCTTCCTTCGCGCCTGGTCCGGTACTCGAGCTGTCGTTCCAGAGCGACCTCCACCCATTGGGTGACGGAGACGCCAGACCTTTCCGCGCGCTGCTTGATTCGACGGCGAAGGTCCGCTGGTATCTGGATGGTGCTTCGCTGTATTGCTGTCACTGCGGTCTACCTCCCAGTCGTCCATGAACTCGCCCCGAACGACGATCCAAGGCGCTCAGTGCTCGCCAGTGCCACCATCAGGTGCCTCCCTCTCGACCCAATGCCAGTGCTCGCACGGGCGCACATCCGGATGCTCCGGGGTCGGCGAGTAGTGACCCAGCGCAGGGTGGCGTACGTCGCGGACGCGCTCATCACCTCGCCCCCACGTTGTCTCGATACGCGGCTCACCGAACTGACCATTCGGGTCGCTGAGCCCGGACTCCACATGCCAGTCGGGTGTGATCGGTGATCCCAAGAGTGCGTTCCGCTGCTCGCAGGTGATCTGTACAGGTCCAGAGATTCCACTCATGGTGATACCTGTGCGCGGTTAGTCCTGGGGGCCGGACGCACGCTTACCGTAGATCTCGTCAGCAGTGATCGTGTTCGCGTCTCTTCTCTGCTGCCGTACCATCTGTGACCCTTGAGCGAGTATCGCGCGCAGGTCTTCCCGCGTTCCATCCGAGGCAAGTTTGAGGATGCGTTCTGCCAGACCAAGGATGAGCCGATCACGAAGCTTCACAGCCTGCCTCCCTCTCGAACTGATCAGCGGCCTCGTTCATGTGCCTGAGAATCAACGCATCGGCCAACGTGATCCCCTTTTGTGCCATCAGCTTTTCGGCGTACCACCGGAGCACCTCGGCTTTCAGGTGAGCGAGCGCCGCAGACGGGGCCGTGGCGAGAATACGTACAAGGGCGCCTACGGGATACCCCTGCCGACGCAGCTCCTCCACCTCCGCCCGCACCTGCTCGATCACTGCCGTCAGACCGTCAGCGCGCGCGTTCGCCGCGTCGGTCTGCTCCAGCGCAGTCTTCGCATTGAGCGCAGCGACGATCTCTTCAGCGTCCGCGCGGTCATAGACCTGCGCGATCACACTTCCTTCTCGCTCCACCCACACGTGCCCGGTCGGAGGGTGAACACCGACCTTGGCAAGATGCTCATCAGTCATCGAACGCCTCGCTCCTGGTCTTCCTCGCCGCGATCAGACCCAGACGGGCTTTACGCAGCTGATGAGGCGTTGGCAGCAGCGTGTTGTAGAGCACCTTGGCGGCAGCGATAACCTCATTCTTGGTTGGTTTGGCGCGCAGTACCTCAGCGTCATGCTTCGCGAGCCACCGGTCGAACGCCCCGGCTCCGTACGGCTCCCAGTCATGCTCGATGCGGAACCGAATCTCGTCAGTTGTCGGTGTCTTCTCACTCATTGCTTGCTCCGCTCTCAATGGGTCGAATGGCGTAAGATCCGCCGACTGGCACTTCAACTTCGTAGTCGTGGAACCCGTTCGTGAATCGCAGTATCTGACCGTCTCGGGTGACTGTCTCAACGGGGTCATACCAGCCAATCTCTGTGCCCGTGGCATCGCAGATGACCAATTCGCTCATGGCTTGCTGCTCTCGGTCTGATTAGCGCGGAACCGAATCTGATCGGTCGACGAGATCACGTCACTCGTAGAACTTGAGCCCTCGCTCTCATTGCGACTCGGTTCACAGTGACCAGCTGAACCTGACGACATTGCTTCCTCCTGATCGGGCACTGACGCTTCTTTCCGCTGTTGCGCTTGTGTCGCCCGAATCGCCTTGTGCGCTTCCCACAGGGCCCAAGCGAAGAGCCAGATGGGGAGCAGCAGCACCCATGCGGGCATGAGCTCGTCGTAGACGGCTATGGCGAGAGGCAGGAACCCGATCGGGCCGGCGAGGAGGCAGATTAGGTTGAACCGGCCGCCCCAAGGTTCGACGTGCTTACTTGGCTGGGTCACTTGGTGCCACCTTTGAGGTAGTCGCGATGTCGAACCCGTTGGCGGTGTCGACGCGGGCTTCGCTGAACAGTCCCCTGACCCGCTCAGCCTGGTTCCACGCGCCGAAGTCGATGCCACGAGACACAGCAGCCTGCACCACGTCATCAAGGTTCGTCGGATCTACAGATTCGTCTTCCCACGGGTTGTACATATATGGGTTGCCCGGCTCGTCTTGAGTGAGTGTCGCCCGCACGCTCTCGACCACCGTGGTCAAGCGGTCATGCTCGCTCACCAGTTTCCTGGCCTGTTGCAAGATCAGCTCGTGATCGCTCACGTCATCTGAGTCTTCGACCCCGAGGACGTCGAGCATCTCGGTGCGCCATGACTGCTCGTCAGCCAGCGCATCAGCCTCAGTCGGTTCGCACATCAGCGGAGCCCCTTTCGTGGTTCGATCGGCTACTGCGTTACTGTGCGCGGACCTCACCGGTGCTCGCCACTCTGGGGTGCCTGTGCTGTCTGCAAGAGGCGTTCGATCTCCCAGGCCATTGGGCGCGGAAGGAATTGGCGGTTCGCATCGACCCACTCCTGTATTCGCTGCAGTCTTGACTGTGCCTCTGCCCCCACGGCGATGGCCTCTGAGAGGGCCTGGGCACGCCGGTCGGATTCCGCCAGGATCATGCTTCGTTCGGCGTCGCGTGCGGCGATTTCCTGACGGAGCTGGCGCAACTCAGGTGTGGCAGCGCGTGCGCCCATGTTGCGCGTCATGATTCCTGCTGTCGCTCGTTGTAGGTGGCCAACGCTCGCTTGAACTCGCCAGCGGTGATCTCAGTCCAGGTCGATTCCCAGTCACAGAGGTTGTTCTCATCGTGCTCGTCGCCGGCAGCTGAGCAACCTGTGTAGATCACACCGTCGAGGGCGAACGAGATGTAGTTGAAGACATGGCTGCCCCCTGTTGCACGGTCGAACTGCCAAGCTGAGCTGATTGCCCCGGGGAGACGCTCTGGCTCGTACCGCACACAGCGCATCACCATTGCGGCTGGATTATTCCGCCATGGGCGCCAGTAGTTCTCACGCGAGCCAAACCGTTTCCAGCGGCCGGAGGCCGGCTCTGTTTCACTGATGATGCCGCTCAAGTACTGTGTCGCATCGAACGTGCACCCGCTCAGATACCCGGTGCCACCGTACTTGTCGGTCAACTCCTTTGCCTTCTTGCGGAATGCGTCCAGAGCATCCTGATTCAGGCTATGGGTCTTTGCGACTTCGGGGCTCGTGGTCTTTGCATACTGTGGGAATACCGTTGCGCTCATGGGGAGCACTATGCGCGGGCGGCATCCTCGACGATCTGACATCCGGGGTGCAGGTCAGTGAGACGTTGGGCTTCCGCCTCGATGCCGGCGTCGTTCAGGTGAGCAATGTCCGCCCGTTCCAGGACTTCACCGGTGTCTTTGTCGACGGCGGTGAGCCACATGTCTTCGCGAAGCGGGTTCATGCTGCACCTTCCGAGGTCTGATTGCCGGTGAGGCCCAGCGCGGTCGTGACCGGGACTTCCTTGCCGTCGCGCCCGTAGATGTGCACCTCGCCTGAGAAGCTCAGCAGCCAGGCGATCCCGGATGCGACGTCGGCGGGGTTGGCGCCGGACCAAACGGAACCACCGTCTCGGTTGGCCTTCACATACTCGTCGATGCTCTCATCTGGCCTCTGGTCGGTGATCCGCCAGACATGTCCGGTGCCGATGCAGCCCGGCATGTCGAGCACCTGGCCGGTGATCGCTTCCTGCAGCTGTGATCGAGTGTCCTCTTCGATGTCGGCGAACTCCGCGAGGCAGTCTTTGAGTGCAGTCTTGCGTGCATCGCTCATTGGGCGTCCCCCCTGTGAACGTCGTCGCAGATGAGCGACCAGTGGGACCTCGATACCGGCGATGATGGCGTTCACGTCGGAGCGGGCTTCCTGCACACGGCGTGCGCGGTCCCTGGCGCATGCCCCGAACTGGTCGTTCGGGTCCCAGTCCTGGTCGGCGGCCGACAGAGGGATGTTGGCAAGCATGTCGCGCTCGAGTGCCTGCAACCGCAGAGAGATGTCTCGGATGATGCGGTGGCTGGCGTCCAGTTCGAGGAACGTCTCACGGAGGTCGGCGGTGTCCACTTTGGCGGTCGCCTGCCCTGCGTACGCTGACCTGGTCAACGCGAGGCGGGCGTTCTTCACGCCGTGACGGTGCCGTGCTTCGCTGTGTGTGCTCATGCAGAGCACTATGCGCGTGGATGCCGGTCAGCGTTTTGGTTTGAGCTGCTCCCCAAGACCGAACTTGCCGCCCAAGGCGGTCAGCCCTGCGAGCACGGCGAGACCAGCCGCCGACATCCCAATCTTCTGGATCTTCTCCATGAACTGTTTGTGCTCGGAGTCCTTCGCCGATTCTTCTTGAACCGTTTGGTGCACGAGTGCCAGGATGCGCAGCCGATCCTCAGCCGTCAGGTCGTCGCGTTCGAGCTCACGTTCAAGCATCGCTCGATACTCGGTGTGTGCTGTGTGAACCTTCTCCTGACTGATCCAATTCGCATCCGCGACTCTGGCGGTGTTGCTCGTGGCTTTGTCGAAGGCGTTGAGTGCGAGCTCCTTGAAATTCGGGAACTGGGCGACCACGCCCAGAGCGACTTCCTTGCTCATGTTCGGCAGGTCGGAGACGAAAGCGATCAGCTTGTCCTTCGACAGGTTCCGCCAGGAGTCGAGCCCGAGCCGACGCTTCAGGCTCTCTTCATCCATCTCTTCGCTTGACATGGCTCCCCTTGCGCTCAGCGGTGATCGTTCTCGACCTCCCAAGTCTACGGTGTGAGCAGGGCTGTCCAACGGCGGGCCCACCTGTTGTACCAGCGGGCGCTTCGTCGACTTGCTCTCGTCGACCGGCTGAAGAATCGGTCGTTGACGCCTGGCATGTCATCATCGTCTGTGTCGGGAGCCGAGACGTCGCCGGTGTCAGGTAAGCCGAGCAGGGTTCGCCCAGCTCTGCAGCTCAGGGTGTAGGCGTTCCCGTATCCGTGCATGAGTCCGAAGCCGATCATGTCCGCCGAGTCCTCCACCGTCTCCTGCACACGGTCGAGGCGGGTGTCGGCGCCATGGATGAGTGAGGTGATGCGCTCATCGAGCTGCGCCTCCAGACTGCGCAGAGGGGCGCGCTCCAAGTCTCGGGCGACAGCTGCGATCTGCTCCAGCAGCGGCCGCCGGTAGTGATCGGCGACCATGCTCTCGCTGATGCCGAAGAGGGCCGCGCCTCCCCGGATGAGCTGGAGCGCCTGTGGCGACAGGTCACCGTGACGGCCTCGAAACTCTTCAACGATCGCTGAGAGGCGCCGACCGACACGCTTGGATGCTGCTGCCTCGGCTCTGAGTTCGTACGCTGTAGCAGACAGGCCGCCCGCACCACCCCCTTCGCGGGCGGGCTGTGCCCATGGTCTGTTGCCGGTTCTCATGCCACCTGCTTCGCGTCAGGAGCGAGCATCAGTCGTTCCAGCCGCACAACGGGCCGACGTCGGTCGTGCTCGTCCACGGGTCGCAGCATGGCCGTGTCACGCCAGGGTTCATCCCGGGCCCGGAAGATGGCCTCCACCACCCAGACACCCGAGTGTGCGCTGCTGGTGACGGTGTCATGTGCGACCAGCGTTCGACGAGGCCTCGGTTTCGGCATCATGCGTGCCCGCCGCCCAGTTCAGCCAGCTGCCAGCGGTATTCAGCGATTGAGCCCATGATGTCGTCCCAAGCGGTGTGTTCGGGCTCAACGTCCTCCAGCGGGCTCCCGTGATGCCCGAGTGCCTCGAGCACGAACCGTGTCGACGAGCAGTCCACCACACGGTAGTGCAGCCACTTCTCGACAGCGGGAAGTTCCGCTTCCAGGAACTTTCGATCCAGTGCGACCGAGTTGCCGGCCAGGCGTGCCTGACGCTGTTCGGGGGCGAACCGTTTGATGTAGTCGAGCAGTTCGGTCTCCACCTGAGCACGTGGCGTGCCGGAGGCCAGCCGCCCCCAGAGACCTGTTCGTGAGTGCATGGCTTTCACGAAGTCATCGGCTGCGCCGCGCAGCTCCAATGCCTCACTCGGTGTGTAGCGGATCACCGCATGGTATCCGCCGTCGTCGACGATGGTGCCTCGGGCGTCCGTGATCCGGCATGCGATCTCCAGCAGTCGGCTGCCTTGCGTGAACGGGCAGAGTCCGTTCGTCTCCGTGTCGATCCAGGCAAGGCGTCGCTCGCCGACCGGGAATTCATTCTGATGTGCCATGGTGGCCTCCTCGCCGGAGACTATGCGCGTGGACAGATTCCCTTGTCTGCGAGGGGCGTTCGGTCCGTGATCGGGCCAGACTGAGAGGATGATGATCGAACCGGGAACCGAGCTCGCACACGTCGAGGATCAGATCGACGAGCTGATCTGCCAGCTCGGATGGGCGATCCAATACCGCAATCTGTGTCGCGCCAGTCGAGGGCGGGTCTTCACCGTCGCTGACTGGCAGGAGAAGGTCGACGGTCTGCCGGCGGTAGAATCACGGGCATGAACGTGTTCATCACCTACCGGACGCCACGCGAGAATCCAGGGCATGACGACACCGTCGAGGTGCCAGTCCTGAAGGCATCCGGGTCGGGACCCGATTACGAGACCGCGAAGGCTGCTGCGCTGGCGCAGATCCCTGAAGGTCAGCTCCTGCTGAGCTACTACGTCGAGGACTGAAGGCGTCAGTCGACGTCCGGAAGCCCACCGCGGATCGACGGGAACGACAGGCCATTCCTCCCCAGCCACAGGTCGAAGCTCGCCACGGTGAACGTGTGCGGCTCCCCGACCTGGATCTTCTCGGCGATCCGGTCCTGACGTTCCCCGAGATGACCGGCATGGAGGATGGGGCAGTCTGAACTCACAATCTCCACGTACGCCGTCCGACGCGCGTGCACCGAGTCCACCGACGTTAGAGTGCACGTCACCGTGGTCGTGGACAGTGCGTTGCCGACGACGAAGATCACTCCGCTCAGGATGAGCAGGAACAGCAGCACCGCGAGCAGTAGACCTACGGCACATCCGATCCGTCCGACCGGTTTTCGTTGTGCCCACATGATCTGATGCAGGTCTTCAGCCGCAGTGCGCCGCTGTCTCACACGAGATCGCCGACCATGATCGCGAACTCTTCCGGTGTGACGATCCGGACACCGAGGTCAGTGGCTTTCTTCCACTTCGAGGACCCTTCCTCCCCACAGACCAGAAGTGAGGTCTTCTTCGACACTGACCCGGAAGCTTTCCCACCCGCACGTTCGATCAGCTCGTTCATCTCATTGCGAGACAGGTTCGACAGTGCCCCGGTCATTGCGCCGGTGACCACGACCGTCATCCCGTTGAGAGGTCGGGCACCTCGATCGTCGGCGTCGGGCTCTGCGCCCATGTTGACCCCGGCGGCGGCGAGCTTGTCGAGGACGGGCGCCAGACGGTCGAGTCCCTCGCGGAACAGTCGAGCACGTTCCGGGCCGACACCTTCGACCTGCTGAAGGTCGTCGACGCCGGCGGCTCGCAGTGCGGCCATCGTGTGGAAGTGTGCGGCCAGACGGCGCCCGAAGGTGCGGCCTGAACGACGGATGCCCAGCGCAGTGATCACACGGGCCAGTGGCCGTGTCTTCGCCGTCTCAATCTGGGCGTGGATCTTTGCGGCGTTCCGTGCCCCGAGGGTGCGTCCCTCGCTGAGCTGCAGGGCGGTGAGCTCGTCGACAGTGAGACCGAACAGGTCAGCGATGTCGCCGATCAGCTCGGACTCCACCAGTGCGGCAGCGATCTCCCCGCCGATGCCTTCGATGTCGAGGCAGTCGCGGCTGACTGCGTAGGAGACCCAGGAGCCGAGCGAATCCGCTGGGTCGGTTGAGCGCCAGATCACCTCGCTGGTGTCGAGCGGGCTGCCGGACTTCGGCGACACCCGCTCCGGGTCGTATGGCTGCTCGCTGCCCTCACGCAGTTCGGGGAAGCTTCGGCTGATCCGTGGGATCACGTCGTTGGCTTTGTAGACCTCGACGGTGTCCCCGATACGGATGTCGCGGTCATGGATGAACGCGAAGTTGTGCAAGGTTGCACGTGCGATCGTGGAGCCGTCGACGTGGACGGGATCGAACACTCCGGTGAACGAGATGTTCCCGGTGCGGCCGACATCCATGACGATGTCGCGCAGCACGGTCGTCGCTTTCTTCGCCTCATACTTGTACGCCATCGCCCAGCGTGGGGCCCGGGAGGTCGAGCCAAGCTTCGGACGAATGTCGGCACGGACCGCTTTGATCACGATGCCGTCAGTCGGATACGGATAGTCATCGTGCTCACGGGCGACACCGAACTTCTCGACCGCTTCGAGCACTGAGCGCTCGGCGGTGTGTGGGACGTCGCCCAGGAGGTCGCTCGACGGCAAGAAACCGAGAGCATGGAGGTGTGCTGCTGCGGCGTTCACATCCTCGGACGATCCGGGAACGTCGTAGGCGATGAACGTGGCATGCGTCTCATAGTCGATGCTGTCCGCTCTGACGGTGCCTGCGATCGCATTCCGGGGGTTTGCGAACGCGGTCTTCCCGGCAGCGACACGGTTCGCGTTCGAAGTAGCGAAGTCCGATTTCGACATGAGCAGCTCACCCCGGACCTCAAGCTCCACGGAAGGGTGGACGACGTACGGCACACCGTGGAGATTGCTGATGGAACGCACTCGCTCGGTGATGTCCTCACCGGTGCGGCCATCCCCGCGGGTGGACACACGCACCAGCCGCCCGCCCCGGTACTCGATCGAAATGGCGAGGCCGTCGAGTTTCGGTTCCACAGTGACCGGGCTGCCGAGAGCGACCATGGATGTGGTGAAAGACTCGATCTCGTCAAGGCTTCTGACCTTGTCGAGCGACAGCATCGGAACCTCGTGTGAGACGTCCGTGCCTTCAGTACTGAGCCCTCCACCTGGAGCGCTGAACAGACGGTGGAACACCACCTGGTCAGGGTGAGCTTCCTCGAATGCGGCGATCCTTTCGAGCAGCGCGTCGAACGCGGCGTCCGACATGATCGGCTCACTGCTCTGGTAGTAGGCGGCGTTTGCCTGTTCTGCGAGGCGGATGTCTTCGAGGTAGCTGGAATGCTCAGTGGTCATGCGGCACTTATGCGCGGGCTGCAGCGAGGGCAGCGATCGCCGAGCGTCTGGCGTCATCGCTGGTGAGTGCCCGTCCGCCGCCCATGAACGCCGTGGGCAGCAGTGATCCGAGCAGAATGTCACAGATCACTGACACGTCGATGTCTCCGGTCACCTCACCGCGGGCACTGGCCCGGTCGATGATCGCCTGCACCCGGGCCCTGCGCGGAGCGACGACATGGTCGCCGAGCCCCTCCCCCGGTGCGGGCTGACGGACCGCCAGCATCATGAGCGTCGGGAATGCAGCGTGAAAGAACGGGTCGTTGAGCATCGCGACCTCCTCTTCCTGCAACGCCACGAGGTCGTCGAAGAGTTCGCCGGTGTCTGGCGCCGCAGCGGGAGGGAACCGCCGAGCCAGGGTCGCGAGAAGGGCGTGCTCCATGTCTGGGTAACGGCGGTAGAAGGCCTGACGGCTGGTTCCGGCTTGGTCCGCGATCTCAGCGATCGTGGTCTCCTCGACACCTTGCTCGAGAACCAGCGTGACGAGAGCCTCGTCAATGGCAGCATCAAGGCTTGCGTCACGCGGACGCCCACCTGTTCGTTTCTTTCTCATGACTGCTCCCATCTCAGGATACCGATCATATCTTCGCCGACCTTTCTGATCAGCAGTGCGGTCTCATGCCGGCCCATGCACTGCACCTCGCCGATGCACCTGGCGCCCATGATGGCGCAGACCATCAGCTCAACCTGATCGCGCGGAACGTCAGGAAGCGCATGCATCCAGGGCTTCATCGCGTCGATCCGTTGTGCACCACTGCCGGGCTGCGCGATCGCGAGTCGCATGCCGGCGTACACCTTGTCATCGTGCTCGTAGAGGTCAGCGAAACGGTCCAGCAGCTGCCTCGGTCCGAGCTCTGAGTCTACGTGCTCATGCACTGCAGCCCAGACGCGCTCCCGCTCGTCTTTCATCGGGTCGGCGACCTCGCTCATCTGGTCACCCCCAGCTTGACTCGGACTGTGGCTGAGTCGCTGAGCTGCACTCTCGCGCGTATGTCCATCAGTTCTCTCCCTCTGTGTGACAGGTCGCGCAGACGGTCGAGAGTGACGGTTGTCTCTCGCATGATCTGTCTGACGGTCGGTGCTCGACTCACTTGTATGCGTCGCATCCAGATGTCCCCGAGCTCGTCTCGGGATCGGCCGGTCTCTGCGACGATCGTGGTTTCGATGAGTTCGCCGACAATGGCGATCACGTTGCACAGCGGCAGAGCGACCTCTGGCTCGTGCTCGGCGATGAGTGTGGAACTGCTCGAGTCCCAGTCTCCGACGTCGGTGACCGGGTGCGGAAGTCTCGGGTCGGACAGCCCGCTGTCCAGCCCTCCGACATAGGTACCTCCGACGGCTACCGGGAACCCTCCGATCGTTCCGGTGTAGGTCGTCACACCATGGTCCTCACCGTCCAGCTGCAGGTTCACCGGGATACGTCCGTCCGTCGACTCTGGGTGAGCAGGTGTGCGCACGTCCAGGTGTGTGACTGCCCAAGGTGCTTTCGGGCGGAGACTGCGGAGCAGGAGGTCGACGATCGCTACGACGTCAATCGACGACAGGTGGTGCACGTCGCGACCTGGTCCCTCTCCTACGGAGACGACTGCAATCCCACCGATGTGTGTGTCGTCTTGCTCGGTGACGTCGACCGAGCAAGACGTTCGTCGCCAGCCTGCGCCGAGGTACCGCTTGTCAGACGGCCCGAGCACGGACTCAATCCTCGTGCTCATTTGGCTGGGTCTTGGTCAACGGAGATGGACTCCACGCGGTCATCGAGGATGGAACGGATGGCAGCGAGGATACCGGTCAGTGAGTCGACCGGCGTGGCTGGTCCGACCGAGCTGTAGTCCACGGTCACGACGGGTGTCCCGTCGAGCTGCATGTGGCCGGTTCGAACCTGTGCCGCTGAGACTCCGGGTAGCGAGTCGACGGCTGAGCGCAGGCGCTGGACTTCCGCTGCTTCGGGCAGTCCGTCCGGGACGTGGAGGATCAGGCGCAGCCGGCTGGGCGCGGTGTTCGCGGATGTCATGGGCATGATGTGGTGTCCGTTTCTGTGTGGTGGTCACTGCTGACTTGTCGGGCTTCCATGGCTGCGGCGAGATCGTCGATGGTTTCGCCGCTCGGTGCGTCAGCGGGTCCGATGAAGTTCTCGGCATCCCACACGGGGATCAGCAGGTCCCCGATGAGCAGCCAGGACTGCGGACGTCCGATTCCACGCGGCGTCTTTCCGAGGGTTGCTCTGAGCATCAGCTGATCCGTACGAAGGTCGTCATGCCGACGGCGTCAACGGATGAGACTTTGACGACGTCTCCGGGTTTGGGAGCATGGATCATCCGGCCTCCTCCGATGTAGATGCCGATGTGGCCCGGTTTCCAGACCAGGTCGCCGGGGCGGGCTTCATCGCGGTTCACCTGTGTGCCTGCGGCTCGCTGGGCTGTGTCCACCCGCGGCAGCCGGATGCCGAGCTGTGCGTAGACGTACTGGACGAGCCCTGAGCAGTCGAAGCCGTCGGGCGTGGTGCCGCCCCAGACGTATGGCGTGCCGAGGTATCTGTAGGCGATGGTCACCGCATCGCTGTCGGCCTCTGCTGGGCTGTCTTGACTGTCCGGCGAGGCAGCAGCTGATACAGCGGAGGAGGACGGTTCATCGTCTGAGGTGGCCGGGATACTGGCCGGCGGTTCCGGCGTTGACGCTGCCAGCGGAGGTGTGGAATCGAGCTCGTCGTTTGTGCTCGCGGCGGCGTTGACGTGTAGTGTCTGGTGCAGTGCACCGGTCTGGGGAGGGCTCGTCCGCAGCGCAGTCGTTTCGATTGTCTGAGCATGGGCAGCCGGGGCACCAGCTACACAGAACAGACCCGCGATGAACACTGCAGTCAGACCTGCAGTGCCTTTCGAAACACTCGTCACGCGCGCCTCCTCCAGTTCGCCAGTCGACACCTATGCGGAGCCGACCGGAAGAGCAGATAGGAGCACGCTGTTGCAAATCGAAATCGACGTCCCGACCAGCTGGATTGCTGCTCCGCCTTGGCCTCATCCGCTGCGTTCCCTTCTTCCTCATCCGGTGCTTTCCTTCGACAGTCCAGACCGTCTTCGACATGTGGACGCCGGGCCGATAGAAGATCCCCTCACCTTGGACTCGCTCCTGAACCAGGTCGCGAAACTCGGCGGTATCGAGGCGGGCCTGCTCCCCGAAGTTCGGCTT
This sequence comes from Pseudoclavibacter sp. CFCC 14310, assembly GCF_008831165.1. Taxonomy (NCBI): domain Bacteria; kingdom Bacillati; phylum Actinomycetota; class Actinomycetes; order Micrococcales; family Microbacteriaceae; genus Pseudoclavibacter; species Pseudoclavibacter sp. CFCC 14310. The sequence goes on along the minus strand of NZ_WBKC01000002.1, from coordinate 266,017 downwards.
CATCCGCTTGGCGAAATGCTACGCATCGACACGGTCAGCCCCTTCGGTGTCACAGGGGCAGTCACGGTCGAAGGCGCAGGTCAGTTCCTGATCATCTGTGCGTCGAAGACCGACGATGACTTCGATGCACTGGAGCTCTTCGACCACATGATCACGTCATTCACGATCGTTAGGTTACGACCGTAGCGTTACGGGTGTATTCTTCTTCCGCGCACAAGTGCAGCAGGAAGGAGTTTCGACCCCCGTTGAAACGAGACCCGGTCACAGTGGCCGGGGTGGGTCGAGCCACACAATCATGGAGACCAACACCCGCAAGACCCTCTACGGAGGCATCGGAATCGCGTCCGCCGCCCTGGCGTTGACAGTCGCCCCGGCCGCCGCCAACGCAGCCGAAGACACCGAACCCGCAGCGCCCGTTGCAAGCACTGTGGCACCCGCGGAACAGACCCCCGCGACGTCATCGACCAAGACCGTAGAGGTCGGCCCAAACGGCTCGACCAGCACGACCAACTCGACCGCGGCGAAACCGGCTGAGAGCGCACCGAAGCCCGCAGCGCCCGCTGCGAAGCCGACCCCCAAACCTGCCTCCACCGAGCACGCAGCCCCGAAGCCCGCGGAGCAGCCGAAGGCAGCACCCGCCCCAGCGCCGAAACCTGCCGTGGCCCCAAAGACTGCGGCCGACGACACCCACAGCACGCCGGCAGCCTCAGGGGGCACGGAGCACACCACACCCACCCCCGCACCAGAGGCTGACAGCAAGACCACGCCGGAGCCCGCTGCTCCTGAGCAGGACCAGTCGAAAGACAATGCGTCCACGGCCCAGCAGACGGAAGCCCAGCCGGTCGCTAAAAAGGATGCCGCACCTGCAGACGAGCAGAGCACCGCACTCGCACCCGCCGACGCCATCGCTCCTGCTTCAGAGGCCGCTGCCGACACCCCGGCCGCCCCGAAGCGCGTCGCCGAGAACACCTCAGCGAAAGACAACGGCTTCGTGACCAGCCTTGCCACCGACCTGGGAACGCAGCAGAACCGCTACACGATCAGCGTGAATGGGAAGACCGCGTTCACCGGCCGAACCGGCAGCCTCGAAGCGTTCTCTGACGTCACTTACGACGGCGACAAGCCGGTCGGCACACCGACGTGGTTTGCGAAGGTGTTCGGCCTGACGCTCGATGAGCTGCTCGCTGCCGTACCCGACGGCGACAGCACACTCACCGTCACGCTCGACGGTGACACGAAGTCGCTGTTCATCTACGGAATCAAAGCGAGCACGCCGACCCCTGACCCGGTTGATCCCGTCGACCCGGTCGATCCGGTGGACCCTGTCGATCCCGTGGACCCGGTGGACCCTGTCGATCCCGTGGACCCGGTGGACCCTGTTGACCCAGTCGATCCGGTGGACCCGACTGATCCCACTGATCCGGTGGACCCCGTTGACCCCGTGGACCCGGTTGACCCAGTTGATCCCGTCGATCCGGTGGACCCGACTGATCCCACTGATCCGGTGGACCCCGTCGATCCGGTGGACCCCGTCGATCCTGTCGACCCGGTCGATCCGGTGGACCCGACTGATCCCACTGACCCGGTTGATCCGGTTGACCCCGTCGACCCCACTGATCCGGTCCAGCCGGCAGACCCGACTGATCCGAAGGACCCCGCGGAGCCCACTGATCCTGCACAGCAGACCGACGTGGACACCCCCGCGAGTGATGGGGCCGCAGCGGCCGCAGCTGTTCCGGCCAAGTACACGGTGGAGTCGTTCACTACGCCGGTGCCGCAGCGCTACACCATGCACGGCGACGGCACAGTACAGCTCGCCGAGCAGGGTGCCTCCGGCGATGAGAGCCGTCTGGCACGCACGGGATCTGACGATGCCCTCGTCCTCGGAGGCGGACTCGCGCTGCTGCTCGTCGGCGCCGCAGTGACCGCAGCCTCACGTCGTCGTCGCTGCTGACCCAGCTCCGCTCCCGCGAACTCGCCCCACGTGTTTCTCCATGGACACGTGGGGTGAGTTCGTTCGTTCTCCACCCACAGAGGACCCCACGTGCCCGCACTCCCCCGTTCGCCTCTCCGCTACCCAGGCGGGAAGGCCACCATCACCCCGCTGATCAGTCGTCTGCTCGATCCATCCGAGGTGGAGCTCGTCGAACCGTTCGCCGGCTCGGCGTCACTGAGCATCGCGCTGCTCACCGCAGGGCTGGTCGACCACGCACACATTGCTGACGCAGACCCCGGTATCGCCGCATTCTGGAACGTCCTCACCACGGACTGCCAGTCGCTGATCGTCTGGTTCGCGTCAGTCACCCCGACCCTGGAGGCGTTCCAACACTGGCAGTCCGTCGACACCAACGACTCACGAACACTCGCTCGACGGACCCTCTTCCTCTCACGCACGGCCTGGGGAGGCATTCCGACCGCAGGACCTATCGGCGGCTGGACGCAGTCCGACGGTCGGCGCATCACAGACCGGTGGAACCGAACGGAGACGCTCGTCAGGCTCGCGAACGTCGCAGAGCTCGCAGCAGCAGGAAGACTCACCGCAGCAGAGCACTCCGCAGACTGGCGTGAGACACTCGCCGCACACCCGAACGAACTCGCATTCATCGACCCGCCATACCGCCGCGACGGCGACAGACTCTATCGGCACCGGTTCACCGCCCATCAGCAACTCGCTCAGACGCTGCACGACCGCCCCGGACGTTCCCTCATCACCTACGGTGACGACGCATTCATTCGATCGCTCTACCGCACGGCCACAGTCATCCCTGTCGATCGACGGTACTCATCTCTCACCTCTTCAGAGGATCGAACAGAGATCCTCATCGACACACGCCCCGGCGGGAACCGTCAGCAAAGTAGTCGCTACAATCAGTCGAGCACACACCACGAATGAAAGACGCCACATGCCCCGCAAACCACGTGACCCTGAACGCACTTACGCCGTTGTCATCGACGAGTACAAGACCGCCCGTCTCGAAGCCGACCAGCTCAAAGAAGCCAGCAAACAGGCCAACGCGAAAGCCGCGAAACTCAAAGCGGAAGCCAACCGACTGAAGAAGAGCGCAATCACCCGATCCGAGCGGAAAGTCGCCGAAGCCAAAGCAGAACTGCAGCGGGTGCTCGACCTCGTCAATGCCGACGACTGACGCGATCCCCCACGGCACCAAAGTCGGCTACAGCTACCACGGCTGCCGCTGCGAAGCCTGCACACAAGCGAACACCCGAGCACACCGGATGACCGCATTCGGCAGACGCTACCGTGACCTCACCCTCACCACCGGGCAGCTCACCAGACTCACCCTCGCGCTCACCGCAGCGATCGCAGACGGCCTCCCCGAAGCCGACACGCTCCGCGACGTGATCATCAGCGGACTCGAAGACGCACTGCGCGAACAGCACCCGGACGCCGAACACAGCCCGAACCTCAGACTTCCGAGTGGCGCGCTCTATCAGGTGGCGCTGCCGCCTGCACTATGGTGAGTTAGACAACAAAAATGATGTAGACCAATCCGATTCACCGGTTGGTACTAGGGGGCACAATGAGCGCGAAACAAGAACACGACAATCAGACCGATGGAAGTGAGGTCCCCAGAAAAGTCTGGATCTCTGCATCACTATCTCTGGTGCTTCTTGTTATATGGTCTCTCGTTCCACTGCTCCTTCCGGACCTCGACACCTTCGTCTGGAATTCAATCAGTCTTATTGGCGTGGCCCTCACCATTGTTGCTATCGGCATCGCCTTCCTCATCTTTCGTAAGCAGGACCGAGACTCCGCGCAAGCTCAAACGCAGACAAACGGCAAGTTGGACAAGATCAGCGACCAGATGAGAAAGTTCACTGATCGTGCCGCTCAAACCCCTCTATCCTCCATAGAGGAACGGTACCAAGAAGACGAAGAGAGCCACGGTGAAGAAGATGACGAACACGTCATCGAATCTGCTAAAGGAAGTACTCGAGTAGTCGATGGAAAGAAGGGGACCGTTCTGCAACAAGAGGATGTCCCCCTCTACGTAATTGGAGATTTAGCCACCGCTTGGCGCGACATGCCAGACCAGAGCGGCCGTTGGACCGTCTCCAACCTTGTTGATGCTTGGCGTGCTGATGGCCAAGGAAACAATCCGTGGTACGTCACGTTCGAGTCAACTAATGGTGATCAGCGTGTCTGGCGTCTCTACCGTGGAGGCAAATCGAAAAGAACACCAACTGCTAGAGATGTGACACCAGATATGATGGCGCAGTAGTCGGCTCATCCATACCCTTGCAACAGCCGGCAGGCCCGTGGTGCACTGACGGTTCAGAGCAAACCCGGCGACAGCCGAAGCCACCCATAGTTAAGTGCTCGCCCCTCCCACTCCGCCGGCCCGGAGGGCCGGCTTCGTCCCGGGGCTCGCGCGCAGCGGCACCCTTCCCGTCTTCCCCGTTCGTTCGGCTCGCCTGACCTTCACGTCTCCCCGAAACGCCGACTGGACGTCGGCCTTCCTGACCGTTCGTGCCGGCATGGCCTCACCCCGTCACCCGTCCGACTTTCCGGTCTGAGGTCCACCCTCACCGGGTGCACCTTGGGGCTTCGCCCCGCCCAGCCCTCCCACGCCTGGCTGGTTCCGGCCACGTGCGCTCCGACCGTGTTCGCTGCGCGCCGCCTCGTCTCGGCATCCCGCACCACGGTCCCCCTGACTCCGTTCGTTCACCTTCCCGGTGGGACCTCAGCATGGTGCCCTGCATGCTCACCTTCGACCAAGGCGACTGCGTCGCCCGCGCAGCCCGCATGCACCCTCTCGGAACGTCACCACAGGGTGCACCGGAGGCCCACGTCACCGGTGCGTGGGCACGACCAGTGCTCACCGGAACGCACCGCGTTCCCGCGACGAAGTCGCCGAGGCGAACCCACGGTTCGACTCCACCGGCACCCGGGCAGACGGGTGACGGCAAGCGATGCGCCCACGGGACGAAGCACCGGACCGAGGGAGCATCGCGCAGCCCCGACCACCCCAAGGGGAAGACCGACGCGACCCCAGAGACGGACGACGAGCCCAGCACCCACAGGAGCGCACGAGGAGGACGGAACAGGGCGGCGCAGCGCGGCGGTCGAGAACAGCCCCGAGTGGGAGGGGTGCCGGAGGGGGCGCGGTCGGCGGATTGGACTGGGCTTTCTCGGAGGGTTCGTGCGGAAGATACGCATATGTGATCTGCATGACTGATTTCCGTTCGTTCCTCCTCACCCGGGCTGGGACCATCGAGGCGAATCCGACGACGTTCATCATGCGCTCGAAAGCGTGGGCGAACGCGCGGCCGGACGGTTCGACCATCGTCGTCTGGCGTGATGAGGCCGGCATCCACAACGCCGTCGTCACCCCAGAGGATGCGTCCGCTCGTGACTCTGCGGTGAAGCTCGCCGTGTCTGTCGCCGCCCACTCAGATGAGTCGGACATCGAGCTGCCGCTGACCCCAGTGGTGCGTGGTGCTCGCATTCCCCGGCGGGTGTCCATTGAGACACGTGAGACGGTCGCAGGAGCAGACCCTGCGGAGACTGCTCGGGCGCTGGCCTTGAGCCTCGCGGTCGGCGACTGGGTGGCGATCTCTTCCCGTCAGCCCGCCCGTCGGGAGAAGAAGTGGTGGCGGCGCTGGCTGTCCGCACAGTTCGGCAACGAACGCAGCCAGCATCATTCGACACGTGAGGGGGCGTCGGTCGTCGCCGTCTACGCGGGGTCGGTGGATCGTGTGTCGGCGGACAACCTGCTGCATGCTGTGTTCGCGGCGCTGCCAGGCTTCGACCTGCCGATCGAGACGTACGCTCCGTCGACGTGGAGTGCCTCATCACCGGTGTTCGGGCTCTCGTTGGCCGCGGCTGTCGCGGCGCTGGTCACCGGAGCGACCGGTCGGCTGCAGCTGGTGACGACGCTGTTCTGGGTGTTCGCCGCCGTCGGGGTGCTCGTCACGCTGCTGGTCGGTGCCGGGCGCATCCCCTCACTGCCGTCGAAGGTCCGGGTGGGCCGGTTCACCGGGCTGTTCCCCGTCCGCCGTGCGATGCTGCGTCGACCGCGGCCCCCGAAACGATCCTTCGTCGACAAGGATGGCGTCACCCATGACTCAGAGCCTGGCGACTATCCGCTGCCGCGTACATCGTTCATGGTCGGCGCTGACCTGATCGCCGCGTTCGCCGCACCCCAGGCTGGTGCCGCATCCGGTGAGAACAGCACCGCCGGGCGCGAGGCTCCCGCGGCTGTTCAGGACAACGTCGGGCCGCTCATCGGCGTCGCCGGTGACATCGGTGTGCACCTGTCTGCAGCGGACATGTTCTCTGGCATCATCGCCCTCGGCTCGGCCGGCACCGGCAAGTCCGTGTTCGTGCACAATGTGTTCGGCTGGACGACGTTGGAGAAAGCGAATCCGAGTGGACGACCGGGGTTCCCAGGAGCCCGGAATGCGGTGATCGCGTTCGAGAACAAAGGCGACGGCGCAGACCACTATGTGCGTTTCGCACAGTACGCCGGGGACCCGGTCTACCGTGTCGAGCTCGGGGATCCGGCACGAGCTGGGATCGACCTGTTCCCGCCTCAGATCGGGTCTGTCGAGTTCCGTGCCCGGCTGGCGGCTGGTGCGTTGAAGTACACGTTCGGCGAGGACTCCATTCAGGAGCGTTCGTTCGACACTCTGCGTCGCGTTTTCGCTGCCGCATTCGTGATCTCTGAGCATCCGGAGGGCATCGCCACCGTGGTCGACGGTGTCCCGGACGCTGGTTCGCCGTTCCTGTATGCGGCTGCCCTGATGGGTGAGCGCGGCGATGATGTGGCGGTCGCTCTCGCCGGTCAGCTGCAGGGTGAGGCGATGCGTCTGGATGCCGGTGAGGGCACCGATCTGGGGTTCGCGTCGACACAGATCACGCCCCTGTTCTCCGGGCTGACACCGTCGAAGCGCGGCGACCTCTTCCAAGCTCCACGGAACAAGATCACGAACCTCCTGGCGGCGGAGCAGTGGTGGGCGCGCCCGGCGCGACTCACCTGGGATCAGGTGCTGGACGAGCATCTCACCGTCGTGGTGAACACCGGCCAGTCGCATGGCGGCCGCCCGATCGACGACAAGCTCACGGAGGAGATGTCGGGGCTGCTGATGTACACGCTCTATGATGCGATCAAACGTCGGTGCTCCGGCTGGCAGGAAGTCGACCGCCACTGCACGCTGTTCGCCGACGAGCTCAAACTCCTGGCCGGAAAGAACCCGGAGATCATCACATGGCTGCGAGACCAGGGTCGCTCGTACGGTGTGCAGCCCGTGTTCGCGACACAGCGGACCGAGCAGCTGGACAAACGGGTGAAGGAGGCCGTCACCGGGTTCGGTACGGTGCTCGCTTTCGCCCAGGACAACCCGCAGGTGGCGAAGCAGCTCGCTGACGATTTCGCCGCGGACGGATCTCCTTGGCTGCCGGCCGACATCGTGAACCTTCCACCGTATGTGGCGATTGTGCGCACGAAAGTGGCGAAGACCAGGCAGCCGGCGTTCACCTGCGCGCTCACGAACTTCGAGGCCGCTGACGGCACCGTCGTCGAAGACTACCGGGCCGCGCAGGGGTACTGATGGCCGGTGCTCCCCCGGCACTCTACGAAGGTGCCACTGGTCTGCTCGCCGATGCACGTTCGAGCGCGACTGCCGGACTTGCCGCAGGTGAGCGCATCGACCCGTTCTGGTCTGATTTCTGGCCGGTCGGCTCGAAAGCCTCCTGGGTGAACGTCCACCAGATGCGGCGCCAGGTTGCCTCCGGTTTCGCTCGCGTCCCCTACTGGCTGAACGGTAATGGGACTGCGGCACTGCAGCGGTTGCATGGGCATCGTCTGCAGGAGACGTTGGCCATCGTCGGTGCGCTCACCGTGTGGCAGAACATGTCGGCGGAGCAGCTCGCCGCAGTCACTGGCGTGGCCCGGGTCGCCACTGGGCGTTCGGCGCTGATGACGGATCTCTTCCACCTCGGTTTCGTCGAAGTCGGTGTGCACGCGGATGCCCTCCGACGCACAGACCGGTCAGCCAGATCGAACCTCTACCGGCTGACCCGCACTGGCGCGATCGAACGGACACTGTACCCGCTGACCTCGTACGCGGAACGGCTGAAGGTGACCGCCGGTGTCGAAGAGGGTGCGATCGGTGCCGGCATGCACGACCGGCATGGTGTGGTGGCCACAGAGCTGGGTCTGCGCATCGCGGAGACCGGCAGTGTGGCGGTCATGCTCGGCGAGCATCTCGGACGGGTGCAGGACCTGATCAGCGGAGGGTGGCATCCGTCGTTCGATGCGGACGCGGTCGCCCTTCGAGGTGACGGGCTGCGCGTTGCGATCGAGTTGACAGCGTCGACGTCGAACGTCCCAGCGAAACTCGCACGGTGGGCCAGGTTGCTCGCGTCGAAACCCCTGCGTGACAGTGGCCTGATCGTGCTGTTCGTCACCGCTGAGAACCCGAACATTGACTCTTCCGTCAGCCGCAATGTCCGCAAACGCACGTTCGACGCTGTGCGCCTCGCGGTGCGGAACACCCCGGGTTTTCCTGGGAATCGAACGGCTGAACGGATCGGCGTCATCGACTGGCGTGACTGGTACCCGTCACCGGGCAGGGTCTCACCGTGGGCTGCGGCGCTGAACGTCTGGTTTCCGAGCGGTCCGCCGGACGTCCCTTGGGAGATGAGGAGCCTCGCGGACCCGTTCGACGTTGAATTCTCCCCTCGTTTCGACGCGACCGCCGCCATCGACAACCTCGGCAGATGCTTCGGAAACCCGCAGTGGCTGCGAAGCGGTCATCGGACGGTCGACCCTGTCGCCGCCCACCTGGCTGGCCTCTACGGATACGCCCCGACGGACCTTGCCCCGCGAGTATCGAACAACGGCATACCGGCTGGTGTCATCCCGCCCAGGCAGCGCTGGTGAGTCCACGCGCATAGGTGTTCTGACACACGGGGAAGGACCACCTATGACCACTGACAATCCGTCGGGCTTCGCGGAACAGCTGCATCAGATGTTGGACCGGGCCGGCCTGACTGAAGAGGCAGACGACGGGGCATCCAGCGAAAGGTTCGGCACCGCGCTGCGCGACCTGCAGGGCGAGCTTGAACGCGACGGGTTCGACCTCGATGCGAAGATCACGGGAATGCCGAAGCCCCTGCTGCGGTTGACACTGAGGTCGGATGCCGGGGCGCTGCTCGGCGAAACGGCGCTGACGCTCGGCGAGGTGTTCACAGACTCACGCCCGAGCAATTTTCCGGTCCCCCGCATTCGCTCCTGGGCAGCGCAACTCATCCGTAGCTGGCGACAGTACCACCTGCTGAAAAACCAGCTGGATCAGGAGCGTTCATGACCCTTCTGCACAACGTTCCCTCCCACGTGCTCGTGTCGGCCGTTCGCTACGCGCTGGGCCGCAGAACCTACATCGTGTCTGACACGGTGCAGGCAGTGTCAGGCCAGTGGTCGAAGCTCAACCGGGCAGACAAGACCGTCATCGTGACTGACGTCGTCCGGGCCTTCAAAGGGGGCTCGACTGGCATGCCCCAGGACGCCGAACAGTGGGCACGACTGCTGCGAATCGCACTCGACGACCCACATCTGGGCCTCGCAACCCGTGAGGCCCAGACCATCAACCGAATCCTTGAAGGAGACATCTACTCATGAAGAACAACAGCATCGCGCATCTCGTCCGCCCATCCACCGTCGCAGACCCACGGCGCCAGGATCTCGCGGAAGTCCGAATCAGCGAAGGTCGAGGCGGACAGTGATCACCGCAGACGACACCGAACAGTCCGGCGCACCTGCGCTCCGGGCAGCCAGACCGCTCGAAGACCTGGCGCCCGGTGACCTCGTCATCATCGAAGACAGTCGGGTCATCGTCCGGGTGACCGAACGTTCACCACGCCTGTTCTCCACAGACGACGGCGGCCGGTGGCGCATCAGCAACGGGCGGGAAGTCGGCGGTGCACGCACCACCCGAGCACTGACCGACGCCCAATCCAAGCGGTTCCTCGCCTGGTGCAGGTTCGACCGTGCTCGCCGCAGACTCGTCACCCTCACCGACCAGATGGCGGCGCTCACCCCGGATCATGACGTCATCGCAGTCGCACCCGAATACGCGGACAAGATCTCACGCGTAGCGGAGAGCCTTGATGCGATCGGCTGACCTGCTCACACGCGAGACCATGGTGATGCCGGAAGACTCCACCATGGACCGCGGGACCGAGCGACTGATCACAGCCATGTCGGCGCTCGTTCAGTGGCGCGGGCCGTGGGAACCATCGACACACCGGGGCGGGTACCGCATCGCCGCCGCCGACGGCACCAGATGCTGGACGCACGAGCGGCAATGGGTCACACCACCCGTAGAGAGCATCGCGCTCACCCGCTGGCCGGACGCGACCTCAGCGGTCGAAGCCGCACGGATCGCGATCACCTCCCTGGTCACACCGCTGCTGCCTTTCGGCGGCGGAGGACTCACCTGGAACGAATACCGCGCACGCAAGCTCCGTGTCCTGGTCACCGGCTCACGCGACTGGGCTGACGTGCGACTGATCGAACGAGTCCTCGCCGAGGTCTCCTGCTGCATGCCGGCCCAACACATGACCCTCGTCCACGGCGCCGCACGGGGTGCAGACCAGCAGACCGCAGACATCGCCCGGGCGCTGGGATGGAGGCTCGAACCCCACCCAGCGGACTGGGATCGTCTCGGGCGCAGCGCCGGCTTCATCAGGAATCAGCAGATGGTCGACGCACGACCGGACCTCTGCCTGGCGTTCAGCCGTAACGCCTCCAGAGGCACCGCCCACTGCATCTCCGCCGCACGAAAGGCCAGTGTCCCGACCTACGTGTTCGAGGATGACGATGCACCGCGCACACGAATGGCATGACGAAGAAGAAGTCCACCGATTTCACCAAGCTGGACATTGGCACCACCCTCTGGCTGGAGAATCCTCAGCTTCGGACGCGCTCCCGTGTGTTGGTGCAGCGGCTCACACCCACGCAGGCAATCGTTCACCATGCAGGTCTCGTCCACCGGTTCCGCCGCAGCGATGGCAGCCAGGTCGGCGGCAGACGAAAGATCGTCGAGTACATTCCGGCTGACGGAGACAAGTGAGGTTCGTGATCCTGGAGTCGCCGTACGCCGGTGACGTGGACGCGAATGTCGAATACGCTCGCTCCTGCATGGCCGACAGTCTGAGCCGGGGCGATGCACCGTTCGCCAGCCATCTCCTGTACACGCAACCTGGTGTCCTCGACGATCAGCAGCCCGAGGAGCGCCAAGCGGGCATCGCCGCTGGTCTTGCGATCGCTGAGAGGGCGGACGCCACCGTTGTCTACACCGACCATGGTCTGAGCCCAGGCATGCGGGCCGGCATCGCAGACGCCATGAAGCACGGACGCCCGGTGGAGTACCGGAGCTTGGGCGGCACGCATAGTGAGAGCGCATGAGCAGAAAGCGTTTCGTCTGGCCTCCGTACCCAACGACGAGCATGGAGCGTCTTGCAATCGTGCTCGCACCGGAGCTGGTACTGATCGCAGGCCTGCTCACAGCAGAGGTCTGGTCCGTTGCCGCCGGGATGACCGCGGTCGCACTGGTCTTGCACTTCGGGGCGGTCACCCGACTCCGACCTTCAAAGCTGGAGATCATCCGTCGAACCCGCGCTGAGCTCCATGACCGGACGATCGGCTCGGCAGCACGGTTTCTGATCTGGGCGACTGACTCGCCGCGTTCGGATGTGGTCAAAGCCGTTCAACGCTCACAACTGGCTCGGGCGGTCAGTGGCGTGTTCAACGAGAGCTGGAGTTTCGAGCTCGGGGCTCACACTTGGCGCTTCGTCGACGTCGGCCAGACACGTTGGACGCTCGAATGGATGACGGAGAACGGTTGGACGCGTGTCTCCACGGCACAGACCAGTGGGCGGCTCCCGCGCACATGGACCGCATGACGAGAACACCGACACCCGGCGAGGTGTGGCTGCGCCGGCGGGACAACGCTCAGGTCATCGTGGTCGCCGACCCGGCTGGCGCCCGTATTGGGGAGACCCCAGCTGTGGCATGGCGTGCCCTGACCAAGGGGCGACTGAACCGTACGTCACTGACCGCATGGGGGAAGAAGTTCACCCCCATAGTCCGAGGTCAGGGGAAGGTCAGTAGCGCAGAAGAAGACCGCATCCGCGCACTCCTCATGGGTCGGCGCATTGTGGGCGTCGAGGACGGGCGCACACTGGTGCTGGAGACCGGTGTTCGCCTCGACGTCGAGGGGAACCACGGATGCTCCGGATGTGAGTCAGGGAACTACGCGATCACACGTCTGGAAGCATTCGACAACGTCATCACCCGCGCGGAGTTCCCCTACCAGCTGCGTGATGACCCGAAAGGCGACGGACTCGAACGTCTGCAGATCACCGTGTACGCGGAGGGCGGTACTGTGCCCGACCGGACGATCCTCACCGCTGTCGGTACCCGCGGCAACGGCTATTACGGAAGCGGGTTCACCCTTATAGTGCGATCCCCGCCGATGCCGCGTGAGCAGCCGGGTAGGCGCTGAGACGCAGTGGGCGGCTCCCGCGCACATGGAGCGCATGACGAGAACACCAACACTCGACCGCATCATCGACTTCGGAACAACCGACCAGGCATCAGGAACCATCGCCTGCGTCGACGGAGCCATCCTGGGCGTCTACGCGAACAGCCTCGTGCACAGCCTGCCGATGGCTGACTCTCAAGGCCCGTACTCGCATCTCGAGGTCGTGGTCCCAGAGGGTATCGAACCTCCGGAGGCCGGTTGGATCATCAACCGTGACGACCGCTGGCGCGGCTACGTCGAAGCCGACACCATACGCGCACTGGTGATCTCTCACGGCGGCGAAGCGGCAGCATGACCCAACTCACAGAACTCGCTGTCGGCGACAGCGCGTTCAACAGACTCCCAGCTGACAGCACCCAACGAACCGTCAGCGAAGCCTTCACCAAAACAGGGGAAGAGCAGAAACCCATCGGGAAATGTCCTTGGCTGGAGGCAATCCCACTCACCTCGACAACGGCAGAAACCGATGAGTCACCAACTCATCACGCTGAATGACGCTACTGAACGCCAAGGACACACCAATGGACATGCACCCCACCACTCTCATCAGCTTCACGGGAACCATCGACCCCAAAGCGATCGCCGCCCTGATACGAACATCCCCGGACGCTGCAGAGAGGTTCCAGAGGTCGTACTTCACGGCACTGGGAGACGCCGGCGAGAGCACCCGAGTGTTCGGGAGCGACGCCATGTGCGGAGTCATCGACGGCAAACAACGCATCGAAACCATGCGAGCATGGGCCAGTGACGAGTTCTCCGTACCGGCAGACTGGTTCGACGACAAAGACATCACCCCAGAGGCAGTCGACTCCGACGGCATGGTCACCATGTCGGGGCTCAGCGCCCGCGGGCGCCGAAGGTCCACAGGGTGGCCGATGCCGGCCGTGCAGACCTCGGTGCGTACCCTCGCCGCCGAGGCCGAGGTGTTCCGGTTGCTGAACTCCGCCGGCACACACCAGACTGACGAGGACATGGCCCACGCTGCCCACGTGGAAGGACATTGACCGTGGCGACTCCGGCGTGGCCGTCTGAGCCCGCAGAGGCCCACGTGGTACTCACTGCGTCGGCTCAGGCACTGTTCGGCTCTTGCGTGTCAGAGGATCCCTGGGAGCCAACTTCGCTCTCCGGACTCCTGCTGCTGTACGCGCTCGACGCCTACCACGGGGATATGGGCGACTCGGCGGCGGCCGCTCCAGCCTTCTGCGGTGACCGTTCAGGCACGATCCGTCTGGCCGTCGCCGAACGTCTCCCTGGCGGCAGCGAGTATCTGTTCGAGAAGGACTGGCTGTGGACGATGCCTGCGGGTGTCCTGATCATCGAACGCGCTGCGTGCCGACCAATGCGGCTGCGTCACGCATTCCTGGGAACCGATCTCTCCACCGACGTCGCGTCAGCGAGCCGCCTGATCCGCCGGACCTTGACCTGAGCATTCATCGGGCGACGGCGAGCTCTTCCCAGTGGGTGGTCGCCCGCGGTGAGAGCATCTCCCGTTTCATCTGCCAGTCGGGCGGTGCCTGCAGCCCGGCCATGCCGAGTCCGATCGCGCCGCGTCCGAGCCGGTCGTTCACCTGGTCCAGGAGGCTGCCGACCTGCGCTGCTGGGGTGTCCGTGTCGAACAGGTCCAGCACCACCTGATCCCTGGTCTGTGCGATGTCGGTCAGTGATACGCCGGCGCGCACGTAGCGTCTGCCTTCGAGCATTCTCGGGAGCACCAGCTGACATGCGGCCTTCGTCAGCAGCGCAGGGTCGGCCGTCCGAGGTGTGATCTCGCATGCTGCGGCCGCTGTGTGCATGGGAGGCGTCGCCCAGGCCGTCTGAGCCCACGCGTAGACTGCACCAGCCACGGACCCCTGGCCGCGTAGGCGGCGGCTGGCATTCTGCGCGTAGATGGAGAGCACCTGCTGCATCTCTGACGGCGACGTCACCGGTGTCGAGAACGATCGGGAGAACATCACCTGCTGCCGGACGGCGTCATGGTCCCCGATGTCGATGCAGGCGTGCCCTCGCAGTTCGAGGATCGTGTGGGCCATGTTCACGCTGAACCGGCGGCGCATCGTCTTCGTGTCGCTATCGCGAAGCTGGCAGGCGTTGTCGATGCCGAGACCTGCGAGCCGTTTCGCGCCGCGTCGGCCGACACCCCAGAGGTCACCGACTGGTGTGCTCGTGAGTATCCGGCCCATCTGCTCGTCGGTGTACCAGTCGGTGCAGGCGACACCGTGGAGCGCGGGGGACTTCTTCGCACCGTGACTCGCGAGCTTCGCGAGCGTTCGGGTGGGCGCAATACCGACCGACACTGGCACCCCGATGTCGTGAAGGATGCGCCGTCGGATCTCTCTGGACGTCGTGGCCAACTCTTCGACGGTGCCGCTCAGGCGAATGAAGGCCTCGTCTATCGAGTAGACCTCGACTTGGTCGCTGAATCGTCGCAGCATCGCCATGATGCGTCCGGAGATGTCGCCGTAGAGCTCGTAGTTCGATGATCGGGCTGCGACCCCATGTTTGTCAGCCCAAGCCTGCAGCCGAAACCAGGGTTCGCCCATAGGGATGCCGAGGGCTTTCGCCTCCGCGCTCCGGGCGACGACGCATCCGTCGTTGTTGGACAGGACGACGACCGGGCGTCCCTCCAGCGAGGGATCGAAGATGCGCTCACAGGCGGCGAAGCATGAGTTCACATCGACGAGAGCGAACCTGCTCAGACTCGGTGCAGGCATCGGGTCACCACTCCCCAGATGGACAGCTCCTGCCCCGGGCTCACCCGGATCACCGGGTAGTCCGGGTTCTCCGGATGCAGCTCTGGACCTGCCGCGCCGAGACGGAGACGTTTGATGGTCAGCTCCCCTTCGACCACGGCGATGACCACATTGCCCTCCGCGGGTCTCAAGGACCGGTCGACGATCACTTCATCGCCGTCGGAGATGCCGGCTCCGATCATGGAGTCGCCGGCGACACGAATGATGAAGGTCGCTACGGGGTCTGCGATCAGATGCTCGTTGAGGTCGATGGAACCGTCGAAGTAGTCCTGCGCCGGGGAGGGGAAGCCCGCGTGCACCGGGCTCAGCGCGGCGAGCACTGTCACATGACCGTGCGGTTCGATCTTCGCAATCTGTGCCACGGCAACCACCTCCAAGTATTCGAACACATGTTCGATTCAGAGTATAGGTGTCTGTGCCGACACGCCTAGAAGAGTGGGTCGTCCGGACGCCAAGCGCCCTCGGCGTCCCCGGGGTACTGGGCCCAACCGGTCGGGTCCTCCCAGGGTGCGTTCTCCGGGGCCGCCGCGGCATCCCACCACCAGGACTCGTGCGGCGGATGCGCTCCTGGACGGATCTTGCGGGCCGCCCAGCCGAGGATGTGCCCGCTCGGCAGTCGATAGCTCCACCAGAAAGCGACGTTGTCACCATGGATTGTGAATCTGCCCCGTGCCGCACCGTGTGTCGTTGCAAGTTCGCCAAGATCTCGGCGCAGATCGAACGGCTCAATCCCACCAGTGTTGATCCACAGCATGTACCGGCCTTCGAGGTCGTACCTGACGTTGCGAAGCTCGGGCACACCGCGATCGTCAAGCAACCGGCCTGTCTCGTCGACACCCGGATGACCGGCGACCTCTCGCCCATGCTCGGCCCGAAGTGTTGCTGCGACTTTGTCCGCCTGTGGCAGCCAGTGCTCGAAGGCGCTGATGGTCAGCACGATCGCCTTCGTCGAGTTGACCTTCGTGTCGTAGGTGAGCTCTCGCCCGTGCATCACGCCGTGCCTGGAGAACTGTCCCAAGGACTGCCGCTGTTTGACGTCTGCGTTGCAGACCCTGCGGACGACCTCGATGTTGCCGCCCAGGCCAGCCAGGGTCTTGTCGTCGACCGCTGGAATCGGCTGCCACTTCGTGAAGAAGGCCTTTTCAGTGACGTCGAACGAAAGGCCTTCGATCTGCGCGAACAGGATCGGAATGCTTGCCTCATAGGCACCTGCCTGATGGTGTGCGATCGCCTTCTGGACCAGATCAACGCGACGCCAGAGGTCGGCCTTGAACGGCCAGTGAGCGTTGCCTCCTCGCCGCAGGCGCTCGACCCCGATCTCCATCCAGCGTGCGTGCTCCCCGTTCCAGATGTCGGTGAGTATCTGGTCGAGCTGGTCGGTCATGGCGCCGTCTTCCGCAGCTTTCAGGGCACGGACGGTGCCTTCGTATGGCCACACCGCAGACATCGCCCACCCGAGTGGTGCGAACACGCTCATCGCTTCGGCGATGTTCACCGAAACGTCAACTGCAGTGCCGCGCATCCGTCGCCTCACCTGTGCGGCAGCCTGCGCCAGCTCGTCATCCGACATCATCCGCTCCCCCGATCAGCTCGCGGTAATCCTAGCCAACCGCGCACACGAGTGGCATGAGAAGACACCGGCAGCGTCCACAGCCCCTGCGGAGACAGCGACGCAGAGGAGTGATCCTGCTCGACGAGGAAGGTCTCCTCTGGGGGTGGACCGGCGAGGCTTTCGCTGGCTTCCCTGACACGTCCAGGACACCCGCCTCGGTCACTGTGCCCGCAGTGATCGTCCACGGCGGTGGGCATCGCCTCATCGAGGACGTCTCCGTCACTGACCCTCTGCAGCAGGTATCCCCCGAGGGCGGACGAACAGTCTGGGCCGTCCACGCCATCGGAGACGACGAAATGGGCTTCTGGGCGCTCTTTGATACCGAAGCCGAAGCACAACAGCGGGCACAGGGAGCGAACCGCGACCTCTTCGCGCGTCTGACGCTTCGGAGGTCTCAGCATGACTGAAGACATCCTCTTCTGGTCGACCCCGATGGGCTACGTCAGTGGCTTTCCAGAGCTCCAGGCGCTCTGGCAGCATTGGCACCCGAGCTCTCAGCCGACCGGCGATCGGGAAGACTGGCTGGAAGCCGTCCTGCGGCTGGACACCCTCCTGAACGTGCATCCCAGGGAGCATGTTTGGGTCCGCACGACCACTGAGCGCCAGGCCGTGAACGCGGCAACGGGCGAGGTCTGCACGGATGCCGGTCGTCTCGCTCGCATGAAGCTCGTCGGTCCGGTCGCCAATGTCGGACACCTCTCGCAGTCGTATCTCAGCGATCCCCGTCTGGCAGGTGAGAGAGTCGTGGACAGCTACTGGGCAGAGCCGGTGTTTCTCGCTCATGCCGGGCGCCCGGTCATCCGCACCACGTGTGGGGAAGGTCAGGGGTTCCCTGCGACGAAGGACACCATCAACGCACTGGCTCCTGGCCGAGTCTGCGTCAAAGACATCGACCCGAAGATGAGTTTCTTCACCACCACGTCGCCGTTCGACAGCCATGACTTCTTCAGCAAGATCAGCATGTGGTCGCTCGACCGCCCTGGTGCACTCCTAGTGCAGCCGTGGGTGCCGTTGAGCGCCGAGTACAGGATCTTCGTTGTGGGGCACGAGGTCGTGACCGGCGCGGGCTGCATCGAGCACCTCACCCCGCTCGATGCGATCGCACGTCCGTTCGATCCGAGGGTTGAGCGCACTCGGGGTGTGTCTCCCGTCTTCGAGGCACCGGAGCTGGTGGCACGGTATCTGCAATGGGCGGAGAGCTACACGACTGCTTGGCGGGAAGCACATTCCACCTGTGGCGACTACGTCGTGGATGTCGCACTGAAAACAGACACCGATGAAGTCGTTGCCATCGAGATGAACGGACTGCACAACTCTGGGCTGTACGCATCTGATGTGCGTGCACTGTTCGAAGAATGGTGCCGTTAAGGGCTGCCAGTGGCTCCGTTGGGAACTTGTATGCTCTCTCTCGCTAGGTCGAGAGCATAACATTCCAGAAAACCACCAGACAACCCCCAAAACCCGTGAAAACCATGTGTGGGACGCGATCGAAGGCCACCCGCGCCACAGAAACGGACCGAACCGCAGAAGCCGCACACCGGGACCGAAAACCTTTAGGCTCTCCCCCGGCTCGCACGGGGAGAGCCTAACACATTTCCGCCGTCACCGCTGTCACCACCCTGTCACCATCCCTCCGGTGACGCTACATCCCAGTAAACATAAGGGCAGTAGGGGTCTGTCACCGCTGTCACCGCATTTGGGGGACACCCCCTCCAGATGAGAGGAAGAGAGGGAGGGAGAGCCCCCTATATATCTCTCTCTTACATGAGGTCTACAAAAAGTGGTGACAGTGGTGACAACCCCCTCCTGCCCAGTCCGCAGTAGGGCTTCGCTGTCACCACACCACCGGTGACACCGCGGTGACAGCGGTGACGGCCCACGGCTGGAAGTGGTGTCCTTACAGCGGTGACAGGAGCACAGCGACTGTCATTCCAGCCCACGGCTGGAGCTGATGTCGTTACAGCCGAGATCGGCCCCGGCGCTTCCCACTCGAGAGCACCTCACCGCCGAGGACCACCCCCTCGACAACGCAGAAACAGCCACAGCAGCCTCACCAGCCCACAGCTGAACCCGTCACACCGGAACTACCCCCAGGGCCTCAGCGACGCGCACAGCCCCGCACAGGACATGCTCTCGGCGACGCTCGACCCCCCCAACGCGGAAGTCCCTCGCACGCATACATCCCCGGTATGAAGTTCCTGCTGCGTGAAGACGAAGACGACAACAACAAGCTCATTGACCAGCCGAAGGTCCGCGGGATCGTTTGGGCGCTCACCGGCGTGCTCGCCCTCGGGGTAATCGTCATCCTGGTGAAGAGCGTGCTCGCGTGACGCGCTCGTACGGTCGGGTGATCGGCGTGCCAGGTGGTTCGCTGCAGCACTCCGAGGGGTGGGCTGCGAACGAGGATGTCGCTCGTATCGGACGGACAGGCGAGCTGCGCACAGCCGAGGTGCTGAATCGCCTGGCGATGCGTCCCGGCGGGGCCGACGTGATCCACGACTGCCGCATACCGATCCCAGGGATCAGTGCGAACATCGACCACATCGTGGTCTCCGGCAGCGACGTGTGGCTGATCGACTCCAAAGTCTGGAAACCAGGCTTCTACTGGACGTTCCGGGGCGTGTCCCGACGTGGGGGTGAACGGTTCCCATTCGCGGACAAGAAGACGCTGCCGATGGCGGAGCAGGCTGTCCGTGGCTTCCTGCGCACCGGTGCCCGTGTGCACTGTCTGCTGGTCGTGTGGCCGTCAAACGATCATGCGGTACTTCGTCTCGGGCTCTACCGTCCACGGGGCGCTCGTGCCGTCGCCGGGCCGAGGTTCGCTCGACATCAAACCATCCGCACCAAGCCTGGTCGACAGCAGATCACTGACCGGCTCGCCGAGCTGGTCATTCACGCATAGGTCGGTTCATGGCTGTCAGACCACCTCAGAATGAGACCGACATCGCACCATGGGTGCTCGTAGGGTCCGTGCCGGTCGCCGCGCTCGCCTGGTGGCTGTGGCAGGTGCCTGCCGTCGCACTGCTCTGGATCCTCGTGGTCGCTGCATGCTGGTTCTCACAGCCTCCGATCCTCACGGGCAAGAAAGACCGGACCGGCCGCGTCCAGCCGGCATCTACGGCGGAGCAGAAGTCCATGTCCCGCCACGAAATGTTCCGCGCCGGACGGTTCTCACTCATCGTTCCCCAGATCAGCTCGATCGGCTGGCCGCCGCTCATGGCCTCCATCACCGCACTCCTCACAGGCGTCGCAGCATGGTTCCTCCCGGTGAGCGCCCCATTCCAGGTAGTGTGGCCGCTGTTCCCGGCGCTGAACGCGTGGGGTGCGTTCGCGCTCGCCCTACAAGTGCCGGCCATCGCCCGGCAGTTCGCCGATGATGTCCAGCCACGCCCCGGACTCGATCTGCCCGCGGTCTGGAAGCGACTGACTTCCGGCGACCTGCGCACCACGATCAGTCTCGGCTGTGGAGTCCTCGCAGCCGCATCCGTGGTCGTCGCGGGTTGTGCACTTGGGCCGAAGGTCTCGTTCCTCAGCTCGCTGTTTCTCGGCCTTGCCTGCGTCCCCCTCTCCCTGCAGGTGGGACTCCACCGGCCGGTCATCGCCCACTGGCGGGACATGGTCGATGGGCGCGCACAGTGGGCTCCTCGCTGGGAGGTGCTGAAGCTCGATCCGGCCCCGCGTCTGGTCGACCGTTCCCGGTTACCTGGTGACGTGGCCACCATTGACACGTTCGACGCTCCCCCAGAGGTCGGATCGCGCGGCATGTTCACC
The DNA here is from genome assembly GCF_008831165.1 of Pseudoclavibacter sp. CFCC 14310. Lineage (NCBI taxonomy): Bacteria > Bacillati > Actinomycetota > Actinomycetes > Micrococcales > Microbacteriaceae > Pseudoclavibacter > Pseudoclavibacter sp. CFCC 14310. The sequence goes on along the minus strand of NZ_WBKC01000002.1, from coordinate 245,314 downwards.
CGCCTGCAGGACTTCGAAACCCTCGTCGACCCTGGAACCACCGTCGCTCTGCTCATCGAGCCGAACCTCGACAGCCAGGGGCAGCCAGTGCCGTCGACATCGCATCCGACACGGTTTCGCGTCATCACCTGGTTCACGGACGACTGGCCAGCCGTCTCTGCCGCCGAGACTGACGACGACATCCGCCAGCTGGTCATCGAGACAGTCGCCTCCCGCGCCGCCTACGCAGTGCAGAAGCTCCCGCCGCTCGTCCTCGAGCAGCTGGCCCCGATCACGGACCCTCCCTCTCAGCGAGACACCGACGACGGATTCGACGATACGAGAGCCGCGTTCGGCACAGTGTGGCGCAGCCCAGCCAACCCCGACGTGACCGTCAGCGTACTCATGGAGCTCGGCATTCTCGATCGCGTGGCGGCAGAGCTCGGCTGCGAGATCATTGCCGATCCGGAAAATGACTGCGCATACCTTGGTGCTCTCACCGAACCACCGATCGCTCGCATCCAACCGCGTTGGGTGCACCGGTTCGACGAACTCGCGAAGATCCGCCGCTGGGATCAGCGTTGGACGGACATCGTCAAACAGGGCGGCCGCAAACCGGTACTGCAGCCGTCGACGGAGCGCGAGTACCAGTACCGCCACATCGACCGGAGAACTGGTGCCGCGCGCAGCATCACGGTCGGTACCTGGGGCTTCGTGACACCTCAGGGGGTCACGCCCGCCGAGTTCACGAATCAGGACACTGAGCACAAGCTGAAGACCACGCTGAAGGCAGCACCGTTCGCTTCCGTGCAGCCGTGGAAGGACCCTGCAAGCCGAGATGGTCGCGCCCACTCCGAAGCGTTCATGGTGGTGTCCGTGCCCGCGGGAACAGACCTGCCAACCCTCCCCCAGGACTATGTCCCGGCGGGGCGAGGCAACGAACCGCAGCGGCTCATCCTTGCCGGCTTCCTCTCCCACGCGTTCGACGCCTGCCGTCTCGCTCGCCCGCACCTGACGAAGCTGACCGCTCTGACCACCGCCACGTCGTCCGGCACCATCTGGCGAATGGACATCTTCCTCGGCGCCGGAGTGACTCTCGACGCGCTCCGGAAGCAGTCGGAGAAGATCCGGCAGACCCTCGGCGCCGAATGGCTGATCGTCGACCGCGCGGAAACCGGCCGGGCCACCATCGTCGTCGGCGCAGCCCCCGGTGCTGACGGCATCGAGTACGCGACCCCGGCCGACCGCAACCGCGAGTATGTGACCAGCCTCAACTGGCAGCAGGTCTTCATTGCCGCGAAAGTCGTCAGCGAGAACGGCGCAGTGCCCTCACTCGTCTCAGCGGGTGTCCTCCCCCACAACGATCGTGTACAGGACCTCACCTTCAAGCTGCCGATGGGGCTCGCCCCCGCCGACGTCCGGGAGAAGGTCGGCAAGCTCAGGGCAGCATCCAGCAACGACTTCATCGACATTCGCGACAGCGAAACCGGCCCCGACCATGTCCGCATGCTCGTCTGCCGAGAGAACCCACTGCCGAAAGGCGTGCCGTACGACTTCGAGCTCGTCGATCGCCTCGCAGACGAAGGATGCGTGCCGTTCGCCATGGGGGTCGAAGGCGAGCCCGTCATCTTCGACCCAAAGGACGGTCATGCCATGCTGGCCGGAGTCAGCGGTGCGGGCAAGGCGCAGAGTCTGAGCACGCGACTCCCGGTCCCCATTTCCGAACGATTCCCGGACGGGTGGGCGACCATTGGAACCATTCAGCCCGGGGATCATGTGTACGCACCAGATGGGTCCGTCCAGACGGTTCGGGCGCTTTCACCGATCCGAGAATGCACGGAGTACACCCTCGTGCTCTCCGATGGTCGGCGGGCCCGCTCAGGGGGAAACCATCTGTGGACGGTGCAGACCGCTTCAGCGAGACGAGCTCGCACACCGGGCAGTGCGGCCCGCAGAGACTCCGTCGTGGCAGACGAGCGCGCCAGACTCGCCCAACGGCTCCGAGGCATGGCTGAGCAGACGCCAGCCGGACAGGTGGCAACACGTCAGACTATCGCGCAGATCTCTGGGGTCTCGTTGAGTGCAGTCTGCCGCATCCTCCCGGAAAGCCTCGCGCTCGCTGGGACGGTCACGACCAGGAGGCCCGCCAGCCTGTATGACGCGCGAGACGCCCGACAAGCCGTTATCGAGCACGGGCGGCTCTGTCCCCCACTGACCGAATCTGTGACGGTCTCGCAGCTGTCCGAGCTGTTGTTCGGTGAGAGCGATTCACGCAACCGCAGGAAAACGGTGAGAGGTTGGTTGAGAGGGCTCGACCCTGTCGGAGTCAGTGAGGTCCAGCGTCAGCGGGTCTCCGTCTACCCAGTCGATGAGGCCCTGACCCTGCTCGCAGATTCGGTCGAACACCGCACACGAACCTTGCAGCCCCTGAACTCGATCGTCAGCATGCAGGAGATCGTGGAAGCAGGAGTGCTCGATTCGCGGGGAGCTCACAACTGGGCGATCCAGATTGCAAGCTCGCTACAGGGGCAGGATTTGGATCTACCCGTTGCCCCGTACACGCTCGGAGCGTGGCTCGGTGACGGAAGCAAACGCGGCCCCTCGATTACTGGACTGGACGAAGGTGTTCTGCACAACGTCCTCACTGATGGCTACGTCCTGCGGCGTACGGAGGGAAAGTCCGGCGATAGTCGGGCGGTAACTTGGCACTTCGATGGCCTCCGTCCTGATCTGGTGAGCGCAGGCTTCACCTTGAACCCTGACAGCCCAGCAAAGCAGAAGTGGATCCCAAGGGTCTACCAGCGCGCGTCAAAAGCACAGCGCCTGGCCCTGCTGCAAGGACTCATGGACACAGATGGCACAGTGGACGTCAACGGGGCGTGTGAGATCTGCCTGACAGACGAGCGCCTCATACAGGATGTCCTCGAGCTCATCCGAGGGCTCGGGATTCGCGCATCACTCACCACAGCGAGTGCCGGATACACCCGCAGTGACGGCACCCGCAAGATGACGGGCAACCGGTACCGCATCGCGTTTACAACGCTGGAGCCTGTGTTCCGGCTGACTCGAAAGCTTGAACGACTGGAGACTCGGGTAAGCGAGCGCACTGGGCACGACCTCGTATTCGTCACTGACATCATCGAAGGTGACGTCGTGCCCATGCGCTGCCTGATGGTCACCGGGGAGCATCACACCTACCTCACTGAGGACCTGGTACCGACCCACAACTCTGTGCTCGCTCAGACGTTCCTGACTTCTGCGGCTGCTCACGGCGAGATCATCTACGTAATCGACCCGATGAAAGGTGGCGCTGACTTCAACTTCGTGCGCCCCTACGCTGCAGCATTCGCAGACTCCATCGAGACCGCCGCTGCCGCGCTCAAATGTGTCTACGCCCAGGTGGTCGAGCGTAAGAATCTGAACGCCGCTCACGGTGCCCCGTCGTTCAGTGACCTGCCGGAGGCCTTGCGCCCCAAGCGGATATGGGTGATGGTCGACGAGTTCACCAGCCTGCTTGGGAAGGAGCCCGTGCCTGATGCTTCGTCGGACCCGGAGGAGATGGCTGAACGGGACCGCATGATGCATCTCAACCAGGACAAGGCCAGCATCGGCATCCTGACCGGGAAGATCGCGCGGGAGGCACGGTCAGCGGGTGTGACCCTGCTGCTTGGCACGCAGAAGCTCTCGGCAAAGACTCTTGACGCGATACCTGGTGGGGACCTGAAAACGAACCTCGCCAGAAGCCTGCTGGGCAAAGCCTCCTACGGCGACAAGATGTCTGCCCTGCGCAACCCCGACGATGCCCCCGAGCTCGGTGCCTTCATTCCGAAGGGGCGTGGCCTCTGGGAGCCGCTTGTCGGCCCGACGCAGGTGATCCAGGTCTGGTACGCCCCTCAGGAAGAGTTAGCACGTCAGCTCGCAGCTCGGCGTGACCCACTTCCGGACGATGAGCGTTCGAATCTCGAAGCGTTCATCCGTAAGGAGAGTGGTCCCCGCCTCGGCGTCCTGGAGGAAGACGACGGCACGACCCCCGTTGAGGTCGTGAACGAGACACCGGTCATTGAGGATGTCGGCATTGTCGAGGAGGTCGACATCGCTGACGACCTCGCAAGCTTCTTCAATGACGTGGCGTCACCAGAGACCGATCCTGAGCCCACATCGGAATCGTCTTCAGCGAACCCAGCTGCGGCGCCAGAGACCTACGACGACTTCTGATCCCGCTCACTGCTGGCAGCGGTCCAGGACACCAGCCATAGCGTCACGCTCCGAATTGGTGACCCAGAGCCCGTACTTCGCTTTCACCATGACCTGGCGCTCGACGTACTGGCAGTGGAAGGCGGTGTTCGCCGGGAGCCATTCGCCGGCGTCTTTGTCGCTCTTCGCCTGGTTGGTCGGGCCGTCGACGGCGAGCAGGTTCAGCGGGTCGTTGGCGAGCTGGACCCGGCGTTCCTGGCTGAGGTTGCGGGCACCGGACTGCCAGGCGTTCTTCAACGGCACGAGATGGTCGATCTGCACCGCAGATGAGGTTGCCCGGCCGCGCTGGTAGTCGATCCCCCGGGCGGTGTACGGGTCTTCGAGGTGCCCGGAGACCACGGTGCACTTGCCATCCTTGCTGACGGCGGTGAGGTCTCGGGCGAGGATGTCGTTGCGGGTGTCGCAGCCGTTGCCGTCGACGTCCTGCCAGGCCGGGCCGAACTGGCCCTCCCGGTTGTAGTCGTCACCACGGTCATCACCGCGAACCGGCAGGCCACCGAGCGTGTCTTTCACCTGACTGACGTCGAAGCCGAGTTCTGAGCCCCGCACCTGAGAGGTCTGATCGCCTTGCCCAGCGATCGTGGTGGCGGCGTCGGCGACAACCTTCGAGCCGTTGGAGAGCACGTCGCGGCCCGTGCCGAACAGGTCCCCGAGAGTGCCCTGCGTCTGCGGGTCGCTCCAGGTGGTGCCGACTGCCTGCTTCAGCGCGTCAAGGGCGCCGAGCTTCATGCTGCCGAGGCCTGCCGCGACGATGACGGCCACCAGGATGACGACGAACTTTGCACTCAGATGCTTCATGTCCCGTCATGTGCGCGGGCAGCACACATCACTGGTCATGAGCGAGCACATCCGTGGCAAAGACATCGGCATCACCCCGGGTAAAGGCACCCCCGGCAGTTTCGCGGAGAAGCTGCAGAGCACGCCGGAGGTGTCGCTTGCGCCTCACGCACTGAACGTCAGCAAGACCGCACAGCAGCAGCGGGCGAAGGCACTCGCTGACAGTAGCCGCTCCGTCGGCGCAGCAGCAGCGTCGACTTCGCTTGACCCGTCGGACACCCGTGGCATCAAGCGGTGGTGGTCGGGGTCGTTCATCTCGGCAGAGCACGAGGCCGCCGGCGCTGGTTTCGAGAAGATGCCCGACGACTACACGCCCGGGCAGACTTCTGGGCGGGCGCTGTCCGGCAACCGCCGCACCCACCGCATGAAATACGAGGGCGCGGGTGTCACTCTTCGGATGCCGAGCGCGACTGCGATCCGCCGCTATTCGGCGACGCACGGGCACCGCACGTTCGACGTGCCGGTTTCGGCGACCATCAACGGCCGCCAGGTGAGCTCATGGGTGCGAGTGACCGAGCATGAGCCTCGAGTCTGGTCGACGAAAGCTCTCGGTTTCGCCCCGAACGACCAGGTGGGGCTGAAGCTCGCGGAGGCTGCCAACGCCGTCCTCGAGTCGCGTCGCCCTCGAACCGCGCTCAGCTCGGTGCGCTCGCTGATGAACCGTCGGCGACAGCGTGCCAAGCAGATGGGCGTGCCTCTCAAGCCGCTGTCTCAGCGTCGAAGCTTCATCAGCGAGGCCGGCTACGACAAGGCACGAGGCGTGCTCGCCATGCGGATGGGCGGGTCAGTCTACGGCTACAAGGTTTCGGAGCAGACGGCGTCTCAGATCCTGAACGCTCGCTCCCCCGGTGAACGCTACAACGCGATCATCAAAGGCCGCGCCCGCCGGGCGAAAGTCGAACTCGACCCGGTCACCGGTCGGGTCTTCGACCCCGATCAGACGAAGCGTCGTTTTGGGGTCAGACAGCAGGACCGCGCGGGTGTGAAACCGGTAAACATCCTCGACCGGGATGCTGCCATCAGCTGACGTCTATTCCGTTGCGGGTGTTACGGGACTATATGCGTCGTAACACCGTGCAATCGGGCCGCGCACATGCCAGCGCGGAGGGGGCACATCGGCTTCAAATCCGCGTATGTGCGCGGAGCCTGACCGTGCCCAGACGCCATGGCCGAGACAACATCACCGTACCGTGCGATCAACGACCAATACGACCAGCAAGCCAAAGACCTCGTCTGCGCCTACTACACAGGCTCCCAGACACCCGATCAGGAGCGACATGTGCGCGGCCAGCTCGCGGCAATCGTCATCCAGGCGAGAGTGGCAGAGCAGGTCGTCTTCGGACGCTATCGGTTCTCAGGCCAGGTCGGCCATGACCTGGTGGATGAGATCGTCTTCGACATTGAGAAGAAGATCGCGGCTATCCGTGACACAGCACGGTCTCATTCGACACTCGATCTGGAGATGATCCGCTCCGGGCGGTCGCTGCTGGGGTGGGCACGGCAGATGATGAAGATGACCGCCCTGTCCAAGCATCGGGATATTCGAGCTCGCGCCGCAAAATCGGAGACCTTCACCGGCATCATCCGCGAGGACCCGTCGGAATCGCAGCGTGCCGGCGCCGCAAGCATCCGACTGGAGTCGGCACTGGCCACCGACGACGAGACCGCCTCAGATGACCAGCGGTTCGACCAGGCACTGGACACCTTCGATCGGATGCTCACGTCTACGGACCGGCGCCCGAGAGAGCTGATGCATCCCGCCGCTGTCGGAGTCCTCACCTACCTGGGGATCTCCGGCCGGCCTGTCGCCACCGTAGACGGTCGACGAGCGCTGGAGCGTTTGCTGCAGACGACACCGTCGCTGCCGCTTGAGTCACTGGCCGCGTGGGTTGCCCTTGTCGAAGGGACCATGACCGCCAGCCAGCAGAGCAGTATCCCGGACCTTGCCCTGCGGTTCTGGGACGGGCTGACACTCGCTGAGGCTTCCACGCTCCTGGAATCAGGGCCTCGCACGACGGCTCTGGTGATGCGGGGGTTCATCGCCGGTGCGATCCGACCGAACGATGAGCAGATCGCCCAGATCGCTGACGCCGCGAGCGCGCTGCTGCCTGAGTCGGCTGAGGAGTCGGTGCCGGAGGCAGTTTCCGCGGTAATCGCTACGAGGTGCTCGCGGGTGCGCGCTGACGGTTCGCTCAGCCCGCTGCGGGAGTCGCAGCAGTGGGATGACCTGCGAGTAGACCTTGCGCTGAAGAGGGTGGCCACCTGCCTGGGCGCCGGCGGTCGTATCGAGCGGATCGAGGAGATGGTTGTCCGTCTCGCCTTGTCAGTCGCGGGCCTTGCAATCTGACATACGTGCCTGAACGAGACGTATCGAGTGGGGGTCAAGGTCGAATCCGATGGCCTCGGCCCCCAGCTCGTCAGCTGCCTGCAGAGTCGTACCTGACCCGCAGAATGGGTCCAGGACGACTTGCCCAGGACGCACCAGTAGGCTCACCAGCCAGCGCATCACAGCACGGGGCTTCACCGTGAGATGCCCGGCCCCGTCGACGGTGGGTCGCTCGCTCTTGGCAGCCTTGGATGCGTAGAACACCTGGTCCACCACGCTCGGGAACATGTGGGCGACCTGCCTGGGGCGCCCGGTGATGACCAGATCGTCGATGAGCTCACGTGTGGTTCCTGCGCCGTCGTCGACGAGGATTGCGTTCGTCGGGAACCGTCCGAGCGCGTGCGTAGAGCTCGCCGTTTCTCTGGTGCCGAGGGGCAGAACATCAGTCGACTGACCCGGCATACGTCCGAGTTTCTCATCGGTCGGCACCCGGCACTGGTCGATCTGCAGGGTACCGGTCCCCCACTGGGCGACACCGTCGGGCATGTTCGTGGCGAACGGTTTACCTGCCAGGCAGATCGGCTCATGCGCCGGTTTCAGCCTGGAGTGCGTGCCGGCGTACTCGTGTGCCAGGTCTGGGCGGCCGGTCTTCACGAACACACGGTCGAAGGAAAGCCCTTTCGTCATGCCGGAGGCGTACAGCCACATCAGCTGATCTCGGACGACGAGTCCGGCATCCTCGATCGCGCAGGCCAACCGATGGTATGTTTTCGAGGCGCCGAATGCTGCGAGGTGCCCGCCGGGCTTCAGCACTCGGGCACACTGCTCCCAGACGTCTGGGTCGAACGCGATGCCGTGGTCATCCCAGTGCAGTCCGGGCTTCTGCGTCTGCCCGATCTCGTAGGGCGGGTCGGTGATGATCACGTCAACGCTCGAGTCGTCGAGCTCCCGCATCAGCTGCCGGCAATCACCTTGTGTCGCACACCATCCCATGCCGACACCTATGCGGGTGAGGTGGCACCTGCCTGTTCACGCGCAATGATGTCCTGACGGTTCGTGGAGGCCCGGGCCAGGAACTCTTTCGACAGACGGATCTCCACCGGCGCGGACCGTCCTGCGAGGTCGGTGATGATGAACACGGACCCCCGGACGATCTCGCTGGTACCGTCAGAATTCCGGCGGCGCAGCGACGCCATGGACGACCAGTTGACGACCTGGCTGCCATCCGAGCCGCCACGCATCGGTTTCTCCATGATCCGCTGGACGACGTCAGGAGTGGGTTCGATTCTGGCGACCTGCAGGGCGGCGATGGCCTCGTTCCTCTCACGGATGTGACCGATGGCGACACGCGAGACATGGGGGCCGAGACCAGCTCGGATGGCACCGGTGATGTCTTGGGAGAAGAAGACAGGCAGCACTCGCATCGAACGGCAGAGACGACCGGCCTCCTCGGCTGCTTCGGGGCTCGTGTTCGTCAGCAGCCATGACTCATCCTGCAGGATCACGCCGTCACGGTTTGTCAGACTCATCATCGCTCCGACGAACATCATCTTCACCACTGCAACGCCGATGCGCTCGTTCAGGTTCCTGTGGGCGTTCGGGTTCGTGGGGAGGGTCAGTCGAGTCTTCCCGAGCTTCAGGAGGGTGGTGCCGTCGTAGGAGCCGAGCGCCGCAGACTCTGGGTGAATGCCGAAGAATGAGCCGAAAAGCGAGCTGTCCTGCTTCAGCTGGAAGATCGGCATCACCATCTCTTTTGACGCCTTGCCGTCTTTGTAGGCGTATGCGAGCGCCTCTCCGGTGCATTTCGCGCCGCGCTGACGCACGCCGTAGGAGATGGCGCTGTTGAGCTCCCGCTCGTAGCGTTCCGGCTCCTCAGCCCATGGGCGGATCTGCAGGATTGTGGCGGCGGCGGTGTCGATCTGTTCCTGCGGGTTGTCGACGGAGAAGCGCAGCGGGTCGAGGGCGCCGTCCGATGAGGCAAGGTCGTCCATGGAGATGACCTGGCCGCCTGAGGCGATGACTGCAGCGGTGTGGTCTGACCCGTACTTGGGGTCGACGATGATGTTCGGGACCGACATGCGGCTGAATTGGTCGGCCATGTTCAGCAGCATCATGGTTTTGCCTGACCCGGAGCCTGCTGCCACGAGGAAGATCGGCGGTACGTCTTCGTCGGCCACGGCGGTGGGGCTCAGCCAGACCGGCTGACGGTCGTTCTGGGTGAACCCCATGCAGATGCCTGATTCGTCGCCGACCGCCGACTGTGACAGCACTCCGGAGTACGCGACCGTCGTGGATGGCAGATCCTCCAGATTTGGGTTGGATCGCCACGGGCTGGCAAGTTGCGACTCCATCCAGGCGACGTCTTGACGGTCGCTCATGGCGTTCATGGAGAAGACTGTGTTCATGCTGATGTCTTCGAGGTCGGCGACTTGCCCGGGGATGGCACAGACGATCGACGTGTCCACCAGAGTCGGAGGTGCGGAGCCTGCCGCGGAGTACGCCTGGTCGATCGACTCCAGCTCGGCGAGCTTCTGCTCCAGCTCGTCTTTGGAGAGCTTGCCGGCTGACTGTCGGTCACGGATGTCGCCACGGTACTGGACGATCTGCCCTCGCACCTCCGAGCGGGTGATCTTCGGCGGCTCCACCAGCCCCCGGATGGAGATCATCGGAGCGCCGACGTCCTGCAGCGCCATCGCCCAGCGCACCCATGACTGGGTCTCCGAGGTGTATTTCAGGTCGAAGTCTCCGACGGCGGCGAACGTCAAAGGTCGCTGCCCCTCGATGTCGTCCCAGAGCTCTGGCTTGTCGAACCCCATCAGCTCGGCAGCCCGGGTCGCTCGACTGTCGGTGAAGAATCTGACGTGGTCGCGGTACGGCACGAAGGGGATGTCGGGGTTCCGTCCGAAGTTCCACCACCCATTCGCGAGTTTGAAGTCACGATCGCGCATGTCGAGCAGTCCGGCGCGTTCGAGGGCGGCGTTCACCTTCTGATAGTCGGCCTCAAAGTCTGAGATCGGCACTCCGCCGGAGACCATGGTGTCGACGACAGACTCGATCGCCTCTTTGAAACCACGGCTGGCGAACTTATTGTTCAGCCGGACACCGAACAGCACGACCTTCTCCTGGGTGACGACGTCTCCGTGAGATTCCACGAGATAGTCGTGAATGGGATGGCCGATCGGCGGCTGGAAGAATCTGGGCACGACCACACTGATCAGATGAAACTGCCGGTAGCGGCCCTTGTTCATGCCGCGTTTTGACCCGCTGACGCTGGCGAGTGATGCGCAGGCCTCGAAGGCGTTGTCGAGCACACGCTGCGCGGCGAGGGCGTCCTCGACGGTCTTCGCGTCACGGATCGGCGCCAGCGGCACGCGCTTGTACAGCCAGACGTCATTGCTGATGCCTTGGATGATGCCGTTCTTTCGGCGGGAACGGACTGTAGTCGGCCATGATGGGTGGACGACTGGCTGGTGCATGCCGCCGGCGTTTGAGTGTTTGCTCAAAGGTTGCTCCTCTACTGCGCATCCATCGGCACCGACGGATCAGGCTGCTGCTGATCGGTGGGTGCTTGGGCGGGCTGTGTCGGCTGGGTCTTCGCCTGGTCGGAGTCCTTCTTGATCTGGCGGCCGGTGACAGCGTTCTGGTAGGGCTCAAGGTCGGGCCCGGTGCCGGTGGCACCCCAGGCCACGACTCTCGGGCTGGCGGTGTTCGCGTTCTCAATGAGCACGTCGAGCGTCTGCTTCTGCCCCTTCGAGTCGACTTCGCGCGGGTCCTGACCGTCCCATGCGACCTTCATCTCGACCTGAGCGATCACCGTCGACGGGTTCTGCTGTGACTCGTAGGTCTTGTCCTTGAGCGTCGGCTTGTACGCCGCCTTCTGAATCATCGTGGAGACAGAGCCGACCTTCGCGAGCGTCATGTACGTGTGACTGGCGTCCTGATCCCCGACCGCCAGACGCAGTGTCGCCGAGTCCCCTGAGGTGTAGGCCTTCGCCCAGTTGTTGACGGCCTCGCTCATGGCATCGGTCTTCGTGGTCTCGACGGTGTCCATCCACGGACCTTTCGTCGACCACCCGCTCGACGACGGTGCGACCGGGAATGCCGACGGCGTGCCGACCGCTTCAGACTGGCCATTGCCGTCGACCGCGACGGTCACGTCAGCCTCGTACACCTGACCGGCCTTGTCGACGAGGGTGAACCGGTGCATCTCCACCGTGTAGTCCTTCTCACCCCAGGCCTGCAGCACCTGCTGCGAGACACTCTTGTCCTGGCTCTTCGTGGAGAAGCCGTCCCAGGAGACGACCGTCGCACCCGGCAGCGGCGAAGGGTCACCGGACAGCCATTTCTGCATTGTCAGCCATGCCGTGGCCTTCCCGACAGAGTCCACCTGGTCGGCCACCTGCACTGCGGCGCTGCCGAAATTCGGGTCCATGACCTTCGTCGCGAGACTCAGGTCGACGACAAGCACAATCGGCATACCGATCAGGGACGCCCAGGCCAGCAGCCGATAGCGCTTGCGCCACTTCGGCTGTTTCGCGTTGACCGGGGACTGCTCATCCGGCACCTCGACAAGCCCTGCACCCTGCCAGGGTGTTTCCGCTGCGTCGCGAGTCCGTGTCTTCGCGCTTGCCTCCGTGGCCTTCTTCTGCTTCTTCGATCTGGCCACGGGGTTCAGTCCTCCTCGAGGGCGCTCACGAAGCTGTCCTCGTAGTCACCTGGAACGTGGTCCACCGCAGCGGGAGCGGCCACCGGCTCTGGTGCTCTGCTCGCATCGCTCTCCGGGGGTGTCGGCACGACACCGCGAGCAAATTCGACTGCCGCCTGCGCCGTGGCGATCGCCTGCGGTGACAGACGAGAGAGAACCTGCGCCGTACGTCGGGCAGCCTGGGTGTCGGCCTGCGGGAGTCGTCCACCGTCTGTTGCGCCGAGTGCCTCCAGCACAGACCAGACAGCCTTGATCCCGTCTCGCTCCAGCGACAGCACCTCCAGCGCAAGGTCGAGCGGGTCCACCGCAGCCAGACGAATGACGTCGGCGATCGGCGTCACTTTCTCGTCGGAAAGGAGAATGCGCGAGATCAGCTCGCTCGCATCCGGGGCATCTGGTCGTGCGACCCCGAGCGCGACTGCTGCGACAGTGACCACCTCATGCGGAACGACAGCGCGGTCGAGGGCTTTCGTGAGGTCAACGATCGTGCGGATCGAACGTCGGGTCAGTGTCTTCTGGGGCTGGTCGCTCATGTTCTCCTCCATCGGGTGGTGCTACACGCGGTACCTATGCGTAGCGACCTCAGAGTGCCGTGACCGCCTCTTCAGGTGTGCGACCGGAGCCCAACAGGCCGATCAGATGAGCTGCCTGCTGGACGCGCCCCTCTACGAGAGTGAATCCAGCTGCGGTGTCCACTGCCGCGAGCGCGTATGCATGCCGACGTTTCGACCATGCGTCGGCTTCAACGACGTCCCGTGAGGCTTTGACTCGCTGGTCGGCTTGCTGGCTGAGGTGTGCGAGCCTGGTGGACAGCGTGGCTGCGTCGCTGAGACTGATGTCTGACGGTTGCAGGTCGAGCTCTGCGACCGCAGTCTGCGCGATCGGCTGACCTGACTGGAAGGCCAACTCATTGAGGACAGCTGCCTGCCTGTGGAGGCTGTCGTCGTCCAGATGTGCGGTCGCTTCCGAGGTCAGCAGCAGGTGCTCTGAAAACACCTGGTTCGCCTCGTAGGGGTCTGCGTCATCGTCTTTCGGCACACGTGACAGGGCGGCGAAGTACGCGGTGACCGCAGCTGCGGGCACATTTGGCTCATCGGTGAGCTGCGGCCCGTCGTAGCCGCTATGGGTGTGTGAGGCGAAAGAGCCCGGTGTCCCGTTGCCGGGCGTGATCCCGAGGTCTACTCCACGTATCGTTCCTGCTGTCATATTCCTGCCCTCCTTCGTCGGTGTTCACGCATGCATGTGTGCTGCGCTCAGGCGGCTTGGGCCGGGCGTTGGCCGAAACTGCGCAGAACCATCACATCGAGCGGGCTCAGACCGCGGATGAGGAGGCTGTGCTCGCCGTTGTGCTCGAAGGGGACGCCGGCGTTTCGCAGCATTGCGCGCAGGAAGTACTGGATGCGGTCGTACTGGTCGTCGAAGTCGGTCGTCGTGATGAGCAGCACACCGTCGTTGTCTGCGCTGGTGAGGCTTTCGTCTGTGATCTTCACGAGTCCGACCGTCTCTGAGCGGTAGAGGCTGTCGTAGTCGATGTCTGCATCTCGCTCGCCGATCACCACGGCGACGACGTGCAACTGCTCGACATGATCGAGGGCCTGGCGGATGCGTGCGGTGATTCTCTGCGTGGTCATGACGTTCGCCTTTCATCGAATCTGTGTGGCACTGCCTCTGTGCGCGGAAGGTCAGTTCCCTGTTGAGCCGAAACCGCCGTTGCCGCGACCGTCTTCGCTTTCCGGCAGCTCGACCACCTGTTCCAGACGCAGGGCCTCGAAACGGAGAGGAATGAGCTGTGCGACCCGCTGGCCGGCCGTGACAGAGATTGGGTGATCGCCTTGCGCGATCAGCAACAGACGGATGTCGCCGCGGTAGCCCGGGTCGATGATTCCCGGTGCGTTCGCCAGCTGGAGGCCTTCTGCAGCGCACCCAGACCTGATCGCGATCATCCCCATCACGCCGAGAGGCAGAGCGACACGCACACCGGTGGAGACGACTGTCGGGCGCATCCCGGGCGTGACGATCGCAGGTTGTGCGGCGTACAGGTCGATTCCTGCCGATGCCGAGTGACCTCGGCTCAGGTGGGGGCCGGTGTAGCGGAGTGTGTCCATGACAGCCCCCTATGCGGGTCGACGCGCGGGGCGAATCTGGTCGGGGTGCTCTTCTGCTGGATTCGGAGTGTCTGCGCGCTCTGGCCTGGCCGTGTCGGAGAATCAGGTCATGGCTCGGGTCGAGATTGCCTTCACTGTTCCGCTCTATGTCTGCGGGTTCAACGAGCAGCAAGTGCAACGGGTCGCGGGCGAGGGCCCCAGTGTGAGCGCGGCGCAGAGCAGTGCAGAGGCCAGGCTTCCGGACGATGTAGACGTGGTCGACTACTGCGTCTGCGAGGGCTGAGCACTCCCGTTACCCCCACTGCTCGAGAATGATCGAGCCTTTCGGGGTGCTGATCTCCCAGCCTCCATGGTTCAGCTTGGAGTCCACAGCCCAGCGCAGATCCTGCTGATCGTCTGTGGGGTCGAAGCCGAGCTCATCCAGGAACCGCTGAGCAGCATCATCGTCATCGAAGCGACGCTCGGCCACAGCTGTCTCGAAGCCCGACACTCGAAGCTCGTCATCGTCGTCGGTTTTGACCTGGATGCTGCGAATGCCGGGGTTGGTGTCAAGCATCTTGGCCGCCGCCTCCTCGGCGAGCGCGTCGACGTAGACCTGGGCACTCGCCTCCACATCTCGTTCCGCCACTATGAGGTTTCGCGCTGCCTGCGGGTTCGCTTGAACGGGCAGTACATGTGCTGTGTAATCCTCGGTGTCCCACTGAGGCGCTGACTCCAGGTGCTCGTGGGCGTACCCACTGGCGTCAGAGTGGATGGCAAAGTTGTCGAAGTCTTCATCGTGGCCGAGCCGGTCGTTCACGATGTTGCGGACCCCATTGGGACGGTCGTACTCCCAGATGTCCTGCTGTGTGCCGCTCGACTTCCAGACGAACGCTACGGCTTCGGCCTCGCCTTCCTCGGTGTCCCGGTAGATGATCCCCTGCACGTGATCGCCAATATCGCGGAACAGCTCGTCACCGACCTGTTCGATCGCTGCGCGCCCACGGGCTGCGCGAGCTTCCTCGAATCGCTCGTGGGCCGTCTGGACCGCCGACTGTCCGATACCCACTTCTGAGCTGGTCTGAGTCTTGGCTGCGAACTGGCCGGCGTGGCCGGTGGCCTGGTTACCGCGTGGATGCTGACTGGGATCGAATGTGCTCATATGTCAGGTTGTGGGCTGCTCGATCAGTCGTTTCAGCATTCCAGTGAAGATCATCTGCTCAGCCATGGTGTCCGCGTCCGTTGCTGGTTCCTTCCAGTCGAGGGCAATACTCAGCCGCTGCTGAGCGCCTGCGGCAGTCTCCGTTCTGGTGGAGGTGAGTCTCGCCCGGCAGGCGTCCGCCGGCATGTCCAGTTGGGTGAGCAGTGGCGCGATGATCGTCTCGTTGAGATGGGTCTCAGCCGCGGCGACTGGGGACAGTTCCTGCCGCTCAAGGCCCACTTCGGCTCCACTCTGGGCCTTGGCCGCGAACTGCCCGGCGTGGCCGGTGGCCTGGTTACCGCGTGGGTGCTGGCTGGGATCGAATGTGCTCATGCCTCACCATGTGGGCTGCAGCAGCACAGGGGCACCGCAGTCAGATCTTTCGGCGCCGCTTCAGCTGGGCCGGAGTGGGCGGGTACTCACGGTCATGAGCTGCCTGCACGGCGGTCATCACCTGGTCGAGTTCACGGAGCATCTTTCGGCCATGCGTGGCTTGTCCCTGCCCGAGCCCGCGGATGACGCTCTCTCGCTGCGCAGCCTGGTCCCCAAAGGCGATGCCACCATAGCCACGCCATTTCCGGCCTCCGTGGTAGTAGAGGCTGGTGTTCCCGAAGGTCTCGCCGGGCAGAGACACCCAGGCCTTCCCTCCGCTGGAGTGGATGTCCATCCGTGTCCGAGCCCATCCGTCTGCGTTGTGCGGGCTGCGGGCCAGTCTGGAGGTGATGTCGTCGGCCAGCAGGGCCGTCTCGATGTTGTTCCCGAGGTCATCAGGACGGCTCGGGAAGACGACGCCAGGCGAGTGATAGATCTTCGGCACATGATAGGTCGAATGTGCGATCCCCTGTTTCCCGGGACCGTTGACGGTGACGTATCCGGTCCCGGACACCGTGCCCATCTTCTCAATGACTTCGATCTCGAATTCGTGGCCTTTGTACTGTAGGCGGCCATGCAGGCGCTCGTACGCTCGCCCGTTCGGGGGCAGGGTCACTGTCTCCGGCTCTAAGTCAAAGGTCACTGAGTCGACCCCGTCGAAAGCCGAGATCGTTCCCGCAGC
The DNA here is from genome assembly GCF_008831165.1 of Pseudoclavibacter sp. CFCC 14310. NCBI lineage: Bacteria > Bacillati > Actinomycetota > Actinomycetes > Micrococcales > Microbacteriaceae > Pseudoclavibacter > Pseudoclavibacter sp. CFCC 14310. The sequence goes on along the minus strand of NZ_WBKC01000002.1, from coordinate 228,874 downwards.
CCGTTCAATGCTCTCAGAGGTCCAGAGCCCAGAGCCTGTGGGCGTGGCGTGGCTGAGCCCGATCTCCGCGTCGGTCTGGGCCTTGGCCGCGAACTGCCCGGCATGGCCGGTGGCCTGGTTACCGCGTGGGTGCTGACTGGGATCGAATGTGCTCATGCGCCAGATTGTGGACTGCTGCGGCACAGTGGTGACGAGGTCAGTGTTTCCTCCGCTGTTTGAGCCGGGGGCTGCGGGTATTCGCGACCATCACCTGGCTGGGGACAAATGCGTCCACCGAGCGGAATACGGAACGATCCATGCCTGATGAGTGCCCAGCTTGAGACTGTCCCGCGCATATGTGCGCTTGAAGTCACATCAGCACATGGGGTTACAGCCTCAGGACGACAAGGATGACGATGAAGCTCTCACCGAAGGCTGCCGCACTGCGAGCCCTGCTCGCCTACGCCACCGGCACCGACGCTCTCCCTACCTACGAGGCCCCCGGCCCGCGGCACCCGCACGGCCGAGAGGTCGCACCCTACTGGCGGATCATCCTCGAATCGGCTGTGCCTCGCCGCGACCTGCTGAAGACGGCCCGCGTTCTCGAGGCAGCCGGGGTGTACGGACTCGACCTTGACGAGCCGGAGCAGACGACCTCACTCATCTCCCGCGCATGGGCGGGCACCGAGGAGCGGCGCACCGATACCAGCGAGCGAGCCTATGAGGTCTGGCTGACTCTCCACGCCGCCCGCATCCCGGACCCGTGGATGCCGGTCGCGATCGCAGCGCACGGCGGCTGGCACCGACTCGATGAAGAGCTGATCGACGCGATGCGGCACTGAGCGCGTGGGTCAGCTGGAAGCAGAGTTGACCTGACGGCCGCAGCACGCGCACAGGTGTAGTCATGACACGTTCGCATCAAACCTTCCCGGCACTCATCGGCATTGGCGGCCACTACCGCTCCGGCAAAGACACGTTCGCAGAACTGCTGCAGGAACATCTACGTCCGCTGACCATCACAGGGTTCTCGGCACCATTGCGTGAGGCGGTCAGCCGACTCAATCCGTATGTCGAGCCGGGTGTCCGTTACCTCGATCTGGAAGCGGAGCGCGGGTTCATCGGAGCGAAAGCCCATCCTGAGGTCCGTAGGCTCTATCAGGCGCTTGGTACCGATGTTGGGCGCAACATCATCGGCGAGGACTGCTGGGTCGACATTGCGCAGAGTCGAATTGCTGCGTTGCGCGGGACCGGGGTGAACGTGGCGATCACAGGTGTCCGTTTCCCGAATGAGCTGGGCATGGTCAAACGCCTCGGTGGGGTGACTGTGTGGATCGAGCGCAAGGTCGAACGGAACCTGTCAGGTCACGCCTCGGAACGTTCCCTCACCTCCGGAGCATTCGACGTCGTCATCGGCAACGACGGCACACTCGAGGACCTCGCGCAGGCTGCGTCCGACTTCGTCCGAGGTCACGTGTACTGACGGCGGTCAGCGGGCCGGCGGCATCGGCGGTATCGGCCCGCGATCCCTCCGTTCAACGCGGTATCGGACCGCCTCAGGGTCATCGGGGTCACTGCCAGGGGCGACTTGCAGCGGCAGTGCCTGCCGTGGTGGTGGGAAGCCGTGCTCCTGCAGCCCCTGGTACGACTGCCCGAACGCAGGAGGCGGTGGTGGCCCGTCATCAAGGCTGACTTCACTGATCGTGAGCTTGCGTGTGGCGAAACGACCGGCATGGCCGGCGTTACCTCGAGGATGCTTGCTGGGATCGAATGCGCTCATACCCACGGATGTGAGCGGCACCAGTTGCCACCGCGCACAGACCGGCTATGTCAGATGACGTATCCCAGGCTGTCTGTGTCAACGATGAGTGCATGATCACCCCAGGGCGTCCGCATCGAACGACAAGCGGACGCATCACTACACCTGCGCCGACGTTCCCCAAAAGCCCGTTAACCGAACGGAAGGTCCTTGGCTGGACGCGTCGAATGAACGCGTGGCTCGCCAGCGAAGGTACTGCTGAACGGACTGCTCGCGGGCTATGCAGTGGCGCCTACGACCCAGGCAACCTTTCGACTGCTGACAGCGAAGAGATCTGTCGGCTCCTGTTCGACCGGAGCTGGAGCGTCATCCGCGGGCACAAGATCATGACCCGAGTGCAGCCGCCCACATACCAGGCATGAGTACCTTCGACCCCTCTCAGCACCCGCGCGGTAACACCTCCACCGGCCACGCCGGGCAGTTCGCGACCAAGGCCCAGTCCGACGCTGAAGTCGGCCTCGGTCAGGAGCTGTCCGCAGCCGATTTTCAGGGGCGACTCGGGAAGGTCGCCGCGGGCCGCTGGGACTATGTGAACACCCCCAATGGGCGATACGAAGATCCTCAGATGGCAGATCTGACGGCGCTTGGAGAACTCGTCCTCGCGGAGACCGGCCAGCGCACGAACCCCGAGGCGTACACCGACACCGTTGAGACCCTCACTGCCGCGCTCGACGTCTTCAACGACTACACACCAGGAACCACACTCAGGCGCATGCGGCCCATGGCTCGACGCCGTGCCGACGCTTGGGTGAGGGGAATGGTGCTCGGCGACCGGTTCACGCTGCGTGAGGCGAGGGCCCTGCAGCTCGAATGGGATGCGGCGCGGGCGAAGGGTGTCAGCGGCGTGGACTTCGTAGACAACCACCCGCGAGGGAAGACCCGCACGATGCAGTAGCAGCCCACATTGCGGGCATGAACACATTCGACCCCACCCAGCATCCGCGCGGTAATCAGACCACCGGCCACGCCGGTCAATTCGCGACCAAGACCCAGACCAGCTCCGAGATCGGACTCGCCGGCGCCGACCCACGCGGCTCCCTGGAGCACCTCATCTCACCAACCTCGACCAACCGTGGCGAGACGGTGCTGTTCAACCCAATGGTCCGGAACATCTCCCAGGAGGCCGGCAGCGATTCGGTCATCAGTGTGTCGATCGGCGCCCGCCATGGTGATCTGAACGGCGCTGGCGGAGCCCTGGTGAACTATCTCAGAGATGATGCCGGCGTCGAAGGCCAGGACCGAGCACGCGCTCTCCTGCGAGACCAGACTGATCGCAAGGTGACCGTGCTCACGCACGGGAATTCAGGGAGCCTGCGTGTCATCGAGGGGCGCGCAATGACGTTGAACGGCACGGACTACCTCCTCCAGAAGGGGAGCCGGTCGAAGGCATACCCAATCGACTCCCTGAACGTGATCGAAGCTCGTGACGGCTACGGTCAGGTCAAGCACTTCGAAGACCAAGCACGTATGGCGGCCTCCGCGATCCCCGACATTGGGAAGGCCACCGTCGACGGCATCCCAGACGATGAGAGCGAACATGACGAGGTCGCCGCAGTCTTCATCTACAACGCACCCAACTTCAACGGTGACCACAGCGGCCGGGGCTCCATCCTGTATGCCACCGACATCACCGAAGACGGAGACGACCCGATCGTCAACGGGGCATTCGTATTCCCGCCTGACTCAGGTCTCATCAGTGAGCACGGCTCCATCCGCCTGTCCGACCTCTCCCGCAACGGTGGCCGCGTCAAAGCGTTCCAGCCGACGACATTCGCCGAGGCACTCGAGTACGGCAGCCAAGTGAACGACGGTGGCCGAAACATGGCAGAACTCTACGCTGAGATCTAAGGCCACTGGGACTTATGACGAACCGACGTAGAAACGGTTGGCCTTCGAGACTGACTAATCCGTTGACTAAAACGGGGTCGAACGGGGTACGATAACTTCCGTTCAGCTGCCGTAGAGTCCGCTGGATCACTGGGATGACTCTTCTTTTGCAACAACGAAGGGTTGTTGGTTCGAGTCCAACCGGGGGAGCTAAAGCCCCAGCCGGTCGAATCATCCTGGCGGGGGCTTTTTTCATGCCCTCCCCCGCATATTTCCGACTCGACCTGATTACCCCATCTTGCCGATAAAAGACGTCAGCTGTGACCGAGCCGTGCTCATCCGAGCAGTAGATGAAAACCTCGTCGACATCGGGTGCGTATTCCAATGCACCAGCAACCATCAGGCTGAGCTCGTCAAAGACTCTTTCGAATGGGCACTGTACTGGTTCCATATCCTGACCTTCTTGAAGGCGTCGACGCTCGTGCCGTGCACTGCTAGCCGTGTTTGATGACTGAGTCCAGGTCCACTTCGTCTGGGCTGGGGCTGGTACCGATCAGGTCGGGGTGTTGGCTGCGCCATGCGGCGAGGTCTTTGGGCAGATACTCCGAGTCGAACCGGTCAGCATCGAGGCCCAGCACCGAGATCACCGCCGCCGCTTCAAAACACCAATACCCAGAATACCGTCCGGAGCCTTGCTTGTTTATCAGCGTATGAGCATTCCACCACCCGAACCCACGGCACTGCTTGTACCAACCACCCAGATACTTCGTGATGATCGCGACCTGCTCGTCGGGGTCGTCGGTATCGAACGCTGACGCCAACAGGCCGTAGGCGGGCCGCTTGGCCGCATCCACGGTGCCGATCTGCCGGTCAGGCACCGCCGAGGCGACCAGTCGGTCCAACAGACGATCATGCCCACCAGGCGACCCCGGCCACGCCCCCACCACAGCCTCGACCCACACTGGGCCAACGCCCAGGCACACACCCAACGACACCAAACGCAACACGCGATAATGATCAGGCAAAGCCGACTCGGGATACGGAAACCAGCCGGAAGCATTCACAGATTCTTCAGGCAGGAGCGATACCCGTCTCCGTGCATCAATAAACGTCGCGAGCATAGGAAAAAACTGCGACCGAAGCTCGTCAAGTGAAATCCCGAACGAGTACCTTTTTAACCACGCAGCAGTAGCACTATTCGACCAGCTCATCACATAAGAGCTAAGAATTCGTGAAGACAGCGTGCGCGAATCTGAGGGCAACAGCACCTGGTCAGCACGTTTGCGGTATATGACTTCAGCGCCATCATCGAACTCGATGGCTTTCCGGTAGAACTCTTCGTCGCGTCGCCAGTCGCGCATTGTCTGGCCTTCCATGACTTCTCCTGTTGTCTCTTGCTGAGTGACTGCAAATCAGCTCCTGACAGATTCAGCGGCTCACAGCAGCACGGTACCGTGTTTGACCTCACAGGCCACAGACCCTGCACCCTCGATACGATTCAAGTGCACCACACCATCCACATCAACACGAGACAACACTCGATCCACGCTGCCCGCCGCATACTGCTCCACGAACGTATCTAGTCCTGACAGCTCGTGGCCGAAGGCCTCGATTTTCCGTGTCTGATCGTCGCCTACCCTGACAGGGCTATTGAGCTCGTCTTCGCTCATTTGCATGCCAGAGTTCCTGGTGTCTGAGCCCCACCACTGCTGCCGGGGTAAGACTGACGATGTCAGTAGTAGGGCGGGCTCAGCCAGTGCCGCGCTCGACCGGCGTGTGTAGGCATGAGACAACGGGGATACGGGGAAGGTGCAGGCGTGGAGCTGATTACCGTCAAGGGGCAACTTGTTGGAGCCATTCCTGAAACTTGTCAGAGGGGCTCACCTGATAGTCAGTAAGCTCAGGGGTTGGAGTAAGGTCCATATCCACGGATCTCGTTGCGACCGCATATCGGATGCGTCCTGCTGTCGGGATCGGGTGTGCGGAGTCTACAGAAGCTTGGATACGTCCCACTTGCGAGACGATGAATTTCAGAAGCGCTCGTTTCATCGCAGAGGAAGTATCTGGCGCCTCAACATGATCTTTCGTTAACAGGGTGCCGTTTTGCACGTATGCAACGTCAGCAGTACGGGTGCCATTCTCATTAGAAAAATAGATGAGGACTTCGTCGACTTGTGGCGCGTATTCTAATGCAGCACTGACCATCTCGCTGACAGCTGTTCCAAGAACTTCTTCAAGAGCACTCAATGGTTCAGAATCTCTCTGCGGCGCATCCAACATCAACTCCATTCTCGATGCTGAACTGCTTCCGTCTACCAGATACTCGATCAACCGGAGGAGCCACATCTCTCTGTGTAATGCTACTGACCATCCTCAAACCGCCAGATCGAAGCTCAAGCGCGGATTGGCTCTCGATGAGTTTGTACTCAAATGGGCTGACATGCGCACCATCGGCGACCAAGTTGTTGAGATGCGTTGAGGTGTCGAAGAGTGTGCGATAGATGATGGATGACTGGTGCCAGAGTTGTGGGAGTGCCATGCCAGCGGCTGAGCCCTGACGTGTGTGACTGTGCCGGTTGAATCTACGCCGATGAACAGACGGCCGTCACCGGCGAACGCCTCACCAAATACGCGCGCAAGCACCCCAGTCGCATCGTTCACCATTTCGCAGGCCCCGCGAACTCGGCGATGATCAACAAATGCGTGCGCATATCCAAACGCTGCAGATGCGAGACGTCCTCGGGCCCACCAGCCGCCAGAATCGGCACATACCCGAAACACTCATCAAACCCAGGAACACCCAGGCGCTCCACCGCCTCAGGAAACGGCGACCACCCCAGCTCCTCAGCCTGTTGCATAGAATCTGGTTCGTCTCGAAGATCCTTCGCAAAGTAGTCCACATCCCGAGAGGCAAGGGTGCGGATCTCACCATGCCTGTAGTCGATAAGCAGCAGATGCCCCCGCCCATCATTCTCGAGTTGCCAGGCGAGGACGTCGCCCATGGCAGTTGTCGCCACCGGCACCACCTCGCCCAGCGTCTGCGCAGTCTGGGCGACCAACTCCATCCACCCATCCAACGGGTCGATCAGCCGCAGAAACCCATCAAACGCGACACCCTGCCCAAACTCACCCCACCACGCCAACACACCCGGCGGCAACACCTTCCGAAACCGACGCCGAGCCCTCTTCGACACCACACCACCAGACGACACAAACCCCGGCAACACATACCGATCATCCACAACCAACCCTCACTTCCCCACCACAACCTCAAAACGCACATCCAGAAACGAACGCTATCGTTCAGAACTCAGCGGATATGCACTCCGTGGGCACCGCATCGGCCAGGATAACGCTGTCGGATCCGTTCATGAACTGCACACCACGCGCTGCCGCGCAGGCCGTGTCGACGCGCAACAGCACCGGATGGTCAGCATGGCGCAACCCCACGATCATCGCTTGTTCCGCACTTGTGGCCAAGTGCACGAACTGCCGTCCCATCGGTTTCAGCCCCTCCTCACGGATGCGCTGCCACGCCTGCGGGGATGTCGCATGGAACAGGACCGAGGGCGGCGTAGAGATGACATTGTGGTCAACGACCGTCGAGAAAGAATGACCGTACGCAGCACGAATCCGGCCACCACTGATCTCCAGCCTCTTCTTCGACTGATGAGCGACCAAGTCACGCACAGTCGACTCTCCGACGCCCTCCAGACCAGCCCGGCCGACAGCAGCAATCACATCCGACAGCTGCGCCCACCCCTGCGCATCGAGCACCAGCCCAAACTCACCAGGCACATGCCGCAACGCCTGCGTCAACAGCTGAGACAACCGCAACTGGTTCACCCCGCTCATGACCGCCTCCACCACCGCCGACGACGAGGCGATACCTTCCACTCCTCGTTGAACAACGGCACCTCCCACTCCAGATACCGGTCATCACCCGCGACGAACAACGCATGCAACTGCTCCGCACGCTCCAACCACGCAGCAAACCCCGACCAATGCCCCCGATACTCCCACCCAGGATCACAAAACGTATGAATCACCAACACCGCCGGATCACCAGTCACATCCGACCCATCAAAACAGAACACATCATCAGTACCATCCATGACAGCGAACGGCACCAACACACGATACGGAAACTGCTCACGTACTATACGTGAGAAGAACTGCTGGTTACCTTCTAGAGCCGAGGTAAAAAACCAAGGCTCTATATCTGGTAGAGGGTCCTCTTCGATGAAGCGTAGAAACGAGGTTGGGAAGTGGAATTCTGACGATGCCGAACACAACATTTCCCTGCATCGTTCATCAGAGGTAAGAACACGTCTTTCTTTACCCAATTGGTACTCCAGTAACCCTCGGTAGCACATCAGACCCCAGTGGGTTCTCCCCAGACCACCCTGCGCCCTGTTTACGAATCCGGTTTGCTACACCTTCACCCCAAGTTGAGACGTCCTGATGAGTCTTGTGGTTTTGCAGTCGCTGCGCCAGCTCCGAATCACCGATGCGGTCACCGGGATTGTGTATTCGGGCTTCGACCGTAGTGTCGGTTTCTCTTGCGGCCCGGATTCTGGTGTTGTCCACACTCGTGACCCGACCGTCCGGCTGCCGTACGACATCGACTCTGTCGCCACGCCATCCACGGCTTCGCATCCCACCCATGATCTCATCGTACGTCCAGCCAGACGGCTTTCGATACGCAACAGTTAGGTATTCTGTGGTCATGGTCTATCAACAGAAGCAGGTCTGGCAGCAGCTTCTCACCGCGGTCGATGCGGACGCGCATGTGCGTGATCTGGTGGGTCAGATGGCCAGTGATCCGCAGGCAGCGTATGCGGGCATGACGGATGATGCGGTGCTCGGTGACGTGTTCTGGTCTGCTGAATCGGTGGATGCGTGGGTGGGGTTGGCAGCACTGCTCGAGGCTGATAATCGGGCGGTGACGATCGATTGGGATGAGCTGCCGACGAATCTGGTCGAGTTGATCGAAGACCTCACGGTTGTCGCGCAGGCCGGCCTGGACGGCTCGAAGCTCGATGCGCTGGTCGAGCTGCTCGACGATCTGGATGCGCCCGGGCTCGACCGCATGATGGTTGCTGTTGCGTTCGTCAACGCGTGGCTGTCACCTGCTGGAATCGTCTTTGTGCATTGGGATACCGATTCTGACTCGTACACCTTTGTGGCTGCAGACGCCGATCATGTCGATGACATCATTTCGGCTGCCGCCGCCTTGGGCAAGGAGGCAGCGCTGCCGACACTTGCCACCGTGCTCGCCTGACCCCAGCGGCCAGGACACCAGCGGCCAGTGGGCGGGGTGTCAGTGGTCGGGGCTGCAGCGTGGTGTCTGGTCGGTCAGCCGGTGATCGTGTTCGCTGGTGCGATCCGCAGAGCAGGGTGCACGCCGGTATCGGTCAAGGCAGCTCCGTACGTGTCGATCATCTGCTGCCAGGGGTGGGGATGCACGGTGCCGTCATCGCTGACGGTGTGCACGAAGTCGACTCTGGGCAGCAGTGCCTCGACTCCTGCGGGCAGTGAGCAGTACGTCACGTACGACCCATCACGGCCCTGGGCGAGCTCGACGGCGGGCACGAAACGCCCCGCCGCCGTGGTCTCGCCCAACACCTCGCGCTGTGCACCGTACCAGCGGGCGTCCCACGAACGAGTCAGCTGTGAGAACCCGACATTCAGGTCAGCGGCCCACGCGTAGCCCTGCCACCGGCTGCCATCAGCCGCGACGGTCAGCGGCCAGCCAGACACCGGAACCCGCACCGCCTGCGAAGCATCCAGGGCCGCGCGCACTGCTTTGCCCAACCCGTCATGGTCGTCGCTGCCGACCAGCACCAACAGGTCTTGGGCGACAGGAATGACCACAGGCCGCCCCGTCACCTGAAACCCGTCAATCGTGGCCGAATCAAGTATGGCAACGGCGATCTGTTCTGGATCGGAGAGAATCCAGGTGCCCGGCTGCACCTGAGACGTCTCGACCGCACGCCCGGAAAACGCCCGCGCACCGGCAGCGACCACCTCACCGAACCCGACACCCCACGCATCCACCATGTCGACACTGACCTGCACCAGACGGTCACCATCATCGATCACCGCACCCACACCCACCCCGGGTGCAAGGGCGAGCACCGCCTGTCTGCTGCCCGGATGACCAGCCGCATCCAAACGCAACCCGGCCACACCCGACACGTCCAGCCCCACCAGACGCAACCGCACCCGGCCAGCTACCGCCTCGAAACTCTCAAACACACCCATCACGCATCTCCCTGACCAACACCAGAACTACCCGCACCAGAAGCGCCCGCGCCCGCCGCACTCGGCAGGGGGCCAATGACTGAGTCCAGGTCCACTTCGTCTGGGCTGGGGCTGGTACCGATCAGGTCCGGGTGCTGGCTGCGCCATGCGGCGAGGTCTTTGGGCAGATACTCCGAGTCGAACCGGTCAGCATCGAGGCACAGCACCGAGATCACCGCCGCCGCCTCGAAACACCAATACCCAAAATAGTTCCCGGAGCCGCGCAGATCTCCCAGCGAGTGGGTGTCCCACCACCACGACTTGCGGCACTGCTTGTACCAACCATCCAGATACTTGGTGATGATCGCCACCTGCTCGTCCGGGACGTCGGTCTCGAACGCTGACGCCAACAGGCCGTAGGCGGGCCGCTTGGCCGCATCCACGGTACCGATCTGCCGGTCAGGCAGCGCCGAGGCCACCAGCCGGTCCAACAGACGATCATGCCCACCAGGCCAGCCCGGCCACGCCTCGACCACCGCACCAACCCACACCGGCCCAACCCCCAAACACACACCCAACGACACCAAACGCAACACACGCTCATAATCCGGCAGGCCCGTATCAGAGTGCGCCAGCCACGACCAGCCCTTCATCTGCTCGACCGTGAACTGGCTCACACGACGACGAGCCTCCACGAACACAGCCACGGTCGGAAACAACCGCTCGCGCAGCACCCCAAGATCCACACCAAACGAATACCGATGCAACCACCCCAACTCCACATTGCCCATCCAAGCGGTGGTATCGGCGATCAGACTCAGTGGTGTCGACTTTCTTTCAGCAACAGGCCAGAGCGTCTCGTTGGAGTACTTTTTGAAGATTGCTGCTTTCCCGTCATCAGCTTTGATCCATTTACGGTAGAACTCTTCGTCGCGTCGCCAGTCGCGCATTGTCTGGCCTCCCATGACTTCTCCTGTTGTCTCTTGCTGAGTGACTGCATATGAGCCCCTGACAGATTCAGCGGCTCACAGCAGCACGGTACCGTGTTTGACCTCACAGGCCACAGACCCTGCACCCTCGATACGATTCAAGTGCACCACACCATCTAACGGGTCGATCAGCCGCAGAAACCCATCAAAGGCGACACCCTGCCTATACTCACCCCACCACGCCAACACACCCGGCGGCAACACCTTCCGAAACCGACGCCGAGCCCTCTTCGACACCACACCACCAGACGACACAAACCCCGGCAACACATACCGACCATCCACAACCAACCCTCACTTCCCCACCACAACCTCAAACCGCACATCCACAAACGAACGCTGCGCCTGCCACTGGGTCAAGTACAACACCCGTCGGCGCTTCTGTCTGATCTTGGCACGTGTTCGACCCCTACCCAGTCAAGAATTGCGCGTAGAAGAGATTGCAACGCAACCAAGGAAGTGACGTAGAGAACTGGTTCTATCGCTACGTCCACAATGTACGTCTGCGGAATAGAGTAGCGAGCCGCTTCCACCTGGTGCGCAACCGAATGAGAAACTACCACTAGTCAAAATGGACGGAATCTCGATCAAGACAATTGAGTTTAAGCTGCTGCGCCTCAAATAGCGATAGAAGTTCTTGAGCAGAATGCTCATGAGAGAGAACAAACTCACATTCCGATTGAGTTATCGGGATCGCTTGCAACCATGAAATTGAGAAGCTGGGAAACGACAAAACATGTGTATGCTCAAAGCTAAACGGAGCAGTCAACAGCAGTCCGGTTGTCGTAATACAATCGTTATACCCCGAGAGAACGCCCTCACAGACAATATCAGGCCGAAGTACTCTGTAACCGGACGCCAGCTGAAATCCACAAGCCGCAATACCGTGACCAATAATATCCCATTGAGAAGCACATACAGCTAGGATCTCAACACGTAGTGGCTGGCCTTCGATTTCAAGTTCATTGTCAAATTGACTAATTCCGATTGACCCGTAGCATGTTTCTCCCAGGGTCGGCGTATCCCGTGCACGTAGTATGTCAATATGCAGTTGCTCATCCTCCTGTGAGTATCGTTCAAACTCAGGTCGATACTCTTGCGGGAGGTGGAAAATGGTCTTACCGATATGCCGAGCCGTATCTAAACGATAATCAGACATTTAGAGCCATCTTCCTGAAATCGAACTCTCATCTCGATTATAAGACCGATCGAGTTTCGTTACTGTGATAGCTGTTCTAGAGGCCGCCAAGGCCCATAGCGAGTTGAACCATCCTGCTCGTCAAAAAGCGTCTCGATCAATCACTCGTGGTGCTTGACGAACCCATGGCAGGGTTCATGCCCCTTACCGCAAAGGCTGCGATACTCTACGGCAACCCCGGTGTTAGGACTTTCAACAAGCCTCTGAGAATCTACAGCTGTCTCGCAGACCTGAACTCGAACGCCCCTACGCAATCCACTTGGCCTCCTGTAGCTATGTGTCTGGCTTCACGGATCAAGAGCACCCCTGTCACACAAGGCACCGGCCCCAAGCACCATGCTCAGCGCCGCCACCTCCACATCAACAAGATCGCCTCCGCATGGGCATAGCAAATCAGGGAGGTCACAAGCAGAACAGGAGCAGCGAACGTCGCGCTCGCGATCACCCAACCCGTCGGACCCGACCGAAACTACCCCGCCACCAAAGCCATGGCTGCGATCACGCGGCAAATGTCTCCCCGTTCGGGTTTCCGTGGCACCTTCTTCTTCATGGTCTTCTTGCTTGGGCGGACGAACATCCAGAAGATCACCGGGAACGCGAGCAGAACCAGGAGTAGGGCTGGGCCATTGCGATGTGAGTAGTCGACCGTGGTGGTCCACGGCACCTGCATCAGCACATACACCAAGGCGGCCACCGACTCGACAAGACCAATCCAGCATAAGCACATCAGGATACCTACCAGCAGACTTCTGGTCTTTTCTAGACGCGCCAAGTCAACACCATTGAGTTCTTCCAAGTCGAGTTTCCGCGCCTCTGGTTCAGGCTTTGGCCCTAGTCAGGGTTGTGTCATTGTGCAGCCCCGTTGTTGGAGTCTGTCGTACCTTGGTTGGGTTCGGGTGCTGCGGCGTTGGCTCCCGTGATGTTCTCTACGACATGCTTTGCCGTGAACTTGGCCGCGTCAACACCTAAGCCTGCGTGCTCGCCCGCGAACGCGGCACCCACATGCGCACCCCACGACGGGTTCGCCCCGGAAATAGCCGCCGCGTCAGGGAACTTCGACAACAGCACACCGTCGGCAGCGTTCGTCACGGAGTACACCCCCACATTCCCCGCGGCACCGAACGCGGCCTGGGTGGCGAAGCCTTTCATGCCTTGGCTGGCTAGTGCACGGGTCGCGGTATCACGCACACTCAAAACAAGGTCCCCAGACACGCGACTCAACATACCAGCCTCGACCCGCAACCCCTGCCCGGCATGCTCGAACAACCCCGTGGCCCCGTCAACACCACGCCTACCTGCATCAGCCGTGAGCGTTCAGGAACAGTGCAGGGCGGGCCGATTCAGCCCAACGCACCACCCTCACGCAAGAACTCATACGACAGGTACAACTGACCAAAAATGAAGGCGCAGGTGCCGAACATGACCAGGACCACGAAAAGAATGAGCGTGAAAACACTCCAGTGCTTGGTCTCTGATTCTGCGGCCTCCTTTGCCTTCTGCTCGGCAGTGCGCGGGCGCACGAACCACCAGAAAGCCAATGGGAACGGGAGCAGGGCTAGGAGTGGGGCACGGCCGTTGCGACGTGAGTATTCCACCGTGGTAGTCCACGGCACCTGGGTCAACACATACACCAACGCGCCCACCGACACGACAAGACCAACCCAGGACAACCAGTTCCAGATCCGTCCGAGTACCTTCCCGGTCTTGTCCCAACGCCCCGGGTCGACACCGCCACTCGCGGCGTCGCTAGCCGCAGACTCCGAGCCTGCCCCTGGTCCAGACTTTGGTTCAGGCTCTGGCCCTGACTGGGGTTGGGGGTGGGTCATTGCGTGGCCCCGTGGCTGGAGTCTGTCGTACCCTGGTTGGGTTCGGGTGCTGCGGCGTTGGCTCCAGTGAGGTTCTCTACGACATGCTTTGCCGTGAACTTGGCCGCGTCAGGGAACTTCGACAACAGGCCACCACCAACAGCATCAAGCCCAGCGTCAAACATGTCATAGTCGTCTTCAGTACCGTTGAGCTGATCCTCGACCACGCCACCGGCCACCTCAGCACCAGGCACTGTCCAGGGCTTTCCGTCGGCAGCGTTCGTCACGGAGTACACCCCCACATTCCCCGCGGCACCGAACGCGGCCTGGGTGGCGAAGCCTTTCATGCCTTGGCTGGCTAGTGCACGGGTCGCGGTTTCACGTACTCCCATAGCAAGATCCCCAGACACGCGACTCAACATACCAGCCTCGACCCGCAACCCCTGCCCGGCATGCTCGAACAACCCCGTGGCCCCGTCAACACCACGCCTACCTGCATCAGCCGTGAGCGTTCAGGAACAGTGCAGGGCGGGCCGATTCAGCCCAACGCACCACCCTCACGCAAGAACTCATACGACAGGTACAACTGACCAAAAATGAAGGCGCAGGTGCCGAACATGACCAGGCCCACGAAGACTAGAATCTTCAAGAAGGTCCAGTCTTCAGCTTCCTCCGTGATGGGCGTCTTCGCCCTGAGCGCTCGAATCTTTTTGATTGGGCGCACGAGCCGCCAGATGATCACCGGGACCCCGAGCAGAACCAAGAGTGGGGCACGGCCGTTGCGACGTGAGTATTCCACCGTGGTAGTCCACGGCACCTGGGTCAACACATACACCACGGCGGCCACCGACACGACAAGGCCAGCCCAAAGCAACCAGTTCCAGATCTGTCCGAGTACCTTCCCGGTCTTGTCCCAACGCCCCGGGTCGACACCGCCACTCGCGGCGTCGCTAGCCGCAGACTCCGAGCCTGCCCCTGGTCCAGACTTTGGTTCAGGCTCTGGCCCTGACTGGGGTTGGGGGTGGGTCATTGCGTGGCCCCGTGGCTGGAGTCTGTCGTACCTTGGTTGGGTTCGGGTGCTGCGGCGTTGGCTCCAGTGAGGTTCTCTACGACATGCTTTGCCGTGAACTTGGCCGCGTCAACACCTAAGCCTGCGTGCTCGCCCGCGAACGCGGCACCCACATGCGCACCCCACGACGGGTTCGCCCCGGAAATAGCGGCAGCGTCAGGGAACTTCGACAACAGGCCACCATCAACAGCATCAAGCAAAACGTCAACCAGGTCATAGTCATTCTCAGGACCGTTGAGCTGGTCCTCGACCACGCCACCGATCACCTCAGCACCAGCCGACGCAACCACCCCCGCGCCCGCTTGGGCAGTATCACCATGAAAGAGCGCTCCGGCTTTTCCGGCTTGGGATCCGAGGCCGCCAGCGGCCGCGCCACCAGCCGCGGCGGCTGCGGCACCAGACACCGTCCAGGGCTTCCCGTCGGCAGCGTTCGTCACGGAGTACACCCCCACATTCCCCGCGGCACCAAACGCGGCCTGGGTGACGAACCCTTTCACACCTTGACTGGCTCCCGCACGCATCGCGGTCTCACGCACACCCAAAACAAGATCCCCAGACACGCGACTCAACATACCAGTCCGGGCCCGCAACCCCTGCCCCGCATGTTCGAACACACCCGTGGCTTGGTCAATACCACGCCTCCCCGCAGCGAGCACGCCTTGATAGATCGGATCATTCCGCACCCCCGAAATGACACCATCAACTGCCCGCCGTGACGCTCCGGCCAGGGCCTCACCCGCACGAGACGCCGCCCTACTCACGCCCGCCACCGCAGCACCCCCGGCCCTACCCACCCCATGCGCAGCACGACTCAACCCCTTGGCCAGGGCCTTCCCGCCTTTGGCGAACGCACCGCCTGGAATGAAGTTCAGCCCCATCGACACCACGAACTCGCCCAACGACATGTTGCCCTTGGCGAACTCAGCAACATCATCAGCAGTCAGCAGCGCCCCCGCACCGAACGCGATACCAGCAGCGATCCACCCCGCTGGACCCGACAGAAACAACCCCGCCACAGCGGCAACCACGACCACCACTGTCGCGACCGTGACCAGCACCTTCCACGCATCAGAGTTGGTGAGCTTCTCCCACCAAGAATCCTTCGGAATCGCACTGTCGGTCGCGGCCTGCAAACGACCCGCCGTGGTATGCGCGTCTTCTTGATACGACTGCTTCGCCTGTGCAACAAGGCGTCTGGCCGCATCCAGCCGCGACTGCGCGTCACCGACCTGGGACGACGCCGACCCCACACGAGAGGCCGCGTCCTGCTGCTGCCGGTACAGAGAACGCACCACAGACCCCGACGGCACCGACAACCCAGAGGGCACCTGATCAGCCGGCGCTGACCCCCACTGCTGAAACACACGGTTCTGCCGGGAATACTCCGACTGGGCCGATTGCTGCTGGGCCTGCGCAGACGCCAACGATGCCTCAGCAGACGCCAGATCGGCCCTCTACACCCGCTCAGTGTGGTCGATTCGGTGTCTCTCATCCAGCTTCTCGTCGAGCTCGGCGAGAATCTCCCGGCACCGTACGACGTCTTCCTGAGTGCCCGAGAGTTCGAACTCGAAGAGCATCGGTCGGCCAGAACGCTGCGCGATCTGTCGTGCGGCTGCCTGGTAGTGTTCGCCAAAATTCCGGTTTCCAGATCCGATGACCCCCACCATGTGTCGTCGGTTCTGCGGCGAGGCCAGAAACCTCAGCACGGCCTTCGGCAGGGTGTCATTGGCCCCGTTGCCCGCTTTGTACGAGGGCGTCAGCAGCACCCAGGGGCCGTCGGTGACGCTGTTGCGCACGTCGTGATCTGAGAGGTCGCGCACATCTCTGTTCAGATGCCCGGCGAAACGTCGCACCAAGCCACTGGCTGATGAGTAGTAGTAGATCGGCGTCTCTCTCATGTTCTCCATCATGCCTCTTGCCTCAGCGTCGATTGGTTCCCTGCCGGCGAGCTGCCGAATCGCTCAGTAGACTGCTGGTCATGTCCCTCTCAGTGAAGCGCGCACGCCGCGCTGACGATCGCGCCGCCTGCCGCACTCTGCTCCAGGCAGAGCTCCGGACGACGATGCCGCTGTTTCCTGACGAACCCGACGCGCAGACGGCCGCACTGGTTCGATCCCTCGGAGGAGTCGATGAGACGGTGCTCGCCGCGCGCGACGATGACGGAACCCTCTTGGGCGCCTGTGTGCTCCGTGCAGACACCGAGGTCTACATGATCATCGCAAATGGTCTGGATCCACGTATCGCGCGTTCGTTCGTCTCACAGTGGGCGCTGCTCCCCCAGCTCGCCGTCATTCCCGAGCACCGTGGAGCCGGCGTCGGCCGGGCTCTGGTCGAGGCTGCCCTTGCGATTTCGTCTCTGCATCCCAGCATCGCGGGGGTCTACACCTTCGCCGAAGAGGTCTGTCAAGAGGCATCCGAGGGGTTCTTCGCCGCGCTCGGGTTCACCGCGCACGACACTCAGAACGTGACTCTGCCCATCCTGGCGCCCGGCACTGATCAGCTGCTGCCGGTTCCGATCTCGCACGACGGCACGCGCACCGGCCGCTATATGACGAAGAGCATCCGCCGAGACCATCGCTGAGCGGCCGTCTCAGGCCCAGGCTAGGCACTCAGCCGTCTGACGGCCCGAGCCTCGCAGCCAACGCGGCGACCTGTGCCGAACGGCGGGCGTCTCGCTCTGTGAGATCTCGTGAGCCTTCCGAGCAGAGTGCGTCAGGCACGAGCATTCCAGAGAGCACATTGCAGACCTCGCTCAGATTTGGCAACTGGCTGATCTCTCCACGATCGACTGCACGTTCGAGGGCAGACCTGACCGTGTCGCGAAAGGGGCCGATGAACTCCCGGTTCAACAGGGGCATACAAGAACCGTCTGACATGCCGCGATACGCCAGATACGGCAGCACCGCACGAAGAAATCGATCGTTCAGCCGTTCCACGGAGACGAGCTGAACGGCGTACAGATCTTCTTCGAGACTTCCGTGGTCTGAGGCGTTGAACGAGGTGGCGCGTGAATTGACGACGAACAGCAGCATCTCGTCGAGGCTCTTGAAGCGACGGTAGAATGCAGGTCTCGTGGTCTTCGCCGCGGTCACGACCGATGAGATCGTCACCTCACGCAGACCGTGAGCAAGCGTGATGTCGACGACGGAATCGATGATCGCCTGAGAGACGCCTGCGTCAAGAGGCCGACCGGAGCTCTCGCGTGCTGACGTGAGACGGGGATCAGTCAAGGGGCTCCTAGGTGAGACGGCCGATACGGTTCGTCTCGGGCCCGAAGACCCGAGACGAACGGTCCCCCCATTGGTTCCCCCGTTGCACAGTGTATCGCATAATCATCGTCTGACGTGGCACCCACCTGTGATTGCTCAGGCTGAGCGGGGTGTCACAGCGACATGCGCCCCACAGACTCGCCATAAGGGGTCTCGCCGACGGTCATGAAACCGACGTGCTCGAAGAATGGTCCGGGGCCGTCTTCCCCGGGTTCGTAGATCACATAGAGCGCCCCAAAGCCGCGTGTCCGAGCCTCGTCGGCCAGTGCCTCGACGGCGAACCGCCCGATGCCCCTTCCCTGCCCCCGGGCGTCTACGTGGATGCGCCAGAGAGCCGCGCTGAACTCGTCGCGATCAGCGTGCGGGTCGAAGCTGCCGTGGATGAAACCGACGACCTCGTCGGTCTCGTCATCGACCACAACGCGCTGCCACGCGGTGTCGGGGTTCACCACCGAGACCGCAGCTGAGTACGAGACGGGAGCGATGTACTGCGCCTGGCCTGGCTTCAGCGAGAGCGCGTTGGCAGCGATGATGTATTTCGCGTTCAGTTCTTCAAGTCTCAGTGTGCTCATGGCAGCATCATATGGCACCCTGCCCGAGAAGACCTCAGCATATACGTCTGCATGACGACCGCTGCCTCAGCTGTGTCGTGTCTTCCGGCCTGAGTGAGCGGTCGACAGCTGCCCTGCAGCAGCATGAGGCCGTGCCAACGGGGTCAGCCGCTGCAGCAGCTCGACGTGATCAGGGGTCAGATCAGCCGTGCTGTTGACGCCGAGCAGCTGCAGTGTGCGCGTGTACTCGCCTCGCAGCAGCTCAAGCACCTTGGCGACGCCTTCTTTGCCCGCAGCCATCAGCCCGTAGAGGTAGGCGCGCCCAATCATCGCCATGTCGGCACCATTGGCAACGGCGGCGACGATGTCGGCACCGTTCATGATGCCGGTGTCGATGAGAATGGTGTAGTCATCGCCCAGCTGGGCACGCACTTCTGGCAGCAGGTGCAGCGGCACCGGAGCTCGGTCGAGCTGTCGCCCGCCGTGGTTCGACAGCCAGACGCCGTCGGCACCGTGGTCGCGCACCCGCTTGGCGTCATCCACGTTCTGAATGCCTTTGACGACCAGGTTGCCCTTCCACTGCTCGCGAAGCCAGTCGACGTCGTCGAACGAGACCGTCGGGTCGAACATCTGGTTGGCCAGCTCGCCGACCGTGCCCTGCCACGAATCCAGCGCCGCGAATCTGAGCGGCTCGGTCGTCAAGAAGTTGAACCACCACCATGGGCGAACGGCACCGTTCATGAACGTCTTGCCGGTGAGCCTCGGCGGAATGGTCATGCCATTGCGCACATCGCGAAGGCGGGCGCCGGCCACAGCGGTGTCGACCGTCACGATCAGCGTGTCAACGCCTGCCTGCTGCGCCTGCTCGATCAGCTTCAGCGACCGGTCGCGCTCTTTCCAGAGGTAGAGCTGGAACCAGTTGCGACCGCCTGGCGTGCTCTGGGCGAGTGTGTCGATCGAGGTGGTGCCCATGCACGAGAGGCTGAACGGAACGCCCGCGTCACGTGCCGCCTGCCCGGCAGCGACCTCGCCCTCGTGATTCATCATGCGCACGAAGCCGGTTGGGCAGATGCCGAGAGGCATGGCGGCACTGGCGCCGAGCACCTCGGTGCTGGTGTCGATCTCTGCGATGTCACGCAGCACCGAGGGGTGAAAGACGATGTCGCGGTAGGCCTGGCGTGCCCGCCGCAGGCTGATCTCGCTCTCGGCCGCACCGTCGGTGTAGTCGAAGGCCACTTTCGGTGTGCGACGTTTCGCGATGCGCCGGATGTCCCAGAGGTCGGCAGCCTTGTCGAGTCGGCGCTTCTTACCATTGGGCTCGAACGGCTTCAGCCGCAGAAACTGGCTGAACTCTTTGGGATCTGGGAATCGACGCTTCGTCATTGTCTTGCTGATCTCTTCTCGTCGTGGTTCAGTAGCCGGCCTGTTTGTCGACCACACCGGCGAACTCGACGGCGCTGCCGCCGTCGCTCTCGCCGAGGAATGCGCGCACGTTGTGGCTGATTCGAGCTGACAGCGGCTTCTGCGCCATCGCCCAGGTGTTCGCCGTGTGCGGTGTGATGATCACGTTGCCCGCCGTCCACAGCGGGTGACCGTCGGGCAGAGGCTCGGGGTCGGTCACGTCGACGCCTGCGCCCGCGATCTCGCCCTGGGTGATGGCCTCGGCCAGCGCATCCGTGTCGATCTGTGGGCCGCGGGCGATGTTCACGACGACCGCGTCGTTCGGCAGCGCCTTGAACTCTTCGGCCCCGAGCAGGTGCTTCGTGCCGGCCGTCAGTGCCGCAGCGAGGATGATCACATCGAACTCTGCCACCAGACTGCGGAATGTCTGGTCGTCGACGACGCGCTCAGCTCCTTCGACAGGCTGCTGACGACGTCGCACGACCGTGATCTTCGCGCGGAACGGCTGCAGCAGACGCACAATCTCACGACCGATGCCGCCGGCGCCCACGACTGCCACCCGCAGGTCGTAGAGAGAGCGGCCGGCCTGAGCGCTCCAGCTAGTGCGCCGTGAGTAGGGGCCGAAGTCACGCAGCGCAGCGAGAGTGAGAGCCAGAGCGTGCTCGGCGACCGGCTCGTCGTAGGCTCCCTTGGCAGAGGTGAACGTGATCGAGCTGTGACTCGTGAAGACGTCGGTGAACGCGTCGACGCCGGCGAAGGGCAACTGCACCCAGCGAACCTGAGGGTTGGCGTCGAGCACCTCAGCGAGCTGCGAGACGCCCTTCGGATCGAGCCAGACCACACCCTCGGTCTCGGCGCTGAGCGGCTGCGCCTCGACGCCGCCTGCGGCGACGGCCTTGACGAACGGGGCCTGAGCCTCGGGAAGAACGGTGATCGTCATGGGAACTCCTTTGTGTGATGACTGAATCGCGTGTGTCACAGACTCAGGCGATCGACTCCTGCAGGTCTCTGCGCTCCTGCTCAAGGTCGACGAGCATACGCTGCACGTTGCGCACCTGGTCTGGCGGAGCGACGGCCGCTCCTCGCGAGAGTCTACCGAGCAGTTCGCGGATGCGCTGGTCGAGTCGGTCAAGCAGGTACCGGGTCAGCACCTCGCGTGCATAGGCGGCCGCCTCGGCACCGGTGCTCACCGGCAGCTGGGTCATCGCCAGTTCGCCGACCAGCGACTGCAGCTCGGGCGCGACGCGCTCGCCGACCGTCTCGACGCGGTTCTTCTGCTCGGCGTAGTTCGGCACCGAGAACAGCACTTCGAGCAGCTGACGCAAGCGGGGTTCGTTGACCGGCAGCTGTTCGACTCGGCTGCGCAGATCGGGCGGGCACAGCTCGGGCACCTGCAGAAGAGCCTCGGCGAGCTGCACCTCGCGTCTGGCATGCTGCGAGCCCATCGGCAGATCGGCTCGGTGCACCGGCACAGCGGGAGCGGGCGCGCTCACGGCATCCGCCCGCTGCTCGGCGTCACCGGCTCTGACGAAGCCCGACCCCACCTGCTGCGCGCTCACCGCAGGCGCGTCAGGCACGTCAGGCGAAGCCGTCGAACGCCGCGACCGATCGCGTTCTGCGGCTCGCACCGCGCGCAGAGCCTCGTCGGGGTCTGCCCCGACCAATCCGGCGAGCACGCGGGCATAGCCGGGCTGCAGCGCCCGGTTGCGCAGACTGGCGACAATCGGAGCGGCCTGCTGCAGCGCCTGCACCTGGCCTTCGACAGTGTTCAGATCGAAACGCTTGATCACCTGGCGCATGGCGAACTCGAAAAGCGGGGTCTTCGCCGTGATCATGCTTCGCACGGCCTGATCGCCCCGGCTCATGCGCAGATCTGAGGGGTCAAGGCCGTCGGGTGCGATGGCCACGTAGGTCTGCGCGACGAAGCGCTGCTCTTCGGCGAACGCGCGCAGAGCGGCCTTCTGCCCCGCCTCATCGGGGTCGAAGGTGAAGATCACCTCGGCCGGCTTGGAGGCATCGTCGGCAAGCACCCGTCGGATGACCTCGATGTGCCCCGGGCCGAAGGCGGTGCCGCAGGTGGCGACGGCGGTGTCGACGCCGGCCAGGTGGCAGGCCATCACGTCGGTGTATCCCTCGACCACGACCACCTGACGCTTCTTCGCGATGGCGCGTTTGGCGAGGTCGAGACCGTAGAGCACCTTTGCCTTGTGATAGACGTCGGTCTCGGGTGTGTTGAGGTATTTCGGCCCTTGATCGTCGTCATAGAGTCTGCGGGCACCGAACCCGATCGTGCGGCCGGTGAGGTCGATGATCGGCCACATCAGTCGACCACGAAACCGATCGTAGACGCCGCGCTGGCCCTGCGAGACGAGCCCGGCGGCGATCAGCTCGTCATTGGTGAATCCGCGCTGCTGCAGGTGGTCGCGCAGGCCGTTCCAGCCTTTGGGCGCATAGCCCATGTGAAACTCGTGGGCTGCGTGGGAGTCAAAGTCACGGCGCAGCAGCTCGGCGCGGGCGACCTTCGCCTCGGGGCTGTTCAGCTGTTGGGCGAACCAGCTGCGCGCAGCCTCGTTGGCCTCGAGAATGCGGGCACGACGGCCGCGAGCCTGCAGATCGGGGCCGCCATCTTCGTAGTGCAGCTCGTAGCCCAGCCGATCGGCGAGCTGCTCGACCGCCTCGGTGAAGGTGACGTGATCCATCTTCTGCAGAAACGTGAAGACGTCGCCGCCTTCGCCGCATCCGAAGCAGTGGTAGTAGCCGAGCTGGGGGCGCACGTGGAATGAGGGCGAACGCTCGTCGTGAAACGGGCAGAGACCCTTCAGAGAGCCGATGCCGGCCGACTTCAGCGTCACATACTGGCCGATGACCTCAGAGATGTCGATGCGCGAGCGAATCTCGTCGATGTCGCGTCGTGCAATCCGTCCGGCCATGCCCACCAGTCTAGATCCTCGGCGCTGATCCGCCCCGTGTGGCTCGACGCGACCTTCCTCGCTGGTGCGTCGACGAGGCGCGGCTATCCCTCGACGAAACGTGCGTACCAGTGCTCGGCCGAAAGATCGGTCAGCATCGCCACCTGATCGACGACGACACGCCGACGCCCGTCGTCGTCGGGTGCCGCTCGCCACAGCTCGCGGAAGGCGGGCTCGAGATGTGCGTCCCCAGTCGACCACAGCGCGTCGAGCAGCGCCGCCAGCATCGAACGCTGCCGCTCGTAATACGGCTGCAGGCTGTCGGAGGCCATGATGAACATGCCCACGATGCCTTTCAGCAGGGTGATCTCGGCTGAGGTCGCGGCCGGGAGCTCGACGTCGGCGCGGTAGCGGATCAGGCTGCCGACTGGATGTGCGGCACGGGTGGCCTCAGTGACTGATCGGCAGAACCGGCCGATCAGCTCGCTGGTGAGATCTTTGAGCTGGGCGAGATGCTCGCGGCTCTCACTCCAGTTCCAGAGCCAGAGCGGCAGCCGCTGCAGACGATGCAGCGCAGCGGCCAGCTCGTCTGGCGAGTGCCGTGTGCCCGTCCAGATCATCGCTCCGCGCAGCACTTCGTCGAGATGCTGCGGGTCGTTGATGATCTCAGGGTCGACATAGCGCTCGACGATGCCGTCTTCGAAGTCATGCACCGAGTAGGCGATGTCGTCGCTGAGATCCATGACCTGCGCCTCGATGCACCGCCGCCCTGCGGGCGCCCCGGCTCGCAGCCATTCGAAGACCGGCAGATCGTCGGCGTAGACGCCGTACTTCAGCGGGCCCCCGGTCTCGTCGGCGCGGCGCACACCCTCTTCGACGCCCCAGGGATACTTCGCGGTGGCGTCAAGCGTGGCACGCGTCAGGTTGAGCCCGTAGCTGACTCCGTCGACCATGCGCTTTGTCTCAAGGCGGGTGAGCAGCCGCAGCGTCTGCGCGTTGCCCTCGAAGCCTCCGAAGCGCACTGACCACTCGGCCAGGGCCATCTCACCGTTGTGTCCGAACGGCGGGTGTCCGAAGTCGTGGGCGAGGCAGGCGCTGTCGACCAGATTGGGGTTCAGCCCGAGCGACTTGCCGAGTTCGCGACCCACCTGGGCGACCTCGAGCGAGTGCGTCAGTCGGTTGCGCACGAAGTCGAGGCCTGCGGTCGGCGAGAACACACCGGTTTTGGCCGACAGCCGGCGCAGAGCCGAGGAATGGATCATTCGACCTCGATCGCGTTCGAAGTCGCCGCGGCGGTTCGTGTGGGTCTCTGGGTACCAGCGCTCCCGGTCGGCTTTGGAGTACTTCGCCCGCTTCAAGCGCCCCGACGACGTGACCGCCACCGTGGCAGCCGCGCGACTGTCGCGCGCCCCGGTCTCACTTTCGCTCATGCGATCAGCCGCCGCTCACGTCGAGTTCGGCCTCGAGCAGGCAGGACGACTGCTCGGCGTCGAGCAGGTTCGACTCAAGCCAGTGCTCGGGCAGGTGCGGACGCTTCGGGCGACCGGCGCGACCACGCGGCCCCTCGGCGTCTTTGCCCGGGTAGCGCACGCTTGCGTCGAGCTGCCCCACCAGGTCTTCGAGCTCGCCGAACGTCTCGACCAGGGCCATGCGCTGGCGCAGCTCGCCGCCGACCGGATACCCCTTGAAGTACCAGGCGACGTGCTTGCGGATGTCGCGGCAGGCGTGCATCTCGTCGTCGAAGAAATCGCCCAGCAGACGCGCATGCCGCAGCAGAGCCTGCCCGACCTCTCGCAGATTCGGCTGCGCGGGCTGATACTCGTAGCTCGGCCTCGTCGGGTCGGCGGCATACGCGGCGAACGCCCGCTCCAGGTCTTGGAACAGCCATGGTCGCCCCAGGCAGCCGCGACCGACGACCACGCCGTCGACGCCGGTCTCACGCACCATGCGGATCGCATCCTCGGCCGACCAAATATCGCCGTTGCCCAGAACCGTCACGTCGGGAAGCATCTCGCGCAGGCGGGCTATCGCCGACCAGTCGGCATGCCCCGAGTAGTGCTCGGCCGCCGTGCGCCCGTGCAGCGCCACCGCTGCGACACCGGCGTCACGGGCTGCCTTCGCGGCCCACTCGAAAGTCATGTGATCGTTGTCGATGCCTTTGCGCATCTTGACCGTCACCGGCAGATCGCCCGCACTGCGCACCGCGGTCTGCACGATCGAGGCGAAGAGGTCGTGCTTCCAGGGCAGAGCCGCTCCCCCGCCTTTGCGGGTCACCTTTGGCACTGGGCAGCCGAAGTTGAGATCGATGTGATCGGCGAGGTCTTCGGCCACGATCATGCGCACCGCCTCGCCCACGGTCTTCGGATCGACGCCGTAGAGCTGCACCGACCGCGGCGACTCATCGTCGTCGAACGTGATCAGGCGCATCGTCTCGGCGTTGCGCTCGACGAGGGCACGCGTCGTGATCATCTCGCAGACATAGATGCCGCCGCCATAGTCGCGGGCAAGATGCCGAAACGCCCGGTTCGTGATGCCTGCCATCGGTGCGAGCTCGACCGGGGTGTCGACGTGCAGGCGGCCGATCTGCAGGCCCCGAGTGGCCGAAGGCACGTCTGCTGGTGCGGATGCGGCGTCGTTCCGTCGTTCTGCGCGCGTCTGCGTCGCAGGTCGGGCATCGGCCGAAGCGGTGAGATGTTCTGTCATGCGCTACTTCTGTGTTCTCTGCATCGGGGGATGCTGTTCGTCATCGCCGTCGGTCGACGGCTGAAGGGTTCGGATAGAGACGGTGTCATCGGTCGGCTGCGCTGCGAACGGCGGCTGCGCTGCGAACGGCGGCTGCGCTGCGAACGGCGGCTGCGCTGCGAACGGCGGCTGCGCTGCGAACGGCGGCTGCGCGGCGAACGTCGGCTGCGCTCCGTGCCACACGGGCACCGGGTGCGGCGCAGGATGAAACCTGTTGTCAATGCGACGACGACGCGCCGCGATGAGCACCCAGCAGAGAAACGAGCCGCAGAGGATCACTTCTTGGAACAGCACGATCGGCGTGTCAGCAGAGCCCTCAAGCGTGTCGTCACCTGTGATGCCGGTGGCCTGCACCACGAACAGCAGCACGTTGTTAACCACGTGCAGCGCGATCGAGGCTTCGAGCCCGCCAGTGCGAATCGTGAGCCAGACCGTTGTGACGGCGAACACGACGATGCTCAGCTGCCCCCAGAAACCATAGCCGTGGCCTGCCGTGAACAGCAGCACACTGGGAATGGCCGCCACCCACGGCCGACGCACCCAGCCGCCGACGGTCTGCAGAATGAGCCCTCGAAAGACGATCTCCTCGGTGGCCGCCTGCAGCGGCACGAGCACGATGATCATGCCGAGCAGCACGGCGTAGGTCGGCCACCCGACCCACCCATGTGTGCTCGACAGCGCGCTCGCCTCATGGTCTGAGATGCCGCCCGTCGTGAGCGACGCGATGATCGTGAGCACAGAGACCAGCACCTGTGTGCCCACGAACGTGACGACGGCAGGCATGACGCACCAGAGCATCCACCGCCAGCGGATGCGTGAGGTGACCGAGAGCATATGCCGCCACGGTCGCAGACCGGTCGACAGGCAGGCCAGCAGCACGGCCGGCGCCATCAGTATCACCGAGACGAGCAGCAGCGACAGCGTCATCGGATCGGTGACGCGAGAGGTGTCGAGCTGTTCCAGACCGGCGAGGCCGCTGCGGCTGTTTGCGAACATCGCGATGCCGTAGACCACGAACAGCAGCACCGAGAGCACGAGGTAGTACACCACCGCGAGCAGCACTGTCAGCAGAGGCCGCCACCAGCGGTAGTTGGGCAGACTCAGCTGCAGGCGGTGAAACTGCAGAGGCTCGGGCCGCACCCACTCCCAGTGCCAGCCCAATGGCTGGTGCTGCCAGCCGAGTGGCTGCGGCTGCTCGCGCTGAGAGCGGGGCACGGTCACGCGCCGATCAGCCGCTGTGCCAGGTACCCTTCGATCTGGTCGAGCGACACCCGCTCCTGCGTCATCGAGTCGCGTTCGCGCACGGTCACGGCATGGTCGTCGAGGGTGTCGAAGTCGACGGTCACGGCGAAGGGCGTGCCGATCTCGTCTTGGCGACGGTAGCGACGGCCGATCGCGCCGGAGTCGTCGAACTGCACGTTCCAGTGCTTGCGCAGGCGCTCGGCCAGCCCCCGTGCCTCGGGCGAGAGCTTCTCGTTGCGCGAGAGCGGCAGCACGGCCACCTTGACGGGCGCGAGACGCGGGTCGAGATGCAGCACGGTGCGCTTGTCGGTGCCACCTTTGGCGTTCGGCACCTCTTCTTCGTCGTAGCTGTCGACCAGGAACGCCATGAGCGAGCGGGTCAGTCCGAACGACGGTTCGATGACGTACGGGATAAAGCGTTCGCCGGTGGCCTGGTCGAAGTAGCTGAGGTCGTTGCCCGAAGCCTCGGTGTGGTTCTTCAGATCGAAGTCAGTGCGGTTCGCGATGCCCATGAGCTCGCCCCATTCGCCGCCCTCGAAGCCGAACTTGTACTCGACGTCGATCGTCCCGGTCGAGTAGTGTGCGCGGTCGTCTTCTGGCACGTCGAACCGGCGCAGGTTGGCCGGGTCGATGCCGAGGTCGACGAACCAGTTCCAGGCGTCTTCGACCCAGGCTTTGAACGCCTCGTCGGCGTCTTCTGGCTTGACGAAGTACTCGATCTCCATCTGTTCGAACTCGCGAGTGCGGAAGATGAAGTTGCCGGGCGTGATCTCGTTTCGGAATGCCTTGCCGATCTGGCCGATGCCAAACGGCGGCTTCTTGCGCGCGGCAGTGACGACGTGGGCGAAGTTCACGAAGATGCCCTGAGCCGTCTCGGGGCGCAGATAGTGCAGACCCTGCTCGTTGTCGACGGCGCCGAGGTACGTCTTCATCAGCCCCGAGAACTGCTGCGGCTCGGTCCATGCGCCTGGCTGACCCGTCTCAGGATCATTCACGTCGGCGAGGCCGTTGACAGGCGGGTGACCGTGCTTCGCGGTGTAGGCCTCGATCAAATGGTCGGCACGATAGCGCTTGTGCGTGTGCAGCGACTCGACCAGAGGGTCGGTGAAGGTCTCGACGTGCCCAGACGCCTGCCACACCTTGGTCGGCAGAATGATCGACGAGTCGAGACCGACCATGTCGGAGCGGCCGCGCACGAAGTCGTCCCACCAGCGACGCTTGATGTTCTCTTTGAGCTCGACGCCGAGAGGGCCGTAGTCCCATGCGGAACGCGTGCCTCCGTAGATGTCTCCAGAGGGAAAGACGAACCCGCGACGCTTCGCGAGTGAGATGACCGCATCGAGACGGGATGACTTGGACACACGCACTCCTGATTCATTGACTGTCGCCGAGATCGAGACATGGCTGGCACGTCACACGACCGCGGTCGAAAGGGCTTGGGCGCACGCAGGCACCCGTTCTCCAGTCTAGACGCCCGGCACAGAATCCGGGCGAGCCTCGACCGTTCGCTCCCCCGACGCCTCGGTGGGATGATCGACCGCGCCCCCGAACCGGCGATCGCGATGCGCGTACTCGACCACGGCATCCCACAGATTCGCCCGCCGAAAGTCGGGCCAGAGGACGTCCTGAAAGACGAACTCGGCATAGGCCGACTGCCAGAGCAGAAAGTTCGAGGTGCGCTGCTCGCCCGAGGGTCGCAGAAAGAGATCGACGTCGGGCACCGGCCAGGTCGACAGGTGATGCTCGATGGTGCGTTCGGTGATGCCGCGCGGACGCAGCCGACCGGCGGCCACCTCTTCGGCCATCGCGCGCATGGCATCCACCAATTCGGCCCGCCCGCCGTAGTTCACACACATCGTCAGATCCATCACGGTGTTGTCTCGGGTCAGCTCTTCGGCGATCTCGAGGTCTTTGATGACCGAGCGCCAGAGCTTCGGGCGCCGGCCAGCCCAGCGCACGCGCACACCCCAGGCGTGCAGCTGATCGCGCCGCCGGTGCAGCACATCGCGGTTGAAGCCCATCAGAAAGCGCACCTCGTCGGGCGAGCGCTTCCAGTTCTCGGTCGAGAAGGCATACACAGAGAGATGTTTCACCCCCATCTGGATCGCCCCGGCGACGACGTCGAGCAGCGCCTCTTCGCCGGCCCGGTGCCCCTCGGTGCGGGTGAGACCGCGCTGGTTCGCCCACCGCCCGTTGCCGTCCATGACGATCGCGACATGCGCCGGCAGAAACCTCGCGGGGATCTTCGGCGGCTGCCCGCCGGCATAGTCCAGCGGCAGCATGGCGGGCTTCGAATCAGCTGAGGATGTCATAGCGCTCTGATTCTACGTGCTCTGACCGTCGAGGTGACGCAGGGAACGCACACGACGCTCCAGGTGGTACTGGGTGTACTTCGAGGTGACCTCGTGTGCCCGTGATCGCGCGAGTGCGTCGTCGTCGCTGTCGCCGTCGACCAGTTCCCAGACGCCCGAGAGCAGCCCTGCGAGCACCTCCAGGGTGCGCGGTTCGACGGCGAGTGAGCCGCTCGGAGCGCAGGTGTCGCAGACCATGCCGCCGGCGACGGCCGAGAAGAGTCGGTGGGGCCCCTGTGCGCCGCAGCGTGCGCAGTCGGCGAACGACGGCGCCCACCCAGAGAGCGACAGCGCACGCAGCAGAAAGGCGTCTGCGGTCGAGACGGGATCGTGTTCGCCGCGGGCCAGCGACCGCAGTGCCGAGACGGTCAGTCGGTAGAGCGCCGGGTTCGCCGTCTCGGCGCTGAGCCGTTCGGCGGCTTCGAGCATCACGGTGCCCGCAGTGTACTTCGTGTAGTCGCCGGCGACGGCCGCACCGAAGTTTGCCAAGGTCACGGCCTGGGTGACGGTGTCGAGAGTGCGCCCCTCGAAGCACTGCAGGTCGACGACGCTGAAAGGCTCGAGGCGTGCGCCGAACTTCGACGAGGTGCGGCGCACGCCTTTGGCGACCGCTCGCAGCCGCCCGTGGTGGCGTGCCAGCATCGTGATGATGCGGTCTGCCTCGCCCAAGTCATGGGTGTGCAGCACGACCGCCTCATCACGATACAGGGGCACGCGGGGTCAGGCTCCTGCGGATGCGGTGGCCGGCTCGCGCTCTGCGTCTGCCGTCTCAGCTCGGATCGCGCGGTTCACAGCCGAGACCACGGCCTTGAGAGCCGCTGTCGAGCTGTCTGCGTCGATGCCGACGCCCCACAGACGCACCCCGTTGACGCTGGCGTCGACGTAGGCGGCTGCCACGGCGTCACGGCCCGAGCTCAGCGCGTGTTCGACGTAGTCTTCGACCTGCACGTCGACTCCCGCGTCGCGCAGGCTGTTGACGAACGCGTCGATCGGGCCGTTGCCGGTGGAGCCCACCTGCCTGCGCTCGTCGCCGCGGCGGATGTTCGCCTCGATGTGCACCTGACCGGTCATCTCAGAGGTGGTGCTCAGACCGAGCAGCTCGTAGTGGCCCCACTTGTTGCCCCGGTCGTCGGCCGGCAGGTACTCGTCCGAGAAGATCGACCAGATCTGCGGGCTGCTCACCTCGCCGCCCTCGGAGTCGGTCTTGTGCTGGATGACCGACGAGAACTCCATCTGCAGGCGCTTCGGCAGATCGAGGTTGTGATCGGCTTTCAGCAGATAGGCGACGCCGCCCTTGCCCGACTGCGAGTTGACGCGGATGATCGCCTCGTAGTCTCGGCCGATGTCTTTCGGATCGATCGGCAGATAGGGCACCGCCCACGGAATCTCGTTGAAGTCTTTGCCGACGTGATCGGCGTCGGCCTGCATGCGTTCCATGCCCTTCTTGATCGCATCCTGATGCGAGCCGCTGAACGCCGTGAACACGAGATCGCCGCCATAGGGCGTGCGCTCGTGCACATCGAGCTGGTTGCAGAACTCGACGATGCGTCGAACGCGCGGGATGTCGCTGAAGTCGAGCTCGGGATCGACCCCCTGCGTGAACAGGTTCAGCGCCAGGGTGACCAGGTCGACGTTGCCGGTGCGCTCGCCGTTGCCGAACAGGCAGCCTTCGATGCGATCGGCGCCGGCGAGAAAGCCCAGCTCGGCTGCAGCGACACCGGTGCCGCGGTCGTTGTGCGGGTGCAGCGAGATGAGCACCGAGTCACGGCGGTCGATATGGCGTCCCATCCACTCGATCGAGTCGGCGTAGACGTTCGGCGAGGTCATCTCGACGGTTGAGGGCAGGTTCAGGATCATCGGGCGCTCAGGAGTGGGATCGATGATCTCGATGACGCGGTTGCTGATCTCGGCGGCGAAGTCGAGCTCGGTGCCGGTGTACGACTCTGGCGAGTACTCGTACGTGATCTCGGTGTCGGGGATGTCCCCCTCGAGTCGCTTGCACAGCTGCGCTGCTGAGACGGCGATGTCGATGATTCCGGCGCGGTCTTTGTGAAAGACGACATCGCGCTGCAGCACGGAGGTCGAGTTGTAGAAGTGGACGACGGCGCGCTTGGCACCCTGCAGCGCCTCATAGGTGCGGTGCACCAAGTGCTCACGTGCCTGCGTCAGCACCTGGATGGTCACGTCGTCGGGAATCGCTCCGTCTTCGATCAGAGACCGCACGAAGTCGAAGTCGGTCTGGCTGGCAGAGGGGAAGCCGACCTCGATCTCTTTGAACCCGAGCTCGACCAGCAGATCGAAGAGCACGCGCTTGCGGTGGGGATCCATAGGATCGATCAGAGCCTGGTTGCCGTCGCGCAGGTCGACTGCGCACCAGCGCGGGGCCTTCGTGAAGTGCTGATCGGGCCAGGTGCGATCAGGCAGTTCGACGGAGAACTGCTGGTGATAGGGAACGTACTTGTCGGTGTGCATGCCGCTGGGCTGCTGGCGGTTTTCCATTGTGCTTCTCTTCCTCGAGACTTGCGTGTCAAGACCACGACGAAACTCCGCGGCGAGGAAGGTCTTAGAATCTAAGACTCGCCGCGGCGGCTAAGAAGAAGCTGCACCGAACGCATGCGCATCAGCATAGCAGACCCCGAGCGCTCAGAATCCGAGGCGATCGAGGAGCTTCGGCGAGGTCTGCCACTCTTTGGCGACCTTCACCCGCAGATCGAGATGCACGCGGCCGCCGATCAGCTGTTCGATCTGCTTGCGCGCCGCGGTGCCGAACGCTTTCAGCCGCTGCCCGCCTCTGCCGATGATGATGCCCTTCTGCGAGTCCCGTTCGACGAAGACGCTGGCGTAGATCTTGGTGACTCCGCCCTCAGCCTCTGGGGCCTCGACGTCATCGATGACCACCGCCAGCGAATGGGGCAGCTCGTCGCGCACGTCTTCGAGCATCGCCTCGCGAATGAGCTCTGCGGCGCGCACCTCGATTGAGTCCTCGGTGTGGGTTTCGGCGTCGTAGAGCTGCTGCGAGGCGGGCAGCAGACGGATCAGCTCGTCGCGCACGACATCCACTTGGTCGTCGGTCACTGCCGAGACCGGAATCAGCGTCGCCCACTCGGCCAGCGCATCGATCTCGATCAGCCGGGCGGCCACGTCATCGGGCCGCACCCGGTCGGTCTTCGTCAGCAGCGCGACGCGTTTGGCACGTGGATGTCGCCCGACCTGCTCAATGATCCGCCGGTCGCCCGGGCCAATTGCCTCGTCGGCCGGCAGGCACACGCACACCACGTCGACGCCGTCGAGCTCGGCCTCGACGATGTCGTTCAGCCGCTGCCCCAGCAGCGTGCGCGGGCGGTGCAGACCAGGTGTGTCGACGACGACGATCTGTCCGGCATCGGCAGTGAGGATGCCGCGGATCGCCCGTCGTGTCGTCTGCGGCTTGGCACTGGTGATGGCGACCTTCTCGCCGACGAGCGCGTTCATCAGGGTGCTCTTGCCCGCGTTGGGGCGGCCGACGAAGGCCACGAAGCCGGCATGGAAGTCGGGATGACGGTCTGCTGCTGATGCGGTCGCGGCCTCTGGCACGGCCGACGCACTGACCTCGGAGTCAGGCTGAACGGGTGATTCGGCGGAATCGGTCATGATCGGTCTCTCTCGGTGTCGGAGGCGCCGCGCTGACTCTGGGCGCGCTCGAGTGTGGTCTCGGTCGTCTGCGGACGATTCGTGCTGGCCGTGGCGCCTGCTGCGGGCTCGGCGATGACGGTGAGCAGGCGGTGGCTTCGCGGGTCGATTCTGGCGGCTGTCAGCGACAGGTCACCCACCACGACGCGCTCGTTGAGGGCCGGAAGGTGCCCCAGTGCCTTGATGAGCAGACCGCCGACCGTATCGACCTCATCGTCTTCGAGCTCTTCGTCGAAGAGGTCGCCGAGCTCGTCCAAGGCCAGTCGCGCGCTGAGACGGTAGCGGTGCGGTGCCAGACGGATGACTTCGGAGGCGTTGCGGTCGTGCTCGTCGCTGATCTCGCCGACCAGCTCTTCAATGACGTCTTCCAGCGTGACCAGCCCCGCCACCGAGCCGTACTCGTCGATGACGATCCACATGTGCCGACGTGTGCGCTGCATCAGAGCCAGCAGATCGTCGATCGGCTTCGACTCGGGCACGAGGTTCGGCCGACGTGCCAGGAACTCGACGGTGCGCTGACCCTCGCGTGCGGCATCCTGTTCGAAGAGCGCGCGCGCAACGTCGCGCAGGTAGACGACCCCGACGACGTCTTCGGTCTCTTCGTCCTGCAGAGGAAGCCTCGAATAGCCGCTCTCGAGAAAGACGTCCATCGCGTCGTCGAGCGTGGTCGTCGTATCCAGCGTGCGCATGTCGATGCGTGGAATCATGATCGACCGCGTGAGCGTGTCGCCGAACTCGACCACTTGATGGATCAGCTCGCGCTCCCCCTGTTCGAGCACGTCGCGCTCGACGGCCTTGTCGACCAGATGCATGAGCTGCGTGTCGTCGTCCTGATCGGCCTCGGCGACACGATTCGTTCGGCGGCCGTATGACGAGAGCGACACCGCGATCGGCCCGATGACGATACGCGAGATCGAGATCAGACGAGCCGTGCGAACCAGCACCTTCTCTGGCCGGTTGATGCCGAAGGTGCGCGGCGACGCGCCCACCAGCACGAACGACGCCAGCGTCATGGCGACGATCGCGACAATGAGCGCCAGCACCATGTTCGGCAGGGCGTTGACCAGGGCGATCGTCACGACCACCGCAGCGCCCATCTCGCTGAGCACACGCTCGAAGGCCGCGGTGTTGGCATGTTCGCGCGGCTGCGCGGCGATGGCCAGCAGACGATTGCGCTGCTTCGGGTGGTCTTCGGCGATCTCGCGGATCTCAGCGACCGGCAGTGTCACGATCGCGGCCTCGACGGCGGCGAACACTCCGCCGGCGCCGATCAGCACCACGGCGATCAGGATCAGCGACAGAGTCATCGTCCCGCGATGCGCTCGTTGTGCAGAAAGGTGATCAGAATCTCGTTCTGCAGAGCGAACATCTC
Organism: Pseudoclavibacter sp. CFCC 14310; assembly: GCF_008831165.1. NCBI lineage: Bacteria > Bacillati > Actinomycetota > Actinomycetes > Micrococcales > Microbacteriaceae > Pseudoclavibacter > Pseudoclavibacter sp. CFCC 14310. The sequence continues at coordinate 194,439 of NZ_WBKC01000002.1, read as the reverse complement.
TTTCTCTTCGTCGGGTTCGGCGTGGTCGAAGCCGAGCAGATGCAGTAGGCCGTGCGTGACCAGCAGCAGCATCTCCTGCTCAGCGGGATGTCCGGCGCGCACCGCCTGCTCGGCTGCGACGTCTGGGCACACCACGATGTCGCCGAGCACCCCGGGGTCTGTGGGGCGATCGGAGGTTCCCGGCCGCAGCTCGTCCATCGGAAAGCTCAGCACGTCGGTCGGTCCCGGTTCGTGCATCCAGCGGATGTGCAGCTGCTCCATCGCCGGCACCTCGACGAAGATCAGCGAGAGCTCCGCATCACGGTGCACGTGCAGCTCGTCGAGCGCATAGGTGATGAGTCGCTGAAAGCGGCCCTCGTCGATCGTGACGCCCGATTCGTTGAGAATCTCGACGCTCATTGCTGTGCTCCTTCTGACGCTCTCGGCGTGGTTCGTCGCCCATCGTTCTCGTCGGGCGCGGTTGGCTGTGTGGTGTGGCGATGCGGATGCTCCCGCGCGTCGGCTGGCTCGCCCGCGCTGGGTGCCCCGCGGCTTTCGGCGGCCGCCGCACGATCGTCATAGGCCTCGATGATCGCGCTGACCAGGCCGTGACGCACGACGTCGTCGCTGCTCAGACGCACCATCTCGATGTCGGCGACGTCGCCGAGCACACGCTCGGCGTCGATCAGCCCGCTGCGTCGCACCGGCAGGTCGACCTGGCTGGAGTCACCGGTCACCACCATTCGCGAGCCGAAGCCGAGCCGTGTGAGAAACATCTTCATCTGCTCGGGCGTGGTGTTCTGGGCCTCGTCGAGAATGATGAACGAACTGTTGAGTGTGCGGCCGCGCATGTAGGCCAGCGGTGCGACCTCGATGACGCCGAGCTCGAGCAGCTTCTGCACCGACTCGGGGCTCATCATCTCGCCCAGAGCGTCGTAGAGCGGGCGCAGATATGGGTCGATCTTCTCTTGCAGCCCGCCGGGCAGAAACCCCAGTCGCTCGCCGGCTTCGACCGCCGGCCGGGTCAGCACGATCCGGCTCACCTCATTGCGCTGCAGTGCCTGCACGGCCTTGGCCATCGCCAAGTAGGTCTTGCCTGTGCCGGCGGGGCCCAGGCCGAAGACGATGACGTTCTCATCAATCGCCTCGACGTAGCGCTGCTGGCCGGCTGTCTTGGGGCGAACGCTTCGCGTGCCTTCGCCGACGATGACAGAGCCCAGCGCAGTCGACGCCTGCTGTCTCAGCACGGCGTCAACGACGGCTCCGGTGATCTGCCGATGATGCGCCTCGGCGTCCAGACCTTCGATGAGTCGTGCTGCGGCATCACGCTGTTCACCCGATCCGCTGATCTCGATGCCGTCGCGGTCGACCTGAAACCGCAGGCCGGGCCACTGCTCTTCCATGCGACGCAGGTGCAGGTCGCCGGCGCCGAGTACGCGTACCGCCGAGGTGCTCAGCGGCACTCGTACGGTGCCGCGGGTGGATTCTGATGCAGCGTCAGGCAAGTTTTCCCTCGTCGAGTGTCGGGCCGGCGAGCACGTGGGCGTGCACATGGAACACCGACTGCCCTGCGGCAGCGCCGGTGTTGAACACGAGTCGGAACTCGCCGTCGGCGTACTGGCGGGCGAGATCGCCGGCCATCTTCACCACTTTGGCGAGCAGCTCGGGTTCTTCGGCAAGCTCGACGACATCGCGGAAGTCGGCGCTCTTGGGAATCACCAACAGGTGCAGCTCGGCCTGTGGGTTGATGTCGCGGATCGCGATCAGGTCGTCCGTCTCGGCGACGATGTCGGCGGGAATCTCTCGATCGATGATCTTGCTGAAGATGCTGGGTGTCTCGGCGCTCATGCTGCTCATCTTAGTCGCCCGCCGGTCACCACCGGCCGAGCCGGGCGCTCAGCACCGAGATCGCCGCAAGACCGGCGCTCGACGTGCGCAGCACGCTCTCGCCAAGACGCACTGGGATCACCCCGGCATTCATCAGCCGGTCGCGTTCGGCGGGATCCGTTCCGCCTTCGGGGCCGATGATCACCATGACCTCGCCGTGTGCCGCTTCGACGGCCCGATCCAGCGATACCGCGGTCAGTCGTTCCTTCGCCTCTGGGTCGAGCAGCAGGGCAAGCCGCCCTCCTGCTGCGTCTGCCTGCGCGCCGTCCAACGCCGCCGCAAGCTGCGGCGTCGTCACCGGTTCGCCGACCTCTGGCACGCGCGCACGCAGCGACTGCTTCGCGGCCTCTCGCACAACCGACGCCCAACGCTCCTGCCCCGTCGTCAGTTTGCGCCCCTGCCACACCGACACGCTGCGCTTCGCCTGCCATGGCATCACCGCATCCACACCCGCCTCGGTCGCACTCTGAATCGCGAGCTCGTCACGACCGCCCTTCGCGAGAGCCTGAACCAGGGTCAGCGAGGGCGTCGCCAGCTCATGGGCGATTCGCTGTTCGACGCGCAGCGCGAGCATTGACTTGGTGGTGGCGGCGACGGCTCCGACGAGTTCGAGCCCGGTGCCGTCGGCGACGCTCAGGGTCTCGTCTCGCTTCAGCCGACGCACTGACGTCGCGTGGTGCGCCTCGGCCCCGGAGAAGGCCACGAGGTCACCGGGCTGCGCCTGCCATGCGGATGCGGTGGCCGCATCGTGAAACGCCTGACCGGGCAGCTGGGCGAGCGTGCGGCTGACGGTCTGCTCGTCACTGTCGGCGGCGAGCTCCAGGCGCAGCAGGTGCTCGGGCAGGAACAGCGGCATCAGCCGCGACCCATGAACCGCTTGCGGAAGCGCTGGAACCCCGACTTCGCTGCGCTGGTCAGATGTGGTGCCTCGTCATTGCGCAGCTTCGCCAGCTGTTCGACCAGACGGCGCTGATCGCCGCTCAGTTTGGTGGGAGTCGACACCCGCAGCGAGATTCGCAGCGCGCCGCGCGAGTTGCGATGCAGGTGCGTGACGCCGTGGTCGGCGATCGTGATCACATCAGCGCTCTGTGCGCCGGGCTTGACCTCGATGTCGAGAGGGCCGTCGAAGCTCTCGATCTTCGCACTGGCGCCGAGAATCGCATCGGTCATCGAGACCTCGAGTGAGGCCAGCAGGTCGTCGCCGTCGCGGGTGAAGGTCTCGTCGTTCTCGACGTGCACCTCGAAGTAGAGGTCGCCGCGGGGCCCGCCGCCGGGGCCGACCTCACCGCGACCGGCGAGGTGCAGACGTACGCCGTTGTCGATGCCTGCCGGAATCGGCACTGTGATGGTCTCGCGTGAGCGCAGGCGGCCCTGCCCGGCGCAATCGGGGCACGGCTGCGGAATGATCGTTCCGTAGCCCTTGCACATCGGGCAGACGGCCTCTGTGAGCACGTTGCCGAGCAGAGACCGCACCTGCTGCTGAACGTAGCCCTCGCCGTGGCAGTAGTCGCAGGTCACCGGCGACGAGCCGGGCGCTGCGCCCGATCCGGTGCAGGTCTCGCAGACCTTCGCCGAGTCGACCTCGACGTCTTCTGAGGCGCCGAACACGACGTCACGAAGCGAGACGTTGATGCGCACCAAGGCGTCATCCCCGCGCTGCTGGCGTGGCTTGGGGCCGCGGTGTCCGCGACCGCCTCCCCCGCCGCCGAAGAACGCGTCGAAGATGTCGCCGAAGCCGAACTGCCCGTCACCTGTGTCGCCGCGGTCGTACTGCGCGCGTTTGGTCTCGTCCGAGAGAATCTCATAGGCCAGCGTCACCTGTTTGAACTGCTCTGCCGCCTGCGGGTCGGGATTCACATCGGGGTGCAGCTTGCGCGCCAGGCGGCGGTAGGCCTTCTTGATCTCATCCTGGTTCGCCTCACGAGACACGCCCAGTGTTTCGTAGTGATCGGTCATTCTGTTCGTCTCCAATTGTGATGGTCGTCGTTCGCCTCAGGGGCGGGATTCGTGCGGTTCGCGGTCATCGCAGCATCTTCGACAGATAGCTGGCGACAGCCTGGACGGCCGCCATGTTCGCGCGGTAGTCCATGCGGGTCGGGCCCAGAACAGCCAGCCTGCCGTACTCGCCGCGCTGTTCGGAGCCATACCCGCTCGAGATCACGGCAGCCTCTTCGAGGCCTTCGTGCTCGTTCTCGCGGCCGATGCGCACGGTGATGTCGCGCCCCTCGGCGCCCATCTCGCCGAGCAGCCGAAGCAGAGCCACCTGTTCTTCGATGGCCTCGAGCACCGGCACCAGGGTGTGGTCGAAGTCGGCCTCAGTGCGCATCAGGTTGCCGGTGCCTGCAACCACCAGACGCTCTGACCGAGAGCCCTCTACCCCCAGTTCGAGCGCGCCCAGCAGCAGTTCGGCGAGCGGGCGATCATCTGGTGCCGCATACTCGCGCACCTGCTCGGCACGGTCGCCGAACTGCTCGAGGTCGACGCCGCGCAGCTGGTCGTTGATGAGGGCGCGCAGGCGCACGACCGAAGGACGCACCGACTGCGTCGACGCACCGGCCGGCAGCGTCACGTGATGCTGTGCGACCGTGCCACGACTGGTGATCAGCACCACGAGCAGACGACCACCCTCGACGTCGACGATGTCGACTTTGCGCACGCGCGTGCTCGAAAACGTCGGGTACCGCACGACGGCCAGCTGGTTGGTGAGCTGAGCAAGCAGACGCACCGTCTTCTCGATCATCACATCGAGATCGGCTTCGCCGGGAGTCAGAAACCGCTCGATCGCTCTGCGTTGGGGCGCCGTGATGCCGCGCAGCCGCGTCAGGTTGTCGACGAAGACCCGATAGCCCTTCTCAGTCGGCACGCGGCCGGCCGAGGTATGAGGCGCTGAGATGAGCTCCTCGTCTTCCAGAGCCGACATGTCATTGCGAATGGTGGCCGCAGACACGTGAAACTGGTGTCGAGAGACCAGACCCGCCGAGCCGACCGGCTCTCGGGTGGCCACATAGTCGTTCACGATCGCCTGAAGCACCGCGAGACCTCGTTCGGTCGCCATGGCAATCACCTCCGGGTTGACTCCGCTGCTGGCACTCTCATGCCTCGAGTGCTAATCATAGCGCGCCTGTGACTTCACGGCGCGAGCCAGACCTATGCGATCAGATCTGCCACCACGCGGTCGGCGAGCAGGCGACCACGCAGCGTGAGCGCTGCTCGCCCACCTGCCAGCGCATCCGCATCGAGCAGGCCGTCGCCGGCCAGCAGTGGCAGCTCGTCACGACGCGCAGCGGCGATCTCGGCCACGCCGATGCCCTCGCGAAGCCGACTGCCCAGCATGATGCGCTCTTCGTAGCGAGCGGTGGCGTCCAGAGTCTCACGGCCCGCCTCCGGGCTCTCGCCGGCGCGCACTCGGGCGGCATAGGGCGCGGGATGCTTCACGTTCCACCAGCGCTGGTCGCCGACGTGGCTGTGCGCACCGGGGCCGATGCCCCACCAGTCGTCATTGTGCCAGTAGCGCAGGTTGTGTCGACAGCGTCGGTCGACGTCGTCATCGACGACGCGCGCCCAGTTGCTGAGCTCATACCACTCGAACCCCTCGCGACGCATGCGGGCATCGAGCCACTCGTACTTGTCTGCGGTGAGGTCGTCGTCGGGTTCGGCGACCTCACCGTGCCTGATCTGGCGGGCCAGCTTCGTGCCCGGCTCGACGATCAGCGCGTAGGCCGAGAGATGATCGGGATGCTGCGCCAGAGCCTCGTCGACGCTGGTCTGCCAGTCGGCCATCGACTCCCCCGGCGTGCCGTAGATCAGGTCGAGCGACACCTGCAGCCCTGCTGCTCGCGCCCACTGCACCACCAGTGGAATGCGTTCAGGGCGATGCACCCGGTCGAGGGTGCGCAGCACGTGCGGCACGGCTGACTGCATGCCGAACGACACGCGGGTGAACCCGGCCGCGGCGAGTTCTTGCAGGGCGGCGGCGTCGACCGTCTCGGGGTTCGCCTCGGTGGTGATCTCGCAGTCGGGCGCCAGGCCCCATTCGTCGCGGATGCGGTGCAGGATCATGGTGAGATCGGAGACCGGCAGCATGGTCGGGGTGCCGCCGCCGAAGAAGACCGTGTCGACCTGGTCGGGAGCATGATCGCCGTCGCGCAGCACGCTGGCGGCGTAGCCGACCTCGTCGGCCGCCACCTGCGCATACTCGCTCTGGCCGAAGCCGCGCAGCTGGGTGCCGGTGTAGGTGTTGAAGTCGCAGTATCCGCAGCGCACCCGGCAGAACGGAATGTGCACGTAGACGCTGAACGTCACTTGCGCTTCTCGCCCTTTTGGCCGCCGCCGTCGCTCGAGATTGCGGCGATGAAGGCCTCTTGCGGAACCTCGACGCGACCGATCGACTTCATGCGCTTCTTGCCCTCTTTCTGCTTCTCGAGCAGTTTGCGCTTGCGCGAGATGTCGCCGCCGTAGCACTTGGCCAGCACGTCTTTGCGCAGGGCACGAATGTTCTCGCGAGCGATGATGCGGGCGCCGATGGCCGCCTGAATCGGCACCTCGAACTGCTGGCGAGGAATCAGCTCGCGCAGCCGCTGTGTCATCTTCACGCCATAGGCGTAGGCCGCATCGCGATGCACGATCGCGCTGAACGCATCGACTTTCTCACCCTGCAGCAGGATGTCGACCTTCACCAGGTCGGCGCTCTGGGTGCCGGTCTGCTCATAGTCAAGCGAGGCGTAGCCCTGCGTGCGACTCTTCAGCTGGTCGAAGAAGTCGAAGACGATCTCGCCGAGCGGCAGCGTGTAGTGCAGTTCGACGCGCTGCTCGCTGAGATAGTCCATGCCCTGCATGGTGCCGCGACGGGACTGACAGAGCTCCATGATTGCTCCGACATAGTCTTTCGGCGCCAGGATCGTGGCACGCACGATCGGTTCCTGCACATCGACGATCTTGCCGTCTGGAAACTCGGAGGGGTTGGTGACGTGCACCTGGGTGCCGTCTTCGGCGGTGACGTCGTAGATCACGCTGGGTGCGGTGGCGATCAGATCGAGGTTGAACTCGCGGCGCAGACGCTCTGAGATGATCTCGAGGTGAAGCAGGCCCAGAAACCCGCAGCGGAAGCCGAAGCCGAGTGCCACCGAGGTCTCTGGCTCGTAGATCAGCGCGGCGTCTTCGAGTTTGAGCTTGTCAAGCGCCTCGCGCAGATCTGGGTAGTCGCTGCCGTCAAGCGGATAGAGCCCCGAGAACACCATCGGCTTGGCTTCGTCATAGCCGGGCAGCGCTTCGGTCGCGGGCCGGGCATGTGTGGTGATCGTGTCGCCGACCTTCGACTGACGAACGTCTTTCACCCCGGTGATCAGATAGCCGACCTCGCCCGCGGCCAAACCGTCGCTCGGTCTCGGCTCTGGCGAGCTGACGCCGATCTCCAGAATCTCATGCGTCGCCTTGGTGCTGAGCATCTGCACGCGTTCGCGAGGGTTCAGCCGGCCGTCGACGACTCTGACATAGGTGACCACGCCACGATATGCGTCGTACACAGAATCGAAAATCATCGCACGAGCGGGCGCATCGGGGTCGCCTTGCGGTGCTGGAATGCGGCGCACCACTTCGTCGAGCAGCGCTTCGACTCCTTCGCCGGTCTTGCCCGAGACCCGCAGCACGTCGGCGGGGTCGCCGCCGATCAGCCCGGCGAGTTCGGCGGCGAAGCGCTCCGGGTCGGCGCTGGGCAGGTCGATCTTGTTCAGCACCGGGATGATCGTCAGATCGTTCTCAAGAGCCAGATAGAGATTGGCCAGAGTCTGGGCCTCGATGCCCTGCGCCGCGTCGACCAGCAGAATGGCGCCTTCGCAGGCTGCCAGAGAACGCGACACCTCGTAGGTGAAGTCGACGTGACCGGGCGTGTCAATCATGTTCAGGGCATACCCCTGATCGCCGACACCCCACGGCATGCGCACGGCCTGGCTCTTGATCGTGATGCCGCGCTCGCGCTCGATGTCCATGCGATCGAGATACTGCGCCCGCATGTCACGGTCAGAGACGATGCCGGTGATCTGCAGCATTCGATCGGCCAGGGTCGACTTGCCGTGGTCGATGTGCGCGATGATGCAGAAGTTGCGGATGCGCTTCGAGTCGGTGGCTGCTGGCACGATCTGACGTGCCTGCTGGTCGGTGACTCTGGGCATGCGCTCCTCTTTCTCTGCGGCCTGCTATGCAGAAGGCCCGCTCAGGGGCGGGCCTTCACGAACTCCTGGGTCTCAGACTCAGAGAGAGTTGACCTGCTTGGTCAGCTTCGACTTGCGGTTCGCAGCGGTGTTCTTGTGCAGAACGCCCTTCGTGACCGCCTTGTCGAGCTTCTTCGAGACGATGAGCAGTTCGGCCTGAGCCTTCTCTTTGTCGCCTGCTGCGACGGCCTCACGGGTCTTACGTGAGAGGGTGCGCAGTTCGCTCTTCAGCGCGCGATTGCGCTCAGTGCGCTTGGCGTTGGTGAGGATGCGCTTCTTCTGGGACTTAATGTTCGCCACTGTCGTCTTTCTGTCAGTCTTCTGGTAAGCCCGGTCGGGTTCGACACGGACACATCACACCGAGGGTGTGCAGGCCAAGCATCTACACTACCAAACGCCGGGGCAGGCGCTCAACTGCCGATGCGTCGTGTCGCAAGTCTGCGCACGAGCCGCTCCAGAGCATAGCCGCCGTCGACGGACTGCCCCTTGATCTGGGCGTCTGTGTCGGCCACCGCTCGCACGGCACGACCCAGCTCGACGGGATTCCACCGTGCCGCATCCTGCTGGGCACGCCGAATCTGCCAGGGTGCGCCCCCGACCCTCGAGGCCAGCTGCTGCGGAGAGGCGTGCACCTCGCAGACGGCGGCCATCAGGCGCACCTTCGTCGCGATCGCCGCGACGATCGGCACCGCGTTCATGCCCTGCTGCCCGGCGTGTCGAACCAAGACCAGGGCCTTCGCGGTCTGCCCCGCCAGTGCGGCGTCTGCGATGGCGAAGCCCGTCGTCTCGACCCGCCCGCCGAAGTAGCGGTCGATGTCAGCCCGAGTGATGTTCTCGGTCACGTCTGCGACGAGCTGCCTGCAGGCGGCCGCCAGCTCGGTGGTGTCTGCGCTGAACGCGTCGACGAGCGCCCGAGCCGCATCGGGGTCGATGCGCCGACCAGCCAGCTGCAGCTCTTCTCGCACGAAGGTCTGCTTGTCATCGTCGCGTTTGAGTTCTGCGCACTCCACCTCGAGCGCAGAGGCCACATCGCGGATCGCAGTCAGCAGCTTCTTGCCGCGGACCCCTTTGCGATGCCTCAGCACAACGGTCACATCGGGATCGGCCTGACCGATGTAGTCGATCGCATCGCTCAGAAAGGCATCGGTCATCTGCTCAAGGTGATCGACCCAGATGAAACGCGGCTGAGCGAAGAGCGAAGGCGACGCGACGCTCAGCAGTGAGCCGGAGGCGTACTCTCGCGCGTCAAGATCAGAGAACTCGACCTCCTGCTGCTGATCGCTCGCCTGCTGCTGCGCTGCGACACGCAGCAGCTGTCGGGCGCGATCGGCCAAGAGGTCTTCTGGGCCGCTCAGCAGAACGATCGGTGCGAGACGCACCTGGCTCCATCGTGCACGCTGGATCTTGCCCTTCGCCGCCACGCGACTCCTCGTCTTCGCTCTGATTCTGTCTGTGTGCCGGGTCGACGTCGTGTCGGCTCAGCAGCCGTGCTCACACCATACCGCGAGCCGCTGACCTCCTCTGGCCGATTCGTGCGCAGAGGGTGCCTCACGCGTGCCTTCCGCGACGTCGGGAGGCTCGGCGCTCACTGCCACGCGGCCGTGCTGATCGGTGCGGCGAACAGCAGTGCCGCTGCGCTGCAGCGTGGCCAGGAGCTTGGACGTCGGATGCCCATAGGAGTTGCCCCGCCCGCAGGAGATCAGACCCAGGGTGGGACGCAGCTCGAGGTAGAGGCCCGGCCAGTGATCGGCGGAACCGTGATGGGCGACTTTCACCACGTCGATTCTTCGCACACCGAGCGCAGACAGCTCGCGAGCGACCGATCGCTGCCCGTCTGCGTTGAGATCGGCGAGCGTCAGCAGGCGCAGATCTGGCAGATCGATCAGCATCGCGAGACTGCTGGCGTTCGGGTCATTCACAGGTCGGCCCCCTGTCGCACCTGGCGCCGCCTTCTTGGGGTGCAGGGCACGCCACGCGATGCCTGCCCCGGCCGGTGTCTGCTGTTTCGAGCTGCGTGCATCGTCGAGACCGGGGACCGCCTGTATGCTCCCGGCGTCGCCGAGGCCGGCACGCACGACCTGACGAGCCTGCAGCCGCCCGGCCGCACGATCCAGCTTCGCGTCGACGACGTCGGGGATCAGAACAGTGTCGACCTGAGCCACTTTCGCGACCGCTTCGGTGGCTCCGGCATGGTCGACGTCCGAGTGTGTCAGCACGACGACGTCGATTGCGGTGACCTGCGCCCCGCGCAGGCAGTCGGTGATCTTCTGCTCAGACTCGCCCGTGTCGATCAGCACGGTTGCGCCGGAGCCCTGCACGAGCAGGCCGTCGCCCTGCCCCACATCGCACTGCAGTATCGGCGTGCCCACCGGCAGCCGACTGGCCGACAGCACGTGGCCGATGCCGGTGACCGCCACAGTCGCAGTCGTCACCATCAGCGCGCCGCCAAAGCTGACCAGCCGCACGCGCCGCCGCCAGTTCAGGCGCCGCCGATGCCGTCGTGGCCGATGCCGTCGCGATCGGCGCCGTCGTGGTCGGTGCAGTTCGTGGTCTCGTCGTTCGTCTGAGGAGCGAATGCTCAATCGGCGTGAGCCAGTCGATGAAGACGCAGTTGACGTCGGCCCATGCCCGGAGCCGATCAGGGTGCCGACGGTCAAGAGTGCGAGCAGCAGCCCGCTCGCCATTCCGCCTGCTGGCCAGGACAGCCACGGAATCGCGCCGAACGGGTGCGAGCTGAAGTGCGCCGCGACCTGACCGATCCACCACCCGCCGGGAGCCGCAAGCAGCGCGAAGACGACGGCGAGCCACGGTGCCCACGCTGCCGTGAGGCAGCTGAGCACGCCGAGCACCGTCACCGCAGGCACTGCGGGCAGAGCCAGCAGATTCGCAGCCAGCTGGTGACCGGACGCGGGCTGCCCGTCGATCAGCAGGAGCAGCGGCTGACAAGCCATCAGTGCGGCCGTACTGGGCGCCAGCAGATTCGCGATCGCCTCGGGCATCCATCGACACAGCCAGCGGGCGACCGGTCCGCTGAACAGCATCAGGCCAGCTGTCGCCGTCACCGACAGCCCGAAAGCGACGCTGCCGGCAAGCTGCGGCTCCCAGAGCAGCAGGATCACAACGGCGACGCAGATGCCGACCACGCCGCGGCCGCCGCGCCACGGGCGCAGCAGCGTGACCAGTGTGAGCATGGCCGCCGCCCGCAGCACGGTGACCTCGCCGCCCACCAGCAGCACGAACCCCCAGATGCCGGCCAGCTCGCCCACGCCGCGCCAGAGTCTCGGTGTGTGCATGAGCCCGAGCAGCCCCTGCACCATGCCGACGAGCACCGCCACATTCGACCCGCTGACCGCAGTGATGTGGGCGAGGCCGGTGGCGAGCATGTTCGCGTCCGTCGTTTCGGGCAGCCCGTCGACCACGCCGACTGAGACCCCTCCGATCAGGCCGGTGACCTCGGGGCTCAGCGGCAGCAGCCCGCCAAGGTCTGCGAGAATGCGGCCGAACGCAGCCCGCATCTGCTCTGCCCAGTGGGGATCGAAGAGTTCGAGACTGCGCCGCAGCTCGCTGCGCGCGGCTGGCTCCCCGGCTCCCTGACTCAACGCGAGCATCCACCCGCCGAGCACTGCCAGCAGCGCCGTTCCAGCGCGCCATCTGGGGCGGTCACCCCGCACCTCGCCCAGCTGCCGCCATTCGATCAGCTGCGGTGAGGCCAGCAGCGAACGCCTCCTGCCCGTCATACGGTCACCCGTGAGCGCAGCTTCTCGAGCGTCTTCTCACCGATGCCCGACACCCGGTTCAGGTCGTCCACCGACCTGAACGCGCCTTCGGCTGCCCGCGAGTCGATGATCTTCTGCGCGGTGCTGGGCCCCACACCAGGCAGCGTCTGCAGCTGATCGGCCGTCGCCGAGTTCAGATTGATCTGGCTGCCCGCACCGCCGGCGGTCGCACCGGATGCTGCGCCGGCCGATCCGGATGCGGACCCGCTCGGTGCCGATGCGGCAGGAGCCTCTTCGCCGCGACGCGGAATGACGAGCTGCTCGCCGTCGACCAGCACACGGGCGAGATTCAGCGTCTCGACGTCGGCGTCGTCGGCAAACCCGCCGGCCTTCTCGATGGCATCGGCGATGCGCAGCCCTGGATCGAGCCGATGCAGACCCGGGGCACGTACTGCGCCGGTGACATGCACGTGCACGCCGTCGTCACCGCCCGGCGTGCGATTCGCTTCGCCTGGCGCACCCGAGGCAGCGTTGAGGTCTCCCCCGTCAGACGCTGTGTTCTGACCGGCTTCGACGACCGAATGCCTCGAGCCCTGACAGGCCGAGAGCAGCACGCAGACGACCAAGGCGAGCACGGTGAGCAGAATCAGGGCTCGAGCGTGCAGAAAACGGGTCGACGTCGTGGGATGCTCTGAAGCTGGCATGCCTCGACTGTGGTCGATCGCCCATCTGCCCGCTCATCCTTGGGCACCGCTGTGCACAGGTTGGACGGCCGACACCTTCTGTGCACACAGGCGTGCCCCGGTGGGCAGCGGGTAAGATCACTCCGCCGCCCGACCGGGGCACGTCGCCGTCAGACGGCTGGGACTCAGCCGACCACGATGTTGACCAGCTTCGGCGCGCGCACGATCACACGGCGGATGCTGCGGTCGCCCACCAGCTCCTGCACGTGCTCGTTCGCCAGTGCGAGCTCCTGCAGCTCGCCCTCGGTGATCTCGGGCGAGACCTGAAGACGGGCGCGCACCTTGCCGTTGACCTGCACGACCGCCGTGACCTCCTGGCGAACCAGCAGAGACGGATCGGCCACAGGCCAGACCGACAACGCCACGGCATCCTCATGCCCGAGCATCTGCCACATCTCGGCGGCCAGATAGGGCGCGAACAGGTCGAGCACGCGTGCGAGCACCTCAGCGGCCTCGCGCACAGCGGGATCGGCGGCTCCACGCCCCTGCGGTCGATCGATCGTCTTGCGGGCGAGGTTCACCAGCTCCATCAGACGCGCCACGACCACGTTGTACTTCGTCGCCTCGATCAGGTCGGGCGCATCTGCCAGCAGATGGTGCGTGGCCTGCCGCAGGGTCAGGTCGCCGTCGCTGAGAGCCGCGGCGTCTGCGGCGGATGCGCTGCTCACGTCACGAGCGACGCGCCAGGCACGAGCGAGGAACTTCGCCGAGCCCTGCACTGAGACGTCTGCCCAGTCGATGTCGTCTTCGACCGGCCCGGCGAAGGCGAGCGTCACACGGAGCGCGTCGGCGCCGTGATCACGCAGCTCGGAGGCGAACTCGACGAGGTTGCCCTTCGACTTCGACATCTTCGAGCCGTCGAGCAGCACCATGCCCTGGTTGATCAGCGAGGTGAAGGGCTCGTCGAAGTCGACCCAGCCCATGTCGTGCAGCACCTTGGTGATGAACCGTGAGTAGAGCAGATGCAGGATCGCATGCTCGACGCCGCCCACATAGATGTCGATCGGCGCCCACTGGCGGGCCTGTTCGGGGTCGAAAGGCTGCGTCGCATCGTTCGCGCTGAGAAAGCGCAGGTAGTACCACGAGCTGTCGACAAAGGTGTCCATCGTGTCCGGGTCGCGCAGCGCAGGCTCGTCGGTGCCGGGCAGCGTCGTGTGCACCCAGTCGGTGGCGGCGCCCAGTGGCGACGTGCCCTTGGGCTTGAGGTCGAGACCCTCGGTGTCGGGCAGCTCGATGGGCAGCTCAGACTCGGGCACAGGCACCAGCGAACCGTCTTCGGCGTGCAGCACGGGAATCGGCGTGCCCCAGTAGCGCTGGCGAGAGATCAGCCAGTCGCGCAGCCGGTAGGTCTTCGTGCCGTGACCGGTGCCGTCGGCCTCGAGCTTCTCGATGACCTGTGCGATCGCCTCGTCCTTGTGCAGGCCGTCGAGCGGGCCCGAATTGGTCAGCACTCCGTCGCCGGTGACGGCCACACCGCTCTCGGCGGGGTCATCATCGTCGCTGCTCACCACGACCCGCACCGGCAGATCGTACGCGCGGGCGAAGTCGAGGTCACGCTGATCATGCGCGGGCACGGCCATCACGGCGCCATGACCGTAGTCGGCCAGCACGTAGTCGGCAGCCCAGACGGGCAGACGTTCGCCGTTGACCGGGTTCACCGCATAGCGTTCCAGGAACACGCCGGTCTTCGGCCTGTCAGATGCCTGCCGTTCGATCTCCGTGGCGTGCTGGGTGCGCTCGAGGTAGTCCTGAAAACGCATTCGTGCTTCGGGGCTGGCGGCCGAGACGAGCTCCGCTGCGAGATCGCTCTCTGGCGCGACCACCATGAAGGTGGCCCCATAGAGCGTGTCTGGCCGTGTGCTGAACACAGTGACCGGCTGTTCGCGGCCCTCGATGCGGAAGTCGATGTCTGCACCGTACGAGCGTCCGATCCAGTTGCGCTGCATCTGCAGCACCTTGGCCGGCCAATGACCCTCGAGTCGATCCAGGTCGTCGAGAAGCCGATCGGCGTAGTCAGTGATCTTCAGATACCACTGCGTGAGCTTCTTCTTCTCGACCATGGCGCCACTGCGTTCGCTGGTGCCGTCGGCGAGCACCTGCTCGTTGGCCAGCACGGTCTGGTCGACCGGATCCCAGTTGACCCAGGAGTCTTTGCGATACGCCAGCCCGCGCTCGTACATCTGCAGAAAGAGCCACTGGTTCCAGCGGTAGTACTCCGGGTCGGAGGTGTGCAGCTCACGCGACCAGTCGAAGCTCGGCGCGTAGGTCTCGAAGCTGCGCTTCTGCTGGGCGATGTTGTCGTAGGTCCAGGTGCGCGGGTTGATGCCGCGTTTGATCGCAGCGTCTTCGGCGGGCAGGCCGAACGAGTCCCAGCCGATCGGATGCAGCACGCTGTAGCCGCGGTGACGCCAGTAGCGCGCCGCGATGTCGCCGTAGCAGAACGCCTCGGCATGGCCCATGTGCAGATCGCCCGACGGGTAGGGGAACATGTCGAGCACGTACTTGCGCGGTCGATCAGGATGCTCGGTCACCGCCCGTTCGGCGTCGAACAGCCGCTGCTCGGCCCAGATGGGCTGCCACTTCTGCTGCAGTCTGCGAAAGTCGTACTCTGGCTGTTCTGCCGTCTCGTCGCTCAACTCTTCTTCACCTGTTCTCATGGATCGCGCTGGTCTGTCGGAAACGAGGCAGACCGCCTCAAGGTTACTCGATCACGCCTGTTCGACCGCGTCGACCCGCGTGAGCCGCCCGTCGGCCAGATGCAGATGTTCGTCGACCAGCGCCGAGGGAACCCGATCGTGACTCATCAGCACGACCGCGGCAGCCTGACCGTCTCTCGTGCTGCCGTGCGTTCCAGCGATGGCGAGCAGATCGACGAGCAGCTCGTCTGCGAGCTCCGGGTCGACGTTGGCCGTGGGCTCGTCGAAGACGATCACCGGGAACTCTGCGAGCAGAGCCCGTGCCAATGCGAGGCGCTGCACCTGCCCGCCCGACAGCAGCTGTCCGTTCTCTCCGACCACCGTGTCGAGACCCTCGCGTGACTCGATCAGGTCATTGAGTCCCACACGGCGCAGAACCGCGAGCAACAGGTCGTCTTCGGCTTCGGGCTGCGCCAGCAGCAGGTTGGCGCGCACCGTCGACGCGAACAGGTGCGGTCGCTGCTCGCAGAGACCGACGACGCGACGGACGCGGTCGCCGCCGAGGTCGCGCACATCTTGCGCATCGATCGCATACCCTCCGGAGCGATGGTCGAGAAAGCGCACCAGTGTGGCAGCGAGCGTGCTCTTGCCTGCACCGCTCGCACCGGTGATGAGCACACGGCGGCCAGGCCTCAGGTCGAGGTCGATGCCCTCTGCGATGATCGCGGCTCCCGGCCAGCCGATGCTGACGTCTCGCAGCTGCAGTGACGCGAATGCGGATGCTCGCTCGTCTGCCTGCGGTGCGGGCTCGGCTCCGGCATCCCCGTCTGCACCCGCGCCGGAACCGGCATCGTCGGCCCCGCCGTTGAGCCGCCTGCCGTCGTCGATGACCGCACCGATGCGGTGCGAGGCCACACGCACCTTCTCGATCGCCGTCATGGCGGTCGGCACCTGCGAGAAGACGTCGAAGATCGTCATCGGCACCAGCACCAGCACCGCCAGCCAGCTGCCGGGAAAGGCTCCGGCCTGCAGATCGGTGCCGCCCGCCCAGATCGCGCCGATCACGGCGATGCCGGTGAATCCGGTCAGGCACAGATCGACGAGCCCCTGTGTGGCGGCACGCGAGCGGTCGATCACCGACTGCCGCCGCGCCAGACTCTGAGCCTCGCGTTGAGCCTGCGGGAGCGCGTCATAGGCCGTCAGCACGTCCATCGACTCGAGCATGCGCAGCATGTGCTCGTTCTGCGCGGCACGCACCGGCGCCGCGTCTCGGGTGCGAGCCGAGGTCGCCCGCTCAGGCAGCACGCCGCCCAACACCGCGGCGCCGATCAGGCTCAGCGCGAGCACGAGACCCGCCATCGGAGAGATCAGTGCGAGCAGCGCGGTCGTGACGGCACTCACCAGCAGCGAAGTGAGCAGCGGCTGCCAGACGCGCAGGGGAAGATCCTGCAGATCGTCGATGTCCGACACGAACCGGCTCATCAGGTCGCCGCGGCCCAGATGCGAGAGGTTCGCAGGCGCACCCGGTATCAGTCGCTCGAACACGCCGACGCGCAGTCGCCCGAGCATTCGGAACGCGGCGTCGTGGCTGAGCAGACGCTCGATGTAACGGAACGATGCGCGTCCCAGCGCGAAGACTCGAACGCTCACGATGATCGCCATCAGCGTGAGGATGGGCGGGCGCAGCGCACTCGCCGAGATGAGGTAGGCGCTGGCCCAGGTCAGCCCGATGGCGGCCGCGGCGCTCAGCACGCCGAACAGCACACCTGCCCAGAAGCGCTTCGGGTCTGGGGTGGCGAGTCTGGCGAGCCGCTCGTCGACGCCGGGTGCCGGCAGCAGAGTCCTGCCACGATTCATGCGACCACTCCGTCTCTTTCGTCACGCGACGCCGAGGATGCGCTCGCCACCGCACCGCCTGCGCGGCCCGTCGGCTGCGCGGCGATCGACACGCGAGCATCCGCCGCAGCGATGACACGCGGACGATGACTGATGACGACGACCACGCGCCCGTCTTGCGCCATGGTGCGCATACCGGCGATCATCTCGCGTTCGGTCTGCTCGTCGACGGCACTCGTCGGCTCGTCGAGCAGCACGATGCGGCAGTCGTGCGAGAAGGCGCGGTAGTAGGCGCGCGCGATGCAGACGCGTTGGGCCTGCCCGCCCGAGATGCCTCCGCCGACAGGGTCGATCACCTGGTCGAGATCGAGCCGACCCGCGCCGGCCAGCCTCAGGCAGCGCCGCAGCAGATCGGCATCGACGTGGTCGCCCGAGTTGAGCCCGAGGGCGACGTTGCTCGCGATCGTTCCCGGAAAGAGATCAGTGCGCTGTCCGCTCCAGGCGATGACGGGCCGCAGCGGCGCGTCTCGTTCGAGGTCGATGCGTTCGCCCTGCCAGATCACCTGACCCGTCGCCGGCGCGAAGCCGAGCAGCGCCGCGAAGATGCTGCTCTTACCGGCTCCTGACGGGCCGCTGATCACGGTGAGCCGGCCTGCCTCGGCGCGCAGCGTGACCGTCTGCAGCCTGACATCGCCTCTCGAGACGCAGATGTCTTCGAGTCGCAGGTCTGCGGGTCTGAGGCTCGACGGTGACTCTGCGGATGCCGTGGTCGCGTCGCTCCTGGCGCTGCGGATCGGGGCGGCCGGGTGCGCGCCAGGCCGAGAATCTGGCTCGTCGAGCACGCTCAGCGCGTCGTCGGCGGCCGAGATGCCCTCGGTGGCCGCGTGGTAATGCGAGCCCACGAGGCGAAGCGGAGAGAAGGCCTCTGGTGCGATCAGCAGGACGAAGAGACCGGTGTAGAGATCGATCTCGCCGCCGATGAGACGTGTGCCGATCGACACGGCGACGAGTGCGACCGCCAGGGTCGACGCGAGCTCCAGCACGAAGCCCGACATGAACGAGATGCCCAGCACGCGCATGGTGCGCTGGCGGTAGTGGTCGGTCACGGTCGAGATCACGTCACGCTGGTGCCACTGCCGCCCGAAGACTTTGAGCGTGGAGAGACCGGTGACGACGTCGACGAAGTGACCAGAGAGTGTTCGTGAGGCCTCCCATTCGGAGTTCTGCACCCGCTGGGTGTACCAGCCGATCAGGATCATGAAGATCGGGATCAGCGGGAGGGTGACGCCCACTGTGATCGCAGACGGCAGGTCTTCGCGCCAGAGCACGAACAGGAAGACCGGCACCGAGATGACCGTGAGCACCAGCTGCGGAAGGAACTTCGAGAAGTAGCCGTCGAGCGCGTCCAGACCACGCCCATAGACGGTCGTGAGCTGCGGAGCAGAGCGGCTGGCGAGCCAGGCGGGGCCCAGTGCCGCGAACCGCTCAGCCATCTGCTCACGCAGCTGGGCTTTGACCTTTGCCGCGGCGAACTCTGAAGAGACGTTCCACGCGTATGCCAGCAGGGCTCGAATCGCCTGGGCGGCCGCGGCGAGTGCGACCAGGTGCAGGCTCTCGTTCCAGGTCAGATGCTGCATGAGCGCACCGGCCACGCATTGTGCCACCGCCCATGAGAAGACCAGAATGCAGGCGATCTGCAGCAGACCGATGAGCCCGCTGACGAGCAGATAGCCTCGGGCGGCCGTTGCCCGGCGCAGCAGCCGGGGGTCGATGGGTTTGATGGTTCACCTCGTGTTCGAAGATCTCTGCGCAGCCCCACGCCCCAGGTGGCTGCGTCCTGCAGACGGAAGAACCGCTCCCCTCGCCTGCCACAACAGTGTAGTCGTGCAGACGATTGGAGCGGTTCGTTCCGGCAGCTGGGGTGTCAGTGCGCCACGGCCGCCTGCTCGATGTCGACGCGGCGAACGCGCTTGCGGAACACCCAGTAGGTCCAGCCCTGGTAGAGCAGCACGACCGGCAGAGCGAATGCCGCCACCCAGGTCATGAACGACAGTGTGTTCGTCGAGCTCGAGGCGTTCGTGAGCGTCAGGCTGTTCTCGAGACCGTAGGTGCTCGGCATCACCATGTGCTCGGGGTAGCTCGTGAACAGCACCATCCACAGCGCCAGCACCGCGAAGACGACGGTCAGAGCGGTGAAGGTGAAGCCGAGGCCGTCACGCTCGATCCAGTTGCACCAGTAGCTGATGATCAGCGTCACAGCGGCGAGCAGCGAGAGCACGAGCACCAGCGGCGAGAAGTGCGCGATGTTGGTCCACAGCAGGAAGAGCGCCGCGACGACGATGGTGATCAGGCCGAGTGAGCGACCCAGCCGATGGGCGCGTGCCTTGACCTTGCCGTCGGTCTTCAGCCCGACGAACTGCACTCCGTGCGTGAAGAACAGCAGCAGCGTGGTCAGACCGCCCAGCAGTGCGTACGGGTTGAGCAGCGTCAGCAGTGTGCCCTGATAGATGAACGAGTGCTCGACCTTCAGAATCGGCAGACCGTTGACGATGTTGGCCACCGCCACACCCCACAGCAGGGCGGGAACGGCAGAGCCGATCACGATGAACCAGTCGAACCACTTGCTCCAGTTCTCGTGGTGGCCCTGGTGGCGGTACTCGAACGAGACGCCTCGGAAGATCAACGCGATCAGAATCAGCACCAGTGCCAGGTAGGCACCGCTGAAGAGGGTGGAGTACCACTCGGGGAAGGCGGCGAACAGGCAGGCGCCAGCCACGATCACCCAGGTCTCGTTGAGATCCCAGACCGGGCCGATCGTGTTGATAATCTGGCGGCGCTCGGTGTCGTTCTTGCCGAGGAAGGGCAGCGACATGCCCACGCCGAAGTCGAAGCCGTCGAGCACGAAGTAGCCGACGAACAGCACCCCGACGATGAAGAACCAGAAAATTTCGAGAGTCATTTGATCAAATCTCCATTACTAGTACGTGATCGCCAGTTTGTGGGGATCGACCTCTGCGGTCTCATCTCCGCTGTGGTCTGCGTCGAACTCTGGCGGACCGGCCTGAGCCGCCTTCTTGATGAGTTTGAACTCAACGACTGCCAGTGCTCCGTAGACCAAGGTGAAGAGGGCCAGCGACAGGCCGACCGACCACGCCGGCACGTTCGGCGAGACCGCACGTTCGGTGGTCATCAGGCCGAACACGATCCAGGGCTGTCGACCCATCTCGGTGAAGACCCAGCCGACGAGGTTGGCGAGCAGAGGCACCGGAGCGGCCCAGATCGCGACACGCCAGAACCAGTCGGGCACCGTGATCCGGCTCTTCTTGCGTGTGATCCACAGCGCGACCAGAGCGATCAGCGCGCTGAACGCTCCCAGACCGATCATCCAGCGGAAGCTCCAGTAGGTGATCCAGAGCACCGGCATGAACGACCCATCAGTCGGGCACGTCAGTGCAGGGTTCAACGCATCCGTGCAGAACTGCTGGGTGTACTTCGCCTGCAGATCGGTCAGCCCCTCGACAGTGCCGTTGAACGTGTGCGTCGAGAGGAACGACAGCAGATAGGGAATGCGCAGAGAGAAGAGCTCGCTGTGGCCGTCGGGCGTGCCGAGGGTGAAGACGGAGAATGAGGCGTCTGCGCCAGTGCTCGTCTCGAACATCGCTTCGGCAGCCGCCATCTTCATGGGCTGGGTGTGCACCATGGCCAGGCCGAGCTGGTCGCCGCTCAGGAAGACGCCCGCGAAGCCCGCGAGCACCGACCAGGCACCGATCTTGAGGCCGGTGCGCATCGTCTCGACATGCTGATTGCGCCGCAGGTGGTAGGCGCTCACGGCTACGATCACTGCACCGGCGAACACGACTGCGCCCGTGATGGCGTGCGGAAACGCCGAAACCGCAACCGGGTTCGTGAGCACCTGGCCGATGTCGGTCAGCTCTGCGCGCCCACGGTTCGGATTCAGTTCGTAGCCCACCGGGTTCTGCATGAACGAGTTGGCGGCGATGATGAAGTAGGCCGAGAGGATGGTCGCGATCGACGTCAGCCACGCCGACGCGAGGTGCACGCCCTTCGACACCTTGTTCCAGCCGAAGATCCAGACGCCGATGAACGTGGCCTCCAAGAAGAAGGCGAAGAGCCCCTCCATGGCCAGCGGGGCGCCGAAGATGTCTCCGACGAAGCGCGAGTACTCCGACCAGTTCAGCCCGAACTGGAACTCCTGGACGATGCCCGTCACCACGCCCATGGCGAAGTTGATCAGGAAGATCTTGCCGAAGAGCTTCGTCAGCTGCAGGTACTTCACCTTGCCGGTGCGCACCCAAGCGGTCTGAATAATCGCGACGATGAGCATCAGCCCGATCGTCAGCGGCACGAACAGGTAGTGGTACAGAGTCGTCAGCCCGAACTGCCAGCGCGCCAGCGCCAGTGCCGTGGGGTCGCTCTGCAGCACGGCCAATGTATCGGTCATGTGCGTTCCTCTTCACTCCAGTGAAATTTCGGTCTCCGACACCTGTCGGCGACACCTGTTGGAGACGTTACTCCGGCTTGTATACAAGTGCAAAGTAGACGACCCTAACCTGTGTCGAATCGAGACGAATCGACGTTGTCACAGCTCGAATCGAGTGCTTCTGCGCCGTGCTGACACGACGTTCGGCGCCAGGATGGCGAAGAGCGGCGCTGCGCGTCAGCGACGTCCGCGGTGCATCCAGCCGCGAACGGTCTGCAGCCTCTTCTGCAGCTGCCCGAGGTCTGCCTGCGGCACCGCAGGGCCACCGCTGATGCGCCGCAGCTTGGAGTGAATGCTGCTGTGCGACTCGCCGCTGATCTGGGCCCAGACCGAGACCGCCTGGTGCAGTTCGGCCCGCTTGGCCTTCAGCTGTTTGAAGAGCGGCTCGTTCGACGCGGCCTCGGTCTCGGGCGTCGCCGCCGCCCTGCGCTGTTTGCGCTTCGTGATCTCGTCTTGGTGAGACCGCAGCAGCGAGCGCACCTGGTCGGGTTCGAGCAGGCCGGGGAAACCGAGGAAGTCCTGTTCTTCCAAGCTGTCGGCTTCGGCGCCCGACCCGAACTCGTCGCCTTCGAAGAGCACGCGGTCGAAGGCGGCCTGTGCCTCGAGCGGCTCGAAGTCGACGCCGTCGAGCAGATCGTCGGATGCGGCCTCGCGTTGGTTCGCCTGTTCGAGCAGCGAGTCTTCGAGACCGTCGTCGTCCCGGTCTTTCGGGCCCCCCAAGACATGGTCGCGCTCGACCTCGAGCTCGTGTGCCAGACCCACCAGACCGGGCACGCTGGGCAGAAAGATGGTGGCCGTCTCGCCTCGTTTGCGAGCTCGCACGAATCGCCCGACGACCTGGGCGAAGAAGAGCGGCGTACTCGCACTCGTCGCGTAGACGCCGACTGCCAGCCGAGGCACGTCCACGCCTTCCGACACCATGCGCACGGCGACCATCCAGCGCTGCTGCCCTGCCGAGAACTCTTCGATGCGATCGCTGGCGCCGTCTTCGTCGCTCAGCACGATGGTCGCCGACTCCCCCGTGATCTGTTTGAGGATGCCGGCGTAGGCCCGAGCCTGCGTCTGGTCGGTCGCGATCACGAGCCCGCCGGCGTCGGGCACTCCCCGACGCACCTGCGTGAGCCGAGCATCCGCGGCACGCAGCACCGAGCCGATCCAGTCGCTGCGCGGGTCGAGCGCCGTGCGCCAGGCCTGGGCGATGATGTCTTTGGTCGCCGGTGCGCCCAGATCGGCGCTCATCTCGTCACCGCTGCGGGAGCGCCAGCGCATGTTGCCGGCGTAGGTCAGGAAGATCACCGGGCGCACCACGCCGTCGTGCAGGGCGCGGCCGTAACCGTAGGTGTAGTCGGCGCGTGAGATCTTCGAGCCGTCGGGCTGCGGCTCGTAGGTGACGAAGGGGATCTGCGCTTCGTCAGAGCGGAACGGCGTACCAGTCAGACAGACACGCCGTGTGGCGTGCGCGTAGGCCTCGCGAATGGCGTCGCCCCAGCTCAGTGCGTCACCGCCGTGATGAACCTCGTCGAGAATCACCAGGGTGCGCTTCGCCTCGGCGAGCGCCTTGTGCACCTCGACGTTGGCGGCGACCTGTGCATAGGTTGCCGTCACACCCACGTAGTGCGAGCCGAAGACGCGATCGGCGTTGCGAAAGTTCGGGTCGAGGCGAATGAGCGCTCGCTCGGCGGCCTCGGCCCATTGGCGCTTCAGATGCTCGGTGGGCGCGACGACCAGCACACGATCGACGGTCCCCTGATCGAGCAGTCCTGCAGCCAGCTGCAGTGCGAAGGTGGTCTTGCCGGCTCCAGGGGTCGCTGCGGCGAGAAAGTCTCTGGGCTGTTCGGCGAAGTACCGCTCAAGAGCCTCAGCCTGCCAGGCGCGCAGTCGACTCGCGGTGCCTCGTGCCGCACGGCGCGGGTAGGCCGGGGGCAGATCGCGGGCAGACGCGTTGCCGAAGTCGATTGGGGGGTGCACGGCAGAGATTGTACCCGCAGCCGACGACGTGCGCCTGTCAGACCGACGTGGGCCGCTCTGGTCGGGGCCGGTGATTCCGTGGGTCTGCGGCCTGCCGACGGGCATTTTCTCGGGACTGTCCTATTATGATCACGGCAGTCATCGAGGACTGCGACTGACGCGGGATCCTGAGGGAGAACACGATGACCGAGCAGCAGACGAACAGCAAGGCGTTGCAGGCGCGCGACGCCATCAAGCGATCGATCGCCGCAGGCAGACTGCAGTCAGGCCAGCGTCTCGTCATCTCGCAGCTGGCTCGTGAGCTCAAGATGTCTCCGGTTCCGGTTCGTGAGGCGATCCGGCTGCTCGAGTCAGAGGGCCTGGTCACATTCGCTCACAACGTCGGTGCACAGGTGACCGACTTCCGGCCGCAGGAGTACCGGCACATGATGTCGACGCTCTCGGTGCTCGAAGGCGCTGCCGTCGCACAGACCGTTCCGCACATCCGGCAGCAGACCATCGACGAGGCCCGCTTCTACAACCGCCATCTGATCGAGGCGCTCAAGGCGTCACGCTTCGCCGAGGCCAACCGGTTCAGCACGCTCTTTCACCGCGTGCTCTACCGCGACTGCCCCAACCGCTACCTCATGCAGACGCTCAACGAGGGCTGGGCCAAGGCCGCCGCGGTCAAAGGCGCCGTCTTCGGCCTGCTGCCCGGGCGTGTCGACGGGTTGGTCGAAGAGCACGAGCACCTGCTGCAGATGCTCGAGAAGAAGACCTCGCCCGACGAGGTCGAGGCCTTCATCCGAGCTCATCGCGAGCGAAACACCGAGGCCTATCTGCGCTACGCGCAGCAGGCGATCAGTGATCGCGCTGCCACAGGAGGGCCTCGGCCTGCCGGATCATCGTCACGTCCTCGCGAGTCTTGACCAGGATGATCGCGGCCGACGAGCCTTCGGTCTGAATCTGGCTGTTCATCTCGTTGCGGCGGTTGAGCCGCTCGTCGAAGCGAACGCCGAGCGGGCGCAGACGTTCGAGCACGAGTGCGCGTGCAGCCGGCGAGTTCTCGCCGATGCCGCCGCTGAACACGAGCGCGTCGAGCCCACCAGCAGCGATCGTCATCTGCCCGATCATGCCTGCCGCACGATGCGCCCAGACGGCCAGCGCGAGCTGTGCCGAAGGCTCGGCGGCATGCGCACGGTTCACGATGTTGCCCATGTGCGTGTCACCGGCGAGGCCGAGCAGACCAGACTGGCGTTCAAGCCGCGAGATGACCTCGCGAACGCTCAGGCCGGTGTTCGCCACGAGCCATGCCGACACCGCTGGGTCGATCGTGCCGGAACGGGTCGACATGACCAGACCCTCCAGCGGAGTGAAGCCCATGGTGGTGTCGACGCTGTGTCCGTCGCGCACCGCCGTCAGGGAGGCACCCGAGCCCAAGTGGGCGCTGACGATGTGCAGCTCGGAGAGATCCTGATCGAGAATGCGTGCGGCTTCGCGCACGTTGTACTCGTGTGCAAGACCGTGGAAGCCGAACCGGCGCACCCCGAGCCCCTCGCGCCACTCACGAGGAATCGCGTAGGTATAGGCCTCGGCGGGCATTCTGGCGTGGAACGCAGTGTCGAAACAGGCGATCTGCGTCGCCTCCGGCAGCAGCGCACGCAGCCGTTCTAGAGTCGCCACCGACGGCGGCTGGTGCAGCGGCGCCAGATCGGTGAGCTCTTCGATGCCGGCCATCACCTTGTCGTCGACGATCGCGGCCTCACCGAAGAGACGACCGCCGTGCACCACGCGATGCACGACGACCTCGATATCGCCGCTCACCGACGAGAAGTCGGCGATCAGCTCGGCCCACGCTTCGTCGGTGATCTCGGCCGGCGGCGTCGCAACCGTGCGGTTGTAGACGACTTCGTCCTGATCGGCGACGCTCAGCTTCAGGCTCGACGAACCCGCGTTCACCAGCAGCATGCTCATGCGTTGTCCTCTTTCTGCGTCTCGGCGGCTTTCGTGGCCCCCGCCTGTACGGCCGTCACCAGAATGGTGTTGACCACGTCATCGACGGTGCAGCCGCGGGACAGATCGTTGACGGGCCTGCGCAGCCCCTGCAGCACCGGCCCGATGGCGATCGCACCGCTCGACTGCTGCACCGCTTTGTACGTGTTGTTGCCCGTGTTCAGATCGGGGAACACGTAGACCGTCGCGCGCCCGGCGACCGGCGAGTCGGGCAGTTTGCCAGCCGCGATCTTCAGGTTGCTGGCGGCGTCGTACTGGATCGGCCCTTCAACCGGCAGTTCGGGTGCGGCCGCGCGAGCCAGCTCGGTGGCCTCGCGCACGGCGTCGACCGAGGAGCCGTGTCCTGAGGTTCCGGTCGAGTACGACAGCATCGCCACCCGAGGTTCGATGCCGAAGGCGGCCGCCGTCTGGGCGCTGGCCACGGCGATGCCGGCGAGCTCTTGGGGCGTCGGGTTCGGAATCACGGCGCAGTCGCCATAGACCAGCACCCGATCGGGCAGGCACATGAGGAACACTGACGAGACCTCGCGGACGCCGGGCCGGGTCTTGATGATCTGGAAGGCGGGACGGATCGTGTCGGCGGTCGTGTGCATCGCGCCCGAGACCATTCCGTCGGCCTGCCCCGAGTGCACCAGCAGGGTGCCGAAGAAGCTGGGGTCGCGGACTTGCTGTGCCGCCTGTTCGAGCGTCACCCCTTTGTGGGCGCGCAGCTGCTGGTAGGTCTGTGCGAATTCGTCGAGCAGAGGGGACTGATCGATGTCGATGATCTCGATGCCATCGAGACTCGCCCCGTGCAGACGCGCCAGCTTCGCCACCTCGTCAGGGTCGCCCAAGAGCACGAGATCGACGAGACCCTGCTTCGCGATCTCTGCTGCTGCCGTGAGGATGCGCGGGTCGCCTCCCTCGGGAAGCACGATTCGAGCGTGAGCCGCACGGGCTCGACGGGCGAGCTCGTAGGCGAAGCGCTCGGGGGTGGTCACGTCGCGCAGGGACAACTCGAAACGCGAGAGGATCTCGGCGCCGTCGGCGTGCTCGTCCCAAGTCTTCAGCGCCTGCCGAGTGCGGGTCGGGTTGCCTGCACCGATCTCGCCGCGAACCCGACTGGCGGCCTGTGCGACGGCGAAGGTGTCGGCGCGTTTGCCGTAGACGGGGATGCTGCCCGCGGCGACGACGCGCTGCAGGCGCTCGGAGATGTCGAAGTCACCGCTGATGATCACGGCCTCTGGGGCGAGGGCGGCCTGGAGCACCGCTTCGATGAGCTCGACGCGGTCACCGGGCACGACGACGAGCGCTCCCGAGCCGATGACGGAGAGCGCGTGCTCGGCCTCCATCGCTGCCACCGTGATGCGACGCACCAGATGATCGGCGTCGCCATTGGTGCCGATGCGCAGCGCCTCGATGGCTTCCGCCGTCTCTTCGACACTCGGCCACGAGAGGCTCTCGACATAGGGCAGCAGGTAGACGGGGCGCCCGAGCGACCCCGAGGGAATCAGGGTGCGGGCCTCGTCGATGACCTCGGGTGAGACGCGGTTGACCACGATGCACATCAGGGTGGAACGCGCCTGGCGAAGTCGCTGCCGGGTGAGCGAGACCGCGGCGGCGACACGAGCGGCGTTGCGCCCGAAGCCGTCGACGACCGCAAGCAGCGGCACGTCGAGGTGCCGCGCCAGAGCGACGTTCACGTCTGGCTCACCGTGCACGGGCACGGTGATGGCGTTGGTGCCCTCGATGATGACGAAGTCGACTTCGGCGGCGAGCCTCTCGAAGGCGCCGAGGCATTCGGCGATGAGCTCGTCTGTGCGATCGTCGGCCACCAGCTCTTCGGCATGCGCGGCGGTCATCACCGAGACAGCGGTCAGGGCGCCTTCGGGAAGCAGCCGTTCGGCCAGCTGGACGATGCGCGACTCGGTCGGTTTGTCAGCAGATGTGATCGGCCGCAGAAACCCGATACGAGCGTACCGAGCAGCAGCCTGGCGCAGCAGCCCGATGGTGACCAGCGACTTTCCAGAGGTCTCCCCCACACCAGTGATGAGCAGTCCGTCGGGCATGAGATCTCCATCTGTTCGTTGTGCGTCGGTGCCCCTCCAGACTATCGCACCCACAGAACGTGCCCCACAGCGCGCCCTGGGTTCGAACGGCCATTCCGTGAACTCTTCGTGAAGCCGCGCACCACGCTGCCGCGTCGCCTCAGACTGCAGACACGGCGACGGCCACGGGGATCGATCTCAGGATCTCCCGTGGCCGTCGTGCTCTGTCACCGGCTCAGCGCGGCCGGCGGCAGACGATCACTGCTGGTCGAGCACGAACTCGGCCTCGATGTGAATCTTCACATCGCTGCCCAGCAGCACGCCGCCGGTCTCAAGGGCGCTGTTCCACTCCAGTCCGAACTCCTCGCGCTTGATCGTCGTGTCGGCTTCGATGCCCAGAACGGTCTGGCCGTACGGGCTCGTCGTGATGCCCCCGACCTCGACCTGGAAGTCGACGCTCTTCGTGACTCCGCGCAGCGTGAGGTCTCCGGTGACCACCAGGTCATCGCCGTCATACCGCACCGCAGTCGAACGGAACGTGAGCTCGGGGTGATTCTCGACATCGAAGAAGTCAGGCGTCCGCAGATGGCCGTCGCGATCTGGGTTGCCGGTCGAGATGCTGGCGGCCTTGATGTCGGCGCTCACGCTGGAGTCGAGCACGTCTTCTCCGGTGGTGAGCGTCGCCGCGAAATCGGTGAAGCTGCCGCGGAACTTCGTGACGAGGTGACGCACGCTGAAGCTGATATTGCTGTGCGTGGGGTCGATCTGCCACGTGCCCGAGGTGAAGCCTGCGATTGCGGATTGAGTCATGATGTCTGCTCCTTCATTGAAGATGTCGGGCCTTCGTCCGCACATCAGTGGTTGTATCTACAACAGTATCCACATGAATGCACCAGCGCAAGCGCATTCTGCAACTCTCAGCGGCGTGTCGGCAGCATCCGCTGCATGCCCCAAGCGGTCACCCGCAGCACAGCTTCGACGATGATCGAGAGATCCATCTTCGAGCGGCCGTTCTCACGTTCGACGAAGGTGATCGGCACCTCGGTCACATCGAGCCCCGCTGCCACGGCGCGTCGCAGCACGTCGATCTGAAAGCAGTACCCATGACTGGCCGCTTCGTCGAGCCGAAGCGCTCGCAGCGCAGTGACGGGAATGACCCGATATCCCGAGGTCACGTCACGCTGGCCGAGGCCGAGCATCAGTCGCGAGTAGATGCTGGCCGCATGCGACAGCGAGCTGCGGTACCACGGCCAGTTCACGATCGTGCCGCCGCGCACCCATCGAGATCCGAGCACCAGCCGATTCTCACCCGCTGCTGCGAGCAGATGCGGCAGCTGCTCAGGCAGGTGCGATCCGTCGGCGTCCATCTCGACCAGATAGCGAAACCCGTGGGCCTCGCCCCACTCGAAGCCCGCGATATAGGCAGGTCCGAGGCCGTGCTTCTGGTCACGGTGCAGCACTGACAGCGACGGATGCCGCTCCCGCAGCCGGTCGGCGAGCAGGCCCGTGCCGTCTGGGGATCCGTCGTCGACCACGAGGACTGAAACCTCGGGGAGCGTCTTGAACAGCCGCTCCAGCACTCCAGGCAGCGACTCTCGTTCGTTGTATGTGGGAATGACGACCAGTGTCTCCCCCGTTGGCGCGCTCAATCGCGCAGCTCGCGGCGAATGACCTTGCCGACGTTGGACAGCGGAAGCTCGTCACGGAATTCGATGTAGCGCGGGCGTTTGTATCCGGTGAGATAGCGGCGGGCGTACTGCCGCACCTCCTGTTCGGTCAGTTCTGGGTCAGCCGGCACGACGAAGGCTTTGACCACCTCGCCGGAGTGTTCGTCAGGCACGCCGATCACTCCGGCGGTCTTGATGCGTGGGTGATCGCTCAGCACCGCCTCGACTTCGTTCGGGTAGACGTTGAACCCGGACACCGAGATCATGTCCTTCCGGCGATCGACGATCGAGAAGTAGCCGTTGTCGTGCAGCACGGCCACATCGCCCGTGGCCAGCCATCCGTCGGCGTCGAGCACCTCGGCTGTCTCGTCCTCGCGCTCCCAATACCCCTTCATCACCTGGGGGCCGCGCACATAGAGGTCTCCGGGCTCTTCGAACGCCGCGACACGACCGTGGTCGTCGAGCACTTTGATCTCGGTCGACGGCAGCGGAATGCCCACGGTGCCGATGATCGGCGGCAGCCACGTCGGGTTCACGCTCACCACGGGTGAGGCCTCGGTGAGCCCGTACCCTTCGAGCATGGGGCGCTGGGTGACGTTCTGCCACTCGTTCGCCGTCGACTCGCGCAGAGCCATGCCGCCGGCCACCGTCAGTTTGAGAAAGTCGAAGTCGGCTTTCAGGAACCGCGGGTTCTCGAGGAGCGCCTGAGCGAGAGTCGAGACCAGGATGATCACCGAGGTTCGCTCTCTCACGATCGTCTTGGCGAGCGGAGAGATCTCGCGAGGATTGGTCACGAGCACGTTGTGCAGACCATAGGCGAAGAAGCACAGGCAGTTCACCGTCATGCAGAACACGTGGTAGAGCGGCAGCGCTGCGAGAACGTTTTCGGCGCCCTCGTCCAGGATCACGCGCATCCAGTGCCGCATGGCCTGGGAGTCGGCCAGCAGGTTGCGATGCGTGAGCATGGCGCCCTTCGGCGTGCCCGTCGTTCCGCCGGTGAACTGCAGCAGTGCGACGTCGTCGAGTCCGACCGAGACGGGCTGCAGACGCAGGTCTGCCCCATGCGCGATGGCGTCACGAAAGTCGACGGCTCCGGGCAGGCGATACTTCGGCACCATGCCCTTGAGCCTCATGCCGACGTTCGTCAGCACACGTCTGGCCGGACTGCGCCAGAGGTCTGCCGGCCGGGTGATGATCACGTTCTGCAGGGTGGTGTCGGGCAGAATCTCGGCGATCTTGTCTGCGAACATCTCGAGCACGACGATGGCACGCGCTCGCGACTGCAGAATGACCGCCTTGGTCTCGGGAGCGGTATAGAGGGGGTTCGCGTTGACCACGACGAGGCCCGCTTTTATGGCGCCGAAGAGTGCGACCGGGTACTGCAGCAGGTTCGGCATCTGCAGCACGATGTGGTCACCTGGCTGCAGCCCCAGAGAGACCTGAAGATAGGCGGCGAAGTCGTCTGAGAGCTGTTTGACCTCACGGAACGTGAGCGTCTGCCCCATGTTGGTGAACGCCTTGCGATCACCGAAACGGGCACATGTCTGATCGACGAGATCGACGATCGACCGGTGTTCGAGGGTGCCGACTTCGCTCGGCACGTCATCGGGATACAGGTCGAGCCACGGTCTCGGAATGTCGTCTTGCCTCTGCTGCTCAGTCACGGGTCAATTATGCCCCACCAGGTGAACCACCTGAGGGATCGCCCAAGAATCAAGATGAACGGCACGTACAATCGAAACCATGTCAGACCCGCGCACAGCCCTCTCGCAGACGAACCAGGACTATCTGAAAGAGATCTGGCAGTTCGCCGAGTGGTCGGGCGATCCCATCACCACCGGCCAGCTGGCCGAGCGCATGGGCCTCACCCGTTCGACCGTCTCAGAGGGAGTGCGTCGGCTGACCGATCAGGGCTATGTCGTGCACGAACGCTACGGCAACATCACGCTCACCCCGGCCGGAGAATCGGCGGCGGTGAACCTCGTGCGCAGCCATCGCATCCTCGAGACCTTCTTGGTGTCGTATCTCGGCTATGACTGGGACGAAGTGCACGAAGAGGCCGAGGTGCTGGAGCACGCGGTGAGCCCGCGCATGATCGAGCGGCTCGACGCCCGTCTGAACTTTCCCACCCGCGACCCGCACGGCGATCCGATACCGCGAGCCGACGGCAGCATTCCGACTCTCGACGCCCACCCGCTCAGCGAGGTGCCAGAGGGGCATACCGTGCACGTACGCCGTGTCTCGGACGAGAACCCAGAGCTGCTGCGCTATCTCACCGACATCGGTCTGACCCTCGACAGCACCATCACTGTTCGAGAGCGCATCCCCGCTGCCGGCACGATTCGTCTGGTGATGAACGGCCAGCCCCTCGATCTCGGTCTGCCTGCCGCCGGCAACATCCTCGTCACCGAGTAGGGGCAGCCGCTCCGGTCATCAGCGATCGTCGGCTGCGACCAGCCGCACGACACCGGTCTCACCGACCGCGACGACCGGTCCGTTCCACGCATCGTCACGGTGCGAGACCCAGAGCACGGTGCGTCCCGAAGCAGGATCGAGCACCACGCGGCGAATGTCATCGGCCGTGCGCGCATCGAGCTGAGAAGTGACCTCGTCGGCGAGCAGCACCGGCGTCTCAGCCAGCAGCGCGCGTGCCAGACCCAGCCGCTGAGCCTGACCTCCCGAGAGCCCGACGCACCCGCGACCGCGACCGAGCCGCGTGCGGATGCCCTGGCGCTGACTGTCGACGAACGCACCGAGGCCGACGGTCGCGCACACCTCGCGCAGGTCGTCGTCGCTGGCGTCAGGCCGTGCGATTCGCAGATTCTCGGCGATGCTCGCGTCGAAGAGAAACGTCGACTGATCGACCACAGCCACGGTGCGCACGAGTTCGGCACGGCTCAGCTCTCGCAGATCGCGACCGGCGATCTGCACCGAGCCGGAATCCGGATCGTGCACACGTGCGAGCAGATCCACCAGCGTCGACTTGCCGCTGCCGCTCGAGCTCTCGACGAGCACGTGCGAGCCCGCCTCGACGCTGATCGGCTCCGGCACGCGCAGCTGCGGCCCGTGAGCGCCGCCGACAGCGTCGTGACGGTAGACCAGCGGGCCGATCACCGCGGCCGCTCCCCGATCGCCAGACTCTGCGGCTGCAGCCGACGACTCGGGAGGCTCCTCAGCGGCAAACGTCACCTCGGGTTCGCGCGTGATCGTCGCCTGCACACGAAGCGCTGCCGCCTGCACAGCACGCCACTCATTGACGAATCCGACCACTGACTCCGGCGCGGCGAACGCGGAGAACGCGAGTGCGGCACCCACAAGCGCTGCGCCCAGCGGCTCCTGCAGCAGCCCTCCGCCATGCGAGTCGGCAGTGGAGACGAGCACCGAGGCCAGCACTGTGAGCAGCCAGACCAGAGTGACCAGCGCTCGTCTGGTGCGACCGAGCCGCTGCTCCGCACGCATGATGTCAGCGTGCCTGCGGTTCAGCTGGTGCCAGCGGCCGAGCCGACGATCGATCGCGTGCAGCCCGCGCAGATCGGGCAGCGCGTGCATCGTCTCGGCGGCGAACTGCGCACTCTGGCCGTCGAGTCGGGCACCCTCTGACGCGGTCTGCGCCTCGCCGCGCAGTCCCAGCCCGGCGCAGCCGAAGGCGAGCAGCAGACCGACGGCAACGACCACCGCCGCCGGCCACCCGGTCAGAAGCCACTGCGCGAACACCACACCGACGCTGACGATCACCGCGCTCACCGCCGGCACGATGGTGTGCGCGAAGAACACCTCGAGCCGATCGATATCACGGCCTGCGCGCGAGAGCAGGTCGCCGCTGCCGCTGCGCGACGTGACTGCCGGAGCCTGCGGCAGCAGGCTGGCGAAGAAGCGCACGCGCAGGCGCGCCAGCAGAATGAACGCGACGCGATGCCCGAGATACTGCTCGCCGTAGCGAGTCAGGCCCTTCACCAGAGCGAGGCCGATCAGCACCAGCCCCACGGTCCAGACCGAGACCTGACCCCGGGCACTCGCCGCCACCAGCAGCACCCCGGCGACGACCGCTGCGATTCCCGTGGCCTGCGAGACCAGACGCAATGCGAACGAACCAGCCAGACTGCCCCGAAACCCCTTCGTCATCGGCAGCAGCTGTCGCAGCGTGTCTGCCGTGCTCGCCTGCGTCGCGCTCGTCATCGTGACCTCTCATCGTGCAGACCGTCCGTCGTGAGGCGAGACGTGGCCATACGGCGCGCGAACGCCGCAGGATCATGTGTGACGCAGACGACGGCCATGTGTTCGGGCAGGTCGGCGAGCGTGTCGACCAGACGCTCGCCGGTCTGGCGGTCGAGGCCGCTGGTCGGCTCGTCGAGCAGCAGCACGTCCACGGGCTGCATCAGAGCGCGCGCGACCGCGAGCCGCTGGCGCTGGCCACCGGAGAGCCCCGTTCCGCGCTCCCCAAGGGCCGCATCCAGGCCTCCGAGTCGTTCGCCGATCGTCGTGCTCAGGCCGGCCAGCTCAAGCGCACGCCAGCAGGCGGCATCGTCCACGGCATCCGACGAATCGTCGCCCGTCGCGCTCTGGTCGGCCTCTGCTCCCAGACCGAGCGCGAGGTTCTCACGCACTGTGCCAGAGAGAATCACCGGGTTCTGCACGACCTCGACGGTGCGCAGCCCGGGAAGTCGTTCCAGCGTGCCGCCTCCGAGTTCGCGACGACCAGCGATCACGCCGAGCAGTGTCGACTTGCCGACGCCGCTGGGGCCCATGATCGTCCGTCGGTCGCCGCGGCGGATGTCGACCTGCAGACCCTGCGCAAGCTCGCGCCCGTCTGGCGTCACGAGTGTGCCCTGCTCGATGCGCAGCAGGCTGCCGTCTGACGGAGCCGTGGGTGCGCGTCGTGCCGTCTCGTGTCGTGAGTCACCGTCGCCCACGCCGATCACGCGCGCCAGCCGGCCTTCGGCGCGCTGACCCTGCGCACGCAGATAGAAGAACTTGCCGACCACGTCGAGAGGCGCACTCATCACCACCGCCAGCAGCACGACGACCGCGGCCTCTGTCACGTCGATGGCACCGCTGCGCAGCCGCCACACGGCCAGCAGAGCCGAACCGGCGAGCACGCCCGCATAGAACAGCCCGTCGAGCACGAGAATCAGCAGCTGGTTGACCGCCAGCAGCCGCATGACCTCGGTGCGCTGCTGCTCCGCGCTGCGAGCCAGGCGCTGCAGATACCGGTCGCCGGCGCCGAACAGCGCCAGCGTGCGCAGCCCCTGGAGCCCCTGCAGAAACGTCACGGCCAGCGAGGCCTCGCGCCGCCGCCAACCGCCCATCGACTTTCGGGTGACACGCTGAAAGGCGCCCACCGCCGCCGTGACGAGCACGACCAGAGCCGCGAGGCATCCGGCCAGCACCGGGTCGACGGCCAGTGCGATGACCACGAGCACGATCACGGGCGAGAGCAGCGCGGCGAGAATGCTGCCGTGGAACTCGGCCCGGTAGGTCGCGTACTTCGCGGCGTCAGCGGTGGCCAGATCGGCGAAGTCTCCCTCGGCGGGCAGCCGATCGTCGGCGTCGGCCGGGCCGCCCAGCCGTCTGAGAAGGCTCTCGCGCACCTCGGTCTGCAGCTGCCGCTCGGCTGCGTCCTGAGCGGCCTCGCCGAGAAACTGCACGATCACGACGCCGGCGAACGCGACGGCCGTCACCAGGAACAGGTGCGCCGCGGCCGCCGTGCCGTCAGGTCCGAAGGCCGTCGCAAGCGTTCTGCCCAAGGCGACCACGCCGACGGCCAGCAGCACGGTGCGCGCCACCGAGAGAGCCAGCCCTGCGCGCGACAGCCGGTTGGGGCCGGCAGCGACGGGCAGAGCCTCGCGCACTGCTCCGGGGTGCCGTCGCACGTCAGCCGCTGACCGACTTTCGTGCATCAGTGGTCACGCGGCTTGCCGGTGTGCGTCGCTGCCGGCTCTGACGGCACGGCCGAGGCCACCTGCTCAACCGGGTGCACGGCATCGGGTGCAGACGGATGCCCCGGCAGCGCGGGTGCGCCGGATGCGGTCTCTCCGTGGTGTTCGGGGCGCTGGATGCGTTCGATCCAGGCGAGGGCGACCGCCGAGAGAATGAAGGTGAGATGGATGAACACCTGCCACATCACGCCGGTGGTCGTGTAGCTCTCGCCGGTCACGTTGTGCGCATGCTCTGCGCCGAGATCGCCGACTTCGATGAAGATCTTCAGCAGATGGATCGACGAGATGCTGATGATCGAGATGGCCAGCTTGACCTTGAGGATGTTCGCGTTCACATGCGACAGCCAGTCGGGCTCGTCCGGGTGGCCGTCGACGTTGATCTTCGAGACGAACGTCTCATATCCGCCGATGATGACCATGATCAGCAGATTCGCGATCATGACCACGTCGATGAGTCCCAGCACGGTCAGCATGATGGTGGTCTCATCGAGCTTGCCCCAGTCGGTGAAGACGTCGGTGAGCAGGTGGAACAGATCGACCCAGAACACGATCACGTAGATCAGCTGCGCCACGATGAGACCGATGTAGAGCGGAGCCTGCAGCCACCTGCTGGCGAAGATCAGGTAGCCGAGCATGTTCGATGTCTGCGAGTTCTGCGCCTGACGGCCGACGGCGAATTGACGTCGCTGGTGGTGATCAGAGGGGGACATCGAGCTCCTGACGTGTGTGGGTGATCCCAGTCGACGTCATTGGCGACTATGGAGTGACGAACTCATGTTACTTGCACCCGACGTCATCGCGCAGCAGCGAGCACCGGCACACGGTCGACGTCGACGTCCCCTCCCCCGTGTGCCCCGACGAAGGCCACGGCCGCGCGCGTCGCAGCGATCGCCTCGGGGTACTGCGAGAACAGCACCTGATACTCGTGCGGCAGCGGCGGTTCGTGATCGGTGTCGTAGAACTGCGTGACCACCGGCACTCCGAGCTGCTGCAGATGCGCGGCGAATGCCCGCGACTGTGACTCCAAGGGGTCGCCGTTGCCTGCGCTGACGAACGTCGGCGGAAAGTCTGCCGTCACTGCGTCTATGGGAGAGCCCTGGCGAAGCATCTCGGCACTCTGCCAGTCGCGCACGCCGCTGTAGGCCCACATCACTGTGTTCAGAAATGAGGCGAACGGACCGGTCGCCTGCACGGCGCCGACGTCATAGGCCCCGCAGAAGAGCACCGCCCCACGAACCTGTTTCGGCTGAACCTGCGGCTGCAGGCCGAGCAGCGAGGCCTCGTCGGGGCTTTCGAGAGCGGCGAGATAGGTGGCCACGACCTGCGATCCGGCAGAGTCTCCCGCATAGAAAAGACGGTCGGCCGCGATGCCGAGATCGTCGGCGTGATCGAGCAGGTAGCTGGTGGCTGCGTCGAGCTGCTGCACCGCAGTCGGGAATCGTGCCTCTGGCGAGAGCGTGTAGTTGATCTGCACGACGGTCGCTCCGCTCGCCGCAAGAATGCGCGAGTAGTTCTCGCCCTGCGACTTGTCGCCGCCGACCCAGCCGCCGCCGTGCACCCAGATGATGGTGCTTGCCGGTTCGGTCGCGTCCGCACGGCGGTACACGTCGAGCCGTTCGTCGGCGCGACCGCTCGAGGTGTAGGCGAGATCGGCGTCACGTCGCACGTCGGCCGGTGCGTAGGCACCAAGCGCCTCGTTGCCCTGCACGCCTCCCGCGTTGAACGACGACCGGATCAGCAGCGCGCCCGGAATCGGGGTGGTGGCGAAGCTCAGCACCACCACGAGCAGCAGCGAGACCAGAACGGCGACGAGCATGCCGAGCACCGTCGCACAACGGCGCAGCGGCGTCAGCCCGGCCGTCGACGCGCCTGCCGAAGTCGGGCCAGGCGCGCCCGGCTCGTGCGTGCTGCGCATCAGTTGCGAACCTCGAGGCCGCCCAGCATGATCTGCCCGCCGATGACCACGACCGGAGCCAGAGCCGCGACCGACGGATCGGCAGCCGACGCGGTGAAGACCGACCGGTCTTCGACGCCGCCGAGCAGAGCCGTCGCCTCGACCCGCACCCGGGCGCCGTCCGGGATGCGAATCTCGACGCCGCCCATCAACGCGAGCACCTCGATGCGAACTTCCGGTGCCAGCACGGCACGAGTGAGATCAAGCGTCGACGAGCCGAGCACGGCAGTCATTGACGCGCTGCGAAAGCCGTGTGCCGTGCTGCGCACCTCGGAGCTGCCCAGCACCGCAGTCACGTTCTGGTCAAGGGCGGCGTCGCCGTCACGTGCGCCGAATCGGC
Source organism: Pseudoclavibacter sp. CFCC 14310 (assembly GCF_008831165.1). Taxonomy (NCBI): domain Bacteria; kingdom Bacillati; phylum Actinomycetota; class Actinomycetes; order Micrococcales; family Microbacteriaceae; genus Pseudoclavibacter; species Pseudoclavibacter sp. CFCC 14310. The sequence continues at coordinate 157,051 of NZ_WBKC01000002.1, read as the reverse complement.
GCTCCTCTGCGGCAGACGCCTCGGCTGGCGATCTCGGAACCGAATGGTCTGCCGAAGACCTGCTCGCCGCCGCCTTCGGACGACGTCTCGTCAGCACACTGAGGCCCAGCGCGATCACAGCGGCCGGTGCGATCAGTGCCCATGGACTGAACGGCAGCAGACCGAAGTTGTCGAGGATCAGTGCGGTGCCGACGACGACGAGCGCCAGCGCCCACCAGAGATTCGACCAGGACGACACCAGCGTCGAGACGCCCAAGGCGATCACGGCGATGCCGATGATCAGACGAAAGACGCTGCCCATCTGAAAGTCAGGGATCACCACGTTGGCGAGCAGCACCAGCCCCACGCCCACGATGACGATGCCTGCGATGATGCGGGAGCCCACTGTTCTCATGCTTCGACTCTAGCCAACGTTCCCACTGCGTGGTCGTCGGGTCGGTCAGCAGGAAAGCTCCAAACCCGGCCGGGACAAATAGAGGGCGACCTCACATGACGTGAGCAGAGAGGGCGGGTATTGTGGGCAGATGGCCAATCTACGCTCACGCACCGTCACCCACGGCAGAAACATGGCCGGCGCTCGCGCCCTTCTGCGCGCCGCCGGCGTCGACGGATCAGATTTCGGCAAGCCGATCATCGCAGTCGCGAACAGCTTCACCGAGTTCGTTCCCGGACACACCCACCTCGCTCCCGTCGGGCGAGTCGTCTCAGAGGCGATCAGCGCCGCCGGCGGCATTCCCCGCGAGTTCAATACCATCGCGGTCGACGATGGCATCGCCATGGGCCACTCGGGCATGCTCTACTCGCTGCCCAGCCGCGACCTGATCGCCGACTCCGTCGAGTACATGGTCAACGCCCACCAGGCCGACGCGCTGGTCTGCATCTCGAACTGCGACAAGATCACTCCCGGCATGCTGCTGGCCGCGCTTCGACTGAACATCCCGACCGTCTTCGTCTCAGGCGGCCCGATGGAGGGCGGCACGGCAGTTCTCGTCGACGGCACCGTGAAGAAGCGCGTCGAGCTCATCTCGGTGATGTCAGGCACGGCCGACCCCAACCTGTCAGACGAGAACCTGCTCCGGCTCGAGGCCAGCGCCTGCCCGACCTGCGGATCGTGCTCGGGCATGTTCACGGCCAACTCGATGAACTGCCTGACCGAGGCGCTCGGTCTGTCGCTGCCCGGAAACGGAACCACTCTCGCCACGCACACGGCCAGGCGCGCGCTCTTCGAGAACGCCGGTTCGCTCGTGGTCGATCTGTGCCACCGGTTCTACGACGACGAAGACGACAGTGTGCTGCCCCGTTCGATCGCCACGCGTGAGGCGTTCCAGAACGCCATGGCCATGGACATCGCCATGGGAGGCTCGACCAACACGATTCTGCACCTGCTCGCCGCCGCCCAGGAGGCAGGCGTCGACTACACGATGCACGACATCAACGACCTCTCGCACCATGTGCCCTGCCTGTGCAAGGTCGCGCCGAACGGGAGCTACCTCGTCGAAGACGTGCACCGCGCAGGCGGCATTCCCGCCATTCTCGGCGAGCTGCACCGTGGCGGCCTGCTGAACGAGAACGTGCACTCGGTGCACCATCCGACGCTCGGCTCCTACCTGGACGACTGGGATCTGCGCGGCGGCAAGGCGACCGACGAGGCCTTCGAGCTGTTCCACGCGGCTCCGGGCTGCAAACGCAGCGCCAAGGCGTTCTCGCAGTCAGAACGCTGGGAGACGCTCGATCTCGACGCCGAGGACGGCTGCATCCACGACGTCGCCCACGCCTATTCGAAAGACGGCGGCCTGGCCGTGCTCTACGGCAATCTTGCCGAGGACGGCTGCGTCGTGAAGACCGCCGGCGTCGACGAATCGATCCTGACGTTCAGCGGACCGGCCGTCGTGGTCGAGTCGCAGGAGGACGCGGTGAACGTCATCCTGAACAAGCAGGTCAAGGCCGGCGACGTCGTCGTCGTTCGCTATGAGGGACCAAAGGGCGGCCCGGGCATGCAGGAGATGCTGTACCCGACGTCGTTCCTGAAGGGTCGTGGCCTGGGCAAGAAGTGCGCGCTGATCACCGACGGCCGTTTCTCCGGCGGCACCTCGGGGCTTTCGATCGGCCATGTCTCCCCCGAGGCGGCATCCGGCGGCCTGATCTCGCTCGTCGAGAGCGGAGACACGATCACCATCGACATCCCGAATCGCAGAATCGAGCTGAACGTCTCTGACGAGGTGCTCGCCGAGCGCCGCGCCGCCCTGGAGGAGGGCAACGGATACCACCCGAAAGATCGCAAGCGTGAGATCTCGACCGCCCTCAAGGTCTACGGCGCATTGGCGACGTCAGCTGACAAGGGAGCGGTTCGCGACAAGGCGAAGATCGACGCGATCTACTGATCGACAGAGTGGGTTCGCATCAGGATGCGGGTCGGATGATGGCGTCGCCATGGTCTGGCCCGCATCGTCTTTTGTAGACTGAGCGAGGTGCGCACGCCGCCGTGTGTGCCCCCGGTGGGCACTTCGAACGGGCCCCCGAGCAGCCGTGCAGAGAGGTTCATGAATGTCCAAAGCAGCTGAGTTCATCGATTCGGTGTACCAGACCGTGCTCACTCGGAATCCTGGCGAACGAGAGTTCCACCAGGCGGTACACGAGGTGTTCGAGTCGCTGGAGCCGGTGCTCGAACGTCACCCAGAATACGCCGAGTCGGCGATCCTCGAACGCATCTGCGAGCCCGAGCGTCAGATCATCTTCCGTGTTCCCTGGACGGACGATCGCAATCACGTGCACATCAATCGCGGATTCCGTGTGCAGTTCAACAGCGCCCTCGGCCCGTACAAGGGCGGTCTGCGCTTTCATCCCAGCGTGCTGCTCGGCACGGTGAAGTTCCTCGGCTTCGAGCAGATCTTCAAGAACGCGCTCACCGGTCTGCCGATCGGCGGCGGCAAAGGCGGTTCCGACTTCGATCCGAAGGGCAAGAGCGACCGTGAGGTCATGCGCTTCTGTCAGTCGTTCATGACCGAGCTGCAGCGCCACATCGGCGAGTACGTCGACGTGCCAGCCGGCGACATCGGTGTCGGCGCCCGTGAGATCGGCTACCTCTTCGGGCAGTACAAGCGTCTGCGCAACAAGTTCGAGTCTGGTGTCATCACCGGCAAGGGCATCGGCTGGGGCGGTTCGCGTGCCCGCACCGAGGCGACCGGTTACGGTGCCGTCATCTTCGCCCGTGAGATGCTCGAGACTCGCCAGCAGGGCTTCGACGGCGCAAAAGTCATCGTCTCAGGATCAGGCAACGTCGCACTCTACGCCATTCAGAAGGTGCAGCAGCTCGGCGGCACGGTCATCGGCGCCTCAGATTCCCAGGGAGCAGTCCACGACCCCGACGGCATCGACTTCGAGCTGCTGCGCGAGATCAAAGAGGTCGAGCGCGGTCGCGTGCGCGACTACGTCGAGCGCCGCGGCGGCCGCGCCGAGTACCGAGACAGCAGCTCGGTGTGGGACATCGCCGATGTCGACGGCATCGACGTGGCTCTGCCCTGCGCCACCCAGAACGAGCTGAACGCCGAGAACGCCGAGACCCTGGTGCGCAACGGCGTCCGGGCTGTCGCCGAGGGCGCGAACATGCCCTGCACGCCAGACGCGGTGCGCACGTTCCAGAAGACCGGTGTGCTCTTCGGCCCGGGCAAGGCGGCCAACGCCGGCGGCGTCGCCACCTCGGCACTCGAGATGCAGCAGAACGCCTCGCGCGACTCGTGGACGTTCGAATACACCGAGGAGCGTCTCGAGCAGATCATGACCCGGCTGCACCGCTCGGTGCGTCGCACCGCCGAAGAGTACGGTCACCCGGGCGACTACGTGCGCGGCGCGAACATCCACGGCTTCCAGCTCGTGGCCGATGCCATGATCGCACAGGGCGTCATCTGATCATCGACGCAGCCCGCGGCTGAGGCCGCCGCACAGACGAAGGGCTGCGGAGACGCCAGAACTCACGGTTCGGTGTCTCCGCAGCCCGTTCTCACTGCGGAGCCTCGATTACCTGCCGGGCAGGTACTCGTTGGTCAGTCCCTGACGGCCGTCGTACTCGTTCTCGAGCAGACCGTTCTCGTGCATCCAGGCGGCGTACGCGGCCCAGTCGTCTTCCGGCTGGTGACCGAAGCCTCCGTCGTTCTTCAGCAGCGGCACCGTGCGCTCGACCATCCGGCGCAGCACATCGGGTTCGTAGGCGCCGTCGGTCGGTCCGGTCAGAGCCTCGACCGCGGTGTCGGTGCTCGCCTCTGCCACCTCCTGGCCCTTCGCCGTGCCGGCCAGGAACTTGCGCACGCGCTCGGCATAGGCCGAGTCGCTCTGCAGACGCGAACGTTGGGCGATCACGACGAGCTCGTCGTAGTCGGGCAGCCCGAGCTCGGTGTTCGACCACGACGGAAAGCTGCCGTGCTCGGCGAGCTCGACGCCCTCGATGTTCGGGTATGCGCCGATGGTCGCATCGACCTGATGATCGATGAGCGGCTGGTTGAGCCCCTGTGACAGGTTCACGTAGGTGATCGTCGACGGGTCGACGCCGTGCTTCTTGGCGATGTAGTTCATCGTCGTCTCCTGCGAGGCGAGCCCTGACGTGCCGACCTTCTTGCCGGCGAGATCCTGCGGTCCGTTGATTCCCGATCCCTCCCAGGTCATCACCGAGTTGAGGCTGGTCGGAACGAGCGCGCCCACCGAGATGACGTCGAGCCCCTCCCCCTCGGCGATCAGTGTGTCGGGCTCGTACGAGATCGCCAGATCGGTCTGACCGAGGCTGACCATCTTCGCGGCGTCTGCGGTGCCGCTCGGCGTGGTGAAGTCCACCTTGACCCCGGCCTGCTCGTACGCGCCGGTGTGCTGCGCCGTGTAGAGCGACACGTGGTCGGGGTTCGGCGTCCAGTCGAGCAGCACGCTCACCGGGTCGAGGCCGTCTGAGGCGGCCGAGTCCTGCTGTTGGCTCGAGCATCCGCTCAGCGCCAGGCTCAACGCGGCGGCTCCGGCGATGAGCCCCATGCCCATCGATCGGCGGATGCGTGCATGCGCCCGTCTCTGGGACGCGGTCTGCGAGGTGATCATTGTCTCTCCTTCGTCTTCTCTGTGGTATCGGTTCGTGGAAGTGGTATCGGTTCTGGGAAGTTGTCGGTGCTGTGAAGTTATCTGTGCCGTGAGGTGGCATCGGGACCGGGATTCTGGGTGTGACGGCCGGGGTCGGTGCGCCGTTCGATCGGCGTGGTCGCCGATGTCGCCCGAGGTCGGGGCTCAGCGCAGGCTGTCACGCTGCCAGCCGCACACCAGGCGTTCGGCGAGCAGCGTCAGCAGGTACAGGGCGGCCGTCATGGCGGTGAGCAGCACGACCTCGGCGAAGACGAAGTCGGTGCGCAGTCTGGGAATCGCCTGGATCAGGTGATAGCCCAGACCATTGCTCGATCCGGCGTACTCGCCGAAGACGGCGGCCACGGGAGCGAAGGTCACCGAGATGCGCAGCCCGGCGAAGCCCTGCGGGAGTGCGAATGGCATCCGCACGCGCCAGAAAAGCGCGCTCGGGCTTGCCCACAGCGTGCGCATCGTGTCGATCAGTCGCGGGTCGACGCTCTGCAGGCCCGACAGCAGGCTGACGGTCACCGGAAAGAAGCAGAGCAGCGCGACGATCACCACCTTCGATGCGATGCCGTAGCCGAGCGCGATCGTGAGAATCGGGGCGAAGACCATGACCGGCACTGTCTGCGTGCCGATCAGCAGGGGTTCGAGGGCGCTGCGCAGCGGTTTCACCGCGAAGACCGTGACCGAGATGACGCCGGCGGCGAGAACGCCGACCAGCAGGCCGAGCACAGTCTCACTGCCGGTCACGAGAGTGGCCGACCACAGCGTGCCCCAGTAGCGGCCGAGCGCCACGATGACGTCCTGCGGGGCCGGAACGAGGTATTTCGGCACTCCGAGCCACGTGGTGGCTCCCCACCACACGGCCAGCACGATCACGACCGCAGTGGCCGGCGGCAGCACCCGGTGCAGGCGGCTCTGTGCGTTGCGCGTGTTCATCGCCGCATCGCCCCCTCTGCGGACAGCGCGGTCAGCAGACCGGTGCGCGCAGCGGCCAGATCGACGTCTGCGAGCAGCTCGGTGCGCGAGCGAGGATCGCCGAACCAGCCGCGACTCTCAGCGGTCACACGCGCAGGCCGTCCGGCCAGCACCAGCACCCGATCAGCCAGCAGCAGGGCTTCGTCGACGTCGTGGGTGACCAGCACGAGCGTGGTCTGCCGATCGCGCAGCCGCTCGCGCAGCCAGGTCTGACCGTCGGCACGGGTGATCGCATCGAGGGCTCCCAGGGGCTCGTCGGCGAGCAGGACGGGTTTGTCGGCGGCGAGGGCGCGCAGCAGAGCAGCACGCTGTCGCATGCCGCCGCTCAGCTCATGCGGGCGGCGGTGCGCGACCGAGCCGAGCCCCCACTGCTCGACCAGTGGACGCACCTGCTCGCGTGCGGCTGACTTGGAGACGCCGCGGTTGCGCAGCGGCATCGCGACATTGTCGACCAGAGAGAGCCACGGCAGCAGGGAGTCGCCCTGAGGCATGAGTGCGCAGCTGCGCACTCGTTCGGCCGGATCGGAGTGATCGAGCACTCGGACCGTGCCTGCGTCTGGTGTGAGCAGCCCGGTGATCACCGACAGGGCGGTGGTCTTGCCGCAGCCGGAACGACCGATCACGGCGACGTGCTCGCCGGTCTGGATGCTCAGGCTCAGTTCTTCGAGCACCGGCGCCGCTGCGCCCTCAGGCGTGTAGACCACGTCGCTGACGACGACTGCGGTGTCGGATTCGACGCGCGTCGATTCCATCGTGTGACATCCCTCCGCTCGTGTGAACGAGATCAGGTTCAGCGGGTCTCATCTCAGCTCCAGCTCTCGGAGCACCCCGTGTCTTCGTCGAAAGCGTAGCAGACCCCGGTCGGCACACGGCCGACCGGGGTCTGCTACTGCTCAGTCTGGGCGAGTCATTCGGCCGAGACGATCACCACGATCAGGGTGCGCGGGCCGTGCACGCCTTCGACGCGCTGCAGCTCGATGTCCGAGGTCGCAGAGGGCCCGGCGATCATCGTGATCGGCCTTTCCGGCACCAGCCGCCGAATCGCCGCCGGCATGTCGACGACGATCTCTGCATCCTGCACCACGCACACGTGCACATCGGGCACCAGCGTCAGCGCGCGGCGACCCTGGGTGCCGCTGCCGTCCAGAAAGATCGTGCCGCTGATCGAGCAGGCCACGGCCGCTCCGGTGACGATGGCATCGAGGCTGTCGAGCGATGCGGCAGGGATCGAAGCGTCGTCGACCTGCACCTCGCCCGCGTAGTCACCCAGCCAGCTGCGATCCAGTGCCGGGGGGATGCCGACGCGGCTCGCCTGCACGGAGGCGAGGGCCGAGGCGACCTCTGCCCCGATGGTGCTCGGCGTGGCGCGCCGCACCTCGGCTTTGTAGTCTTCGAGCCGATCGATCAGCAGATCGATGCGTTCGGCGTCGGGCAGCTCGATCTCGGCGTCATAGTCGCGCACCACGGGCTCGACCACCGGCGGCGCGATCCGCAGCGCGTCTTTGATGCGATCCAGGATGTCTTCGCGTGCGGTGCTCACTTTGTGCTCCCCTGCGTGCTGCTTCGTTCTTCGGACTGCTCAGACGGCGCCGCGGGGCTCCCGAAGCCTGCGGGCATGGGCCTGCGCTCCCAATCGGCGTCGCGCTGGGCGTCCTGGTTGCCCGGGCGCTGCGTCAGATCGGCCTGCACTGCGCTGGAACGCGCCTGCTCGGCCGCCAGCTCACGTTTGGCATCCGTGGTCTTGAACCACTCGCGGGCCGAGTGCTTCGCCGGCGCCGGAAAGTCGCGGGCGTCCGTCCAGCCGCCCAAGAGCCCGGGCAGCTTGGTGATCTTCTTGTCAGGACCAGCCACGATGCGGCCGCCGATGCTGGCCGCCTTCTGCGCCGCATGCCAGCGTTTGCCGGAGCTCATGGCCGACGCCACGGTCTTGAGCATCGGCTTCTCGAGCCCGGAGCCGACGGTGTTGACCTTCTGGTCGCGCAGTTCGACGAGGATCGACGGGATGTCGATCTTGACCGGGCAGACCTCGTAGCAGGCCCCGCAGAGGCTCGACGCGTAGGGCAGCGAGCTGTTGGGGTCGTGTGAGTCCTCCATGCCCGTCAGCAGCGGCGAGAGAATGGCTCCGATCGGGCCCGGGTAGGTCGATCCGTAGGCGTGTCCGCCGGCGTGTTCGTAGACCGGGCAGACGTTCAGGCATGCCGAGCAGCGAATGCACTTGAGCGCCTCGCGTCCCATGCCGTCGGCGAGAGCGTGGGTGCGGCCGTTGTCGAGCAGCACGAGGTGGAACTCCTGCGGGCCGTCACCGGGAGTGACGCCGGTCCACAGTGAGGTGTAGGGATTCATGCGCTCGCCGGTGGACGAGCGCGGCAGCAGCTGGGTGAAGACCTCGAGGTCGTTGAAGCGAGGCAGCAGCTTCTCGATGCCCATGACGGTGACCAGTGTGTCGGGCAGGGTCAGGTTCATACGCCCGTTGCCCTCCGACTCGAAGATCGAGAGCGTGCCGGTCTCGGCGATGCCGAAGTTCGCACCCGAGATCGCGATCTTCGAGGTCAGGAACTTCTCTCGCAGAAAGCGACGGCTCGCCTCAGCCAGATGGGCGGGGTTGTCGTCGAGATCGGGGTCGACGCCCGGCATCTCTTTGAGAAAGATGTCGCGCACCTCGCTGCGGTTGCGATGGATGGCCGGCACCAGAATGTGGGAGGGCTTGTCGTGGCCGAGCTGGACGATGAGTTCGGCCAGGTCGGTCTCTTGAGCATGGATGCCGTGCTCTTCGAGGTACTCGTTTAGGCCGATCTCCTGCGTGGCCATCGACTTGATCTTGAGCACCTCCTTCGCGCCGTGATCGGCGACGATGCCGCGCACGATCTCGTTCGCCTCTGCGGCGTCACGAGCCCAGTGCACCTGGCCGCCGTGTTCGGTCACTTTCTCTTCCAGCTGCTCGAGCAGATCGGGCAGGTTGGCGAGCACCTCGCGCTTGATGCGCGAACCGGCCTCACGCAGGCGCTGCCAGTCAGGCATCTCGTCGACGACGTGCTGACGCTTGTCGCGAATCTTGTGCGTGGCGAAGTTCAGGTTGCGGCGCAGCTGCTCATTGGCGAGCTCGTGCACCGCTGCCTGCTGGAACTTCTCTGTGCCGCGCAGGTTGCCGACCCCTGCCGGGGCGACCGGCGGAACCGCCGGCATGCCGAGGAACGTGGTCATGCGGCCACCTCCTCGCCGAGCAACGTGATCGAGCGATCGGCGTCGGCATGCGTCGAGGCCAGGATCTGCGCGAGGTGGATCGTCTTCGTTCCCAGCTGCAGGCGCGACATGGCTCCGCCGATGTTCGTCAGGCACGAGGCATCCCCGGCGGCGCAGTACTCTGCACCGGTCTCTTCGATGTGCTTGACCTTGTCTTCGACCATTGCGGTCGAGGTCGCGGCGTTCTTGACGGCGAAGGTGCCGCCGAAGCCGCAGCACTCCTTTGCGAAGGGCAGCTCGCGCAGCTCAAGGCCCTCGACGTTCTGCAGCAGTCGGTACGGGCGCGAGCCCACCTGGATCATGCGCAGCGAGTGGCAGGTGGGATGGTAGGTCACAGTGTGCGGAAAGTAGGCTCCGACGTCGGTGAGACCGAGCACGTCGACGATGAACTCGGCGAGGTCGTACGTCTTGTCATTGACCGACGAGACCTCTCGGCTCAGCGCCTCGTCGCCGAACTTTCCGGCGATCATCGGATGCTGGTGTCGCACCGACCCTGTGCACGAGCCGCTCGGCAGCACCACGGCGTCGATCGACGAGTCGCCGAAGACGTCGACGTAGTTCTGCACCAGCGGCAGAGAGTCTTTCTGGTAGCCCGTGTTGATGTGCATCTGGCCGCAGCAGGTCTGTCCCTCGGGGAACACCGCCTCGTGGCCGAGTCTGGTGATCAGACGAGCCGTCGCCCTGATCACATCTGGATAGAGCGTGTCGACCAGACACGTTCCGAAAATTCCCACTCGCATGGAGTGCCTCCGTTCGCTGCGACTGACAGAATCAGCTGGCGGCTGTGCCCAGGAACAGGCGTCGACACTGTGGTCTGACCACACTTTCGACGAGCGGGCGCCGCTGGAGTCCATGCCACCACTTTCGCGGAAACGCGGCAATGTAGGGTATCCTCATCTCGCTATGAGAGCACATGAGACGGTGATGTCCTGGGTCAGAGACCAGCTTGCTGCGGGTACGCTCGCGGTCGGCGATCGTCTGCCCGGAGAACGCCAGCTCGCCGAGCAGCTCGGGGTCTCACGCAGCACGGTTCGAGAGGGCCTGCGCATTCTCGAGGCACTCGGCACGCTCACCTCTGCGACGGGCTCAGGCCCGAACTCCGGCACCATCGTGATTGCCGAGCCGCAGCAGGCTCTCGCACTCGCGCTCGGAATGCAGCTCAGCTCACGCAGTGTGCGATTCGAAGACGTCGTACACACTCGTCTGCTGCTCGAGTCTTGGGTCGCAGGCCACGCTGACCCCGGCTACACCGACTGGGAGGTCGCCCAGCGTCTGCTCGATCGTATGGCCGACCCCGACCTTCCCGTCGAGCAGTATCTGGCGCTGGACGCCAGCTTTCACGCCGCGCTCGCAGACGCTGCGGCCAATCCGCTCATCTCCACGCTCATGGACGGCATGCGCACGGCAATCGCCGACCACACACTCGACCGCGCAAGACAGCTGCCAGATTGGCCGACCACCGCACGCACGCTGCACGCCGAGCACACCGGCATCCTCGAGGCGTTTCGTCGCGGCGACCACGAGGCGGCGACGCGCCTGGTGACCGACCACATCACGGGCTACTACCAGCTGACCGAGGCCCACACCGCAGCAGCCTGACTCGCTTCTGAGACACTAACCGTATTTCACGACTTGACGTGGTCTGACCACGCCAGATAATCTGCCCGAACGACGCATCTGCGTCTCTAACGTCCGACTTCTCGAAGGAGAGAATCACGACCATGTCGCCCTCAGACACCGCGGTCCTGCTTAGCGATGGCTTCACTCCCAATCTGGAGTCAAGCCTCATCGGCGGCAGCCTTCCGCTTACTGCTCTCGTCTCACTCATCCCACTCGTGGTGTTCTTCGTGCTGTTGGGAGGGTTCAAGATCAGTGCTCTGCGCTCCGGTCTCGGAGCGCTGCTGACGGCGATGCTCGTCGCCATCTTCGGTATGAAGATGTCGGTCGGGCTCACCTTCGCCGCAGCGACCCAAGGAGCGGTCTTCGGCCTGTTCCCGATCATGTGGATCGTCATCACGGCGATCTGGTTCTACGAGGTCACCGTGCTCAGCGGGCGCAGCGACGACTTGCGGCGCATCTTCTCGAGCGTCGGTCGCGGCGACATGCGCATCCAGGCTGTGCTGATCGCCTTCTGCTTCGGCGGCCTGCTCGAGGCGCTCGCCGGATTCGGCGCGCCCGTCGCGATCACCGGTGTGATGCTGGTGGCGCTCGGTCTGCCGCCGCTGCGCGCCGCGCTCGCGGTGCTGGTCGCGAACACCGCCCCGGTCGCCTTCGGCGCCATGGCCGTGCCGATCACCACCGCCGGCAACCTGACCGCCGGTGACGGCGACAAGCGGGCCCAGGCCGAGGCGATCGCACAGGTCGTCGGCGTGCAGACCCCATTGATCGCATGGGTTGTGCCGATTCTGCTGCTGCTCATCCTCGACGGCTTCCGCGGTGTGCGCCAGCTCTGGTTCCCCGCACTGGTGACCGGCCTCACCTTCTCTGTGCTGCAGTGGTGGTGCGCGCACCACTTCGTCTACGAGCTCACCGACGTCGTCGCTGCACTGGGCGGCTTCCTGATCGCCACCATCCTGCTCAAGTTCTGGAAGCCCACGACCCCCGAAGATCAGATGTCGAAGGTCAAAGAAGAGCCGCTAACCGGCGTGCGTGTCTGGATGGCTCTGCTGCCGTACATCATCGTCATCGCACTCTTCGGCTTCACCAAGCTCTGGACGATGGGCGCCAACATTCCGAAGCTGCTGGCAGGCACCGACCTGAAGATTCCCTGGCCCGGCCTCAGCCAGAGTCTGATGACCGCCGACGGCAAGATCTCTTCGTCGGCCACGTACACACTGACATGGCTGTCGTCGCCCGGTACGACGCTGCTGATCGCCGGAATCATCGTCGCCATCGTGTTCAGCATCTTCACCGCAGGCGGCAAGTTCAGCATGACCGTCGGGCAGGCTCTCGCAGAGTTCTGGCACACCATTGTGAAGTCGCGCATCTCGCTGGCCACGGTTGCCACCGTGCTGTCGATCGCGTACGTCATGAATCTCTCCGGGCAGACCATCTGGATCGGTCAGTGGCTCGCCGCAACCGGCGTGTTCTTCGCCTTCCTGTCGCCGATCCTCGGCTGGCTCGGCACGGCGGTCACCGGGTCAGACACCTCGGCGAACGCTCTCTTCGCGAAGCTGCAGCAGACGGCTGCGCACCAGATCGGCATCAATGAGCACCTGCTCACGGCTGCCAACACGTCAGGTGGCGTCGTGGGCAAGATGATCAGCCCGCAGAACCTGACGATCGCCGCAACGTCTGTCGATCTCAAGGGTCAGGAGTCGACCATTCTGCGCAAGGCGCTCCCCTGGTCGCTCGGCCTGCTGCTGATCGTCTGCATCATCGTGTTCCTGCAGTCGACACCGGTGCTCGGCTGGATGATCCCCGCCTGATCCACCGTTGATCAGCTCGACTGCTGATCAGCACTCGGCCCGGTCTGCCTCGCACTCTCGCGAGGCAGACCGGGCCTTTTCATATGCCCTTACGGCTGCGTGGTCTGGCTGGATGCCCGTGGTTCGTCGGCACCCCAGGTGCAGACGCGACCGGCTCAGGGGCGCCAGACTCTGTGCTGCGCACGACGCATCCCCTGCTGCCGCCACCAGCGACCTGCGCGAGGCGCGTCTGTGTGAAGCGCTACTTGCCCGAGAGCTTGCGCAGACCGAGCCCGACCAGGGTTCCGATCATGCCGACGACGAAGCACTCGCCTACGATGATCGTGGCCGACATGACGTCGAACGGCCGCATGAAGATCAGCACCACGACGGCCGAAATGACCGCGACGGCCGCCGGCAGCTGCCACAGCTCGCTCGGGTGCTCACGCCCCCGACCCCAGATGGCCCCGAACACGACCGCGATGATCGGCGAGACATAGGCGAACCATGCGAGCGTCCAGATCTCGTGATTCGGCACGAAGAGCAGCACGATCAGAGGCACCAGCATGATGCCAGCCGCCCAGGCGGTCAGCTTCCACCCCGCCCACCCGCGCTCTCGTGGTCCAGACGAGGCGCTCATGCGTGGTTTCGGGTTGCGGGAGTCGGCGTTCATCTGAATGCTCCTTCGTGGCAGAGGCTGCGGCACATCCGCACCGGGTTCAGACTACCGAGCCGAAACCGCGACCGCCTGCTCAGACCCTGCGTGTCACATTCCGAATATCTCAGATACGAGATACACTCGCGCATATGACTCAGGCGATCAAGACCACACCCAACGCCCCCTCGCCCTTCGTGAAGCAGGTCGGGCTGCTGATTCGCAGCGCCCGGCAGGGCCGCAATCTCACCCAGGCTGAGCTCGCCGAACAGGTCGGCACCAGTCAGTCGGCGATCAACCGCATCGAGCACGGCAGCCAGAACATCGGCGTCGAACTGCTCGGCCGCATCAGCGACGCGCTCGGACGAGAACTGATCAACCTCGAAGACCGCCCTCGACACACGCATCTGCGCGTGCACGGCGGAAAGAAGCTGCACGGCGAGATCGATGTCAAGACCAGCAAGAACGGCGCCGTCGCACTGCTCTGCGCATCGCTGATGAACCGCGGCACGACGCGCCTGCATCGCGTCGCCCGCATCGTCGAGGTCGATCGCATCATCGACGTGCTGCGCAGCCTGGGCGTCAGCGTCACCTGGAGCGATGACGGCAACGACGTCGAGATCCGGGTTCCCGCAGACCTCGATCTAACCCACATCGATGAGGCCGCCGGTCGGCGCACCCGCAGCATCATCATGTTCCTCGGGCCGCTGCTCGGCAGCCACTCCCGCTTCGACCTGCCCTATGCCGGCGGCTGCGATCTTGGCGAGCGATCGGTGCAGCCGCACCTGATCGCTCTGCAGGCATTCGGCCTCGGTATCAAGGCCGAAGCCGGCTGGTACCACGCCACCGTGTCGCAGGACACCCCGCAGGACGTCTCGATCGTGCTCACCGAACGCGGCGACACCGTCACCGAGAACGCGATCATGGCGGCCGCGGTGCACGACGGAGTCACCACCATCCGCAACGCCAGCCCCAACTACATGGTGCAGGATCTCTGCTTCTACCTCGAGCTGTTGGGCATCGAGATCGAGGGCATCGGCACCACCACCCTGCGCATCACCGGCCGCAGCCACATCGACGCAGACGTCGACTACTGGCCCAGCGAAGATCCGATCGAGGCCATGAGCCTGCTGACGGCGGGCATCGTCACCGACTCGCAGATCACCGTGCGTCGCGTGCCGATCGAGTTCATGGAGATCGAACTCGCGACCCTGCACGAGATGGGACTGCAGTACTCGCTCTCAGCGGAGTACGCCGCGCACAACGGCCGCACGCGGCTGGTCGACGTCACGGTCTTTCCCTCGACGCTGCGCGCTCCGATCGACAAGATCCATTCCATGCCGTTCCCGGGTCTGAACATCGACAACCTGCCGTTCTTCACGGTGATCGCCGCCTGCGCCAACGGGCACACCCTCATTCACGACTGGGTGTACGAGGGTCGTGCCATCCATCTGACCGACCTCACCCGTCTCGGCGCCGACGTTCGGCTGCGCGACCCGCATCGCCTCGACGTGACCGGCCCGACCCATTGGTCTGGTGCCGAGATCAGCTGCCCGCCGGCGCTGCGCCCCGCGGTCGTCATTCTGATCGCGATGCTCGCGGCCAAGGGCGAGAGCGTGCTGCGCGACGTCGACATCATCGCCCGCGGCTACGAGCAGCTGCAGGAGAGACTCGTCTCGCTCGGTGCCGACATCGAGACGTTCTTCGACTGATCCGCCAGCGCAACCGCACCCTGGCCTCTCGCCTGCGGCTGTTCGGTCACACGCCGAACAGCTGCAGTACGAGGCGAACGATCAGCGCGCTCACCACGATCACCAGCATCCATCGCACGAATCGTGCCCCCAGACGCATGGTAAGCCGTGCCCCGAGATAGCTGCCGACGAGGTTCGCCGCGCCGAGCAGAATCGCCAGCGGCCAGTGCACCGCCTGCAACGGGATGAAATATGCCAGGGCGCCCAGGTTGGTGGCCACGTTCACGATCTTCGCCCCACCCGCGGCACGAAGCAGATCGGCCTGCAGCACCAGCGTGATGCCCAGCACCAGGAACACGCCGGTGCCCGGCCCCAGCAGGCCGTCGTAGAAGCCGAGCACCAGGCCGAGGGCCAGCCCGCGCAGCATCGCGAACGACACGCTGCCGACGTCGTCACGTGGACGGCTGCCGAGCTCCGGTCTCATCAGGGTGAAGATCAGCACGCCGACGAGCACCACGACGATGATCGGCGTGAAGATGCCGGCCGGCAGCCGTGCGGCGAGCACCGCCCCGCCGAACGAAGCCGCGAACGCCGCGACGACGACGGGGGCCAGCATTCGCCAGTCTGGCCGCACCCGCCTCGCAAAGGTGATCGAGCTGGTGATCGTGCCGCACGCCGAAGCGACCTTGTTCGTCGCCAACGCCTGCACCGGTTGAAATCCTGGCACGAGCAGCAGCGCCGGCAGCTGGATGAGCCCGCCGCCGCCCACGATCGAATCGACCAGCCCCGCGATCAGCGAAGCGACGACCAGGCCGATCGGCACCCAGATCGGCATTGCGTCGAGACTCTCGAACATATTGAGTCAATATACCGGGCGGCCGATCCCCCGAGTCGACGAGGGTCACGCGACGAAGCTGTCGATTGGTTGTGAGCTGGCCATGAGGTTCGGCGACGCTGTCCGAGCCGTGACGGGAGTCACCGTAGACTGTCGGGGTACGAGAGGCAGTGCATGACCGAGATGTTCGACGCGTTCGACGCGACTCTGCTCACGATGTCGTCCAGCCCCTGGGTTCTCGTCTTCCTGTTTCTCTTCATCGCGATCGACGCGTTCTTTCCACCCGTGCCGAGTGAGTCTCTGGTGGTCGCCTTGGCGGCGCTGGCCGTCGCGCAGGGCGAGCCTCAACTCTGGATGCTGCTGCTCGTCTCAGCGGTTGCCGCGGCAACCGGCGACAACATCGCCTTCTGGCTCGGTTCGCGACTGCATCTGGATCAGCGCGCCTGGGCGGCCCGTCCGCGCATGCAGCGGCTCATCCAGACCGCGCGCCACACGCTGCACCGCCGTCCGGCCGTTCTCATACTCGCCGCCCGCTACATTCCCGTCGGGCGCGTCGTCGTCAATATGACCGCCGGAGCCACGGACTTTCCCTGGCGCCGGTTCGCCCCGCTCAGTCTGCTCGCCGGAGCCAGCTGGTCGGTGTACTCGGTGCTCATCGGACTGCTCGCCGGAGCATGGGCCAAGCAGTCGCCGTTTCTCGCCGCCGTCCTCGCCATCGCCATCGCGCTCTCGCTGGGCGTGATCATCGATTGGTCGGTCAAACGCTGGCAGCGACACCGCCGGCGGGTGCTGCGCGCTCGCATTCGAGAGGATGCCATGCGCCGCCGCACCGACGAGTGGCGGTCACCGGCACCGGCGCCTGCGGCCAACAACGAAAGGAGTCTGCATGAGTGAGCTCTCAACGCCCGCCACCATGCGTTTTCAGCGTTTCGTCGCCATCGGCGACAGTTTCACCGAAGGCGTCGGAGACGAAGACCCGCAGGCTCCGGGCGGCGTACGAGGCTGGGCCGACCGAGCAGCCGAAGTTCTGGCCAGGCAGTCTCCCACGTTCGAATACGCCAACCTCGCCGTGCGCGGCAAGCTCATTCAGCCGATCGTTCGCGAGCAGGTCGACCGGGCCATCGCGATGCGGCCGGATCTCATCACGTTCTGCGCCGGAGGCAACGACATTCTGCGCCCTGGCAGCGACCCCGACCGTGTGGCCGCCATCTTCGATCGCTCTCTGGCACGGCTGACCGCCACCGGTGCGACCGTGCTGATCTTCACCGGCCCCGATCTGCGCACCATGCCCGCCTTCGCTCTGATTCGCGGCAAGGTCGCCATCTACAACGAGAACATGCGCGCCAGCGCCGCACGCCGGGGTGCGCTGGTCGTGGACCAATGGGGGCTGCGCGCACTCCATGACCCCAGCCGCTGGGCGCCGGATCGTCTGCATCTTTCGCCCCTCGGCCACCATCTGATGGCCATTCGCGTGCTCGAGACGCTCGGTGTCGAACACGATCTCAGCCCCGAGCATGTGGCCGGGCCGCCTGTCGGTCGCTGGCACGTCACCTCGGCCGACGTCCAATGGGCCAGAGAGTATCTCTGGCCGTGGGCGATGCGGCGGCTGACCGGGCGCTCGTCGGCAGACGGTCGTCATGCCAAACTCGACCACCCGGTGCATCCGACAGACGACTCAGAGTAGGCCTCATCTGTCGCGCCGTGCCTGCGAACGCGCGGTCAGGCGGGTTCCTGCGCCCTGCACTCGCGGCCACCGGGTGCGAGCATGTCAGCGCGCGGATGCCCGAGCGCGGCCCGCAGACGACGCCACGCCGGCAGCGCGGCACTCATCATGGCCTGGAACTCGGCACCGTGGTTGTGCACTCGCAGATGCACGAGTTCGTGCACCACGACGTACTCGACAAAGGCGTCATCGTAGCGAGCCAGTTCGAGGCTGAAGCGAATGCGTCGGGTTGCAGGCGTGCAGCTTCCCCAGCGCGTGCGCATGAGACGCGGCGTCCACGTCGGCCGCGGCAGATCGAGACGCCGGGTCCACGATGCGATCAGAGCAGGCACGAGCTCCGCCAGTCGGGCCTTCGCCCATGCGATCTGCTCTTCAGACCAGTCGAGCTGCGGAACCGCGATGTCTCGCCGCCGCTCTTCGGCCAGACAGCGATCGATCCAGCTGCGATTGGTGCGCACGAAACGCCGCAGCTCGAACTCGCGCATGCCTGCCGGAGCCGTCAGCACCACAGAGCTCAGCGCGCCGAGAGCACTCTGTGGTGCACCGCCCACGCGCCCCACTCTGAGGCTCACGCGCCGCACGGGGCGACGACGAAGCACACAGACCAGGTCGTCGACCTGCAGCAGTTCGTCGTGTGCGCCGCGCTGCGTCACCATGGTGCCTTCTGCCCTCGCTCGTCTCATTCAGTCGCGCTGACTCTACCCTGACCGGCCGACACCGACACCGACACCGATCCCGAACCCGACCCCTGACCCCCGACCCCCGAGCAACGCGAGATTCAGCGCACCGAGAGCCGACAGCCTCCTCGGGTCTACACTGGCCGGATGAATCAGCTGCGTCGGTATGCCGTGCCGATCTTTCTTCCAGCTCTGCTCTTCGCGACCGCTGAGGCCTGCCTGGTGCCTGTGCTGCCGGCCAGAGCGGTCGAGCTCGGAGCCGACACCGCCCTCGCGGGGCTCATCGCCGGCATGCTGATGATCGGTCAGGTGATCGGCGATCTGCCCAGCAGCTGGATGGTCGCTCGTCTCGGCGAGCAGCGCACGATGATCGTGGCGGCTACCCTCGGCGCAGCCGGCGCCGCGGTTGCCGCAGTGGGATCGTCTGTGACCGTGCTGCTGGTCGGCACGCTGCTGGTCGGCATGGCCGCTGCCGCGTTCAACCTCGCCAGACACGCCCTGCTCACCGAGCTCGTGCCGGTCTCACATCGAGCCCGTGCCATGTCAGTGCTCGGCGGCACCGTCAGAGGCGGACTGTTTCTCGGCCCTATGATCGTCGCCCCGCTGATCGCATGGTTCGGCAGCACGTCGGCTTTCGTGGCCAGCATCGCGCTCAGCGTCGTGGTCGCCGTGCTGCTGGTGCTGATGCCCGACCCCGAGGCACTGCTGCGAGCTGGCCTTCCCACCGGGGCATCCACGTCTGAGGTGCCGGCCACAGAGCAGCCGCACGATGCCCACGCCTCCGACACCACGGCATCCGCCCCATCGCTGTGGCAGACCCTCGTCAGCTCGCGACGCGTGCTCGCGACCATGGGGCTGGGAATCGCCGCAGTGCAGCTGCTGCGATCCAGCCGCCAGGTCATTCTGCCGCTCTGGGGCACGCACATCGGCGCAGACACCGAGACCATCGCGCTGATCATGGGCATCGCGGGTGCCCTCGACCTCGCGCTCTTCTACGTGTCGGGCCAGCTCATGGATCGCTTCGGGCGGCTCTGGGTCGTGCTGCCGACGCTGCTCGGTCTGGCGGTGACACACCTCGCGCTGCTGCCGGTGCACGGGCCGTGGGGGCTGCTCGTCACGGCGAGCCTGATGTCTCTGGCCAACGGCCTCGGATCCGGCATCATCATGACCATGGGCGCGGATCTGGCGCCGGAGCATCACCCAGCGGCGTTTCTGGGAGCCTGGCGTCTGGTCGCAGACGCGGGCAGCGCGAGTTCGCCGCTGATTCTCTCCGGCCTCGCCGCCGCCGCCGGAATCGCGGCCTCTGCCGCGGTCATGGCCGGTCTGGGCGTCGTCGGAGCCTGGCTGCTGTGGCACTTCACGCCGAAGTTCCTGCCTCCGGAGCTCTCCGGTCGCGGTCGGGTCTGACACCCGCCGGCTCGTCTGGGGTCGCACCGCCCGGCCGGTCGTCGTGAGCGCGCACGCAGCTCTCGCTAGCATGGAGTCACCCTTTTCAGATGGATGAGAGACCGAACATGCCAGACTCCCCCGCGCCCGCTCAGCAGTCGTCGTCAGACGGAGCGCCTGCGCTCCGCGTCGAGACCTGGATCGACCTCGCCTGCCCATGGAGCTACATCGGGCTGAGCAATCTGCTCGCAGCGGTGCAGCGCTTCAGCGAAGAGCGGCCTGAGAACCGTGTGCTGCTCGGTCTGCGCAGCTATGAACTCAACCCCGATGCAGATGACGCAGACGCCCGCAGCGCGGCGCAGCACCTCGCCGACATCAAGGGCATCACGGTGTCTCAGGCCCAAACCGAGCTCGACCGAGTGACCGTGGCCGCCGCCGACGCCGGGCTCGACTTCCACTTCGACGTGCTGCAGCAGTCGAACACCGGTCTCGCCCACGAGCTGCTGCACGCGGCCCGTCTCGACCACCGGGAACGCGAAGTCGCACTGGCACTGTTTCACGCCCACTTCAGCGAGGGTCGCCACATCGGTCGTCTCGAGACGCTCGAGGAGATCGCCGGTGAGCAGGGCCTCGATGTCGCATCGATCAGTCGCGAGCTGACCACGCATTCGCATACGGGCGAGGTGCAGGCCGACGAACGACGCGCCGCCGAGCTCGGCATCTCATCAGTGCCGTTCTTCCTGTTCAACGATCGCTTCGGCGCCTCCGGTGCGCAGCCGGTCGAGGCCCTGCTCGAGGTGCTGCACGAGGTGCAGACGCGGGTCGGCGCCGACGCTCGCTGAGACTGACCCTCCGGGGTCGCAGGCGTATACTCTGGGCGTGTGACACGGGGTGCCCCGAACGAGGGCTGAGAAGAGACCCGTCGAACCTGCTCTCGTCAGCACGAGCGAAGGGATCGTCCAAATGACCGTCAACCATGCCGCATCACGCCCGAAGAGCATCCGCGTGCCGCGCATCCTCAGCATCGCAGGCACCGACCCCACCGGCGGAGCCGGGGTGCAGGCCGATCTGAAATCGATCTCGGCGATGGGCGGCTACGCCATGGCGGTCGTCACCGCGCTCGTGGCGCAGAACACCCGGGGCGTGCGCTCGGTGCACCTGCCGCCGGTCTCTTTTCTGCGCGAGCAGCTGGAGGCGGTGTCTGACGACGTGGAGATCGACGGCGTGAAGATCGGCATGCTCGCCGACGCCGACACCGTCACGACGGTGAAGGCCTGGCTTGACGAGGTGCGGCCGCCGATCGTGGTGCTCGACCCGGTGATGGTGGCCACCAGCGGCGACCGCCTGCTCGCCGAAGAGGCCGAGGCGGCCGTGCGAGATCTCTGCCGCAGTGCCGATCTGATCACCCCCAACGTTCCAGAGCTCGCGGTGCTCGCCGACGCGTCTGAGGCACAGACGTGGGCGGATGCCGTGGCTCAGGCCCGACTCGTCAGCGCACGCTGCGATACCGTAGTGCTCGTCAAAGGCGGGCATTTGGTCGGCGATCGCGTGCACGACGCGCTTGTCGACGCCCGGTCTGACCCTGAGGGGTCGCCCGTGCCCGACGGGCTCTTCGAAGCCGACGCTCCGCGCGTCGACACCGACTGCACGCACGGAACCGGATGCACGCTCTCTTCGGCCATGGCGACTCGCCTCGCCGCAGGCGACGACTGGCCCACCGCGCTGATCACCGTCAAGGCCTGGCTCACCCGGGCGCTGCGCAGCGCCGACGCTCTGCACGTCGGGCAGGGTCACGGCCCGGTCGATCACTTCGTCGACCTGCGCTGAGGCTCGACGCCGAGCCAGTCGCAGCGATGGTTCAGTAGCGCGGCAGCGAGGGATCGACCGTCTGCACCCAGCCCATCGTGCCGCCCACCACCTGTCGCACGTTGGTGCGTCCGGAGTCACGCAGCATTTCGAGCGCCTGCGTCGAGCGCGCACCCGTCTTACAGACCAGAATGACCTCGCGTCCGGCCGGGACGTCGAAGGCCCGGGCACGGATCTCGTGCTGCAGCCGGGCCAACGGCAGCAGCCGCGCGCCCGGAATGTGCACGAGGTCGAACTCGTCCGGTTCTCGCACATCGATGAGATCGAAGTCGATCTCGCCGGCGGCTCGTCGCTGCAGCAGCGACTGCAGATCGAGAGCCGTCACACTGGTTCCCTGTGCCGTGCCCGGCGTGCCGCAGAGCTCGACGTAGTCGGCCTCGAGATCGTGCACCCTGGCCCGGTCGGGGTCGGCCGTCAGTCGCAGCTCGCGCCATCGGCCCGCTGCCGCGTCCAGCACCTGCACACGGTTGACCAGAGGCTCGCCGATGCCGGTGATGAGCTTGATCGCCTCACCGGCCATCACCGTTCCGATCATGCCCGGCAGCACACCGAAGACTCCCCCTTCGGCGCAGGAGGGCACCTCGCCGGGCTCTGGCGGCTCAGGAAAGAGGTCGCGGTAGCCCGCGTCGATGCCGAAGACGCTGACCTGTCCCTCATAGCGCAGAATCGATCCCCAGACCACCGGTCGTCCGGTGATCTCTGCCGCGTCTGCCACAAGGTAGCGGGTGGCGAAGTTGTCGGCACCGTCGACGACGAGGTCGTACTCGGCGAACAGGCGCAGCGCATTGTCTCGATCAAGCCGCACGGCATGAGCCTCGAGGTTCACCAGCGGATTGATGCGCGCCACCGTCTGCGCCGCCGAGGTCACTTTGAGCTCGCCGATGCGGTCGACGCCGTGAATGACCTGCCGCTGCAGATTCGACTCGTCGACCCGGTCGTCGTCGACGACACCGATCGTGCCCACGCCGGCCGCTGCCAGATACTCCAGCACCGGCGATCCGAGACCGCCTGCGCCGATGACCAGCACACGGGCGGCCTTCAGCCGACGCTGCGCTGCCTCGCCTGCCCCGGGCAGAATGAGCTGGCGGGAGTACCTGCGTCGCTCGTCGTCGGTGAGCCCGGGCAGCTCGTCGAGAGACTGGAGCCTCTCGACGAACGATGCGATGTGATCGACGCCACTCACAGGTCGGGCCGGCCTTCGACAGGAGACGACGCCAGTGCGTCCGCCCTCTTCGGAATGCGCCCGCCGAGAGCGGCGAGCCGCCCAGCCACGACCGCGTGCCGGAATGCGCGCGCCATGACCGCCGGATGCTCCGCTCGCGTCACCGCCGTGGCGAGCAGCACCGCGTCGCACCCGAGCTCCATGGCGAGAGCCGCATCGCTGGCCGTGCCCACGCCGGCGTCGAGCACCACGGGTACTCCGGCGTTCGCGGTGATCGCCGCGATGTTGTGCGGGTTCAGAATGCCCAGCCCGGTGCCGATCGGCGCCCCGAGCGGCATGATCGCCGCGGCACCGGCCTGCTCGAGATGGCGCGCCAGAATCGGGTCGTCGTTGGTGTAGACCATGACGTCGAACCCGTCGTTGACCAGCTGCTCGGTGGCGTCGGCGAGTTCGAGCCCGTCGGGCAGCAGCGTCTGGTCGTCAGCGATGACCTCGAGCTTCACCAGGTTCGTCTCGAGCGCCTCGCGCGCAAGCTGAGCGGTGAGAACGGCCTCACGCGCGGTGAAGCAGCCGGCCGTGTTGGGCAGCACCTCGATGTCGTTGCGCCGCAGGATGTCGAACAGGCTCGGCCCAGCCGAAGGGGTGTGCCGTCGCATCGCGACCGTCGTCAGCTCGGTGCCGCTGGCCAGCAGTGCCTGTTCCAGCCCGTCGAGGCTGGGTGCGCCGCCGGTGCCCATGATCAGCCGCGAACGGTACGATCGCCCTGCGACCTCGAAGAGATCGTCATCGTCGTGGTCAGCCATCTCAGCCTCCTTGTTTCGCGGTCACGAGTTCGATGCGGGCCTGCGGTGTGAGCACCGTCTGCGCCCAGCGGCCGCGCGGCACGATCGTCTCGTCTACGGCCACCGCGACGCCGAGCCGCGAGCCGTCGGCGGGTCGGCCGTCGGCGGCGAGCGGGGTGCCGGTTCGTTCGGCCACGAGGGCGAGCACCGAGTCGGCCTCGGTCTCGACGGCCTCGCCGTTCAGAATGATCTGTGTCATGCGGATGCTCCTGTGGTGGTCTCGGATCGATCGTCTGACGAGAAGCGCCAGGGGTCGAACGCCTGCCAGTCGGATGCTGCGGCGGTGCCGTCGACGAGATCGGAGATCACGACGGCGTTCTGAGCGCTGAGCAGGATGCCATGGCGGTGGGTGCCGGTGTTGGCGAGCAGCCCGTCGGCGACTCGGCCGAGCAGAGGCGCGTTGTCCGGTGTGCCGGGGCGGGCACGAGCAGTGGCCTCGATGAGTTCGAGGTCGTCGACCGCCGGCAGCAGCTCGTGGGCGTCGCGAAGCAGCTGCAGCACGCTGCCTGCGAGCACGGCGTCTCGAGCGTCTTCGCGTTCGGTCGCCCCGATCACGACCGTTCCGTCTTCGCGCGGCACGATGTAGACGCTGCGGCCGTGGACGAGGCCGCGGATCGTGTGGGTGGTGAGCGGGCGCAGCTGCTCCGGAGTGCGCAGACGCAGCACGTCGCCGTGCACCGGGCGGATCGGCCAGACCAGACCTCGCGGCAGGCCGCCGAGCCTCGGGCTCTCCAAACCGTTGGCCACCACGACTTCGTCTGCCTCGATGACCTGTTGCGCCGACACGCTCGGGGTCGGGCTCGCCGGCGGCACGTCGGCCACGACCTCGCTCGACGGCCACGCGGGCTGTTCGTCGAAGCGATGGGTGACTGGTCCTTCTCGACGTTCGCTCGGTTCGAGGCGAACGCCGATCACCCGCTCGTCTCGCCAGAGAAGCTCCACGGCGCGTTCCGGCACCACATGCACGTCGTCGCACACTTCGAGGGCCGATATATAGGCCCCGGCGAGGCGTCTCGGGGTGATCTGGTGGTCGTCGCGGGCCAGGAACGCCCCGCTGATGCCCGGGCCGAGCAGCGGCTCAAGCGCACGGGCCTCTCGTGAGGTGAGATCCTGCACGTCGAGCCCGAGTTCGAGCTGCTGGGCGCGCAGGCTTCGCAGCAGCTCGCGATCGGCGGCGTCGGCGGTGGCGACGATGGTCGGCGTCGACCGGTAGCCGGTGCCGACCACCGTCGCCTGGTCCAGCTCGGCGACGATCTGCGGGTAGAGACGCGCGGCCGGCACGGAGAGCGCGAGCAGACTCTCTTCTTCGAAGGCGTACTCGCTCACGGCGGCGAGCATCCCGGCCGCCGCATGACTCGCGCCCGAAGCGGGCGCCGGATCGACGATCGTCACCGCGTGACCGCGCTGATGCAGTCGCCACGCGGTCGCCAGGCCGACGACGCCGGCACCGATGACGATGACATGCTTGTTCATTCTGCTCGCTTCCTACGCCGGTATGATCCGGATCAGGTCGACGGTCTGCACACGATCACCGGCCTGTTTCGGCCTGGTGAATCGCGCGCACTCTCAGCCGAGTTCTCGGCTCCCGTGCTCATGTGGGGCAATTGTACCGCCCGGTTCGTACACTGGACGCATGATCGTCAAGTCTCAGCACGCTGACCGCTCCACCGACCCGCACGCCACACCTCGCACCCGAGAATGGCGACTGAGCATGCTGCAGCAGGCGCAGCTGTATCTGTGCACCGACGCCAGACTGGGCACCGGAGACTTCGACGAGTTCGTGGACGCCGCCTACCGCGGAGGCGTCGACATCATTCAGCTGCGCGACAAGCATCTCGACGCTGGTGATGAGCTGGAGTACTTCGAGCTGCTCGCGGCTGCGGCGCGCCGACATGGGCGACTCTTCGCCGCCAACGACCGAGCCGACGTCGCCACGCTGACCGGCGCCGACATCCTGCACGTCGGGCAGCGCGACCTCAGCGTCGCCGACGCTCGTTCGCTGCTGCCGGAGGGCACGCTCGTCGGCCTGTCGACGCATTCCCGAGTGCAGGCCGAGCAGGCGCGTCTGGGCGATCCTGACTATTACTGCATCGGGCCGGTCTGGCGCACTCCCACGAAACCGGGTCGGGCCCCGGTCACCCTCGACGCCGTACGACAGGTGCATACGCAGAGCCGTGGCGATGCCAAGCCGTGGTTCGCCATCGGCGGCGTCAACGCCGAGACCCTGGAGCAGGTGCTCGACGCCGGGGCGAACCGCATCGTGGTCGTACGTGCGATCACCCAGGCCGACGACCCCGAGGCCGCCGCTCGCGAGCTGCGCTCAGCGCTGCCCGAGCTCGCCACAGCGTGAGATAATGTTCGTCGTGTCGCACGACGGCACCCTGCTGACCAAACAAAGAAAGCGGTGACCATGTCATCAGTGTTCGATGCACAGTACGAGCGGTTCTCGACCGGTGCCGGCTTCCTGGCCGCGCTCGATCAGTCCGGAGGCAGCACGCCCAAGGCGCTGCGTCTCTACGGAGTGGACGAATCGCAGTACCGCAATGAGACCGAGATGTTCGACCTCATTCACGAGCTGCGCACTCGCATCATCACCAGCCCTGCTTTCACCAGCGAGCGTGTGCTCGGCGCGATTCTCTTCGAGCAGACGGTCGACCGTGAGATCAACGAGGCCCCGAGCGCGAAGTATCTCTGGAACGAGCTGGGCATCGTGCCGTTCCTGAAGATCGACAAAGGGCTCGCCGAGCTCAAAGACGGCGTGCAGGTGCTCAAGCCGATCCCGACGCTGCAGCAGCAGCTCGACAAGGCGAACGCGAACGAGGTCTTCGGCACGAAAGAGCGCTCGCTGATCAAACAGGCCAACGAGTCGGGCATCATCGCCGTCGTCGACCAGCAGTTCGAGCTGGCCGATCAGGTGCTCGACGCCGGGCTCGTGCCGATCATCGAGCCCGAGGTCGACATCACTGCAGCAGACAAGGCCGATTCCGAGTCGATTCTGCGCGATCAGATTCTGCAGCACCTCGATGCGCTGCCCGAGGGGCGCAACGTGACCCTCAAGCTCTCACTGCCCACCGAGGCCGGCTTCTACTCCGCTCTCGTCGACCACGACCGCGTCGTGCGCGTCGTCGCCCTCTCAGGTGGCTACAGCCGAGACGAGGCCAACGCGCTGCTGGCCAAGAATCCGGGAGTCATCGCCAGCTTCAGCCGCGCCCTCACCGAGGGTCTCACGGCGCAGCAGAGCGACGACGAGTTCAACCAGACGCTCGACGCCGCCATCGAGAGCATCTACCAGGCGTCGATCGCCGGCTGAAACACGCGAAAGAGATCGACACAGATGGCAGCGCACAGAGGGCACGGGTCGGCCACGCCGGCGACCCGTGCCCTCGACCGTGCCGGGGTGGCCTATCAGCTGCACGGCTTCGAGCATGACCCCGATGACCGACACTTCGGTGACGAAGCCGTCGACAAGCTCGACCTGCCGGCCGACCGCATCTTCAAGACGCTGGTCGTCGAGATCGACGGTGCTGCATCGCGCAGTCAGGATCTCGCCGTGGGCGTCGTGAGCCTGGATGCGCGACTCGATCTCAAGGCCATGGCGCACGCGCTGGGAGTCAAGCGGTGCCACATGGCCGATCCTCAGCTGGCGCAGCGCCGCACCGGCTATGTGGTCGGCGGCATCAGTCCGCTCGGGCAGAAGAGTCGCCTGCCCATCTTCGTCGACGAGGGCGCCCGCTCCATCGAGACCATGGTGGTCTCCGGCGGTCAGCGTGGGCTTGACGTCGAGCTGACGCCAGACGACCTCTGCAGCGTCACCGGGGCACGCTACGCCCCCATCGCCAAACGCGACTGAGCGGCGCCGGGCGCAGAGAACCGGTGGCGGCATCCACGCTGTGAGACACCACCACCGGTGTGAGAGTTCAGGTCAGCTCTCAGAGACGGCAGCCGAATCGTTGTGCTTCGATCCAGCGCGACGACGCGTGCCGAGCTCTCCGTCGACTTGGTCGGCGAAGTCGGTGCTCTGTGCAGTCATCGGGGACTCATCCTGCCAGATCTGTTCGAGATCAGCATCGAGCCCAGCTTCCTTCCGGGCCCTTCGCCCGGGATCCTTCTCTCGGTTCGTGCTCATGCCTGCAGTCTAAGCCGAGCACGAGCGGCTCACCTCGGAACCACGAGATGATATATCGACCCGCCGAAGGCCGATCGAGCGCATGAGGTACTCTCCACACATGCAGTCGTTCACCGTGCACTCATCGCTCGACGGCGTCGAACTGCGCTGCCGCCGTTTCAGCGCGACGGCAGCGACCGACCTGGCTCCAGTCATCATGCTGCACGGCACCGCGCTGTCGCAGTCCGTTTGGCGCGGCATGGGCTGGATCGACCCGGTTCTGCCGGCCCGCGACGTGCTCACCATGGATCTCCGCGGTCACGGCCGCAGCGGCAGACCGCACGACGCGACGGCCTACGACATGCACCACTTCGTCACAGACGTCTGCGATGTGCTCGACGCCGCTCAGATTCCCCAGGCGGCAGTCGTGGGCTATTCTCTCGGCGGTCGCATCATGTTCTCACTCGCTGCAGACCACCCCGCACGAGTCTCGACGATGGTGAGCGTGGCGGGATCGCCGCAGAACTCCCCCGGCGCATTCGATCGGGTCTTCTTTCCCGGCATCGTCGAGACGCTGCGACAGGGGTCTATGGAGCTGTTCATCGAGCGCTGGGAGCAGCATCTCGGCCGCCCACTCTCGGCTTCGACCGTTCTGGCCATGCGGATGAACGACCCGCTCGCCCTCGCCGCCTACATGACCGCGGCCGACGGAGATCGCGGCGTGCCGACCCACGTGCTCTCCACGATGCGCATGCCGACGCTGCTTCTGGCCGGCTGTGCGGATGCCGAACGCGAGCAGGCTGCCCGGCTGGCGGCCGCAAACCTGCCGAACGCCCGCATCCGCCTGCTCCCGGGGGTCACGCACAGCGGAATCCTGCGTTCGCCGACAGCGTGCCAGGCGACCGCAGACTTCCTCGCTCGCTGACAGATTCATCGCATAGACTGCACCCGTGTCAGTTCCGTCGCCTCTCATGCCCAAAGGCCTCTCTGGGGCCGTCCGGGCCCGCGAGCGGCTGATCACCTCCGGCGCCGTCGACGACGCGCTGCTGCGCCCTGAGATCGCCGACTCCTGGCGCCGCTGCCGCGAGGCCGATGTCTCGGCGCACGACCTGCAGCAGCTCACGCCGATCAGCAGCGTGGCTCAGACACCATTGGCCCGGCACTCGACCGAAGCGCTGCAGACCCTCGCCGGCGACCTCAGCGAGGTCAGCGCCGGCGTCGTCGTCGCCGACACCACCGGCAACATCGTGTCGGCCGCGTTCTGCGACATCTCCGGCCGCGACTCGCTCAGCGAGATCAACATGCTGCCCGGCTACTCTTTCGCCGAGGCGTCGGTCGGCACGAACGGCATCGGCACGACGCTCGCGACGGGCAGGCCCACGGCCGTCATCGGCGCCGAACACTTCAACGACGCCTTCCAGCAGTACGCCTGTGTCGGCCTGCCGCTGCGCCACCCGATCAGCGGTCAGCTCATCGGCGTCGTCGAGATGACCACCAAGGCCACCCGAGACGAACTCGCGACCAAGCTGATGCGTCACACCCTCAGCATCGCCAAGAGACGCATCGAGCATCGACTGCTGGACGAGACGACCAGCGAACGCCAGCCGCTGCTGCGCCTGTTCAGCGATCGCGACGCGCTGGCAACCGGACCGGTGCTCGCCTACGCCGACGGCTTCGAGATCTGCAACACCTGGGCGACGCTCACGCTCGACGTCGAAGACCGTGCCATGCTGCAGCGCACCGCCCTGCGCATGATCACCCAGCACAGCGCTGATCGCCGACAGGTTCGTCTGCACACCGGCGCCGAGTGCGTGATGAAGCCGACGCTGCTGATGTCGTCCGGGCTCGCTCAAGACGGTCTGGTGCTCGAGCTCGAGTTCATCGGCACCAGTCGCTCGCTCGGGGTCATCGGCCACACCGGCACGAGCAGCACCATGCGTCTGGGCGAGAACTATCGTCGCTTCGCAGACGTCCAGCTGCTCTCTGGTCGGTCTCCTCTGTGGCTGCAGACTCGCACCGATCTGGGCGCAGCACTGCGTCGACGCGAGTCGGTGCTCGCGGTCGGCGAGACCGGAACGGGCAAGACCTCGGCCGTCGACGAGATCTTCCACCAGCTCAAGCCCGACGGCCGCAGCACCATCGTCGAGCCCGAAGACCTGTATCGTCGCGTGCGTCGCGGCCGCGGCTTCGCACAGCTGCTCGCCGGCCGACCAGACCTGCTCATTCTGCGCAACATCCACTCGCTGCCGCAAGAGACCATCGAGCCGCTGGCCGAATTCCTGATCACGCGTTCCGCCGACGTGCTGGTGGCCGCGACGTACAACCCGTCGCACATGAGCGACCGGATGCCCTCGGCGCAGCTGCTTCCGTTCTTTCAGCACACCACGATGATTCCCGCTCTGCGACATCGCCCAGACGACATTCCCGGCATCGTCGCACAGTTTCTGCAGGTGCTCGCCGGCGACAGACAGCCGCTGCGCGTCGCTGACGACGCCATGGCCGCGCTGAGCCAGTCGAGCTGGCCCGGAAACCTCAAGCAGCTGCACGACGTGCTCGCGACGCTGGTCTCGAATCTCGAGCCCGGGCAGACCGTGCAGCGCAGCGACATCCCACGCTTCGCGAGCCTCAGCGATCTCATGGTGCTCACCGCCATGGAGGCCATCGAGCGGGATGCGATCGTGCAGAACCTGTACGAGTGCAACCGAAACAAGTCGGCGACGGCTCAGGCGCTGGGCATCTCGCGGTCGTCTCTCTACCGCAAGATGCGCGCCTACGGCCTGGAAGACATCTGATCAGAAGGTCGGCAGCTGACAGACCGAGCCGAACTCGCCGTCGAGATCGACCGGCGGCAGCGGTCTCGGCGTCTCAGCCCCTGCGTCGACTTCGGCCTTCGTGGGAGCCGGAGCCAGCTCGGCGGTCTCCTCGCTGCTGAAGAGGCGCCCGCGAGACAGAAAGACGTACCCTTCGGGCCCCTCCAGCGAGAATCCGCCCAGGCCCACACCCTCTGCCACGTCGATCACGACCTGTGTGTGCTCCCACGCCGAGAACTGTGTGCTGGAGATCCAGACCGGCGTGCCCGCGGCATCCGCACTGCTGCCGTCCAGGACGAAGCCCAGCAGTCGGTCGAGCGGTGAGACGATGTAGCTGCCCACTCGAAAGCATGCTGGCCCTGACCCCTCGCAGCAGCCGCCGGACTGATGGAAGATCACGTCGCCGTGCTTCTCACGGATGGTGTGCAGCACCGCCGCAGCCGCGGTCGTGATCACGACTCGCGAGTGCAGCGCCTGTTCGAGCAGTGCGGCCGGTGTGCCGTCGACTGACTCAGTGCGTGGGCTCATGATTGACTCCTTCGTCGAAGGCATCGAAGATGCCGGTGTTCCCATCGTGACGGACGCGCACGTCGAGCGCCAGCCATCGAAGACGATGACGGGGCGGCCCGCCGCTCCGAATCGGAACGATCGGGCACGCCCCGTCACGTCGATGTCCGAGTCGACACAGCTGTGACTCGGCCTGCGGTCACCCCCGTATGCTGCCCTGACCGCCGGAACGATCAGG
The DNA here is from genome assembly GCF_008831165.1 of Pseudoclavibacter sp. CFCC 14310. NCBI lineage: Bacteria > Bacillati > Actinomycetota > Actinomycetes > Micrococcales > Microbacteriaceae > Pseudoclavibacter > Pseudoclavibacter sp. CFCC 14310. The sequence continues at coordinate 125,835 of NZ_WBKC01000002.1, read as the reverse complement.
GTCACACGTGGTGTGCGTCGGTTTAGAAGAAGCCCTGCGGCTTCTCGCTGTACGACACCAGGAGGTTCTTGACCTGCTGGTAGGCATCGAGCACCATCTTGTGCGTCTCACGACCGATGCCCGACTCCTTGTAGCCGCCGAAGGCCGCGCCCGCCGGGTAGTTGTGATAGGTGTTCGTCCAGACGCGACCGGCCTGGATGCCGCGGCCGGCCTTGTACGCGATGTTGCCGTTGCGGCTCCACACGCCCGAGCCGAGGCCGTAGAGCGTGTCGTTGGCGATGTCGAGCGCCTCGTCGAAGTCTTTGAACGTCGTCACTGAGACGACCGGCCCGAAGATCTCTTCCTGGAAGATGCGCTGCTTGTTGTTGCCCTTGAAGATCGTCGGCTTGATGTAGTAGCCGCCCGCAAGATCGCCGTCGAGCACATTGCGCTCACCGCCGGTCAGCAGTTCTGCGCCTTCCTGCTTGCCGATCTCGAGGTAGCTGAGAATCTTCTTCAGCTGAGCCTCACTGGCCTGGGCGCCGACCTGAGTGGCCGTGTCGAGCGGGTTGCCCTGAATCGAGTTCTCGACCCGAGCCACTGCGTCGGGCAGGAACGTGTCGGCGATCGACTCCTGGATCAGCGCACGCGACGGGCAGGTGCAGATCTCGCCCTGGTTGAGCTGGAAGAGCGCGAAGCCCTCGAGCGCCTTGTCGTAGAAGTCGTCTTTCTTGTCGGCGACGTCTTCGAAGAAGATGTTCGGGCTCTTGCCGCCCAGCTCGAGCGTGGCGGGAATGATCAGGTTCGCGGCCTGCTGCGCGATGAACCGACCCGTCGTCGTCGACCCGGTGAACGCGATCTTGCGGATGCGGTTGCTCGACGTCAGCGCAGCTCCGGCTTCGGCGCCGAAGCCGTTGACGATGTTCAGCACGCCGGCCGGCAGCAGGTCTTCGATGACCTTGATCAGTTCGAGCAGCGAGACCGGGGTCGACTCTGCGGGCTTCAGCACGATGGTGTTTCCCGCCGCCAGGGCGGGAGCGATCTTCCACGCTGCCATCAGAATCGGGAAGTTCCACGGGATGATCTGACCGACGACGCCCAGCGGCTCTTTGAAGTGGTAGGCCACCATGTCGCTGTCGATCTCGTTGGTGTTGGTCTCCTGCGCGCGGATCGCGGCGGCAAAGTAACGGAAGTGATCGGCCGCCAGCGGGATGTCGGCGGCGAGCGTCTCGCGCACCGGCTTGCCGTTGTCCCACGTCTCAGCGACGGCGAGCTTCTCAAGGCTGGCGTCGATGCGGTCGCCGATCTTCCACAGGATGTCGGCTCGCTGGGTTGCCGAGAGCTTGCTCCACTTCGGGAACGCCGCCCATGCGGCGTCGAGCGCCTTCTCGACGTCGGCGCCTTTGCCGCGTGCCACCTTGGTGAAGACCTTGCCGGTGACCGGAGTGATGTTGTCGAAGTACTCCCCGTCTGCCGGCGGCACCCATGCGCCGCCGATGAAGTTGTCGTACTTCTCCTGGAACGTGATCAGGCTGCCCTCGCTGCCGGGCGCTGCATAGATCGTCATGATGCTCCTTATATTCCGCTTGTCGCCGGACCAAGCTGGCCCGGCAGCCTCGCGACCGTCCTTGGCCGCACATCACTCATTCTGACAGTGCCGAGAGGGGAAACAACCGGTGTATACGATGTCGGTCGTGGTCGTGTCAGAATGGCACATTTCGGTTCGCCGACCGACATCTTTCGCCGACATCTGCCGGAGTGATCTGCCGCGCGTCGAGCTGTGGACTCGGCTGCGCGGCAGGGCCGCGGAGACGAAAGACGCCGGCATCACACGTTCTGCACGTGGATGCCGGCGTCTCGGCGCCGGTCACAGGCCGTGCGCCACCGAGAGGTGCGTCGTTCAGGCGCGACCGATCGAGTCGATGATCTCGTTCAGTGCGGCCGAGGGACGCAGCGCCGCCGAGGCGAGTGCGTCGTCGGGACGATAGTAGCCGCCGATGTCGACCGGGCTGCCCTGCACTGCGAGCAGATCGCTGGTGATCTGCTGCTCGCCCTCGGACAGCGCCTTGGCGACCGGGGCGAAGAGCTCGGCGAGCTCGGCGTCGTCGGTCTGCTGCGCCAGGTTCTCAGCCCAGAAGCGAGCCACGTAGTAGTGGCTGCCACGGTCGTCGATCTCTCCGGCTTTGCGCGACGGCGAGCGATCTTCGTTGAGGTAGCGCTCGGTGGCCTGGTCGAGCGCGTCGCCCAGCACCTGCGCGCGCGGGCTGTCGCTCTTTCGAGCATGGAAGCGCAGGCTCTCGCTGATGGCGAGGTACTCGCCGAGGCTGTCCCAGCGCAGGTGGTTCTCGGCCAGGAACTGCTGCACGTGTTTGGGGGCCGAACCGCCGGAACCGGTCTCGAAGAGGCCGCCGCCGGCGAGCAGCGGAACGACTGACAGCGTCTTGGCGCTGGTGCCGACCTCCAGAATCGGGAACAGGTCGGTCAGGTAGTCACGCAGCACGTTGCCGCTGGCCGAGATGGTGTCTTCGCCCGCGCGGAAGCGCTTCAGCGTGAACTTCGTGGCCTCGATCGGCGAGAGCACACGGATGTCGAGCCCCTCGGTGTCGAGATCGGCGAGGTAGGCGTGCACCTTCTCGATGAGGTTGCGATCGTGGGCACGGCTGTCGTCGAGCCAGAACACGACGGGCGTTTCGGACAGACGCGCACGAGTGACCGCGAGCTTCACCCAGTCGCGAATCGACTCGTCTTTGCTCTGGCAGCCGCGCCAGATGTCGCCGGCCTCGACGCGCTGCTCGATGAGCGCCTCGCCTGCCTGGTCGAGCACCTGCACGACGCCGGGTCGATCGATCACGAAGGTCTTGTCGTGGCTGCCGTACTCTTCTGCCTTCTTCGCCATGAGACCGACGTTGGGAACGCTGCCCACCGTCGTCGGGTCGAATTTGCCGTTGCGCACCGCGTCTTCGATGGTGGCCTCGTAGACGCCGGCGTAGGAGCTGTCCGGAATCACCGCGAAGGTGTCGTCCTCGGCACCGGTCATGTCCCAGAGCCGACCGCCGTTGCGGATCAGCGCGGGCAACGAGGCGTCGATGATGACGTCACTCGGCACATGCAGATTGCTGATGCCCTTGTCAGAGTTGACCGCCGACAGACGCGGACCGTTCTGGTAGCCGGCCTCGATGGCCTCGCGCACACCTTCGCGAACATCCTCTGGCAGCGAGTCGATGCCGGCGATCACGCCGCCCAGACCGTTGTTCGCGCTGATGCCTGCCGCTTCGAGGGCGTCACCGTACTTCTCGAAGAGGTCGGGGAAGAACGCGCGCACGACGTGACCGAAGATGACCGGGTCTGAGACCTTCATCATGGTCGCCTTGAGGTGCACTGAGAAGATGACGCCGGCGTCTTTCGCCTGCTGAATGGACTCTTTGAGGAAGTCATCCAGCGCCTTGGCGCTGAGGAACGTCGCGTCGAAGACCTCTCCCTCGAGCACCGGGATCGACTCTTTCAGCACCGTGACACTGCCGTCGTCGGCGACGAGCTGCACGGTGAGATCGTCGGCCTTCGGCAGCACCACCGACTGCTCGTTGTGACGGAAGTCATGATCGCCGAGTGTGAGCACGCGAGTCTTCGACTCGGGCGACCACTCAGCCACCGAGTGCGGATGCTTGCGCGCGAAGTTCTTCACGGCGACCGGCACACGACGATCGGAGTTTCCCTCACGAAGCACGGGGTTGACCGCCGAGCCTTTGATCTTGTCGTAGACGGCGCGCACGCTGCGCTCGTCGTCGTCTGCCGGCTCGTCCGGGAAGTCTGGCACGTCGAAGCCCTTGCTCTGCAGCTCGGCGACGGCTGCCTTGAGCTGCGGCACCGATGCCGAGATGTTCGGCAGCTTCAGAATGTTGGCCTCAGGCGTCTTGGCCAGCGCACCGAGCTCGGCCAGCGCGTCGCCCACCTGCTGCTCTGCGGGAAGGCGATCGCTGAACGCGGCCAGGATGCGGCCGGCCAGCGAGATGTCTTTCGTCTGCACATCGATGTCGGCGGTCGCGGTGAACGCCTGCAGGATCGGCAGGAAGGAATACGTGGCGAGCAGCGGGGCCTCGTCGGTGTGCGTGTAGATGATCTTCGCCATGGATGAACTGTCTCCCTTGATCAGGTTCGGTGAGATCTTTCGCCCTGCGAAAGACTCGTGGAACTTCCGCACCCCACGATACCGGATGCGGCGCCGGGCGACGCACGGCCCCGGGAGGGATCAGTCGATGGTTCCGTAGAGCCGATCGCCGGCATCGCCGAGGCCCGGAACGATGTAGCTCTGGTCGTTCAGTCCCTCGTCGACGGCGCCGAGCACCACGGTGAGATCGCGGCCCTCGAAGTGCTTTTCGACCGCCTCGACTCCCTGCGGCGCACCCAGAATGCAGATCGCAGTCACCTTGCGAGCTCCGCGTTCGAAGAGGTAGTCGATCGCGCCGATCAGCGAACCGCCGGTCGCGAGCATCGGATCGAGCACGAAGCAGGCACGATCGCTGAGGTCGTCGGGCAGCCGCTTCGCATACGTCGTCGGCTGCAGCGTCTGCTCGTCGCGCACCATGCCGAGGAACCCCACTTCAGCGGTCGGCAGCAGTTTCGTCATGCCCTCGAGCATGCCGAGACCTGCGCGCAGGATCGGCACCACCAGCGGCAGCGGCTGCTGCAGCCGCACACCGGTGGTCTCGGCTACGGGTGTCATGACGCGGACGTCTTCGACGGCCACGTCGCGGGTTCCCTCGTAGGCCAGCAGCGTCATGAGCTCTTCGACGAGCTGACGGAACACCGGCTGCGGGGTGCTCCGGTCTCGGAGAACGGTCAGCTTGTGGTCGATGAGGGGGTGATTGGGAGTGATCAGACGCATGCTCTCAGCCTAGTCGTGTCATGGTGATGAGGATGTCACGGCCGGCCCGGCTCGGCCGACTCGCGTGGATCAGTGCGCGGCTTCGTCCACGCGATCCGTGCTCGCCGGCGAAACCGGCGTCGTGCTGCGTCCGCCGCGCAGCTGGGTCACTCCACGCATGACGTGGTAGACGGCGATGGCGGCGAAGGTTCCCAATGCGATGCCGCCGAACACCAGGTCGCCGGCCTGCCAGGTGAAGTCGGCGATCGCGATGATCAGCGCGACCCCGGCTGTGGTCAGGTTGATCGACTTCGAGAAGTCGACTTTGTTCTCGACCCAGATGCGCACGCCGAGCACACCGATCATGCCGTAGAGCACCACACCGGCACCGCCGAGCACACCGGCGGGCACCGTGGCGATCGCCGCTCCGAACTTGGGAAAGAGACTCAGCAGAACGGCGACGATGCCGGCCACCCAGTAGGCCGCCGTCGAGAACACCTTGGTCGAGGCCATCACACCGATGTTCTCTGCGTAGGTGGTCGTGCCCGAGCCGCCGCCCGAACCCGCGAGCACCGTGGCAAGACCGTCGCTGATCAGCGCACGACCGATGTTGTCGTCGAGATTTCGGCCGACCATCATGCCGACCGACCGCACATGTCCGATGTTCTCAGCGATCAGCACGAAGACGACGGGCACGAAGAGGCCCACGGTCGAGATGTGGAAGGTGGGCGTCTGGAAGTGCGGCAGTCCGAACCATGCCGCGTCGGCGATGGCCGAGAAGTCGACCTCACCGCGGACGACCGCAGTGACGTAGCCGATGACCACGCCGAACAGAATCGACAGACGACCGAGGAACCCACGGAAGAGCACGCCCCACAGGATGATCGCTCCCAGTGTCACCAGCGCGGTGATTGGGGCAACCTCGAAGTTCGCCTTGGCGCTGGGTGCGAGGTTCAGGCCGATCAGAGCGACGATCGCACCGGTGACGACAGGCGGCATCAGCCACTCAATCCATCGAACGCCCGCCCACTGCACGATCAAACCGATGACGAACAGCGTGGCACCGGCGATCACGACGCCGCCGAGCGCGCCCGCGTACCCGTGCTCGCTCTGCGCCGCGGCGATCGGGGCGATGAAGGCGAAGCTCGATCCGAGATAGCTGGGCACCCGGTTTCGGGTCAGCAGCAGGAAGATGATGGTGCCGAGGCCGGAGAACAGCAGGGTCGTCGCCGGTGGGAATCCGGTGAGCAGCGGCACCAGGAAAGTCGAGCCGAACATGGCGACTACATGCTGGGTGCCGATGCCGATCGTGCGCGGCCAGGTCAGTCGCTCGTCGGGAGCCACCGCCTCGCCCGGTCCGATGTGCACGCCGTCTCCGTGCAGCCGCCAGTCGAAAGCTCCTCGAGCCATGTCGTCTCCTCAATGTCATGAAGCGGCGAGGAACAGGAGCTCTCCTGCTCCAGGCTCGACGCAGAGTCGTGAGCCTGCCACGCCGAGGGGAGATTCTACGCCGACCTGCGTTGCGCGCAGGTTACATCGCCGGGCAGTTCAGCGCTGCTCCTGAGCGGGCACGATCACGCGTTTGACGATGATGAGGATCGAAGCGGCGACGGGAAAGGCGACGAGCGCCCCCATCAGTCCGGCGAGCGTCGCACCCACCATCGCGCCGATCAGCACGAGCGATCCGGGAATGTTGACGCTCGTGCCGACGATGCGCGGAGTCAGGACATATGCCTCGACCTGCATGTAGATGATCAGGCAGACGGCGACGAACACCGCGGTGAGCGGTGAGCTGAGCAGGGCGACCGCAGTGATCAGCACGGTGCTGATCACACTGCCGATGAGCGGGATCATCGTGATGAACAGCGCGAGCATGGCAAGCACGAGCGAGAACGGAACGCCGAAGACGGTCATCACGATCAGGCTGAAGACCGCGTTGCAGAAGGCCAGAACGACCATGCCCCCGAGGTAGCTGCCGACCGATCCGGTGATCTCTTCGGTGATGTCCATGACGTTCGCCCGCTTCGTCTTCGGCACCAGCAGAGAGAACGCCTGCTTCATGCGATCGAGGGAGACCACGAAGTAGAGGGTCAGAATCAGCACGAAGATCGTGCCGGTCATGGCGTCGACCACGCCGCGGCCGATCTCGAAGGCTCCACCGCCGACGCCCCACCAGAAGTCGGGGTTCGTCACCTGCGTCTCGATCGTGTGCAGCGTCGTGGTCGCGGCTCCGTTGAACTGCTCGTCCACGTGCAGGAACCAGGGCCGCTGGCTGACTTCGTCGAAGCTCTTTGGCGCCGTGTCGACGAACTGGCCGACCTGCTTCACGATGCCGGGCACGATCATCCAGACGACCACGCCGAAGATCAGCAGGCCGACGCCGAGCACCGTGCCGAGCGCCAGCGGGCGCTTCATCCCCTTGCTCTCGAGCCAGCGAATCACCGGCTCCAGTCCGAGTGTGATGAAGAGGGCGAAGAACACCAGGGTCAGCGGCTTGATGATCGCGACGACGACAGCGGCCAGAAGCACTGCCAGCAGCACGCCGACCGTCGTCGAGAAGCCGGACATCACGCCGGGGCCGCGGGGCAGCCATTTTGCGCGTGTCGCTGGTTCCGGGGTCGACATATGATCCTCCTGCTTGCAGACATCCGCTCTCAGCGTAGGGCGTGCCTATCCGAGAACTAAACGTAACGTTTCCAGTCTTCCAGACCCACCGTCCGGCGACGACGTCGGCTTCGGCGAGGCTCCGGACGAGGTCGGCGACGGTGGATGGTTTTCCCAAGCACTGCGTGGCATACGCCTGCTGCGATGGATCATGCGAGGCGGTGTCATTTCTTGGGTGCACCTGCGTGGTAGCGTGACCGAATGAGCACCGCATCGCTGAGTCGAGTCGAAGTGGCCGATATCGCCCTCGCACTGTTCACCGCCCGGGGATATGACGAGGTGAGCGCCGCCGACATCGCTGCCGCAGCCCATGTGTCACGCAGCACGTTCTTTCGTCAGTTCGGGACCAAAGACGATGTGATCTTCGCCGACCATGATGACATCCTCGAACAGGTTGATGCCTTCTTCGCCGCACGTCTGCGTGGTGAGGTGGTCACCGTCGACGCACGCAGAGACGTGATCGACGCCGCACTGCTGGTGCTCGATCGTTTTCTGGCCCGTCTTCCCAGCATCCGCTCGCGTGATCGCATCGTGCGAGCCACGCACAAACTGCGAGATCGTGAGATCGTTACCATCACGCGATATCAGAAGGCCTTCGACAGATATCTGCGCGAGCAGCTGCCCGCATTGCGACATATCGAGGCTCTGCAGTTCGCCGACGTCGTCGCGACCACGCACAATGCCGTGCTGCGGCAGGCCATTCGAGATCAGCTCTCACCAGACCAGGCCCGTCGAGACCTGAGCGTCGAACTCGATCGTCTGCTCACCATCTTCGCGCCCGTCGTCGGCGAGCCGTCACAGGCGCAGCCACAATCGTCGGCAGCCGAGGGAAATCATGACCGCCCTCAGCTGCCGACCGTCTCAGACGCCGAATCGGTCGTCGTGGTCTTCGGCGTCGATGCGCCAATGTCTACTGTGGGCACAGTGGTGCAGCAGGCTCTGAAACGGCATCGACAGAATCGCATCTGACCCTTCTTTCGATTGCAGCAGTGCCCCGTCATCTGATGCGGTTCGAGAGCAGACGCGTCTGTGCAGTCGACGATGGCAGGAGCGATGATCGCCGCTGCAGCGACCCGGTAGCGCTAACGGCCGCCACCGCCGCCGCCACCGCCACCACCACCTGCGAAGCCCCCGCCCCCTGCCCCACCAGAAAAGCTGCCTCCTGAGGTGGGCGGCTGCACCGAAGTGGTCGCAGCGGTGTTGAACGCGGCGAGTCTGGAAGCGAGGACTCCTGCAGTGAACGGCGTCATCGAGTCATACCACCCCGGTTGGCTGCCGGTGCGCTCGTAGTCGACCTGCAGCTGCTTCGCCCAAGTGCCTTCGATGCCCCAGAGCACCGCCCACGGCAGCAGCCTTTCGTTCAGACGCACACTGGTCGAGCCGTCGGACAGATCGATGCGTTCGGCGCCCTGCACACTCTGCAGCACGGCGAAGCGATCTCGCTCGGCAAGCTCCATGTACATCTTCAGGCCTTTGACCTCGTCTCTTGCCTCGGCACCCGCTTCGGTCAGCGTCTTCGGACGAGGCAGGGCCACGAACAGCAGCATCAGCGACCCCACCGTGGCCAACCCGGCTGCGATGAGCCACCAGGTGATGCGTTCGGCCTGCACCAGCGCCCACAGCCCGTACGCGGCGGAGATCGCCATCATGCCCCACCCTGACACGCGCAGGGCAAGCGGCAGCGTGGAGGTCGGTACGGCTCGGAACCCGCCGGCGAGGAGTCGCTGCTGAACATCGGCGATCACCGCCTGCGCACGTTCGGCACGGTGCTGGTCGGGCTTCGTCTCAATGGCCACGCGCTCACCCGGCTGCAGCTGACGAGGCCCGGCCAGCACGGCGAGCACCTCTGCGTCATGAGCCTGCATTCGAGCGGGGTCGACCATCTCGATCGCGAAGCTCGGTCTCTTGGCGCCGAACATGCCGACATGTTCGATGTCGACCATGCGAACGACGCCGCGAACCGCCATGTCGATGACTGCGGCCGGCATCCAGCTGTTCATCCGGTTGACCAGGTCGGCCCCGGCGACGATCGGAAGCCCAGCGGGCGGTGCGTACTCCGGAACGATCACTCCACGCCCCGGGGCGTCCCGCCACCGGCGGCTTCGCACGACGACCAGGGCGACGGCGAGCCCGAGAGCGACTGCGCTCAGCCCCAGCGGCAGCCATGTCGTCCACCATGCCCGTGAGGGAGGTTCGGGGATCACGAAGGTCTGCGGAGCGAAGCCGACCGCGATGGTCATGGTCTGCGCGGGGGCAAGCCCGCCGTCAGTCTGCGCGGTGAACCGGGCGGCAGCGTCACCCGCGTCTTCGAGACGCACGATCTGACAGCGCGCGGTCGAGCCGTGTGCACCCTGGTAGCAGGAGGCCTGGCCGTTCAGGGCGGAGACGAGCGAGGGATCGACCGTGAGCGTCGCAGAGACGACCCCGAACGGCTGCTGCCAGCTCTCGCCGTTGACATCCCAGTAGAACTCGTCGGTGTCGGTGTCGGCGAAGTGACGCACGGTGTTCTGCATGGTGTAGCTCAGCGCGTAGGTCTGCCTGCCGTGCACGAACTCGTCTGAGCCGAGAGACACTTCGAGCTGGCCTCCGACGCGCTTGGTGTCGTACACCACTGCGCGGCCGGCGTCATCGGAGACCGCCGTGACCGTCGGGTCGAGCGCCACCCCGTCATAGTCAAGGGGAATCTTGCGCACGAGACCGCGGTTCTGATCGAAGCTCGGGAAGTCGGCGACCAGAGTCTCGGTGACATCGATTCGGGCTCTGCCGTCGGCGTCGCGGCTCAGGTGGTAGTCGACAGACATCGATTCGAAGCTGAAGTCGTCGACGGATGCCGCTGCCGGTCTGACGGACGTCGCCAGCAGCGCCAACGCGAGCAGCGTGGCCGCCAGCAGCAGAGCCGAGAGTCGTGCCAGGGTCGATCTCGGCAGACGCAGCGATCTCGACGTGCTCACCAATCTGTGCGTGTGCGACATGCCTGGTGTCGGTGCGGAGTTTTGGGTCGTTCGCATCGGCCTCATGCCGCCCATGGTACTTCGTCGCACCGACATCGCCCGATCACCCGCACGACGAATCGCGCATTACGTCGCGCTGAGGCAGGCCTCAGTGCAGAAAGATCAGCAGCACGCCGACCGCAAGATACAGCACCCCGAACACCGCATTCATCACACGCTGACCATGCGCGTTTCGCGCGAATCGCCCGACCGCGCGTGCGGCAGGAGCGAAGAAGCCCCACATCACACAGATGTCGACGACGATCATGGTGACGATCACCGCCGCATACTGCAGCACGACCGGTTTCGACGCATCGATGAACTGCGGCATGAAGGCCAGAAAGAAGATGATCGCCTTGGGGTTGCTGAGGTTCACCCAGGTTCCGCGCATCACCATCGCGCCGGGTCTCAGGTATCGGCTGACGCCGGCAGCATCCCCCGAATCGGCGGCCTGGTTCTCGGCAGCCGCGCCGGTGTCGGTGTCCTCGTCTTGGGCGACCCGACCGACGGCGCGCGCGAGCAGCAGCTGCCGAACCCCGAGGTAGCCGAGGTAGGCGGCGCCGGCGTAGCGGATCGCCGTGGTGACTCCCGGCGCGTGTGCGAGCAGCGCACCCAGCCCGCAGGCCACGATCACCAGCAGAATGAGCAGACCGATCTGCTGGCCGAGCACGCCCCAGATCGACCGGCGCCACCCGACGTTCAGCGCATTCGTCATCGTCGAGATGGCTCCGGCGCCCGGGGTGAGGCTCACCATGATCGACGCGGCAAGCAGTGCTCCCCAGACCGCCGGGCTCACAGCCAGTCCAGGCGTTTGAACCAGGCGTAGAGCCCAACCGAGGTCAGCGCGATCAGCGTCACGGCGATCACCGCACCGACATCGGTCTGAAAATAGGGAAAGTTCACGTTCATGCCGAAGAAGCCGGTGATCAGCGTCGGCACGGCGATGATGGCCGCCCACGATGTGAGCTTCTTCATCACCAGGTTCATCCGGTTGCTCTGGCTCGAGAGGTTCGTGTCGATGATGGTGCTGGCCAGGTCTCGCAGCGAGTCAGTCCAGTCGCTCACGCGCAGCACGTGATCATAGACATCGAGAAAGTATGGCCGCAGCGCATCGGGCAGCGGCGGCTCGGCACGATTGATCACGCTGCTGAGAATCTCTCTGGTCGGCAGCGCCAGCCGACGCAGGGTGACCAGACGCTTGTGCAGATGATAGGCGTTGAGCTGGATGCCGCGGGAGTCCGGTGTGTCGCCGAAGAGCTCGTCTTCGAGAGCGTCGATGCTCTCGTCAAGCTGCTGCACGGTGTCGAAATGGGTGTCGACGATCTGATCGACGATCGCCCAGAGCACCGTGATGCCGCCGATCGCCAGCAGCGTCGGATGCGCTTCCCAGGCCAGTCGTGCACCGCCGAGATCGAAGCCGTCGCCGTGTCGCACGGTCACCACGACGTTTCTGGTCAGAAAGATGTCTATCTGATGCCGTTCGAGCTCGGACTCGACATCGTTCGGCGCAGCCATCGCATACAGCGTCAGAAACAGATGCGTCTCGTAGCGAACGAGCTTCGCGCGCTCATGGCTCTCTTCGACGTCTTCGATCGCGAGCGGATGCAGATGCAGCGTCTGCGCGATCTGCACGAGCGCCTCATGATCGGCCGTCGGCAGATCGACCCACGTGGTGCGCTCGGCGTCGTGCTGCAGCTGCTCGAGCTCGGTCAGAGAGGTGGTCTCCCGTTCGAGTCGGCCACCGCGGTAGACGCGGATCTCAGGTGTGCAGACGGTCGAACTCGCACCGGTCTTCTCAGGGTCGGTCTCAGAGCGCATGAACCGAGTCTACGCAGTCGATCGCTTCAGCTGAGACGTCGGCGCAGCATCCTCTCGACCTCTTCGAGCGCCAGCCCTCGCGTCTCGGGCAGCGCACGCCAGACGAACCATGCGCTCAGCACGTTGACCGCGGCGAAGACGAAGTAGACGTCGCCGCCCAGGTGCGCGAAGGCCAGTGGAAAGAGCAGCGCGACGACGCCGTTCGACAGCCACTGCACGCAGACCGCCACACCGGCGGCCAGTCCCCGCACCTGCAGCGGGAACAGCTCGGCCGTCATCAGCCAGAACACCACTGACACCATCGACTGCACGAAGCAGAGCAGCACCAGCATGAGGGCGAGCACGAGCCAAGGCTGGGCCGGCCCCAACGGCAGGGCGAAGGCGAGGCCCAGCAGCAGATGCGACGAGGCGACGCCGATCAGCCCGGTGATCATGATCGGGCGTCGGCCGAGACGACGCAGCACGCGGATGCCGACGAGCGTCGCGAGCACCGAGACCACTCCCGTGGCGATGGTCGCGGTGAGCGCCGCCTGCGTGCCGAGCCCGCTGGTCGCGAGGATGCTCGGTGCGAAGTACATCACGGAGTTCACGCCCGTCAGCTGGGAGACCATGCCCAGACCGGCACCGATCAGCACGAGACGGCGCACCCAGCGGGCCCGCATCGGATGCCGATCCGTTCTCTGCGTCGCACCTGCAGGCTCATTCGCCCGGGGGTGAAGCGCCGTGATCGTCTGCAGCTCGCGCTCGCTCTCGCCGGTGCTGCGAATCGATTCGAGCACACGGCGCGCAGCCTCGGGGCGACCGTGCGTCGCCAGCCAGCGCGGCGACTCCGGGACGAACCAGAGCCCGGCGAACAGCAGCAGGGCCGGGGTCGCACTGACCAGCAGCATGTGTCGCCACGCTTCGCCGTCAGACGACGCCTGCGCGATCGCAGCGTTCGCCACCGCCGCGAGCAGCTGCCCGGTGACGATCATCAGTTGGTTTCGGGTGACCAGCCCAGCGCGCCGCCGCGCCGGGGCGATCTCGCCGATGAAGATGGGCACGATCGTCGAGCTGGCTCCGACGGCGAGGCCCAGCACCACCCGACACCCCACCAGCGCCTCGACGCTCGGCGCAAGCCCGGTGCCCAGTGCGCCGACGGCGAAGACGAGCGAGACGAAGAGCAGGGTTCGGCGGCGTCCGAGGCGATCTGCGAGCCGCCCGCCGACAAGGGCGCCGAGACTCGCGGCGAAGACGAGCGCCGACGTGACGACGCCTTCGGCCAGGGCGTCGAGTCCCAGGCCGCCGGCGTCTCGCGGCTGACTGAGAAACGGCAGCGCGCCCGCGAGCACGCCCGTGTCATAGCCGAAGGCGACGGCTCCCATCGTCGCGATCAGCACGATGGTCGTCACGCGTCGGTCGGGCGATCCGCTCCTGCCGCGCGATGATCGAGATGTCGGCTTCGTCGACCTGCGGTGCTCCTCACTCGTCCTTCCCCGTGAACTGCTCATCGCCGATCTCGACCGCCTGCCAGCAACGTCTCAGCGGCGCCGTCGAGGATGTCATGCTCGCTGTAGACGGCGTGGTCGCAGTGTGAGCGGGCGGCGATGCGCGCGCTCACCCGTGACCAGATCACCGCAGCTGCGGAGACCAGGTCAGTGCGTGTGCGGTCGACGCCCATCTCGGCAAGCGCATGCGGGTCGGCGGCGATCAGACGAGTGCAGGCGGCCTGCAGCGCGTCGAGACTCCAGCATCCGCCCGACAGTTCGCCGAAGCGCTCGGCACGAACGCCGGCGGTCACCGCTGCGATCATGCCGACCGAGTCAGAGACGCCGATGATCCGTTCGACGCCAGCCAGCGAAACATGAGCCTCGGCTTCGTCGAGGGCGCAGTCGACGTCGGCGACCATCGCCGCGTGCTGTGCCGCCGACATCGGCCGGTGCGCATCGAGGTGTCGCTCGGTGAGGCGCACGCCGCCCACGTTCATCGACCACGCGGCGGTCGGTCGGCCGTTGCGTCCGACGACGAGCTCGGTCGAGCCGCCGCCGAGGTCGACGACCAGCGTCATGGGCTGTGTCGGCATTCCTGTGAGTGCGCCGGCGTACGAGAGGTCGGCCTCTTCGACACCGCTGATGATCTCGGGCCGCACGCCGAGAGTCGATTCGACGACGTCGCGCAGCGGTGTCGCGTCATGCACGTCGCGGCTCGCCGACGTCGCCACGAAGCGCAGCCGGTCGTCTGCGACGCCGAGACGCGTCAGATCGCGGCGGTAGTCTGCCAAGGCGACGCCAAGGCGGTCGAGCGCCGCCGGTGCGAAGGCATGCGTGCGGTCGACGCCCTCGCCGAGACGGATCGTGCGTGTGCGGCGCACGAGCTCCCGCGTCGGTGCGGGCCCCTCGATCACGAGCAGGCGCACGGTGTTCGTGCCGCAGTCGATAGCGGCGACGCGTTCGCGAGCGGTCATACCGGCTGCACCGTCGAGCGCGTCATCCGACGCTGCTGACAGTAGATCTGCACGAGCCGTCGGGCGCTCTTCGCCCAGCTGCGCTGCAGAGCGAGTGCACGGCCTGCACGCCCCATGCGCTCGCGCAGCTCGGCGTCGTCGAGCAGCCGGGTCAGCGCGCGCGCCCAGGTCTCGGGCGAGCGATCGCGCATGAGCAGACCGGTCTCGCCGTCGTGCACCGCCTCGGGAAGGCCTCCCGTGGCCATCGCGATCACCGGCACCCCGCTTGCGGCTGCCTCGAGTGCGACCAGACCATAGGTCTCAGAGTGCGACGGAACCAGGAACACCGAGGCACCGCGCATCAGATCGGCCAGCTCGGCGTGCGACATCGCGCCGTCGAAGTGCACCCGGTCGCCGATGCCCGCGTCGGCGGTCTGTCGGCGCAGAGCCGTCAGACAGCCGCCGTCCTGGCTGCTCGGCCCGCCCGCGATGCGCAGATCAGGGCGCAGCGAGTCGTCAGTCGACGCAATCGTGGCGACGGCGAGGTCGAGCCCTTTGAGCGGCTCGATGCGGGCTGCGGCGGCGACGTATCTCGGAACTGCGGCCTCTCCCGGGTGGAAGCACCGAGCATCCACACCGGGAGACACCACGTGCACCCGCGATGGCTCGCCGCCCAGCCGCTCGACCACGGTGCGCTGCTCGGCATGACTGACCGTGATCACTGCATCGGCCTCGCGTGCGAGAGTGCGCTC
This sequence comes from Pseudoclavibacter sp. CFCC 14310, assembly GCF_008831165.1. Classification (NCBI taxonomy): domain Bacteria; kingdom Bacillati; phylum Actinomycetota; class Actinomycetes; order Micrococcales; family Microbacteriaceae; genus Pseudoclavibacter; species Pseudoclavibacter sp. CFCC 14310. The sequence goes on along the minus strand of NZ_WBKC01000002.1, from coordinate 110,349 downwards.
TGCCGAGAGACGCCCGGGCGCCTCGGGAGGCTCGCCGTTGTCGAGTGCGGTGTCGGCGTCTGCCGCGATGCTGTGAAAGCTCTGCAGCATCGCCGCGCCGCATTCCCGAGCGACGGGCAGGGCCGCCAGACCGGAGTACCAGTGATGCGCGTGGATCACGTCGTAGTCGCCGAGTGCCCGCAGCTGCCCGGCGAAGGCGTCGATGTACGCCTCATGCTCGGCTTTGGGCAGCGGATGCTCGGGCCCGGCCGTGATCGTGCGCAGCATGAGTCTGGGGGCGAGCTCGATGGCGTCGGGCTGCTCGGGAGCGCTGCGGCGTGTGATCACATCGACCTGGTGACCGAGCGCGGCCAGTTCGGCCGCAAGGTGCTGGATCACGATGTTCATGCCGCCGACGTCGCCCGTGCCGGGGTCGCCATAGGGATTCGTGTGCAGCGAGATCATGGCGATGCGCAGCGGGCTGGCGGAGGGCATGCCGTTCAGTTTAAGGCATGGCGCTCGTGATGCCGCGAACGGAAGCGACGCAGGGGAATACCTGCGACACCCGGACGTTAGGTTGAGCGTACGGCACTCAACTTTGAGGGTGGCGACGTCTGAACGACTGTCAGATCGGTATCGCCCTCGCAGACACCGACGAGGAGGTACTGTGCCAGAGAACAACCCCCAGAACGGGAGCGAACGCGAACCGAGCGGGCAGGGATCATTCGACGAGTTTCTCGCACGCTACCTGAACGCACAGCAGGCACGGCAGCAGGCTGCCGAAGGCCAGCGCACCATCGACATCAGCAGGTTTCTGACCCAGCGCACACAGCAGGCTCTGGCCGAGGCCGGATCGTACGCGGTCAGAAGAGGTCAGACCGAGGTCGACGCCCTGCACATGCTGCGCGTGCTCGCCGAGAACGCCCCAGTGCACGACGTGCTCACCCGCATGGGCGTGAGCGTTCAGCAGCTCGCTCACGAGGTCGAAGCTCGGCTGCCCGTCGCTCGTGACGGCGCGACCGTCACCGAGGCCCCCGACGTCACGCCCTCGCTGCAGCGCGCCCTCTTCCATGCCTTCCAGGTCGCCCGCGCCTCGGGTTCGACCTATGTCGATCTGGAGCATCTCTTCTTCGCACTCGTGCTCGCACAGGATGCGCCTTCCGCACAGATCCTGGCAGGGTTCGGCGTGACCGCGCAGTCGCTGATCGATTCGATGCGGCAGTCTGCCCGGCAGCCCGATGACGTGGCACCCGTCGACGACGCTGCGGCTGCGAACTCCGGCTCATCGGAGGCGGACGCAGGCGGCGATGCGGAGCAGACTGATGCATCCGCCACATCGCAGACCCCGATGCTCGATCGCTTCGGCACCGATCTGACGGCACAGGCACGCGACGGCCGACTCGATCCGGTGATCGGTCGTGCCGACGAGATCGAGCAGACCGTCGAGATCCTCTCGCGCCGCACCAAGAACAACCCCGTGCTCGTCGGCGAGGCCGGCGTCGGCAAGACCGCCGTCGTCGAGGGCCTCGCGCAGGCGATCGTCGACGACGAGGTTCCGCACGCGATCGCCGGGCGTCGCCTGGTCTCTCTCGACCTGGCGTCGATGGTGGCCGGCACGCGCTTTCGCGGCGACTTCGAAGAGCGCCTGACCAAGCTGCTCGACGAGATCACCGCGCATCGCGATGAGCTCATCGTCTTCATCGACGAGCTGCACACGGTCGTCGGTGCCGGCGGCAGCGGCATGGGCGACGGCCTCGACGCGGCCAACATGCTCAAGCCAAGGCTGGCTCGAGGCGAGCTGCATATGATCGGCGCGACCACGCTCGACGAATATCGCAGGATCGAGAAGGATCCCGCCTTGGAGCGCCGGTTCCAGCCGGTCGCCGTCGACGAGCCGTCGGAGGACGTCGCCGTGCGCATTCTGCACGGCGTCGCGCCCGCCTTCGCCGAGCATCACGACGTGCGGTACACGGATGCCGCGCTCGACGCCGCCGTGCGTCTGTCGGCCCGTTACCTGCCCGATCGTCGTCTGCCCGACAAAGCGATCGACCTGATCGACCAGGCCGGAGCCAGGCTGCGTCTGCGGCTCGGCGATCGCATCGACACGCAGGCGCTGATGCGCCAGCTCATGGAGTTGGAGGCCGAGAAGAACGCCGCAGCGTCGACCGAGCAGTATGAGCAGGCCGGCCAGATTCGCGACCGCATCGAACAGGTGCAGGCGGCTCTTGACGCGGCGAGCGCGCACAATGCCCGCATCGAGCATCAGCACGCCGCGACGACGAGTTCGGCGCCGGCACCGACCGAGGCGGTGGTCGACGAGCGACAGATCGCCGAGGTGGTCGCGCGCCGAACAGGTGTTCCCGTCGATCGCATCAGCGAGGGCGAGCGCACACGGCTCGCGCACCTCGAGAGCGAACTGCACGAGCGCGTGATCGGTCAGCATGACGCGGTCGCCGCGGTGGCTCGGGCCGTGCGTCGTGGCCGCACCGGTCTGGGCGACCCGAACCGGCCCGTGGGCAGCTTTCTGTTCCTCGGCCCGACCGGGGTCGGCAAGACCGAGCTGGCCAAGACGCTCGCGGCCAGTCTGTTCGGCGACGAGCACGCGCTGCTGCGCTTCGACATGTCGGAGTTCGGCGAGAAGCACACCGCAGCGCGGCTGGTGGGCGCTCCCCCGGGCTACGTCGGCTATGACGAGGCCGGCGAGCTCACCGAGGCCGTGCGGCGCAGGCCGTACTCGGTGCTGCTGCTCGACGAGATCGAGAAGGCGCACCCCGACGTGTTCAACCTGTTGCTGCAGGTGCTCGACGACGGGCGGCTGACCGACGGCCAGGGGCGCACCGTCGACTTTCGCAACACCGTGGTCATCATGACCTCGAACATCGGCTCCGAGTTTCTGGCCTCACGGTCGGGAGCGCTCGGCTTCGTCGCGAACACCGGCGACGACGCGACGGGCTTCGGTTCGGAGCGGGCGCTGCGCGATCGGGTGATGGGCCGGCTTCGTGAGGCGATGCGACCGGAGTTCCTCAACCGCATCGACGAGATCGTGCTGTTCCGTCGTCTCTCGCGTGAGCAGGTGAGGCTGATCGCACGCACCATGATCGCGGCGACGGCCGAGCGGCTGGCCGACCAGGGCATCCGCCTGCAGATCAGCGACCAGGCGGTCGACTGGCTCGCCGAACACGGCTTCGAGCCCGAGTACGGGGCTCGTCCGCTGCGCCGCACGGTACAGCGCGAGGTCGACGATCGCATCGCCGACCTGCTGGTCTCGGAGGCGAGCGGCACGGTGGTGACGGTCGATCTGGCGTCTGCAGAGACGACGGCGGATGCCGACGCGGCAGGCACTTCGGCCGACGCCCGTCTGCAGGTGCGCTTCGAAGACGCAGACGACCACACGGGTCGTGCGGGTTCGGCATCGGTCGAGACCAACGCGGCCGGCGTGCATGAGGAGGTGGCAGGAGACGAGGCCGCGGCCTAAGGTCGTTGGCATGAGCACTTCCCCCGAGAACACGCAGACCTCGCACACCCTGAACGACGGCACCACCCTGCCGGCGATCGGTTTCGGCACCTACCGCCTGAACGGGCGTGCGGGTGCCGAAACGGTCGCCCAGGCGATCGACAACGGCTACCGCCTGATCGACACCGCCTTCAACTATGAGAACGAGGGCGCGGTCGGCGCCGGGGTGCGCCTCAGCAGCGTGCCGCGTGACGAGATCGTCGTCACTTCGAAGCTGCCCGGCCGCCACCATGCGTTCGACCAGGCCGTTCCCACGATCGAAGAGTCGGTCTATCGCACCGGTCTCGATCATCTCGATCTGCTGCTGATCCACTGGCCGAACCCGCTGACCGACCGCTACGTCGAGGCATGGCAGGCGCTGATCGAGGCGCGCGAGCGCGGGCTGACGCGTCGCATCGGCGTGAGCAACTTTCTGCCCGAGCACCTCGAACGTCTCGAGCGCGAGACCGGTGTGCTGCCGAGCGTGAACCAGATCGAGCTGCACCCGAGATTTCCGCAGCACGAGGCGGTGCGCTGGAACACAGAGCACGGCATCGTCACCGAGGCGTGGAGTCCGCTCGGCCGAGCCAGCGAGATTCTGCAGAACGAGACGCTTGAGCAGATCGCTCACGCGCACGAGCGCACCGTGGCTCAGGTCGTCCTGCGGTGGCACCTGCAGAACGGCGTGGTCCCGATTCCGAAGGCGACGCACTCCGATCGGCAGATCAGCAACCTCGATGTGTTCGACTTCGACCTGAGCGACGAGGATCTCGCCGCGATCGACGGGCTGGCTCGCGAAGACGGTCGACTCAACGGTCAGGATCCCGCCACATACGAGGAGTTCTGAACTCTCGCGATTTGAGAGGAATCGAGCCCGCCTGACGGATGCGGGCGCTGAAGCTGTTGCGGCCGGCGGAAAAACGGAAGAATGGCCCTATGTTCCGGCTCTCACGCTCTGACCGCACCGCGGCGTCACCAGCCGTCGGTCTCAGCGTCTTCAGCGACCCGGATCGATTCGCTCCGCTGCACACGGTGGCGACAGAGCTCATCGAGCATTTGACGTCGGTCTACGACGTGCGTCGTGAAGACGGATTCGCGGTCACCGCCGAACTGCTGAACGCACCGACCGCAGCCGAGACCGTGCGAGCGGTGCGGCTGACACCGAATGACGACGCCTGCGCACCGATGGTGATCGTCCTCACGGACTTCCCAGGTGTTCGGGTATACGCCGGCGCGCTTTTCGACGAGTTCTATCCCTCGTGCGGGTGCGACGCCTGCGCCGAGACGTGGGAGGGCTGCGCAGACGAGCTCAGGTGGCAGACGCTCGCAATCGCAGAGGGCGGCCTCGCCGAGAACGTAAGCGAACCGCGTCGCGCCAGATGGAGCTTCAGCCTGAGTCGCGGCATCGAGAAAGGTATGGGCCAGACTGTCTCCTGGCAGCTTCGCGCTGCTGACGGGTCAGCCGAGAGCAGTCAGCAGTCTCGTGCAGAAGACGTTCCTGACGATCTGCTGGCACGAGCCCGCACCCGACTTGACGTGCTCGGTGCGGCCAGCCCGAACGGCCGGTGGATGCCATGGCCGAGGCGTGATCGGCGCGCGCAGGCGTGCGACCATCAGTCGTCGTTGCCGATGTCGGAGGGCACCTCTACGCTGTGATCATTCGAACATATGTTCGAACCAGTGAGCACAGCAGGAGGCCATGATGCCACGCAAGATCGATGAGGCGATCACCGTCGAGCTCTCGCACGAGGGCGAGCCGCGCAGTTTCGTCTGGCGCCGTTTCGAGTACGAGATCGTCGGGGTGCCGCAGAGCTTCTTTCACCGAAGGCGCTGGTGGTGTGCGCCCCAGTCCTCCCCCGCTGCGAGCGCGGTGAGCGCTCATCCGACGACGAGCGCAGCGGCAACAGCCTGCGCACCCCGCCAGCGCGTCGATCAGGAGCTCTGGCGCGTCGATGCCTCGTGCACGGGCGACGACTTTCACACCTACGACCTGCTGCGCCTGCCTGACGACGGCTGGCGACTCCAGCTCGTCTGGGAGTGACCGGCATGCCTCCGTTCACACACCTGCACGTGCATTCGGGCTTCTCCACGCACTACGGCTGCACCACCCCGAGACGCCTCGCCGAGCTGGCGTCGAGCGCCGACGCCGAACGTCTCGCCCTCACCGACCGAGACGGGGTCTATGGTGCGGTGGCCCATGTGCAGGCCTGCCGAGATGCGGCGCTCGCGCCGATCCTGGGCGCAGATCTCGCCGTGCATGGCAGTCTGGCCGAACCGCTTGGCCGTGTCGTGCTGCTCGCCCATGGCGCAGTCGGCCGCAGCGACTCCACGCAGTGGGCACAGGCCGGGCATGGCCAAGGCTATGCCGCGCTGTGCCGCATGGTGACCGCTGCACACGATCCCGGCCCGAGAGCGCGCCGTTCTTCGGCCCCTTCGCTCAGCCGTGACGCGCTCAGCGAGCTGCTGCGCGAACGGCCGCACCTGAGCGTGCTGCTCGGCCCGTCCAGCGACGTCGGCCGACTGGTCGAGGCGCGCCGGCTGCCCGAGGCTCGTGCGGCGCTGCGCGCCTGGTGCCGACTGGTGCCGCGCGAGCTGCTGGCCGTCGAGGTGGTGTGCTGGCTGGCCGAGCCGGGACAGCCCGGCAGCGTCACACCGGCCACACGGATGCTCTCGCTGGCCGAGGCGCATGGGCTCACGGCCGTGCTCACCAATCAGGTTCGATACGGCGAGCCAGATGAGGCAGCCACTGCAGACATCTCAGACTCTGCGCGTACGCTGCTGCCGCTCGACGACCTCGACCGCGACCGTCGCCTCACCGCCACCGGACAGGCCTGGCTGAAGCCGGCCTCCGCCATGCGGCGCATTGCCCGCATGGTCGTCGACGTGAGCGACCACACGACCACCGCGACAGATCTGCTCGCCGCCACCGAGCGTCTCGCCGAACGGTGCACGCTCGACCCCGAAGTCGATCTCGGCTGGGGGCATCCGCGCATGCCAGAGGCCGGTGTGATCGGAATCGAAGGAGACCCGATGCGCGCGCTGACCATGCGCGCCAGAGCTGCTGTCCCCGATCGGTACGCCCAGGCAGACCCCGCCCGCCTGCATGCGGTGCACGATCGTCTCGATCATGAGCTCGCCGACATCGAGACGTTGGGGTTCGCCCCGTACTTTCTGACCGTCGCCAAAGTCGTCGACCTGATTCGCGAGATGGGGGTGCGGGTGCAGGCCCGTGGGTCTGGGGTCGGCTCGATGCTGAATTATCTGCTGCGCATCTCAGGCGTCGAACCGCTCGACAATGGGCTGCTCTGGGAACGTTTTCTCTCGCCCGAGCGCCGCACGCTGCCCGACATCGATCTCGACGTCGAGTCTGCCCGGCGCCATGACGTCTACCGGCGCATCTTCGCCGAGTTCGGCGACCAGCGGGTGACGCTGATGTCGATGACGAACACCTATCGCTCCCGTGGCGCGGTGCGCGATGCCGGGCTCGCTCTGGGCATCGAGGCCGAGCGCATCGACGCGATCGCCAAAGAACTGTGGAGGTTCAGCGCCGGCGGCTTTCGGCGGGCGCTGGCCGAGAAGCCCGAACTCGCCGACTTCGCCGAGCAGGTGCGCACCAGCCCGCAGCTTGATCTGCTCGTCGACGCCACCGAGCGTCTCGACGCACTGCCGAGACACATCTCCATGCATCCCTGCGGGGTCATTGTCTCCGATCTCTCGCTGCTCGACCGCACCCCGGTGCAGCCCTCGGGCATCGGGCTGCCCATGTCGCAGTTCGACAAGCACAGTGTCGACCCGATGGGGCTCATCAAGCTCGACGTGCTCGGCGTGCGAATGCAGTCAGCGATGGCCTATGCGGTGAGCGAGGTGAACCGGCTGCACGAGACGCCGCTCGATCTCGACGCCCTGCCGCTCGACGACCCGGCGACCTTCGAGACGATTCGCTCGACGCACACCTTGGGCATCTTCCAGATCGAGTCACCAGGGCAGATGGAGCTGGTCGGCAAGCTGCAGCCCGAGCAGTTCAACGACCTCACTGTCGACATCAGCCTGTTCCGGCCCGGCCCGATGAAGAACAACATGCCGCTGCAGTATCTGCAGGCTCGTCACGGCGAAGTGTCTCCGGCGGTCATTCACCCGCGCATCGATCCGATTCTGCGAGAGACGATGGGAGTCGTGGTCTTCCACGAGCAGGTGATGCGTCTGCTCGACGAGCTCACCGGCTGCGGTCTGGCGAAGGCCGATGTGCTCCGCCGTGCAATGGCCGACGATCAGCAGCTCGACCAGATCGAGCAGATGGTCTTTCGCAATGCGTCGCTGCGAGGCATCCCGTCGTCGGTGACCGATCGTTGCTGGCGGATGCTGCGGGGATTCGCCAGCTTCGGCTTCGCGAAGGCGCATGGTGCGGCCTTCGCCCTGCCCACCTATCAGTCCGCCTGGCTGAAGACCCATCATCCGGCCGAGTTCCTCGCCGGTCTGCTGACCCACGACCCGGGCATGTGGCCCAAAGACCTGCTGCTCTCCGAGGCACGTCGCCTGGGCGTCCCGCTGCTGCCGCTCGACGTGCAGCGTTCCGGGCTCGACTACCGGGTCGAGCGGCTGCCCGACCGCCAGGCCCCGAGTCTGGGCATCCGGGTGTCGGTGGCCGAGCTGGTCGGCAGCACTCGAGCCGAGCAGGAGCGACTGGTCGCGCATCAGCCTTTTGCGAATCTGCAGGACTTTCGCGATCGCGTGCGCCCTCGTCGCAGCACGTTCGAGGCACTGGCCAGAGTCGGCGCGCTCGACGCGTTCATCGGGCATGATCCCAGACGACGTCATGAGCTGCTCGCTCTGATCAGGTCGATCACCGCCACACCCATACGCATTCCGCCTCGGCAGCTGGCCTTCGACCTTGATCTGCCGACCATTCATCATGCAGCGGCGCCCGTGACCGACCTGCACGCGCGCACCCAGACCGATCTTGAGATCGAGCATCTCGGCATCGGCGTCGAGCACCACGTGGTCTCGCGCTTCCACCCGCTGTTCCGGCGTTTGGGCGTGACCCCGGCGCGTGATCTCGTCGGCCTGCCCGGTGGCAGCGAGGTGCTGGTAGCCGGGGTGCGCCGTGCGACGAACACTCCTCCGATGCGCGGAGGCCGCCGAGTGGTGTTCGTATCACTCGACGACGGCACCGGGGTGAGCAACATCGTCTTCTTCGCTGAGGCCCAAGAGCGCATCCGCAGCGGAGTCTTTCGCACCCAATTGATGCTCGTACGAGGAGTCACCCGCCGCAGCGGAGCAAGAGGCATCAGCGTCACGGGGTCGATGGCGTGGAATCTCGTCGACGTGCAGGCGCAGCAGCAGACCGACGACCGGGGCTCAAGAACCCTGCAGCAGCGCGATCCACAGTCTCTGCTGAGAACGGCAGGCTAACGTGTATCTCATGACCGCTGACTACGAGCTCGTACCTCGCATCGCCACCCAGGATCTGACGCTGCTGGGCGACGACGACGTCGCTCACTGGCGTCATCTCAGAAAGCAGTTCACCGGCTTTCTGCTGCAGTACAAGTTCGCCATCGACGAGGTGCTCACCAAAGTGAACATCCTTCGTGACGAGTTCGCCCACCTGCACAGCGAGAACCCGATCGAGCACGTGAAGTCCCGGCTCAAATCGCCAGAGAGTCTGCTCGACAAAATCGAGCGCAAAGGCATCGCTCCCGACTTCGACTCCATTCGCGCCGAGATCACCGACATCGCCGGCGTGCGCATCACGTGCAGCTTCGTCTCTGACATCGAACAGATCTACCGCGCTCTGCTGCGCCAAGACGACCTCACCGTGATCCAGGTCAAAGACTATGTGCATCAGCCCAAGCCCAACGGCTACCGAAGCCTGCATATGATCGTCTCGGTGCCGGTGTTCCTCTCGTCAGGCACGGTGCCGGTGACCGTCGAGATTCAGATCCGCACCATCGCAATGGACTTCTGGGCATCGCTCGAGCACAAGATCTACTACAAATACCGCCACGACGTTCCCGAACAGATCGAGCGGCAGCTGCACGAGTCAGCTCAGCAGGCCACGGCCCTCGACGAGCTCATGGCCGACCTGCACCAGCAGGTGCACGATCTCGACGCTGCAGAGACGATCGACGACGACCTCGATCTGTTCCACTCGCATCCGCGAGACAGCCACGCGGCGACCAACACCGAGACCCCCGGCCTGCCGCTGCGCAGCCATCTCATCAGCCGTCTCGCAGACCTGCGTCAGAGGTACGGCCGCGACGCCACGTGAGCCTCACCCGAGACTCGCCTGCCTGACCCTGCTCGGCATCGTGGCGCCGCAGAAGCCCTGCCGCCACACGCTCAGGCGCGGTCAGTTGAGTTCGGGGGTGTCTTCTGGGATCACGCCGTCGTCATAGAGGCTGTTGCCCAGATCACGCAGTGCGCGCAGCGCATGCCGCTGCGTCATCGGCCCGTACGAGATGCGTGCCACACCCAGCTGTTCGTATTCCCGGGCACTCAGCGCACCTGGCAGCCCGATGACGCTGAGGCGGCCTTCTCCGATGCCGTCCACCAGCCGCTCGGTCGTCTCACGGTCGAGCACACCGGGCACGAAGACCAACGCCGCTCCGGCGTCGAGGTAGGCCCGGCCGCGTGAGATCGCATCGTCGATCACGACATCGATCGGTCGTTCACCGCCGAGCACGAACGCGTCGGTTCGTGCGTTCAGCTGAAAGTCGACTCCCGCGCTCTCCCCCGCGGCGACCACACGACGCACCGTCTCTGCTGATTCGTCCACGGGTCGCAGCCGATCTTCGATATTGGCCCCCACCACGCCGATGTCGATGGCACGACGAACCGTCTCTGCGGCATCGCCATGCCCGTCGTCGAGATCTGCGCTGACGGGCAGGTCGGTCGCGGCCACGATACGGGCCGTCGCAGCGAGCAGCAGGTCGAGCGGAATCTCACCGTCAGAGAAACCATGACTGGCCGCGATGGAGTGCCCCGCTGTGGCCAGGGCCTGAGTGCCGGGCAGGTCTGAGACCACTTTGGCCGTGATCGCATCCCACACATTGACGACCCGCAGAATGCTCGGGTCACGATGCAGCGCCCTGAGCGTCTCGGCTCGGCGTGCGGTCTCGTCTCTCGTCGTCTCGCTCATGGTCTGCACCTCTCGTCCAGGCGGCCGATCCGGTTGAGTCAGCCGGTTGTGAGCCGACGTCTCGCCGTCGACTCATGTGCCACGAGGCTAGCCCCACCGATGCGCATCCTCACAGGGTGTCCTCTCTGCGCGAACACCGTATACAGCGAGCAGTCAGTCGACCGACCTGGCCGTGGTCACTGGCCGCCGGCGGCCAGCCGCATCATGTCCGAGTCGAAGTCGAGCCCGGCAGACGCGTCACTCGCCGCACCTGCATCTGGGTCTCTTGCCTTCTCGGCCGCCGCCTGCTCGGCGACCGATCCGAACTCGTGCTGATAGTGCGGCCAGGCGCCGCCGGTGATCGCACGCGCGACGTCGCTGGCCAGCAGTGCGACCAGTTCGTTGGCCGCACGGTCGAGTCTGCCGCCGAGGCTCGCCGAGCCCCAATCCTCTGACGTGCTGAACACCGAGGTCGGAATCGTCAGCGCGCGGAAGAACGCCATCGTCGAGCGCAGCTGCTCGTCGACCACGAGTGCGTGCCGTGCGGTGCCGGCCGTGGCCAGCAGCGCGGTCGGCTTCGCCAGCAGCAGATCCTGATCGAGAATGTCGAGAAAGCTCTTGAGCAGCCCGCTCATGCCCGCTTTGTAAATCGGCGTCGCGACCACGATCGCGTCTGCTGGGGCCAGGTGATCGATCGCCTGTGCGATCTCGGCGCTCTGCAGGCCGCTGATCATCGTCTGCACGATCTGCTGCGCCAGCGGGCGCAGCTCCACCTGACGCACCTCGACGGTCACCTGCGCCGCCTCGGCACGCTGCAGCACACGCCGCACGAACTGATCGGCCAGCAGGTGCGTCGACGACGGCTGCGACACCCCTGCGCTGATCACCACGATCTTCCGTGTCTGATCGGCGACCGCGTCCTCGTGCCGACCCGTCGTTCTCATCTGCCCTGCATCGCTCTGCTCGCTCGTCTCGTCCACTGCAGTCACCTCACTCGCCTCGACTCATCTCTCATCGTCTTCGTCGACCGATCGAATCAGCCGCCGCGTCAGATCGCGCAGCTGCTCCAGCTCCGCGTCGCTCAGCGCCGCACTCAGGCGTTCGGCCACCAGCCGCCCATGTCTCCGGCCGACCGCCCGCTGCACGCGGCGGCCCTCCTCGGTCAGCGTGACGCAGACCCGCCGGCTGTCGTCCGGCATCCGCTGCCGACTCACCAGACCACGACCGACCAGACGGTCGACGAGACGTGAGAGCGTCGGCTGTGTGAGCATCACGCTGGCGTTCAGCCTGCCCATGCTGAGCCCGTGCGGCTGCTTCGCGAGGGTGTAGAGCACGTCGTATTCGTTCAGCGACGCCTGCTGCCAGATGTCGTCGGCCTCGAAGACGCGCAACAGCCGGCCCTGTGCGCGGAACAGCGCCTCCCACGCCTCGTTCGCGATGCGCGCCGACCCGTGCGCTGTGCTTCGGCCGTCATCTCGACTGTCGGTGGATGCCCCGGCGTCGGCCATCACATCGGCGCCGGTCGCGAGCGGCTCAGCGGCGCGCATCTTCGGTGTCCAGGTAGGGCGAGCCGCCGGTGACGTTGTCGCCGCGGTTGGCGTTCGGGCGAGGCTGGCGCGGTTCGGCGTCGCCGTACTTCGCCCGCACCAGCGAGGCGTGCGTCGGGGCATCAGGCACGTCGGGCGCCCGACGTGCGGCCAGCTCGCGCCGCAGGACCGGCACGACCTCGCTGCCCAACAGCTCGATCTGGTCGAGCACCGTCGTCAGGGGCAGGCCGGCGTGATCCATCAGGAACATCTGCCGCTGGTAGTCGCCGAACGACTCCCGGAAGGTGAGCGTCTTGTCGATGACCTCCTGCGGGCTGCCCACGCTGAGCGGCGTCTGGCGGGTGAAGTCCTCCATCGTCGGCCCGTTGCCGTAGACCGGCGCATTGTCGAAGTACGGGCGGAATTCGCGCACGGCGTCCTGCGAGCGCTTCGCGATGTAGGCCTGCCCGCCGAGGCCGACGATCGCCTGGGCCGCCGTGCCGTGCCCGTAGTGCTCGAAGCGCTGCCGGTACATGCGGATCAGCCGCATGTAGTGCTCTTTGGGCCAGAAGATGTTGTTGGCGAAGAAGCCGTCACCGTAGTAGGCCGCCTGCTCGGCGATCTCAGGTGTGCGGATCGAGCCGTGCCAGACGAAGGGCGGCACGTCGTCGAGCGGTCGCGGCGTCGAGGTGAATCCCTGCAGCGGCGTGCGGTACCTGCCCTGCCAGTCGACGACGTCCTCTCGCCACAGCCTGTGCAGCAGGTTGTAGTTTTCGAGGGCCATCGGCAGCGACTCGCGAATGTCTTTGCCGAACCAGGGGTAGACCGGCGCGGTGTTGCCGCGTCCGAGCATCAGATCCATGCGTCCGTCTGAGAGATGCTGCAGCATGGCGTACTCTTCGGCCAGTCGCACCGGATCGTTCGTGGTGATCAGCGTGGTCGACGTGCTCAGCACGATGCGCTCGGTCTGTGCGGCGATGCTGGCGAGCAGCGTGGTCGGCGCCGACGAGAAGAACGGCGGGTTGTGGTGCTCGCCGATGGCGAAGACGTCCATGCCGACCTCTTCGGTCTTCTTCGCAATGGCGACCGCCGCTTTGATGCGCTGCGCCTCGCTGGGAGTCTCACCGCTGACCGGGTCGCGAGTGATGTCGCTGACCGAGAAGATTCCGAACTGCATGACTGCCGCCTCTCATCGTGTGGCCGAGGGATGCCGCGGTGCAGCAGCGATCTCGGTGATCGGTGCGGCATGTCTGGGTGGCATGTCTCGGGGTATCTGCTTGGTGCCATTCTACTTGTATCAGCAACCTATGCAAGTGAATAGATATTCCCGGCGAAAGCAGGTGCCGATCCTCGGTTGCAGATGCACGCGTGCGTCACTCCGACCGGCACAGGCATCACTGGGCCAGCACCGCCTTCACGGTCGCGAGCTTCATGCCGTAGTCGATGCGCACACGCGGCAGTGCGAGCTTGTCACTGCCCTGGTGCACCGTTCCCCCGGCGACGGTGACTGCAAGATCGAATCCTGCCTGCCGTACACCCTGCTCGGCGACGGCATTGTGATGGCCGAACGGATAGGCGATGACCTCCTTCGCACCGAGGATGTCGGCCGAGGTCTGCAGATCCTGTGCCACGGCTTGAGCCGACTCGTTCACCATGCGACCCTTGCCGTTCGCCCCGGCACGGTGCATATCGTGCGTGTGCGAGCGCTGCAGCACGAAGCGGTTCGGCGTCGCCTCGGTGCGCGCGCTCGTGATCACGAACGACGTCGCCAGAACCTGATACCGCTCGACGATCGGCGCGGCGAGTTCGAGCCACGATGAGTCTGCGTCGTCATCGGTGACGATCACCGACTTGCGCGGCAGCGCCAGACGCCCGTCGATGAACGCCTCGAGCTCATCCCAGGTCGGCAGGTAGTACTCGTTCTCGGCGATATAGCGGATGTGATCCTCGAAGTCTCCGATGTACGCATAGTTCAGGCGCAGCCAACCGCGCTCCCCCTCCGGCTTCGCCGTGAACTGGTGATACATCAGAATCGGCACCCGCACGTCGGCCGCACGCACCGCATCCGGCGTCTGCCACGCCGCATGCAGCGTGCGCTCGCCGTCAGCGCAGTCGACCAGATGCGCTCCGTTGATTCGGGCGCGCTGATCGGCGGATGCGGCGCTCGCGGCATCTGCATACCAGCCGGCGAACACCCAGCCGGTTCGATCCGGCACCGGCAGATCACGATAGAGCTCGCCGGCGACCTCGGTGACCACAGGCTCCTGCACATCGTCGCCGACGAATGAGATCTCGCAGCGATCGGCACCAGCAGCGCTGCAGCCCCGTGTCGCCACCGAGTTCGGCGCATCAGCTCCATCAGCTCTGGCGCCCCCAGACACGCCTCCCTGGGCCAGCGACGAAGGCTCCGAGCCGACGCTCGGAATCAGTGCGCCCACGACGAGGAGCACCGCAGTGAGCGTGACGAGAGCCGCCGTCAGCAGACGGATCTCGGCGAGACGATGCCGACCTCTGGCATGTCGGTACTGTCTGCGACGCTGCACCTCGCCCATTCTGGTTCCCCTCCGCCCGAATGCCGCCGTGCAGCCGGGCCGCCCCAAGTCTGCCTGAGACCAGCGCGAAATGGTAGCAACCGGCTCGGCGGCCGACGGCCCGGTCAGCCCCGACTCGGCTGACAGCTCGGGCACCAGTACACATCGCGCAGGCGCGTCGCATCGGCACCGAGACGGTCGAAGCGGATCTCCTCGCCGCATCGGCGACAGGGCAGGCCGGCGCGAAAGCAGACATAGAGTCGTTCGCCGCGCCGGCGGTTGCCCGTCGTCGTGCGTTCGACGCGGTCGCGGTTCGCACGGATCATCCGTGCACCGAGGCGCAGCACAGCCATGGCGTCCACCTGATTCGCCGGGGTGTGCGGGTCGACGCCACGCAGAAAGCAGATCTCATTGCCGTACTCGTTGCCGAACCCGGCGACGTTGCGCTGGTCGAGCAGAGCGACGTGCACCGGGCGCACATCGGCTGACAGCCTCTCGGCGGCGACCTCGAGGCCGCCGTGATCCCACTGCCGCTTCAGCGGGTCGGGCCCGAGATGGTCGATCAGCAGGTGCTCTTCGGCGCGCGGCACGACGCGAACCTCGGCGAGTTCGAAGCCGACCGTCACGATCGTCTCAGTGGCCAGCACGGCTCGTGCCTGATAGCCGGGCGAGCGCCAGCGCTGTCCGGGCCGGTATCGATCCCAACGCCCCTCCATGCGCAGATGCGAATGCAGCGTGTAGTCGCCGATGTGATGCAGGATGTGCTTGCCGTAGCAGGTCACACGGTCGACCCGGCACCCGGCCAGATCGACCGTCGCCGCCCGCGGCACCCGCACATCGAACCGGGTGAGCGTCTGCCCGTGCAGCGCCTCGTCGAGCGCACGTGCGGTGCGGTAGACAGTGTCTCCTTCTGGCATCAGCGCACCCGCCTGCGTAGTATCAGGCCCCGTGGCGTCTCTTCGAACCCGGCGTCGATCAGCGGTCGCCGCCAGGCCGAGCCGCCGACGGGCTCGCCGTCGATCTTCAGCACGGTGAACGTCGCCAGGTGTCGGCTCTGCACGGTTTCGACCAGGGAGCGTGCTGCGGACTCGCGGCGCGTCTGTCGCTGCGCCGGGTCGTCGGCCGAGGCCGCTTCTGCTGAGACGAACGAGACGGCGGTGCGACCGCCCCGCTCAAGGTAGAGCACAGGCTCGCCGTCGACGATGGTGACCAGCGCGCCAGGGTTGCGCTTCGGACGCCCCGAGTCTGCCGATTCCGCTTCTGGCCAGGGCAGTGCCGCCCCGAACGGGTTCGCCGGATCGGTCGCCGACAGCGTCAGCGCCTGCCCCGATGACGAGACGTGCAGATCTGCGAACTCCCGCAGTCGATCGACGGTGCCCG
Organism: Pseudoclavibacter sp. CFCC 14310; assembly: GCF_008831165.1. NCBI lineage: Bacteria > Bacillati > Actinomycetota > Actinomycetes > Micrococcales > Microbacteriaceae > Pseudoclavibacter > Pseudoclavibacter sp. CFCC 14310. Next base: position 94,326 of record NZ_WBKC01000002.1, on the reverse strand, counting down.
ATGCCGCGAACTGGGCTCCGCCGAGGCCGTCGATCAGGTAGCCGCGACGGCAGTAGCCGCCGCGCTCGAACTCGGCAAGCAGCTGATACACCTGGGCGAAGCCGCCCGGAAATCCCTCGGCCACGACAGACCCGCGCGTCACCACCCCGTAGCGATCGAGCAGCAGCCCCGCCTGCGCCGAGAGACGCTCTGCCCGCTCGGCCGTGCTGTGCGGCACCAGCGCCCAGCGACCGGCCAGTCTCGGTTCGGTCGCAGCGGCGTGTGCGGCTCCGGTGCGCATGCTCGAATCGCCCCCGCCGACGGTCTGGTCGTGGGCTCTGGCCTCGCGCACGCGCGCGAACGCGCCCCGGCGGATGCTGCGGCCGGCACTCGGGCGAGTGCGCGTCTTCTGCGCGGCATGGGTTCCGCTGACCGTCGCCCGCAGCGGACCGAGGCTGTCGGTCGTGATCGCTCCGGCCCATGCGAGCTCCCAGACGGCGGCGGTCAGCTGCCCGGTCGAGAATTGTGCACCCCGTGCGATCAGACGCTCACGCAGTTGGTGGGCGAAGAGCGCGCCGTCGTCGCCGAGCACGTCGGCGATCAGCTGTGACAGCCCCGATGGCTTGTCGCTGCCGTCGGAGTCATCGGAGGTCTGCCGTGTGAGATCGAGGGTGTCGGCCAGATGCAGGCTGACGCGCCCGTCATGACCCGGCAGCTCGCCCTCCCCCACCCACAGCACCTGACCGGAGGCGATCAGCTCGTCGAGCATCGCGGGTGTGTAGTCGGCGACACGCTGCGGCAGCACCATCGTCTCAAGTGTCGAGGCAGCCAACGGCAGACCGGCGAGCTGTTCGATCACCGAGAGCAGACCGTCGAGACCTCGCTGCTGGTTCGAGCAGCCCTGCCAGTCGCTCAGGAACATCGCGAAGGCGTGCTGCGGCACCGGTTCGATACTGCCGCGCAGCTTCGCCAGGGTGCGCGACCGCAGCCGACGCAGCACGTCGCGATGCACCCACTCGACGTCGTCATCGAGGTCGGCGGCGGCCGCGTGCTGCGGGCGGAATCGGCCGCGCAGGAGCAGCCCTTCGACGACGAGACGCTCCAGAGCACCCCGCACCACCGCCGTGCCCAGCCCGAAATGCGTGGCCACCGCTGGTGCGGTGAACGGTCCGTTGGTGGCGGCCCACCGCACGACCAGTTCGCGCAGCGGATCGGAGACAGGCTTCGTGTGGGCATCGGCCACGCCGACCGGCAGCGCTGTGCCCAGTGCGTCGCGCAGCAGGCCGGCGTCTTCGACGGCCGCCCAGACCTCGGCGCCGGCGATGCGCACACGGATCACCCGTCGCGCATTCTCGAGTTCGCCCAACAGCTCGGCTGCCGCAGGCGACGCCTCGGCGAGACGGGCGTGCACCTCTGCCGTGCTCAGCGGCCCGAGCATCCGCAGCAGGTCGGCGACGCCCTCGACACCGTGCACACGGAAGGCAGGAGCCGTGCGCTGCAGCTCGGCCTCGACGTCGGTCACCGCCTCTGGGTCGAGCAGTTCGCGCAGCTCCACCTCGCCCAACAGCTCGCGCAGCAGCTGCGGGTCGACCGTCAGCGCAGCGATGCGGCGCTCGCCCAGGGGCTGATCGCCCTCGTACATGAACTCGCCGACATAGCCGAAGAGCATCGACCTCGCGAAGGGCGAGGGCAGCTCGCAGGCGACCTCGCGCAGACGCACGCGACGCGAGTCGACACGCTGCATCAGACCGACGAGCGCGTCGATGTCATAGACGTCTTGCAGACACTCGCGCACAGTCTCGAGCACGATCGGAAACTGCGGATGCCGTGCGGCGATCTCGAGCAGTCGGGCCGAACGCTGGCGCTGCTGCCACAGCGGTGACCGGCTGCCGGGTTTGGACGCCCCGAGCAGCAGCGCTCTCGCGGCGCACTCGCGAAAGCGAGCTGCGAAGAGCGCAGACCCGCTCACCTCGGCGGTGACGATCGAGCGGATCTCGTCGGGGTCGAACACGAAGAGCTCCGCCCCCGGCGGCGTGCTCTCGGTGTCAGGGATGCGAACGATGATGCCGTCGTTGCTCGCGATGGCGCTGCCTTCGATGCCGAGCTGCTCTCTCACCCGTGCGGTGACGGCCAGCGCCCACGGTGCATGCACCGCCTGGCCATAGGGAGATTCGAGCACCAGTCGCCAGTCGCCCACGTCGTCGCGGGTGCGTTCGACCGTGAGCGCCCGATCAGTCGGCACCATACCGGTCGCCTCGCGCTGTTCGGACAGATAGGCCAGCGCGTTCTGCACCGCTCGTCGATCGAGCCCGGCTTGCTGCAGCCGTTCGGCGGCTCCATCGTCTTCGAGCCCGCGCAGCATCTCGCCGAGAGCCTCTCCGAGTTCGGCCGGCCGAGCGGCGCTGTCACCGCGCCAGAACGGCATGCGACCTGGCTGCCCGAAAGCGGGCACGACGTTGACGCGGTCATGCGTGATCTCGCGAATGCGCCACGAGGTCGTGCCCAGTGTGAAGACGTCGCCGACACGCGACTCATAGACCATCTCTTCGTCGAGCTCGCCCACTCTGGTGCCGCCGCCCTCGTCGCCGGTCACCGCCACGACCCGGAACAGTCCGCGATCGGGAATCGTTCCCCCACTGGTGATCGCCAGCCGTTTGGCGCCTGGTCGCGCTTCGAGCGTCTGGGCGTCACGATCCCACAGCACGCGTGGGCGCAGCTCTGCGAACTCGCTGGACGGATACCGCCCGGAGAGCAGGTCAAGAGTGGCCACGTATGCGCTGCGCGGCAGCGATGCGAACGGCGCCGCACGTCGCACGGTCTCGAACCAGGCTTCGACGTCAAGCGTCTCGACCGAGGCCGCGGCCACCGTCTGCTGAGCGAGCACGTCGAGCGGGTTCGCCGGCATGTGCAGGTGTTCGATCTCGCCGGCGAGCATACGCTCGGTGACGATCGCGGTCTCAAGCAGCTGCTGGCGATGCGTCGGATAGAACACCGCACGCGAGATGCCGTCGACCTGGTGCCCCGCTCGTCCGACCCGTTGGAGTCCGCTGGCCACTGACGGCGGGGCGTCGATCTGCACGACGAGGTCGACGAGCCCCATGTCGATGCCGAGTTCGAGGCTCGACGTGGCCACCACGCACCGCAGCCGCCCGCTCTTGAGCGCCTCTTCGACTTCGGCTCGCTGGTCTTTCGAAACCGACCCATGATGCACCCGTGCCAGCGGTTCGACCTCGTCTTCGGCGCTCTGCAGCTGGGCGTCCAGCTCGTTGAGCCGGGCGGTGACACGCTCGGCGAGCCGTCGGGAGTTGGCGAACACGATCGCCGAGCGCACGCTCCGGATGCGTTTCAGCAGTGACGCCTCGATCGCCGGCCACATCGACCCCACTCTGTGCTCGCCGTCGTCGTTCGCAACGGCGTCGGGGCCGCTCGAAGCGGCTCCCTCGCCCCGGTCGCCGGCCGGCGCCACGCTTTCGGGCATCGGCGGGTTCGACATATCGTCGACAGGCACCTCGACCGTCAGATCGAATCGCCGACGGCGATCGGGCGCAACCACCTGCACCGGCCGCGAGCCGCCCAGGAATCTTGCGACGGCATCGATCGGACGCACCGTCGCGCTCAGGCCGATGCGCTGCGGCGACGTCTCGAGCAGCCCCTCGAGACGTTCGAGTGAGAGTGCGAGATGCGCACCACGTTTGTCATCGGCGAGCGCATGGATCTCATCGACGATGACCGTGTGCACTGTGCGCAGCGTCTCGGCCGCCTTGCTGGTGAGCATCAGATAGAGCGACTCAGGCGTGGTGATCAGCACATCGGGCGGGTGTGTCACGAGACGGCGCCGCTCTTTGGGCGTCGTGTCGCCCGAGCGCACGCCGACCGTGATCGGCGGCAGTGTCTCACCCAGACGCTCGGCGGCCTGGCCGATGCCGATCAGAGGTGCGCGCAGGTTTCGCTCGACGTCGACGCCCAGCGCCTTCATGGGTGAGACATAGAGAATGCGCACGCCTGGCGCCGCTGCGGTTGCGAACTCAGGCGGGTCGGCATCGGCACGGGCAGATCGGCGCTCGCGCACGAGCCGGTCGATCGACCAGAGAAACGCCGCGAGCGTCTTACCCGACCCGGTCGGCGCCACGACCAGTGTGTGCCTGCCTCGTTCGATCGCCTGCCAGGCCCCCACCTGAGCATCGGTCGGCGCCGCGAAGGCCGAGTCGAACCAGGCTCGGGTGGGCTCGGAGAACGGCGCGACTGCCCCGATCTGTGCGTCCGATGTCATGCAGTCATCCTAGGTGCGACCGCTGACACGGTGTGGCGACGGCTGTCCGCCTGAATTGACCAGTTGCTCAATGTAAGGTGAAACCGACGCCGAACAGGCGGGTTCAACCGATCAGTGCGACAGGAGTGCAGCATGCACGCGACAGAGAACGGGTCACCGCAGGCCGGTGTGGCGCAGAAGCCCGCGTCAGGCACCGGCACCAAAGTCACCGTCGCCACCCTGACCATGATGGTCATCGGCTCGATGGTCGGTGCAGGCGTGTTCTCTCTGCCACGTCGGTTCGCCCAAGAGACGGGTGTGCTCGGCGCACTGATCGCCTGGGTCGTCGCCGGCTTCGGCATGCTCATGCTCGCCTTCGTGTTCCAGCGGCTGGCGAACCGCAAACCCGCACTCGACGCCGGGGTGTACGCCTACGCGAAGGCCGGGTTCGGCCAGTTCGTCGGCTTCTTCTCGGCGATCGGATACTGGGCAAGCGCATGCGTGGGCAACGTGACGTACTGGGTGCTCATCATGTCGACGCTCGGCGCGCTGTGGCCGGCGCTCGGCGCGGGCGACACCTGGGTGGCGATCCTGCTCAGCTCGATCGGGCTCTGGCTGTTCTTCCTGCTCATCAAACAGGGCGTCAAAGAGGCGACCGCCATCAACCGCATCGTCACGATCGCGAAGCTGGTTCCCATCATCGTGTTCGTGCTGATCGCGATCTTCTGCTTTCACCCCGACGTGTTCGTCGACAACCTGATGGGTGCTGACTACGCCGGCTCGCTCATGACCCAGGTGCGTGACACCATGCTGGTGACGGTGTTCGTCTTCATGGGCGTCGAAGGCGCCAGCGTCTACTCCCGCCACGCACAGAAGCGCGAACACGTCGGGCGCGCCACGGTGCTCGGCTTCCTCAGCGTCTTCGCCATCTTCGCCTCGGTGACCGTCGTCTCGTACGGCATCCTGCCGATGGGCGAGATCGCCGCGCTGCGACAGCCGTCGATGGCCGGAGTGCTCGAAGCCGCGGTCGGTCAGTGGGGCACGGTCTTCGTCAGCATCGGACTGATCGTCTCTGTGCTCGGAGCCTACCTGGCCTGGAGCCTGATGGCCGCCGAGGTGCTCTTCGTCGCGGCCAAAGACAGAGATCTCCCCAAGTTCCTCGCCAAACAGACCGGCGACGACGTTCCCGTCAACGCCCTGCTGCTGAGCACCCTGCTCGCCCAGGTGGTGCTCGTGATCACCTACTTCTCTGAGGAGGCATTCGACTTCGCCCTGGACCTGACTGCGGCGCTGTCGCTCATCCCGTACTTCCTGGCCGCGGCCTACGCACTGAAGCTCGTGGTCACACGAGAGACGTATCTGCACGAGCAGCCGCGCCGTCTTGCTGCCGATGCGGTGATCGCCGTGCTCGCTGTCGTCTACACGCTGTTCCTGATCTACGCGGCGGGCCTGCAGTTCCTCCTCATCTCGATGATCTTCTATGCGCCGGCCACGATCCTCTTCGCGATCACCAGACGAGAGCAGCATCGACGCGTCTTCTCGACCGGCGAGCTCGTGCTCTTCGCGGTCGTGGTCATCGGAGCGATCGTCGGCGTCGTCGGCCTGGCGCACGGGCTGATCCAGCTCTGACGCAGCGACCTGGCAGGCCCCTTCTCGTTCCATCCGATCCACGCAACTTCTGAAAGGAACCGACATCATGACAGACTCATCAGAGGGCGCCGCACAGACTGCGGTCGGCAGCGGCCGCTCCGAAGCATACGGAGTGCACTCCGAGGTCGGACGACTGCGCAAAGTGCTCGTCGCCGCACCGGGACTCGCCCACGAGAGGCTCACACCGTCCAACTCCGACGACCTGCTCTTCGACGACGTGCTCTGGGTCGAGAAGGCTCAGCGCGATCACCTCGATTTCAGGAACAAACTCGCGAATCGCGGCGTCGAGGTGGTCGAGCTGCACGAAGTGCTCGCCGAGACGATCGACGTGCCCGGCGCCCGTGCATGGCTGCTCGACCGGCTCGTGATCGCGAACACCGTCGGCATCGGTCTGGTCGCTGCGACCCGCGAGTTCCTCGACGAGCTCGACAGCGCATCCCTCGCCCGATACCTCATCGGCGGGCTCGGCCTGCACGACCTCCCCACCGATCTGCACCCCATGCTCGGAAGCCTCGCCCAGTACACCAAGGGCGCTCGCGAGTATCTGCTGCCGCCGCTGCCGAACACGCTGTTCACCCGCGACACCACCTGCTGGATCTACGGCGGCCTGACGCTCAATCCGCTCTACTGGCCGGCACGCCACGGCGAGACCCTGCTCATGAAGGCTATCTACCTCTTTCACCCCGACTTCGTCGGCTCGAAGGTCTGGTGGGGCGACCCCGAACAGGATTGGGCACAGGCGTCGCTCGAAGGCGGCGACGTCATGCCAGTGGGCAACGGCATCGTGCTGATCGGCATGAGCGAGCGCTCGTCACGGCAGGCCATCACGCAGGTGGCGAAGGCGCTCTTCGACGAAGGCGCGGCAACACAGGTGATCGTCGCAGGCATGCCGAAGCTGCGCGCCGCGATGCACCTCGACACCGTCTTCACCTTCGCTGATCGAGATCTCGCGACCGTGCACCCGGCGATCGTCGACGGCGTGCACACGTTCAGCATCCACCAGAGCGACAAAGCGCCCGGCTTAGAGATCGTCGACGAGGGCGACGCCCGTTTCACCGACGTCGTCGCACGAGGTCTGGGGCTGCCCAAGCTGCGTCTGGTCGAGACGGCGGGCGACTTCTACGCCTCAGAGCGTCAGCAGTGGGACAGCGGCAACAACGCCGTGGCCGTCGAGCCGGGTGTGGTCTTCACCTACGACCGCAACACCCAGACGAACGCGGCCCTGCGCAAGGCCGGCGTCGAGGTCATCACCATCGCCGGTGCCGAGCTCGGGCGCGGGCGCGGTGGGGGCCACTGCATGACGTGCCCCATCATCCGCGACGCCGTCGACTGGTGATCGCAGGCGTTCGGGCAGGAACACTGCTTCAGGTGCTCCTGTCCGAACGCTCCACTCGCGGTATTGATCATCCGGTCAGCACTTGTGCGGGCGACGACGGCTATGGTGGAGGCCATGGTCGGTGTCAGGTTGTCCGAGTCCGAACGCCGTTCGGCCATCGTCCGTGCTGCCCACCGCATTGCGGTGCGCGACGGGCTCGCGATGGTCAGCGGGCGTTCCGTCGCCGCCGAGGCAGAGCTGTCGAGCGGGCTCGTCTACTTCTATTTCTCGACAAAGCTCGGTCTCTTGCACGCCCTGCTCCACGACGTCATCGGACGTGCTCTCGACGGGCCCGCCACAGACTATGGCGCCGACCTCGAACCGCACGAGGCGCTCCAGAGCATGGTCGCCAGCGAGATCCGCGATCTGAAGAGGCAGCGCGATGACATCGAGCTGCTCTTTCAGTTCTTCTTCGTGCGACGTGACGAAGAGTTCCGGTCAGAGGTCAATGCCGGGCTCCACGAGTACGGTCGGCGGCTGCAGCCGGTGATCGCGCGCTTCGCCGCGCTGCACGGCCTCGACTCCCGCAGCATCACCGATGCGATGCTCGCGGCGATCCAGGGTGCGGGAGTCGAGCTCGTGCGGCATCCGCAGGGCTACGACGCCGAGCGCATCATCGCCGGGCTGCGCGACATGCCGCAGTTCTCAGCGGAGGGCTGCTGCCGATGAGCGACGTCCAGGCCCTCCTCGCGACTCTGGCCGATCACGCCGCCCCGCCCGAATCCCGTCAGCGTGCGGCCTTGGAAGTCGGCCGTCTCGCCGATCCTGAGACTGCCCGTCTGCTGGTGCGGCTGCTCTGGGACGAGCCCGAGTTCTTCGTTCGAGAGTCGATCGTCTGGGCCCTCGTGCGCATGGGACGGGGCTTTCTGCCGCAGGCAGCCGCAAAGCTCACTGACAGCCGCGCGCCGGTTCGCGCCCAGGCCGTGCATCTGCTGAGCAAAGTCGGTGCGCCCGAGTACGCCGACGCGGTGCTGGCCCTCTTGGACGACCCGGATCCTGCAGTGGCCGTGAAGGCCCGGTGGATGCTGGCGCAGCTGCACGATCTTCGGCTGCTGCCCCGCCTGATGGCCGGTCTCGGCTCGCACGATCCTCGTGAGCGCGATATGGTCGACCAGCTCATCACCGGTTACGGTGCCGAGGCCACGCCACTGCTCACGACCGTGCTGCGCACCGGCCGTCCCGAACAGCGCGAACAGGCCGTCGAGGTGCTGACCTCCATCGGATCTCCCGATGCCGATGGGGCACTCCCCGATCTGCGCCGTCTGGCCGAACGCCCAGCCGAACTCACCGCAGCGGCAGATCCGGTTTCCGACGCCGACGTCGAGCTCGCCACTGCGGCACTCGTCACAGCCGCGCACCTGCACGGCCCGGCAGCCCAGCAGCTCTTGATCGATGTCTCACAGCGTGCGAAGCCGGCAGGGGAACGATCAGACACCCGCGCCGCCGATCAGGTCAGCGCGGTCGCACGGCACCTGCTGCAGCATCCGCCGAAGCCCACCCCAGCCGATCGGCTGCGCCGGCTTCGCGCCGCCAAACAGGCCGATCGTCGCGCGACCGACTCCGGGGAGGAGTGACGCAGAAGCGCGTCAGGCACAGACCGGATGCCCGCCATCGGGCACAATGGGGCTATGTCCACTGCGCCAGCACCGTTCGGCCTGCTCCTCGATGTCGACGGCCCGATCGCCAGCCCCGTCACCCGCACCGTGCGCCTGCCCGAGATCTCCGACAGCCTCGTCACCCTCGCCGAAGCGGGCGTGCCGCTCTCGTTCAACACCGGCCGCTCGACCGCCTTCGTGAGCCGGCAGATCGTCCCGGCTCTGGTATCCGCCGGTCTCGCTGCCGACGCGACCGGCCTCGCGGTTGTCGGCGAGAAGGGCGGAGTCTGGGCGCAGCTCACGGCCGCAGGCCTCGACGACGAGCAGATCGACGTCGACATGCGAGTGCCTCAGGAGGTCGTCGACTTCGGCCGCGAGGCAGCGGCCGAGAAGTTCGCCGACACCATGTTCTTCGACGATACGAAGCGCACCATGATGACGCTCGAGATGATCGCCGGCAGCGACCATGAGGCATTCCTTTCGGCGAGGGATGCCCTGGTGCGGGATCTGATCGAGCTGCGCGCCCGCCTCGGAGCCGTGCAGCTGCGCATCGACCCCACCGTGATCAGCTGCGACGTCGAGGTCTCTCGCAGCGGCAAGGCGCTGGGTGCCCGTCGCTCGCTCGAGCTGTTGGGCGAGCATTCCGCGCTGCCGAAGCGCTGGTTCACCGTCGGCGACTCCCGCAGTGACTACACCATGGCCGACTGGCTGCACGCGCAGGGCTACGACGTCACCCACGTCGACGTGCAGCCGGGCTCGCCGAGCTCACCGGGCGCCGCCGCCGACGGCACGCTGCACAAACCATATGAGGTCACGACCATCGCCGACCCGCTGGCTCCGGGTCAGCTTCTCACCGACGACGACGCCGGTGCGGCCCTGCTGGGGCGCTGTGTCGCTCTGCTGGGCTGAGCGTCGTCGAATGCGGGCGAAATTACCGACCCTCTGTGACGATCTGGTGAATTCACAGCTGTTTCTGGCCGAAACATGCCCCGCTCGGGCGATCAGAACGGTAGCCTGAAAGCGGTTCTACCCTTTGGAGGCAAACTGTCGTGATGAATGTCGTCAGCTACAACCTGCGCAAGAACCGTGCTCTGTGCGAGCTCGATGATCTCACCCGTCGAACCGATCCCGACGTGCTCTGTCTGCAGGAGTGCGACATCGACTCCCTGCCGACCGAGATCGGTTCGCTGCGGCTTGCAGAGGCCACCCGAGGCAATCGTCTCGGCATCTCAGTCTTCTACCGCGCCGACCGGTTTCGCCTGATCGGATCGCAGACCTACCAGCTCAAGAAGTCTCTGCACGACCGTGTCGCCGCACCCGCTCACGAGCGTCTGGTCGCGACCCGACTGATGGATCTCACCCGAGATCGCGAGCTGATGGTCGCCTCGTTTCACGGGGCCCCGCTCACCGCGCTCAACTCGCTGCGCCGCAATCAGATTCGCACCTCGTTCGAGCGACTCGCACAGTTCGGTGCGGGTCTGCCCTCATTGATGGTCGGCGACTACAACTACCCGTTCTTCCAGCGTCACCTGCAGGAGCGCGTGCGCACGCACGGTTATGAGCTGACCGCGACGGAGCAGCGCACGTATCAGCGCTATCGCATCTTCCGTGGACGCTATGACATGGCGACGTCGACCGGCTTCACGGTCAATCGAGTCACCTCGCTGCCGCAGGGGCTCTCCGACCACCACCCGATTCTGGTGAACGCCTCGTACGACGACTCTATGAGCGCCGCTGCGACGCTCTCCAGCGTCGCGCCGAAGCACGGCCACGGCCCCAAGAGCAACACGCCGACCACCTTCGTTCCCGGTCTCGTCTGAAGCCTGAACTCACCGGTTCTGCCGCGCGTTTCGGGAGCCTCTCGTGATGCGTGCACGGTCGTTTGAGGCTGGCCTCTCGCCATCACGCCGTCACGAGCGGTATTGTGTCATGTGGTCCTGATGTGGTCTGACCACAATCGCTGCCCTCTGGCGCCCGACCGATTCTGACGACGACGTCGCTCATTTCCCGACTGAACGGCGCTCGTGTGTGCTGTTCCGGCATGCACGAAAGGCACTCTGTCATGTGGACGCAACCGCTTGATCCGACTGGCAACCTCGCTCTCTCAGCGGGGCTCGCCGCCGTTCCGGTGATCTTCTTCCTGGTCGCACTGGTCGGTTTCAAGATGAAGGGCACGACAGCTGCGGCCATCGCCGCTGTGCTCGCCGTCATCGTCGCCTTCATCGGCTTCGGCATGCCGGCGTCGGCCATCGGCGGTGCCGCGCTTGACGGTGTGCTCAACGGCCTGTGGCCGATCGGCTACATCATTCTGATGGCGGTGTGGCTGTACAAGCTCGCCGTGCGCAGCGGCAAGTTCGATGTGATTCGCAACAGCATCTCGGGCATCGCTGCCGACCAGCGCATCCAGGTGCTGCTGATCGCCTTCTGCTTCGGTGCGTTCCTCGAAGGTGCGGCCGGCTTCGGCGTGCCGATCACCATCTGTGCCGCCCTGCTGCTGACGCTGGGCTTTCCCGGGCTGAAGGCTGCGGTGCTCGCCCTCATCTCGAACGCCGCAGCAGGTGCCTTCGGCGCCATCGGCATCCCCGTGATCATCGCCGCACGCCAGGGCGACGTCCCGATCCCCGAGCTGTCGGGCATGATGGTGCTGGTCGGTCAGCTGCCGACGATCATCATCCCGTTCCTGCTGGTCGCCATTCTCGACGGCTTCCGCGGCATCCGCGAGGTGCTGCCCGCCCTGATCACCGTGGTCGTCGCGTTCAGCGGTTCTCAGGCTGTACTGCTGCTCGTGCTCGGACAGCCCGACCTGGCCGACATCATCCCGTCGATCGTGGCTCTCGCCGCCCTCGCCGTGCTGTCGCGCTTCTGGAAGCCGAAGCGCACCTTCCGCATGCCCGGTGCTCCCGAACCGGTCAGCGAGCACTACACCCCGCGTCAGCTGGTCAGCGCCTGGTCGCCCTTCCTGTTTCTGACCGTGCTCATCCTGATCTGGAGCGCCCCCTTCTTCGCAAACCTCTTCGATCGTTCGAAGGGCGGTGCGCTCTCCGCGCTGAGCCTGCTGGTTTCGATTCCCGGTCTCGACGGCCAGGTCACGGCTGCGGGTGCGGATGCCCCGATGACAGCGGTGTGGACGTGGTCGCCGATCGGCGCCGCCGGCACCGCCATCCTGGTGTCGGTGCTGCTCACCGCGCTGACCAGCAGCGCACTCACATGGAAGCAGGTCGGCGAAGAGTTCGTCGCCTCGGTCAAGATGCTCTGGCAGCCGATCCTCTTGATCCTGCTCATCATGATCGTCGCCTACATCGCGAACTTCTCTGGCGGCTCGACGACCATCGGCCATGCGCTGGCGAGCGTCGGCGCGCTGTTCCCGCTGCTCTCACCGGTCATCGGCTGGCTGGGCGTGTTCATCACGGGCTCGGTCGTCAACAACAACACGCTCTTCGCCCACCTGCAGTCGGTGACCGCGACCGAGATCGGCACCAATCCCACCCTGCTGGTCTCGGCCAACGTGGCCGGTGGTGGCATCGGCAAAATCGTCTCGCCGCAGTCGATCGCCGTCTCGTCGGCGGCCGTCGGCCTGGCCGGCAAGGAGTCGGCGATCATGCGCGCCGCTCTCCCCTACAGCCTCGGACTGCTCGTCGTGCTGTCACTGTGGGTCTTCGCCCTCTCGGCGATGCTTGGCTGATCTCGCTCCGCTCGCGACGGCTGAGGTCTGGCTGCGCGGTCTGCCAGCGCGAGTGGTGCTGCAGATTCCGCACTGATTTAGGATGGGATCCGTGTTCGGGGCTCCGAGCACGGATCCCATGATCGAGGACTGCCATGTTCACCGCGCCGCTTGCCAGTCTGCTGGCGACGCTCGCACACACCCTCATCGTGCTCGTCTCGGCCATCGTCATCTCGCTGCGTCGGCCGCCGCAGACGGCCATCGCATGGGTGCTCGCGATCATGTTCATTCCCGTGGTCGGAGTGATCGCATTCCTCACGATCGGTATCGGGCGCCTGCCTCGCTGGCGGCAGCGTCGTCAGATCGAGATCAACTCGGCGCTCGCCGCGCGTGACGAGGTCACCGCACACCGCACCGTCCCGGAGTCGCCAGAGTGGATGCCCTCTGCGGTTCGCCTCAACGAACGGCTGACCGCGCTGCCCATGGTGGGTGACAACACGCTGCAGCTGATCGATTCGTACCAGGGGTCGCTGCAGGCCATGATCGACGACATCGATGCGGCGACCGAGTACGTGCACGTGGAGTTCTACATCTTGGTGCACGACGCATCGACAGCGCCCTTCTTCGAGGCGCTGCGACGTGCTCGACATCGCGGCGTGACCGTGCGCGCCCTCTCAGATCACCTCTCGGGTCTCGGCTATCCGGGTCGTCGCGCGACGAAGCGGATGCTCTCAGAGATGGGCGCGCAGTGGCACGCGATGCTGCCGCTGCGGCCCTGGCGCGGGCAGTGGCAGCGGCCAGACATGCGCAACCATCGCAAGATCGTCACCATTGACGGCAAGGTGGCCTACACCGGTTCGCAGAACCTGATCGACGACAGCTATCTGAAGCCGAAGAACCTGCGACGAGGGCTGCACTGGCAGGAGCTGATGGTCCGTGTCGAGGGTCCGCTCGTCGGCGAGCTCGACGCCGTCTTCATGTCCGACTGGTTCAGCGAATCAGGCGAACGGCTCACCCCGATGGCTCCTTCGCCCGCCGCCGAGCCTCGCACAGGCATACCGACGGTGTTCGGAGCCGATGCGCAGGTCGTGCCCAGCGGGCCCAGCTTCGCCAGCGACAACTCGCTCAAGCTGTTCGTGCTGCTCATTCAGAACGCCCGGCATCGCATCAGCATCACCAGCCCCTACTTCGTGCCTGACGAGGCGACCCTGCTCGCGCTGCTCACCGCTGCCGCGCGCGGGGTGGACGTCGAGCTCTTCGTCTCTGAGATCGGTGATCAGGCGTTCGTGTACTACGCACAGCGCTCGTACTACGAGGCCCTGCTCAACGTCGGCGTCTCGATCTATCTGTACCGCTCGCCGACGGTCCTGCATTCCAAGCACTTCTCCATCGACGACGAGGTCGCCGTGATCGGCTCCAGCAACATGGACATCCGCTCTTTCAGTCTGAATATGGAGATCTCAGTGCTGGTGCGAGACGCCGACTTCGTTGATCAGCTGCGCGCAGTCGAAGCCGACTGTCGCACCAACAGCATCCGTCTCAATGTCTCCGACTGGCGGCGTCGCCCCACACGCGAGAAGGCGAAAGAGGGCATTGCCCGGCTCACGGCCCAGCTCCAGTAGCCTGCGGTCGTGATCGCGACGCCGGACGGCCCCTCGGCCTGTCGACCGTCGCCGTGCGCCTCGCATCAGATCGACCGTCCCACTCTTGCACTTTTCGATATATCGGTATATATTTCTGATCATCTAGATCGCGATATATCGCGATAGTCATAAAGGAGAACATCGTGAGACACGAACATCACAATCATCATCACCATCACGAGCCCGGCTTCGGTGGCCCCGGCTTCGGCGGCCCCGGCTTCGACGGATGCGGCCATGACGGCGGCTTCGGCGACCGCGGCCACAGACGGTCACACGACAGAGGTCCAGGCGCTGGCGGTCCCGGCTTTGGTGGACCGGACTTCGGTGGACCGGGCTTCGGTGGACCGGGCTTCGGAGGTCCAGGCTTCGACCCGCGTGGCGGCTTCGGACACGGCGGGCGCGGCCGTGCACGCCGGGGCGACACCCGACTGGCGATTCTGTCGCTGCTGAACGACGAGCCGGCGAACGGCTACGGCATCATCAAACGCATCGCCGAGCGCACTGACGACAGCTGGCGCCCCAGCCCCGGGTCGATCTACCCCACGCTGCAGCAGCTGACCGAAGAGGGGCTCATCACCGCAAGCGGAGAGAACGGCGCCCACGAACTCACCGCCGCAGGCGCCAAATACGTCGGCGAACACGCCGAGCAGATCGCGCACATCTGGGACGCCCGGCCTCAGCGCGGCGAGCACGGAGGACTGCGCGAAGCGGCCCATGCGCTCATGACCGTCATCGGCGACTTCCGTCACTCGACGCAGCAGCAGCGAGACGCGGCGATCGACGAGCTCAAGCGCACTCGCAAAGCGCTCTTCCGCATCCTGGCCTCTGACGACGAGGCGCATGGGCAGGCCGAGGAGAACACCGACACGAAGTAGAATTCGGTGCTATGACCTCTGCCAGCGACTCCAGCGACCGCCGATATCCGGCACAGCACCACAGTATCCTCGATGACGTCGTCGGCATCGGCAGTGGTGTGTTCGCCGCGTCGCTCGGGCTGTACCTGCTGCACTCGGCGGGCGTGGTCACCGGCGGCACGGCGGGGCTCTCGCTGCTGCTGGCCTACGCCACGCCGGTTCCCTTCGGTGTGCTGTTCATGGTGGTCAACCTGCCGTTCTTCGTGCTGGCGGTGCGACAGCGCGGATGGAACTTCACCATCCGCACGGTCATCGCGGTCGCTGCCGTGTCGGCGCTCACTCCCCTGCACCCGGCGATGCTCGGAACGCTGGCAGAGAATCCCGTCTACGGGGCGGTCGCCGGAAACCTGCTCGCCGGCATCGGCCTGCTGATCCTCTTTCGGCATCACGCGAGTCTCGGCGGGTTCAACATCATGGCCCTGATCATTCAGGATCGATGGGGATGGCGCGCCGGCTACGTGCAGATGGCGTTGGACGTGATCATCGTGGCCGCCTCGTTCTCCGTCACCTCGCCGATGAACGTGCTGCTCTCGGCCATCGGTGCGGTGATCATGAACCTGGTCATCGCGCTCAACCATCGCCCAGGACGCTACCTCGGGTTCTGACCTTCGAGCCGGCGAAGCCTGGCATCTGCGCGGTATGTCACAAGACCGGCCTCACTCCAGATTCGGCGTCACGTCCGTCAGCCCAAGGCGCGTCGCGTGATCGAGGGCAAGAGACCGCAGGTAGACCTGCACGTCCTCGATCGAGCCGCGATAGTGACTGCCAAGACTGAAAGCAATCGTGCCGATCAAGGCCGTCCATGCGCTGATGACCGCAAACACCTCAGCGGCAGAGAGTCCGTCGGCGATGTCAGCACCGCCCCTCGCTCCACCGACGTGCTGCCGCACCCAGCCCCGAATACGCTCCAGGTCTTCCTCTGCGATCAGCGGCCCGACTGTGCCACTGTTCGCGGCGGAAGTCCACCCCAGGGGCGTCTCGCTCATCCCCGTGCTGCTGTGGCCATCGAGATAGACATTCAACAGCACGCGCACCACCTGCCCTGCTGGCTCGACCGTCGAATCCGGCGCGGCGTATCCAATGACTGGCGTGCCGTATATCAGGTAGAACCGCTGGATATGTCTCTGCGACCATGCAGAGGCTGCCTCCCAAACCGCGATCCAGCGCTGTCGTGCAGACCCGCCCGAATGCTGCACTTCGGCGTCAGCGTCGTTCATACTCTGCGCCAGATCACTGTAGGCACGCTCGATGAGCTCGGTGAGCAGATCATCGCGCCCGTCGAAGTATCGATACAGAGCCCCCACCGTGACGCGCAGCTCTCGCGCGATGCCACGCATCGACAGCTGAGACGGGCTTACCGTGGCAAGCTGATGCTCCGCAACGCGAAGGATTCTCAGCCGAACAGCGTCGTGCTCATTGCTCTGCACTCGTCGCTCCGGGGCGTCTCCGATTCTCGAGGCTTCTTCACCCCGCCGCACAGTCATCATGGGTCTCCATTCTCAGAACAGTGATTTGCCGTTGCGCTTGTGAACAGTGTTCACTATAGTCATCACTATGAGTGAACACTGTTCACGGTGCAGGTTCTCTCACCCTGGTGAGCCGTGCCCCAGACGGGAGCCACCCATGTCAACTTCTCTCATCATCGGCGCCGGAGCACTTGGCCGCTCCACCGCCGAGCACCTGCTGAACGCGGGTCACGACGTCGTCGTGGCCACACGTCGCCCACTGCCCGACACTGATCCACTCGTCATTGGCGGGGCACGGTCGATCGCCTGCGACATTACGACTCCCGAGGCGCTGGCAGCCGTACGCACCCTGCGGCTGTCGGCGATCGTGGCCTGTTGCAACTGGCCGTACCCGCAATGGTCGCGGATGTGGCCGAGGGCCACCCAGCAGCTCATCGCGATCGCGGCACAGCATGACGCATCGCTGACAGTCGCAGGCAACCTGTACCCTTATGCACTCGGCTCCTCTCCGCTCGGCGAGACCTCAAAGATCGACCCACCGTCTGCGCTGGGACGAGTGCGTGCAGAAGTCTGGGAGACGCTCTTCGACGCTCATAAGCAGGGCAGGATACGGGCGACGGAGATCCGCGGCTCCGACTACCTCGGAGCAGGAGCCGGAGCTGGGGCCCACGCCGGCGACCGGCTGGTCGTTCCGGTGCTCTCCGGGGCGGCCGCACATCCAATCGGAGATCCTGACCAGCCACACACGTGGACCGCGATCAGGGACTTCGGGCGCCTGCTGGCGCGGGCGGTGCAAGACGAACACATGTGGGGCCGCGTCTGGCATGTGCCCAGCGCTCCGGCCTGCGCAATCAGAGACGTCGCTCAGGCGCTGCTCGACGCAGATGTGCGTCTGAACGGTCAGGCAGCACAGACGCACCCGAGACTCCAGCCGATTCCAGGCTGGCTGCTGACCGCTCTCGGTCTCTTCTCACCGATGATGCGTCAGCTGGGCACAGTCGCCTATCAGTTCACCGAGCCGTTCGTCCTCGATGACTCTGCGGCACGGAACGAGCTCGGCGAGCAGGAGACCCCGTGGGCTGAGACCATCGAGGACATGGTCCGCGACTTCCACACCCGGCGGTCAGTCTCACTCCGCTGATCGCAATCCGTCCGCACGATCGGGCGCCACCGCGCGCTTGGAGACGAACATGTCTGCTACGTCGGGCTGATGACGCGCACGACTGACACGATGATGGCTGAGCGATTCAGCGATTCAGCTCCTCACCGGTTCAGCCAGAGGCTGTAGAACGACGGCCGCCCCACCGATTCCGTGTCGAACCCCTGTACCGCAGAGCTCGTCCCATAGACCAGGGGCTCTTCGTAGATGGGCAGCACATATGCCTGCTCGGTGACATAGTCCTGCACGGCTTCGCTCGCACGCTGACGCTCTTCGGCGCTCGGCCGGCTGGCCACGGCGTGCAGCAGCTCCTCGAGATGCGGGTCGCCGTACGATCCGTCGGTCTTGTCCAGGTTCAGAAAGACGTTGCGATTGTCGCCCGAGTACTGGCTCTTGATGACGTCGTAGTCGGCTCGCCCGACCATCTGGTGATAGACCTGCACCGTGTCCTGGTCGAGAGCGGCGGCGTTCTGCGCCGCCTGATCGCCTTGGAAGAGCCTCACCTCGACGCCCACCTCTTTGAGCTGCTCCTGCAGGATCGTGACCAGCTCCTTCGATCTCGGCAGCGGGATGGCGTGATTGACGGTGAGGGTCAGCCGTTCACCGTCCTTGGTGCGAATGCCGTCATCACCGACGTGCCATCCGGCTTCGTCCAGCAGATCACGTGCCCGCTGTCGGTCGTAGCGGTAGGCGGCCGATTCGTCTTTGTAGCCGAGTGCGCTCTTCGCCAGCGGCGAGGTGGCCAGCGGATAGCTCGCCGTGTAGAGCTGATCGAGTATCTGCTGCCGGTCGACACCCGCGATGAGCGCCTGCCGCACTCGGATGTCGCTGAGCCGTCGATCTCTGAACCGGAACTGCAGCGCGTTGTCGATGCCGTTCGTGCTGGCGACGTGCAGACTCTGTCCTGCGCCGGTGACCTGCGCCTCATCCGGCGGATCGATCTGGCGGGCAACGTCAGCCTGACCGGCGACGAGCGTGCCCACCCGAATGCTGCTCTCAGGTGTCACGACCACCTTCACCGCATCGATGCGAGCTCTGCCCTGATGCGCGAGCGACGGCGGCGCCCAGTCGTACCCTTCACGAGCCGTGAGCGTGTACTCCGTGTTCAGCTGCTCGTCGGTGACGACGAACGGGCCGCTGCCGACGATCTGCTTCGCCTGCCCGGGCGCGAAGCCCTCGGAGTCGCGATCGAGGGTGGCGTTCGACAGCAGGCCGGAGTTGATGGTCGACGTCGCCTGAGCGAACCCCGGGGCAGGTGCCGAGAAGTGGAAGCGAACGGTGTGTTCGTCGACGGCCTCGGCATGGTCATAGTTGTTCAATGCCTCCGAGACGGTCAGCTTGCGCTGCTTGTCCCCCTTGCCGTAGAGGTCGAAGTTCTTGACGACGTTGGCGGCGTCGAGCGGCGTGCCGTCCGAGTAGGTCACCCCTTCGCGCAGCCTGAACGTGTACTCGGTTGCGTCCGCGTTCACAGCGGGCAGTGCACTCGCGATCCAGGGCTCGAGCTCCAGCGTCTCGGGGTTCTGATAAAGCAGCCGGTCGGTGAGGTTGTTGACGATGCTGCCGTTCGGGTAGAAGCCGGCTGCGGGCGGGTAGAGCCCGCTGAAGGCCTGCGGCTCGAGATAGGTGACCGTGCCGCCTGACTTGGGCTCGCCCACTGCCTGTGCTGATTGGTCGGCGGCAGAGCATCCTGCGAGCAGTGTGGATGCCGTGGCCGCCGAGAGAACCACGGCAAGCAGTCGATTCCTCCGTTGTGGTCGCATGATTGATCCTCCTGAGGTCGCTGACATGACTGCATCAGTAAGCCATCTCATCCCGCTCGGGCACATCTTTCGGCGTCACTGGAGGTAACGATCGCTCAGGTGCACCGGCTCGCATGGGACTCGGCCGGCCGGTATGGCGAGCCGAGGCACGAGACGCCGGCGCACCATCCGGCCCCTGTCGCACGAACGCACTAGGCTGGGCACACGACGGCATCGTCCGATGTGGTCACGGCAATCGAGGAGGCATCAATGGCAAAGCTCAAAGATCAGGCGCTCGAGACCAAAGGCGAAGTCAAAGGCAGAGTCAAGGGCGGTTCGAAGGTCTTCGGCTTCGTGGCCGGCGCCGCACAGCTCGCACTGGCCGCCTATGCCGGCTCGGATCTCGTGAAGCGTCCCGAGTCGCAGATCAACGGCCCGAAGGCACTCTGGGCCGGTGCGCTCGCGATCAACTGGGTCGGTCCGACCGCTTATCTGCTGCTGGGCCGCAAAGAGACCTTCGACCAGGTCAAGGGCTTCGTCGACGGGCTGCAGAAGCGGGCATGACCGAACAGCTGGGTCGTGACCCTCAGGGGCGCCTGGACGAGGCGTGGGATGAGGCGCAGCTGCCGCGATACAACCTCGCGGTGATCGGGGCGACCGGTGCCGGCAAGAGCACGCTGATCAACGCCGTCTTCGGCGAGGACCTGGCGGCTACCGGCGTCGGCGCTCCGGTCACGCAGCAGGTCTCGCTGTACACGAACGACGAAGGCACTCTCGGCCTCTACGACTTCAAAGGAGTCGAGAGCTTCGATCAGCTGCGCGATGTGGTGCGTTCGTTCAAGAAGACCTATGCCGAGCGTGCGAAGGCCGGCGAGCCCATCCACGGCATCTGGTTCTGCATCAAGGCGGCCGATCGACGCTTCGATCAGACTCAGCGACGCCTCGTCGAAGATCTTGCGGCTCTCGACGTCCCCGTGTTCCTCGTGATCACGCAGACACCATGGAAGGCCGGCATCGGCTTTCCTCCCGACGTGCAGCATTTCGTCGACTATCTCACGTCGCTGCGGCTGCCCATCGAAACGGGCAGGCCGGTGCCGATCGCCGCAGTGGACGACCCGTTCTCCGGCACACAGGCCTTCGGCCTCGAGCATCTTGTGGAGGTGTCCCTCGAAGCGGCCCCAAAAGGCGTGAGCGCGGCGCTGGCCGCGGCACAAAGCGTCAGCATCGCCGTCAAGCACGGCGCCGCGCGTAAGGTCATCGCTCTGGCGTCGACGACCGCCACGGGGATCGGTGCGATTCCCATTCCCGTCGCAGATGCGGTGCCGCTGATGGCCGTGCAGGTGGGTATGCTGCGCAGGATCGCCTCGATCTACGGCATCTCGCTGACCAAGCAGGCGACGGTCGCGCTGGTCGCTCAGCTGACCAGTGCCCTTGCCGGCAAGACACTCGCCACGAGCCTGCTGAAGCTCGTGCCGGGCGCCGGGTGGGTGATCACCGGCGCGGTCGCCGGCGGCGTCACGACTGCGCTTGGCTACGCATGGCTCAGGCTCTGCGAGAATCATCTGGCCGGCGACCTCGACATCTTCGACTATCTGCAGTCGAACCGACTTGCGGCGCTGCTGCTCGAGCTGGCCGCCCAGAACCTCCAGGGGCGCGTCCACCGACGCCGATGAGGTGCACTGACCCCGTCGCCCTCCGCTGCCGGGCATCGCGCGCAGGCACGCACTGACCGTGGAATCAGCCCGTCAGTGACGGTGGTGTCCGGTGGTGGTCTCGGTGAAAGAGACCACTTGTTGGTTCCTCGGTACGACGGCCTCTGAGGTCAGGTAGACAGCAGCAGCCGAGGCAGCCGAGGTCAGCGCCCGTTCGACCGTCACGGCCGAGTCGATGACGCCCGCCTCGAAGAGGTCGCACCAGCGTCCGGCAGAGGCCTCGTACCCGAGTCGCCACGAGTCACCCGAGTCTTCAGTCGAGCTGTGCCTTGCCTCCCGCAGCAGCTCCATCTGCCGCCGAGCGATCGAGGCTCCGTCTCGCCCGGCGTTCTCTGCGATCGTGCGCAGCGGCACGAGCAGCACATCGGCGAACTCCTGGGCGAACGCATCGACTTCGCATGCCTGCAGGGCCTCTGCGGCCGCAGCGAGCGTGGCTCCGCCACCGGCCACGCAACCGCTGCGCAGAGCTGAGAGCGCCGAGTGCAGTGCGTCGTCGACTCGGAGCCGACGCTCTGAGCGCTCCCACTGCGTCTGCCCGCCGACCCGCAGCGTGATGGTTCGTCCAGCGAGTCGAGCCAGCCGCAGGTGCAGCTGCTCGGCGTCGAACGGATCGACCGCCAGCGCAAGCGCCCTGCGCAGCCGGTCGACTCGGGCGAGCAGAAGCTGTGGATCTGCCGCTCCCCCTGAGAACGTCGTCGTGCCGGCCGAAGCGCTCGTCGCACCGAGCTGCACCTGTCGCGCCGCATCGCGGACGACGACCTGTCGGGCGCTGCCCAAGTCGTCGGCACGACACCGGCGCACAGGGAGCTCAGGCCCGCCGAGCAGCGTGGCGCCGACCGACACGGCGAGGTCCTCAAGCAGGTCCGAACGTCGGATCCCGCTGCTCGGCGCGATCAGAGGCAGAGCGAACAGCCCCGCCTGCCTGCTGTTCGTCAGCAGCATGGCCCGGGCGTCCGCGCTGAACTCGTGCGCTACGACGACCAGCGCCCGACCTGACTCGTGGGCCACGCGGGCCGGGGCGATCAGCTCCTCGCCGCTCGTGATCTCGGCGTCGACCACCACGATGAGCGGTTCATCGGCGATCAGCAGACCGTGCGGTGATCGGGCCGAGCCCGCCGGCGACGAAAATCGCTCATCGACGAGACGGGCGTCCAGAGCCATCGCCGAAGACTCTTCGACATCGATGAGCGACGAGGCTCCGCCGCTTCCGCCCAATGTCCCTTCCTGCACCGTCACCACGCCGAGCTTCCCCGCGCGGTCGACCGCTGCCGCGATGGTCGCGCCGACCTCCCGGTCTCCGGCGGCCAGCGCCGCGATCTCGGCCACGGCGTCCGTCGAACGAACCGTGTCCGCATGACGGGCGACGAGGCCGGCAGCGCGATCCGCCAGGCCTCGAAGACGCGCAGCCACCGTCTGACGATCATCTCCGCTCGCGATGTGGCGCAGGCCCAAGGCGATGAACGCCTCGGCGAGAACGGTCGCAGTGGTGGTGCCGTCTCCCGCCGCCGAATCGGCCGCGCTCGAGGCGGTGCAGATCAGCTGGGCGCCCATGTCTGCGATCGGGTCGTCGAGGCGGATGCTGCGGGCGATTGTCGCACCGTCGTTGGTCGTGATGACACGGCCGTCTGGCAGACCGATCACGACGTTGCGTCCGGCAGGGCCGAGCGTGACGCCGACCAGACGGCTGAGCGTACGCACACCGACCAGCATGCGGTCACGAGCTGCGTCGCCATGCAGAATGCCGCCCTCATCGATCGTGACCGTCATGGTGCCCTTCTTCTGCTCGCAGTCTCGGCTCGGAATCAGCCGTTGCGGCGCTCGAACGCCTGCCGGTCGGCATGATCGAGACTGATCTCTTGCGCCTCTCGCAGCGCATGGTCGACGTCTTCGCCGGCCCGCAGCGGACGCTGCTCGAAGACGCCTTCATGAGCGACCACGGGCCGGCGGTCGCCCGCGATCTCGGGAAAGCGTTCGGTCAGACGCTCGCGGCGCAGTGCCTGTGCGCGCCACCGATCGACGGTCTCGCGGTCACCGCGGTCTGCGGCCGTCCACGTCTGCGGCAGCTCACCCTCGCCCAGACCGGCCGAACAGCTGCCGCCGACCGTCGGCGTCGAGATCAGCCGGGCGCCGGCAGCGCCGCACGTCGGGCACAGCGGGTCGGTGGCCGTCTGTTCGTCGACGACCGCCTCGAAGCCGTGCCCGTTCGCGCAGCGAAAGTCGTACAGAATCATCAGCTGTAGAAGCCGCCCTCGGGGGCGAGCCGCAGCTGCTTGCGCTGCTCCGGGTCGTGGCCGAAGATCAGCTCAGCCTGTGTGCGATCGGCGATGCCGCGCAGCTTCTCGACCGACTCCAGCCACTTCACGCTGTCCCAGACGATACCGGCACCGATGGCGGGCGGCCCGTAGCTCTCGCCGAGGTACACGGCGTCCGACGTGAAGATCTTCGTGCCGTCATTCGGCAGATCGACGCGCAGGGACATCGTGCCCCATGTGTGACCGGGGGTGAAGATGACCGAGACACCCGGCCAGATCTCCTGGTCTCCTGAGACGGCCTCCATCTTGACGCCGTCGTAGTCAGAGACCAGGTGCGCCCCGGCGAAGACGCCGTCGATTGCGAAGGCACCGGCGATCTCGTCGGAGTTCGCGATGATCCGCGTGCGCTCCGGGTTGAAGAGCTTCGTGTTGGATGCGTGGTCGAAGTGCAGGTGTGAGAGAACCAGCACGTCGATGTCGTCCGGGGTCAGACCGAGGTCGGCGAGCGCGCTGTCGAGGTAGCCGGGGCCCTCGGGATCTTCCTTCACCGGGAAGAACTCCTCGAAGCCGGTGGGCTTCCACCGTGTCTCCCAGTCACGAGGAACACCGGTGTCCCAGAGCAGTCGCCCCTCTGGATGCTCGACCAGCACCGCATGCGTGGGGCAGTCATCCCACCGGGGCTTCTGGTCTTTGTGATGTCGATCGACGATGGTGCTGCCTGCTTTGAGCAGCAGCCAGGTGTAGTCACATTCCATCACTCCGGTGGAGAGAATGTGCACCTTCATCTCTTGAGTCATAACAACCGCCTTTGCCTGTTGTGACGAGCTCGATCAGCTCGAACTTCGAAACATTGTCACGCACCCCAGAGACAGCCAGCAATGTGCGAGCTGACATAATCCGGGCGTCTGCATGTCGCAGGGGCCGTCGGTCTCTGCTTCCCTTCCCGACTGTCGTTCGGGCTGCTCACCGATGATCGGAGCGACGTTCACGTTCTGGTCACTCCCCTGTGACATGCTGGAGATATGTCCACACAGTCGATTTCCCACAGCCCAGATCCTGCCTCCGTCGACCTGCCGTCGACTCCGGAGCGCCAGCTGGGTCAGGTGCGCGAGCTCATCGAGGAGTGCGGCATCACCGATGATGCCGATCTGGTCGAACGCATCGTCATTGAGGGCCTCGGTCTCGGTGAAGACGGCGCCGATCGACTGAATCTGAAGATCGCTTCGAGTGCGATCTCAGAGATGAGGCAGGCGTTTCAGCTGTTCGCGCGCTTCGACGGGCGCCCCAAGGTCACAGTCTTCGGGTCTGCGCGCACCAAACCCGACGACGTCGTCTACCAGATGGCTCGTGACGTCGCAGAACGGCTGGCGGCGATGAACTGGCTCGTCGTCACCGGAGCAGGCCCTGGCATCATGCAGGCGGCCACCGAGGGAGCCGGACCGGAGAGCTCGATCGGTGTGGCCATCCGGCTGCCGTTCGAATCGCCCAACCCGACTTTCACCGACGAGACCAATCTGGTCAGCATGAAGTACTTCTTCACGCGAAAGCTCATGCTGGTCAAAGAGTCGCAGGGGTTCGTGTGCATCCCTGGCGGGTTCGGCACGCTCGACGAGCTCTTCGAGCTGTTGACTCTGCAGCAGACAGGCAAGTCGGTGCCCACCCCGATCGTGCTGCTCGACCGTCCTGCCGAGGGCGTTCCGACGGAAGCCGTGTCTGCGCACGCGAGCCGCGCCCGAAATCGAGCCGGCTATGATCCTGCCGCCGACGAGGCTCCTCCACGCCCGATCGGCGGCTTCTGGAGCGGCCTTCGCCGTTTCGTCGACGATCAGCTCATTCCGTCTGGAGTGGTTTCGCCAGACGATCTCGACCGCGTGATGATCACCGACTCGGTCGACGAGGCCGTGCACGAGATCGCACATTTCTGGAACAACTACGACTCGCTGCGCTGGGTGGGCAGCCGCCTGATCCTCCGGCTGCGCAACGCTCCGACAGACGACGAGATCGCCGACCTCAACCGGCGATTCTCGTATCTGACCCCCGATGCGGCCATCTGCCGCACCGAACCGCTGCGGCCCGAAACGCGCGATCACGACAAGGTCGATCTGCCTCGTCTCATGCTCACGCCGGACTCACGTCAGATCGGCCATCTGTTCCAGCTGATACGAGCGATCAACGACCTGCCCAGTGCTCCGCGCGAGTGAGATGAACCTGTTTGGCTCCCCCGATGCGAGCGAAGCGTCGCGGCTGGCACGTCAGCACGATCACCTGCGCCGTACCGCCGAGCTGGCTGAGCACCGCGTTCAGCATCTCCAGTCGCTCCGGATCGGCGAAGCCGAGCGTGTCGTCAAGCACGACGGGTGCGCCGTCGTCTGACGAGACCAGCTGAGCGCAGGCGAGTCTGCCGATGAGTGCCAGCTGCTCTCGAGCGCCGGCTGACAGCGAGTCGAACGGGATGGTGCGCCCGTTGAGGGTTCTCGATGCGATCTGCAGCGTCGGGCTGACCTCGACGGCGAAGTCGCGTCCGAAGACGCTGCGCCCCAGCCGTTCGATCTGACGTCGGAACGGAGCCACGTAGCGCTGCTGGGCCTCGTCGCGGTGCCGCAGCAGCGTCTCGCGCAGTGTCGACACCGCCTGTGCGGCGCGGTTGGTTCGCGCCACTTGCTCGTGCGCCGTCACGAGATCGGTGCACACCACCTGCAGGCGATCGTAGATGCCCTCCCCCGCCAGCAGTTTGAGCCGCCCCTGCAGCTCGTCGCGCTGAGTGCGCACGTCTTCGAGCTCGGCGGTGGTGCTCTGCACCAGCCGCCGCGCATTCTCGACCTGCAGCTCGATCTTCTCTGCGTCGGCATTCTGCAGGCGTCGTTTCGCCTGTTCGACGCCTTCGGCAGCCGACTGCAGAGAGCCCTCTGCCTGATCCACGAGCTCTTTGAGAGCGACGTCGCCGAGTGACTGTCGGTCGTTGTCGATTCTGACGGTCAGCCGTTCGCATTCGGCAAGCGCCGCCTTGTAGGCCTCGGCCGCTCGCACCGCCGCAGTGGCGGCCTCCGTCAGCCGCTCGCGCGCACGTTCGTTCGCCTGCTGCGCGAGGGCGACCTCATGCTCGGTGTCGTCGAGTCGATCACGGGCATCCGACGATCGCGATTCGAGCACGGACAGACCGGCCGAGTCGCGTCGGCCCGGCTCTGCAGCTTCGTCTGGCTCGCGCGGCTCGTCATCGCTGTGCAGGCGAGCTCGCAGGGTTTCGACGCGGGCTCGCAGTTCGGCGATCGCTTCCGGAACGTCGTCGTCGACCTCGAGCAGCGCCCGCAGCTCGGTCTCGGCCCGCTGCCGCTCAGCGTCCGCCGTGCGACGCAGTTCGGCAGACTGCTCGGCGTCTTCGAAGGTGGCGACTCCGTCTCTGCTCAACGCACGTTCGAGGGCTGACTGCGCGTGCTGCACGTCGGCATCGAGTTCGCTGGTCTTGGCCGCAGGTGCGACGTCGACGCGCACGACTCCCTCGACCTCGATGCGCACGTGGTCGTGCACGGCGACCTCACGAACAGCGCCGGCGTCGAGGGCGCTGCCGTCAAGCACAACCGCATCGCCGCCGAGACGCGTGGCCGTGACCTGCGCAGCAGCCGCGTCTCGCATTCGCGTCGCCACGTGCACTTCGGTCTGCAGTTTCGTCAGGCGTCTGAGCTTCTTGTCATCGATATGCTGCACCCGCAGCACGGCTTCGGCCGCACGGAGCTGTGCCTCTGACGCGGTGGCGCGCTCCAGCTGAGCGCCGAGCCGATTCAGCTCGTCATGGTCGCGCCGCCGGCTCAGTTCGTGTTCGCAGCGGCGTGCCCGTTCGCGGGCGTCTGCCAGAGCCGTCGTCGCCGAGGCGACCCGTTCGGCCGTCTGCCGGGCATGCGTCTGCGCATCGGTCTGACTCAGCTCCAGTCGTTCCGCCTCGACTCGCTGTGTCTCTGCCTGCTGTTTCAGATCCTCGAGCTCATCGTTCAGCGCACGTCTTGCCTGCAGCTGGTCGCGCAGTGCGCCCAGCCGCTGCTGTGCGCTCTCGTGCTCCCGCTCTGCCGAGGCCAGCCCTTCTTGCAGCACACGCAGCTCGGCGCTGCTGCGGGTCAGAGCGGCGACGTCTGTGCGTGCCTGCTCCAGACGCTCTGCGGTGTCGGCGGCCAGACGCCGGCAGACGGCATGGGCATCAGCGGCCTCGTCCATCTCGCGGCTGCGATCCCGCAGATCTCTGTACTGCCGGGCCAGGTCGGCCAGCTGCTGGCGAGCGTCTCTGACCGCTCTGACCGGGCGCCCGGTGGCGGTGAAGTACTGTGTGTACTCGCTTTCGACCCGAGCGAGCAGCTCGTCATACCCGTCGAAGTCGTCTGCCGAGGTCTCAAGCGCCGTCTGCAGAGCCGGCAGCTGTGCCAGTTCCGGCTGGTCGAGCGAGTCGCCCTGCTGCACTTCCAGGGCGTGCAGCAGCCCCATGTCGACGGTCTCTCGCAGAATCTGCACGAAACGATCGTGCGCGTCATCGCCCGAGAGCGACTCGCCTTTGGGCGCGGTCACGGCCAGCTCGGTGATCGGCTGCACCAGCCACCGTTTGCGCATCGTCAGCGTGTACGGGCCGGTCTGCATATCGATGGCGACTTCGGGCCCGGCATCGCGCCCCACGGGCTGCACGTTCCTGATCGAGCGATGCCTCGAGCTCGATTTGTACTCGCGCACCAGGTGCAAGGCCTCGAGCACCGACGACTTGCCGACCTCGTTCGGCCCCTCCACCACAGTGACGCCTGCCCCGAACGCGATCGTGCGATGACTGATGCCGCGAAAGTCGGTGAGTTCGATCTGGGTGAGTCTCATCGCGCGCCTCCGGTCAGCCGATACAGCAGTGAGAGCGCGTCCTGTGCGGTCCTGGCCCCCGATGCCTGCTCCCCGCCGACGTTCTCTCCGTCGGCAGCTTCGAGCGCTGCCCGCACGGCCTGGTCGAATTCGGGATCGGACTCTTCTGCCACGTTCCCGTTCGCCGTCTCACCATCGTTCTCGCGCTCGACGTCGCGCTCGACCGCCACGCTGGTGCGCGCGTCTGCGGCAGAAGTGTCCTCGGCCCGACCGATCAGCTCGGTCAGCGCCGCCGAGGCGAAGCCGGTCAGATGCAGGTCTGAGAAGTCGCCGTCGTCCGGTCGTACGACCAGATCGCTGTGGCTCTCCCAGATCTTGATCAGCGCGAACAGATCGCAGAACTCGTCGATCAGTGCGTCAAGACGAGCGCGCAACGAGGTCGAGAGCGTGCCCTGCAGCATCAGCCAGACGCCGGTTCGAGCCTTGTCCGGAATCCGTTCGAGGCGCCCGCGCAGCCGTGCGAGATCGTCGGCATCCTGCAGCGTCTCGGCGACCGTCTCAAACCGCCACGCGCCCACGTGCACGCGTTCGACCTGCACGCGTTCCGACAGATCTGCGTCTGGGTCGACGTCGACGACCAAGACGTTCCCCGGATCGACCTCGCGACGAGCCGTCACCTCAGGCGTGCCCGGATACCAGATGCCCGTGCCGACCTCTGCGGTGGCATGTCGGTCGCCCAAGACGGCGACGTGCACCATCCCCGCGGTGATGAGCGCGCCGAGGGCACCGTCGTCGATCGTCGCCGGGTCGGTCGCATCCGGGTTCAGCGTCGCGACCGCCCCGTGCCCGGCCACGACCCGGGTCACGCCGGATGCCGGGGGCACCAGATCGGCGCAGGCTGCCGCGACGAGGTCGGCATCGGGGCGTTTCGAGAACCAGGGCGCTCCGACGAGCTCGACGTCGGCCGCCACGGCCACCGGAGCGCTGTCGCGAATGACGTGCACATGTTCGGGCCGCCGTGCCGTGAACTCCTCCGCGTCGTAGATGGAAGCGGAGTCGAGCGGGTCATGGTTGCCCGGAAGCAGGTAGATCGGCACGGTGGAGTCGCGCAGCGCCTCGAAGGTGCGCGCGATCACCGACCGATCGAGCTGGTTCGTCTCGAAGACGTCGCCGCACACCACGACGAACTGCGCCTTTCGCTCGGCCGCGAGGCGGGTGATGCGCTGCAGCACGTCGAAACGCGCCTGGGCGAATCTGGGCCGCGCCTCGGGCTCGAGAAAGCCTGCGGTCATGCCGAGCTGCCAGTCTGCCGTGGCGAGGAATCTCATGCTGGCAGTTTAACGACTGTGCCCGTCCCGACCGCAGAGCAGCGTCTACCGCCCGTGGCGCTGACCGCCCTTGCCGCGCGAACCGGCGAGCTGGCCGACTCCCGATTTGCTCGAGAACCGAGCGGCGCCGCCGGAGCGCTGACCGCCCTGCTTCGACGACGAGCCGCTGCGCGGGCGCGAGTCGTGCGTCGAGGCGATGCCGTCGCCCGAGCGACGCGAGCGACCGCCGCGTGATTCCGCCGCACGACCGCCGTCACGACGGGCGCCGTCACGGCGTCCGCGTGAGTCCGAGCCGTTCCAGTCGCCGCGTGAGTCTCGGCTGTGCGAGCTGTGGCCGCCGCGCCCACCGCGCGACTCATGCGAGCCGTCACGCTGACCCGTGCCCTGCCCCTCACCGCGACGACGACGCGACTTGCCGCGTCCCTGCCGACGGTTGCCCTCGGGCGTCTCCGGGGGCTTCGGGGCGACATACGGCGCCGCTTCGCCGACCAGTTCGACGACCTCAGGCGACTCGGCGGTCACCTTGATCGGTTCGACCGAGATCTTGGCCTGGCGCAGCATCCCTTTGAGGTCGCGGCGCTGCTCGGGCAGGCAGATCGTCACGACGTCGCCCTGGTGGCCGGCGCGCGCGGTACGACCCGAACGGTGCAGGTAGGCCTTGTGCTCTGCCGGCGGATCGACGTGGATCACCAACTCGACTTCAGGCACGTCGATGCCGCGCGCGGCGACGTCGGTGGCGACCATGACTTTGACTTCGCCCGACTCGAACTTCGCCAGATTTCGCTCACGGGCGTTCTGCGAGAGGTTGCCCTGCAGGTCGACGGCGGGAATGCCGTTGGCCGTGAGCTGGCGCGCGAGACGCTTGGCATGGTGCTTGGTTCGCATGAAGAGGATGCGTCGGCCGGTTCCGGAGGCGAGGCGCTCGACGACCGCCTTCTTGACGTCAGGCGAGCTGACCTCGAAGACGTGGTGCGTCATCTTGGCGACCGGCGAGTTCGCCTCGTCGACCGAGTGCAGAATCGGGTCGTGCAGAAAGCGGTTGGCGAGCTTGTCGATGCCGTTGTCGAGCGTGGCCGAGAAGAGCAGACGCTGACCGTTCTTGGGGGTCGCGTTGAGGATGCGGGTGACCGCCGGCAGGAATCCCAGGTCGGCCATGTGGTCGGCCTCGTCGAGCACGGTGATCTCCACGGCGTCGAGACTCACGAAGCCCTGCTTCATGAGGTCTTCGAGGCGACCCGGGCAGGCCACGACGATGTCGACGCCTGCTTTCAGAGCGCTGACCTGGCGCTGCTGCTTCACCCCGCCGAAAATCGTGGTCGCACGCAGATCGTAGGCGCTGGCGAGCGGCTCGATCACCGTCTCGATCTGCGTCGCGAGCTCGCGTGTGGGGGCGAGTACGAGCGCGACGGGCTGCCCGGGGCGGCGTTTGCCGCCGGCAAGCTCGCCGGCCAGGCGTGAGACCAGAGGCAGCGAGAAGGCGAGGGTCTTGCCCGAGCCGGTCTTGCCGCGGCCGAGCACGTCGCGGCCGCGCAGCGTGTCGGGCAGCGTGTCTGCCTGGATGGGAAAGGCCTCGGTCTTGCCGTCAGCCTCGAGCACCGAGACGAGCGGTGCGGGAACGCCGAGTTCGGCGAAGGTCTTCTGAGTCGTCATGATGTGTGTGACTTTCCGCGGTCTGCACGACCGCTTGCGTCACCCGGGGCACGATGAGACCGCCATGCACATGCATGGCGCACCGTCCTGGTGACTGATTGGCGAAGGCGCCGGTCGGCGCATCCGTTCGCCGTATGAAAGAGATCTCTGCGCTGGGTCCCAGCTCGGGGCGAGGTCAGCGCGGGCTCGTACAGAGCTCAAGAGGCGTTCTACGACGCGAGCGAGCACGAATGCTCACCAAGTGCACCACACTACCTCATCAGCGCGAAGAACGCGACCGCCCGACCTCAGCAGCTCGACAGCACGTGCCGCATGGCCTCGGCCTCTGCCTGCGTCACCCACAGCGAATAGGCCGACTTCACCACGATTTGCCGCGAGACGTACGAGCAGCGGAACGATCTGTTCGGTGGCAGCCAGGTCGCGGCGTCTCCGTCGCCCTTGCGCGTGTTCGTCGGGCCGTCGACCGCCAACAGGTTGCGCGGGTCGTTGGCGAGCTCGAGCCGCTGATCGGCACTCAGCTGCTGCGCGCCCTTCTGCCAGGCGTCTGAGAGTGCGACGACATGGTCGATCTGCACCGCCTGCGAGGTCTTGTCTCCGCGCACGAAGGCGATTGTCCCCCCGGTGTACGGGTCGTGAAGCGTGCCCGAGAGCACCGTGCACGGCCCCCGAAGCTGCACGTCCACGAGGTCACGGGCCAGCACGTCGTTGCGCGCGTCGCAGCCGTTGCGGTCGGGATCACGCCACCCCTTGCCGAACTCGGATCGCGCATAGCCGGTCTTCGGCGCGCGACCCTTCACCGGCAGCGATGCCAGCGTCTGCAGCGCCGCCTGCGCGTCTGCAGCGCTCGGCTGCGGTTCAGCGGATGCAATCGCCGCATCACCGGTCGAGCCGGGGGCCTCATCTGTCGGTAAGACATCATCCGACGGTGCGGTGCTGGGCGAATCGGTCGCCGGAGCGGGAGCGTCGGGGGCTGTCGTCGAGCAGCCGACGCAGAGGCCGAGGCAGACGCCGAGGGCCGCAAGCACGCCGAGCAGCCGCTGCAGACGGCGAGACGAATGGGTCATCCGTGCAGCGTACGCGTGTGGACGCTCATCCGAAGAGCAGCACGCCGCCGAGACCGATCGCGGCGACGACGACAGTGGTCGACAGGGCGAGCACGAAGGGCCGTGCGCCCAGACGGCGGATCATGCTGAGCTTCACTCCGGCCCCGAGCGCGAACATCGCGGCGGTCAGCAGCAGCGTCTGAGCCGTGTGCGCCACATCGACGACGGGCTGTGGAACGATGCCGAGTGAGCGGATCACGACCATTGCGATGAACCCTGCGACGAAGAGCGGCATGATCGGCGGGCGGTGTGTGTGCGTGCCGTCGATCGCAGAAGCCTTCCCGCTCGCAGACAGGCGGCGCTGCAGACCGATCACGGTCAGCACCGGAGCCAGCAGCAGAACGCGTGCGAGCTTCACGATCACGGCCGCTGCCAGCGCGCCGGATCCGACGGCCCCGCCGACGGCGACGACCTGCGCCACCTCGTGCACGGAGGCTCCCGCCCAGAGACCGGTCTGCTGCTCGGTCAGGCCGAGTCCGGAGGCCATCAGCGGCAGCAGTGGAATCATCACCGTGCCGTAGATCACCACGAGCGCGACCGCCGTGACCACCTCTTCGTCTCGGTCGTCGTCGAGCACACCGTCGATCGCGGCCACGGCTGCCGCGCCGCAGATCGAGAAGCCGCCGCCGATCAGCAGCACCTGATTCGGCGTCATCCCGAGCCAGCGTCCGACGAGCAGGCTAGAGCCGATGCCCACGCCGACCACGGCGACGACGACCACGATCATGCCCGGCCCGAGAGCCAGGACGTCACCGAAGACGAGCTGCAGGCCGAGCAGCACGACGCCGATGCGCAGCACCCGCTTCGCGGCGCTGGCGATGCCGGGTTCGAGAATGCGGTGCACGCCGCCCAGGTTGCGCAGCAGCACGCCGAGCACGATCGCCACGAGCATGGGGCTGAGCACAGGCAGCCAGGAGCTCACCAGCAGGGCGAGTCCCATTCCGACGGCACTGACGGCGAGTCCCGGTACGACCGCGCCGACGCGGCTCGCCCACGACACGGGTGCCATCTGCGCCTGCGCCTGCGCGAGGGAGCCTCCCTGGCGCGGCTCGATAGTGGCCGCTCTGGCTTGGTCGTTGCTCTGGTCGTTGCTCTGATCGTCGTTCACCTGTCTCATGATCCTCTTCGCACGGCGCGGCCAGTAGTCCCGGAATTGCATCGATCACATATCATCGTGATATGACTCACAGATGGCCTGATCTGTCGGTGCTGGCGCTCGTCATGGGCGTCGACGACTTCGGCAGCCTCAGCGCGGCAGCGCGCGAAGCGGGAATCGCACAGCCGAACGCCTCACGCGCGATCAGCGCGCTCGAGCGCGACCTCGGCGTGACGCTGCTGCGGCGACACCCCCGCGGCTCGTCGCTGACCCGTGCCGGGCTGCGTGTTGCCTCAGGCGCACGAAGCCTGCTGCAGGCGGCCGATGCGTTCGGTGACCGCATCGACGAGGTCGTCAGCGGCGAGCGCGTCCGCCTCGACCTCGGCGCCAGTCTGACCGTCGCCGAACAGCTGGTGCCCCGCTGGCTCGGTCGGCTGCGTGAGGCGCTGCCCGACGCCGACGTGCACCTGCAGGTGCACAACTCGGCCGACGTGTTCGACTTGGTGCGCTCTGGCGACTGTCTTCTCGGCTTCGTCGAGACCCCCGATCAGCCCGTCGAGCTGCACACCCGGGTGGTCACGACGGATGAGCTCGTGGTCGTGGCGGCCCCGACGCACCCGTGGGCTCGTCGGGCCGATCCGGTCACCGCCGAAGAGCTCGCGCGCACGCCGCTCATCCTGCGCGAGCCGGGTTCCGGCACGCGTGCCACCGTCGAGCGGGCTCTCGCTGAGCACTCCCCTGTCGCCCCGGCCCTCGAAGCGGGCAGCAACGCGGCCGGGCTGGCCACGGCCGCAGCGGGTTCAGAGCCGGCGGTGCTCAGCCGACTCGCCGTCGCACGCTGGATAGAGCGCGGCGAGCTCGTCGCCGTGCCGGTGACCGGCGTCGATCTGCATCGCGAGATTCGCGCGGTCTGGCGCGACGACCTCGTCTCGCCGGTCGCCCGTCGACTGGTCGCCATCGCCTGCGACGATCAGCACTGAGCATCGATCACCGCTGAGCGTCGAGCGTCGCGAAGACCTCTTCGGCGACCTGCGGCAGCAGAGCGGCCGCGTCGCGCATGGCCCGCTCCGGTGAGCCGGCGCGGTCGACGAGCGTCGCCAGACGGCGGATGCCCACTTGTGCCTGCTGCGCCTCGTCGAGCGTGCTGCGTCCCGCGATCGCCACGACGGTTGCCCCTGCGGCGGCTGCGCTGCGAGCCAGTTGCACTGGCCCCTTGCCCTGCAGCGACTGCTCGTCGAGCGACCCCTCGCCGACGACCACCACGTCGGTGTGCGCGAACGCATCAGAGATGCCCAACAGATCGGCGATCTCGTCACCACCGGAGCGCACTTCGGCGAGGCGCAGGGCGATCAGCGGCGCGCTGAACCCGCCGGCGGCACCTGCGCCCTCGACGTTTCGCACCTCGGTGCCGGTCTCGTGTTCCAGCAGCGAGCCCCAAAACGCGAGGCGGTCCTCCAGCGTGACCACGGCATCCGCGTCGGCCCCCTTCTGCGGGCCGAACACCTGAGCCGCACCGTGCGACCCGACCAGCGGCGCGGTGACGTCGCTCGCGATCACGATCGCCGTCTCGGCAAGCCTCGGATCGAGCTCGGCCGTGTCGAAGCGCACCCCGACTGAGGTGCGCTCCCGGCTGATACGGTCCAGATCGCGCACGTCGCTGATTACGTGATCCTGTGCGTCGACGACGCGCAGACCGAGCTCGGTGATGCATCCGAAGCCTCCGTCGGTGCTCGCCGAACCGCCGATGCCGATCACGAGTGATCGGTAGCCTTCGTCGAGGGCCAGCCTGATCAGCTCGCCGACACCGCGCGTGTTCGCTGCGAGAGCCTGCTCCGGTGTGGGGTGACCTCCGTCGCTTCGGTCGAGTTCTGCCGGTACGAGATGCAGGCCGCTGGCCTGCGCCAGTTCGATGACCGCGGTGTCGCCCATCGTCGCCCACCGTGCACTCACGCGCCCCTGATCGGGCAGCGGCCCGTGCACCTGGGCGGTGTGCTCGGTCGCTCCGGCTTCGAGAAAGGCATCGACCGTACCCTCGCCGCCGTCGGCGATCGGCTTGAGCGTGATCTGAGCATCGGGCAGCGCCATGCTGATGCCTCGGCCGATCAGCTGCGCCGCCTCGGCCGCGCTGAGCGACCCTTTGAATTTGTCTGGGGCGACCAGCACGCGCAGCGCCCGGTCGGCGGAATCAGATCGAGTCGTCATGATCAGTGGTGCGCCATCAGTTCGAGACCGACCACCAGCAGCCCCAGTGCGGCTTCGGCCACCAGCACCAGGAGCTTCTGCCAGCCCGGCAGCTTCAGGCGTCGCACGGCGGCGAAGCCAATGCCCACCAGCCAGAGGATCAACAGGACGGTCGAAGAGCGCAGCGCGATCTCAAGTGTCCAGATGCCGCCCCAAGCCCCCAGAAGCATCAGAATCGGCAGGGCGATGGCCGTGGTTGCCCCGATCGAGGTCGATGCGGCGTGACGAGCCTCGCTCGCGGTGAACATGCGCTGATGCGTCACGAAGTGGGCGAGAATCTCGGCGAGGAACATGGCCAGCACCGAGCCGATGACGGTGACGATCAGCGTGGTGACCGCCTGCTGCGGGGTGACGTCGGCGTGAGATGCCAGCGTGAGCACGACGGCGAGTGCCGTGAAGGTGATGTAGATACGCTCTTTGAGTCGCGATGCGGCCGCTGCCCGCTGCTCGTCCTGCTGCTGCAGGGACGACTCGGCCGTCGCTGGAGATTCACTCGCTGGCGTTGGGGCTCCGGTCGCTCGCGTCGAAGATCTGCCCGCTGTGGCTGGGGATGCTGATTCATCGCTCATGTCTGCTCAGCCTAGCCGGATCATGTGCCCCGCGGGTCGAACGGGCTACG
Source organism: Pseudoclavibacter sp. CFCC 14310 (assembly GCF_008831165.1). Classification (NCBI taxonomy): domain Bacteria; kingdom Bacillati; phylum Actinomycetota; class Actinomycetes; order Micrococcales; family Microbacteriaceae; genus Pseudoclavibacter; species Pseudoclavibacter sp. CFCC 14310. The sequence continues at coordinate 58,074 of NZ_WBKC01000002.1, read as the reverse complement.
GTGGAATCAGGCTGCGAAAGCCGAGAGAGGACGCTCCCTGATGTTTCAGATCAAGCGCATCTACGAACAGCCCACCGAGAGCGACGGGTTCCGGGTTCTGGTCGATCGTCTGTGGCCCCGAGGAGTCTCGAAGGCGCGTGCACACCTCGACCTGTGGCTCAAAGACGCCGCACCGTCGCCTGAGCTGCGCACCTGGTGGAACCATGACCCGGCTCGACTCGACGAGTTCGCCGAGCGGTACCGGCAGGAGCTCGAAGCGAACCCGGCCGTCGACCAGCTGCGCTCCGTCGAGCGCGAGCACCCGACGGTGACCCTGCTCTACGCAGCCCGTGACCCGAAGGTGAACCACGCCCTCGTGCTTCGCGACTTTCTGCAGGGGTGACGGCGATGATCCGCTTCGTGACGCAGGCGGTGCTGACGGCAGTCGCCCTCTGGATCACCGCTGCGATCGTGCCCGGCATCGCCGTGGTTCCGTTCGCCGGTGAGCCTCCGATGAACAGCATCCTGACCTACCTGCTGGCAGCGGCGATCATCGCCCTGGTGAACTCGTTCTTCGGCACCGTGCTGCGCTTCATCAGCATCCCGCTCTACATCGTGACGCTGGGACTCTGGTCGTTCGTGCTCAACGGTCTGCTGCTCTGGACGGCCAGTCTGATCAGCAGCTCCTGGGGCTGGGGGCTGACCATCGATCGCTTCTGGTGGTCAGCGGTGTTCGGCGCGATCGTGCTCGGCTTCGCCAACTGGCTGGTCGAGCTGGTCACCCGGGCAGTGGGCATCGGCTCTCGCGACTGAGCCCCACGTCACCGCGGACCCAGGCCACCGAGGACCCACATCACCGAGAATTCGACACGACCGACACGCCACACTACTATTGCGAACTATTCGCATTAGTTATGAGAGTGGTGTTCCATGCACGTCATCGACGCAACCATCGTGGGAGCGGGCCCGGCCGGCGTGGGCATGGCGGTCGCCGCCAACGCGATCGGCGACTTCGAGGTCTCGCTGATCGACGCCGGGCAGATCGGCCAGACCTTTCACGACTGGCACCCGGAACAGCGGTTCCTCACGCCGTCGTTCACCGGCAACGGCTTCGGCGCGACCGACCTCAACTCGGTGCACCCGAGCACCTCTCCGGCGTTCACATTGGGCGTCGACTACCCCGACGGCCCCGGCTACGCGCGCTACCTCCGTTCGCTGGTCTCGCATTTCCGCGTGCCGGTCGCCGAAGACACCCGAGTGCAGCGCATCACACCCACCGACGACGGCTTCGAGATCGAGACCGACCGGGGGCGCGGCCGCTCTCGCACGCTGATCTGGGCGGGCGGCGAACGCAGTGAGCCGCGCCTGCCCGGCATCCGCGGCGAGCATCTGCTCACCCATTCGTCGCATGCGGATGCCTGGGCCGAGCGCAGCGGACGTCTCGCGGTGATCGGCGGCTCCGAGTCAGGCATCGAGATCGCCTGCCATCACGTCGAACGAGGTGCCGAGGTGTCGGTCATCGACGCCGAGCGGCCGTGGGGCCACGGAGTCAACGGCGATCGACAGGCCGACCCGTCGTTCGGGCTCGCCCCGCGCACCCGCATCCGCATGCGCGCCGCCCTCGAGACCGGCCGCCTCGAGCTGCGAGATGCGAGCGCCACCGCCGTGGTGCGCAACGGCACCGGCTTTCGCGTCAGCACCTCGCGCGGTCCCGCGGTGCTGAGCGAGACGCCGCCGATCGCGGCCACCGGCTACGGTCCCGGGCTCGGTCCCGCAGCCGAGCTCTTCGACCGGCGCGACGACGGCTGGCCGCTGCTCACCGAGCACGACGAGTCGACCGTCACCCCTGGCCTGTTCCTCACCGGACCGGCGCTGCGGCACGACGACGAGCGATTCTGCTTCGTCTACAAGTATCGACAGCGTTTCGCCCATGTCGCCCGCGTGATCGGCGAGCGGGCCGGCCGCGACTGCTCGGCACTCGATCTCTGGCGCGAGCAGGGCATGCTGCTCGACGATCTCTCCTGCTGCGGAACGAGCTGCGCATGCTGAAGGGCCTGCACCCCGCGACGGTCGTCACCGCGCTGCTGCCGGTGCTCTCGATGGCGGTCGGCAGCATCATCGCGAGCGTCTCGACCACGGCCTCTGCGGTCGCCGGCGAGCTGACCGATCCGCTGGTGCTCCTGCTGGTCGCGATGCTCTTCGTCACCCTGCCCGTCGGCCGCCGCGCAGGCGTCTCTGGCACGGCGCCTCAGCGAATTCGCCCCAGCGCGCCGCTCATCGCTCTGGCCTGGGCGATGAACTTCGTGGTCGTTCCGGTGCTGGCCATCGGGGTGACTTCCTTCGTGCTCCCGGACGATCCCCTGCTGCGGCTGGGCGTGATGATCTACCTGCTCTTTCCCTGCACCGACTGGTTTCTGGGCTTCACACGGCTGGCACATGGCGACACCGTGACGGGCGCGGCGCTGATTCCGATCAATATGGTCACGCAGCTCTCGCTCTACCCCGTGTACCTGAGCTGGCTCACCGGCGCCAGCGTGGTCTCGACCGTGGCAGAGATCGGGCCGGCGCTGGTGCAGTGGTTCGCGCTGCCAGCCCTCTGTGCTCTGGCTGTGCGCGCGGCACTGCGACTGACGACTCCGGTCGACGTGTGCGAACGCATCCTGGGCGCGCTCGACCACCTCGTCACACCCGTGATCGCCGCGCTCATTCTGGCGCTGTTCGCGGCCAACGGATCGACCGTCGTCCAACATCCGGCTGCCTTCGGCCTCGTCTTCGTCACCGTCTTCGTGTTCTTCGTGGTCTCGTGGTGGCTCGTCACCGGCGTGTCACATCTGACTCGTCTGCCCTATTCGGCGCATGCGCTGCTCTCGATGACCACCTCAGCCCGAAACGCACCGATGATGCTCGCCGTGACAGCCGTCGCGCTGCCTGGCCAGCCCGTCGTCCAGGCTGCGATCGTGCTCGGCATGCTCGTCGAGTTCCCGCATCTGACGGTGATCACACAGCTGCTGCTCCGGCAGCGTTCCCGCCGGCCGGCCGCACCGACGACACGCCTGACCTGGCGTTCGTACGCATCCTGACCTATACTGTGCGACTGTCGGCTGTCGTTGACAGCTGACCAGGTGTTCGAGAGGAGGTTCCGCCATGATGGTACGCAAGACGTCGTTCGTCGCATCCACACGAATTATTATTCCGTCCCATTCGTCGGCGGAATGATCGAACACAAGTTGCTCGGGCTCGCCTGCGAAGGCAGAGCCCGACAGGCGTGATCATCGATGCGCACATCCAGGCTCTGTCTTTGCGACAGGGCCTTTTCTCTGCCCCACCAACCGGTGCCGCAGTCAGGATGTGAAAGGTGAAACACGACAATGTCCAGCACACTGGATGAGCAGACGACCGCAGGTCGAATGCCGAAGACCGTGCCTGCCGCCACCGCGGCAGGCCTGCAGCGAGACTCCGCACGCAAGGTGATCGCCGCGTCGATGATCGGCACCGCCATCGAGTTCTTCGACTTCTACGCCTACGGCACCGCCGCGGCCAACTACTTTCCCACGGTCTTCTTTCCACAGGCCAGCGCGACCGTCGGCGTGCTCGCCTCGCTGCTGACCTTTGCCGTCGCATTCGTGGCCCGCCCGTTCGGTTCACTGCTCTTCGGCCACTTCGGCGACCGTCTGGGCCGCAAGACGACGCTGGTCGTCTCGCTGCTCACCATGGGCGCCGCAACCGTGCTGATCGGCGTGCTGCCCGGGTTCGCTCAGGCCGGCGTCTGGGCGGTCGTGCTGCTGTGCCTCTGCCGGTTCTGCCAGGGCATCGGCCTGGGCGGCGAATGGTCTGGCGCCGCACTGGTCGCCACCGAGAACGCCCCGTCGAACCGCCGCGCGCTCTACGGCTCGTTCCCCGAGCTCGGCGCTCCGATCGGCTTCCTGCTCTGCAACGGCCTGTTCCTGCTGCTTGAGACGGTCTGCTCCCATGATCAGATGCTGGCCTGGGGCTGGCGCGTGCCGTTCCTGCTCAGCGGAGTGCTCGTGGTGATCGGTCTCTGGGTTCGCGTCACTATGGAGGAGACTCCGGTGTTCAAGCTCGCCGCCGCGCAGAACCGCACGGTCAAGGCACCGCTGGTGACCACGATGCATGACCACTGGCGTGCCGTCGTTCAGGGCACGCTCGTCGTCGCCGTCACGTACACGCTCTTCTACATGCTCACCACGTGGTCGCTGTCCTACGGCACGAAGACGCTCGGCTTCAGCAATCGGCAGTATCTGGCCATGCTGATGATCTCGGTGGTGGTGTTCGCGGGTTCGATCGTCGGTTCGTGCGTACTCGCCGATCATTGGGGGCGCAAGAAGGTGCTGACGCTCGCCTCGGCCGGCATGGTCGTCTTCAGCTGCTTCTTCGGCGCCATGCTCGGGCACCTCAGCGTCGCACCCGTGATGGTCTTCCTGTGCGTCGGATTCCTGCTGATGGGCGCCGCTTTCGGCCCGCTGGGCGCGTTCCTGCCCGAACTCTTCCCGGCACATGTGCGGTACACCGGTTCAGGCATCGCCTACAACCTGGCCGCCATCGTCGGTGCCGCGTTCGCCCCGTCGATCGCCACCGCGCTCGCCCGAAACGGCGTGCAGAACGTCGGCCTCTATCTCGGTCTGATGGCCGTGCTCAGTCTCATGGCGCTGTTCACCTGTCGTGAGACGAAAGACGTCGACTACCGCAGGTAACCGGCGACGCTCTGCGGCGTCTCCTGCTGCGGAGCCTGCAACACAGCGGCATCATGGGTGGCCACGTGCTCTGCGAAGAGCCCCGGCCACGCCATGATGCCGTACGGCGTCTGAGCGACCACGAGCCGGCTGCCCCGGATCAGCGCGTTGAGCGCCTGCGCCGTCGTCATCGGGTGAGCAGGGTCGGCGATCCAGGCGAGAATCAGCGTCGGGGTGGCGATGCCTGCGAGGGATGCCGGATTCGGCAGATCCGCTTCGGCGGCACCGCGCAGCACTGTCGGCAGCAGCCCTTCTGCCACCGCCGGCCGGGTGTCGGGCACGTCGGCGAGCGCCGGCGGAGTCACGTTCCTGTGCCCCTGCGCGATGAACGCCTCGATGCCGGCGCGTTCCACCAGCTCGGCGCTGGCCAGATAGTTCTTCGCCTGTGCCCGTCGGGTGTCCCAGGCCGTCGGCGGTGAGACCAGGGTCAGGCTGGCGAAGCGTGACTGATCACGCACGGCCGCGTGCAGCAGCGTGCCGCAGCCCATCGACTGCCCCACCCCGTGCACGGTCTCACCCGGCGCCACATGGTCGAGCAGCGCAAGCAGGTCGTCGGCGAGCCGGCTCCAGCGATAGCTGGCCGCTTCGAGCGATCCGGTCGAACGCCCATGGCCGCGGGCGTCGTAGCGCAGCACGCGGTGGTCGCGAAGCGCCCGCCCGTGGTCGAGCCCGAGACGCGCATCGCGCTCGCGGCACGAAGTGAGGCCGTGCAGCTGCACGACGAGCGGCCCGTCATCGCCACTGATGTCGTAGTCGATCTTCGCGTCGCTCAGCTCCAGCACGGGCACGGTCACTCCCAGTCGTCTTCTCCACGTGTCGGCAGAGGTGGCAGCACGTGAGATTCACACCAGAATAGCGCGCGGCGACGCGGTACAGTCAGAACGTGCGCCTGACGAACATCACCCGAGTCACGCTGCCCGCGGGCCGCGTGCGCCACTATGCCGTGACGATGGGTGCGGTGGTGCGAGAACACGTACCGATCTCGTTCGATCAGCGACGTCACGTAAGCGAGGGCGAACGGCCAGGCTCCTGGATGGCGCTCGCCTTCCGTCTGCCTCATCCGGTCACCGCAGAGCGACTGGGCGAGGCCTGGCTCGACGTGGTGCGCCGACACGGCACCATGCGCACAGTGTTCTCACGCGCAGACGACGGAACCCTGCAGCTGACCGAACATGCGGTGAGCGCCGGAAGCTGGCATGAGCATCCTCGCTCGGGCGGGCAGCTGACGAGGGATGCCGTGCATGAGATCCTGGACGCGCACTGCCGCCCCTGCTCGCGTCCGTCCCATCGCCTGGTGCTGATCGATCCGTCCAGCGATGCGACAGACTCCGCGCAGACCGTGGTGATCGGCTCAGACCACTCTCATGTCGACATGTGGTCGGTGCTGCTGCTCGCCCGAGACCTGCTGGCAGCGCTCGACTCGTCTGCGGTCGAGCACGACGTTCTTATGCGGCTCGAGACCGGGCGACCGACCGCCACGCTCACGACCGACGCCGCCGGAGCATCCGCATCGCTCGACGAAGCCCCAGACTTCGCCGATCACACCGCAGCCCTCGCCGCACGCCCGGCGGCCACGCCCGAGGTGCTCGAACGATGGGCCGAGATCCTGGCAGCCGGAGACGGACTGCTGCCCACGCTGCCGCTCGACCTCGGCGAGCTGCGGCACGCGGTGCCAGAGGTGGTCGAGGTGCGTGACATCCTTGACGCCGACCGTCTCGAGATGCTTTCGACGCAGGCCGCGGCCCTGGGAGTCCGACTGCTGCACATGGTGCTCGCCGACTTGGCCGGAGTCACCCTCGCCATGACCGGGCGGCCGCTGCGTGCGGTCTTCCCGGTGCACAGTCGGTACGAACCGCGCTGGCACGACTCCGTCGGCTGGTTCGTGACCAACTCGGTGATCGAGTGCGCCTCGGATGACCCGCGCGAGTGTGCCCGGGATGTGAAAGATGCGCTTCGACTCGCGGGCACGCCGCTGGCCGACATTTTCGAACCTCGCGGCGGCATGCCGGGCGGTCCGGGCATGTTCGCAATCTCCTGGCTCGACACCCGCCGTCTACCCGTGCAGCTGCCTGCAGAACTGGCGACGCAGTACGTCTCGGCTGCGCTGAGGGTCGACGGCGTGATGATCTGGTTCGTCGTGAGTCCGACCGGCATGCATCTGCGCTGCCGTTACCCGGATACCCCACAGGCACGTGTCAGCATGCGCGCCTGGCTCGAGGCCGTCGTGCATCGGTTGCAGGATCGCACGCTGCACGACGCCGTCGAGCACCGCGCCAGCTGAGGGTTCAGAGCACCTTCGAGAGGAAGGTCTGCAGGCGAGCGCTCTGCGGGTGCGCGAAGACTTGTTCGGGCGAGCCCTGCTCTTCGACCACGCCGGCGTCGAGGAAGAGCACGCGGTTCGAGACCTCACGAGCGAACCCCATCTCATGCGTCACCAACAGCAGTGTCATGCCTTCGGCGGCCAGATCGCGGATGACCTGCAGCACCTCGCCGACCATCTCGGGGTCGAGCGCGCTGGTGGCCTCGTCGAAGAGCATGATCTCGGGCTTCATGGCGAGTGCCCGTGCGATGGCGACACGCTGCTTCTGGCCGCCTGAGAGGGATGTCGGGCTTGCGTCCGCCTTGTCTGCCAGCCCCACCCGGTCGAGTAGTTCGAGCGCCATACTCCGGGCCTCAGTCTTGCTCACGTGGTGGATCTCTCGCGGCGCCAGCTCGATGTTCTCGGCGACGGTCATGTTCGGAAAGAGGTTGAAGTGCTGAAACACCATGCCGACCTCGCGGCGCACCTCGTCGATGTTCACCTTCGCACCGGAGATGTCGTGCCCGTTCACGATGACGGTGCCCGACGTCGGGGTCTCGAGCCGGTTGAGGCAGCGCAGCAGCGTCGACTTGCCCGACCCCGATGTGCCGATGATACTGACCACGTCGCCTGATCGCACCGTCAGCGAGATGCCCTTGAGCACCTCGTTCGAGCCGAAGGTCTTCTTCAGATCGCGCACCTCGATGCGGACGGGGCGATCGGTCTCGCTGACGGACCCGGCGGCGCTGGCGCTGTCAGGCGTGTTGATGGTGCTTTCGTCCATGGTCGGTGCCTTCTCCGTTGTCGAGCTGCCGTCGCTGGTGGTCGGTTCGGCGCTCATCGGTTGATCCTCCGGTCGATCACGTTGGCGAGCCATGTCAGCAAGGTGATCGCCACCAAATAGATGATGGCCACGAGCAGCAGCGTCTCAGTCACGCGGAAGTTCGCCGCGTAGATCTGCTGGCCCTGATAGAGCAGCTCGCCGAAGCCGATGGCGAGCAGCAGCGACGAGTCTTTCACCATGATCACGAGCTGATTGATCAGCGACGGTGTGGCGATCTTGACGGCCTGCGGCAGCACGACGCGCTGCATCGACTTGCTGTAGCCCAGGCCGAGCGACCGGGCCGCCTCGAGCTGGCCGGAGTCGACTGACCCCACCGCTCCGCGGATGATCTCGGTGATGTATGCTCCCGAGTTCAGCGCCAGAGTGAGCACGCCGGCAACCCAGATGTTCACGGGATGCCCGATCAGCTGTGGAACGCCGAAGTAGAAGAAGAACGCCCAGACCAGCAGCGGGGTGCCGCGGAAGACGCCGACGAAGATTTTGGCGATCCAGTCGAGCACGCGGCTGGTGCCGACGCGCATCAGGCCGAAGCCGAAGCCGAGTACCATAGCCACGGCGAACGAGATCAGCGTGATGATCACCGTGTTGCGCAGACCGAGCATCAGAGCGGGGAACGCCTGCTTGGCGAGCTGCAGCAGCCCGCCCTGGCCGGCGGCGTTCGCCTCGGGGTCGGCAAGATAGTGGTCGATGATGCGCTGGTACTCGCCGTCCTGCCTGATCGAGGCGAGTCCTCGGTTGAACGCGTCGACGAAGTCGGCGTTCATGCCCTTGTTCACCGCGACGCCGTAGTCGCCGCCGGGCACCTTGTCTGTCACCGTCTTCAGCCCGTTGTTCTGGGCGATGCCGTAGGCCAGCACTGGATAGTCGTCGATGACGGCAACGGCATTGCCCGACTTGACTTTCTCGTACATGGTCGCCGACTGATCGACGCCGTCGATCTTGAAACCGTACTGTTCTTGAATCGACTTGGCGTAGGCCTCGCCTTCGGAACCGGTCTTGACCGCGACGGTCCTGCCCCGCAGGTCTTCGTAGGAGTGCACGTCTTCGTTGTTCTTGGCGACAGCCATCTGCACTCCACTCTGGAAGTACGGGTCGGTGAAGTCATAGACCTGCTTGCGCTGGTCGGTGATCGACATGCCGGCGATCACCGCATCGACCTGGTTTGACGACAGCGCCTGCAGTGCCGCGTTGAAGCCGAGCGACTGGATCTCGACGTCGAAGCCCTCGCGCTTGGCGATTTCGCGCATGAGATCCATGTCGATGCCGACCATCTGCCCCGATGAGTCGCGGAACTCGAAGGGCGCGAAGGTCGTGTCGGTCGCGACCCGGAAGGTGCGGCCCGCGACGGCGCCGTCGCCGCTCGGGTTCTCATCGGCATCGGCGTGAGCGGACGACACTCCGGGCAGCAGCAGGGCGAACAGCGTGAAGAACGCCATCGCGAATGCCGTGAGCACGCCCCATGGCCTGCGACCCCCAGACTCACCAGAGTGCTGGTCGATTCTGGTCGCATGGTCGCAGACCATCAGTGCCTCCGTCTTCTCGCCGGGCCGTAGGCACCGTCGAGAGGTTCATCTCGTCGAGTGATTGCTGGGGAAAAGTATACTCACCTCAATATTTCGACCGTGGACCTGGGCCCGGCAAGACGCATCACCGGCACCAAGTTCAGGCGTCACTCCGCCTGGTCATAGGAGTAGAACCCCTCCCCCGAGGCCCGTCCGAGCTTGCCCTGATCGAGGTAGTTCTCTTTCAGCCAGGCGGCGATCTGCTGCTTGCGCTCGTCGCCATGCGCCATGATGTTGTACGGAGTGTTCAGACCCACCACATCGAGAATCTGGAAGGGGCCCATCGGCGCGCCGGTTCCGATCCGCCAGACGTTGTCGACATCAGCGGGCTCGGAGTACCCGAAGACGACCAGTTCGAGCGCTGCGTCGAGCAGCGGCACGAGCAGCGAGTTCAGCACGTACCCTGACTTCTCTTTGTGCAGCGGGACCGGCACCATGCCCATCTCTTTGGCGTAGGCGACAACTCGGTCGAAGACCTCAGACGAGGTCTGTTCAGTGCCCATGACCTCGGCCGTGTTGTGCAGCCAGATCTCGTTGGCGAAGTGCAGGGCGAGAAAGCGGTCGGGACGGTCGGTCGCGCTCACGATGTCGCTTGGCAGCAAGGTCGACGAGTTCGTCGCGAAGATGGTCTTCGCCGGTGCCGCGGCGCTCAGCTTCTGATAGGTGTCACGCTTGATCGCCACGGCCTCGGGCACGGCCTCGATGACCAGATCTGCGTCGGCCACCGCGGCCGCGAGATCGCTGCTCACGCCCAGACGAGACAGAGCCGCATCGGTCCGGGCCTCCGTTGCCCCGTCGACCTGCTGCTGGTACACCTTGGCGAGGCCGGCGAATCGCGCCTTTGCGTGCTCGAGAATCTCGTCGCTGATGTCATAGGCGGTCACGGTGAACCCGGCGTAGGCGCTCTGGAAGGCGATCTGCGATCCGAGCACGCCGGTGCCGAGCACGGTGACGTTGGTGATGTTGCTGGTCATGATGGTTCCTTTCGGGTTTTCTTTGGGTCGTTGGTCTTGACTTCGATCGTGCTGACCGGGGTCGAGGAGCAGATCTCGGCGGCGCGCACGCGGAGCCCGTCGACGATCATGGCCACCTGCAGTCGCAGATCGGCGAAGTCGTTGTTCAGCGCGTCACTGGCGCGGTGCGGCTGGATCAGCAGCACGTGCAGATCGGCGAAGATGCTGCGGGCAGCCTGCAGGGCGACCGGCTGAAGGCAGGCGGATGCCGTGGCCGACAGCTCGGCGTCGCCCGCTCTGATCTGGTCGTCGAGATCGGCCATCAGACGATCGCAGAGATGGTGCTCCATCTCTTCGACGAGTGCGAGACCTTCGGCACGGTATGGCTCGTCGGCATCGGCGAAGATGAGCTCACGCTGGAAGAGCGCGGTGTTGCGTGGCTGGTCTGCGGCCGCCCGCAGAATGCACACGGCGTAGGCGAGAAGAGCCTCCGTCGTCTCAGCCTCTGCGTCCATGGCGCGCTCTGCTGCGGCCAAGGCCTCGCGCAGCCGCTCGTTGTATACGAGCAGCAGCAGCTCCGGCTTGGTGGCCGCATAGCGGAACAGCGTGCCTGCGGCGATGTCGACACGCTCGGAGATCTGCTGGGTCGTCGTGGCGTCGAAGCCCTGTGCGTCGAAGAGCTCTGCGGCCGCGTGTATGATGCGCCCGAGCGTCTCTCGTTTGCGACGGGCGACTCGACCTTCGCTTTTGGTCACCGTCATTTCCCACCTCCAGGATCTGCGCAGCCGACACCTCTTGTAGACGCAGACTCCTCAGGAGTCCTGGTGAGCCTGCTCATTTCTGAGTGTACTCATGTTTTGACGCATTTCGATACCCTCCAGGCAAGTTTGCGCGCCCAGAATGTCAGCAGATAGAACAGTCGATCTCTCAGTACGAACAATCGATCTCGCAGAGAGCACTCGTCACCGGCGCTCCGCATCGCAGAGCCCCGGGCTATCTGCCGATCGCCGGCTCTGACGCAGCTCTGCTCGCGGCCGGGCGCGTCACCGTCACCTTTATCACTGGTGTCACCGAGGCGCCCGCGTGAGTTCGGCATAGGCTGCGAGCGCACGCGCACGACTCGCGCGCAGGTCGACCAGCGGCTCGATCCCGGGCTGCCTCGCCTGCCACCGGTCGACATACTCTCCCTGCGGGTCGAACCGACGCCGCTGGGTCTCGGGGTTGAAAATGCGGAAGTAGGGCGCAGCATCCGCCCCGCACCCGGCAACCCACTGCCAGTTGAAGGGGTTGCTCGCGGCATCCGCGTCGACGAGCGTGTCCCAGAACCAGCGTTCCCCAACCCGCCAGTCGATCATCAGGTTCTTCACCAGATACGACGCCGCCACCATGCGCACGCGATTGTGCATGACGCCGGTCTGCCAGAGCTCGCGCATACCGGCGTCGACGAGCGGCTCTCCCGTGCGGCCCTGCTGCCAGGCCCGCAGCTCAGAGTTCTCTGCGGCAGACATCGCGGCACCCGCGGCCTGCCCCGCTCCGGCTCGCCACGGAAACGCATCGAATCGCCGGTCGAGGTTAGTCGTCGCCAGATCGGGATGCTGAAAGAGCGTGTGCCATGCGAACTCCCGCCAGCCGAGCTCGCTCAGGAACGTCCCGACGGACCGACCGCTCGCGATGGCCTGGCGCCATACCGTTGCCAGGCTGATCTCTCCCCACCGCAGGTGTGGCGAGAGCCCCGAGACCGCGTCGTCGTCGGCAGGTTCGTCACGGTGCTCGGCATACTCGTCGATCGGCGCAGGTCTCTGTGCACTTCCCGGCGCAGCATGCGACGCTTCCTCGCCCAGAAAGATCGCCAGCCGTCGATGGGCCGCGTCCTCTCCCGGTGTCCATCGATCCGCGAGACCCGCTGACCAGTCGGGAGCACTCGGCCGTAGGTTCCAGCTCGCAAGCGTCGTCGAGAACGTCTCGGCGGCCGAGCTGGCAGGGCTGGCAGGGCTGGCACTCGGCTCACGCCCTCCGCCTAGCGTCGGCAGTTCGACGGATGCAGGCGTGAGATGGTCGGGCGCCGGCACCGGAGCGCGAACGGGCAGTTCCCCGCAGGCTCGCCAGAAGGGCGAATAGACTTTGTACGCTCCCCCGGCCTTCGTCTGCACGGTCCAGGGTTCGTGCAGCAGATTCGCAGCGAACGACTGCACGGCGACGCCTGCGTTGCGCAGCCGGAGCTTCAGATCGGCGTCGATCGCCTTCTCTGGTCCGTACCGCCGGTTCCAGACCACCCGGGTGATCTGCGTCGCCCCGGTGGCGACGTTCGCGCCATCTTCTGTGTGCCCACCAGACTCGACAGGCACACCGACCTCAGCGTGTGCGCCAGCACCAGCACCAGCTCCCCAGATGAGACGCGGAATCACTACACGGGCGGCTCCGCGCTCGAGCAGCAGCGGCGCACCGAGCTCGGCCAGCCGCTCGCTGAGTCGCATCAGAGACTGGTGCAGCCACCACTTCGCCGCTCCGCCCAATGCGCGGGTCTCTGGACTATGCTCATCGAGCAGGTAGACGCAGACGACGCCCTCCGGGTCACGAGACGCCTGCAGCAGCGCCGGGTTGTCCTTCACCCGCAGATCGTCTCGAAACCACACCAGAGTCGTCATGACCCCAGTTTAGTTCACCTGGTAAGTAAGCTCCGCTGGTACAGACCGCGCGCCGTCAGCTCCGCAGACTCAGACCTGCGCCGTCAGCGCGTGCTCCTCGAGGTACGCACGCACGGCATCCACATCATCTGGCAGATCGACGACGTGTTGAGGCTGCTGCAGCAGCTCACGCACGGCGGGCGAGATCACGTCGACGTCATCGCCCAGCGCCTCGTGCACCGTGTCGCTGAACTTGGCCGGCAGCGCCGTCTCAAGCACCAGGGTCAGGCCGGGCACATCGAGTTCATGCGCCACCGTGACCCCGTCAGCGGTGTGCGGGTCGATGACGACGCCGCTGTGCTCATAGGTCGATCGGATGCTCGCGAGCCGGTCAGCATGGGTGCTGGTTCCGCTGATGAAGCCGAATTCGGCGTGTAGGCGCGGCAGCTCGGCGCTGAGGTCGAGGCGACCGGTGCGCTGCAGCTCGGCCCAGCGCTCGGGGAATGCGTCTGTGCCCAGCAGCTCCCAGATGAAGCGTTCGAGGTTCGAGGCCTTCGAGATGTCCATCGAGGGGCTCGACGTGGCTAGCGTCTCTTCGCGCGAACGCGGCACGTACACACCGGTGCGGAAGAAGTCGTCGAGCACGTTGTTCTCGTTGGTGGCGAGGATCAGACGGTCGATCGGCAGCCCCATGCTGCGCGAGAGGTGACCCGCGTAGATGTTGCCGAAGTTGCCCGACGGCACGGCCACCGAGAGCATCGCCTCGGGTCGGTCGGACTCGGCCACCGCATCCGTCGCACGCAGCCACGCCCAGAAGTAGTACACGATCTGTGCGCTGATTCGGCCGAAGTTGATCGAGTTGACGGCGCCGATGGCCTGGTCGGCCTTGAACTGCGCATCGCCGTTGATCGCCTTCACGATGTTCTGGCAGTCGTCGAAGACTCCGTCGATGGCGATGTTGTGCACGTTGTCGTCGGTGATCGAGTACATCTGCGCACGCTGCACATCGCTCATACGGCCCTGTGGCGAGAGCATGAACACGCTGATGCCGGGCTTGCCGCGGAACGCATGCTCGGCTGCTGAGCCGGTATCTCCCGACGTAGCGCCCAGAATGTTGAGGCGACGGCCTCGACGAGCCAGCACATAGGGCATCGCCTCGCCGAGAAACTGCATCGCCAGGTCTTTGAAGGCCATGGTCGGCCCCTGCGACAGCCCGACCAGTACCGTGCGATCGTCCAGCGGCGTCAGCGGCACGACGGGGTCGGGAAAACGCTCGGGGCTGTAGGCCCTGGCAGTGAGCACTTCAAGGTCGGCCGTCGGGATGTCGGTCGCGTAGAGCGCGATCACCTTCGCCGCGAGCTGCGGGTAGGTCAGCGAACGCCATGACTCGCGCTGCTCGGCGCTCACCTGGGGAATCGTCTGCGGCACCACGAGACCGCCGTCGGGGGCGAGACCGTCGAGCAGCACCTCGGTGAACGTCGCGGGCTGCATGCCCCCTCGTGTCGAGACGTACTGCAGATCGGTCTGGTGGTCGATCATTCCCTCGGTCATGCGGTTCGTGCCTTTCGATAGACGGCGCTCGTACGGCTGCCACTCAAGGATACCGACTGACCACGACAGGCCGTGGTCCGGCGCCGCCAGAAGCCCTCAGCGGCCGCCGAACTGATAGAACTGAACCTATGACAACCTCGCACAGCATCCCCTTTCGTGCCGACCAGGTCGGCAGTCTGCTTCGTCCGCCGGCCGTCCACGAGGCCCGCGACCGCTTCGCCCGCGGTGAGATCGACGCCGCAGCTCTGCGTGCCGTCGAAGACGAGCAGATCGCACGCGTCATCGCCAAGCAGGAGGAGGTCGGTCTGCAGGCGGTGACCGACGGCGAGTTCCGTCGCGCCTTCTGGCACTTCGACTTCTTCGGCGGGCTCAATGGCGTCGAGATCGTCGAAGAGGACAGCGGCATGGCCTTTCACGGCACGGCGCCGAAGCCGCATGCCGTGCACATCACCGGCAAGGTGAGCTTTCCCGACGACCACCCCATGCTCGAGCACTTCCGCTTCGTTCGCGACCACACCACGGTCACGGCCAAGCAGTGCATCCCGGCGCCGACCGTCATGCACTTTCGTCTGGCCCCCGAGAGCATCGACCACAGCGTCTACCCCGACCGGGCTTCGCTGTTCGCCGATCTGGCTCAGACGTGGCGGGATGCCGTCCGTGCCTTCCACGCTGCGGGGTGCCGCTACCTGCAGTTCGACGACACCGCATGGGCGTATCTGTGCTCTGATCTGGAACTGGAGCGTGCCCGCGAGCGCGGACTCGACACCGAGAACATCGCACAGGCCTACGCCGATCTGCTGAACGACATCGTTCGCGACCGCCCTGAAGACATGACGATCACCACGCACGTGTGTCGTGGCAACTTCCGCTCGACGTGGATCTCGTCGGGCGGCTACGAGCCGGTCGCCCCGTACCTGCTCGGCCAGGTCGACTACGACGGCTTCTTCCTGGAGTACGACTCCGATCGTGCCGGCGGCTTCGAGCCGCTGCGCTTTCTGCCCCATGACGGTCGCCGGGTCGTGCTCGGGCTGGTCACGTCGAAGTCGGGCGACCTCGAACCGGCGGATGCCGTGCGCGCGCGTATTCGCGAGGCGGCGGAATTCGCCCCGCTCGATCAGCTCGCCCTGAGCCCGCAGTGCGGTTTCGCCTCGACCGAAGAGGGCAACGTGCTCACCGAGGAACAGCAGTGGGCGAAGCTCCGCGAGATCACGAAGATCGCCGACGAGGTCTGGGGCTTTCCGCAGGATCGGTAGCTCTCGGCGCGAGCAAGTCTCAGCGCAGGCGGGTCGCAACGCGAGCAAGATCTGGCTGCAGGCGGGTCTCAGCGCGAGCGATTCTCAGCGCGAGCAAGATCTCACGGCAGGCGGGTTTTAACGCGAGCAAGTCTCAGCGCGAGCCTCCTGACCGGTCTGATCCACTGGAGCGGTCAAAGGGCCGAACCTGGCGGGTCTGATACAACGACTCAACAGGTCGAACCTGTGAGATCTGCAAAATCGGCCCAGCAGGTCGAACCTGGCAGACCTACCTACAAGCGTGGTGAAACCGGCAAGAACGGTCACAACGACGGGTCGTCATTGCCGCTTGGCCTCGTCACTCTGCCTGCACCGGTCGGACTCGTCCAGTGCAGCCTCGCGCCACCGATCTGCTTGACCTTCCAGTGGCTCTGAAGTTTGAGCGGGGTGCCGACGGCACAGACAGGCGAGGTCATCCGGATTGGTGGGGCCGTCCCATTCCCAGTTCCCCGTCTGGTCGACCTCACAGCCGTGTGCCGTAGCCTCGCATCCAGGGAATCTGCAGGTACCGTCACAAGCCTTCACGAACTCGGCGAGGTCGCAGGTCGGCCGATACTGGTCTTCGGTCGAGGTTCAGCACTGCACCAGTGACCTGATCTGTCTGCCATGAAGCACAAATTCGCTGAGATGTACACGGTTCCGCTGAAATCAGGCTGTTCTGAGCGGAACCGTGTACATCTCGGCGGAACGGTGTACATCTGGGCAGAGCCGCGCACGTCTGGGCAGAGCCGCGCACAAGGCGATCGCTCCTCCGAGCACACGAACCAACCTCGGAGCATGTGGGCGCCATGACCCGAGAGCATATTTTCGCGCCAGACCATGAGATTCATGCAGCGAATCCTGCCAGAGCCTGACGAATGCTCTCGGAGCGACTCAGTCAGTCACATATTCCTTCACGTGAGGTCGCTCCTCGACACTGGCCGGCTCATCTTCCGCGAACCTGAGGGCGATCTATGGCAAGGCTGCGCGCTTCGACCGGGCCGTCCCCGCCACCTCCTATCCGGCGAGCACCTCAGACTCCAGCACAGCGACCGCCCGCGCATCCTGGAAGTCACGCAGCCCGTCGAGCCCCTGCTCACGCCCCATGCCCGACGACTTGAGTCCGCCGAACGGCGCCCGCAGATCGAGCCGGTTCGCACCGTGGTCGTTGATCCATACATACCCGCAGACCAGCTGGCCGGCGACCCGCCGAGCCCGCGCCGCATCCATCGTCCAGACCGAGCCGCCCAGGGCCGCCCAGCTGTCGTTGGCAAGGCGCACCGCATCCGCCGCGTCGTCGAACGCCATCACCGGGATCACCGGTCCGAACTGCTCTTCGGTGACCACGCGCAGGCCCGCATCGGGTTCGACCACGATCGCCGGCCGCACGAAGTTGCCTGTGGCAAGATCGCCGCCCGGCAGCTCGCCGAACTCTCGCACGTCGGCCCCGGCCGCTTTCGCCTCGGCGATCAGCCCGTCGACGAACCTCTTCTGTTCCGCCGAATGCAGCGGCCCCATCGTCGTCTTCGGGTCGACACCGTCGCCGAGCACCACGTGGTCGAGCCGCGCAGAGAGCCCGGCAACCAGCTCGTCGAGGCGCGACCGGTGCACGTAGATGCGCTTGGCGTTCATGCAGATCTGCCCGGTCGAGTCGAACACCGCGTGGAAGAGCCGGTCCAAGTGCTCCTCATCGAGCGGAGCGTCATCGAACACGATCGCCGCATCGTTGCCGCCGAGCTCCAGCGTCACACGGGTCAGCGTCGGCGCCGCGAGCTCCATCATGCGACGACCGCCGCCCACGCTCCCGGTGAAGCAGACCTTCGCGACATCCTCGTTGCGAATCAGTCCCGTCATGTTCGCGTCCGGCCCGGTCACGACATTCAGCACGCCTGCGGGCAGACGCTCGGCCACCCGCTGCACGAGCTGCGCCGTCGCCAGCGGAGCAGTCAGCGGCGGCTTCACGATCACTGTGTTGCCGGCCAGCAGCGCGTACGGCAGCGATGCCGCGAGAATCGCCAGCGGCCGGTTGAACGGCACGATCACCGTGGCCACACCGAGCGGCTGATAAGTCACCGTCGTCTCGACCGGGATGCCGGGTTCGGGGCGCAGCACGACATCGGCATCGACCTGGTCGACCAGCGTGAGCGCCAGTCGCCAGCGCAGCTCGAAGACGAGCGCGTCGACCCACGCCTCGGCCACGATCTTGCCGTTCTCTCGCGACAGCAGCGCGGCATCCGCATCTCGGTCTGCCGCGATGTCTGCGACGGCCTCGGTCATCAGGTCGGCGCGCTGCTGCGGGGTCAGCGCCGACCACTGCGCGAACGCACCTTTCGCCGCAGCCACGGCGTCTGCCACGTCTGCTGGCGATGCCGCCGCCGCATGGCCGACAATATGGCTCGGCCTCGCCGGATCGATGATGGCCGTCGTCTCGTCGGTCGCGCGCGCGGCGCCCCCGATGAAGAGTCTCGAGCGCGTCTCGTCAGGCGTCGAATCGTTCTGGGGATGCGCGGTGTCAGTCATGCGGTCTGCTTTCAGTCGTGGGGTGGGCGCGGCTGGATGTTGTGCTCTGTGTGCAGGATCAGGCTGGAACCAACACTATCCCAGCTTCTGCGGTCTGGCCGTAGTGGTCTCCCTGCTCGAGCAGGGCGACGCGACGATTCCTGAGCGCAGACAGATCATGCTCGATCAACGAGACCGCATCGAACGCCAGATCGCCGAGCTGGAGCTCGCCCGCGAGGCGACAGATTTCAAGATCGCACGGTACTCCGCGCCGGAGTGAGCGGTCGGTGCGCTGCCGCGGCAGTGCTCATACCGGCTGGGCTGGTGCGTGAGCACTGCAACGCACATGCCCGGTACTGGTGGAGGACAAACAGTACTCAAACAGCCGCCGGGCAGCACTGCCCACCTCTAATTGGTCGAACGCGGCAGCGCCCTACTTGCTTCAGTGCAACACGGATTTGTCGAGCGCGGCACCGTTCCGCTCAACCTCAGCTGATCTCGACAAAACCATGTAAATCCGAGCGGATCCGTGCACCGGCACAAAGACTCATCAGCACAGAGTCAAAACCTGATGCGCCCTCATGCTGAATGTCGCCACAGTACACAGCACTACATCGCGCGCAGAGCACGGTGCCTGCAAAACACTGCGCACAGATCAGCCCCTCAACGCAGAAATCCCGCCAGTTGCACCTGGCGGGATTTCTAATGTTACGAGCGATGTCTCAACCATCTCGTGTGGACCTGAGGGGACTCGAACCCCTGACCCCCTGCATGCCATGCAGGTGCGCTACCAGCTGCGCCACAGGCCCCTTTCGGAGCTTCAAAACACCTTACGGCGTTTCAGCCAACTCGATAATCTTAGACTGAACTGCTTGAAGATTGCAACCCGAGATCGACAAGTCCGTTCAGGCTGAGGCACGAACCCAGCCCGAGCAGACAGCTCCCTGCTGCGGCACTGTTCACCACAGCACTGTCAAACTATCCACGACGCCGCTCGCGCCGGCGCTCCATCCGTGCGCTGAGCCACACCCAGAACCTCTTCAGTGGTTTCAGGGCCTTCGCAGCCCAGGCGAACTCCGTCGCGAGAATACCGAGGCCGAAGAAGATCACGATCCAGCCGGGGCCGGGCAGCGGCAGCAGCACGATGCCGAGGGCCAGCACGCACCCGCCGACGCACGCGACACCCGCCCGCCAGATGCGCAGCATCCGAGGATGCCGCCCCAGCCAGCGACGAAAGGCACCCTGCTCTGGCGCATCAGCGTCGTCAGCCGGAGTCACGAGGTTCGCACCCGATTCAGCGCGCAGAGGTGCTCTCCACACCATCGTGCAGGTCAAGCTCGACCACCGGCGCCGTGTTCCAGATGCGTTCCAGGGCATAGAAGTCGCGCGACTCTTCCTGGAAGGTGTGCACGACCACATCGCCGAAGTTCTGCAGCACCCACTCCCCCAGCTCGCGCCCCTCGCGGCCTCGCATCTTCACGCCGTTCTCGACCATGGCATCCTGCACAGCGTCGGCGATGGCGACCACGTTACGGTCGCTCGATCCGGTGACGACCACGAAGATGTCTGCGAACGGATTCGTGCCCGAGACGTCGAGCGCGACGATGTCGTGCCCGTTCAAGTCGAGCGCGGCCTGAGCGGCGATCTGTGCCAGGCGTTTCGCCTCTGCGGTGGCCGTCATGCGCCGAAGATCCGCAGCAGCACGAACACGGTGGCGGCGATGAGCAGCACGCCGGCACCGATCAGCAGACCGATCGACAGCTTGTTCATGCGATCGTGCTGTGAGTTCTCGGGAAGAATGCGGTCGGTCTCGTAGCGACGCACCGTCTCGACGGCAGACACCGGCCGAGTCTCGTCAGTCACCGGCACCGAGTCGCTGGTGTCGGCCAGCGGGTCGCCGCGATCTTTCTCGTACGCCGCCGGGATGACACCGGTGTCGGTGGTCAGCTGCGGCAGTGTGATCGAACCGGTCGTGATCAGCACATCACCGGTCGAGTCGAGCGGCAGCGCGAGGCTGTTCTGCTCGGGTGTGCTCGGCAGCACAAGCACGCTGGCCGTTGCTGGCCCGGTCGTGATGGTCGGCTTGTTGGGGGCGATCCTGGCGTCGACGTCGCTGTCAGACGTCGCCGGCGTGATGATCACCGGAGTGCTCTCAGCCTTCGCCGGTTGGCTCGGCTGAGCTGCGGACTTCGTCACCGACGGGGTCGGAGCCGCTGCGCGAGGCTTCGATGAGGCCACCGGTGCATCGGCCAGCAGCGGCCGCCGGCGACGAGGTTCCGGCGTCGACGGCGTCGGGGACGCCGCGGCCGGTTTCGCTGCAGGCGTCACCTGCGAGCTGCCCGGCGTCGACGAGGGGCCGCCAACCGGTTTTGCAGCAGGCCGTTCTGCCGCCGGCTTCTCAGCCGGCTTCGGGGTGGGCTTCGCCTGAGCGGGCGCCGCCGACTTCACGAAGGCCGGACCTGCCGATGTGGCAGGAGCAGGCTGCGGAGCCGACTTCTTCGCCACTGCCGGACGCTGAACAGGTGCCGGACGCTGAGCCGATGCCGGGCGCTGAGCAGGAGTCGACTGTGCCGCCGCTGCCGGGGCGCCGTGCCGATGATGCGCTCGTTTCGACTGCCCGTCGGCAGCAGTGCTCTGTGCCGACTGCTGCGCCTTCGAGGCAGCACCCTGCCCTGAACCGGCTGCTGTCTGCTTCTTCTTTGCATCGCCGGAAGTCTTCGATGCGTCGCTCGGAGTCTTTGCCGCTGCGGCCTCGGAGGCAGCCAGCTGAGCCGCGCGCTCTCGTGCACGCAGCTCTCGCCGCGTCAGCTGATGTTCTTCGGCCACTTAGTCCTCATCCCGATACAGTCCGTATTTACTGATGTACTGGACAACGCCGTCTGGCACCAAGTACCACACGGGCTGACCACGGCGCGCACGCCGTCGACAGTCTGTCGACGATATCGCAAGCGCAGGTATCTCTAACAAGCTTACGTCGTCATGCGGCAGGCTCGAAAGTGAGAGCGGATGCCCGGGCCTGCTGACCGCGACGAAATGCGCGAGCTTCCAGAGCTCTTCGCTGTCTTTCCACGTCAAAATCTGGGCGATGGCATCGGCCCCAGAAATGAAGAAGAGCTCGGCCTCGGGGCGCAGACGATGCAGGTCGCGAAGGGTGTCAATCGTATAGGTGGGGCCCGCTCGATCGATGTCGACTCGGCTCACGGTGAACCTGGGGTTGGATGCTGTGGCGATCACCGTCATCAGGTAACGCTGGTCGGCACCGGTGACCCGGCGATCAGCTTTCATCCACGGCTGGCCGGTGGGTACGAACACCACTTCGTCGAGGTCGAACGCGTTCGCCACCTCGCTGGCAGCCACTAAGTGGCCGTGGTGAATCGGATCGAAGGTACCGCCCATGACGCCGATACGTCGACGCCGATGCGGGGTGGTCTGTGTGTGCACGCGACTGGCGGAGCTCAGTGCCCCTGGTGCGCCTCTGAACCGGCGGCCAGCTCGGGAAGCGGCGGAACGACCTCATCGTGATGCCGGTTGTTGACGTCACGGTAGCTGAACACGATGAGCCCGAGCAGGATGAAGACCACAGCGGCGACCAGTGCGAAGCCCCACGGAGGCATCGGCATCGAGTGCTCCACTGATTCAGCGGCAAGTACGTTCACGGCAGTTGCAAGCATTGTGTCCTCATCTTCTGACTACTCACCCCATGATAGAGGATCACGCGACCACTTCAGTACACACGCGCCAGCGTGCCCGCCCCGCGCCAGTCAGCGGTCAGTGTCTGATCTGGCCCTCGCCGCGCACCATCCACTTCGTGGTGGTGAGCTCGGGCAGGCCCATCGGCCCGCGCGCATGCAGCTTCTGTGTCGAGATGCCGACCTCGGCGCCGAACCCGAACTGGCCGCCGTCGGTGAAACGGGTCGAGGTGTTGACCATGACCACAGCCGAGTCCACCTCGGCGAGAAAGCGCTCGGCGTTCGCATAGTCTTCGGTGATGATCGACTCGGTGTGGTGCGTCGAGAAGTGATTGATGTGCTCGATCGCCTCGTCGATCGAATCGACGACGTGCACCGCCAGCTCGAGTGCGAGGTACTCCGTCTGCCAATCGGCTTCGGTCGCGGGAACGACCGAGGAGTCGATCGCCTGAACGGCCTCGTCTCCGTGAATCGTCACGTCTCTGTCGTGCAGTGCGGTCAGCACGGCGGGAAGCACTCGTTCGGCCGCGTCACGATGCACGAGTACCGTCTCGGCGGCGTTGCACACACTCACGCGTTGGGTCTTCGCGTTCACCACGATGTCGACCGCATGCTGCAGATCGGCACTCGCATCGAGATAGACGTGCACGTTGCCGTCACCGGTCTCGATCACCGGCACGGTCGACGTCTGCACCACCCGCTGGATCAGCGCCTTGCCGCCGCGCGGAATCAGTACGTCGATCAGCCCACGCGCATGCATCAGTGCGTCAGCGCCCGCGCGACCGTGGTCGTCGACGCTCACCACGGCATCCGCCGGCAGCCCGACCGAGGCGATCGCCTCACGCAGCACCTGCACCAGCACGTCATTGGTGTCATACGCAGCCGAGCCGCCGCGCAGCGCCACGGCGTTGCCGCTCTTGATCGCGAGGGCGGCGATGTCGACCGTGACGTTCGGACGTGCCTCGTAGATCACGCCCAGCACGCCGAAAGGCACACGAACCTGTTCGATGCGCACACCGTTCGGCAGCCGATGACCGCGCACGAGCGTGCCGATCGGGTCGGTCAGCCCCACCACGACGCGCACGGCGTCGGCGAGCGCTGCAATGCGGTCATGATCGAGGCGCAGTCGGTCGTGCATGGGCAACGACAGCCCCGTCTCGACCGCACGATCGAGATCGCGCGCGTTGGCCTCGAGAATGCGCGACTCGTTGTCGACGAGCGCCTGGGCGATCGCCTCAAGCGCTGCATCTTTGACGCCCGAGGTGCGTGTGGCGAGCGAGCGCCCGGCCTGCTTCGCTGCCTGCAGACGCGGCCGCAGAGCGGCAAGAGCCGCCTCGCCGGTGAGCGGTGAACGATCGTCGCGTGAGTGATCTGCTGACATGCCTCACAGTCTATGACACGGCGCCGACACGATCAGGCGCGATTCGCGTTCGGATCGTCCGCGTCGTTCTGGGCACCGGTCTCGTCGTCCTGCTGTGGATGCTGCAGTCTCGGCAGCAGCACGGTGAATGTCGTTCCGTGGTCGCCCTCCAATGGCCTGCCGTCGTCATCGAAGCGCTGCGGAGTCGACGCGACCGAGACGCTGCCGCCGTGTGCATGAACCAGCGCCTGCACGATCGAGAGTCCGAGCCCGGTCGACCCCTGCCCCGGGGTGCGGGAGTCGTCAGCTTTGACGAAGCGGTCGAAGATCGTGTCGACCATCTGTTCCGGAATGCCCTGGCCGTCGTCGCGCACTTGGATGCGCACGTCGTCGCCGACGATCGCAGCGCCGAGCACCACGTTCGTGCCGGCCGGCGTGTGTGTGCGGGAGTTCGCGAGCAGGTTGACCAGCACCTGACGCAGGCTGTTCTCGTCTCCCAGCACCTCGAGCGGCTGGCTGGCGTCGAGGTCGAGCTGCCAGTGGTGGTTCGGGCCCGCGGCGTGCGCGTCTGCCACGGCGTCGATCAGCAGCCCTCGCAGGTCGACCTCTTCACGCTCGATCACCGGCTCGTTGTCCAGACGGGCGAGCAGCAGCAGGTCTTCGACCAGGTCAGACATGCGCTCGGACTCGCTGCGCACGCGACCCAGCTGCTCGGCCGCATGGGGCGGCAGCGTGTCGGCATCGCGCAGCACGAGCTGCGTGTAGCCGCGAATCGATGCGAGCGGCGTGCGCAGCTCATGGCTGGCGTCTGCGACGAAACGGCGCAGCTTCGTCTCGCTGGCCCGTCGCACGCGGAAGGCGTCGTCGATGTGTGTGAGCATGCGGTTGAAACTGCCCGCCACGCGACCCACCTCGGTCACGTCGTCGACGAAGATCTCGGGAATGCGCTCGGTCAGCGCCGCGTCTCCGGTGGCGAGTTCGCGCCCGGCAACGCTCTGTGCGGTTCGTGCGACGACCTCGAGCGGATGCAGTGCGCGGCGCATGAGCATCCAGCCGAGCAGCAGCGCGCCGATGCCGGCCAGCGCGATCACGACCATCTGCACGACCATGTACTGCGTGATCGTATTGGCGACGGCCTCCTGTGAGATGGCGACGACCTGTCGAGCACCGGTTCGGTCGTTGATCGCGACGGCACGGTAGGTGCCGAGATCGGGCAGCGGCACGTCGTAGAAACCGCCGTCGACCGGCACCTTCAGCAGCATCGCGACCTGATCGGAGTCGAGCTGGTGGAAGGTCGGGGTCTCGCCGTCGTCGATGTAGCCGGCTCTGAGAGATCCCTGCCGCAGGTCGACGATGATGGTGTGCGCCCGCTGCGTGCGCACGTCGAGGCCTGGCGGAACCGGGTCATCGGGCCGCACTACGGCATCCCCTTTCGCCACATCAGTGGCGCGGGCACGCTCGGTCGCGAGACTCAGCTCGGTGTTGAGCTGCCCGTACAGCGAGGTGTTCAGCGCAGACGTGGTGACGGTCGCGATCAGGGCCACGCTCGAGAACAGCAGCGCAGCGAGCATGATCGGCAGTGTCTTGCTCAGCGGCAGCAGCCGCCAGTGCCGCAGCAGGCCTCGCCTCTTGCGACGGTAGGCGCCGGGCCTCGCAGCACGCTGGTGCGAGGTGCGCGGGCCCTCGCGATCGGTCATACCGCAGGCTTCAGCACGTATCCGACGCCTCGAACGGTGTGGATCATCGGCTCGCGCCCGTGGTCGATCTTCTTGCGCAGATACGAGATGTACAGCTCGACGACATTGACCTCTCCGCCGAAGTCATAGTGCCAGACGTGATCGAGTATCTGCGTTTTGGACATGACCTTCTTGGCATTGCGCATCAAGAAGCGCAGCAGTTCGAACTCGGTCGCTGTGAGCTTGATCTCGTCGCCGCCGCGGGTCACTTCGTATGAGTCTTCGTTCAGCATGAGATCGCCGACGACGACAGTGGGGTCGTGCTCCTCTTCGACCCAGTGCCGCGAGCGTCGCAGCAGCCCGCGCACGCGCGCCATGAGCTCTTCGATGTTGAACGGCTTGGTCAGATAGTCGTCGGCGCCCACGGTGATGCCGGCGATGCGATCTTCGACCGCGTCACGAGCGGTGAGAAAGATCACCGGGATGCTCTCGTCGATCTCGTGCAGCTTGCGCAGCACCTCGAACCCGCTGAGGTCAGGCAGCATCACATCGAGGATCACCACGTCGGGTCGGGTGGTGCGGGCAGCATCGACCGCTCCTCGGCCGTTGAGCGAGGTCATCACGTTCAGGCCCTCATAGCGCACGGCTGAAGCGACGAGCTCAAGCAGGTTCGGTTCGTCGTCGACGACGAGCACCGTCACATCGTGCTTCTCACTTCTGGCAGCTGACTCGTTCACAGGCTCTCCGATCTCTCTCACCCGGGCCTGAACCCGGGATCTTCGCGCGAGTGCCGACGATACGTCGTCCGGGCGTTCTCGCGAAGAACTGCTTCGAGCATACTGAGCGAATTCTGTGAGCGTCATGTGTGCGAGGTGTCCAGATCCTCAGACACTCAGCACATACGCGCCATTCAGTGCTCGTGGGTGACCGACTCGATGGTCTGCAGTGCTCCGGTGTCGGTGAGCTCGTGACCGAGCACCGGGCGCGCCTCGAACCATGTGCCGATCGACTGCCCCGAAAGCGCGTTCGAAACGTGCTCGGTCGAGGTGAGCAGCACCGGGATGCCCGCTTCGGTCGCGACCCGAGCCGAGGCGATCTTCGTGACCGCTCCCCCGGTGCCGACGCCGTTGACCGTCACCGGCGAGACCTCGATGTGTTCGAGATCGTCGTCGTGCGCGACGAAGTGCAGGGGCTTCGAGCCCTCGCGCTGCGGCGGGCGGTCGTAGAGCGCATCGACGTCCGAGAGCAGCACCAGCGCATCGGCCCGAACCAGCACCGCGGTGAGCGCCGCCAGCCGATCGTTGTCTCCGAAGCGAATCTCATGCGTCGCGACGGTGTCGTTCTCATTGATGATGGGCAGCACACGCAGATCGAGCAGTCGATCGATGGTCTGCTGCGCCTGACGGCGATGTCTGCGGTCGTCGATGTCGCTCGCGGTGAGCAGCACCTGTGCGGTCGTCACGCTGAAGGCGTCGAACACTGACTCGTAGCGGTACATGAGTCGTGCCTGACCCACGGCAGCCGCTGCCTGTGAAGTCGCCAGGTCGGCAGGTCGACCGTTCAGGTTCAGCAGCGGCAGCCCGGTGGCGATCGCTCCGGACGACACCAGGACGACCTCGACGCCCCCCTCGTGCAGCTGCGCCAGCGCCGACACCAGATGGCCGAGCTGGTGCTCGTTCTCACCGGTGATCGACGACGAGCCGACTTTGACGACGATGCGCCCGGCGCCGGGAATCCCAGCCTGCGAGATGACGCTGCTCACCGCTGCTCTCCTTCTTCGTCCGAGGTGTCCTCAGCGGCCGAGCCTGCGGCATCCGTCGTGTTTGTCGAGCCTGCGGCGGATGCACTGGTCGCCCTCGTCCGCTCTCGATCCTCCGTCCACAGGCCGGCTTCGCGTTCGGCCTGCAGTTCGGCTCGGGCAGCGGCCTTGGCATCCATGCGCTCGTAGTACTCGACGCGCTTCTCGGCACGGGTCGGGCGCGAGTGATCGCTCAGGCGAAGATCCTCGCCACGCGGCGCAGCGATCTCGGCGCCGGAGGTGATCGACGGCTCCCAGTCGAAGATTCGCTCGTTGCTGCCCGGCCCGATGACCACGGCCGATCCGGCGCGCGCACCGGCACGGAACAGCTCCTGCTCGATGCCCAACCGGTTCAGCCGGTCGGCGAGGTAGCCCACCGCCTCATCATTGTCGAACATCGTCTGGGCGATCCAGCGTTCCGGCTTCTCACCGAGAATACGGAAGTACTCGCCGTCCGGGCCGGTCTCACGAGAAATGGTGAATTCAGCCTCACGACGACGTGATCGCGGGCGAATCACGATGCGCTCCGGCTGCTCAGCCTCGGCTTCTGCCTCGGCACGCTGTGCGGCCCGACCCTCGTCGACCAGTCCGGCCATCGCGAAGGTGAGCTCGCGCAGCCCGCGGCGTGTGGCCGCCGAGACCTGGAACACGCGGAATCCCCGCTGCTCAAGATCATCTGTGACGAACTCGGCGAGTTCCTCGGCCTCAGGTACGTCGACTTTGTTGAGCGCGACAAGCTGCGGTCGCTCGATGAGCGGCGTTTTGCCCTCGGCGACCGGATACTTCGCGAGTTCGGCCAGAATCGTTTCGAGGTCGCTGATCGGATCTCGATTCGGCTCGATCGTGGCGCAGTCGAGCACATGCACCAATGCCTCGCACCGCTCCACATGGCGCAGAAAGTCGAGGCCCAGCCCCTTGCCTTCGCTGGCCCCTTCGATGAGCCCGGGCACGTCTGCCACGGTGAACCGCACATCTCCGGCCTCGACGACGCCCAGATTCGGAGCGAGCGTCGTGAACGGATAGTCGGCGATCTTCGGCTTGGCCGCGCTCATGGCTGCGATCAGGCTCGACTTGCCTGCTGAGGGGTATCCGACGAGAGCCACATCGGCCATGGTCTTGAGCTCGAGCCGCACATCGCCGCTCCAGCCCGGTGTGCCGAGCAGTGCGAAGCCGGGAGCCTTGCGTTTCGTCGAGGCGAGCGAGTTGTTGCCGAGACCGCCGATGCCGCCCTGCGCCACCGTGTAGCGCATGCCCGGCTGATCGAGGTCGATGAGCATCTCGCCATCCGCGTCGCGCACGACCGTGCCGACCGGAACGGGCAGGATCAGATCCTGTCCGGCATAGCCGTCGCGGTAGTCGCCCATGCCGAAGCCGCCGCTCTCGGCCCGCTGATGCGGTCGACGGTGGTAGGCCAACAGTGTGGTGATCTGCGGGTCTGATTCGACGATGACGTTGCCGCCGTCACCCCCGTTGCCGCCGTCGGGGCCGGCGAGCGGTTTGAACTTTTCGCGGCGAATTGACGCACAGCCGTCGCCGCCGTCACCTGCTGTGACGTGCAGCACGACGTCGTCGACGAAGCTGAGTGCCATGTGATGTGCTCCTTAAGGTGCGAAAGAGGCGAGCTCGCTATGCGAGCCCGCCTCGATCATGCTGAAAAACGGAATGTCACTCCGCAGCGGTGAGAATGCTCACCACGCGGCGACGGCCCTTGCTGCTGAACTGGACTGATCCGGTCTCGAGCGCGAAGAGCGTGTCGTCTTTGCCGCGGCCCACGTTGGCGCCGGGGTGGAAGTGGGTGCCACGCTGACGAATGATGATCTCGCCGGCGTTGACCTCCTGCCCACCGAAGCGCTTCACGCCGAGACGCTGAGCGTTTGAGTCGCGACCGTTGCGAGTTGAGCTCGCACCCTTCTTATGTGCCATGAGAGGACGCCTTTCGCTGTTACTTGATGCCGGTGATCTTGAGCTTGGTCAGCTCAGAGCGGTGCCCGAGGCGCCGACGGTAACCGGTCTTGTTCTTGAAGTGCTGAATGTTGATCTTGGGGCCGCGCAGGTCTTCGACCACCTCGGCGGTCACCTTGACCTTGGCGAGATCTTCGGTCTTCGAGGTGACCTTGTCACCGTCGACCAGCAGCAGAGCGGGAAGCTCCACAGCGCCCTGCTCATCTGCCTGAACACGGTCGACCGTCACGACAGTGCCGACCTCGACCTTCTCCTGACGCCCGCCGGCGCGCACGATTGCATAAACCACGTGTCATCCTTTGTCTTGAAGTCTGTGTTCACTCGCCGGCAGAACCAGCCCGAGCCAACACTCAATAATACTCAGTTGTGTGTGTGCAGGTCAAACACCCGCGACCGCGTGTCTCAGTCCTGACGCTCACCGCCCGGGCGCTGCCGAAAACTCTGGCCTCGAGTCTCTTTGGCTGCGTTCGGCGTGCGGGCGCCTTCTGGCAGGTGCGCGAGCACGTCTGCCAGCAGGGCGTCGCGGTCGACCGGCTGTTTCGGTGAGGCCTCGGCGGCAGGTTGGGTCTTCGGCTTCGGCAGATCCAGGTCGAGGTCGATGTCGGTGCGCGCCGGCCCTGCCGGAGCCGATGCACGACGCGACCGGCGAGCCGACGCGGGTTCCGAACGTCGCTGCGGATGCTCGCTCGACTCCGCCGACTGCAATGACTTCGCCTGCAGGTGCGGCTCGACGGGCTCTTGACGCTCTGCGGGTTCGTGTGCCGTCGCAGCAGGCCGAATTCGATCGGATGCGGGCGCGGCTGCGGCACCCTCCGCTGCGCTGAGGCCCGACTCTGCGTGCGAAGTACGGGCGACTGGCTCGCCAGAACGATGCTCGTGCACAGGCGCATGCGCTGCCACATCGCCCGCAGCCGCCAGAGGTGCAGACGCCTCGGCGGTCGGAGCAGAGGCGATCTGCGCGATCGTGCTGGCGGCGACCTGGGCGACGGCGTTCTTGACGTTCGCGTTCAGGGTGTTCTTCACCGGCTTGACAGCCTGGGTCTTCTTGCTGCGAGGTTTGCGAGCCGAACCGGATTTCCCGCTCTGAGAACTGTGCGTGCTTTGACCGGAGTCGGAGCTCTCGCCGAGCTGCGTGAACGTCTCGGCCAGCCCGATGCCGATCTTCTTGCGGGTCATCTGGATCAGACCCAGCGAGGTCACTTCGGCCACCTGATGCTTGGTGCGATCGCGACCAAGGCATTCGATCAGACGCTGCAGAACCAGATCGCGGTTCGACTCGAGCACCATGTCGATGAAGTCGACCACCACGATGCCGCCCAGGTCGCGCAGACGCAGCTGTCGCACGATCTCTTCGGCGGCCTCGAGGTTGTTCTTCGTGACCGTCTCTTCGAGGTTGCCTCCGGAGCCGACGAACTTGCCGGTGTTCACATCGATGACCGTCATGGCCTCGGTGCGGTCGATCACCAGCGAGCCGCCCGACGGCAGGAAGACCTTGCGCTCGCTCGCCTTCGCCAGCTGCTCGTTGATGCGGTAGGCGTCGAAGATGTCTTTGTCGCCGCTGTAGTGCTCGACGCGATCGACCAGATCCGGCGCGATCGTGTGCAGGTACTTCTCAATGGTCTCTTCTGCGTCTTTGCCGCTGATGACCATCTTCGTGATGTCTTCGTTGAAGACGTCGCGCACGACTTTGATGAGCAGATTCGGCTCGGTGTGCAACAGCGCCGGAGCCTGCTGCGTCTCGCGCAGGCGCTGGATCTCTTCCCACTGCTGCTGCAGACGGGTGACGTCCCGTTCGAGCTGTTCCTTCGTCGCACCCTCAGCAGCGGTGCGCACGATGACGCCCACGTTCTCAGGCAGAATCTCTTTCAGCGTCTTCTTCAGACGCGAACGCTCGCTGTCGGGCAGCTTGCGACTGATGCCGCTCATCGAACCGCCCGGCACGTACACCAGGTAGCGACCGGGCAGAGAGATCTGACTGGTCAGACGGGCGCCCTTGTGACCGACGGGGTCTTTCGTGACCTGCACCAGCACGGTGTCGCCCGCTTTGAGCGCCATCTCGATGCGCCGCTGCTTGTCGGTGACCTCGGCAGCCTCCCAGTCGACTTCGCCTGAGTAGAGCACGGCGTTGCGGCCGCGTCCGATGTCGACGAATGCGGCCTCCATGCTGGGCAGCACGTTCTGGATGCGCCCCAGATAGACGTTGCCGATCAGCGAGAGGTCTCGTGAGTGCGCTGCATAGTGCTCGACCAGAATGTCGTCTTCGAGCACGCCGATCTGGATGCGGTCGTCGGTCGAGCGCACGATCATCTGCCGGTCGACCGCCTCGCGGCGTGCCTGGAACTCGACCTCGGTGACGCTCTGGCGACGACGCCCGGCATCGCGACTGGCGTTGCGACGCTGCTTCTTCGCCTCGAGTCGTGTCGAGCCCTTGACCTTGGTCGGCGTCTCACGATGACTGCGCTGCCCGCTCTCCGGGCTCTGTTCGTCGGCGGCTTCGTCGCTCGTGCGCGACCGACGGCTTCCGTCACGCTTGCGGGTGCGACGACGCACGCTCTCGACGTGCTC
Organism: Pseudoclavibacter sp. CFCC 14310; assembly: GCF_008831165.1. Lineage (NCBI taxonomy): Bacteria > Bacillati > Actinomycetota > Actinomycetes > Micrococcales > Microbacteriaceae > Pseudoclavibacter > Pseudoclavibacter sp. CFCC 14310. The sequence goes on along the minus strand of NZ_WBKC01000002.1, from coordinate 26,691 downwards.
GGGCAGCTCGGGCTCTTCGTCATCGTCGCGCTCGGGCAGCTCGGGCTCTTTGAAGGTCAGCTCGATCGGGGCGACCGTCTCAGCGACCGGCACTGCCGGAGCTGAGGTCGCCCCCGCCTCTCGAACGCTGAACGGCGAGAACGGCGTGATCTCAGCAAGGGGATCAGGCGCCGGCTCTGGTTCAGGTGCCTGCGCCGGCGTCGCTTCAGCGGCCGCCTCGGCAGCAGACTCGGTCTTGGTCGCAGCCAGCTCACCGGTGCCCTGAGCCGACACGTCGGCGGCTGCCTCGGCATCCGTCAGCGCTGCCTCTGCAGGCGCGGTCTCGCCCGGTGCAGCAGCCGCTCGGGCCGCCTGGTCTGACGAGTGCTCGTCCGCTGTCGCCGATTCGTTGGAGCGCGCCTGTGCATCGGCTGTCTCTTCTGCCACTGCGAGCGATTCCTCGACCACTGCAGGGGCCGGAGCCTCAGCCGGGTTCGCCAGATCGCCACGATCAGCATCAGACGACGCGGCCGACGCGACACCGGCGGCGGCGTGCTCGTTCACTGCTTCACCCTCGGCACCGTGGCGCGGCGCGGCGTCGCCTGACGTCTCGTCCGCTGACTCGTGGTCGCCGAAGGCAGACTTCGCCCGTCGGGTGCGCTTCGTACCGAAGAGCTGCCCGAACAGACCGCCCTTCCCATGTTCTTCATTACCCACCATCGCTGGTGCACTCCTGTATCCAGCCGCAGTCCCGGTCGCCCCGAGCCGGCTCCTCAAACTGTTCGCACGACCGCTGAGGTCGATGCGCCAAATTCAGCTCTATCGCAGGGCGTCCTGGCCCTGAACAGCATCTGCGTCGTTTTGACGACGCCTGTGATGCGCGTCTGCGCGTGAGGGCGACTCACGCGACCCAGCCCATTATCGCATGGAATCCGGTGTTCGCCGCTGCGTGCCATAATGGCGGCATGTCTGCAAACCGTTCGGGCACTGCCCTTCCCAAGCCGCTCGCCGTCACCATGGTCGTCATCGGCCTGGGCGGCCTGCTCGGAGCCTTCGAACTGGCCACTGAGTATGTCAAGACGTTGCAGAACCCCGCGTATACACCGAACTGCTCGTTGAACATCCTGGTGACCTGCGGTCCGAACATGCAGTCTTGGCAGGGCAGCCTCTTCGGGTTCCCCAACGCGCTGCTCGGCCTGATGTGCTTCATCTTCCCGATCGCCGTCGGGGTGAGCGCTCTGGCCGGGGCACGCATGACACGGTGGTACTGGCAGCTGTTCAACCTCGGCATGCTCGGCGGCTATGTGTTCATCACGTGGCTCTACTCCCAGAGCATCTTCGTCATCGGCACACTGTGCCCGTGGTGCATGGAGGTCTGGTTCTTCATGATCTTCGGCTTCTGGTACATCACCGCCTGGAATCTGCGTGAAGGTCACTTCGGAAGCGGGCTCAAACGCTTCGGGGTCTGGCTCTTCCACTGGGCGTGGGTCGTCAGCCTGCTCAACCTCGTGCTGATCGCAGTGCTCGCCGAGATCCGTCTCGGCTGGATCGAGTTTCTGCTCTGACCGTCGGCGCGGCGCTCAGGCGCTGCGCTGACCTGCTCTGCTCATGTCTCACGGCGCCTTGCGCACCGCTGAGCCCTGAAGATGACAGAAGGGGCCGCGCTCTGCAGAGCGCGGCCCCTTCTGTCATCTGCGCAGGTCAACTGCGCACGGAGAGGATCAGGCGAACCAGATGCCGATCTCACGCGCTGCAGACTGCGTCGAGTCAGATGCGTGTACGACGTTGCGCTGCACCGAGACGCCCCAGTCACGGCCGAAGTCGCCGCGAATGGTGCCGGGCGCTGCGACGGTCGGGTCGCTTGCGCCGAGCAGCGTGCGCACGCCGGGAACGACGTTGTCGCCCTCGAAGATCACGGCCACGATCGGCCCGCTGATCATGAAGTCCACGAGAGAGTCGAAGAACGGCTTGCCCTTGTGCTCGGCGTAGTGGCGTTCGAGCAGCTCCCGGGTCGGCTTCACCCACCGGATGTCTGCCAGGCGGTAGCCTTTGCGCTCGATGCGGGCGAGCACCTCACCGGTCAGTCCGCGTTCGACGCCATCCGGTTTCACCAGCACGAGGGTGTGGTCTGGGGTGATCTGCTTCTGCTCTGCAGTGGTCATCTGTCGATTCCTTTCGGGTGTTTCGTCAGTGTTGGGTCGGTTGTTCATGCTGCACCGCTGCAGCTTCCCGGTCTGCGCGTGCTGCCGCGACCATGATGTAAATCCACAGGGCCAGGCAGATCAGCGACACGAAGAAGATGAACCCGCTGAAGAGGCCGGCGAGCAGCAGCACGACCTGCACCGCCCACCCGAGCCAGAGTCCGATGGGGCCTCGACGCATACAGGCGAGAGCGAGCACGAGCAGCAGCATCGAGCCGGCGCCGAGCCACCAGACCAGCGGCGACGAGATCAGCCGCAGCCCGAAGAGCACCAAGGTATAGAAGATGATCACGAACGACTCGAAACCGAGCATCACGCTGCAGAGCTTCTGACGAAGTCTCACACCGCTGCTCGGAGCCGCACCGTCTGCGCTGTTCGGAGGTTTCATCGCCTTCATTCTACGTGCTGCGGCCCGATGGTCAGAACCGGTCTCCTGGCTCCGTGCTGTCTGGCCACATCTCGTTCGCGTCGTCGTCTTCGGCAGCCGACGCCTCAAGGGCTTCCTTCGCCGCCTCGACGTCGGCATCCGACGTCGCATCCGCTGCCACCGCAGAGGTGTCGGCGTCCGTCAGCGCGGCCACCTCGCCGATGACCGTGATCGACCCGGTGACGATGATGCCGGAGTGCTCGACCTCGCGTGCCAGGTAGCGAGCCTCGTCCAAGGCCTCTTCGACATCGTCGACCACCCTGACCCGCTCTGTGCCGAACACCTCGACCGCCAGTGCGGCCAGGTCGTCTGCGGGGATCGCCCGAGGCGAGTGCGAGGCGGTCACCACCACCTCGTCGACGGCGCCGTCGAGCGCCTGCAGAAAGCCCTTCGCGTCTTTGTCAGACAACACGCCGATCACGGCGACGGTGCGATCGAAGTGAAAGTTCTCGACCAGCGCACGGGCCAGGCTGCGCGCTCCGTGTGGGTTGTGCGCGGCGTCGATGATGATCGTCGGGTCGGTGCCGACCACCTGCAGCCGACCGGGCGACTTGGCCGAGGCGATGCCCGGCTCGACGACATCGGCGCCCAGCGGCACGTCTCCCCCGCCGAGAAAGGCCTCGACGGCGGCGATCGCCAGCGCGGCGTTCTGCGCCTGATGCTCGCCGTAGAGCGGCAGCGCGAGATCGCGATAGGTGCCGGCCAGGCCGCGCACGTCGATCACCTGCCCGCCAACAGCCGGCTGCGCGCCCGACACCTCAAAGTCGGTGCCCGCGCGCTTCAGCGTGATGCCCAAAGCGTCGGCTTTGGCCTGCAGCTCGCGCATCGCCTCCGGTGCCTGCGCGGCGGTCACCGCGATGGCGCCCGGCTTCATGATGCCGGCCTTCGTATGCGCGATCTCGGCGATCGTGCTGCCCAACACCTTGGTGTGGTCGAGCGCGATCGGCGCGAACACCGCGACGTCGCCGTCGGCGGTGTTGGTCGAGTCCCACTCCCCGCCCACGCCCACCTCGAGGCAGATCACATCGACAGGTGCGTCGGCGAAGGCCGCGAAGGCGAGCACGGTCAGCGCCTCGAAGAAGGTCAGCGCCGCCCGGCCTTCGCCGCGCAGCTGTTCGTCGACCATTTCGACGAAGGGCTGTACGTCCTCCCACGTGCCGAGCAGCCGCTCGTCGGTGATCGGCGATCCGTCGATCACGATGCGCTCGTTGAAGCGCACCAGATGGGGGCTGGTGAACACTCCCACTCGCAGGCCCGCCGACGCCAGCATCGAGGCGGCGATGCGTGCCGTCGACGACTTGCCGTTGGTGCCCGTGATATGGATGATCCGGTACGACTTCTGTGGGTCGCCCAACAGGTCGAGCACCCGAGCGACCGCGTCCAGCCGTGGCTCGATGCGGTTCTCAGGAGCCCGCCCATAGAGCTGCTCGGTGAGCTGCTCGACACTGTTCGGGGCGAGGGCAGCCGTCGTGGCGTTGCGTGCGTCAGTCACAGGTTCAGGCCTTCTCGATCAGGATGCCGACCCGCTCGCCGTCGCCGACGGGCTGGTCTGCCTCGTCGCCGAGCGCTTCGACAGTGACGACATGGAGGTCGGTCGCGAGTGTCTCGGCGGCGATCAGGTCACGATTGGCCTCGAGCGCCGCACGCACAGCGTCGTCGCCGCCCAAGGTGAGGTGGATGCGATCGCTGATCTCGAGTCCGGCTGCGCGTCGTGCCTGCTGCACCTGGCGCACCGTGTCACGCGCCAGCCCTTCGGCGGCGAGCTCAGGGGTCACCGCGGTCTCGAGCAGGACGAAACCGCCGCCGGAAAGCAGCCCGACCGCGTGATCGGTGCCTCTGTCTGAGCTGGCGTCGGCGACCAGATCGATCGAGTACTCCCCCGGCTGCAGGGCGATGCCGCCCGAGACGACTTGGTCTCCCTCTGCACTCCAGTCGCCGGTCTTGGAGCCCTTGATGGCGGTCTGCACCTCGCGGCCGAGGCGTGGACCGCACACCCGAGCATGCACGGTCAGTCGCTTTGACACACCGAAGCGCTCTGCGGTCTGCTCGCTGAGCTCGACGAGGTCGACCGACTTCACGTTGAGCTCGTCACGCAGGATGTCGGCGAACGGAGCCAGCGCATCCGCGCCCGCCTCGACCACGGTGAGCTTCGACAGCGGCAGACGCACCCGCAGGTGCTCAGCCTTGCGCAGCGCGAGGGCGGCGCTCGAGATGTCTCGCACTTGATCCATCGCGGCGACCAGGTCGTCGTCTTTCGGGAACGCACCGGCGTCGGGCCAGTCCTGCAGATGCACGCTCTCGCCCCCGGTGAGGTCCTTCCAGATGCGCTCGGTGACCAGCGGCAGCAGCGGAGCGGCCACACGCGTGACCGTCTCGAGCACCGTGTAGAGCGTGTCGAACGCGTCGGTGTCTTCGCCCACCCAGAAACGGTCGCGACTGCGTCGCACGTACCAGTTGGTCAGCACGTCTGCGAACTGCCGCAGCGCGTCGGTCGCGTCGACGCCGTTGAGGCCTTCGAGCGCGACCTCGACCGTGCGCACCAGGTCACCGGTCTTGGCCAGCAGGTACCGGTCGAGCACGTCGGTCGAGTCGGTTCGCCACTTCGCCTCGTAGCCGGACGCCGAAGAACCGGCGGGCCGTGCCGTGTTCGCGTACATCTGGAAGAAGTACCAGGTGCTCCAGAGCGGCAGGATGACCTGGCGCACGCCTTCGCGGATGCCCTCTTCGGTGACGATCAGGTTGCCGCCACGCAGCACCGGGCTCGACATCAGGAACCAGCGCATGGCGTCCGAGCCGTCGCGATCGAAGACCTCGTTGACATCCGGATAGTTGCGCAGAGACTTCGACATCTTCTGCCCGTCGTTGCCGAGCACGATGCCGTGGCTGATCACGTTGGTGAACGCGGGGCGGTCGAAGAGCGCGGTGGCGAGCACATGCATGTTGTAGAACCAGCCGCGGGTCTGCCCGATGTACTCGACGATGAAGTCAGAGGGGTTGTGGGTGTCGAACCACTCTTTGTTCTCGAACGGGTAGTGCACCTGTGCGAAGGGCATCGAGCCCGACTCGAACCAGCAGTCGAGCACCTCGGGCACGCGGCGCATGGTCGACTTGCCGGTCGGGTCGTCGGGGTTCGGGCGGGTCAGCTCGTCGATGTAGGGCCGGTGCAGGTTGTCGACCTTCACGCCGAAGTCCTGTTCGAGCTGCTCGATCGAGCCGTAGACGTCGACGCGCGGGTACTCGGGATCGTCGCTCTTCCACACCGGGATCGGTGCACCCCAGTAGCGGTTGCGAGAGATGTTCCAGTCGCGGGCGTTCTCGAGCCACTTGCCGAACTGACCGTCTTTGACGTTGTCGGGCACCCAGTTGATCTGCTGGTTGAGCGCGATCATGCGGTCTTTGACCTTGGTCACGTTCACGAACCAGGCAGGCAGCGCCATGTAGATGAGCGGCTTGCCGCTGCGCCAGGAGTGCGGGTAAGAGTGCTCGATGGTCGCCTGTTCGAGCAGACGGCCGTGCGACTTGACCAGCTTGATCAGCGTCTTGTTCGCCTCGAACACGTTCACTCCGGCGACCTCGGGCACGCTGGGCAGAAACTCACCCGCCTGATTGACCGAGAGCACGACGGGGATGTCGTACTTCTGGCAGGTCAGCTGGTCGTCTTCGCCATAGGCTGGAGCCTGATGAACGATGCCGGTGCCGTCTGTGGTCGACACGTAGTCAGCCACCAGGATCTGCCAGGCGTTCTGCGTGCCGTACTGCTCTGCATCGGCGAAGTAGTCGAACAGCCGCTCGTAACGCACGTGCTCGAGTTCGGCGCCCAGCAGCGTACGCTCCACGGCATCCTGCGCGGCCTCAGCGGAGTCATACCCCAGTGCCTTCGCATGCGAGCCGACCAGATCGCGGGACAACACGAACCGTGTGCCCGCAGGCGAGCCGTCGCCTGCACCGGCCTCACCGGCAGGCACGACCGCATAGACGATCTCGGGGCCGACCGCGAGCGCGAGGTTCGTCGGCAGCGTCCACGGGGTCGTCGTCCAGGCGATCGCCTTGGCACCCTCGAGCCCGAGCGCGGCTGCTTTGTCACCCGTCAGCGGGAAGGTGACCGTGACGGTGGGATCCTGACGCATCCTGTAGGCGTCGTCGAGCTTCGTCTCCTGGTTCGACAGCGGCGTCTGCTCGTACCAGCTGTAGGGCAGCACACGATAGCCGTCGTAGATCAGGCCCTTGTCGTAGAGGGTCTTGAACGCCCAGATGACGCTCTCCATGTAGGTGAGGTCGAGCGTCTTGTAGTCATTGTCGAAGTCGACCCAGCGGGCCGAACGAGTGACGTATTCGCGCCATTCGTTGGTGAAGCGCAGCACGCTGGCGCGAGTCGCCTCGTTGAACTTCGCGATGCCGAAGGTCTCTTCGATCTCGCGCTTGTCGGTGATGCCGAGTTCCTTCTCGGCCTGCAGCTCAGCGGGCAGCCCATGGGTGTCCCAGCCGAAGCGGCGCTCGACGCGCTGGCCGCGCATGGTGTGAAAGCGGGGAAAGACGTCTTTGGCGTAGCCGGTCAGCAGGTGCCCATAGTGCGGCAGGCCGTTGGCGAACGGAGGGCCGTCGTAGAAGACCCACTCTGGGGCGTGCTGGTCGCGTCGCTGGTCGATCGACTTCTGAAAGGTGTCATCGCCCTTCCAGAAGGCCAGGATGCCCTGCTCGACTGCGGGGAAGCTCGGCGAAGGCTGGACTGATTCGGGATGCTCGCTGCCGGGGCTGGGAAGCGGATAGACCATTGCGCGTGTCACTCTCGTGCTCGTTCACCTGCACGAGGACGCCGCCCTTCTGCGAAAGACGTGCGCGGTACCACCTCGCTTGTTCGCCTGCCTCGTCTGACGACGACACCGACGAACCGCTTCTCTTCGGCTGTCTCGGGCCGGACCCGTCTGGGTCTACTGCGCCTGTCGTTCGCGGCGACCTGCGGTTCTTCCAGATGCTCCCCGGTGATGGCCGGATCAGTGCAGTATCTCAGTGTAGCGCGATCAGTCCGAGCCCGCAGAGGTCACGGAGCGCCCCTGCGATCAGGCCGCGCCTTCCGGTTCCGCCTCCGGCTCTGGCCCGAAGACGAAGCGACGACCCGTGATCTCGCTGACCACGATGCGCACGACGTTCTCTTTGACGGTCGGCACCCACGGCCTGAGCCCGGCCTGTTCGGCCGCTTCGATTGCGCTCTCAGAGGTCAGCACCTCGGCGGTTCCTTTGGCCACGACGCTCCAACCGCCGGTCTCGGTGTACTGCTCTGTCTGGAAGGCGACCTTCGGGTTCGCCGTCACGCCGAAGAGCTTCGTGCCGGGAGCGGTGCGCAGCAGGAGGCTGCGGTCGCGAACAGCGTAGTTCACGGGCAGCACCTCAGGGGCATCGTTGACGATGAAGCCGAGGTGGCCGAGGGTGTTCCTGGTGAACAGCTGCCATGCCTCGTCTTCGCCGACTCGAGTGATCACTGTGTTGTCTTCCATACATCACATGTACACCCTGTGGTGGGAAGAGTCCACTCTGAGCGGTCAGTACCAGCCGGTCGACTGAGAGTGGCCCCAAGCGCCGCAGGGCGTGCCGTAGCGACCGCGAATGTAGCCCAGCCCCCATTCGATCTGCGTCTGAGCGTTGGTTCTCCAGTCAGCTCCGACGGAGCCCATCTTGCTGCCCGGCAGAGACTGCGGAATGCCGTAGGCACCGCTGCTGCGGTTCTCAGCGTTGACCTGCCACCCTGACTCCTTCTGCCAGAGATTGACCAGACAGACGAACTGGTCGTTGCCCCAGCCCATCTGGGAGATGCGCGACTGAGCGTACGCCTTCGCCGCAGCAGGCGACGAGCCACCGCTCGGCGCTGGGGCCGGAGCTGGTGCCGGTGCAGGCGAAGGAGCCGGTGCCGGCGTCGGCGTCGGCGCAGGAGCGGGAGCGGGAGCAGGACGGTTCGGTACAGCTGGCGTCTGCGGCTGAGTCGGCGCGCTGCTGCTGGCTGGCGCACTGTCGGAGGCTGCGGCCTGCGGCTGGTTCGATGCGGCGATCGAGGCCGCCAGCTCACGCTGTCGTCGCTCCTCGGCCTCCTGCGCCGCAGTCGTGCGCTTGATGTCGGCAAGCTGCTGCAGCAGCCCCTGCTGTTGAGTCTGCAGAGCGCTGACAGCCGCGTCAGCCGAAGCGGATGCCGCACTCGCGGCCTGAGCGTCGCTCTCGGCTTCGCGGGCGAGACGCTCGCGTTCGGATTCGACCTGCTGCTGCTGGTCGGTGAGCGCCTGGAGCTCACTGGCTCGCTGCCCTGCCTCGGTCATGCGCTGATCGGTCTGCTGCGAGACCTGCCCGAGTGTGGTCAGCCGCCAGAGCGCGGCAGAGGGATCGCGACTGGTCACGAGCTGCCCCGCCGGGTCTGTCTCCATCCCGGTGCCGCGCGCGAGCTGCTGCACTGCGGAGGTGCTGTTTCGACGAGCTTCGTCGGCGGCGGCGCGAGCGGTGTCGATCTGGCCCTGCAGCGCCGCCACCTGCTCTGTGGCCGTGGTGAGGGCCTGTTGGGCGTCGCTCGCATCGCCCTGTGCGCGTACCGCGGCGTCACCGGCTTCGTCGGAACGCTGCTCGAGATCATCGAGCTGCCCGTTGATCGCGTCGATCTGCGACTGGGTGTCACCGGCGGCGTCGGCACGGGCGAGAGGCAGGTCGACCCGCCCGGGGGCGAACGACGAAGGGGTGACCGCGAGAGCGGTCGCCAGCGTGCACGCAGCCGCAGACCCTGCCGCCCAGCGCAGCGGTCGTCGTCTCGAGGTCATCCGGTCTCTCACTCTCCTGCAGCAATGTGTCGTCAGACCGGGTGAGGCGAGAAACGTGCTCAGCTCGTCACGACGACACTCTCGACCCTAGTCAACCCATGCTGTGTTCGCATCTGCGCCCCGAAGCCAGAGCGGGCGACCACAGAGATGCTCCCGCCCCTGTCAGTACCTCAGGTGCAGTCCGTCGGCCAAAAGCTGGGCGAGCGCCCGCCCGTCTTTGTCCGCGAGGTTGTCTGCCTGAGTGCGACACGAGAACCCGTCGGCCAGGTAGACGTAGTCACCGCCGCAGCTCTGGTCGGCCTCGCGCAGCGCCGGCAGCAGAGCGTTCTCGGCGACGGCGACCGAGGTCTCGTAGTGCCCTTTCTCCATGCCGAAGTTTCCGGCGAGCCCGCAGCAGCCGGCCAGCTCGGTGAACTCGACGCCGGCACGTTTGAGCAGCGCACGATCTGGGGCGAACCCGATCACCGAGTACTGGTGGCAGTGCGGCTGCACCACTGCCGTGGTGCCGTGCAGATCGGGCAGCCGCCAGTCGGGCCTGGGCCCGAGAGGGGCGGGGGCACTGAGCAGCTCAGAGAGGGTGAACACATGGTCAGCGACCACCTGCGAACGCGGATCGTTCGGCAAGAGGTGCAGCAGGTCGCTGCGCAGCACCGCCGTACACGAGGGTTCGAGCCCAAGGATCGGAATGCCGCGAGCCGCGAACGGTCCCAGCTTGCCCAGCAGATCCTCGAGCCGAGACTTCGCGCCGTCCAACTGGCCGGTCGTGATCCAGGTCAGCCCACAGCAGGCGTTGTCCGGCGGCAGCACCACCTCATAGCCGGCGTCTTCCAGCACGGCGACGGCCGCCCGTGGAATCTCCGGCGCGATGCCGTTGCTGAACGAGTCGGTCCAAAGTACGACCGGGGTGCGAACTCCAGCCCGCCGCGCCGCCACCGCGCCCCGCCGCGCGTCACTGTCTGCGGCATCCACAGGAAGCATGCCCGTCGCCGCCCCTGCTCGCCCGCCCACCGACGCGACCCAGTCGACATCGGTGAAGAAGTCATGCGAGCGTCGTCGACCGTCGCGCTTGAGCCAGCGCCCGAACTGCTGGGGGGCGAAGCCGGGCATGCGCCGACGACGATCCATGCCGCCGCCTCGGATGATCGCCTGCTGCACGCCGGGCACTTTCATGATCGCGTTGACCGCTGCCGGAGCGATGCCCACCAGGCGCAGCCAGCGCGGCAGCCAGCCCAGCGAGTAGTGCGATATGGGCCGCACCCGTCCCTTGTGTTTGTGGTACAGCACCTCAGACTTGTACTGAGCCATGTCGATGCCGGCCGGGCAGTCGCTCGAGCAGGCCTTGCACGAGAGGCACAGGTCGAGCGCGTCGGCCACCTCGGGGGCATCCCACCCGCCGTCGACCAGCGTGCCTCGGATCATCTCTTCCAGCACACGAGCGCGGGCGCGCGTCGAGTCTTTCTCGTCTTTGCTCGCCTGATACGAAGGGCACATGAACCCGCCGGCGGCGCGCATGTCGGCGCGGCACTTGCCGACGCCCATGCAGCGGTGCACCGCCGTCGAGAAGTCGCCGTGATCGCTTTCGAACGAGAAGCCGCCGGATGCCGGCACCGGCCCGGCGTTCGGGCGTCGCACGTGCTCGTCGATGGGATCAGGATCGACCAGCACGCCCGGGTTGAGCAGTGAATCGGGATCGAACACGCCCTTGACCCGGCGAAAGAGATCGATCGCGTCAGCGGAGTACATGCGCGGCAGCAGCTCGGATCGCGCCCGACCATCACCGTGCTCTCCCGAGAGCGAGCCGCCGTAGGTCGCCACGAGATCGGCGGCGCGCTCCATGAAGTCGCGCATCACCTGCGGGTCGCGATCAAGCGGGAAGTCGATGCGGATGTGTGTGCAGCCATCGCCGAAGTGGCCGTACATCAGACCGTCGAGTCGGTACTCCTTCATCAGCGCGTCGAATCGACGCAGATACTCGCCGAGGCGGGCGGGCGGCACGGCGGCGTCCTCCCAGTTGGGCCAGGCCTGCTCCCCTGCCGGCGTGCGACCACCGAGGCCTGCTCCATCTGCTCGGATGCGCCACATCGCGGTCGCATCGGGCCCTGGTGGGAAGACCGCGACCTCATCGCTTGCGGATGCCTCGGCGAGCTGGTGGGCGCGCTCGCGAGCATCGGCCTCGTCGACGCCGCCGACCTCGACCATCATCCAGCCGGCGCCCTTGGGCAGGTCGGGCACCGCACCGTCGCCTTTGTGCTGGCGCACCACGTCGACCAGCCTGGAGTCCATTCCCTCGATGGCCAGCGGCTTCAGCGGCAGAAGATTGACCACGTCGTCGGCCGCCTCGAACATGTCGGGGTAGCCCAGGACGACGAGGTGTGGGGCGGTCGGCACCGGCACCAGCCGAATGGTGGCCTGCAGGATCACGCACAGCGTGCCCTCCGTGCCCGCGAGCATGCGTGCCAGATTCTCTTTGCGCTCGGGCAGCAGATGCTCGAGCGAATAGCCTGACACCTGGCGGCCGAACGTGCCGAACTCTCGACGGATCGTGGCGAGACCGCCGTGAACGATGTCACGCAGCTCGGGAAACTCGTCGAGCCCGGTCGAGGCCGTGAACCGACGACCGGTGCCATCCACCACATCGAGATCGATCACCTGGTCGGCGCTGCGACCCCAGGCGAGCGCATGGGGGCCGCAGGCGTTGTTGCCGATGGAGCCGCCGATGGTGCAGCGCGTCCATGTCGAGGGATCTGGCCCGAAGCGCAGCCCATGCGGGGCGCCGGCCTTCTGAATCGCGGCGAGCAGCACACCGGGCTGCACGACGGCGGTGCGGGCTTCGGGATCAAGCGAAAGGATGCGATTGTAATGCCGAGAGGTGTCGAGCACGACGCCTGGGCCGATGGCGTTGCCTGCGATCGACGTGCCGGCTCCGCGCATGGTGACCGGCAGCTGGTGCGATCGGGCGATGCGCATGACCGCGACGATGTCTTCGGCCGTGCGAGGAAAGACAACCGCACGTGGAGCCACGCGATACACCGAGGCATCTGACGAGTACTCGGCCCGGCGGCGTGTGCCTGAATCCACATCGGCCGCACCACCGCTGAGCACACCCGCGATCTCGGCGACGACGTCAGCATCCAGCGCTGCAACATCCGCCGGTGGTCGAAGCACCGGGGGGCCGGCCAATGTCGACATGCGATCTTCCTTTCGAGACTCCCCCGTGCGTCGTGGAATGAGTTTCGCGCTCATGCGCGCACAGCTCGAATCTTACAATGCACGCGACGAAGCGATCGGCGAGCGCACTCCCCAGACCTGCGAACCGCGCTTTCGAAGCCGGTTCGTCGAATCAGTAGTGCACTGAGACCGGAGTGCCGATCGGTGCGAAGTCGTAGACCGTCTTCGCGTCGGCCTCGCGCAGGTTCACGCACCCATGGCTCATGTCTGAGATGCCGAACTGGTTGTGCCAGTAGGTGCCATGCAGAGCCTGGTCACCGTTGAAGAACGTTGACCACTTGACGTTCGGCGTGCAGTAGTCGTACTGCGGCGTGCAGCCCATACTCTGCACCGTCGTCTTGTACCAGACCTTGTAGTTGCCGACCTTGGTCGACGTCTTCGCCGCCTGCATCGCCCCGGAGTTCGTCTGCAGACCGGGAGACATCGGGAAGGTCGTGACGACCTGGCCGTTCTCGATCAGCGAGGCCGAGCGCGATGCGAGGCTGATGTCGATCTTGCGGTCGACGGTCTTGGTCTCGAACGGCACTTCTGTGACCGGCAGGTCGAACGAGCTGTCGCCTGTGGCGGCCTTCGCGGCGACGTCTTCAGAGAATGACGACACATCGCCCAAGGTCTTGCCTGTGCTGCCAGGCACGAGCACGACGTTGGCGTCAGAGGCGAGCACGGTCTGCGTCTTGGGCGTCGGGTCGAGCTTCGTGGGTGCGTTCTGTTCGACGAAGTCACTGATGGCCTTGGCGTCGTAGACCGCGGTGAACTGGCCGTCGCGGTCAGAGATCTTGACCCACGACCCGACTGTGACCGCATCGGCCGTGATCAGCGGCTTGCCAGCGGCCTGGAAGGTCATCTTGCGCACGAGATGCTGAGCCGTGGGCAGAGCGGCCTGAGCCTGTTCGTCGGTGATCGTGGGCTGCACCTCACTCTGGCTCACGCGTTGGGCTGATGAGTCGCCGTTGGCGAAGGAGTTGAGGAACGCAGTCTGCACGGCGGCCGCGTCGACTCCTTGGCCGGCCTTCCCGGGAACGACCGTGAATGAGGCCTTCGCCGGCTGATACTCCAGGCTCGGTTCAGTGACCGTGTATGCCGCTGGCCATGCGTCAGAGAAGAATGTGCTCTCTGCGGCTGCATCGGCTGAGACCTGCGGAGAGACGGTCGAGGCGTTGTTCCAGCGCCAGAACTGCCATGCCGGCTGACCTGCGATCACGTCATGCGCTGTCTGCTGCGCATCGATCTGCAGCCCCAGGTCGGCTGCGCTGACCTGCTGCTGAGTGCCGTCGAAGCTGAACGGCACCGAGTGCTGATCGAACTGACGTTGAATGGTCTGTGCCGCCTGTTCGCTGGTCTGACCGCCGAGATCTGCGCCGGCATACGTGACGCCAGGAGCGACGTGGTCAGCTGAGTACCAAGCCCCAAAACCGAGGGCGGCCAGAACGAGCACGCCCACCCCGCCGAGAATGAACGGCGCCTTGCGACGGCGCTTGCGACCAGGCCCCGTTGTGCCAGAACTGCGGTCGGCTCCTCCTGCGGGCGGCATGCCGCCTGCGGCCGCGACATCGATCAGTTGGGTCGTGGGCTTGGCTTCCGGAGTCATCCCCGTGCCCGTGCCTCGATCCAAAGTGACGTTGTCCCCCATGGGCATGCTTCCTCTCGCCGTGCAGCCTCGCAAGCGAGACGGGCACTGATGTCTGTCGAATCATATTAGTACAGACAACCAAGCTCGACCGTGGACGAAACGCCCATGTGTATGCTGAATTGGATCGACGTTTCGTCGACTCGTATCCGACATTCAGGCACACAGCAGCCCATTTCGGCTCATGACGCGGTGCCGCACATACTGAAGGAGCACCTCAGGTGACCGATTCCGCTGCCAACGGCATCCCCGACAAACCCGCACTCGAAGGCCTCGAGCAGAAGTGGAACGCCAAGTGGGATCAGCAGGGCACCTTCCACTTCGATCGCGATGCCGCCAAGGCCAAGGGCGTCTATTCGATCGACACGCCCCCGCCCACCGCATCCGGCTCACTGCACATCGGCCACGTCTTCAGCTACACGCACACCGACGTGATCGCACGGTACCAGCGCGCGCAGGGCAAAGAGGTCTTCTACCCGATGGGCTGGGATGACAACGGCCTGCCGACCGAACGACGCGTGCAGAACTACTACGGCGTGCGCTGCGATCCCTCGCTCCCTTACACTCCAGACTTCGTTCCCCCGTTCGAAGGCGGCGACGGCAAGAGCGTGAAGGCCGCCGATCAGCAGCCCATCTCGCGTCGCAACTTCATCGAACTCTGCGAGCGCCTGACCAAAGAAGACGAGAAGCAGTTCGAGCAGCTCTGGCGCTCCGTGGGGCTCTCGGTCGACTGGAACCAGACCTACCGCACCATCGGCGACGAGTCGATCACGGCCAGTCAGCGTGCATTTCTGCGCAATGTGGCGCGCGGTGAGGCGTATCAGGCGGATGCTCCCACGCTTTGGGACGTCACCTTCCGCACGGCGGTGGCACAGGCAGAGCTCGAAGACCGCGAGCGCGACGGCGCCTATCATTCCCTGGCCTTCCATGGAACGGGCGCACATGACGGCGAAGACGTCATCATCGAGACCACTCGCCCAGAGCTGCTGCCTGCCTGCGTCGCGCTCGTGGCGCATCCCGACGACGAGCGGTACCAGAAGCTCTTCGGCACCACGGTGCGCACGCCGCTCTTCGGCGTCGAGGTGCCGGTGCTCGCCCACCGTCTCGCCCAGCCCGACAAGGGATCGGGCATCGCGATGATCTGCACCTTCGGTGATGTCACCGACGTGGTGTGGTGGCGCGAGCTGCACCTGCCGAACCGCACCATCATCGGCCAGGACGGTCGCGTCATCGATCTGAGCCCGGAATGGATCACCGACGAGCAGGGTCGCGACGCCTTCGCTCAGCTCGTGGGCAAGACGGTGTTCTCAGCCCAGAAGGCCGTCGTCGCGGCACTCCAGGAGTCGGGCGAGATGCTGGGCGCACCCAAACCGATCAAGCATCCGGTCAAGTTCTTCGAGAAGGGCGATCGCCCGCTCGAGATCGTCAGCACGCGCCAGTGGTACATCTCGAACGGCGCGGGCGACGAGAAGCTGCGTGCCACGCTGAAAGAGCGCGGAAACGAGCTGGAGTGGCACCCGGCGTTCATGCACGTGCGCTACGACAACTGGGTCGACGGTCTCAACGGAGACTGGCTGGTGAGTCGTCAGCGCTACTTCGGCGTGCCGATTCCGGTCTGGTACCCGATCGATGCCGAGGGCGTCACCGACTATGAGCATCCCATCGTGCCCGACGAGTCGCAGCTTCCGGTCGACCCCTCGTCGCAGGCGCCCGCCGGCTTCGACGAGTCGCAGCGAGGACAGGCCGGCGGCTTCGTCGGTGAGGTCGACGTACTCGACACCTGGGCGACCTCCTCGCTCACTCCGCAGCTGGCCGGCGGCTGGGAGCGCGATCCTGAGCTCTGGGACCTCGTCGCACCCTATGATCTGCGCCCTCAGGCGCAGGACATCATCCGCACCTGGCTGTTCTCGACCCTGCTGCGCAGCGAGCTCGAAGATCACCGCCTGCCGTGGTCGCACACCACGATCTCGGGCTTCATCGTCGACCCCGACCGCAAGAAGATGTCGAAGTCGAAGGGCAACGTCGTCACCCCGCTGAGCCTGCTCGAGCAGTTCAGCTCGGACGCCGTGCGCTACTGGGCGGCTGCCTACAAGCTGGGCACCGACGCTGCGTTCGACCCGCAGAACCCGAAGCAGATCAAGGTCGGCCGCCGTCTGGCGATCAAGATTCTGAACGCGGCCAAGTTCGTGCTCGCCTTCGGTCAGGCGTCCCAAGGAACGCAGGCGACGAACCCGCTCGACATCAGCCTGCTGGCGACGCTGGCAGAGGTCGTCGAGCAGTCGACCAAGGCTTTCGACGCGTACGACCATGCTCGTGCGCTCGAAGTGACCGAGTCGTTCTTCTGGACGTTCTGCGACGACTACATCGAGATCGTCAAAGAGCGTGCCTACGGCGCGGCCGGCGACGCTGAGCGAGACTCGGCTCTGGTCACCCTGCAGACGGCACTCGAGGTGCTGCTGCGGCTCTTCGCGCCGTTCATCGTGTACGCAACCGAAGAGGTCTACAGCTGGACGCACGACGAGTCCATCCACCGTCAGCCCTGGCCGACTGCCGCCGAGGTGCTGACTCCTGCGGCTCGCCCCGCCGAGCCAGCCGATGCTGCCGGCGACGATATCGACGAGGGCGGCGTGTTCGCGGCGGTTAGCGATGCGCTGATCACCTTCCGTCGAGCGAAGACCGAGGCGAAGGTCAAGATGCGCACCCCGATCGTGACGGCCACGCTGCACGGGCCGGCAGACCGCATCCAGCAGGTCGCTCTCGCGCTCGACGATCTGCGTTCGGTCGCCAAGGCAGAGCAGATCGTGCTGGCCGAAGACGGCGAGCAGTTCACCGTCAGCGATGTGGAGTTCGGCTCGCTCGACCAGTAGGCGGTCTGTGGCCGGCCGAGTTGAGAGGCGGATGCTCCGTGGCATCCGCCTCTTCGCCCATCTGTCGCTGTGATTCCGGCCGGGCTGTCACTTCCGCGAGGATCTGATGTTCATGTCAGATCCTTGGGTGGCCAGAATGCTGTCCATGGATCTGTTCATTGTCCAGTGAGGCTGGGTATCCGTGAACCGTCTGGCAGTTCCTGCTGGGAATATGTCGGGGTGTCTGGTGGGCAGGCGACGCGGGTGAAGGCGTCGGCGTGTGCTTGGGTCCCGAGGGTGACGGGGATATTGATGCATGTCCGTGCCTCCGTGGGTGCGTCAGGATCTTGGCGGGGTATGTGCCAGGGGTCAGCGGAACCGATACCGATAAAAACCACGAGGTGGAATAGGGAATGCTGGTCGTCCAATGATTCGACGGACAGCACACCGTAATACACAGAGTCCCCACTGGCGACTTCTGGAGTTCTCAGCCAGTTCAGGACATCAGATTCCGTTGTGCTCAAAGGCACACCAGAGCCAAGCTTTCCTGCATCAATCGCTCGGTTCATACCTCCTACCAAGTCCTCGGAGAAATAATTGATCTTCCGCAGCTCGCTCGGGCTTGGAGCAGGGGGATCGTCATCAGAACAACCACTCAAACAGAATGTCGCAGCGAGAACAGACACGAAGACCGCGCACAACCGCGCAACACCAGCGCACCAACGACGACACGGCATACTCATCACCTCTTGTTCAGGTGTCGGGGTACAGAGTTCAGGCGATCAGTCGCCGGCTGCACGAATGACGAACGCAGACGGCATCGCCTCGATCCTGCACGCAGACTGACTAGAGTCCTGCTTGTTCGGCAGTCGCGGGCAGCTTTGGTGGCCCGGCGCTGACCTCTTCCTCCATGGCGGCGAAGTCACCCCTGCGCGCGGGCTCAACGACTGCGTGATACCAACCGTCCGGGTTCGCATGATACTGAGTGGTCTGAGGGAGCGAAGTCCACTCTTTCAACTTGTCCAACGCCTTTTGCAGAGCGTCAGAGTCGCCTTCTCTCTGCGCTCTGACGGATTCTGCCTCCCACGCCCAGGCATAGAAGGAAAGTGCCTGCCCGACTCCCGTTCCGGCCTCGTACGTCAGCTCGACCTCACCGGCCCCGACCCCTGCAGACGATGGGTCTGTGGCGAAATCACTTCTGACCACCATCTCGGACAGTGAGGGCCATGAAACACCGTCTGGCAGCTGCAGGTCATTCGCAAGGCTGCCTTGGATCGCCTGTGTGTATTCGTCCTCGACTGAGGATAACGGCCCGGAGCTGGAGGGCACTTCTTGCTCTTGCGCCTCTTGCTCTTGTGCTGCTTGCTCTGGCGCAGCCGAATGCGAACTCAGCAGGAACACGGCGACTCCGATGACCACAGCGAGGAACCCGAGAGCCCCCAGAATGACAGACACTCTTCTCATATTCCCCACCCCTTTGACCTGCCCGCGACACCCGCAGTACGCACACTAGCAGAACCGAGCTTCCGAGCCGCTGACCGCAGGCACACGTTGGGCCCGTCTCGGTCTTCGTAGCGACGAGCGACGACCAGCTTGACGATCATTCGAATATATGTTCGAATCACATCATGCGCTGGCATGCACAAGAGACGGCACACACCGACCTCGATGCTCTGAGCGGACTCGACCGCATCGAAAGCCTCAGCGAGGTCACCCACGAAGTCCGCACCCCAGGGTTCGCAGACCTCGTCTACCACGAGGTGCTCGCACGTTCCGCGCTGAACCGTGTGCCAGACGCGAGCAGCGAGTTTCCCGGGGCCTACACGATCAATCCCTATCGCGGCTGTTCGCACGCGTGCATCTACTGCTTCGCTCGGGGCAGCCACCGGTACCTCGACTTCGACACAGGTCACGACTTCGACACGCAGATCGTGGTCAAGACGAACATCGTCGAACGCCTGCATCAGGAGCTGCGCACCTCGCATGTCGGCCGCGTGCCGTTCGTGATGCTCGGTTCGAACACCGACCCATATCAGCGCTGCGAGGGTCGCTACGCACTGATGCCCGGTATCTACCGCGAGCTCGCGCAGGCAGGCATCGGCTTCTCAGTACTGACGAAGGGAACGCTGATCAGACGCGATCTGCCGCTGCTCTCCGAACTCGCGACACAGGTGCCGGTGAGCGTGTCGATGTCGATTCCCATCGTCGACGACCAGCTGCGCCAACAGTTCGAGCCGGGCACCCCGAGCGCTCAGGCTCGACTGCGCACAGTATCCCGTGCGCGTGATCTCGGCCTCGACGTCGGAGTGTTCCTGATGCCGATTCTGCCACTGCTCACCGACAGCCGGTCAAGCCTGATGCACACTCTTCAGACTGTCGGAGAAGCCGGTGCCCACCGCGTGCTCTATCAAGTGCTGCACCTACGCCCCCACGTGCGCCCATGGTTCATGCGCTGGCTGCGGGAGTATCATCCCGACCTTGTCGACAGGTACACCGAGCTGTACCCGAAGGGAGACCGAGCGACCAGCGACTACCGGCGCCACCTCGCAGGGTTGATCAAGCCGTTGATCTCGTTGTATCGGCTCGACGGCTCTCAGCCTGGGGCACAGGCTGCTCCCATTCCCCGAGCACCTCGGCCGCAGCACCGGCGCGCAGCGAAGACGCGCAGCCGATCCCCGCTGGCGACTGACGCATCCGCGGTACCCACGCTGTTCTGAAACAGCTCACCGGAGTCAGCTCAGCTGAACCGCACACTCCTGTGCAACGCTCAGCCACGCCTCGACGTCGAGCAACGGGTCAGTGGTACTCGACGTCTTTCGTCTCGGGCGCGAGACGAATCGCGACCAGCGAGATCAGGCACATCACGGTCAGGTAGATGCCGACCCAGAATGCGCTGCCACCACCGAGGCTCCACAGCCAGACCGCGATGAACGGAGCCACTGCGGCACCGACGATCGCCGAGAGGTTGTAGGCGATGGCCGACCCGGTGTAGCGCACACGCGTCGGAAACAGCTCGGGCAGCGTCGATGCCATCGGCCCGAACGCGAAGCCGGTGAGCGAGAAGCCGACCACGAGAAAGACGATCAGCCCGGCGAAGCCGCCGCCGAGCAGCGGGCCGAACACGATGCCGAAGACCGCCATCGCCACGTTCACGATGGTGTTCAGCCGGCGACGACCGATGCGATCGGCGACGATGCCGCTGAGCAGCGTCGTGATCGTGAAGAAGACGCAGCCGAAGATCAACAGCAGAATGAACGTGCTGCGGTCATAGCCGAGACCGCCGGGCGTCTTTGTGGCCGGAGTCGTCCCGAAGGTCAGTGCGAAGGTGTTCACCAGATAGAACACTGTGTAGGTCGCCGCCATCAGGAAGGTGCCGATCACGATCTCGCGCCAGTAGCCCGTGAATGACGTCACGATGGGCTGCTTCTCGATCTCACCGCGGTCGACCACCTGTTGGAAGGCCGGAGCCTCGACCAGACGCAGCCGCACCCACAGGCCGATCGCCACCAGAGCGATGCTCACCAGGAACGGCACTCGCCAGCCCCAGCTGAGGAAGCCCTCTTCATCGAGCCCGAGCGCCAGCCACAGAAACACCAGGTTCGCCAGGATGAAGCCGAGCGGGGCTCCCAGCTGTGGAAAGGTTCCCCAGAGCGCACGCTTGGCCTTCGGCGCGTTCTCTGTCGCCACCAGGGCCGCGCCCGACCATTCGCCGCCGAGGCCGATGCCCTGGCAGAAGCGCATCAGCGCGAGCAGCGCCGGCGCCCAGTAGCCGATCTGGGCGTAGGTCGGCAGGCAGCCGATGAGGAACGTTGCGATCCCCATGAACATGAGTGAGGCGACGAGTGTGCCCTTGCGGCCGATGCGGTCGCCGAAGTGGCCGAAGAGCAGCGAGCCGAGCGGGCGCGCCAGAAACGCGACGCCGAAGATCGCGAACGACGAGAGCAGCTGCACGGTGTGATCGGGGTTGTTCGGATCATTCGGAAAGAAGAGCACCGGAAAGACCAGCACCGCGGCAGTCGCATAGGCATAGAAGTCATAGAACTCGATCGTGGTGCCGATCAGGCTGGCGACCAGCACGCGTGCGCGTGAGTTGCCTGTGGTCTGCGTGCCGGGTGCCGGCGACGTCGTCGTGCTCATATCTGTGACTCCTGAATTGGGTTGCGACCGCTGCCGGCGACCTCCACAGGTCACCGTCGGCCGTGAAACAGGGTACCCTACGACGCAGAGAAGACCGCTGATGACGGAAGGATCTCATGCAGATCGGCACCAGATGGAACGTCGGAGTGACTCCCCCGCTCGCCCTGCCCGACCCGATGCTGGCCGCGATCAGCGAGGTCGAGGCGGGCCTCGAACCGACACAGCGCGAACGCTGGTCGTGGACCTTGACCTGGCTGGAACGTCACCCCGTGGCCGAGCTCGACGACGGCACGACCATCAGCTGGCTGCCTGACATCGGTGAGGTGACCGTCGACCGACTCGACGAAGACGACGACGTCAACGGAGGCCCCTATGCCTGAACCGTCAGCACACCCCAATGCACGGCCGCAGCATCCGCTCGACCAGTCGGGCGCATCGCAGCCGACTGCGCCCCAGACAGCCGACTCGCGTCGAACCGCTGTGCTGAGCATCGACGACCGCCACACGCTCTGGAACGTGTCGCCCGAAGACCGGGCAGAGGCGCTGGCCACCCGACCCCTGCTGCTGATGCTGCACGGCTGGGGCGCGCGTGAGTCCGACATCCTGCCGTTGGCCAGCAGCCTGCCGCCCGAGTTCGTCGTCGCCGCGCCGCGTGCGCCGCTCGACGCGGGCAACGACTATGGCTTCGCCTGGTACCCGATCGCGGCTCTGCGTGAGCCTGCCACGGGCGGCGACCAGACCGATGCGCGCCCGGCGGTGGATGCACTGGTGCGGTGGCTCGACGAGGTCGCGCCGGTCGGCTCCCGCAGCGC
Source organism: Pseudoclavibacter sp. CFCC 14310 (assembly GCF_008831165.1). Classification (NCBI taxonomy): domain Bacteria; kingdom Bacillati; phylum Actinomycetota; class Actinomycetes; order Micrococcales; family Microbacteriaceae; genus Pseudoclavibacter; species Pseudoclavibacter sp. CFCC 14310. The sequence continues at coordinate 4,643 of NZ_WBKC01000002.1, read as the reverse complement.
GCAGGTCAGCGTGCTGGGTTTCTCGCAGGGCGGGCTGATGACGACCGAGCTGCTGCGCACGCACGCGCACCTGCTGCGTGCCACGGTGAATCTGTCCGGGTACGTCGCTCAGCAGCCGCGTGAGCTGGATGAGCTCCTGCGCGTCGAACGCCCGCCGGTGTTCTGGGGTCGCGCTGACCGAGACCCGGTCATTCCGCCGCACCTGACGCAGTTCACAGAGCAGTGGCTGCCCGCGCACAGCGCACTGGACGAGCGGGTCTATGCCGGCATCGGCCACGCGGTGAGTGCGCAGGAGCTGTCAGACGTCTCGGCATTTCTCGACGAGCACGTGCTCACGGAGTCGCAGGGCTGACCGGTCAGGCGGTCTTCTCAGCGGCGCGCTCGACCTCTTCGTGTGTGAAGACCTGCACCGAGTCGGTGCCTTCGACGGCCGCGGCCGTGACGAGGCACTTGGCGATCTCGTCGTTGCCGGGCACTTCGTACATCGCCGGGCCGAGCACGGTCTCGAGAATCGCACGAAGTCCGCGGGCGCCGGTCTTGCGCTCGACCGCCTGATCGGCGATCGCCGTCAGTGCGTCGTCGGTGAAGGCGAGATCGACGCCGTCAAGCGCGAACATGCGCTCGTACTGTTTGACCAGAGCGTTGCGCGGGCCGACCAGGATGTCGATCAGCGCGGCGCGATCCAGCGCGTCGACAGTGGTGAGCACGGGCAGACGACCGATGAACTCTGGGATCATGCCGAACTTGCGCAGGTCTTCTGGCTCGACCTCAGAGAGGATGTTCACTCGATCGGCCTCGGTCGACAGCGGAGCGCCGAAGCCGACGCCGTGCGCGCCGGAGCGATCGGCGATGATCTCTTCGAGCCCGGCGAACGCGCCGGCCACGATGAACAGCACGTTCGTCGTGTCGATCTGGATGAACTCCTGGTTCGGGTGCTTGCGGCCGCCCTGGGGCGGCACCGACGCGACGGTGCCCTCGATGATCTTCAGCAGAGCCTGCTGCACGCCCTCGCCCGAGACGTCTCGCGTGATCGAGGGGTTCTCGGCTTTGCGTGCGATCTTGTCGATCTCATCGATGTAGATGATGCCGTGCTGCGCGCGCTCGACGTCGAAGTCAGCGGCCTGCAGCAGTTTCAGCAGAATGTTCTCGACGTCTTCGCCCACATAGCCGGCCTCTGTCAGCGACGTGGCGTCGGCCACGGCGAACGGCACGTTGAGTCGCCGAGCCAGCGTCTGAGCCAGATATGTCTTGCCGCAGCCGGTGGGGCCGACCATCAGGATGTTCGACTTCTGAATCTCGACGGGTTCGCTCTCGTCTGTGCTCGCGCCCGCCGCACGAATGCGCTTGTAGTGGTTGTAGACAGCGACGGCCAAATCGCGTTTGGCCGTCTGCTGCCCCACCACGAACTCGCCCAAGAACGCGAAGATCTCTTTCGGCGTGGGCAGTTCGGTCTGCTCGACGGCAGGCTGCTCGGTGAGCTCTTCGTCGATGATCTCGTTGCAGAGCTCGATGCACTCGTCACAGATGTAGACCCCGGAGGGCCCGGCGATCAGCTTGCGCACCTGTTTCTGGCTTTTGCCGCAGAAAGAGCACTTCAACAGATCAGACGTCTCACCGATGCGCGCCATACTCGCCGTTCCTTCCTGATGTCATCACACGAGCCTAGTCGCTGCCGCAGACACTGTGTGTCAGGCGGGGCGCTGCGTCTTTCGCGTCGTCAGCACCTGGTCGATGAGGCCGTACTCCAGCGCCTGCTCGGCCGTGAGGATCTTGTCACGATCGATGTCTTTGTGCACCTGCTCTTTGGTGCGGTTGGAGTGCAGCGACAGCGTGTCTTCGACCCAGTCACGCATGCGCATGATCTCAGCGGCCTGAATCTCGATGTCTGAGGCCTGTCCGTGGCCGCCCTCGCCGCCGACTGCCGGCTGGTGGATGAGGATGCGGGCGTTGGGCAGTGCGAGGCGCTTGCCGGGTGCGCCTGCGGCCAGCAGAACTGCGGCTGCCGAGGCCGCCTGCCCGAGGCAGATGGTCTGCACTTCGGGGCGGATGTACTGCATGGTGTCGTAGATGGCGGTGAGAGCCGTCAGCGAGCCGCCGGGCGAGTTGATGTACATCTGGATGTCTCGCTCGGGATCTAGGCTTTCGAGCACGAGCAGCTGCGCCATGACATCGTCGGCAGAGGCGTCGTCGACCTGCACGCCGAGAAAGATGATGCGATCTTCGAAGAGCTTCGTGTACGGGTTCTGACGCTTGTAGCCGTAGGCGGTGCGCTCTTCGAACTCGGGCAGGATGTACCGAGACGAGGGCATCTCGACGCCGCTGGGCACGCCGCCGAACGGCATGCCGACAGGGGCCTGGGAAAGGTTGGGGAATCTCATCTGCATGCCCATCTCTCTGCGGTGCTGCCCGCTGTGTGACTGGTGCTGGTCGCCGAACTGGTCTGCCATGCTCACTTCTCCTCCGACTTGTGCGCCGTGCCGCCGCCACCGGAGACATTGAGAGCCGCCGCCTGGATGTGATCGACGAAGCCGTATTCCTTGGCCTCTTCGGCGCTGAACCAGTGGTCGCGGTCGCCGTCGATGGCGATCTGATCGACGGTCTTGCCGGTCTGCTCGGCGGTGAGCTCGAAGAGGCGACGCTTCATGTCGCTGATCAGCTGTGCCTGAATGGCGATGTCTGACGCCGTGCCGCCGAAGCCGCCATGCGGCTGATGCAGCAGCACGCGCGTGTTCGGGGTGGCGTAGCGCTTGCCCTTCGTGCCGCTGGAGAGCAGGAACTGCCCCATCGAAGCGGCCATGCCGATGCCGACGGTGACGATGTCGTTCGGCACGAACTGCATCGCGTCGTAGATGGCCATGCCAGCGGTGATCGAGCCGCCGGGCGAGTTGATGTACAGATAAATGTCAGCGTCTGGGTTCTCGGCGGACAGCAGCAGGATCTTCGCGCAGATCTCGTTCGCGTTCTCATCGCGAACCTCGCTGCCGAGCCAGATGATCCGCTCTTTCAGCAGGCGTTCGTAGACCGATGCCTGCCCTTGGGGTTCTGCCATCTCCACTCTCCATTCCTCAGCGCGCCTCGACGGCGCAGGTGCCATGACGACACTCGAAGCTTCGTCGGCCCCGAGAGAGGCCGACATGTATGAATCTACTGGAATCCCCCGTCTTCGTTCGCGCTGTTCGCCGTCGGCAAAAGCTCGCCGTGACAACGCAAAAGCGGGGTGCGCCACAGTGGGCGCACCCCGCTTTTGCTGCGAGTCGACGGCGAACTACTCGGCGTCGGTCTCTTCTGCCTCAGCAGCGGTCTTGGCCGCGGCCTTCTTGGCCGGAGCCTTCTTCGCTGCGGCTTTCTTCGCCGGTGCCTTCTTCGCAGGAGCCTTGACCTGATCGAGGGCGTCCTCGGCAGACTCGTCAGAGGCGGGCGCTGCCGTCTCAGCCTCGGCATCCTTCGGCAGGTACTCGCTCAGGTCGACGGCGTTGCCGTCGGTGTCGACGACCTTCACCTTGCCGAGCAGGGTCGAAATCGCCTTGCTGCGCGAGATCTCGCCGAACAGGGCCGGAAGCTGACCCTGCTCGCTGATGATCTTGAAGAACTCGTTGGGCTCGATGCCGTACTGCATCGACTGCTGCACGAGGTACTGCGAGAGCTCGTCCTGCCCCAGCTGCACCTGCAGGTCGTCGACGACCTTGTCGAGCAGCAGCTGAGTGCGGATGCCGCGCTCGACATCAGGGCGAACCTCCGCTGCGTGCGGATCGTCTTCGCTCTTGCCCTCCTGCTCAAGATGAGCCTTGACCTCGGCGTCGACGAGATCTTCGGGAAGGGGAAGCTCGACCTTTTCGAGCAGCGCCTCGACGAGCTTGCCACGGGCCTGACCGACCTGCTCGGTGCTCTTGCGCTTCGCAGCCTCGTCTTTCAGGCTGTCGCGCAGCTCGGCGATGGTGTCGTACTCGCTCGCCAGCTGAGCGAAGTCGTCGTCAGCCTCAGGCAGCTCGCGCTCCTTGACGGCGTTCAGCGTGACCTCGATCAGAGCGGTCTCGCCCTCGTGGTCACCGCCCACGAGCTTCGACTCGAACGTGGTGGTCTCGCCTGCGGTCAGCGTCTCGAGCGCCTCGTCGATGCCGTCGAGCAGCTGGCCCGAACCGATCTCATACGAGATGTTCGATGCGTCGTCGATGACTTCGTCGTCGATCTTGGCCTGCAGATCGATCGTCGTGAAGTCGCCCTTGGCAGCGGGACGCTCGACCTTGGTCAGCGTCGCGAACCGCTCGCGCAGGTGCTCCAGCTCTTCGTCGACGTCGGCGTCGGTCACAGCCGCAGGCTCGACCTCGACGGTCACATCGGCGACGTCAGGCAGTTCGAACTCCGGGCGCACGTCGACCTCGACCGCGATCTTCAGATCGCCCTGCAGCGTCTCGACGTTCGGCAGCTCGACGATGTCGGCGTTGGGGCGACCCAGCGTCTTCACATCGTGCTCACGCACCGCACTCTGGTAGTAGGTGTCGAGGTTGTCGTTAATCGCCTGCTCGATGACGGCACCGCGGCCGACACGCTGGTCGATGATCGGAGCAGGAACATGTCCCTTGCGGAAACCAGGGATCTGGATGTTCTTCGAGATCTCTTTGTAGGCCTTCTCCAGTGCAGGCTTG
>NZ_WBKC01000001.1:0-851136 GCF_008831165.1 Pseudoclavibacter sp. CFCC 14310 | reverse complement strand
TGCGTGTGTGATTGGCGTTCGTGTGTGTGGTTAACGACGGAAGGCCACCCCGCTAGCGGGGTGGCCTTCCGTGAATAATGTTCCGGCGGTGTCCTACTCTCCCACACGGTCCCCCGTGCAGTACCATCGGCGCTGTGAGGCTTAGCTTCCGGGTTCGGGATGTGTCCGGGCGTTTCCCTCACGCTATGGCCGCCGTAACGGCTTCGATCACTATTCAGTTCAACCCACACCCACACCCCAAAAGGTGTGTTGTGGTGGTTCCCGGTCATGGATCGGGAACCGCAGAGTGGACGCGTTCATCGTTACAGAAAGAATTTATGTGTGTTGTCAAGTTCTCGGACTATTAGTACCGGTCAGCTCCACACCTTACGGTGCTTCCACATCCGGCCTATCAACCCAGTGTTCTGCTGGGGTCCTCTCACCATAAATGGTATGGAAATCTCATCTTGAGGCCGGCTTCCCGCTTAGATGCTTTCAGCGGTTATCCATTCCCAACGTAGCCAACCAGCCATGCTCCTGGCGGAACAACTGGCACACCAGAGGTTGGTCCATCTCGGTCCTCTCGTACTAGAGACAGATCCTCTCAAATTTCCGACGCACGCAGCGGATAGGGACCGAACTGTCTCACGACGTTCTGAACCCAGCTCGCGTACCGCTTTAATGGGCGAACAGCCCAACCCTTGGGACCAACTCCAGCCCCAGGATGCGACGAGCCGACATCGAGGTGCCAAACCATGCCGTCGATATGGACTCTTGGGCAAGATCAGCCTGTTATCCCCGAGGTACCTTTTATCCGTTGAGCGACAGCGCTTCCACAAGCCACTGCCGGATCACTAGTCCCGACTTTCGTCCCTGCTTGAGATGTCTCTCTCACAGTCAAGCTCCCTTGTGCACTTACACTCGCCACCTGATTGCCAACCAGGTTGAGGGAACCTTTGGGCGCCTCCGTTACTCTTTGGGAGGCAACCGCCCCAGTTAAACTACCCATCAGGCACTGTCCCTGACCCGGATCACGGGCCGAGGTTAGATATCCAAAACAGTCAGAGTGGTATTTCACCAATGACTCCACGACCACTAGCGTGACCGCTTCAACGTCTCCCACCTATCCTACACAGACTGCACCGAATACCAATACCAAACTATAGTAAAGGTCACGGGGTCTTTCCGTCCTGCTGCGCGTAACGAGCATCTTTACTCGTAGTGCAATTTCGCCGAGTTCATGGTTGAGACAGCTGGGAAGTCGTTACGCCATTCGTGCAGGTCGGAACTTACCCGACAAGGAATTTCGCTACCTTAGGATGGTTATAGTTACCACCGCCGTTTACTGGGGCTTAAATTCTAGGCTTCGCCGAAGCTAACCCTTCCTCTTAACCTTCCAGCACCGGGCAGGCGTCAGTCCGTATACATCGTCTTGCGACTTCGCACGGACCTGTGTTTTTGATAAACAGTCGCTTCCCACTGGTCTCTGCGGCCCGACAACGCTCACGAAGTAAATCCGATCACATCACCGGGCCCCCCTTCTCCCGAAGTTACGGGGGCATTTTGCCGAGTTCCTTAACCATGATTCTCTCGATCTCCTTAGTATTCTCTACCTGACCACCTGAGTCGGTTTGGGGTACGGGCAGCTAGAACCTCGCGTCGATGCTTTTCTCGGCAGCATAGGATCACCCACTTCGACCATACGGTCTCACCATCAGGTCTCAGCCGAATGAGGAGCGGATTTGCCAACTCCTCGGCCTACACCCTTAGACGGGGACAACCATCGCCCCGCGGAGGCTACCTTCCTGCGTCACACCAGAGATACGCTAGCCGCACCAGACAGGGTCGAGCGCTAGGCCTCTTTCCTACCCCGAAGGGCAAGCCAGAGGATTCGGGCTCTTAGCATCACTGGGTTGGCTCTGACGGTTCTTCGCCGGTACGGGAATATCAACCCGTTGTCCATCGACTACGCCTGTCGGCCTCGTCTTAGGTCCCGACTTACCCAGGGCGGATTAGCCTGGCCCTGGAACCCTTGGTCTTCCGGAGGACGGGTTTCTCACCCGTCATTCGCTACTCATGCCTGCATTCTCACTCGTGTGGCCTCCACCGCTGGGTCACCCCGCGGCTTCAACGCCCACACGACGCTCTCCTACCCATCCGCACGACTGGACCACGAAGGCCTGTCACAAATGCGAATGCTACGACTTCGGCGGTGTGCTTGAGCCCCGTTACATTGTCCGCGCAGAATCACTTGACCAGTGAGCTATTACGCACTCTTTCAAGGGTGGCTGCTTCTAAGCCAACCTCCTGGTTGTCTATGCAACTCCACATCGTTTCCCACTTAGCACACGCTTAGGGGCCTTAGTCGGTAGTCTGGGTTGTTTCCCTCTCGACAATGAAGCTTATCCCCCACTGTCTCACTGCCATGCTCTCACTTACCGGCATTCGGAGTTTGGCTGACGTCAGTAACCCTGTGGGGCCCATTAGCCATCCAGTAGCTCTACCTCCGGTAAGAAACACATGACGCTGCACCTAAATGCATTTCGGAGAGAACCAGCTATCACGAAGTTTGATTGGCCTTTCACCCCTATCCACAGCTCATCCCCTCAGTTTTCAACCTAAGTGGGTTCGGTCCTCCACGCGGTCTTACCCGCGCTTCAACCTGGCCATGGATAGATCACTTCGCTTCGGGTTTAGAACATGCGACTCAAACGCCCTATTCAGACTCGCTTTCGCTACGGATCCCCCACACGGGTTAACCTCGCCACATATCACTAACTCGCAGGCTCATTCTTCAAAAGGCACGCCGTCACACCAACAAGGGCGCTCCGACGGATTGTAGGCAAACGGTTTCAGGTACTATTTCACTCCCCTCCCGGGGTACTTTTCACCTTTCCCTCACGGTACTCGTCCGCTATCGGTCATCTGGAAGTATTTAGGCTTACCAGGTGGTCCTGGCAGATTCACACGGGATTTCACGGGCCCCGTGCTACTTGGGAAATCCTCCGGGCGATCACAGCATTTCGTCTACGGGACTCGCACCCACTACGGTCGGCCATTCAAGACCATTCAACTATGCTATTCAACTACCCTCGCCGCTCAGCAGCGCGACAGGAGACTCCCACAACCCCGACCATGCAACACCTGCCGGCTATCACACATAATCGGTTTGGCCTCATCCGCTTTCGCTCGCCACTACTCACGGAATCACTAAATTTGTTTTCTCTTCCTGTGGGTACTGAGATGTTTCACTTCCCCACGTTCCCTCTCACAGCCCTATACATTCAGACTGGAGTAACCAGGTCACAGCCCGGCTGGGTTCCCCCATTCGGAAATCCTCGGATCAAAGCTCGTTTATCAGCTCCCCGAGGCATATCGCAGATTACCACGTCCTTCTTCGGCTCCAGATGCCAAGGCATCCACCGTTTGCCCTTCGAAACTTGACCACATAAGTAACGAACACAACAAAATCAATTCATCATGTTCACCAGTGTCATCAGTCCGAACCACCACGACAACAGCCGCAATGGTGCAAACAAAATTGACTACAAATATCTATCCGACACACCCACCAAAAGGCGAGCGTGTCCGATGCTCGCGTCCACTATGCAGTTCTCAACCAACGACCAGCACCGCACCCCAACCAGCCACAAAGACCAGCCAGACCACGGCCCAGAAGGGCCAAAGCCCAAGGAAAACCGTCCAACCACCAAAAGCGGCCGACCCGATCCCCCAGGACCCAACAGTATGCACCCCACACCCAACACACCCAAACACTTTCCAAACCCTCCGAAGAAGACCGTACTCACACTCAAATGCACCAGACGCAGGCATGTCGATGATTCCACCCATGAGCAACCCACCAGCTCTCTTGGAAACACTGGCAGGCACTATCAACGAAACCAAACGGTTCCGAAAGCTCCTTAGAAAGGAGGTGATCCAGCCGCACCTTCCGGTACGGCTACCTTGTTACGACTTAGTCCCAATCACCAGTCCCACCTTCGACGGCTCCTCCCAAAAGGTTAGGCCACCGGCTTCGGGTGTTACCGACTTTCGTGACTTGACGGGCGGTGTGTACAAGGCCCGGGAACGTATTCACCGCAGCGTTGCTGATCTGCGATTACTAGCGACTCCGACTTCATGGGGTCGAGTTGCAGACCCCAATCCGAACTGAGACCGGCTTTCTGGGATTCGCTCCACCTCGCGGTATCGCAGCCCTTTGTACCGGCCATTGTAGCATGCGTGAAGCCCAAGACATAAGGGGCATGATGATTTGACGTCATCCCCACCTTCCTCCGTGTTGACCACGGCAGTCTCCCATGAGTTCCCACCATAACGTGCTGGCAACATAGGACAAGGGTTGCGCTCGTTGCGGGACTTAACCCAACATCTCACGACACGAGCTGACGACAACCATGCACCACCTGTATAGAGACCTTGCGGGGCGACCATCTCTGGCCGTTTCCTCTATATGTCAAGCCTTGGTAAGGTTCTTCGCGTTGCATCGAATTAATCCGCATGCTCCGCCGCTTGTGCGGGCCCCCGTCAATTCCTTTGAGTTTTAGCCTTGCGGCCGTACTCCCCAGGCGGGGTGCTTAATGCGTTAGCTACGACACGGAAACCGTGGAAAGGCCCCCACGTCTAGCACCCAACGTTTACGGCATGGACTACCAGGGTATCTAATCCTGTTCGCTCCCCATGCTTTCGCTCCTCAGCGTCAGTAACGGCCCAGAGACCTGCCTTCGCCATCGGTGTTCTTCCTGATATCTGCGCATTCCACCGCTACACCAGGAGTTCCAGTCTCCCCTACCGCACTCTAGTCTGCCCGTACCCACTGCAAGCCCGAGGTTGAGCCTCGGGATTTCACAGCAGACGCGACAAACCGCCTACGAGCTCTTTACGCCCAATAATTCCGGACAACGCTCGCGCCCTACGTATTACCGCGGCTGCTGGCACGTAGTTAGCCGGCGCTTTTTCTGCAGGTACCGTCACTCTCGCTTCTTCCCTGCTAAAAGAGGTTTACAACCCGAAGGCCGTCATCCCTCACGCGGCGTTGCTGCATCAGGCTTTCGCCCATTGTGCAATATTCCCCACTGCTGCCTCCCGTAGGAGTCTGGGCCGTGTCTCAGTCCCAATGTGGCCGGTCACCCTCTCAGGCCGGCTACCCGTCGTCGCCTTGGTGAGCCATTACCTCACCAACAAGCTGATAGGCCGCGAGTCCATCCCCAACCAAAAAATCTTTCCAACCGCTACAGATGCCTGTACGGTTCATATCCAGTATTAGCTACCGTTTCCAGCAGTTATCCCAGAGTCAGGGGCAGGTTACTCACGTGTTACTCACCCGTTCGCCACTAATCCACCGAAGCAAGCTCCAGCTTCATCGTTCGACTTGCATGTGTTAAGCACGCCGCCAGCGTTCGTCCTGAGCCAGGATCAAACTCTCCGAAGAAAATCTGACATGGCTCTAAAAACCACCACAAAAGTGATGGCATAAAACCAAAAGAAAACATGAACCACCAAAACCAAACGGTCTCAGCAATCCAAATCAATTGGCATCGACATGTGCACACTGTTGAGTTCTCAAGGATCGGACGCAACCAACCATCACCACCCAAACCTGGGCGACTACCTGCCGGCGCAACTTTTCCAGCTTACCACAACCATCCACCAAGTCAAACCAGGACACCCAGACAAAACCAGGAGAACCAGAAGACCAGAACGGCCAAGGCGCTTCACTATGTTACCAGAAATTCACACAACGTCAACCCGGAAAAACCAGACCAACACGCAAACAACCAAGCAACACAGACACCCACCATACACCAAAACCAAACGGCCCCAGCAACACAATGAGCGGCCCCCGCTTGAGGCCCAGAACCCTACAGATCCCAGCACCTTTGGGGTGACAAGAAGAAACAATACCCACACCCCACCAACCACCCAAAACCACACCAACCACCCGGGCGTGTCGAACACCACCAACCCCACGCACACGCACAGCCACAGCCACAGGCACAGGCACACGCACAGGCATGAGCACAGGGGCTCTCCCGCGAGTCGGGACTCTCGGAACGATCTGAGCCACAGCCGCCTGCAATCAGGTGGTCTTATCCCCTCATCAGACCAGAGACACCCAGAAGGCGAAAAGGGAGCCGCCACCAGTGGTGACGACTCCCTTTCGACCGGCGACGGGCCGGGTGCTGCTGCGTGTCTAGGCCACGGTCAGGCTGGCCAGCGTCTTCTTGCCGCGTCGCAGCACCGCATGGCGCCCGTGCAGCAGCGACTGGTCTGCCAAGGTGGCCTCTGGGTCGGTGACCCGTTCGTTGTTGACCGAGACCCCTCCCTGAGAGATCGCACGTCGGGCTTCGCCCAGGCTCTTCACCAGCTCTGTCTCGACCAGCGCCGCAGCAACCGTGGTGTCCGGTGCGACGGTTGCAGAGGGCAGCTCGGCCAGCGCGGCGATCAGCGTGGCTTCGTCGAGCGTCGTGAGGTCGCCGTTGCCGAAGAGCGCAGCCGAGGCGTCAATCGCCGCAAGCGTGGCGTCCAGCCCATGAACCAGCGCGGTGACCTCCAACGCCAGCCGACGCTGCGCCTCACGCTTGTACGGCTCGTCGGCGACCTTCTGTGCGTACTCCGCGATGTCGTCTCGAGTCAGAAACGTGAAGACCTTGAGCCGTTCGATCACGTCGGCGTCGTCGGTGTTCAGCCAGAACTGGTAGAACGCGTACGGCGCGGTCAGGTCGGCATCGATCCAGATGGCGTTGCCTTCGCTCTTGCCGAACTTGGTGCCGTCGGAATTCGTGATGAGCGGCGTGCCCATCGCATGCACCGACTGCTTCTCGACACGCCTGATCAGATCGACACCGCCGACGAGGTTGCCCCACTGATCCTGGCCGCCGCTCTGCAGGGTGACTCCCTCACGACGGAACAGCTCGAGAAAGTCATTGGCCTGCAGCACCTGGTAGCTGAACTCGGTGTAGCTGATGCCGGCGTCCGAGTTCAGCCGCTTCGAGACGGCCTCTTTCGAGAGCATGGCTCCGACGCGGAAGTTCTTGCCGATGTCGCGCAGAAAGTCGATCGCGCTCAGCTCGGCCGTCCAGTCGAGATTGTTCACGATGCGCACCGCGTTGGCACCGTCGTCGCTGAGATACCGCGACACCTGATGCTGGATGCGTGTGACCCACTCTCCGACCTGTTCGCGGGAGTGCAGCGTGCGCTCAGCTGTTGGCCGCGGGTCGCCGATGAGTCCCGTCGCCCCGCCGACCAGAGCATACGGCGTATTGCCGGCCAGCTGCAGGCGACGCATCAGCAGCAGCTGCACGAGGTGGCCCAAGTGCAGGCTCGCCGCAGTGGGGTCGAATCCGCAGTAATAGCGGATCGGCCCGGCGGCGAGAGATGCTCTCAGGTCGTCGAGATCGGTGCTCACTGAGATGAGTCCCCGCCACTGGAGCTCGTCGACGATGGAGTCGAATGACTCGTCGATGCGCTGCGGCGCGAGTTCGGTCGGGGTGTCCGTCACGGTTTCAGTCACTTTCTGTCTATGCCTGCTGCTCGGCGACGCCGATACGACGCAGCGTCTCACTCAGTGTTCGCGGTGCCTCTTCGAGCTGGGATCGCACGTTCACCGCTGCGGTGCCGCCGCGTCCGGTGCGGGCGTTGACCGATCCGGCGACGGTCAGCACCTCTCGCACGCCGGGCGTGAGCCGCGCATCCACCGATGCGTACTCTGCGTCGGTGGGGTCGTCGAGACCGATGCCACGCTGTTCGCAGTATCCGACCAGCTTGCCCGAGATCTCGTGGGCGTCGCGGAAGGGCACACCCCGCTTCACGAGCCACTCGGCGACGTCGGTCGCCAGAGAGAATCCCTTGGGCGCGGCCTCGGCCATGCGCTCAGTGTTGAAACGGGCCGTTGCGACCATGCCTGCGTAGGCGGGCAGCAGCACTTCGAGCTGCGTCACCTGGTCGAAGATCGGCTCTTTGTCTTCTTGCAGGTCACGGTTGTATGCCAGCGGCTGCGCTTTCAGCGTCGCCAGCAGCCCGGTCAGATCGCCGATGAGACGGCCGCTCTTTCCGCGAGCGAGCTCGGCGATGTCGGGGTTCTTCTTCTGCGGCATGATCGACGAGCCGGTCGAGTAACCGTCGTCGAGAGTCACGAAGTCGAACTCAGCGGTGTTCCAGGTGATGATCTCTTCGGCGAAGCGCGACAGATCGATACCGATCATCGTGAGGATGAACGAGAACTCGGCGACCACGTCGCGCGAGGCCGTGCCGTCGATCGAGTTCTGCACCGACGAGGTGAACCCCAGGTCTTCGGCGACCGCCTGCGGATCGAGCCCCAGAGTGTTGCCTGCGAGCGCGCCCGAGCCGTAGGGCGACACGTCGGCACGATCGCGCCAGTCGGCGAGTCGGTCGAGGTCGCGCAGCAGCGGCCAGACGTGCGCCAGCAGATGATGCCCGAGCAGTACGGGCTGAGCGCTCTGCAGATGCGTACGACCGGGCAGCGGGTCATCGATATGGCGCTCGGCCTGCTCGAGCAGTGCGTCCAAGACGTGGGCGACCAGGCCTGCGATGGTTCGGGCGTGATCTTTGGCATACATGCGCACAAGAGTCGCGATCTGATCGTTGCGCGATCGACCGGCACGCAGCTTGCCGCCGAGCCCGCCCCCGGCGATCTCGATCAGGCCGCGTTCGAGCGCGGAGTGCACGTCTTCGTCTTCTGGCTGGGCCGCGAACGCGCCGGATGCCACCCGACGACCGAGCTCGTCGAGGGCTGCGATCATGTCTCGGTACTCGTCGTCGGTCAGATAGCCGGCCCGGTGCAGGGCCGCCGCGTGGGCGTGAGAACCTGCCAGGTCATAGGGGGCGAGCACCCAGTCGAACTGTGTCGACCTGCTCAGCTCGGCAAGAGCCGGCGACGGCCCGTTGGTGAAGCGTCCTCCCCAGAGTGCTCCGGCTTTTCCTGCGCGTTCAGACATTGTGCTCCTTCATGCCGCGCCTGCGGCCGTGTTCATTCTACGTGAGAGGTCTCGTCGGGCCCGTGCACCACGGCGCGCGCCGGATGCGCAGAACGGGCCGCGGCAGTGGGATGTGCCGCGGCCCGTTCAGAGCCCGTCGATCTGTGCAGCAGTCGGGGCCTGCGCTGCTCAGTGCTGCAGCAGCCAGGCCAGCAGCGCCTTCTGCGCGTGCAGACGGTTCTCAGCTTCGTCCCAGACCACACTGCGCGGGCCGTCGATGACCGACGCCGAGACCTCATAGCCCCGGTAGGCCGGCAGGCAGTGCAGGAAGATCGCGTCGTCAGCCGCCTGGCCAAAGAGCTCGTCGTTCACCTGGTAGTCGGTGAACAGTCGCTGGCGTTCGGCCTTCTCGGACTCCTGCCCCATCGACACCCAGGTGTCGGTGAGCACGACGTCCGAATCCTTGACCGCAGCAGCCGGATCGGTGCCGACCCAGACAGAGCCGCCTGTCTCGGCGGCACGTCGTTCGGCATCCGCCACGACCTGCGGGTCGGGCAGATACCCCTCCGGGCCGGCCACGCGCACGTGCATGCCTGCGGTCGCGCCGCCGAGCAGGTAGGAGTGCGACATGTTGTTCGCCGCATCACCGACATACGTCAGCGTCAGCCCCTTGAGTGCGCCCTTGTGCTCGCGAATCGTGAGCAGGTCGGCCAGAATCTGGCACGGGTGGAAGTCGTCCGACAGAGCGTTGACGACCGGCACGCGGCTGTTCGCGGCCATCTCTTCGAGGCCTGACTGTGCGTAGGTGCGCCACACGATCGCCGCGACCATGCGCTCGAGCACATGTGCGGTGTCGCTGATCGACTCCTTGCCGCCGAGCTGGCTCGACTGCGACTCGACGATCAGCGGCGAGCCGCCGAGATCGGCGATGCCGGTGGCGAACGACACGCGGGTGCGCGTCGACGTCTTGTCGAAGAACACGGCGACCGTCTGCGGGCCTTCAAGCGGGCGCTGAGAGAATCGGTCGGCTTTGAGTGCGGCCGCGAGGTCGAGCACCTCGGCCTGCTCGACGGGAGTCAGATCGTCGTCTCGAAGAAAATGCCTGGTCATGCGCTGAGCCTCTCTGTCGCTTTCGTCCACCGTTCGCCGAACTCCTGCACCTCTGCCTCGCCGATGATCAGCGGCGGCGCGAGTCGGATGGTCTGTGCATCGGGTGCGTTGATGATGAGCCCCTCTTCAAGGGCGGCTGCGACGAGGTCGGCCGCGACCGGCTTATCCAGCTGCACACCGAGCAGCAGCCCCATGCCGCGCACACCCGTGACGAGCCGCAGCGTCGGCAGCAGGTCGCGCAGGTGCTGTGACTGGTGTCGCACGTTGTCGAGCAGGGCCTCGCTCTCGATCGAGTTGATGACCGTGCGACCTGCGGTCGTCGCCAGCGGGTTGCCGCCGAACGTCGAACCGTGGTCGCCGGCATGCAGGATGCCGCTGGCCGCTCCGACGGTGACGGTCGCACCGATCGGCACCCCGCCGCCGAGCCCCTTGGCCAGCGTGAAGACGTCTGGCATGATGCCCGACTGCTGGAACGCGAACCAGCTGCCGGTGCGGCCCATGCCGGTCTGCACCTCGTCGACGATGAGCAGTGCGTTCGCCTGTGTCGTGAGCTCGCGGGCCTTCTGCAGGTACCCTTCGGGAAGCGGCAGCACACCGGCCTCGCCCTGCACTGGCTCGACGAAGATCGCAGCGACAGAGTCGTCGATGGTGTCGAGCGCGTCGAGCGTCGCCGGAATGAACTCGACCTCGCTCGCAAGCGGCTCGAAGCGCTCGCGCAGCTTATGCTTCCATGTCACGCTGAGGGCACCGAGAGTGCGCCCGTGAAAGGCATGCTCGAGCGCGAGAATGCGAGTGCCGCCGCCCTGACGCGCATGGGCGCGAGCGATCTTGAAAGCCGCCTCGTTCGCCTCGGTGCCGCTGTTGGCGAAGAACACGCGGCCGTTCTCGGGGTTGCCTGCGACACGCAGCAGGTCTTCGGCGAGACCGATCTGAGACGGTGAGGTGAACAGATTCGAGACGTGGATGATGCGAGCGGCCTGCTCGCTGATCGCGCGCACGAGTGCGGGGTGGGCGTGGCCGAGCGCCGAGACGGCGATGCCGGCCAGGAAGTCGAGATACCGATTGCCGTCGACGTCGTACACCCATGCTCCTCGACCATGGTCGAGCTCGCGTGCGGGGGTGCCGAAGACGGGAAGCAGATGCTCCTGATAGTCAGTGGTCCAGTCTGCCATGTGTGTGATGTGCTCCTGTGCGGTGAATGAGTGCGTTGCGCAATGGGTGTGCGGATGCGGTGGTCGGGGCCGCCGTGAACGACCGGTCAGTCGAGGCGGTCCCGCATCATCGTCGCTCGGCCGATGCGTCGTTCGTCTCGGCGCGGACTGTCGCGTCGGGCGTCGGGGTGACGAGCGTTCCGATACCCGATTGGGTGAAGATCTCGAGCAGCGCCGAGTGCGGACGTCGACCGTCGACCACGTGCGCCTGAGGAACGCCGCCGCGCACGGCGTCAAGGCAGGCGCGCATCTTCGGGATCATGCCGCTCTCGAGACTCGGCAGCATCTGTTCGAGCTCATCGGTCGTCATCTGCGAGATCAGGCTGGTGGGATCCGGCCAGTCGCGGTAGAGCCCCCCGACGTTCGTCAGCAGCACGAGCTTGGCTGCGCCGAGCGCCACGGCGAGGGCCGAGGCCGCCCGATCGGCATTGACGTTCAGCGGCTGCGCACCGCACTCCCCCTCTGGTGCGATCGACGAGACGACCGGCACACGCCCGGCGTCGAGCTGTGCGCGCACGATCTGCGGCTGCACGCCGACGACCTCGCCGACGAGCCCCAGATCGACAGACCTGCCGTGGTCGTTGCCCGTAATGCGCTCGGCGGTGAACAGCCCGGCGTCTTCACCTGAGATGGCGACGGCGAACGGACCGTAGTGGTTGATGCGCCCGACCAGATCTCGAGAGATCTGCCCGGTGAGCACCATGCGCACGACATCCATCGCCTCGGGCGAGGTGTAGCGGTACCCGACCCTGAACTCGGTGGGAATGCCGAGCCGTTCCAGCATCTGCGTGATCTGCGGGCCTCCGCCATGCACCACGACGGGCCGGATGCCGACCATGCTCAGATAGACGACATCCTGAGCGAACGCGTCGATCAGAGTTGGGTCGCCCATCGCGTTGCCGCCGAACTTCAGAACGAAGGTCTCGCCGTGGAACTTCTGAAGCCACGGCAGCGACTCCATCAGCGTCGCCGTCTTGACTTCGGCGAGCGCAGCGTCTTCGGCCAGAGAGAGATGCTCAGTCATATCAGCTCTCGTATTCGCTGTTGATCTCGACGTACTCATGTGTGAGATCGCTGGTGCGCACCATACCTGTCGCCTCGCCTGACTTCAGGTCGATCAGCACATGGACGGCTCGAGGCGAGAGGTCGACGGTGGCGGGGTCGCGATCGGGCTGGCCAGCATGGCAGATGCGGGTGTCGTTGATCGTCACGTCGATGTCGAAGGGGTCGAACGCGGCCTGAGTCGTGCCCACAGCTGCGAGGACGCGTCCCCAGTTCGGATCGTTGCCTGCGATGGCGGCCTTGAAGAGGTTGCTGCGCCCCACGGCCCTGGCGACCTCGATCGCGTCATCCTCGTCTGCCGCGTGCTGGACTTCGATGTCGATGGTGTGCGAAGCGCCCTCGGCGTCATCCTGGATCTTGGCGGCCAGCACGTCGCAGACCTCGGTCAGCCGTGCGACGAACTCCGCGTGCGCAGGGCTGACGCCTGAGGCGCCCGAGCTCAGCAGGGTGACCGTGTCGTTGGTCGACATGCAGCCGTCGACGTCGAGGCGGTTGAACGTGTGTCGCACGGCTTCGTCGAGCGCCTGCTGCAGCTCGGCGGCCTCGATCACGGCGTCGGTGGTGACCACGACGAGCATGGTGGCCATACCCGGGGCGATCATGCCCGACCCCTTGGCGATGCCGCCGATCGACCAGCCGTCGGGATGACGCACAGCGACCTCCTTGGCCACGGTGTCAGTCGTGAGGATGGCTTCGGCGGCCAGGCTGCCGCCGTCTGCAGAGAGCTCGGCAGCCGCAGCGCTCACGCCGCCGACCAGTTTCTCGAGCGGCAGCTGATGGCCGATGATGCCGGTCGAGCAGACGACGACGTCGCCGGCCGAGACGCCGACCTGTTCGGCGACCGCCTCTGCTGTCGCGTGAGCCGTCTGAAAGCCCTGCTCGCCGGTGTAGCAGTTCGCACCGCCGGAGTTCAGCACGACCGCGTCGACGCGGCCGTCGGCCGCGACCTGACGGCTCCAGCGCACTGGGTTCGCCTGGCACCGGTTGGTGGTGAACACCGCAGCGGCATCGAAGCGCGGCCCGCGGTTGACGACGAGCGCCAGATCGCGGTGTCTGTTCGCTTTGATGCCGGCGGCCACCCCGGCCGCCTCGAATCCTGCTGGTGTGGTGACGGTCACGGAGCGACTCCTTCGATGGGCAGCCCGGCGGCCTCGTCAAGGCCCAGGGCGATGTTTGCAGACTGAATGGCGGCACCGGCGGTGCCCTTCACCAGGTTGTCGAGCGCTGAGACGGCGACGAGCCGCCCGGCGGCCTCGTCGACGGCGATGCCGAGCGAGGCGACATTGGAGCCGAGCACGGATGCGGTCGCCGGGAAACGGCCGGCGGGCAGCAGTTCGACGAAGCGCTCGTCTTCGTAAGCGGCTTCGTAGGCGTCGCGCAGGTCGCCGATCGTAGTGCCCGCAGACAGCCGTGCGGTCGAGGTGGCCAGGATTCCACGGGCCATCGGCACCAGCACGGGGGTGAATGAGATGCGGATGTCCTGCGTCGAGGTCTCGCCCGGAGCGCTGGCGGCCCAACGCAGATCCTGCTGGATCTCGGGGATGTGGCGATGGGTGCCGCCGACGGCGTACGCACTGGCCGATCCGAGAATCTCGCTGGCAAGCAGGTTCGGCTTCAGCGAACGCCCGGCGCCGGAGGGACCCACCGCGAGCACGGCGACCAAGTCGTCGGTCTCGACCAGTCCTGCCGCGACGGCGGGCGCCAGCCCGATGCTGATCGCACTCACGTTGCAGCCCGGAGCGGCGATTCGAGTCGCCCCGCGCAACCAGTCGCGCTGACGGCCGCCCTCTCGCGGCAGTTCTGGCAGACCGTAGGCCCAAGCCCCGTGATAGTCGCCGCCGTAGAAGCGGTTCCAGTCGTCTTCGTCGATCAGCCGATGATCGGCCCCGGCGTCGACGACGACCACGTTCTCGGGCAGCTGATCAGTGAGTTCGCCGCTCTTGCCATGCGGCAGGGCCACGAAGACCACGTCGTGACCCGCGAGGTTCTCGGCACTCGTGTCGGCGAGCACGAGGTCTCCGAGACGGTGCAGGTGAGGGTGGATGTCACCGAGGCGCTGCCCGGCGTTCGAATGAGCGGTGACCGTGCGCACCTCGAGCTGCGGGTGCGACGAGAGCAGGCGAAGCAGCTCTCCGCCCGCATACCCGCTGGCTCCGGCGACGGCTACAGAGATCGACATGGCATTCACCTTACGTCAGGCCCGCAGCTGCGCACCGAAGCGCTCGGCCGCCAGCGCGACGGCGGCGTCCTTCGCCTCGGTCGCCTCTGCGGCGGTCAGTGTGCGGTCGGCCGCGCGGAAGCGCAGAGCGAACGTGAGCGACTTCTCACCTTCGCCGACGCCGTCTCCGCGATAGTCGTCGACCAACTGCACGTGTTCGAGCAGGTCGCCGGCGCCTTCGGTGATGGCAGCCCGCACCTGAGCAGCCGGGGTGTCGAGCGGCACGACCAGAGAGAGGTCTTGCGTGGCCGCAGTCTGCGTGCGCACCGGCGCGGCGTGCACCTGAGCCGGGGCGATGCGCTGCAGAGCATCGATGTCGATCTCGGCGACGGCGATGCGTCCATGCAGCTTCATCGCGGCGACGTGGTCGGGATGCAGCTCGCCGGCGAAGCCCACGACGACCTCTCCCTCGGCCGTCGAGGCGACGACCTCGCCACCGCGCCCGGGATGCAGGCCGATGAGCGAAGCCTGACGCAGGCTGAGCGTGACGCCGAAGGCGAGACCCACCTGTGCCACGAACGCGCTGGCCTCCTGCCAGTCGACGGGGAGCGCCTTGGTGCCGGGCTGATGCGCGATACTGTTGCCGGCGATCACTGCGGCGATGTGCCGCGGCTGTGGCGGCAGACTCTCGTAAAGCGCCTGCAGCGTGGCCGCATCGGGACGCGCCGTGCCGATCGGCAGTTGCGGCGACCCCGTCTGCTGCCCTGCTTCGGGTCGGAAGACCAGCTCCTGCTCCACGATCGCCAGGTCGGTGAGCCCGCGGCTGATGTTGCGCCGGGCCACTTCGAGCAGACCGGGCAGCACGAGCCGACGCAGAAGGCCCTCTTTGGCATCGAGCGGGTTCGCCAGGGCGACCGACGCCACCTCTGCCGATTCGAACAGCGCGTTCTGCGCTGCAGAGACGAACGGATAGCTGAAGACTTCGGTGTAGCCGGCACCGGCCAGATGCCGGGCCAGCCGCCGACGAGCCTGCTGAGCAGCCGTGTAGCCGTGCCCCGGAGGGGCCACCGGCAGGCGCACCGGAATGCGCTCGTAGCCGGCGATGCGGGCGACCTCTTCGATCAGGTCGACCTGTTCGGTGATGTCAGGGCGCCAGGTGGGGGCAGTGACCTCGAGCACGTCGCCGTTGTCGACGACCTGGGCACCGATCTGTCGCAGAATCGACACCACTTCGTCACGGGTGACGTCGATGCCGGTCAGCGCGGCCGCAGCGTCGACCGGCAGCTGCACCGTCGTCTTGGGCAGTTCGGGCAGGTAGGCCGATCCGATCTCGGAGGCGGTTCCGCCGGCGAGTTCGACCAGCAGGTCGACGACGCGCTGCGCAGCCGCCGAGGCGATGGCGGGATCGACCCCGCGCTCGTAGCGCTTCGAAGCCTCACTGGGCAGTTTGTGCCGACGGGCGGTGCGGGCGATCGACACCGGCTCGAACGCCGCAGCCTCGACGAGCACACGCTTCGTGGTCTCGCTCACCTCGGTGGCCGCACCGCCCATCACACCGGCCAGGCCGATGGCATGAGCATGATCGGCAATGACCAGGTCTTCGGGATCGAGGGTGCGCTCTTTGTCGTCGAGCGTGGTCAGCTTCTCGCCGGCCTGTGCTCGACGCACCACCAGCCCGCCGTCGAGTCGATCGAGATCGTAGCCGTGGATCGGCTGCCCGGTCTCGAGCATGACGTAGTTGGTGATGTCGACGATGACCGAGATCGACCGGATGCCGGCCAAGGTCAGCCTCTCCAGCATCCACGGGGGCGTCGGAGCGCTGGCGTCGACGCCGTCGACGACGCGCGTCACAAAGCTGCGCACCCCGGCCGCACCGCGAATCGGCTGCCGGTCGTCGATCTCGGCCGAGAAGCCGGATGCGAGCACGGGTGTGCCCACCCGATCGACCGGGTCGACGAAGGCCGCACCGGTCGCGTGACCGTACTCGCGGGCCACACCGCGAATCGAGAAGGCGTAGCCGCGATCAGGCGTCACATTGATCTCGACCGCGCGGTCGTCCAGGCCGAGCAGCGGAATCGCCGGCGTGCCGACCTCGGGGTCGAGTCCCAGATCGGCGAGCACGATGATGCCGTTGTGGTCTTCGCCCAGGCCGAGCTCGCGCGCGCTGGCCATCATGCCGTCAGAGACATGGCCGTACGTCTTTCGCGCCGCGATGCGGAAGTCACCGGGCAGCACGCTGCCGGGCAGCGTCACGACGACTTTGTCACCCACCACGAAGTTGTGCGCGCCGCAGACGATGCCGCGCACCGACTCACCGCCGTCAGCGGCCTGCTGACCTTCGGGGGCCACACGCACACTGCACCAGTTGATGGTCTTGCCGTTGGTCTGAGGCTCGGGCGTCGCCTCGAGCACCTGGCCGACGACGAGCGGACCGCTGACTTCGAACGCATGCACGTCTTCTTCTTCAAGCCCGACTTTGACCAGCGCGGCCAGCACCGCATCCGGTTCGGAACTCTGCAGCTCGACGAACTCGCCGAGCCAGCTCAATGGAACCCGCATCAGATAATCACCCCGAACTGCTCGCTGAAGCGCACATCGCCTTCGACCATGTCACGCATGTCATTCACATCGTTGCGGAACTGCAGCGTGCGCTCGACGCCCATGCCGAACGCGAAGCCTGAGTATGCCTCGGGGTCGATGCCCGCCGCACGCAGCACGTTGGGGTGAACCATGCCGCAGCCGCCCCATTCGACCCACTGCGGGCCGCCTTTGGCCCCCGGGTACCAGACGTCGAGTTCGGCGCTGGGCTCGGTGAAGGGAAAGTAGCTGGGGCGCAGGCGAATGCGTGCGTCGTCGCCGAACATGATGCGAGCCATGTGTTCGAGCGTGCCGCGCAGATCGGCCATGGTCAGCCCTCGGTCGACCGCGAGCCCCTCGAACTGGTGGAACACGGGAGTGTGCGTCGAGTCGAGCTCATCTGTGCGGTACACCTGCCCCGGCGCCAGAACGTAGACCGGCAGGTCGCGTGTCAGCAGCGAACGCACCTGCACCGGAGAGGTGTGGGTGCGCATCAGCAGATGCCGGTCGACCGGCTCGACGAAGAAGGTGTCCTGCATTGCGCGAGCGGGGTGGTCGGCGTCGAAGTTCAGCGCGTCGAAGTTGAACCACTCGTTCTCGATCTCGGGCCCTTCGGCGATCTCCCACCCCATGCCGACGAAGACGTCGCTGACCTGCTCGACGAGGAGGTTGAGGGGGTGGCGGGATCCGGTGCGATGGATGCTGGCGGCGGCGGTGATGTCGACGGTGTCGGCTGCCAGCCGCTCGGCCTTCTCAGCGGCGGCGAGTGAGCTCTCGCGCGCGGCGAAGGCCTTGTTCACTCGGCCGCGTGCCTGACCGACGAGCTTGCCGGCCTGGGCTTTCTGCTCTTTCGGCAGACCGCCGATCGATCGGTTGAGTGTGGCCAGCGGCGAACCTTCGCCGCTGTGTGCGGCTCGAACCTGCTTCAGTTCGTCGGTCGTCGCCGCGGCCTCAATCGCTTGCAGAGCATCGTCGACGAGCCCGTCGACGATCTCGCCCGTGATGGGAGTGTGATCAGACATGATTCCGTTCCGTGACGTTCCTCGCGAGGCGGCCGGCACGTGGTGCAGCCGCGGTCGAAGTGGAGGGTGCGCCTGCGCGCACCACTCCATTCTAGCGACGTCTGCGCATCACACTCGGAATGCGCGCTTCAGCTGGCGCGCTGGTCAGCGGTGTGCACGACTCAGTCGCCGCTGCAGCCAGACCGCGAAGCCGCTGAGCAGCAGGCAGAGACCGATGTAGATCGAGCCGATCACGATGGCAGACGGAATGATCGGGTAGTCGAACTGTGCCTGAGCCCCGTAGAACTTGGCGACGTACAGCAGCTCTTCATAGGTGACGATGAAGCCAAGTGCCGTGTCTTTGAGCACGACGACCAGCTGCGAGATGATCACCGGCATCATCGACTTGACCGCCTGCGGCAGCAGAATCATGCGCATGACCTGCCCCTTGCGCAGGCCGATCGAGTAGCCGGCCTCGGCCTGCCCCTTCGGCAGTGCCTGGATTCCGGAGCGGAACACCTCGGCGAGAACCGAGCCGTTGTACATCGTCAGGCCGGCGACGACCGCGACGAACGGGCTCACCCAAGTGACACCGATCGTCGGCAGACCGTAGTAGATGATCATCATCAGGATCAGCAGAGGAACGGCCCGGAACAGCTCGGTGATCCAAGCGGCCGGACGGCTCACCCAGGCATGATCCGAGAGTCGCCCGACAGCGAGCACTACTCCGAGCACGAGACTGAGCACCGCGGCGAGAGCAAACGCAGACAGCGTGGAGACGAGGGCGAGCCCGACTCGCTGCCACACCAAGGGGTAGGTGAACAGCTGCCACTTCTTCGCCTCGAACTGGCCACTCGTTGCCAGGTGAGAGATCACGAAGCCCAGTACGGCGATGACGACGATGACCGTGACCACGCCCAGAATGCGATTGCGTCGCAGGGCCTTGGGGCCTGGTGCGTCATAGAGAACGGAGGTGCTCATGCCTTGACCTTCCATTTCTTCTCGAGGACTCGCTGTAGCAGAGAAAGCCCCATTACCAGCACCACGAAGATCAGTGCGACCCACAGCAGCACGACCATGGCGTTCTCACCACGCTCTGAGGCGTAGGCGCGGATGGCGCCCGCCTCGAAGACGGAGAAGCCCGCAGCCACTGTGGTGTTCTTCAGAAGAGCGATGAACACGCTGATCAGCGGAGGAACGACGGCTCGGATCGCTTGGGGCAGCACGACCTGCGACATGGTCTGCCCGAAGGTCAGCCCGATCGACCGTGCGGCCTCGGCCTGTCCGACCGGAACGGTGTTGATGCCGGAGCGGATGGCCTCTGCGACGTAGGTTGCGGTGTAGAGGCTCAGAGAGATGATGGCCAAGGCCATGAAACCAGGAGTCGGCAGCCCCAGCTTCGGGTAGCCCAATGCGAAGAACAGCATGAGCAGAGTGAGTGGAGTATTGCGCACCAGGTTCACGTACACCGTGCCGACCACGCGCATCGGGCCGACAGGTGACACTCGCATGGCGCCGACCACGCCGCCGAGCAACAGAGAGAAGACCGCTGACACTGCGAACAGAATCAGAGTGTTGCGAAACCCGGTGAGGAACAGGTCGCTGTTTTCGAGCAGAGTGTTCACGTTCGTCTCTCAGTTCGATGCGGATGGGGAGGATCGGAGTGCCGGGAGGATTTCCCCGGCACTCCGTGCCCCGCCGGCCAGTGGCTCAGACGGCCACGTCGTTCAGCGGAGCGAGTCGACGGCGAATCAGTACGCTTCGACCTTGGGCTGCTCGACCTTCGTGCCCGACGCTCCCAGAGTGCGGTCGAAGATCTCTGTCCAGGTGGAGCCGCCGTCGGTGAGCGTCTTGTTGAAGAACGTGCGCAGTGCGGTGTCGTCCTTGCTCAGACCGATGCCGTACTTCTCTGTGGTGAAGGGTTCGCCGACGACTTTGAGCGAGTCGGGATCCTGCGCGGCGTAGCCGATCAGGATGGCCTCATCTGTCGTGACGGCATCGAGCTGCTTGTTCTTCAGCCCGTCGACGCACTGCGAGTACTTGTCGAATTCAGTGACCTTCGCCTCGGGGTAGTTCTCGCGAATGTTCTGAATCGGCGTCGAGCCGGTTGCGGAGCAGACGGTCTTGCCTGCCAGATCATCGGGGCCCTTGATCGAGTCGTCGTCCGAACGGACGAGCAGGCCCTGACCGGTCACGAAGTACGGACCTGCGAAGCCGATCTGCTGCTTGCGCTTGTCAGTGATCGAATAGGTGCCCACGTAGTAGTCGATATCGCCATTAATGATCGACTGCTCACGGTTGGCGCTCGGAATCGACTTGTACTCGATCTTGTCAGCACCGAAGCCCAGCGAGGCGGCCATCCACTGTGCCACTTCGATGTCGAACCCAGAGCGCTCGTTCGTTGCGGCGTCAAGATAGCCCAAGCCAGGCTGGTCGTCTTTCACACCGACGACGACTTTGCCGCGCTGCTTGATCGCGTCGAAGGTCGGGCTGCCCTCGACCGTGACGTTCTCTGCCACCGGGAACTTGGCGGAATCTGTCGTCGAACCGCCTGACGCGCATCCGCTGAGGGCGATCGCCCCGACTGCCAGCAGTGCTGCACCTGAAAGCGCTTTCCTCATTCTCATGGGGTGGTCTCCATTCTTTCGGGTTGAGCTCACGACTCAGTGCGTGAGGATCTTCGAGAGGAACTCACGTGCTCTCGAGGTTTTGGGATTCGTGAAGAACTCTTCTGGCCGGGCCTCTTCGACGATCTGGCCGTCGGCCATGAAGATGATGCGATTGGCCGCTTTGCGGGCGAAGCCCATCTCATGTGTGACCACCACCATGGTCATACCGGTGCGAGCCAGCTCGACCATGACGTCGAGCACCTCGTTGATCATCTCGGGGTCGAGCGCGCTGGTCGGCTCGTCGAGCAGAATGAGCTTGGGGTTCATGGCCAGGCTGCGGGCGATGGCCACGCGCTGCTGCTGGCCGCCTGAGAGCTGAGCGGGGTACTTCATGGCCTGGTTCGCCACACCGACACGCTTGAGCAGAACCATCGCCTGCTCTTCGGCTTCTTTGCGCTTGAGACCTCGCACCTTGATGGGGCCGAGCGTGACGTTCTCAAGGATCGTCTTGTGCGCGAAGAGGTTGAACGACTGGAAGACCATGCCGACGTCGGCACGGAGGCGTGCGAGGCCTTTTCCTTCGGAGGGCAGCGGCTTGCCGTCGATGGTGATTGTGCCCGAGTCAATCGTCTCAAGCCGGTTGATCGCCCGACAGAGCGTCGATTTGCCTGACCCGGAGGGGCCGATCACGACGACGACCTCGCCACGGCCCACGTTCGTGTTGATGTCGTTCAGCACGTGCAGCTCACCGTAGTGCTTTTCGACGTGGTCAATGACCACAATGGGGTCATCACTCTGGATCTGCGGGATCGAGACGGTGTCGTTCGTGGTCATGGTGCCCCATCGTAGTTAGCGCTTCATTGCAAGAACTGCCACGTAACACTCTCGTAACAAGAGTGAAACCTGGCTACACAGTAGCAATCGCAGACCGACCCGGCGAATCCTATTCGACTTGCACCGACGGCCGACCTCACGTAGGGGCCGACTCCTGCGCCGTTCAGGCGTGCATGCGAAACGCCGATTGGTAGAGGCACACGCTGGCGGCGATGGCCAGGTTCAGCGACTCCGCCTGACCGTAGATCGGCAGTCGCACTGCGCGGTCGGCGAGGGCAAGTTCGGCATCGTCGAGACCGTGCGCCTCATTGCCGAAGAGCCATGCCGTCGGCCGAGACAGCAGCTCTGCCGTCGCCTCATCAGATGCGAGCTCGTCACCGCTGATGTCCGCTGCGAGGGTCTGCAGGCCGCTCTCGTGTGCGAGTCGCATTGCGTCGCCCAGATCGACCCCGACCGCCACCGGCAGGTGAAAGAGCGACCCGGTCGTCGAACGCACCACTTTCGGGTTGTAGACGTCGACGCTGCGATCGGTGAACACCACTCCGTCGGCGCCCACTGCGTCGGCCACCCGCAGCACGGTGCCAGCGTTTCCCGGGTCTGAGACGTGATGCATGATCACGATGAGTCTCGGGGTTCCGGAGAACAGGTCTTCGACGCGGACCGGGAACTGCCGGGCCACCGCCACGACGCCCTGCGGATGCACGGTGTCACTCATCCCTTTGAGCACACGCTCTGTGACGGTCTCGACCGGCAGCCCAGCCGCGCGAGCAGATTCGGACAGATCGCTGAGGCGCCCGAGGGCGTTCTCTGCCACATAGACCTGTTCGACGACCTGAGGGCGCCACCGAATGGCCTCGGCCACGGCCTGCGGCCCATCAAGCAGAAAACGCCCGGTCTTCGACCGGGCGTCTCTGCGTGCCAAAGAGGCAGCGAATCTCACGCGCTCGTTGTGAACGCTGCTGAGCATGTTCAGGCCTGAGGAGCGTTCACATCAGCGGGCAGAGCCTGCTTTGCGGTCTCGACGAGGCTGCTGAACGTCTTGGCGTCAGTGACGGCCAGCTCGGCGAGCAGGCGGCGGTCGACCTCGACACCGGCCAGGTTCAGTCCCTGGATCAGACGGTTGTAGGTGATGCCGTTCGCACGTGCCGCAGCGTTGATGCGCTGGATCCAGAGGCGGCGGAACTGCCCCTTCTTCGCACGGCGATCACGGAAGGCGTAGGTGTACGAATGGGTGACCTGCTCCTTCGCCTTGCGGTAGAGGCGCGACCGCTGACCGCGGTAGCCCTCTGCCTTCTCGAGGATCTCGCGACGCTTCTTCTTGGCGTTGACGGAACGCTTGACTCTTGCCATTTCAGTACTCTCTCTTCAGTCCGGTTCGCTCTTACTTGCCCAGCAGTCGCTTGACCTGCTTGGTGTCAGCGGCCGAGACCGGGACATCCGCGCTCAGGCGACGGGTGCGACGTGACGACTTGTGCTCGAGCAGGTGGCGCTTGTTCGCCTGCTCGCGGTACAGCTTGCCGCTGCCGGTGGTGCGAAAACGCTTCTTGGCACCGGAATGTGTCTTCTGCTTTGGCATCTTCTTCTTCTCTTTCGTATCTGCCGACCGGTGGATCGGTCAGTTGGTCTTCTCTGCGTCAGTCGTGGTCTTCTCAGCGTCAGCCTCGACTTCGGCGGCCTTCGCCTCGCGTTTCGCAGCACGCTCGGCCTCGGCCTTGATCTCGGCCTTGGTGCGGATCGGCGCAAGCACCATGGTCATGTTGCGACCGTCCTGCAGCGGCTTGAACTCGATGGTCGCGTACTCCTTGAGCTCTTCGGCGAGCTTCATGAGCAGCTTGTAGCCGAACTCGGGGCGAGACTGCTCACGACCACGGAACATGATCATGACCTTGACCTTGTCGCCGCTCTTGAGGAACCTGAGCACATGGCCCTTCTTGGTCTCATAGTCGTGGCTGTCGATCTTGAGGCGGAAGCGGATCTCTTTGAGCTGGGCGTTCGTCTGGTTGCGACGGGCCTCACGCGCTTTCTGAGCGGCTTCGTACTTGAACTTGCCGTAGTCCATGAGCTTGGCTACCGGCGGCTTCGAATGCGGGGCGACCTCGACGAGGTCGAGGTCAGCCTCACGCGCCAGGTGCAGTGCCTTGGCTACGGAGACGACACCGATCTGCTCTCCCTTGGGCCCGACCAGGCGGACTTCGGGAACTCGGATACGGTCATTGATGCGCGGCTCGCTAATCGGCTGCTCCTTACTCGTGCACGGCATGGTGAACGTCAGAGAAGCAGCAAGGCGCAGTCGCGTCTTGAGCACTTTGGACCCGGCAGTCTGTGTTGAGGTCGACTACAGTAGGTGGGAGTGTGAACTCCTCTTCAGCTCAGCGCTGAGCATCGTCGAGACGCACAGCACAAGCCATACTACCAGAGACCGAGCCCTCCTGCGAGCACTTGCGCCGCTCCTGCCGTTCTGAGTGCCGGGGACACGAGAGAAAGAGCGAAGATGACCAAGCGAAGCATCCACGAAGGCGACATTCTGGGCGAGCGTTCCAGCGGTCTGCACAGCGACGGAGCCGACGCGGCTGAGTCACCGGCGGCCGGCGGATCGCGCGAGATGGATGTTCGGGAGCGCGAAGCGCTGGAGGATCTGACCCGCGATATCGGCGACGTTCCTGCCGTCGAGGTCATCTCGACCGCAGCCGTGCATCTCATGAGTGCCGCGGCCGTGAAGATCGGGCTGGCTCAGGATCCAGAGCAGGAACGAGACCTCGACGAGGCGCGCAAACTCATTGAGGCGCTGGCCGGGCTGGTCATCGCATCAGCGCCTGCGATCGGCAACCTGCATGCTCGCAGCATGCGCGACGGACTGCGCACCCTGCAGCTGGCCTTCCGTGAGGCGTCACTGATTCCCGACGCTCGTGGCGAGGGCCCGGGTGAGAAGCTCACCGGACCAGTGAACTGACCGAAAGCACCCCGGCGTTCAGTACTGAGTGCGCACGAAGCGCACCCCGATCGAGTCCACCTGCCCCATGATGGTCTCGTCGGCACGCCACTGCTCAGAGAGCCAGTCCGACATCTCTTTCAGCGCCGCAGCGTCCAGACCGTCGATGATCTCGAGCTGCACCAGAATCTCTGGACCGCGCAGCTGTGAGGTCGGGTCGCCCGGGGTCAGAACCAGCGATTTGATGCTGGGCAGCTCACTGGCCGGACGCATGAATGCCTCCAGTACGCGCGGGTCGTCGATCGCCGGAGTCCACGCGCGGCCAGTCGCCAGCGCTTCCAGGGCCGGCCACCGCACTACGAACTCACTTTCGGCACCGGGATCGACCACTACACGCGGGGTGTGCTCCCCCGCTGCTGCCAGCGCGACCCGAGGAGCCTCGGCTGGCACCGGCCGCGCCTCGGGGTTCCACTGCTGCATGGCATCCACCGCGGTGAAGACGGGCAGCGCACGCTGACCGTCAGGAGTCGCAACGGTGACTGTTGCGAGCTCGGCAGATTTGTCGACAGGCAGCCCGTTCTCTGCGACGCCGGAGGATTCGAGCTCGGCGACCAGTGGAATCAGCAGCCTCGTCTTATGCAGCTCCGCGATGACCTCGCTGATGCTGATCTCGGCCAGGCGAAACCTGCGTACCGCCTCCAACCAAGCCGTCGGCGACGTGCCGTCATCGGTCGCGAAGCGATTGGCCTCGAATCGGCGCCCGGCCCATGGCGTGCCGGCTGAGTCAGCAGGCAGGCCGGATGCACGGCTGTCAGTCATCGACGCGCCTCAGTCGCGAGCGATGTCGAGGGCCTCGGCCAAGGTGAAGCGACCGGCGTAGAGAGCCTTGCCGATGATCGCCCCCTCGAGGCCAGCCGGAATCAGCTCGCGCAGCGCGGCGACGTCGTCCAGGGAGGAAACCCCGCCAGAGGCCACAACAGGCTTGTCAGTACGAGCGAGCACCTGGCTCAGCAGGTCGAGATTCGGCCCTTTGAGCGTCCCGTCTTTGGACACATCGGTGACGACGTAGCGAGCGCAGCCGGCTTCTTCCAGACGTTCCAGAACCTCGAACAGGTCGCCGCCATCTTTCGTCCACCCGCGCGCAGCGAGGGTCGTGCCGCGCACGTCGAGGCCGACGGCGATCGCCTCGCCATACTCACCGATGACTTTGGCAGCCCACTCAGGGTTCTCCAGCGCTGCGGTGCCGAGATTCACGCGTTTGACACCGGTGCTGAGCGCCTGCTCGAGAGAGCGATCATCGCGGATGCCGCCGGAGAGCTCGATGTTGACGTGACCGGCCTGCTTGATGACGCGACGAATCGCCTTGCGGTTCTCACCGCGACCGAAGGCGGCGTCAAGGTCGACCAGGTGAATCCAGTCGGCCCCTTGGCGAACCCAGTCAAGGGCCGCATCGGTCGGGTCGCCGTACGATTTCTCAGTGCCGGCCTCGCCCTGGGTGAGGCGCACGGCCTTTCCATCGGCGATGTCGACGGCAGGCAGCAGCACCAGTTCAGGGCGCTGGGCCAGATCTTCCTCACTCATGTGTCTCTCCCTCATTCATACCGGTCACAGGGCTCCCCGAGTGACCTGATGTCTCGTGCACGACACCTCAGTGGGCGACGTTCGGCAATGTGCTCAGCCAGTTGCGCAGCAGTCTGATGCCTGCACGCCCCGACTTCTCAGGATGGAACTGCGTCGCACACAGGGCACCGTTCTCGACCGCGGCCAGGAATGGCTCTCCGTAGGATGCCGTGGTCACGACCGGCTGCGGAAACGGCGGGTCGGTCTGTAGTGTCCAGCGTTTGGCCGCAAAGGTGTGCACGAAGTAGAAGCGCTCGTTCTCGATACCCGAGAAGAGACGGCTGCGTTCCCCCGGCTGCACGGTGTTCCACCCCATGTGCGGCAGCACAGGAGCCTGCAGTCGGCTGACGGTACCGGGCCATTGGGCCAGTCCGTCATGCTCCATCTCGCCTTCGACACCATGGTCAAACATCACCTGCATGCCGACGCAGATGCCGAGCACGGGAAGCCCGCCGGCGAGGCGCCGCTCGATCATCTGGGGTGCGCCGACTTCGTTGAGCTGGTCCATTACGGCACCGAACGCACCGACACCGGGCACGAGCAGTCCGTCGGCGGCGCCCACCGCGGCCTTGTCCCGCGTCAGCTGAACATCGGCGCCTGCCTGCGTGAGTGCCTTCGCCGCTGAGTGTACGTTGCCGCTGCCGTAGTCGAGCACGGCGACCGTGGGTCTTGCACTCACAGGGCGCCCTTTGTCGAGGGCACTCCGGTGACGCGCGGATCGAGCGACACCGCAGCACGCAGTGCGCGCGCGACCGCTTTGAACTCAGTCTCGGCGATGTGGTGCGGGTCGCGACCGGCCAGCACACGCAGGTGGATGGTGATTCCCGCGTGGAAGGCGAACGACTCTACGGCGTGACCGACGAGAGAACCGGTGAAGTGACCGCCGATCAGGTGCATCGTGAATGCCTCAGACTCGCCGGTGTGCACGAAGTACGGACGCCCCGAGATGTCGACGACGGCCTGTGCCAGAGCCTCGTCGAGCGGCACCGTGGCGTCGCCGTAGCGTGTGATGCCCCGTTTGTCGCCCAACGCCTGCTTCACTGCCTCGCCCAAGACGATGGCGGTGTCTTCGACGGTGTGATGCACATCGATGTCGATGTCACCGGTCGCCTCGATATCGAGGTCGATGAGCGAGTGTCGGCTCAGTGCCGTGAGCATGTGATTGTAGAAGGGAACCCCGGTCTCGATGTGCGACGTGCCGGTGCCGTCGAGATCGACAGTCACGCGGACTGACGATTCAGAGGTCTCTCTGCGCACGGTCGCTCGACGCGATGATTCAGGCATCTCTCTCCCTTGTCAACTGCCCTCGTCCAGGGCGATCAGCCGCCTGGAGGCAATACGGTCACCTAGTCTAACCGGCGGTGACCGGCGTGGCGATTCGTTCGAAGGCGGCAAGGAACGCGCTGGTCTCGCTCTCGGTTCCGGCGGTGACGCGCAGCGTGTGCGGAATACCGTTGTCGCGAACGATAATGCCCTCGGCGAGCAGACGAGTGAAGGTGTCTTTCGGGTCTGCCACGCCACCGATCAGCACGAAGTTCGACGCAGAGGGATAGGGCGTGAAGCCGAGCTCGGCAACTCGCCGTTCGATGCGGTCTCGCTGCGCGCGGATGCGATCGACATTGGCGAGCATCGCCGGCGCGTGACGCAGTGCGGCTTCGGCCGCCGCCTGAGTGAGCGCAGAGAGATGGTAGGGCAGCCGCACCAGCCGAAGCGCGTCGACGAACGCCGGATCTGCGGCGAGATAGCCGACCCGTGCACCCGCATAGGCGAACGCCTTGCTCATGGTGCGCGAGATCGCCAGACGTGGGCGCCCCGGCAGCAGTGTGAGTGCGCTCACGGCATCGGAACCGCTGAACTCCTGGTAGGCCTCGTCGACGACCACGATGCCGTCAGTCGCAGCATATGCGGCTTCGATCACATCGAGCGCGGCACCAGTGCCGGTGGGGTTGTTGGGCCGGCAGATGAACACGAGATCTGGACGGTGCTCGCGGATCGCCGCGGCAACGGCATCTGGGGTGAGAGTGAAATCAGCCTGCCGATCGATCGGCAGCCAGGCCGTCTGTGTTCCGGCTGCCAGCAGCGGGTACATCGAGTAGGTCGGTACGAAGCTCAGCAGTGACCGACCTGGCCCGCCGAATGCCTGCAGCACCTGCTGCAGCACCTCGTTCGAGCCGTTTGCCGCCCAGACCTGCTCTGGGGTGACACCGTGACCGAGGTAGCCTGCCAGGGCTTCGCGCAGTGCGGTGAACTCTCGGTCGGGGTAGCGGTTCAGACCGGCGACCACACCAGCGACGCTCTCTTGGATGTCGCGAACGGCTTCTGGGGGAAGTCCGAAGGTGTTCTCATTCACATTGAGTTCGATGGGCACGTGCAGCTGCGGTGCGCCGTACGGCTGCTGTCCGACGAGTTCTGCGCGAAGGGGAAGATCATCAAGAGTGGTCACAGACGCAAGTCTACGCGTGCGCCCTTGCGCAAACGACGAATCGCCAGGACGGCGTCATCAGGACTCCGGTCTCGAACCAGTCGGCGAGTTCGTCGTTCAGGCGTCGAGCAGATGAGCGGGAATGATCAGCTGATCGCCAGGATGCACCGTGGCGTCATCGAGGTGGTTCGCTCTGCGGATCTCGGCGACGGCGTCGCGTACGTCATGACGCGGGGCGGACAGCTGTGCGATGTCCCAGAGCGTGTCGCCGGGCTGGACCTGCACTCTGGTGACTTCGATCGGCTCGTCGTCACCGGCGAAGGCCTGGGTGCCGAATGAGATGGCCGCCACGATGACTGCAGCCAGCAGCATCACCAGTGCCAGCGCCCGCACCTGCCGGCCACGGCGCGTGAGACGTGCCCGCGTCTTGACGATGGGTGCCGAGGAGAGGTTGTTGGTCGCGTCCATGAGAAGTCCTTTCGAACGTGTCTTTCGAATATATCTTCGAATCTGCGTTTGGGCAACCCACTCACGCCACGCCTGTTCGAAGACATCTTTGGCCAGATGCCCATCGTTCGGATAAAGTTTCGAATAGGCATCACCTGAGTCAGTGCACCACGACCCACTGACATCACGCGCAGAAGGACTGAAAATATGGCCACGAGACCCCACACGTCGACGACGTCAGGCCGTGGTGACCGCTCACGGCTCAGTAAGAAGCAGCAGAGCATCCTCGCATTCATCACCGAGTCGATCAGCGACCGCGGGTATCCGCCGAGCATGCGCGAGATCGGCGATGCGGTCGGTCTCTCGTCACTGTCATCGGTGACCCACCAGCTCAATCAGCTCGAACTCGCCGGCTGCATCCGCCGCGACCCGAAGCGACCGCGTGCACTCGAAGTACTCATCGAGCAGGAGCCGACGGCCGTCGCCGAGCCACCGTCGACTCCGGCACAGCAGGCACTGGCGGTCGTCTCAGAAGAGACCGCAATGGTGCCACTGGTCGGCCAGATCGCCGCAGGCTCCCCCATCCTCGCCGATCAGCACATCGACGACGTGTTTCCGCTGCCCAGGCAACTGGTCGGGCAGGGCGAGCTCTTTCTGCTCAAAGTGCGCGGAGACTCCATGATCGACGCGGCGATCTGCGACGGCGACTGGGTCGTGGTGCGGCAGCAGCAGGACGCCGTCGCCGGTGACATCGTCGCCGCGCTGCTTGAAGAGGAGGCCACGGTCAAGACGTTCCGTCAGCGTGACGGGCACACCTGGCTGCTCCCTCAGAACACCCAGTACGAGCCGATCCTCGGTGACCACGCGGTCATCCTCGGCAAAGTCGTCGCCGTGCTGCGCTCTGTGTGATCGCGGCACTCACTGCACGGCAGCAGTTGTGACGGCAACCCCGTCAATCTGCTCTGCCAGCTGCGGGCTGACGCGCGCATGCAGCCGTGTGCCCTTGTCCAGGTACTCGGTGTGCAGCACCTGCCCGTGCTCGTGCGCCTGCGCAACGAGGTCGCCGCGGTCGTATGGAACCACGACATCGATTTCGACGCCGGGGTCGGGCAGCGCCGTCTCGATGCGACGCACCAGGTCGGCTATGCCCTCACCGGTGCGAGTCGAGACCATCGAAGCCTCGGGCTCCATGGCACGAAGCACCATGCGACGCTCGTCGTCGACGAGGTCGATCTTGTTGAAGACCAGAATCTCGCGTGCCCCCTCCAGACCCGACTCCGCAAGCACGGTTCTCACCGCTTCGATCTGCGCCTGTGGATCGGGGTGCGAGCCGTCGACGACGTGCACGAGCACATCTGCGTCGGCTGCCTCTTCGAACGTCGACCGGAACGCCTCGACGAGCTGGTGCGGCAGACGCCGCACGAAGCCGACTGTGTCGCTGAGCGTGTACACCCGACCGTCTTCGGTCGTGTTGCGACGCACGGTCGAGTCAAGAGTCGCGAACAGCTGGTTCTGCACGAGTTCGTCCGAACCGGTGATCGCGTTGACCAGCGACGACTTGCCCGCGTTGGTGTACCCGACCACGGCAACCGACGGAATCGCGAAACGGTCGCGGTTCGCACGCTTCGCGGCGCGGGCCGGCGCCATCGCCTTGATCTGTCTGCGCAGCTTCGCCATGCGCGTGTGAATGCGCCGGCGATCCATCTCGATCTGCGTCTCGCCCGGGCCACGCGAGCCGATGCCCTCACCGGCAGCAGCACGGCCGCCGGCCTGACGACTCAGTGATCCGCCCCAGCCTCGCAGACGCGGCAGCATGTACTCCATCTGCGCGAGCTCGACCTGGGCTTTGCCCTCTCGGCTCTTGGCGTGCTGGGCGAAGATGTCGAGGATCAGCGCGGTGCGGTCGACGACCTTCACCCGCACGACGTCTTCGAGCGCACGCCGCTGACTCGGGGCGAGCTCAGTATCTGCGATGACGGTGTCGGCACCCAGTGCGGCGACGAGCTCTTTCAGCTCATGGGCCTTGCCGTGACCAAGATACGTGCCCGGATCTGGGTTCAGCCGGCGCTGCAGCAGCGCATCCAGCACTCGTGATCCGGCGGTCTCTGCCAGTGCGGCGAGCTCGGCAAGCGAGTTCTCGGCATCGGCAAGACTCCCCTGCGTGTACACACCGATCAACACGACGTTCTCAAGCCGCAGCTGCCGGTACTCGACCTCTGAGACGTCTTCGAGTTCGGTCGAGAGCCCTGCGACGCGCTTCAGCGCCGCACGTTCGAATCGCTCCTCGTCACCACCGTGAGCCTCGCTCGCCTCAGACTGCAGCGCCTGAGCATGGCCGACCTTCACAGTGGTCGAATCGATCTCTCGGCCGAGAGCCTCCGTCGCCTGCTCACGAGCCTCGATCCTCTGCAGCAGCTCGTCCAACGGGCGCCCGGAATCTGTCATGTATATGTACCTCCA
Source organism: Pseudoclavibacter sp. CFCC 14310 (assembly GCF_008831165.1). Classification (NCBI taxonomy): domain Bacteria; kingdom Bacillati; phylum Actinomycetota; class Actinomycetes; order Micrococcales; family Microbacteriaceae; genus Pseudoclavibacter; species Pseudoclavibacter sp. CFCC 14310. The sequence goes on along the minus strand of NZ_WBKC01000001.1, from coordinate 819,763 downwards.
CTAACCTGAACGCATGGCTCAAGAGCATTATTTCGCCGAACACCCACAGGTGGCCGCGCATTGGCGCGACATCGACGTCGATCTCGATGGTCGCACACGCACAGTGGCCGTCGCCAGTGGCCTGTTCTCCCCTGACGGGCTCGACAAGGCCACCCGCATCCTGCTCGATCACGTGCCCGAGCCGCCGCAGACCGGTCAGGCGCTCGACATCGGGTGCGGCTGGGGCCCGATCGCACTGACGCTTGCCCTGCGTGCACCGCATCTGCGGATCTGGGCCGTCGACGTGAACGAGCGGGCGAGGGATGCCACCACGCGCAACGCCGATCGCCTCGGTCTCGAGGGGGTCACCGTCGCCTCCCCCGACGGCGTGCCCGACGATGTCGAGTTCAACGTCATCTGGGCGAATCCGCCGATCCGCATCGGCAAACAGGCGCTGCACGAGCTGCTGCTGACCTGGCTGCCGCGGCTCGCTCCTGGCGGCGCAGCCTGGCTCGTCGTCGGCAAGCAGCTCGGTGCTGACTCGTTGCAGCGCTGGCTGGCCGAGGAGCTGCCCGGCGACTTCGAAGTGCGCCGTGCAGCCACTGCGCGTGGATTCCGTGTGATCCACATTCGGCGCGACGCCTGACGTAGGCTGTCTGCCGGGCGCAGCAACGGCGGTGCGCCTTCCTGAGAAGCACGACGAGACTGGAGCCCAGATGACCGAAGCGCAGCAGACCGACACCGAGATCGCTCGGCTCATCGACGAAGAGATCACCCGTTGGCGTGCCGTCTACGACGCGCCCGAGGCGAACGCGATCGATCTGCTCCTGCGGGCGCATCCTCGCGATGCGGTCGCCTTCCGCACCGTCGACGCCGATTGGAATGGCGTCGACCTCACATTCGGCGACCTCGACGAACTCTCGCAGCGCTCGGCTCGGGTGCTCGCCGATCTCGGCGTCACTGAGGGCTCCCGCGTCGGCGTCATGATGGCTCGATCGGCCGACTACATCGGTATTCTGCTCGGCATCTGGCGTCTCGGCGCCGTGCACATCCCCCTCTTCACCGCGCTCGCGGCGCAGGCCATCGGCATGCGGGTCAACGCCGGTCGTGCCTCTTTGGTCGTGGCCGACGCGAGCCAGCGACACAAGCTCGACCCGAGCGAGGATCTGCCGGCAGACGGACGCAGCTGGAGCATCCTGCGCGTCGACCCGGTCGACGACGACACGACGGCAGCCGCGCACCCGGAATGGGCCGACGATGCGGTCTTCGGCCCGCTCGTCGAAGCGGCCGAGCCTCTCACCGAATCGGCTTCGATCGGTGGTGACGGCGTGCTCGCGCTGCTCTACACCTCTGGCACGACCGGGGCGCCGAAGGGCGTCCCGCTGCCGATGAAGGCGCTGGTGTCGTTCCGCTCGTACATGGTCAACGGGCTCGATCTGCAGCCCGACGACGTGTTCTGGAACGCCGCCGACCCGGGCTGGGCCTACGGGCTCTACTTCGGGGTGCTCGGGCCGCTGGTCGTTGGCCACACGAACCTGCTGCCGCACGACAAATTCACCGCCGAGCAGGCCTGGAACGTGCTCAGCCGGTTCGGCGTCACCAACTTCTGCGGAGCACCCACCATGTTCCGTGCCATGCGCAACGACCCGCAGAGCGACCTGCCCGTGCACCTGCGCCGCGCGTCGTCTGCCGGTGAGCCCCTGACGCCTGAGGTGCTCGAGTGGTCGCGCGATGTGCTCGGAGCCGAGCCGCACGATCACTACGGACAGACCGAGCACGGCATGCTGATCGGGGTGCCTTGGCGCGAGGGCATCTCACTGCCGGCCCAGGCCGGTTCGATGGGTGTGACGCTGCCCGGCTGGCACTGCGAGATCCTTGATCAGGATGCTGACCGGCCGGCCAAGGCCGGCGAGGTGGGTCGTCTCGCCTTCTCACCCTCCGAGAGCCCGGTCTGGTGGTTCCCCGGATATGACGATGCGCCGCAGAAGACCGCCGAGCGCTACACCGACGACGGCCGCTGGTACCTCACCGGAGACCTCGGCTGGCAGAGCGACGACGGTCAGCTGCACTTCGTGTCGCGCGACGACGACCTCATTCTGGCTGCTGGATATCGCATCAGTCCGCTTGACGTCGAGAGTGTGCTCGCCATGCACCCGGCAGTGCGCGAGGTCGCGGTCGTCGGCAAACCCGACGAGCTGCGCGGCGAGGTCGTCGCAGCCTATATCGTGCTCGCTCAGAGCTTCACCGGCGACGAGACGCTCATCCACGAGCTGCAGCAGGAGGTCAAGACCCGCTACGCAGCGCACGCCTATCCGCGGGTGATCGAGTTCGTCGACGAGCTGCCCCGAACGGCGAGCGCGAAGGTTCAGCGCTACGTGCTCAAAGAGCGGGCCTGATCGTCGGCGCTGCCGACTGCTGTGGGACCGCCTGAGTCCCTCGGAACGAGAATCGCAACAGAAGGAGACAACATGTCAGTCGTCGTCATCAATGCGCTTGAGGTGCCCGAAGGCGAGGGTGCCGAGCTGGAGCGCCGCTTCGCCGCTCGCCGTCACTCGGTCGACGGACAGCCGGGGTTCGAGAGCTTCCAGTTGCTGCGCCCGACCGCGGGTGAGGATCGCTACTTCGTGCTGACGCAGTGGGCGACGCAGGAGGACTTCGAACACTGGCGCGACAGCCGTGCGAACCATGCTGCGCACGCTCACGGCGAGGGCCACAAGCCGGTCGCCACCGGGGCGCGTCTGCTTGAGTTCGAGGTCGTCGACCTCGAAGAGATCTGACCTGATCCGGGAGGCATTCCCGCGACGGATCTGTACGCAGCGGCGTCTCAGAGCTCGTCGATGGCCTGCTCCAGCCGTTCGAGCTTGCCGGTGATCTCGCCGGTGTGACCTGGGCGGATATCCGCCTTGATCACCAGCGAGACACGCGACCCGAACGGCTCGACCGCCTCGGTGGCACGCTTCACGACGTCGAAGACCTCATCCCATGTGCCTTCGATCTCAGTGAACATGGACGAGGTGCGATTGGGCAGACCGGAGTCGCGCACGACCTTGACCGCTGCAGCGACCGCATCGTGCACCGACGCATCGGCTCGGCCAGTGCCCGACGGCGCCACAGAGAATGCCAACAGCATGATTGCCTCCTCAGACTCTCAGTTCTCGTTCAGTCGGTGCCCACGGTGTCTCGGTGCATCCGTCTCAGCGCATGCGCCTGCGTGCATCCTGCTCAGTGCTCAGGCCAGCGCTCGCGGAGCTTCGCCGTGCGCCAGAACAGCAGCTCGTAGCGCGTGGCGATCAGGAATGCGTCGAGCATGCGCTGGCGCTCGTCGGCGCCGACCTGCTCGGCCGCTGCATCCGTCCAGCGTCGGGCTTCGGCCACGGCGTGCTGGAAGTCCTCGCCGTCATAGTTGGCCACCCACTGGGCGAACGGATGCCGTGGATCGGCCGCGAGCACGTCGTGCGCGTGCACGGCCAGCCGAGCCGACACATCCGCATACACCCAGAAACACGGCAGCAGAGCAGCCGCGGCGACGGCGTACGACTCGGTCGCAGCGGTGGCGACGAGGTACGACGTATAGCCGAGCGAGGTGGGCGACGCCTGCAGCGGCTCGCGCACCTCTTCGGCACGGCCGTGCGGCAGCAGCGTCTCGTGCAGCTCGGTCTCGCCGGTGCTCGCTTCGGCTGCTGCGCCCGCCCAGAAAGCGGCGCTCTGCGGATCGGGCGCGTGGGTCGCCACAAAGGCGAGCGCCTTGGCGTAACCCGTCAGGTAGAACGAATCCTGCCGCAGATAGAACAGGAAGTCGTCCATGTCGAGCGTGCCGTCACCGAGCTCGCGCAGAAAGTCGAGTTCGTCGATCTGCGCACGCAGCCCCGCCGTGAGCGTCCAGGCCTCGTCGCTGAACGCGGCACTCAAGCGTGCAGCTCCGGGTTCAGCTCGATGCCCTGACCCTTTCGACGCAGCGCCTCCACCGCACCGGTGACCGAGTTGCGACGGAACAGCAGGTTGCTCTCGCCGCTCAGCTCAACGGCCTTGACGACGCGCTGTGTGCCGCCTGCACCAAGCAGCGTGACCTTGGTGCCAGCCGTGATGTAGAGCCCTGCCTCGACGACGCTGTCGTCACCGATCGAGATGCCGATGCCGGCATTCGCGCCGAGCAGCGCATGCTCGCCGATGCGCACGCGCTCGCGACCGCCGCCCGAGAGCGTGCCCATGATGGATGCGCCGCCGCCGATGTCCGAACCGTCGCCGACCACGACACCCTGCGAGATGCGTCCCTCGACCATCGACTCGCCGAGAGTGCCGGCGTTGAAGTTGACGAAGCCTTCGTGCATGACCGTCGTGCCTGGTGCGAGGTGTGCACCCAAACGCACGCGAGCGCCGTCTCCGATGCGCACGCCCTTGGGGCTCACGTAGTCGATCAGACGCGGGAACTTGTCGACCAGCAGCGCGACGACGCCTGCCGCGCGCAGCTGCCCGCGGCGACGGTCGAAGGTGTCGGGCTCGACCGGCCCGCGGTTGGTCCAGACGTTGTTCGGCAGGTGGCCGAAGATGCCGTCGAGGTTGATCGAGTTGGGCTGCACCAGCAGATGCGACAGCAGGTGCAGGCGCAGGTACGCATCAGCGGTGTCTTCGACGGGCTGCTGCAGGTCGACGACAACTGAGATCACCCGGCGTTCGACCTCGCGCAGCTCGTCTCGCGCCTGCTCGCCTTCTACGAGCCCAGCAAAGTGCGACTCGAGCCCCGGCTGCTGGCCCGGCGCGTCTTCGACTCTCTCGAGCAGCTCGGGCAGCGGGAACCACACGTCCAGCACATCGCCCTTCGCAGTGAGCGTGGCGAGGCCGGTGCCGAATCCGATGCGGGGTGCGTTGTCTGGGGTGTCAGTCATAGGCACAGATTGTACCCGTCGCTACCATGTTGACCATGAACACTTCGCCCGACGCTCTCGACCTCTCCGGCTCGGTCATCGACCTGACCCGCGCCATCTGCGACATTCCGTCTGAGTCGGGTGACGAACGACGGCTGGCCGACGCGGTCGAGCATGCGCTGCGCACGCAGACCGACCTCGAGGTGCTGCGCGACGGCGACACCGTTGTGGCGCGCACGCACCTCGGACGCGACCGACGAGTGCTTCTGGCGGGGCACCTCGACACCGTGCCGATCCGGGATAACGTGCCGACCACCACCACGACCGACGCCGAAGGCACCTGGCTGAACGGTCGTGGCACCGTCGACATGAAGGCCGGTGACGCCGTGTTTCTGGCCGTTGCGGGTCGTGTGCCCGCCCCGAGCGTCGACATGACCTACGTCTTCTACGACAACGAAGAGGTCGCCGCCGACCTCAACGGTCTGGGCCGAGTCTCGCGTGAGCACCCTGAGTGGCTGGCCGCCGACTTCGCCATCCTGGGCGAGCCCACCGGTGGCGAGATCGAAGGCGGGTGCAACGGCACGTGCCGCTTCCTGCTGCACACTCGGGGTCGGCGCGCGCATTCCGCCCGCGCATGGGTCGGGGTGAATGCGATTCATGCCGCCGCCGGCATTCTCGACATTCTGCGCGACTTCGAGCCCGAGACGATCACGGTCGACGGTCTTGCCTACCGTGAAGGTCTCAACGCCGTAGGCATCACGGGAGGTGTCGCCGGCAACGTGATTCCCGACGAGTGCACCGTGCACGTCAACTATCGCTTCGCACCGAGCCGCAGCGCAGCCGAGGCAGAACAGCGCATGCGCGACCTCTTCGCCGGCTACGAAATCGAGTTCATCGATATGTCGCCGGGGGCCCGCCCCGGGCTCGACGCCCCGATCGCCAAGGAGTTCGTCGAGGCCGTCGGCAGCGAACCGAAGCCGAAATACGGCTGGACCGATGTCTCCCGATTCAGTGCGCTCGGCATCCCCGCGGTCAATTTCGGCCCCGGAGACGCCCTGCTGGCGCACGCCGACGACGAACGCCTGCGCGTCGACGAAGTGCCGCGCTGTCTGGATGCGCTGGTCGCCTGGCTGCGCTGACCCCGGGCATCAGAGGCTCGCTCTGCCCCTTTTCGAGCGCTCGTGAGATACTGGAGTGGTGCAAAGCAGCACGCTCGTATCGCTCAGAAAGAGGTATATGCCATGGCAGCGATGAAACCGCGCACTGGTGACGGACCGATGGAGGCCGTCCGAGAGGGCAAGGTCATCGTGGTACGCGTGCCACTTGAAGGCGGCGGACGACTTGTCGTCTCCGTCACACCCGACGAGGCCAAAGAGCTGCACTCCGTTCTGGCCGACGTGGTCGCCTGAACCGGTTTTGACCGGGTTTCTAGCTCGCTCAGGCCTCTAGCTCGCGGGGGCCACCACAGTCAGCAGGCCGTCATCCAGCGGAAGCAGCGATGATCGAATCTGGTCTCGCTTGCCGATCTCTTCGATGAGATCTCGCAGCCCAGTCGTCTCGGCATCCCGAGCCGCTGGATCGGCCACTCGACCATGAGCCAGTGCGTGGGCCAGCACGATGAGTCCACCCGGTCGTGCCAGTCGCAGTCCATGTGCGACGTAGGCGGGCGCCGAAGCGATGTCGGCGTCGATGAACACCAGATCGTACGAACGGTCGGCAAGTCGTTCCAGCACTCCTGATGCACGCCCCAGAATGGCGCGCACATGCGACCCTGGCAGGGCTGCCTGAGCGAACGAGCGTTTGGCCGACTGCTGGTAGTCAACCTCTGACTCAATCGTGGTCAGCGTAGCCTCTGGTGCGCCCTTCAGCAGCCACAGACCGCTGACACCGGTCCCCGTGCCCACTTCGACGATGTTACGGGCGTCTACGGCACCGCTGAGCAGTGCAAGCTGCGCGCCGACGATCGGTGAGACTGCCTCAACATTCCACTCGAGCGCCGCAGCTCGAGCGCGTTCGATCGTCTCAGGCTCGGTCTGGTATTCGGCCGTGTACCTGGCGATGTTCGCCGCTGATGTCATGGCAACCTCCTGCTGCAAGCATAGGAACAACTCGGCTACTGTAATACCTGTGGGAATGAGTTTCGAGAAAATCCTCTTGGTAGCAGTGGTTGCTGCGCTCATTCTCGGCCCGGCGAATCTACCGCGCTACGCAGAGCTGCTCGGTCGTGGCACGCGCAAGGTCAAAGAGTTTCTCGAGAGCTCCAAGCAGCGTGTCAAAGACGAGACCGACGGTGCCATCGACGACCTCGACTGGAAGAAGCTCGACCCACGCCAGTACGATCCGCGTCGGATCATCGCCGAGGCGCTGCAGGACGATCCGCCCGTCACAACCGCCGCAGGTGCAGCCGGAGCGGCGACCGGGGCCGTCGCATCCACCGCCCTCACCGCCACCGCGCTCGTCGCAAGCGAGCGAGCCGAACGTGAGCGCAATCAGCGACCGGCACCTTTCGACAACGACGCGACCTGATCACGCACTTCATCGGTCGGCGTGCCTGCTGATCACACTGTGCACAGGCCATTCGTCGAGCCCGAAAAGATGCTCTGTCCCGTGCGCACAGAATCGCACCCTCGTCACCCGACGCTGAGCGGCAGCTGCCGACCCTGCAGGCCGCGAGGTCGCTCGACGAGCCTGGTTGCCAGTGCGTGCAGAGCCTGAGCCGCCGGGTCTTCCGGAGCCGTCAGCACGACCGGCTGCCCAATGTCGGCGCCGGCACGCACCGGAATGCTCATCGGAATCTGTCCCAGCAGCGGAACGGGGCGTTCGAGATCCTGGCTGAGCTCGTCGGCGGCGCGCCGACCCCCACCCGAGCCGAAGACCTCGATGCGCTCATCGCCCTGCTGCAGCCACGACATGTTCTCGACGACGCCAGCCACTTTCTGTCCCAGCTGCCCGGCGAGCAGTCCGGCTCGCACGGCGACCTCGGAGGCGGCCTCTTGAGGCGTGGTCACGACGACCACCTCGGCGTTCGGCAGCAGCTGCCCGGCCGTCAGCGCGACGTCGCCGGTGCCCGGCGGCAGGTCGAGCAGCAGCACGTCGAGATCACCGAAGTGCACGTCGGTCAGAAACTGCTGAAGCGTGCGCTGCAGCATCGGTCCACGCCACGAGACGGCTTTGCCCGCCCCCACGAACATGCCGATCGAGATCGCCTTCACCCCATGGCCGATCGGCGGCAGCATCAGCTCGTCGAGCTTGGTCGGGCCGGTCGTTATGCCGAGCTGGCCGGGAATCGAGAATCCGTAGACGTCAGCGTCGAGCACCCCGACGTCGAGCCCCCGAGCCGCAAGGTCGGCCGCAAGGTTGGCGGTGATGGTCGACTTGCCGACGCCTCCCTTGCCACTGGTGACCGCGATGACCCGGGTGAGTGTGCCTTCACCGAAGGGATTGCCGCGGTGCCCCTGCCGCAATGAGGCGAGCAGCGCCCGCCGCTGCTCGTCGCTCATGACTTCGAGGGTGACTTTGGCGTTGCCTGCGCCCACGACGCTTTCGAGCGCTTCGATGACGTCATGCTCGATGCGCTGCGAGGCCGGGCAACCCGTGATCGTGAGCCGCACGAGCGCTTCAGCGTGACCGTCGACGAGCGTCGCCTGCTCGATCATGCCCAGGTCGACGAGCGGCCGACGAAGCTCTGGATCGTGCACGCGCGAAAGCGCTGCCTCCAAAGCAGGGTCGATGCGCTTCGACGTCTGATCGGGCAGCATCAGCGCTGTTCCTGCGCCTGCCCGTCGACCGCCAGGTTCAGAGGTGCGGCCGTCGCTGCGTGACCGTCGCGGTGAGCAGCGACGGATGCCTCAGCAGCCGATGAGGCGATGCCCTCGCCCGCCTGTCGCGGTGTCATCTCGCCGCGCAGCTCCTGGATGGTGGCGGTCAGATCTTCGAGCTGCTCGCGCAGCTCATCACGCACGAACCGCTCGCTGGCGAGCTCGCTGACGGCAAGACGCAGCGCAACCACCTCACGAGCCAGATACTCGGTGTCGGCCAGGTTGCGTTCCGCTCGCTGGCGGTCCTGCTCGATCTGCACACGGTCGCGATCGTCCTGACGGTTCTGCGCCAGAAGCAGCAGCGGAGCCGAGTACGAGGCCTGCAGACTCAGCACCAGCGTCAGGGCGATGTACCCCATCGCCGCCGAGTCGAAGCGCAGGTCTTCGGGGCCGATCGTGTTCCAAGTGATCCAGAGGATGATGAACACGCTCATACCGAGCAGGAAGGCCGGCGTGCCCATCGCACGCGCGAACGACTCAGTGAACCGGCCGAAGGTGTCGGCGCTGCCGAACTCGACAGGATCCTTGCGCTTCCACAGTCGCACGCGACGTGCCTGTGGTGCGTTCAGCAGTCCGTGATCACTGCTCGGCTGTTTCGCCATCATCGTTCACCTCCCCGACTCGGTGCCGCCAGTCTTCAGGCAGCAGGTTGTCCAGTACATCGTCAACAGTCACCACGCCGAGCAGGCGTCGGTTGCCGTCGACGACCGGAATCGACGTCAGATTGTACGCGGCAAGATTTCGCGCGACCTCAAGTGCCGACGTCTCAGGGGACATCGGCTCGATGTCGTCGTCGACCAGGGTGCCGAGACGCTCATGCGGAGGATACCGCAGCATCCGCTGAAAGTGCACCATGCCGATGTAGCGACCCGTCGGCGCCTCATAGGGCGGCAGCGTGACCCAGATCGCGGCCGCCAGAGCGGGTGCGATCTCATGTCGGCGGATCAGCGCCAGCCCCTCGGCCACGGTCGTGTCGGCAGAGCAGATCACCGGCTCGGTGGTCATCAGACCACCGGCGGTGTCGGGGGCGTAGCGCAGCAGCATACGCACGTCAGAGGCCTCTTCGGGCTCCATCAGCTGCAGCAGCTTCTCTTTGCGCTCTGGAGCGATCTCGGCGACGAGGTCGGCGGCGTCGTCAGGCTGCATGTGGTCGAGCACCTCGGCGAAACGAATGTCATCGATGGTGCGCACGAGTTCGGCCTGGTCGTTGCGACCGAGCTCTTCGAGCGCGTCGGCGAGACGTTCGTTCGACAGGTTCTCGATGACCTCTTCACGCCGACGGTCTGGCAGCTCCATCAGCGAGCTCGCCAGATCTGGGGCCTGCAGCTCCTGGAACGAGGCGAGCAGGTGGGTGGTGTCCTGTTCGACGCCCTCACGGTGGATCTCTTCGGTCTCATCCCAGGGCACGAGCACGGTCTCGCCGCGCGAGAACGGCGATGCGTTCGTCTTCGGCTTGCGCATGAAGGCGTCGGCGATCACCCACTCACCCGTGCTCAGCTTCTCGATGCTGACGTCTTCGATGCGTCCGGTCTGCTGCGAATCGCGCAGGCGCACGGTTCGGCCGAAGATCTCAGCGAGAATGCGCGTCTCACCGGCGCGCTGCTCGAAGCGGCGCAGGTTGATCAACCCAGTGGTGATGATGGCCCCGGAGACGATGCCGGTGACCCGGGCGATTCGCAGGAAGACCCGTCTGCGCCCGGGAACCTCGACCAACAGGCCGACGACCACAGGAGGCCCTACGGTGCGATAGGTGACGACCACGTCACGTGTGCGGCCCACTCGGTCACCGGCAGGGTCGAACACCCCACTGCCGATGATGCGGGAGACAAAGATCTTGGGTGACGTCACACGCAAATGGTACGCCGTGCACCCAGCCCAGTGCGACAATCCGGCGTGAGTGCGACAATGAGGTCATGGGCAATGGACTAAATTCTGCCGGGCAGACCAACCCGCACATGTTTCCGACGCTTCCGACAGGCACGACCGTCGCGGAGTACAAGACGTATCGCGAGGCGGTCGCCGCCGTCGACCAGCTGGTCGAGAAAGAGTTCCCCGTCGAAAAAGTGAGCGTCGTGGGCAACGACCTGCACAGCATCGAGCGCATCACCACCGGACTGAGCTACCCGAAGGCGGCTCTCAGCGGGCTGGTCAGCGGGTTGTGGTTCGGCTTGTTCCTCGGACTGATCATGCTGATCTGGACGCCGAACAACGGGATGAACTACCTCTTCGCCGCTCTCGCACTGGGCGCCGGGTTCGGCATCATCTCGGGCATCGTGACCTATGCGTTGACCCGCCGCTACAAGAACTACCAGTCGACCACCGCGGTCGTGGCGAGCGCGTATGCGGTGGTCACCGATCCGTCGGTCGCCGGGCAGGCCCAGCGCATCCTCGGTACCATGCCGTCGCTCGGGGATCCGACCCCGCCGCGCGCGCCGCAGATCTGAGCCGCGTGCCTCCCGCGCAGGAGTGAGACGAGAAGAATCCTGTCTGCACGCACGTGCGAGAGGCCGCCGCTCCGCCGATCACTCCGACGTCTCGGGTGACGCGCACCACTCCTCGACCTCGTCGGCCGTGCGCGGGAAGGAGGCGGTCAGCGACTCCACGCCGTCGTCGGTCACGAGCACGTCGTCTTCGATGCGCACCCCGATGCCGCGAAAGTCCTCGGGAATCGTCAGGTCGTCGGCCTGGAAGTACAGCCCTGGCTCGATCGTGAACACCATGCCGGGCTCGAGCAGAGCATCCTGATACATCTCACGACGGGCCTGAGCGCAGTCGTGCACGTCGAGCCCCAAATGGTGGCTGGTGCCGTGCACCATGAAACGGCGATGCAGCTGCCATTCCGTGTCGAGCGTCTGCTCCAGCGGAATCGGCAGCAGCCCCCATTCGCTGGTCTTGCGAGCGATCACTTCGAGCGCAGCATTGTGCACGTCGCGAAAACGCACACCGGGACGAGCCACCGCGAACGCCGCATCGGCCGCCTCTCGCACCGCCTCGTACACCTCACGCTGTCGTGCGGAGAACCGCCCGGACACCGGAACCGTTCGAGTGACGTCGGCCGTATACAGGCTGTCGACCTCGACGCCCGCGTCGATCAGAATCAGCTGTCCGTCCTGCACCGCGCCGTCGTTGTCGGTCCAGTGCAGATAACACGCGTGATCTCCCGCAGCAGCGATGGTGTCGTAACCGACATCGTTGCCGAGCTCGCGAGCGCGCGCCCAGAACGTCCCTTCCACGACACGTTCGCCTCGCGGGTGCCCGCTGATCTCCGGCATCCGTCGCAGGATGTCGTCAAAACCCGCCTTGGAGGCCCCGACCGCCTCGCGAATCTGCGCGATCTCCCAGCTGTCTTTGACCAGACGCAGTTCGCTCGCATCACGTTCGAGCAGGCTGTCGCCAGCGGCGTCGTGACGCTCCCCCAAATCGTCGACCGCGGCGTCTGCATTCGCATCGACACCGGCGATCACGGAGACTGGGCCGGTGTGCGCTCCCAAGACCGAAGGCAGTTGGCGGATGTCGGCCGTGCTGACGCCCAGTCGAGCCGCGATCTCGTCGAGACCGGGCCGCGGCCCGTTCCAGAACTCGCCGATGGCGGGGTCGGCATAGAACTCGTCGGTGTCTCGGCCGGCGGGTTTGCGGAAGAGCAGCACGGGCTCGTCATCGCTGTCGACCGGCGGCAGCACGAGCACGGCGCCCGGCACCGCGTCTGCTCCCCAAGCCGTCAGATGGGTGAAGGCGCTGTGCGGCCGAAAGCGGAAGTCGGTGTCGTTGCTGCGCACTTTGACGTCGCCAGCGGGAACCACGAGTGTGTGTTCGGGAAGCATCGCATGCAGACGATCGCGGCGATCCTCGGCGAACCTGGCCACGACGTCGGTGTCGGGAACCTGCGCCTCTCGGTCTGCCCAGCCCTGTGAGATGTAGGTGCGAAAGTGCTCGTTCTTCGGGGTGCGCGAGCGCGCCTCACCCGGCTTCTGTGCTGAATCGCTCATGCTCTCATTCTCGCACCGGTGTCAACAGGCGATCTCACGCGCCGCAGAGGCACGTCGGCGATACGAGGCAGCGGCTCACGTACGATGACGACATGGCCCTCTCATTCACTCGCATCGACCTGCACACCCATTCTCGGGTGTCTGACGGCACGCAGTCGCCGACCGAGCTGATCGACGAGGCCGCGGCCACCGGCCTCGACTGCCTGGGACTCACCGACCACGACAACACCGACGGCTGGGACGAAGCCGCCTGCGCCGCCGAGCAGGCGGGCATCGGCCTCGTGCGAGGCATGGAGCTGTCGACGATCACTCGCAGCGGCTCGATGCACATGCTCGCCTACCTGTTCGACCCGACGAATCGGGCGCTCACCGAGCTGACCGCAGAGATTCGGGACTCCCGCGAGCACCGCGCCGAACGCATCGTCGCCCGGCTGGCCAAAGACTTCCCCGTCACCTGGGCCGACGTGCTCGCACAGTCAGGCGAGGCGAAGGCGATCGGTCGCCCGCACATCGCCGACGCCCTGGTCGAACGCGGCATCGTCGCAGACCGCACCCAGGCCTTCGACCGAATGCTGCATCCGCGCGCCGGCTACTACGAGCCGTACTTCGCACCCGACCCGGTCGAGGCGATAACGCTGATTCGCGAGGCCGGCGGCGTTCCGGTGGTCGCGCATCCGGCGACGGTCGGGCGCGGCGCCGGGCCCGACGACGACCTCATGCACCGGATGGCCGACGCCGGGCTCGGCGGTCTTGAGGTCTGGCACCGGCTCAATCCGCCGGAGTTCCGCGCACACCTCATGCAGGTCGCGCGCACCTACGACCTCATCGTCACCGGTTCGAGCGACTACCACGGTGCGGGCAAGCCGAACCGACTCGGCGAGAACCTGACGCCGCCCGATCAGCTCGAGCGCATCGTCGAGCAGGCGACCGGTGTGCCGGTGCTGCAGCCCCAGCGCCGAGCGACTCAGCCTTCGAAGAGCTCCTGACCGATGTAGCGCCCCTCTTTCGGCGAGGGAGGAATCGCGAAGATGCCCGACCCGATGTGCGAGATGTACTCGTTCAGCAGGTCTGACGCGCCGAGCCGCCGCTGCAGACGTGCGAAGTGCTCGGGGTCGTTCTGGTACGTGATGAACACGAGGCCGGCGTCGAGCTGCGCATGCGGGTTCAGCCCGTCGGTGTAGTTGTACGACCGCCGCAGCACCTTCACCCCGTCGTTGTTCTCGTGCGCCGCCAGCGCAATGTGCGAGGTCACATCGATGATGCGCTCTCCGTGGTCGTCGGTGGCGGCGAAGTCCGGGTCGTCGAACTCCTTCGACCCGGTCAGCGGAGCGCCCTCGCCCTTCGTACGCCCGAAGATCGTCTGCTGATCGCCGATGCGGTCGGCGTCCCAAGTCTCGATGCTCATACGAATCTTGCGCACGACCTGATAGGTGCCTCCGGCGAACCAGTCCTGGCCGTCGCCGTCGCTCCAGACGAACTTCTCGTAGTCGTCGTCGGTGGTGATGTTGCGCGTGCCGTCTTTGAACCCCATCAGGTTGCGCGGCGTCTGCTGCCCCGGCCCGGCCGACGCGCGCCCGAAGCCCATCTGCGTCCAGTGCGTCTCGACCAGCCCGCGCCCGATGCGCGCGAGGTTGCGCACCGCGTGGTACACGACCTGCGGGTCGTCGGCGCATGCCTGCACGCTGAGGTCGCCGCCGGTGAGCGCCGGGTCGAAGTTGTCGCTCGGCAGAGCCGGCAGATCGGCCAGCAGAGAGGGTCGCTTGTTCTCGAGACCGAAGCGCCCGGGTGCGAACAGCGACGGGCCGAGCCCGATCGTGACGGTGAGGCTTGCCGGGGCCAGACCGTAGGCCTCGCCGGTGTCTTTGGGCACGCCCTGCTCGCTGGTCGGCTCGACCGACCCGACGGCGTCGCCCTTCTGCAGCAGGCCGGCTGCGGCCGTCCACCGTGCCAGCAGCGTCTGCAGCTGCTGCCTCGAAGTCGTCTTCACATTGAACGTCATGAACATCAGGTAGCGCTGCGGCGGCGTCTGCACGCCTGCCGGATGCGCCTGCCCGTAGAACGGCACCGAGTCGTGCAGCTCGATGGTGTCTTTGCCGTCCTGGTTCGTCGTGGCCCAGGTGATGCCGCCTCCGGCGAGCGCACCTCCCACGACGCCGAGTCCGGTGCCGGTCAGCAGCGCACGGCGGCTCACGCCGGCTCGTGGCTTCGCCTCTTCGGCGGATGCCCCCGTCGCCTGCGTCTCAGCGCCTGCGTCGGGTGCGTGGCCGGGTTCGTGGCCGGGTTCGTGGCTCTCTGGCTGTTTCTCTGACATCTGTCGTTCTTCCCCTGCTGCAATCTTGCGTGCGGCTGTGCTGCCTGCTGCGCGAGAGCGGGGCGTCGGCTCAGTGCCGGCGCCCCGCGTCATCGCGTACTCGATATCTTTCGACCCTTTGGCCGTCGTCGTCTGTGCTCGAGCGACTCAGACGACGCTGTGCTCAGCGGTGCTGGTGCACCTCTGACAGCAGACTACGCGGTGGCGACCTTCTCTGCGATCGAGGCCAGCGCGTCGTGCAGCGGCTGGATGCCCTTGGTGAGCTTCTCAGAGTCGCTCGCCTTCAGCTGCTCGTCGTAGGTCTTGAACCCGCCGAGCGCTGACGGATCGCGGTAGCCGTCGAGCATCTTCTGCACGTTCTCGAACTCCTGGTCGATGGTCTTCACCAGGTCGGGATCGATCTTGTCGAGGCCGTCGCGCAGCGAAGCGTACGCCTGCTGTGCGCCCTCGACGTTGCCGGCGAAGTCGACGAGGTCGATGTGGCTGTAGGCCTCTTCCTCGCCGGTGATCTTCGTGGTCGAGACCTCTTCGAGCAGGTCGGCTGCGCCGTTGGCGAGATCCTCGGGCTTCAGGCCTTCGGTGAAGGTCGGGATGACCTGCGTGTTCAGAATGTCGACGTTCTTGACCAGCTCGGTCGAGAGGGTCTTGGTCTCGGCAGTGATCGCACCGCCCTGCCAGAGGTCGCGCTCGATGGCGTGGAAGCCGTGCCAGCCGGCTGCGTCGTCGAGGTTCGACTCGCGCATGTCGATCAGGTAGTCGAGGTTCTGAGCGTTGTCTTCGGGGTTCTCGTTTCCGGGTACGAGGAACCCGTCGACGGCCGATTCAGCACGCTCGTAGTACGGGCGCGCAGTGGCGTAGGCAGTCTTCGCGCCTTCGACGTCACCGGCCTGCACCTTCGCATCGAGGGCTTTGACCGTCGAGTCCAGCTGGGCGACCTGATCTTTGATGTAGCTGCCGTACGCGGGCACACCGGCGTTGAGGACGTCCTGTGCCGAGCCGCTGGGGGCGGCGGCGGCCTCACCGGTCACGGTGAAATCGACGTACTCGGTGTCTGCGCCAGGGCAGTAGATGCGGTACTTGCCGCCGTCGAGCGTCGAGGTGAAGCTCACCGGGTCGAGGCCTGGGGCGAGGTTTTCTTTCTCACCGATGATTTTCTGGTTGAACAGCAGCTCGACTTCGCTGATCGCCGGCGCGCTCTCGTTCTTGACCGTGAAGGTCACGGGGCCGGCAGCGGCCTCGGTGGTGTCGAGCTTGCAGGTGTCTTTGCCGTTGTCACTGGTGAGCGTGACATTGACCTGTGCGGCGCCGCCGGACGACTGTGCCGCATCGCCGCCGTTTGACGAGCACCCTGCCAGGCTGATTCCTGCCAGCACGGCGACGCCGCCGGCGACGAGCACCCGAGTGTGATGCTTCTTCATCTGTGTGTTCCCTCCAACTGTCGCGGATCTCTCCGCTCTCTGATTCTCTGCACGGAGCGCAGAGAAAACCGTCACTTCGCAGCGGCGCCGGTCTCGACCGGTGCGTGGTCACCCTCAGCACCGGCCTGCCGCGCAGGATGGACTCCGGCCTCTGCGTCTTCCGCGATCTGATCTTTGGCCCGACGATGATCGAGCGCGCCTGAGAGCAGCAGACCGGCGGCGACGCACAGCAGCACGCCGGGAAGCCACCCCCACCACAGAGCACGCTCGGCCGCCTGCTGCTGTGCGTCGACGAGGCGGTCGGTCACCGCAGCGACCTCGTCGTCAGGGACGACCCAGCCTGCGCCCAGACCGCCGCTGACGCTGACCGTCTTGGTTCCGCTGATGCCGCCGCCGGCCAGCACCGCATTCAGCGTGGTGCTCTGCGCGGCGTTGATCAGCGTGCTGCCACTCGTGCGGGCGCTGTAGGTCTGGCGCTGGCTCCATTGCGCCTCGAAAGGCCCAGGTGTGCGCTCGAAGTTCAGACCAGACGGCAGCCGACCGCCGTTGCGTCGCTGCAGGTCGGCGACCGTGGGGTTCGTCGGCAGATCGCTCGGCGTCGGCGACGACACCGTGGTCTCCCACTGACTCTGCTGCACGCCTCCGACGACGCCGTCAGAGACATGGTGCAGTGTCACGTCGTCCTGCCCGTCGACGGCCAAAGTGATCTGATCGGCGCTGACCTCGGTCAGTCGAACCGAGATGGTCGCCCCCGGTGCCGTACCAGGGCGCTGGGCCTGCAGCGTGTCTCCCATCGCATCCGTGTGCACGCGAGGCACCAGGGCGAACAGCGCCGCCGCCAGCACCACGGCGCCACCGGCCAACCACATCTTCAGCCGCAGCCGACGGTGCAGCGGCACGGTGTGCGAGTCGGGCCAGAAGTAGATGACCAGTACCGGCAGCAGGTAGGCCAGCCAGGCGAGCACCTCGATCAGACGAGGATCGGTCGGAATGCCGAACATGCCGGTGATGACCGCGCCCAGCACCGAGGTCTTCGGCATCCAGGCCGAGAAATCGCCGATCTGCTGCTGCCCGATGACGATCCAGCCTGCCTCGTGTGCGGTGCGGAAGACGTTCAGCACCAGACCTGCGGCGATGAAGACGAGGAAGATGCCGGTGATGCGAAAGAACTTGCGCAGGTTCAGACGCAGCCCGCCGACGTAGATCGCGAATCCGATCGCGACGGCCACGAGGATGCCGGCAGCCGCTCCGATGAGCGCGAGGGCCTCGCTCGACTGCGAGGCCTGAATGGCGGCAAGCAGAAAGACAGCGGTCTCGAACCCCTCTTTGACCACGGCGAGAAACGCCATTCCGGCGAGCGCGTAGGCACCACCCGCGTTCAGCGCGCTCGAGGCGTCGTGCTCGAGGTCGCGCTTCATGCTTTTGGCGTGGTGGTTCATCCACAGAATCATCGTCGTGACGAAGACCACGGCGATGGCCCCGATGACGGTCTCGAGGGCCTCTTGCTGGGCCTGAGGCAGATTCATGGAGAGGGTCTGCAGCAGCACGCCGACGGCGATGCTGAGCAGCACCGCAGCGGTGACGCCGACGATCAGAGGCCTGAGCGGCTTGCCGTTCTTGCGCAGGAACGCAGCGATGATGCCGACGATCAGCGTGGCTTCGAGACCCTCGCGCAGGCCGATCAAAAACGTGCCGAGAAACACACCGTTCCAATCATCAGATGAAGCGTGGACTCGCCTGACACTAGCACCGGGAGTGACCGTACACACGGGGTTGATCACTATTCGGGAATCCGAATTTCTGGCTCCGGGAAGCCGTACTTTTTTGTCTGTCTCACGCAACCGGGTCCTGTGCGATTGTCGACGCCTGTTGGCGGCCCTCGCTCAGCCGTTCACGCAGATGGATCGCCTCTGCGGTCGAACGGCGAGACTGCGCCCCCGACGAACGACGCAGCGTTCGGATTCCACGGCAGAGCCGGCCTTCGACGGCGGTTTCCCCGCGGTGGGCAGCGAGCCGCTGCCCACGTGTCGGCGGCTGGTGCCACAATGGTCGGCATGGAGAATTCCGCCAAACGCGTGCTCTTTGTGCACGCGCATCCCGACGACGAGACACTCTGGAGCGGTGGCACGATCGCCACATATGCCGCCCAGGGCGCTCAGGTCACCGTACTCACCGCGACGCGCGGCGAGCTCGGCGAGGTGATTCCCGAGTCGCTGAAGTACCTCGAACACGATCAGCCCGAGTTCTCAGCGGCACGCGAGGCCGAGCTCAGCCAGGCGGTGCGACAGCTCGGGGTCACTGACCATCGATGGCTCGGCGGCCTACACGCCAAGCCCGCCGACGTCGCGCTGCATCGCTACAGCGACTCTGGCATGCAGTGGGGGCCTGGCGGGGTCGCCGAGCCTGCCGATGACTCCCCCGAGAACGCCTTGGCAAACGCCCCGCTCGATCAGGTCGCCGAAGACATCCAGGCGGTCATCCAACAGGTGAGGCCGCATGCGATCGTCACGTACAACGCCATCGGCGGCTACGGACACCCCGACCATGTGATGGTGCATCGAGCGACCCAGCGCGCCTTCGACGCCGCCCATCTCGACGACGAGGCATGGCATCCCTCGACGCTCTTCGCGGTGCAGCGTCCGCGCAGCGCAGTGCGGCGCGACGCCGCACGCACTCGGGCCAACAGCAGATTCGAGCCACTGCCCCACAGCCGACAGGTGACGGTGCCCGACCGGCAGATCGACACCAGTGTCGATGTGCGGCCCTTCCACGATCAGATTCGTCGGGCCATGCAGTGCTACCGCACCCAGCTGATCGTCGAAGGCGATTACTACGCTCTTTCGAACGGCACCGGCGGCCCGGTTCCCGGCTTCGAGTACTTCACCGAGATCGGCGGGCGCGCCTACGCGGCATCGCCAGACGCTCAGCGCGATCTGGTCAACGGCTGGGAGCCCATCAGAAGCGGCCGATCAGAGGTCTATTACAGCCCGCCGACCGGGGCCGTCACGACCGGCAGACGACGCATCGTACACTCGGTGCTCACGCCGATTCTGCTCATTCTGCTCGGCGTGCTGGTCACGTTCATCACCACTTTCAGTCACAACGCCGTCTGGCGTCCGACAGGTTCGGCCTCGCCGACGATTCCCTACGGTCTCGTCTTCTCGTTGGTCGCGCTGCTCGGCGTCGCTCTGGCGCTGCGGCTCGAGCTCGCAGGCCGATGGTCGGCGGCTTGGTATGCCGTCGGCGTCTGGGTGACCATGTTCGTGTTCGCCGCCTCGCCGCCGACGCAGGGTGTGATCATCAGCGGCCTCGGCGTCAACGGCTATATCTGGCTCTACGGCGGCATGCTGGCCGTCGCGGTTCTCGCGGTGGCTCCGCTGCCTCACCGCAGCGGCAGCCATTCGAGCTGAGGCCGAGAGCGACCAGGCCGTCGGCACCGGCTCGTTGCAGCTGGTGAGGACATCCTCATCGGCTGGCGGCAGCGCCTGGCGGTACACTTGCGGCAAGACTTTCGGAGGCTGATTCTGTGACCTATGTCATCGCACTGCCCTGTGTCGATGTCAAAGACCGCGCCTGCATCGAGGAGTGCCCGGTCGACTGCATCTACGAGGGCGATCGCACCCTGTACATCCACCCAGACGAATGTGTCGACTGCGGTGCCTGCGAACCGGTCTGCCCGGTCGAGGCGATCTACTACGAAGACGACCTGCCCGAAGAATGGTCTGACTACTACCGCATCAACGTCGACTTCTTCCAAGAGCTCGGTTCGCCCGGCGGCGCCGCCAAAGTCGGCCCAACGGGCTACGATCATCCCGCCGTTCGCGATCTGCCGCCGCAGGGTGAGGGCCACTGACGCATGCCACGCAATCTCGTCGCGCAGACTCCGACCTATCCTTGGGAACAGCTGAAGCCGATTCGCGAACGCGCCGCACAGCATCCTGACGGGCCCGTCGATCTCTCGATCGGGTCGCCTGTCGACCCGGTTCCCGACCTTGTGCAGCGCGCACTGGCCAATCACGCCGACACGCCGGGCTACGGCACCGCCGCGGGTTCGCCGGCACTTCGGGAGGCCATCGCGGGCTGGTACGGCCGCCGCCGCGGGGTGGAGCTCGACACCGACGCGGTGATGCCCACGATCGGCTCGAAAGAGTTCATCGCACAGCTCGCGCTCTGGCTCGGGCTGAGGCCAGATGACGTCGTGGTGCAGCCCGTCGTGCACTACCCCACCTATGCGGTCGGCGCGGATGCGACAGGCGCGCGACTGGTGAGCAGCGACGATCCCGACGAATGGTCGGCTGGCACTCGTCTGATCTGGCTGAACTCCCCCGGCAACCCAGACGGCCGTGTGAACGACGTGCAGCTGCTGCGTCGAGCCGTCGCGCGGGCCCGCGAGCTCGACGCGATCATCGTGCAGGACGAATGCTATGCCGAGCTGGGCTGGGAGGCCCCGTGGGATGCGCACGTGCCCTGCATCCTGGAAGACGCCGTCACCGACGGCGACCTGCACAACGTGCTGTCGATGTACTCCCTCAGCAAGCAGTCCAACATGGCGGGCTACCGTACCGGCATCGTCGCCGGTGACCCGAAGCTCGTGCAGTCGCTGGTCAACCTGCGCAAGCAGTTCGGGCTCTCGCTGCCACGTCCGATCCAGGCCGCAATGACCGCAGCACTGGACGACGACGAACACGTCCAGGCGCAGAAGGCCGTCTACCGTCGGCGTCGCGAGCTGCTGCTGCCCGCGGCACGCACCTGGGGCCTGCAGATCTCTGACAGCACTGCGGGCCTCTACCTGTGGGGCACTCGTGGCGAGGACGGCTGGGACACCATGCGCGCACTCGCTGAGCTGGGTGTCATCGGCGGCCCCGGGCACTTCTATGGTTCGGCCGGCGAGCAGTATGTGCGTCTCGCGCTCACGGCGACCGATGCCGCGATCGAGACCGCCGCGGCTCGCCTGTCGCACTGACCTGCGGGCGGCACCGGCACATCCGCCTGATGCCTCACGATCACATCGATGCCTGACTGCCGCGAAGCCAGCGAACCCACGAGACTCGATCGTCGCGGTGCGCCGCCGCACGCGCTCTTCGCGCCGCTCATATCACGCACTCTTTGTGCCTCTCATACAGAGAGCCTTGTGCTGGGCTGACAGTCTTTGGCGAGGTTCTCCGACACCTACCGGCGAATCCTGGGCTCGATTTCATGAACTGACCCGCACCTCGTAGGATTGCGTTTGACCGTGCTACAACGCCGTGACGCCGTCACACATCAGTAAAGGGAGACAGCAGTGAGCGACCGCAACAAAACTGTGAAGCTGATTCATCCGAACGGTGAGACCGAGTTCCCCATCCTTGAGACGACGGCGGGACACGATGCGATCGACTTCACAAAGCTCACCAAGAACACGGGGCTGACGTCGTTCGATCCCGGTTTCGTGAACACCGCCTCTACCAAGTCGAACATCACATTCATCGACGGTGACGAAGGCATCCTGCGCTACCGCGGGTATCCCATCGAGCAGCTTGCCGAGCACTCCAGCTTTCTCGAGGTCGCCTGGCTGCTGATCCACGGAGAGCTGCCCACGCCCGAAGAGCTGACCGACTTCGAGTACCGAGTGATGCATCACAACATGCTGAACGAAGACTTCAAACGCTACTTCGACGTCTTTCCCAAAGAAGCGCACCCGATGTCGGTGCTCGCCAGCGCGGTAAGCGCACTGTCGACCTTCTATCAGGATTCGCTCGACACGCAGGATGCCTACCAGGTCAAGGTCTCGTCGGTGCGTCTGCTCGCGAAGATGCCGGTGCTCGCCGCCTATGCGCTCAAGCGCAGCCTGGGTCAGCCGCTGATGTATCCCGACAACAAGCTCGGCTACGTCGACAACTTTCTGCGCCTGACTTTCGGCATGCCCACTGAGGAGTACGAGGTCAACCCGGTTGTGAGCCGTGCCCTCGAACGTCTGCTCATTCTGCACGCCGACCACGAGCAGAACGCGTCGACCTCGACCGTTCGCCTCGTCGGCTCGACACAGGCGAACATCTTCGCCAGCGTGTCGTCAGGCATCAACGCCCTGTTCGGGCCGTTGCACGGCGGAGCGAACGAGGCCGTGCTCACCATGCTGGAGCAGATCCGCGAGTCGGGCATGAGCGTCGGCGACTTCGTCGAGAAGGTCAAGAACAAAGAGTCGGGCATCCGCCTGATGGGCTTCGGCCACCGCGTCTACAAGAACTACGACCCGCGCGCCAAGATCGTCAAGGCCTCGGCAGAGTCAGTGCTCAACGAGCTGGGCGTGCACGACCCGCTGCTCGAGATCGCCACCGAACTCGAAGAGATCGCGCTCAAAGACGACTACTTCCAGTCACGTCGTCTGTACCCGAACATCGATTTCTACACCGGCGTCATTTACAAGGCGATGGGCTTCCCCACGAAGTTCTTCACCGTGCTGTTCGCCATCGGTCGTCTGCCGGGCTGGATCGCACAGTGGCGCGAGCAGAACGATGACCCGACCACGAAGATCGGTCGCCCGCATCAGCTCTACATGGGCAACGTCGAGCGCAACTACCCCGGCATCTGACCGTCGACGTTCTGAAGCCCTGGCCTCCAGCTCACACTGGGGTCAGGGCTTTTTGCTGTCTGCCTTCTGCCTTCTGGTGTCTGCTGTCTTCTGCCTTCTGCCTTCTGCCTACTGCTGTCTGCACTCTGCAGTCCATCTTTTGCACTCTGCTACAACACCCGTCTCGCAGGCCTGTGCACACTTCCGCCGGTCTGTGCACCCTTCCGCCGCCCGTGCACACTTCCGCCGGCCTGTGCACCCTTCCGCCGCCCGTGCACACTTCCGCCGGCCTGTGCACCCTTCCGCCAAGATCACACGCATTCTGACAAATCCGTGATCGCACCAGCGAAACCGTGATCGCACCAGGCGATCGAGAGGCCGCGCCAGCGAAACCGTGACCGCGCCAGGCGATCGAGAGGCCGAGCGAGCCAAACCGTGACCGCCGGCAACTGTGTCGAGCTGGTTTGAGCTCCGGCGGTGTGAGCTGCTGCGGCAAAAGACACAAGGCACAAGGCACGAAGCACAAAGCACAAGGCACAAAGAAAGAGCGGGTGGTCAGTGGGCCTTGCTGCCACTGACCACCCGCTCTTGAGACGAATGTCGCTCCGCGGCGCGGGCACTCCGAAAACGAGTGCTACGCCGTGGAGACGCCGCGCGACCTACTTCGAGGCGTTGCGACGACGCGAGGCCTCTTTGGCGCGCTCGTTCGCGTCAAGTGAGACCTTGCGGATGCGAATTGCCTCGGGAGTCACCTCGACGCACTCGTCTTCGCGGGCGAACTCAAGGCACTCCTCAAGCGTGAGCTCACGGCTCGGCGTCATCGACTCGAAAGTGTCAGCCGTCGCCGAACGCATGTTCGTGAGCTTCTTCTCTTTGGTGATGTTGACGTCCATGTCTTCGGCGCGCGAGTTCTCGCCGATAACCATGCCCTCATAGACCTCTTCGGTGGGCTTGACGAAGAACGACATGCGCTCCTGCAGGTTGGTGATCGCGAAGGGGGTCACCACACCGGCACGGTCGGCGATGATCGATCCGTTCACACGGGTCGAGATCGGGCCGGCCCAAGGCTCGTACTCGGCGGCCAGCGTGTTCGCGATGCCGGTGCCCTTGGTGTCAGTCAGGAACTGCGTGCGGAAGCCGATCAGGCCACGCGACGGCACGATGAACTCCATGCGCACCCAGCCGCTGCCGTGATTCGTCATGCTCTCCATGCGGCCCTTGCGTGCGGCCAGCAGCTGAGTGACCGCACCGAGGAACTCCTCAGGCACGTCGACGGTCAGCTGCTCGGTCGGCTCGTAGGTCTTGCCGTCGATCTCTTTGGTGACCACCTGCGGCTTGCCTGCAGTGAGCTCGTAGCCCTCACGACGCATCTCTTCGATGAGGATTGCCAGCGCCAGCTCTCCACGGCCCTGCACCTCCCAGGTGTCCGGGCGATCGGTCGGCAGCACCTTGATCGAGACGTTGCCGATGAGCTCGCGCTCCAGGCGCTCCTTGACCAGACGTGCGGTGACTTTGGCGCCCTTGACGCGGCCGGCCAGCGGCGAGGTGTTGATGCCGATCGTCATCGAGATCGCGGGGTCGTCGACGATGATCGGAGGCAGCGGGCGGGGATCCTCGGGATCGGTCACCGTCTCGCCGATGGTGATGTCGGGGATGCCGGCGATTGCGACGATCTCGCCCGGGCCGGCGCTCTCACCTGGCACACGGGTCAGGGCCTTCGTCTTGAGCAGCTCGGTGATCTTCACGTTCTCTTGCGAGCCATCGCTGCGGATCAGCGCCGCCTGCTGGCCCTTCGTGAGCGTGCCGCTGAAGATGCGCAGCAGGGCAAGACGGCCGAGGAACGGCGAGGCGTCGAGGTTGGTGACGTGAGCCTGCAGCGGAGCCTCGTCATCGTACTTCGGAGCCGGAACGTGCTTCATGATGGCTTCGAACAGAGGCTCCAGGTTGTCGCTGTCGGGCAGCTCTCCGTCGGTGGGACGGTTCCAGCTGGCACGGCCGGCACGACCTGACGCGTAGATGACCGGGACGTCGAGCAGTGCATCCTCGTCGAGGTCGGGCACCTCGTCTTCGAGATCGCCCGCGAGGCTCAGCAGCAGATCCTGGCTCTCTTCGACGACCTCTTCGATGCGAGCATCGGGGCGGTCGGTCTTGTTCACGACCAGGATGACCGGCAGACGTGCGGCCAGCGCCTTGCGCAGCACGAAACGCGTCTGCGGCAGCGGGCCCTCAGAGGCATCCACCAGAAGCACGACGCCGTCGACCATGCTCAGGCCGCGCTCGACCTCGCCGCCGAAGTCGGCGTGACCGGGGGTGTCGATCACGTTGATCGTGATGTCTTTGCCGTCGCTGGCCGGGCCGTTGTAGAAGATCGTGGTGTTCTTCGCGAGAATGGTGATGCCCTTCTCACGCTCGAGGTCGTTCGAATCCATGACGCGGTCTTCGACCTCGGCATGCGAATCGAACGAGTTCGTCTGGCGGAGCATCGCATCGACCAGCGTGGTCTTGCCGTGGTCGACGTGTGCCACGATTGCGACGTTGCGAAGATCCTCGCGTGAAACTAGGGCCATCAGGTTCATCCTCAAAATGTGTGTGTGCCAGGTCGGGCACGGAACAGACGGCGGTCGGCAACCGCCGGGGCTCCATCGAGACGAAACGAGGAGCCAATCTATCTTAGTTCACACGCGTGAACATGGCGAACGCCATTCTGACGACGCCGAACCTTCAGCCACCTGCACCCGGTATTCTGTGCCCTGTATGTCTACCGAACCCACCGCATCGACCACCCCGAAGACTGCAGCGTCCTGGCGCGATCTCTTCGCCACCCCAAGCCGAGCAGCCGTCATCGTGCTCGCCAGCGGAATCGCGCTCTACGGCACCAACGTCTATCTGACCGCGAGCCTGCTGCCGAGCGCGGTCGCCGACATCGGCGGCCAAGAGCTCTATGCGTGGGTGTCGACCGCATTTCTGCTGCCCTCGGTGGTCGCTTCGCTCTTCGTCGGCCGCGCCCTGGCCGGCTGGGGCGCCCGCCGCGCGTACCTCGTCGCGTTTCTCGGCTTCGCCACCGGCCTGGCGCTCAGCATGATCGCGCCGAACATGCCGATGTTCCTGGCGGGCCGGTTCGTGCAGGGCTGCGCCGGCGGCCTGCTGACCGGTCTGGCCTATGCGGTCATGCGCGTGACTCTCGCTCCCCGACTCTGGACACGCGCTATCGCCCTGCTCTCGGCGATGTGGGGCGTCGGCAACTTCGTCGGCCCCATGCTCGGCGGTCTCTTCGCCGAGTTCGGCATCTGGCGCGGGGCGTTCGCTCCGCTGGCGATCGGCGCGCTCGTCGCAGCCGGACTGGCCCTGCGCACGCTGCCGCGCACGGCATCCGCGGAACAGCTCGAACGCATGCCGATCGTCTCGCTCACGCTGCTCACCGGAGTCACGGCGGCGCTTTCGCTGACCGTCGTCTTCACCGAGCAGCGGCAGGTGCTCGCCCTGCTCGGCGTCGCCGCAGCGCTGGCAGTCGCGTTCGTGTTAGTCGAACGCAGCGGGTCACGCACCCTGCTGCCGCGCAGCGTCTACTGGGGCGGTTCGCCGCTGCGGTGGATCTACATCGTGATCGCCGCCCTGTCTGCCGCCTCGACGGTCGAGGCGTTCGTTCCGCTCTTCGGCCAGGAGCTCGCCGGGATGTCGCCGTTCGTCGCCGGCTTTCTGGGCGCGATGATCTCGTGGGGCTGGACGTTCGGCGGCATCCTCACCTCAGGCGCCATGTCTGACGGCAGGGTTGCTGCCCTGCGCGTCGGCGGCCCGATACTGCTTGCGGTCGGTCTGGCCGGTTACGCCATGGTGCAGCCGGCGGATGCCGGACTCGGCACGGTCGCGCTGTGGTTCGCCGCGCTGTTCGTCGCGGGCCTGGGCATCGGGTCGTCGTTCGGACACACGGCCGCCGCAGCACTGCGCAGCACGGACGACCCCGTGGAATCGCAGAAGGCCTCAGCCGGGGTGAACACGGTGCAGCTGCTGGCAAACACGGTCGGTTCGGCGCTGGCCGGCCTGCTAGTGAATCTCGGCGGCCCGTCGATTCCCGGCAGCGCACGGTCGCTGACCTTCTTCTTCGCCGCGTTCGCCGGCGTCGGCGCTGTCGCAGCCTGGCTCGCGGTACGACAGATGATGCCCGGTTCGCGCCGCGAGATCAGTCGCTAGTTCGACACGGTTCGGCCGATCGCTCAGTGCGATCCTGCGTCGTCGACAGCGGATCAGCTCCACACCCGACGTCGCTGCGGCGACGGACGCTGACCTCGACGCGCCTCGGTCATCAGAGGTGCGGCCTCGATGCCACGCGCCTCGATCAGCTCGCAGGGCCCGACGGTGCGACTCCACCGATCCGCGAATCGCTTCGCGGTCTCTGCACGCCGACCGAGTTCTTTCGGCACCGCGAGCAGCGTCGAGGCGGGCAGCAGGCGATCGAGCAGGGCAAGCGGACCATCCGTCAGAACGCTGGCCAAAGTGACCGGCCCGCGATCGATGCGCAGCAGGAACCGCGGGCGCTCGACCGGGCCGAACAGTTCGCCGACGGCATCCATGATGAGGCGGCGGTCGGCCTCGGAGCCGCCGTTGACGCCGAGCGTCCACGAGAGGGGTCGCCTCTTCTCGTCGCGAGTGGCCGCCACCGTCAGGTTGGCTCGGCCGATGCGCTCGGTGGTGCCCTCGTCGGCGAAGGTGTCGGCTATCGACTGCAGCGCGCCGACGTAGACCTGCTCGGGACGGGCCCGGTAGCGAATGCGCCGGGCCGCCTCGAGCGTGGGGCGCCAGAGCACGCAGACGCAGACCACGAGGTACACGAGCGCAGCGATGAGGCTGCCCGCTGACAGCCCGAAGCCGAAGAACGTTCGTCCTATGAGCACGGCGAACAGCGCGGCAACGGCCCAGAGCACTGCGGTGAGGCCGAGCAGCGTCGGCACGTGCAGATTCGCGACGGAGCTCCCGTCGCCGAGAACGGCGGCCTGACCCTCTTGGTCGGCATATGGTTCGCCGACGCCCCAGCGTCTCCAGGTCGTGGGCCGCGGTTCGAGTGCCGCAAGGCTGCGCTCGGTGAGCTTCTCCGCTGCCTCTGGTCTGACACCGCCTGTGGTCGTGCCGCCGGTTTCGCCACCCTGTCCGAGCCGCACGCTGAGCCGCGCGACCTGTTCCATTGTGAGCGCATGGGCGAGACCGGTGACGATCTCGCGTTCGCTCTCGAGGTCGACGCCCCAGAGGTGTTCGTGTTTGCGGTTCAGCCGGCTGAGCTCAGAGCTGCCGTCAAGCTTCGACCGTGCCGGCAGCAGACAGGTGACCGTCCAGTTGTGGGCGACCTTGCCCGGCCACGCCGGGTCGAGCCGCAGCGTTCGCCCGCGCAGCTGCTGCGTCGCCGCAGAGGTCGCGGTCGCGGTGAGATCGATGAGCGTGTTCATCGCGGGGCAGTCCCAGCCTTCGCCGAGCAGACCGCGGGTGCCTACGAGCACACGCACACGCCCCTCGGTGACCAGGCGGTTGAGGCCCGCGATGATGGTGGCCGCACTGGCGTCGGTTTCGATGTCGGCGACGGATGCGCCAGCCACACCCGCCTGTGACCTCGCGCTGGTCTCATGTGACGTCGCGCTGGCCTCACTGGCCGTGTTCCTGCTGGTCATGCGCTCGGCCTCTGCCCCGCCGCGCACCGTACAGGCTGCTCCGCACAGCTGAGACAGGGCGTCCGCGAGCGCCTCGGCCTGATCAGCCCTCGCGCGCAGATGCTGGCCGGTGACCAGCACCGGATGCAACTCGGCGATGATCGGATCTGCCGCGATGGTCTCGAAGGCGCGCAGCGCGCCGCTCTGGGCCGAACCCGTCGACCCCTCTGCCGCACCTCCTGCGGCACCGCGCCGGTGCACGCTCGAGACGTCTGAGACGCCCGAGACACGCCGCTGCGAACGAGAGTTCCCGTGCGTCGCGAAGTCGGTGACCACCACGGCACGCACGAGCTCGCCGTCGCGGCGCAGCTCCTCATGCAGAATGTCGACGGCCGCCTGATCTTTGGCCGCGGACATGGCCAGCACCTGCTCGACGGTGTCTCGCCCGCGGCGCAGCCCGCGATCGGTCAGCCGCCAGCCGAAGTCGGAGAGCACGCGTCGCATCCGCCGCCAGTCGCCTTCGCGCTCGGGATCGATCAGCAGCCGCTGCAGCGCGTATCTCGCGAGCACGGTGAACCGGTCTTCGGCGGTCGGGGCGGCAGTCGATCCGGCGGGCAGGCGGCCGACCAGAGGATGCCTCGGATCGAGGTCGGCGAGCATGACGGCCGCCGCATGGGCGAGGTCGAAGTCGGTGTCGAACGCCCGTGCGAGGGCGGCGTCTCTGGCCGCCTGGCTCTCAAGGGCGGGCGGTCGGGAGGCTGCAAGGGACGCGCCGGGAGCATCCTCGGAATCGGGCGGCACGGCAGCAGACGACTCAGAAACAGACGACACGGAAGTGGCCACGGGCGGTTGCAGCACCGAGATCAGCCAGTCGTGCCCGTCGGCCGTGCCGAGGGTGTCGGCGATCAGCTGCTGCAGCTCGTCGTCGTGACGCCGCAGAAAGCGCTGCTCGTCGGGGGTCGGCTCGGTGAACCACACGATGTCGCGAGACGGTGCGAGGTTGCCCTCGCGGATCACCGCCGGAGTCGGCACTTCGTAGTCGACGTCGCCGAGCAGCTGTGCGTAGTTCGCGTAGTGCGGGTCTTCGCTCGAGGGCAGCGTCGCAGTGAGCCCGATGAGCAGCGGAGTGTCGCCGGTGGCTCGGATGCGCGCGACGAGGCAGCGGATGACCAGCGCCCAGTGGTCGAGCAGGTGGTGGCATTCGTCAAGGATGATCGTGCGCACCCCGTGCGCGACGAGCCGGTCGATCAGCGCGACCGCGTTCGGATGCAGTGCACGTTCGATCGTGGCGGGGTCGTCTGCGATCTCGGCCTTGCGGGCCCGAGCTGCGCGGCGGCGCACTCCTGCACGCCATGCCTGAGGGTTGCTCTGCTCAAGTGCGGAGAGCCAGGCGCGGGCATCGTGCTCGGTGCGCCCGCCTTCGACGAGCTCTGTGACCCACATCTCAGCTGCGACGTCGTCGAACGGATTCGAGTCGGCGACGGTGCTGACCATCTGATAGGTCAGGGCGGTGAGGTCGCCGAGGTGCTGCGGGTCTTCGGAGACCGCAGGCTCGGGCGACGCCGCCGGGCGTGTGGCGCTGGTCGCCAGACCGCTCGCCGTTCGTCCCCACTGCTGACGGATGGTCACTGTCGGCGCGAACACGACGGAACGCCGACCATCGCGCATGGCGAGCAAGAGCCCGACGAGCGTCTTGCCCGAACCCGCTGGTGCGACAATGTGCAGGCTTTCGTGGCTGCCCACCTCGATGCGCTGCAGAATGTCGCGCTGATACGTGCGCAGCGTGCCCGTGAACTGCCACGCGCTCAGCGGATGCTGCGAGTCGGCGCGAACTCTGGCAGGTTCTGCGTCTGCAGGCGACGGTTCGTTCTGCGGTGCGGCGACAGAGACTCGCTTGTTCGCAGGCCTCTTCTTGTTTCGCTTCTCCACAGCTGTCGCACCTTAGGCAGCGGTCGCGGCGCTCACCAGACCGATGACCCCGGCGACTGCGCTCACTGCGGCGAGAGTCAAGGCGATCGCGATGAGAATCTGGTGCACTCGCAGAAAGCTCGTGGCCTTGCCGTTCTCGTCGCGAGCGCGCTTGTCCTGCGACACACGGCGCAGAAACTGCGGCCAGACGATCACGTTGAAGAAGGCGTTGACGAGCAAAACCACTGAGATGAAGATGAGCATGCACACAGCCTAGTTGCTGTGCCTCATTCGAGCTCCGGTTCAGACGCTCGCTGCGCTGTCAGCAGTCAGCAGTCAGCAGTCAGCAGTCAGCCGACAAGAGACAACAGACAGGGCGTACCCGTGCAACGAAGTCGACGGGTTCTACTCACTCCCGCAACGAAGTCGACAGGTTCTACGCACTGGACGATCAGTCCAGCACATTCTCTACACTCACGAACCCTCTCCGGCATCCCCAACCGCGAAAGCACAGAACCAGCGACTATCAGCCACGCATGGCCGCACCTTCTACACACTCGCCGTGCATTCGACAGGAACTGCACATTCGCGCAACGAAGTCGACAGGTTCTGCACACGCGGCAGGACAAATGCATACGCCCAGCTGCGAAAGCGCAGAACCCGCGAACAGAGTCCGCACCCCGAACTCAGCAGTAGCGTCGGGCCAGGTTCACAGACGCTTCGATATACCCGCCCGCGTACTTGTACGCATGCATGATGATCATGGCCAGCTCGTGCAGACCGACTCTCTCACGCCACCCGTCTGCCAACGGTGAGACCTCGTCGTAGGCGGCCACGACATCCGCACGAAGGGGCAGACCGAAGACCGCGAGCGACGCGAGATCGGTCTCGGCGTGCCCGCCCTGCGCATAGGGATCGATCAGCGTCACCCCGGTCGGCCCGCCGTCGTACATCACGTTGCCGCCCCAGAGGTCTCCGTGATTGCGGGCGACGGTGTGGCCGGCTTCGCGCACGAGCGCAGGCTGAACGACGTCGAACTCCCCGGCACGCAGCCGGTCGCAGACCCGATCGAACACCGCACGCTGGGCAGCATCGATGTCTCCGCGGTCGCTGAGACGCTCGGCGAACACCTCGATGCGGCTGTCGGCATAGAACGTGCCCCAGTTCGGGGCCGCCTGCGTCTCGTCGAGTACGAGCGGGGTGTGGGAGTGGCCGACCCACGACGGTCTCACCCAGTCGTCCGGCGGGCACCCCCACCACGGAGCCCCGGCGGCATGCGTGTGCGCGAGGGCGCGCCCGAAAGCTCGGGCGGATGCCGCAGTCGGCATGGTCTCGTGCACCCGCTCGATCGCGAGCTCGGTCTCGTCGACGCGGAAGACTCGGGCGATGTGCACTCCCCCATCGGGCTCGGCTTCGGCCAGCCAGCGCAGACTCGCCGCTTCGCCCGGAAGATTGTCGCCAGGCCGCTTGGTCTTCAGAAAGATGTCGAGATCTTGCACGTGGCGAGTCTACGACGCGAGACTGTGCGGGCTGGGCATATGTGGGCGCGGTGCGATCGTAGACTCACCCTGTGACCAATGATCATTCCGCATCGACCGATCCGTCCGCCGCTTCAGCGCCCTCATCGTCGACCAGCGCGCCCGAGGCGTGGCCCGAGACCGCCGAGGCGCTGATGCGGTCACGGTTCGAGGCGTTCCGTCATGAGGATGCCGCCTGGCTGCTCGCCTCCTGGCACCCGCGCACGAGGCCTGCTGAGCTTCGATTCGATCCCGAGGTTCGGTGGCGGGGGCTGCAGATCGTCGACACAGTCGCCGGCGGGTCCGACGACTCCGAGGGAATTGTGGAGTTTCGCGCCACATACATGACTGGCGGCGAGCGCGGCGTTCAGCAGGAGCGGTCCCGGTTCGTGCGCGACGACGGCCGCTGGGTCTACCTCGACGGCGAGGTGCGCGACTGACTCAGACCGGTGGTGTCTCAGCCGCGGGGCAGGCGGGCCGCGACGTCGTCGAGAAAGTCGTCTACAGCATCCTGCGCATAGCCGAGCTGAAAGCGCACGACCGGAAAGCGCACGCTGCGCAAGCGGTCGACAGTCATGACGCTCGTGGCCGGCTCTCCGCGTTCGACCTGCTGCAGATATGCGGTGATCTCGTCGAGAAAGTCATCAACTGCGGCCTGCGCATAGCCAGGTTTGAACCGAGTCACGCGAAAGCGCGCGCCGAGCACCTCTTGCGAGGTGATTGCGCTTGGTCCGGGCTGAGATCCTGCTGATGTGTATGGCATGCTTTCCTCCCGAGTGTTCCGGTCGTTGGTGAATATCGTAGCGGGGAGGTCTGACATCGCAGCCGGTGAGCAGGCTGCCGCGTGGCTACCCCCGCAGAATCTTCTGCATCGCCTTGCCCTTGGCGATCTCGTCGACCAGCTTGTCCAGGTATCTGATCTGCTGCGTGAGCGGGTCGTCGATCTCTTCGACGCGCACGCCGCAGATCACTCCGGTGATCTTCGATGCCTTGGGATTCAGCGCAGCCTGCGCGAAGAAGTCGCGAAACGACACGCCATCGTCGAGCAGCGCGTGCAGCCGGTCGTGATCGAATCCGGTCAACCACTGGATCACTTCGTCGAGCTCGTCGACTGTACGCCCTTTGCGCTCGACCTTCGCCACATAGAGCGCGTAGACCGAGGCCACGCTCATGTCGAACACCCGCTGCATGTTGTCGCTGGCTCTGCTCATGCGTGCCAGCGTAGCAAGCGGGGGCCGCGACGTCGCGGCTGGCTGCTACCCCTCGATCCAATGCAGCAGATCGGGGATGTCGGACTGCGTGAGAATGCCGACCGGCTCGCGCCCGCGCATCACGAGCAGGGCCGCCGGTGGGATGCTCGGGTCGCTTCTGGCGTCGAGGTCGCCACCCAGTGCGCGCAGGGCTTCGAGGGCCGGCATCGTCTCAGAGACCAGTTCGACACGATCGCGCTTCTCAGCATGTTCGAGTAAGGCTCGCAACGGCGTCTCGGCGACGAGCCGACCGTCGCTGCTGACGAACTCTGCAGCGAGCCAGCGAGCCACGAGGTTGGTAGTCACCAGCTCGTAGCTGTCCCCGTCGCGCAACGGCGCCTGTGAGAACGAACGCGGCGGTGCCACCAGTTCGAGGAATCGTGAGACCGGAGCGTCCGCATCGAGCACGACGGGCGTCTTGAGCTTGGGCAAGTCAGCGAGCTTCGGCGGCTGAGCCGCCTTGTTCACGAGTGCCCGGAGGCGAGCGACCGACTGATCGCGGGGCACGGCGATCGGGTACTGCTGCGAACGGTTGTCGTACGGTTCGTGCACGATGCTGTTGCGCAGCACGCGAAAGCTGTGCAGTTCGTCACGCTCACGACGGGTGAAGAGGGCATCGGAGTCGCGAATCAGATCGTTGAGCTGCATCTTCTCGGCGTTGCGCTCGTCACGCCGCACCGCCTGTCGACGCAGCTCACGTTCGAGCACGTTGATCAGCCGCAGAAATTCCGTGGCATTGTCGGTCGAGACGAAGTCGGCCTCGTCGGTTTGGTTGCGCGCTGCTGCGTTGCTGTCGCTCACAGTTGATAAATTTATCAAGCATGTCAGGATGGCTCCATGCCCCAGACCATTTACTATGCAGCCTCGACGCTCAACGGCTTTCTCGCGTCGACCGACGACTCGCTCGACTGGCTGCTCCAAGTGCCGCAGGATAACGCACTCGGCGCAGCCGACGCCTTCATGGAACGTGTGGGCGTGTTAGTCGAAGGCTCGGCCACCTATGAGTGGATGCTGCGCGAGAATGACCTGCTGAATCATCCGGAACGCTGGCAGGAGTTCTACGGCGAGCGCCCGACCTTCGTGTTCACGTCACGCGAGCTTCCGCTCGTTCCCGGCGCTGACATCCGCTTGATCTCAGGCGAGGTCGGGCAGCATCTCGCGGCGATCTCCGAGGCCGCAGGCGATCGCGACATCTGGGTGGTGGGCGGCGGCGACTTGGCCGGGCAGTTCGCCGACGCCGGAGCGCTCGACGAGATCATCGTCACCATCGCACCGGCCACGCTCGCGCAGGGCAAGCCCTTTCTGCCGCGAGCGCTGAGCTGGCGCGAGCTGGAACTGACGGGCACGCGCCAGATCGGTCGGTTCGCGGAGCTGAGTTATGCGGTGCGGCGTGAGGAGGCATCAGTCGACGAGGAGCCGCAGGTCAGTGCACTCGCCATCAACGTGCAGATTCCGCCGGCGCTGCGATGGGTCGACACGCGTCGTGACCGCAGCTTCGAGCTGCAGACCATCAATGTTCGCCTGCTGCCCGACGGCACGCTCGCGGCCAAGGCCTATGGTCGCCCAGTCGAAGGCGGACGCGGCGGGTACACACCGTTCGCGGTGCCGGACCGCCCTGAACTCACGCAGCTGATCTCGGCTGCGGCCGACCAGGCGGGCAGACTCTGGGCGAGTCATCGCTGATGGCCTCGCATAGGTGATCGGGCGGTCTCTTTGTATGCAGAGGTTTGTCACCTCTTCGGGCACACTCTCCGCGAATACCTTGGTCTCTTATTTACAGTAGAGCCATACATTGTAAATAAGGAAACATCGTATTGCCAGAAGCGAAGGTGAGTTCAGTGCCAGAGCATCCCGCTCCCCCATCCGACGAGATACTCCCGGTGGCGCTGCCAGCTCACCAGCCAGACATCTGGATTCCACAAGAAGCTGGTCAATCGCGACGCAGCCGACAGCGCGAGACCGGCCACTTCTCGTACAGCATCCCCGCCCCATCGCACAGCTCAACCTGGCGCTGCCCCAGGGAATCGCCACCGACGTGTCTGAGGCGGAAGGCGCGTTGCGAGCGTTCGACGCCGAAGTCAGCGCGGCCTTCGGGTCTGACACGATCGCGTTCGGGCCTATGTCATCGGTCCTGCTGCGCAGTGAGAGCACGTCGTCGTCGAATATCGAGAACCTGACCGTCGGCGCACGGCAGTTGGCGCTCGCTGAACTCAACCTGAGCCAGAGCCCAAACGCACGTCTGGTGGCGTCGAATGTCTTGGCCATGAACACCGCGCTTGAGCTCGCCGACAGGCTCACATCCGACACCCTGCTCGACATGCACCGCGCCCTGTTGATCGGTGACCCGCGGCTCAGCCACGAGGCCGGCAGATACCGTACACAACCGGTATGGATCAGGGGCTCTGCCTTTGGCCCGGTCAACGCCGTGCATGTCGCGCCGCCGCATGATCTCGTACCAGACCTCGTCGATGACACCCTGCAGTTCTTGAACCGAGTCGATGCACCAGTGATTGCGCAGATCGCCATCGCCCACGCTCAGTTTGAGACGATCCACCCCTTTGTGGATGGCAACGGTCGAACCGGTCGCGCCCTCGTGCAAGCTGCCCTGCGCAACAAACAGGTCACTCGCTCGATCACTGCACCAGTATCGGCTGGGTTGCTGCACAGCCAAGAGTCGTACTTTGCCGCCCTCACCGCCTTTCGCGCTGGGGATGCTGCGCCAATCGTCGCGGCGTTTGTTGCAGCCTCAGCTGTATGCCGCAAACAGGGGCACGATTTGGTGCAGGAATTGCGAGCGATCATCGCTGCCCTGCGCGAACGAATTGCTCCCGCCAGCAAGCGGGCGTTCGCACACCAAGTGATTCCGTTCCTGGTCGAACAGCCGGTCATCACCAGTGCTGCACTCGCCGCTCGTTTCGACATCGCGCCGACATCCGCGATACACACCATCGACCTGCTCGCTCAGTACGGAGTCGTCAGCGAAGTCACCAAGAACCGGCGCAATCGCGTCTGGCAGCAGAATGATGTACTCGAGGCTCTCGACCGCTTCGCCGCG
This sequence comes from Pseudoclavibacter sp. CFCC 14310, assembly GCF_008831165.1. Lineage (NCBI taxonomy): Bacteria > Bacillati > Actinomycetota > Actinomycetes > Micrococcales > Microbacteriaceae > Pseudoclavibacter > Pseudoclavibacter sp. CFCC 14310. The sequence goes on along the minus strand of NZ_WBKC01000001.1, from coordinate 783,479 downwards.
AGCATTGTGCGGCGGTGAGCCTGCGCGCTGAGCTTCTGCTCAGCCAGAAGCACCGCCGGTCGTGGTCCGACCGAGCAACTATCCTGGTGTCGTGCCACTCGACCTGAACGACTATCTGCAGCTGACTCCGGCAGATGCGCGTGCACAACTGGAGTCGCTCTCTCAGCGCTCGACACCGCTGCCAGGCCAGCGACAGGTAACCTTCACTCCAGTCGAAACTCTGCTCTCGTTCGGCGCGAGCTTTCGCGTCAACGGGCACGGCTTCGGTGGTGCCAATATCGCTCGGGTCCCCGCACCCATCCCCCAGCTCGCGCGACTGTTCCGACGCAGCAGCGGGAGCATCATCCGCAAGATGTCGAACCTCGACGGATCAAGCCCGAATGGCGCCAAGAACGAGGTGTTGCTCGCGCTGGAACTCACCCGTGACATCCCCCGCTACCTGCGCCTGTACCAGACCATTCTGCTGGCCGCCCGCCAAGTAGCAGTCACTGACGAGGTGCTTACAGACTTCTTGGACATCGTTCCTCATGGTGAGCCCGTCGAGATTGACGCGTTCTTCGAAGTCGACATGATCCCCGACTGGCAAGTTGAGCAGGCAGTGCAGATCGAGCTCCCAACATGGCGCGAGAAACATCCCGACCTGCCTATCGGCGAAACCGAGCGCCTGGCCGTCACCAGCCAGCGCATCGGCCAGCAGCGCTTTGCCAAGGATGTCTTGGCCAACTACCAGCGCACCTGCGCCTTCTGCGGGTTGAGCATTGACGCGTTCGCGCCCGCAGACGCTGCTACAGGAGTCAGCGCTCACCGATTGCTGATCGCCAGCCACATCAAACCGTGGAAGGATGCCACCTCGACAGAGCGGATCGATACCACAAACGGCATCTGCGCCTGCCCAACGCATGACGCGGCGTTCGATCAAGGGCTCATCACCGTGAACACGGCACTCGACATTGAACTGGCCCTGGCTGTGCGACGGGCGGTCGACCACGACCAACGCATCGCCCACAACTTTGGTGAGCGCGGTTTACGCACGAAGCTGCTGGTACCGGGCGAAGCGCGGCAGCCGAAGGATGCGTATTTGCGTTGGCATCGGGAGCATCTGTTCGCGGGATGAGCCGGATTCCTGTGGCGTGGTGCTGATCTCTCCCGGCCCGACCACGATGAGGCACGTCGGCCGCCACCAGAGCGCACCAACTTCTGAACACACGAAACCCGCTGTGACCCACGAGAGCAGAACAGGGCCAAAGTATCCCCGGGGAGCCCAGCAGGCTCCCACATCTGACCAAACCCCAGAGCTGACGCAACCCAAGCACACCCGGGTGCTGCCCTCCCGACGTTGCCCGAGCGGTACGGGGTACTCTCACACCTACTGCTATACGAGTGTTAGAGCAGGTTTAGAGTAGCTCGAAGAACTCGCCAAGCAGAGCGGCGTCAACGGGCTAATGCGGTCGTTGCTGAGATTGGGCGCAGCGAGTCGGCCACCAACACTGATCGTGGATGTCACGTCGCGCTGCTCGTACCGATATCAGAGACACCCTTGAACGATTGACCGACTCGGAGAGGGCGCGAGCACCGCGGCACGCGATTTTCGAACTGACGCCTGCCGTGTAACGAGCAATCGACCACAACGAACGCATCCCGCACGACTTCGGAGCGCGGGTTGCGTACGAAGCTGCTGGTTGGGAGCGAAACGCGGCAACCGAAGGACGCATATCTGTCAAGTGAATCGTGTTGTGTTTGGTGGAGAGTAGAGATTCCCAGAAGAAACCCACCTCTATATCCCAGCAACACCCCGCCGAGATCCGTGAGCGCGCGGTCCGGCTCGTGCGCGAGAATCGCGGACTCCGCCGAGCGAACCAAATCCTGAAGACTTCCGCGACTTTTTCGCGCCGAAGTTGGACCGCCCCTCTCGATAAACGACCGGATCATAATCATCGATCAGCGCAAAGACGAGTGCGGAGTCGATCCGATCATCACGGCGTGGCAGGACATCCCACCCAGATCGCTCCCTCGTCCTACTACGCAGCAAGGAATCGGCTTCACCTATGCGTGAACTACGTGACCGTGGCCCATGCGAGGTGATCGGCCTCATTCACGAGAACAAATATGGCGCGTACGGGGTCGGGAAGATCCACGCCGCGCTACGCCGTGAGGGCGATCGCGGGGTACAGTATCGCGCCGTGCGCTACCCCGACCGGCTCACCGACTGAGAGGCAGTTGCCTCAGTTGGCCCCAAACGCGACCGTTATGACAACGCGCGACGGCCGAAACGACGGACTCGCTCCACAAACCTGAACTCATCCGCAACAACGGTTCCTAGCAATCCATCAACGACCCCGAGGTTGCTACCGCATAATGGGTAGACGACTGGAACGAACGCTGCCTCCATGGTCAGCTCGACCAACCCCCACCAGCCCAAATCGAAAAAGAGTGCTGGGCCACCCAGCTACCTACTCCCGTACTCTACGCATACTGAGAAAGTCACTCTCTACCAACCCCGACCCGACGCTTGACACACGGGCAGCAACCTCCCAGTCCGATGAGAACACGGGCAACGAGCCAGGGAACGGTCCGGAGCCGCCACCACGGCCGGAGCGCGTCGTCGAAGACGAGACGATACCGATGCCGGTCCAGATCAGACGCCCTCATCAGGCCGTGCGCGAGATCGTCGATCACAAAGGTCGCCTCGACGTGCCATCGGAGCAACGCCAACGGGCGATCCTCATCCTGCACGCACTCGCACAGAAGGCGATTCGTCGAGGGTGGACAGTGACCGCCAACCCCTCAACCTTCCAGAAGGATCCTTGGAATGGCCGTAGGACACGTGTGTCACCGGGACGCGATCTCTTCTCGATCGACGCTGGCGACGCCCCAGCAGTGATCCGCCTGCGAATGCAGCAGAAGCGCATCGATCACGTACCCACTGAGAAGGAGCTCGCTGACGAGGCACGTTACAACTGGCATAGCTACCCCAAGTACGACCACGTACCGACCGAACGCATGCGCCTCGAAATCAGGTCAGGCTCACATGATGCGCTGACCCTCGACGACACCGTAGCGACTCGCATCGAAGATAAGCTCCGGCGCGCAACTGAGAAGATCGAGCAGTTGTCGGTCGATGCCCGCCAGGCGGCTGAACGTCATCGTCAGTGGGAGATCCAGCGGGCAGAGGAGCAACGCCGCGCCGAAGAGCTTCGGAAGCGAGCGACCCGATACAGCAACTGGGTGGAGACGCTTGAACAGCTCCACACCGACCTCGTCCGCCATCGCGAGCTGACCGATGCTGTCGCTGGCCTTCGTGAAGCAGTCGACCGGCGAGGCTCCGAGCACGAGTATGCCGAAACCCTCGCGGGCTACCTCAGCTGGTCAGAGACGCACCTCCAGGAATCCGATCCACGTGGCCGCATCTGGCTTCCCCAGGGAGAACGCCCCGATCTGAGCTACGGCGAACGGCAGGAGTGGACGCGGCGGAACCCGCAGCGCAACTGGTAACGCAAGCGGGCGACAGCTCCAGACACCACCAGTTGGAAGCGGAACGTGCCGAAATTGTCAAGCTCTACGTGGCGCCGGCGAGTAACCGCGGCAGATGTCGCTGAAGTTCGGGTTCAACGACAAGATGATTCGTCGCCCTACTTGTGTCTCTTGCTGACACGAAGCGACGCCCCTTCGATATCAGCCTTAGTGACGATGCCGCGCTGTTCGAGCGATTTGAGAAGCGCACGGTTCGCAGCTGTATCCGGGATGGTCGGTCGGTCATGTCCCACGTGCGTCAACTGGGCATATGCGCCGCCGATCGCGTGCAGCATCGTGAACAGCCTGGAGTCATCGACTACCTCCAGATGTGGCTCTAGTAGTGCGAGCGCGGTCGCGGTGTCGGCACGATCCGCGGGCAGTTGCACGACGACATCGAGCGGGAGTCCACGCCCGTTGGCGACTGCGAACCGGGCGAGCTGACCTCGGCCAGACGCATCACTGGCGCTTGCGTAGTCGGTGGCTTCGTCCAGCGTCTTGAGCTTGATCGCCTTCCCAATGCTCGTGCTCGTGAGCAACGACGCCAGATCTTCCCCGACGAGCTCTGGGGTCATGAACGACTTGAACTGGCGTGAAACTCGGATCAGTTCCTCGCGCCACTTCCAGTCGACCTGGCCAAGGTGCTCATAGGTCCCCGCGTCGTCAGCAATGAGATGGCTCTCAAGAAGCAGAGGGAACAACATGCTGTTGGAGGGGGCAATCGCCGTGGCGTCGAGCGCCTCGCTCAACTTGAGGCTCACGACAAGCGGCACACGGACCGTGGAGTGAATGTGTGTACTTGCGGCGAGGATCGCCAGCGCAAGACGGACCTTGTCCGCCTCCGCGGCGTTGTCGACCGCAGTAATCGCGCGAGCCTCTTTGAGGAGTTGGGACAGGTCGGCATCGATCGAGTCACCCTCACCGAGGTAAGTGATGACGTTTCCGAACGTCGCCGGGACATGACCGTATCGTGCAAGCAGGGGCCACGACGTTTCGGGCACGTCCGCGAGGTTGAGGACGCGGCTCTCCTTGCTTGCTCCCGCGATGATGTCCTCAAGGTGATCTGCGTCGTGTTCGAGGATGTCCTCGATGATCGTAACGAAGCCATCGGATGAATCGACCGTGGTGGAATGCCCCTGGACCGCCTTGAGGTAGTCCTCGAGATTGTCGAGCAGATACTCGTAGACCTCCTCATCAAGAGCGCGGATCGAATCGAGCGCGAGGTCAGCATCCTTGCCGAGCGCGCCGAGGAGGTTCGACTTCGAGATGACGTAGCCGTTCCGGGAGACGAACGCCCTGCGAACGGCCTCGGTGAGGGCCCTGAGATCGACGATCTTGATCCCCGCCATGAGGAAGAGAATCGCGATGCTCACGGCCGTCTTGGGGTCGACAGCATCCTTGGTCAACGCCGGAAGTGATGTGTAGTGGTCCGCGAGGTAGCGGGTGGTCGCGTCGTCGGTTGAATACTTGGTGCCGTGCGCGAGATTCGCGAGAGCGTCGCTCACGAGCTGGAGACGCGTTGCATCGTCGAGCTCCGCCTCCGACACGAGGTACGGCAGGACTCGGGTCGACATGCGCACGAGACGCCCCAGGAAACGTGCTCGCTCCTGCCCTGCGTTGAGGTACGCCTGGAGAAATTCGCGAGCCGAGTCTCCGAGCCGTGCGACCGATGTAACCATGATGTCAGCCGTCTCGACATCGGTCTGGAGCAGCCGATCAAGAATGGCGATGTTGTAGAGCGCGGGCTCACCGAGCGCAGCCGTGCCACGTTCGCGCACCACCGCATCGACGTCCTCGCCTGACAACTGGAAATCGACATCCATCAGGTTCTGCTCGACGTGGTGGATGATGAAGTTCGTTGCCGCCGGCCCCACTCGGTCGCCGTGGAACGTCGACGTGCAGAGGGTGAAGTTCTTGTTGATGTAGCCCTCGCGGATCAGTTCGAACGCGAGGCCGCGAGTCAGAAGTTTCTCAGCGACTGCGGCGAGCGACTGCTCCTCCTCCTCGTACTTCACGAGAAATTCCGGCCGCTTCATGGTGCCACCCATGTCGGCGCTCCGCAGGAACGTGAGCTGCTCCAGCAGGTCAGCCAGGGTGTCGTTGAGTGCCTCTTTATCGGCTTGCTCCCACACCGCCGCGTCGATCGGATCCCCGAGCGCCTCAGCTAGGTCTGCCCGGGTGAAGCTCATCGTTTGGTTGTAGTAGCCGTTTCGCCAGGTGAGTGCCGCGCCCTTTGAACTTGCGAGTTCCAGCCAGAAGGCTGGTTGCTTCAGATCCGCGGCAGATCGTGCAGTTGACCCGAGTGCATACTGCGGGCTGTGTTCCTGGTACCCGGCGGCACGAGCGGTCCGAGCAATGTGCGCCAGGAGCGACGACCCGAGCCGTTCGCTCCGTTCTGCGGACTTGCCGGCGCGAGTGAGCGCGGAACGCGTGGCACGGATCTCGCGCTCAACTCGTCGAATGTTCGTGCTCACGAGCTTGCGATGTGCGGCGTAGAGCTTGTCCAGCTTGCTGCTTCCGAGGCGGATGGTCTCGAAGTCGCTGAGGTGGGTGCTCTTGTAGAGCATCATCGCAAAGAGGTCAGTCTCGCTGAGGTCAAGCTCCTTGCCCTCACCAGAGAAGATCCTGTCGCGAAACACGACGATCTCATTGCGGACGTTCTTAAGCAGCCGCATGTCTGGCACGAAGCGTCCAGCACGGTCCACGAGGTCGGGCGACACGGTGTGCTCGAGCCCCTTGAGCAGTTTGCTGGCGAGGTTGCGGGCACTCCGATGGGTGATGAACGGCACGACCGGGATGACGAGATCGAAGAACTTCGTGCGATTAGCACGAACCGACTCAGCCTGTGCAGGGTCAGTGATGTCCTCGAGTGCGACGTCCTTTCTACCCTCGGACTCCAGCCCTATGCGGTCGAAGATGCTGTCCTTGATTGCGTAGACGAAGCGAATGATGCGACCTGATCGGTCGATCTCAGGTCCCGCGTTGAGGAGGGTGTTCAGCGAGCGGAGCGTCTCAAAGATGTGCGAGTCGTTGAAACGGTCGATGTCTTCGAAGATGACGATGTCGTACGGCGAGGTCTCGAAGAAGTACACGATCTCGTCGAGGTACTGGTCGAAGTACGAGACCGACTTCTCGTCCAGCGTGACAGCGGCCGGGCCCGCTGAGAAGGTCTTGATGTGCACGCGGCCGTGCAGCAGGAACCTCACTCCGAAGGTAGCTCCGGTCGCCAAGGCGAGAATGATCGGATAGACCCAGAGCGCGAGATCGACGAGTGGTTTGAGCGTCGCCGTGATGGTCGCGCCCCAACCCGCAAGCAGGAAGATGACGGCCACTGCGAGGCCAACGATTCCAGCGAGCGCGAGTTCACGCTTCCACTCGAACCGCTCGATGCGGCGGAATCTCGATCCCGGTGCGCGATTGGGCTCTTCGCGGTAGAGAAGCTGTTTGACAATCTCTTGCTGAATTCGGTTCGTTGGGGTCGTTGCCTGCACCGGCACCGAGCCGTCGAGCGTCGAGGCTTCGATTGGTGCGAGGGTCGACAGCGACAGTTCGACAACTCGCCCGTTCTTAAGTTCCGAGAGGCGCTTCAGGATGCTGCTCTTGCCGACTCCGTAGTTGCCAGAGAGCGCGATGTTCTTGATCTCGGCGTTCTCCAGCGCCTTCGTGAGCACCGCAACGTACGGCCCGTGCTCAGGCTCCAGATAGCCCGGAGTGAGCGCCAGCAGGTTCCACGTCGACAATGACTCCTGGGACTCGGCGGCAGGGGGCGTCGTCATCGCAAGTCCTCCGAGGCCTCGCCGATCAACAAGCCAGCCTTGTCGGTCGTGTAGTTGTAGTCGACCGGCCCGATCGGTGCGGCGTCGAAGTGGTGCTCGGCGAAACGGATGCGCATCGCCTCGTCCCAGTCGACGTCGTCGAGGTTGCGGGTGTCCTTGGTCTCGCGGATGAGGTAGATCCGCTGGGTGCCGTTCTCGTCGTAGACGATGGCCCAGTCTGGCGAGTATTCACCGACAGGCGTGCGCACGCGGAAGCGGCGCGGCAGCTTGGTGAAGAGCTTGACGTGCTCGCGGCTGGCTTCAAGCTGCGCGGCGAAGGCCCGCTCGACGTGGCTGTCGTAATCGACGTGGTCGTATAGGTTCACGCCGTCCGCAGGTGCGGCGAGGACGCCGTTCTTCGGATCGGGGTTGCCGGGCAGCGGCTGCGGCGGGTTCTTGGACTCGACCTCGAGGAACACGACTTCGGCGTCCCACCAGTCCGTCTCGTCGATGGGTTCGTAGTTGATGCCTTGCACCATCTGCTCGATTGTCTCGATGCGGATGGCGTTCGCCACGATCCGCGCCCAACGGTCAGGATCATCGAGAACGTGCCGGGCGTAGTCCCGGTCGGGATAGTTCAGGATCTCGCGCACGATCCCGCCCAGGGTCGGGCGGGTGAGCTGCAGCGGGAACTTGCCGTACTGCAACTGATCCTCGATGAGCTGCACGACGTCAGGAAGGCGCTGTCCGACAACTACGATCCGCTCGCCACGGGACTCGGCAACGGCAGAGTCCGCTGTGATGACGTGCCCCTGGTCGTCGTAGACGAGATCCGCCGACTGTACGACGTTGGCACGCCGCTCGATGAACTCGAGATCGGCCAGGTGCTCGGATGCCGCCACGACGATCCGCAGTGCGTCCGGGTCGACGGTGACGCGGTAGCGGGCCTTATAGCGGATGCGCTTCCACAGCTCAGCGAACTCGGGGCTCTCAAACAGAGCAGGGCGCCTGCGGACGATGACCTCGTTGTCGGCGTTGTCGACCTCGGGGCTGGCCTCACCGGAATCGCCCCCGGATGTGCTGTATTCAGCGTTCAGACCGTCGCGGAACTCGGTGAACGACTCATCGACGATGAGCGTCAGCCGGTTGATCGCAGGGTCCATGACGCGCCGACCCGACTGGTCAACGGGGATGCGTAGGCCGCGCCCGATCTGCTGGCGGCGTTCCAGCTCGGAGCGGGTGTGGCGCAGGAAGCCGACCTGGAAGACGTTGGGGTTGTCCCAGCCCTCCTTGAGTGCGGAGTGGGAGAAGATGAACGCGCGCGGGTTGGCGCGGTCAAGGATGAGTTCCTTGTTGGCGATGATCTCCTGGTAGGCGCGAGCTTCGTACTCGGCATCGCCACTGCGCCCAGAGGTGTCCTTGAGGATGCCGGTCTTGGTTGACGGGAAGTACGCCACGCGCAGCTCGGTGGGGTCAGGCATCTCGCTCTCGGGATGGCCGGCCCGCACCCACTCTTCGCGGTACAACTCATCGAACATCGAGGGAAGCACCGCTTCGTCACCGGCGTAGTCGGCCACCCGCTCAACGAAGAACAGCGACAACACCTTGACGTCACGGTTCATCGAGTCGATCTGCCCCTGACGGGCCAGGTGCGTGCGGATGGTGTGGCGGATCTGGTCCCGCCATACCGCCTCGGTATCGACGCCGGTTTCGGTGCCCGTCTGCACGACGAGGTTGTTCTCGAAGATCACGCGGTCGGGTTTGCGTTCGATGCTGTCGACCACCAAACCCCTGTACTGGGGAAGGCCACCGGACTCCTCGAAAAGGTCCGTGCCGTTCTGCAACACCACCGGCGATCGCTTGCCACCGGCCTTGTCGATGACGGCCTCGGCCATCAGACGCTTGCGGACGCTGCGCAACTTATCGAGGCGCACATACGGCTTGCCGTCCTCGCCTGCAACGATGCCCTTGACCGACACCCGCTTCACCAGGCCAGCCTCCGCCGCCGGCTTCGGGCCGAGCCTGTGCACGAGGTTGAACGGCTCCTTGTGGGTCGCGCTGTAGCGCAGCGCCACCAGCGGGTTCAGTGTGGCAATCGCCTGACGACGCAGCGGCGTCGCCATGTTCTGCGGCTCGTCGATCAGGACGATCGGGCGCGCCTTGGCGATCTGCTGCACGCCACTGAGCGAATCACCCCACAACTGTGGCTGCTCGGCGCTGGCGTAGAGCGTGTTCGTGTCGGGCTTGTCGAGTGCCTGCACGCTGGCGATCAGGAACTGCACGGTCCCTGACGGCTCGGTGAAGTCGTTCAGCGCCGAGTTTTCACCGAGCACACCCCACTTGTATGGGACGCCCGGGTACTTCAGCCGGAAGTGCTCCTCTGTCTGCTCGAACGTCTTGACCACGCCAGCACGGATGGCGATCGAGTGGACGAGGATGACGAACTTGCGCAGCCCATACAGCTCCGCCAGCCGCAGCGCCGTTGAGATGTAGACATACGTCTTGCCGGTGCCCGTCTCCATCTCGACGGAGAAGTTCGGGAACTCACGGTCGGTGCCCTGCAGGTCAGTCTCGGCCAGCAGATCCAGGTGAGCCTGGGGTTCGACGGCCTCGCGGGCGGTGATGGCCTTCAGGTTGTCCGTAAGGATGTCACGTTCAAGCGTGAAGCCTTCGTGACCATCCGCGCCAGGCGCCTGCCCGGCAAGCGCATCGCGCGGCGGCACCAGGGCACCCTCAAACAGATCGACCACCGCAGCAACGGCGGCCGACTGGTGCGGCTGATCATCAAAACGAAACTTCACGAGGCACCCGCTCCAGAAGAATCAGCTTTGACTGCAGGCGCGGTGCCAGCGTGAGCGTAACCGAGTCCTCCACCCGGTCACCGCGGAGGATCAGGGTGTCGTCGTCGCTCAGTCCGAGGGCATCCGCCGTCGCCAGTGAGAATGCATCCAGCGAGATCAGAAGACGCCCGGAAGCGCCCTGACCCTCAGCCGGGGCGAACTCGTAGACCGTCACGCCGCCGACCTCGTACGTTGTCACGCGCGCATCGAGCTTCGTCCCGGTGGCCTTGAGTGCCACTTCCCAGGCGACGTCGAGCGGCTTCGCCCCGTCAACCACAGGAGAGCCCGCAGTGTGGTCGAGCACCCGCGACAGGTAGTCCTGGCCGGTCATCTCCGGCAGCGCGAACAACGGCTTGTCGATAATCAGGTTCGTTGGACGGGTGCGGAAGATACGGAAGCCCAACTGCGGCGCATCAAGGGTGCCCTGCTGCAGCGAAGCCGCCGCCCGGCGCAGACGCTCGGCAGTCACCGCGAAGATCGTCTCGTACCCAGCGGCGAGCGCGTTCTTGCCCGACTCTTCTGACGCGTCCGGCTTCTCGGGGATCTGGACAAGCACCCAGTGGCGAGTCTTGCCGTCCTTCGGTTTCTGCTCCCAGATTGCCTGTCCAGTCGAACCCGAGCCCGCGAAGAAGTCGAGGATCAGGTCGCCGTCGTCGGTGATGGCATGGAAGAGGCGCGCGAGCACTTCTGTGTCTTTGGGATAGTCAAAGACGGTGGTGCCCATGAGCTTGTCGAGCGCCTTTGACGCTGCGCGTCGGTCTTTGTAGAAGACCGACGCGGGAGCCCACTCCTCGTGCTCGTGCAGGTAGGACTTGAGTTGGAGCCGTCCGCCGTCCTTCTTTGGGTAGACGATGCGGTCGTCAGCGGCAAAAGCTTCCATCTTCTCGCGCCCATATGCCCAGCCGTTTACGTGTGGTTCATAGCCACGGAACGTGTAGACCAGGTTTGGCCGCGGATTAGGGCTTCGTAGATCGGAAGCGAAGTAGACGCCTCGTGCGTCAATCACGCGATAGTGCTTATGTGCCTTGGCGGGAGCTTCATCTGGCAGGGACTTGTACCAGGCCTGCAGATCCGCAGTCGCTGCCTCGTAGTTAGTTCCGTGGGCAGCCCGGAGTTCCTCCACCTTGGCGTAAATCTCATCAAGCCCAGACTTGCGTTCACGCCATCGCGCATCTTGTTCCCGAAGATAAGCATGGTCGCAGGCGTAAGCCAAGACATAGTCGTGTCCGACCGACATCTGGCGCGCGTCATTCTTACGACCCCCGTTCCAGATGAAGTTGCCGACGAAGTTTTCTGCACCAAACACGGCGTCGAGCAGCAGTCGTAGGTGGTGCATCTCGTTGTCGTCGATCGAGACGAGGATGACGCCGTCGCGGCGCAGCAGGTGACGGGCCAGCGCGAGGCGCGGGAACATCATCGTCAGCCAGGGTGCATGCTTGCGCCCGCCGGTCTCGATCCGACTGGTCGTGGCGTTGCCCTGCTCGTCGACCTGACCGGTCTCTTCGAGGTACTGTCGCTCGGGCACGGCGAAGTCGTCGTTGTAGGTGAAGGTGTCGCCAGTGTTGTACGGCGGATCAATGTAGATCAGCTTGACTGCACGGGAGTAACCGTTCTTCAGGAGCTTCAGCACCTGTAGGTTGTCACCCTCGATCAGAACGTCGCGGGCGTCCGGCCAGTTCAACGAGGCGTCCTTGTCGGGCACCAGGGTTGCCGTTGTAGGGAGGCGCGCGTCCTGGCGCGCCTGCTCGATCCCCGGCCAAGCGAACGAGAACGCTGGCTCGGCGTCGCCATCGAGTCCGAGCGCCGCGATTAGAGCATCACGATCAAGCTCACCGTCGAGGAACGCGCTCGGCACCAAGTCACGCAGCTGGGCCATCAGCTCCGACTGTCCGTCCGGGGACTCCCCCGACACCGAAGTGGTCATCGCGTGACCTCCTGACGGGGGGCGTCACGTTTGCTCGCTTTGGCGCTCCGAGTGCGCGACCACTTGGTGTTGGACGAAGTCATACTGTGTGTTCTCCTCACGCCGATGGCGTGTATATTCCTTGGTTCGTATATGTCTCACGGTAGCGACCGCCACCGACATGCTCGGCAGACGTGAGCGTCGCGCAAGCCGCGAAAAGTCGCGGTCGGGAGCAATCTCGCCCAACCAGATACCGCGATCTACTCATATTCTCTCATGATCTGCTCTTTTCGTGAAGCTTCGGTCACACCGCTCGCAGGTTGCCGCGGCTCGGTGTTCGGATTTGCGCTTCGCCCTCCACCGCGAAGGTAACCAAGCCGAGCATGAGAGCTCTGATGTCCTGGGCGCGCACGTTGAGCTCGCGCGCAACACCTACAAAGCTCCTGCCCTGGGAACGCAGGTCGGCCATCACCTGGGTCAGCAGGCTGGAGCTCTCGGCGATCAGATCAGAGCCTGGCTCTCCGCGCCGGAAGCCCGCGCTGGAGAGCTGACGAGCCAACGTGCTGTACGTCCAGTCAGAGATGACCCCGAGCCGATGAGCACGCAGGTTCAGCGCCATAGCGCTAACTCGCCAGCGGCGCTTCAGCACGAGAATGTCCTCGAGCATGAGGTTGCCCCGGATCGAGCCGAGCACATCGGCCCGAGGCATAAGGAAGGATGAGGCGAAGTCGTTCGCGGCCTGCTCCTTCTCTTTGCCAGGCTCCACATGCAGGGACCCGCCGTGCATCACTAGGTGGCCGAGTTCGTGTGCCAGGTCAAAACGCAGTCGCTCTGCCGACTTGTGCACATTGAGGAAGATCACAGGCGTCGCACCGTGCCTGAATGAGAACGCGTCGATCGCCTGCAGGGGCCCTCCGGCCGAGTAGACCTTGGCCCCCTTGGATTCGAGCAGCTGCAGCAAGTTCTTGACCGGTGCAGTCCCCAAACCCCATGCGCCACGGAGCAGCTCGGCTGCCTGGTCAGGCGGCAAGATCTCATCAGCATCGAGCAGGTCTTGGAGCTCAGGGACCGATGGTGCTGGAGCCTGGTAGGTCGCTTCGATCCAGTCGGACAGCTCGATGGCTAATGTAGAGAGTGCCCGAGCGGTCTGTTCATCCTTCTTGGCTAGTCGCGACGTGGCGCGAAAGTGGAAGGCGTCCGTGGGTGGTAACGCAGTGACAGGCCGGTAGAAGAAGTCCACTGGAAAATCCAGCACGCGTGCGAACTCGCGCACCAACTCAGGGCTCGGCGCGCGTTTCAGGTTCTCGGTCTGGGAGATCCACGGCGCGGTCACGCCAACCTCCGCCGCGAGCGCGGTGGCGGTCATCTGCCGTATTGAACGCGCCATCTCCAGGCGTGCGGCAACGAAGGTAGTGCTCATCGGGTGCGGACCTTCGCCTTATCGCCGGGCGATCTTGAACCCGAAGTCACCCTCGTCGTCGTCCTCTTCGAAGCCGAAGGCACCTAGCGCGAGATCGAAGGCAGGGAAGATGATCCGCTCAGACCAATTGTTGACGTAGCTGCCCAGTCTCCCGACCGGTCGCGACAGCTCCAGGTGCACCAGGCCGTCGCGCTCGTCGTAGAGGAGGATGCGGACGTCGTCGACATTCACTTCGCCCTCTTCGGTCGGCTGACCGAACATCGCGACTGCACCGTTCTCGTCAACACGGCGAGCGAAGGCAGAACCCTTGGGGTTCTTGGTGGTCGGGCTGCCGTAGGTGACGCCGGTGAACGCATTGCCGCTGCTGACGATGAGTCCGAGGTTGAGGTCAGGCTGCAGGAAGTACGGGAGGTTGTCCGGATCGAAGCGCCGCCATCCGAGCTGCAGGAGCATCAGACCCTCATGCGTCGTCTCGATCGTGCGTGCCCACCTGGTGAACTCCGGAGCAGACTTCGGCGCTCCGGGGCTGAAGGTGCGGCTCTCTGCTGCTGCGAGCGACACAGCCCGCTCGAACACCGACGCTTCAAGTCGAAGTGGGGCAAGCAGGCGCGCGAGAGCCTCGCGGGTCTTCGGCGTGCGAATCGCCATGAGGAACCTCTTTCTCGTGAACAGCTGACCTCAGCCTACAGCACCAAGTGAAAGAATTACCACTTCAAGTTAGGGTGTGTCGCGTGTCGGCATGGGCCGAGCGAAGAAGTCGATGATGGTGCCCATGTCGCGCCCCGACACGCTTCAGCCTGAGTAGCCGCGGTGCGTGTTCTCCTTAATGAACGCCATCAGTGACTCACGCGAGATGTACTTGCGTGAGCCGATCCTGGTGTGCTCGATGTCTCCTCGGTTGGTCAGCTCGTAGACAGCGGAGTAAGGAATCCCGAGCGCTTTGCCTGCATCCTTGAGCGACAGCAACATCGGCCCGGATTCCGACAGAAGGTTCGGCCGGATCACTGTCGTCTGTTCGGCTTCGACGACCTCCACCTCCGACGCGATGTCCTTCCACGATCCGAAATAGCCGTACGGCCGGGAGAACTCCTCCTGCACCTTCTTCGCGGCATCTTCCTCGTCCGTTGCCCGCACCCAGCGCTCAGCAACCTGGACGCGCGTGACGACTACCTTGTATCTCATGTATGTCTCCTGCTTCTGCACCTGCCGGGTGCGGAGCTTCTTGGACGGCGTCCCCGTCGCTCGGGCTTCCTTCTTCTGGACACGACGCATCGCCCGCACGGTCGCATCGACATGCTCGTCGTCGACCGCCACGGCAATCGGTGATCTTGCGCTCGGGGTCGGCGCGGCGGGGCTCTCGTCGTCTTCGGTGGGATCTGGCCACACGCGGCCGCGCTTCGTCAACTCTGCTTGCCACGACGCGCCGTGCCCGCTAATACGCACGAGTCCTCGGCTCGCCAGCGCCCGTGCGGTGGTCCGGTGCGTGTAGGAGTCATCGGGATAGACCCCCTCCGGGCAGCCTGTCTGAATCCACTCCAGCACCGCCGTCTGCGCCGCATTGAGCCGGATCGTGCTGCGCGCCGGTCGCCGGCTATCTGCCGTCACGTCATCACCACTCCGGAAGCACCGTCCGCCAGGCGTGTCCCTCGGGCAGCCCGACCCGTGCCTCCTGGGCGAAGTCGCGGTAGCGCTCCGGCAGGAGCACCGGCGCCTCGGACTCATCGACCAGCAGCAGATCCCAGCGGTCCTCGTAGCGCGCGAACGTCGACAGTAAGACACGCGAACGCTCAACCGGCGCGTTGCGCTTTCCCGGCTTGATGCCCGGTTCGGTCAGCCAGTTCATGTGCTCGATCCAGGCGGCGGCAGCGACGTGGGAGCGGGGCACGACGAAGTTCCGTGGTGCCCGCGTCAGATCGTGTGGCACGGCCACCATGACGAAGTATTCACGCTCGTGCTGGCTCGGGCTCTGCGACTTCGGGCCGAGCGGCCAGCTGATCGAATCCCATCTCCCGCCGCGCGCCGTCTTCACCTGAATCTCAGCCAGGCGGCGATTCTCTAGCTCCGTCAGCACGGCGAGGATGTCCGTACGCTCCAGCCCATCGCGGGTCAACGCTGGCGCCCAGCCACGTCGCGCCAACTCTGCCGCGACATGATGCTCCCCAATCGTCTTCGTCTGCTTCGTATCCACCACAGCTCAATACTATCTGCGGGCTCTGCCCCCCCCTACCGCGTTAAGTGCCCCTGATGGTCAGGGGGCGGTCGCTGGCCTTGGTATGACTGTTTGCCCCTGTCGTTGTCATGATCCGGGGGTGTTGTCGCCAGGGTCCAGAGCGCCGGGTGACTGCTGATAGGGACACGGCCCAGCTGATCTTTGGTTGAAGTCTCTTCGAAATGTGGATGCCAGGATCTGACGATGAAGACTCGCTTGAGAGAGTACGACCTTGAACGTTGTCGAGGAGGAAAACGGTGACTGATCTGATCGTCTCTGAAATCAATGTCTGGGTAGGCCTGGACGTTGGCAAAGGAGAGCACCATGCGTGCGCGCTGAACCATGATGGCAAACGGTTGTTCGATAAGCCCCTGCCGCAGGACGAGGCGAAACTCAGAGAAGTCCTCACCGGGCTGCAAAAGCACGGAGCCGTGCTGCTGGTCGTTGATCAGCCCAACACGATCGGGGCGCTGCCAGTCGCAGTTGCCAGGGACTGCGGCTGCCAAGTCGCTTACCTGCCAGGCTCCGCGATGCTTAAGGCCGCCCAGTTGCTGGCCGGAGACGCGAAGACCGATGCTCGTGACGCGTTCGTGATCGCCACGACCGCCCTGCGCATGCCCGACACGCTCCGCAGTGTCGACCGCGACTCCGAGATACTCGCGAATCTGAAAGTGCTCTCCGGGTTCGACGAGGATCTCACCCATGAGACCACGAGGTCGATCAACAGGCTACGGTCACTGTTTCTGCAGATCCACCCCGCACTGGAGCGCGTCTTTGGCGGCAGCAGACTCACCACCGATCTGGTTCTCGATCTGCTGGCCCGCTACGGCGGCCCAACCGGCCTCAAACGCTCTGGCATCAAACGGGTCAGCGCATGGGCGGCCAAAACCGGGCACCGTTCAGCGACCAAACTGATCCCTGACGTATTCCAAGCCTTGTCCGAGCAGACCGTGACCGTCGCCGGCACCGAGGCCGTTGAACAGATCATTCCCACGATCGCCACCGCCATCAAGACCCTGAAGACCCAGCGCAACGAGCTCGCCACCAAAGTCGAAGTCTTACTGGACGACTTCCCTCTTCACCATGTCTTAGTCTCCATGCCAGGAGTCGGGGCTAAGACCGCAGCCGCCATCCTCCTGGCAGTTGGTGACGCCTCCGGGTTCCCCACCGCGGGACATCTTGCCGCCTACGCGGGCATCGCCCCGACGACCCGCAGGTCAGGATCCTCCATCCGAGGCGAAGACCCCGCCCGCGGCGGCAACAAACAACTCAAAAACGCCCTGTTCCACTCCGCATTCGTCGCTGCCTTCTGCGATCCCGAATCACACGCCTACTACGAGTAGAAAAGCGCCCAAGGCAAACGACGCAACGCCGCCATCATCTGCCTCGCAAGACGCCGCTGCGACGTCCTCTACGCCATGCTCAAACACAGCACCCTCTACCAACCCAGACACCCAGAAAAACTCACCCTCGCAGCTTGACTAAACGATAGGGACACCCCCTAGGGCAGACGGATTCTAGGGTCGTCTCAGAAGCTCCAACGGGTCAACTCCGATATCACTGGCCAGACGTTCGACCGAAGCCAGGCTCAGGTTACGTTTACCTCGCTCAACTGAGCTCAGATACTTCGCACTGAATCCGAGACTTGCCGCAAGGTCTTCCTGCGTCAGACCGCGCTGACGCCGCCAGATGGCAAGGTTCACGCCGACAAGCGATTGAAGGACCCCTGACACTCATCAAGAATCACCTTATGCTACCTATACGTCTACATACTTATAGGTAGCACCAGCTATCGTCTTCGTGACGTGAATACCTCAGATGTCGTCGTCAAAGAGAATATTTCGCAGCACGGTCGACCCATACTCACGTCGATAGAGGCCTCGGCTCTCAAGTTCAGGGACCACGAAGTCGACGAACTCCGAGAACGAAGTCGGATTCGTCGCAGAGAGTGCCTCAGCTATGACGGCGTCGAGCTACGGCAACGACGCCGACACCAGTGACGACAAGCAGCAAGGCTGCTGCACT
Organism: Pseudoclavibacter sp. CFCC 14310; assembly: GCF_008831165.1. Lineage (NCBI taxonomy): Bacteria > Bacillati > Actinomycetota > Actinomycetes > Micrococcales > Microbacteriaceae > Pseudoclavibacter > Pseudoclavibacter sp. CFCC 14310. The sequence continues at coordinate 765,817 of NZ_WBKC01000001.1, read as the reverse complement.
TGCACACACGATGAGCGTCGATGATGCACCTGTTCTGGCGAGGGCACCGGGTGCGTCAGCATTGTCTGCGCCACTCGTGTCTGCCTGCTGTGCCGAGGCGTTCGCGTCAGTCGAAGTCGTTGTCTGACCTGATCCAGGGGTCACGACTTGGCCGTCGCTCCCAGAGTCTGGCAGCGCGATCAACGCGCTTTCGCTTGTCTCCTGCCCGTTGAGGCAGCGCTTGAGCTCGGTCTCCTTGTACCAGTGAGACCCAGGGCTCACCGCCGTGCACGAAGCGTTGAATGCCGTCTCGCGCTCGTTGTAGAGCAGGCGCACCAGCGGCGTGTACTGCTGCCCGGTTGCCGGGTCGACGCCTTCTCGAGACACGACATCCCACTGCACGTTCGCTGCCATGGGGCCAACTGACTCAGACCGGAATTCATTGGTCTCGTAGCTGAACACGTCGGAGGTCGACGTGGGGTCAGCCGTTGCCGGAGCCTGCTGCGTCGAACCGGGCAGCTTCAGCAGGGCGGCGAACGGCACCACCGTCTCGGCGTGACCGAATCGATACGTCGCAGCGACCGTACCGCCCGCAGCGCGAGCATCGATACCGGCGAAGAAGTCGTCGAGCAAGGCCTGCGCGTTCTTGTAGGTGTCATCATGGCCTGCCAGGCTCGGCCCCTTCTCATAGAAGTCCTCGGCATCGAGAAGGTAGGCGAACCATTCTGCGTCAGACTCATGGCCGGCAAAGTACTTCGTGAAGTCGAACGCCAACGACTCGCCCTCGGCCGCCATGTCGGCGCCGGTGATATAGAGCTCATAGAGGTACTTCGCAGCGTCCACCTTGGACTTGATCTTCTTGCTCGCTTCGCCGCAGGCATCTGCGTCTTGAGCAGGGTCGGCGCCAGGTGCGCAGTTCGTCGCGCCCTTCTTCGAACCGTCGATCGTGTTGTACCAGACATGACCGTCGGAGCCGATCGAGTCGATGAACTCTCTGGTGAACACCGTCGACAGCAGATCGTCGGCCATCTGACCGCTGGTCGGCAGCGACTCGATGGAGTCCAAGTGCGCGGCGATCGTTCCACCGTCTGCAGTCTGCGCAGCGATGTAGTCTTCGTAGGCTTTCGCCGTGTCGTATTCCGGTGTTCCCGGCTGCTTGACAGACCCGTCTGGGTTGTCGATTTTGTGGAAATACAGCAGGTCGGGGCGCACGCTCATCGCTCCGACGTTGTCAATCAGCTCCTGACCCGCACCTGATGTCAGCCCCTGTTCGAACTTCTCTCCCGACTCCGTCGCCCGGGCCTCGCCAGAAGTCTCAAAGGCGATCGTGTCGCCATCTGCATCAGCCTGAGCGAAGAGTGCAGCGTTGCGCTCCTGAGCGCGAACGCCAATCTGTCGCAGCTGCTCACGCCCCTGGTCGGTCAGCAGGCCATAGCCGTTGTCCACATTCGCTGCGGTCATGCCCTGAAGGTCAGAGAAGAACTGCTGCTTGACCGTCTCAGAGACGAAGCCGTTCTCGGCCTCGGCCGTCTTGGCCATCAGCGCCAGCAGAGCATCGTACTTGTAGCTGGAGAGCCCGCGCGACCCGTGACGGTTGACCGACTCTGTGTACAACGGGGCATACCCGGCAGGCGCCGCCGAATAGGCGGCGATGTCAGATGCTGTGGGCGCCGGGTAGGGCTGCTTGCTGCTGTAGTACTGCCCCTGTTCGTTCGCGGAGGCCGCCACGCCACCAAAGAGCGGGCCGACGGCCAAGAGGCCGACAGTGAATACAGCCAGTGCGGATCGACGGATAGAGAGTCGGCGACGATCACGGGTGGGGGCAGGGATGAACATGAGAGTCCTCTCGGGGCTGGGTCAGGGGGTCTGCGAAACTTGTCAGCGTTGACGCAGTATCCGGCTCAACACAGCCGCATCGAGCTCTCTGAAGGTAGGCCTCTCAGATGGAGTGCTACCTACTGCTACCTGAACGCCGTGTGAACCAAAGGTGAATGAGTGGTTCACAGGGCGACCACAGCATCCGCCGCCAACGCACCACGCCAGCCTCAAGACAGCAAAGAACCCGCCCGCGCGACCGAAGTCACACGAGCGGGTTCTTGAACTGCACAGCAGGCTACCGCTCAGCAGCGCACCGCTGAGCGCGCTACATTACTTCCAGTTCTTCTTGGGCGACGTGCCGCCGATGCCTGCGTTGAAGGTGTTCGTCGGGTCGAGCTCTTTGAAGTGCTCCACCATCGACTCGGGCATGTGGTACAGACGTCCGTAGTTGTGCTCGGCCGGCAGCTTCGCGCCGCGCGCCTCGAGCAGCTCCTGAATCTGGTCGTGCAGCTTCTCGGGGTCGACGCCCTTCTTGGCGACGTAGTCCTGGTGCATCACGTGGCAGAAGAAGTGACCGTAGTATGCAGTCACCTCGAGCTGATCGGCGATCTCCTTGGGCAGCACCTCGAGCCAGTCCCAGTCGTCGCGGCGCAGGGCCACGTCGATCGGAATCAGGCCTGCGATGTGCTTGCGCTTCATGTTGGCGTAGCGAGTCGCAGCGCTGGCCGCACCGAAGCGGTTCAGCGAAGCGCTCTTCTCTTCGTCGGCAGTGCAGACGAAGAAGTCACCCTTGTGCTCGGGCTCGGCGAAGAACGCCTTGAGCATCTTCTCGCTCTCGACCTTCTGGTCGGCGCTCACGGTGAGCAGCAGGTGGTGCTCGAAGCGGTTGCGGTATTCCATCAGTCGCTTCGGCAGCTGGTTCGGCAGCAGGTCGAACGCGACCTGTGACACGGTGTCGGCGAAGGTCGGGCCGATGCCCGGGATCTTGCCGAAGACACCGTTTGCCCAGGTCTTGAACGAGAACATGCGGGTCTGCAGGCCGGCGCTCATGAACTTCAGGAACACATAGGTGTCTTTGCCGTACTTCTCGGCCAGGTCGAAGGCGCTGCGGCCCATGTACTCACCCGAGATGGGCAGCGGCATGTCGGCCTCGAGGAACATGCGGCGAATCTCTTCGAGCTCGTGCGTGCTGTTGGTGCCGATGTAGAACATGGTGGGGTTCACTTCGAGCGGGAAGGTGCGTGTGCGCACGGCGAAGACCATGAGCTTGCCGGCTGAGCCCGACGCCTCGAAGAGGTACTCGGGGTTCGCGTTGTAGCGGGCCGGGGTCGGCTCGATCTTGCGCAGGTGCTCGGCGTACTCGGTCTCGCTGGTGTCAGCGGGTGCCGGCGTGACGTCTGCGGGCGACCAGTCGCCGCGCTGCAGACGGTCGAGGGCGACCTCGGGGTCGTCGCCGAGCGAGATGCCGAGGTGGTTGACCAGCTCGACCTTGCCCTGCTCGTTCACCCGGGCGAAGATCGCCTCACGGGTGAAGGCCGGACCCTTGCGAATCTGGCTGCCGCCCGAGTTGTTCGAGATGCCGCCGATGACCGAGGCGCCGATGGATGTCGAACCGATCACCGAGTGCGGCTCACGGTTGTGCTTGGCGAGCTCTTCGGTCAGGTGCGTCAGCGGGGTGCCGGCGAGCGAGATGGCCTCGCGAGCGTCGTTGATGAGGTACACGTCGTTGATGCGGTGAGTCGAGATGACGACGATCGGGCGGTCATAGGGCTGGAAGCCCGGGCCCGATCCGCCCGTCAGACCGGTGTTCGACGCCTGCGGGATGACGATGAAGTTGTTGTCGACGCAGACCTGCAGCGCCTTCCACATCTGAACCAGCGTGGTCGGTCGCAGCACTGCGAAGATGGGGCCGCCGCCGAAGCGGTAGCCCTTGCTGAACGGCATGGTGGCGCGTTCTGACGTCAGCACGTTCTCGGCACCAACGATGCTCTTAAAGGCACCGATCGCCTGGTGTTCTGCGCCCGTTGTCTCTTGAGAGGGAGTCATCTCAATTCTTTCTGTCGATAGTTGCTCCCGCATGACGCTTTCGACGCGTCATTGCAGGGGAGTGTTGCCGTGCATCGTGGTACGGCCACTAGCAATCTTCCGGCCCTGAGCATGGGCTGTCAAGCAGGGGCGGCGGCTGTCCTGGCACTCTATATGCCTTGTGGCCAGACCATAGGCGGGCACGGAGGTATTTCTGTGAGATACATGTTGTATGCAAGTTCGCGCGTGTCGCGCGACCATTGAATGCCCTTCTTCTCTCTGGGCACACTCCTTGAGCGAAGACCCCTCGCTGAAAAAGTCGCATGTGTGCTGACTGTCAGTACACTAATAACCATGCCAGATGACATTCCCGCCGAGCCACGCAAGCGCACTCTCTCTCAGGGCCGCCCCAATGACAGCAAGTGGACACGGTTCCTGCTGAGATTCATCGGCCCGCCGGCGGTCTCTCCCCTCTCACCCGATGATGTGCGTGCCCTCGAAGAGGTCAGGCGCAGAACCTCCACGGCTCAGCCCGGGCAGGCACAGCCGCGCGACGAGACTCCGTCATCGTGAACACACCGAATGCTCCCACGGTGCACGACGACGCACTCTCTGACGACGAACTCCTTCGCCTGGAGACGCAGCTGTGCTTCCCCGTCACCGTCGCCGCCCGGCTGCTGGTTCAGGAGTACCGACACGTCCTCTCGCCAATGGGTCTCACCCATCCGCAGTACCTCGTCATGCTGGCGCTCTGGCAGCATGACCACGACGAGGGTGCATCCGAGAGCCCGCTCACTGCGACGGAGCTCTCGGTCATACTCAGCATGGAGACTGCGACACTCACCGGCCTGGTTCGTCGCCTCGAAGCGCAGGGATTGGTCACGCGAGAGCCAGACCCGCGTGACGACCGGCGCCGGCGACTTCTGCTGACGCCTGAGGGCCGGACTCTGCGTGCGCAGGCGAAGCTGGTGCCGAGGCGAATGCTCGAACGGCTGCGTCTGGCGCCCGAGCAGGTCGAGCAGGTCAGAGATGCCGCAACTCTGCTCGTCGCCGCTCTGCGCACCTGACCCGCCTCACAGGGCGAGCCGCAGCCTGCGCCCACCGACACCGACGCGAATCTCCTGCCCCCAACTCGCGGTGAGCCGATCGCTCTCGATGCCGTCGCCGAAGACGACGAGCCGATCAGATTCGACGGTGACGACCAGCTCGGCGGCGCCTCCAGCGACGGCACCCGGGCTGGCCGATCCGCCCAGCATCCCCTCGATGAGGTTCGCTCCGGTCGCCGGTGACGGCCAGGCCTCACGCACGAACCAGGCGAGACTCGCGTCGTTCGGCGCAGGCAGGCGTCTGCCTCCGCGGTCGTGTGCAATGGACGCGCACCACCCGGTCGCCCCGGTGCCGGTGCCGACGATGACCCCAGAAGACGACTGCCGCTCGCGGTACTCCCCCACCTGCAGCAGGTATCTGGCCGACTGGTGTGACGGGTGCCCGACGAACACCTCGTTCAGGGCGCAGAGACTCTGGCCGTCGTCAAGTCTCGCCTCGACGGTGGTGAGCCCGGACACCGCGGCCGATTCCGGTGCCCGCAGCAGCCTCAGCGCCTCGTCAGCCGAGTGCCGCACCAACACCCCGCTGTTGACACCGGGCTCCGGATCGACCCCGATCACCAGCTGCCCGTCGAGATACTTGGCCACGTTCGCAACGAGACCGTCCTGACCGACGACGACCATGACATCCTCAGGTGCCACCAGAAAGCGGCTGAGATCCTCACGCTCGACCTCGGCAAGCGCCCACCCTTCGGGCAGCCCGCCCGCGACTGCCGCGCGCGCCGCCGCAGCCGCGTCGTGGCGGCGCTGCACCTCGTCGAGCGTGCGACCACGGGTGCGCAGAAAGAACTCGGCCTGCCCCCGAGTGCCGTGGCGATCGAGCAGTTCATCGAGCTCGGTGCGCCGGTAGACGACGACCGCTCTGCTGCGCATGGCACTCACCGCCTTCCGGTGAAGGCGCTCAGCACATTGGTGAGCAGATCAGGCGTGATCGTCAGATTGTCGATCTTCGGCAGCGCACCAGAGCCGACCAGTTCTCGCAGCGCCAGCGCCATCAGGGTCTGCTGATCGACGTCGCGGTAGGCGGCGAGCTTCGCCGTCTCGCGCTCGGCCTCGGCCGCACCGACGACACTCACCTCCTGCGCCCGGGATGCCGCGTCGATCTCGCGTCGTTCAGACGCCGCTCGAGTCTCGACGAGCGCAGCCGTCGCAGCCTCTTCCGCCTGCCGACGAGCGTTGGCGCCCTCCTGCACCACCAGCTGTTCGCGTCGGGTGGCCAGCTCGATGCTGCTCGCCAGCTCGTTCTCTGAGATCGCACGCTCACGCTCGACGGCGAGGGCCCGCCGTTCGTAGGTCGCGCGATCGGCTTCGGCCTGCAGCTGCTCGCGCACCGGCGTCTGCAGCGCCACCTCGACATCGACCTCGGGCCGAATCGCCAGCACGTGCACGCCGAGCACGGCGAGACCGGTGCTCTGCAGACGAGTATCGGCCTGCAGGCCACCAACCAAGGCGGCACGCACCTCGCTGATCCCAGTGCGCAGAGCGTTCTGCAGCGACATCGTGGCCAGGTGGTCGACAGCGATGCTGCGTGCGACCTGACCCACGATCGTGGTGACCTGCTGCAGGCCGGTCGAGGTGGCATCCGCCTTCGCCGGAAAGATGCCGAAGTCGAGGCGCTGCGACACCGTGACCGGGTCGACGAAACCGAAGGTCACGTTGGCCTGCACGGTGACGTCCTGGTGATCGGCTGTGATGGCGTGAAACATGAGCGGCAGCTCTTGGTCGTCTGAGGGCACCTCGCTGAGCACCGAGGTCGCGGGTGAGAACCAGAACGCCTGCCCGACGCCTTCGTGCGTCAACTGGCCCTTGCGAAGGTGGACGACGTAGCCGGTCGGGGTGCCGAGAAAGCGGCGGACCCCGGGAAGCCTCTTGATGGTTGCCATGGTGTGCTCCTTCGTTGCGGTTGTTTATGTCAGTCTGACGATAACCGCAGTTTCGAGTAAATGTCAAGATGACGATAAGTGCTATGCTGTGGGTATGTCCGCCAAGGAGAGCCCGCACCATCGGGCAATGAGCAGAACTCGTCATGATGCTGACGACGCGGCTGACGCTGGGGCACAAGCTGAGACCGATTCGGCAGCGATTCCCCGCACTGCCGCCGACATCGCCGTCACCGTGGATGTCGTGGCGCTGACCGTGCGCAGCCAACGCCTGCAGGTGCTGCTGGTCGAACGCATGCTCGACCCGTTTCGAGGATGCTGGGCGCTGCCGGGCGGTTTCGTGCTCGCCGGCGAATCCCTTGAAGACGCCGCGCGACGTGAGCTCGAAGAAGAGACAGGCGTACAGCCGAGTGGGCTGACTGTGCAGACTCCCACCTCTGACGCACCGACAGGTCAGCACGCGAGCGCGCACCTCAGTGGACATGACAGTGGGCGTGCCAACGGACATCTCGAGCAGCTGCGCACCTACGGCCCGCTGCATCGCGACCCACGCGGGCCGGTGCTGTCGGTCGCCTACCTCGCGCTCGCTCCGGCTTTCGATGTGCCGAGCGCGGGCGGCGACGCCGCTGAAGTCGCGTGGCATGATGTGGCGGATGTGCTGGGCGATGACGGCGCTCAGCTGGCTTTCGACCATGCACGGATTCTCGCCGACGGGGTCGAACGTGCGAGAGCGAAGATCGAATACTCCCCCTTGGCGACGGCCTTCTGCCCGCCCGAGTTCACGATCGCCGAGCTGCGCGAGGTGTACGAGGCCGTCTGGGGTGCATCGATCGATGCTCGCAACTTTCATCGCAAGGCGGTCGGAACACCCGGATTTCTTGAGGCAACCGGTTCATCACGCGCGCAGGCAGTGGGCCGCCCGGCCGCCCTCTATCGACTGGCGCCGGGCACCGACGTCACGGATGGTGTGCTGAACCCGCCGCTGATGCGCTCACACTAGTTTTCACCGGTGATCACTCTGATGATCAGGTGCACCAGCAGTTCTTTCTCTCGCGGGTCAGAGTTCGCGACGAGAAGTGTGAGCGCGGCGAGTGCCCCATTGTCAATGATCGCGATGCCTGAATCTCGATACAGCAGCCCATACCCGACGCAAGCTCGTCGGTCGAGCGGCTGAGAATCTGCACGACCTTGCCGAGCTGTTCGAGGCGTTGACGATCAATCGCCACACCGATGAGCAGATAATCCCGCAGTACCAAGGTTGCCCAGCGCCGAAAGCGCACGCCTTCATGAGATTTCACGCGATAGCCAACCGAAATATCCATGTCAAGGTTGCAGAGAGCGACGCTGTAGGTCTTGCCATCTCAGGCAGTTGTTGCAAAATCTGCAACAACTGCCTCGCCTTCGAGTCTGACCTCCAGACGCACCGCGCCGAAAGCGGCTTCACAGAATCTGGATCGAACCGCCTGACACACGGCAGTCGTCGGGTACCGGTAGTCTTGACCCACGTTCAAGAGTTGTGGCTGACAGTACCTGGCTGGCCGCACGGCAACCCGATCCATCTTTCCGGGTGCCCCAGGAGAAGAACGGGCACGTGACAGACGTCGCGCGCAAGCTCTGATGGAAGGCACACCATGTGCAAAGACACCGATTCCCCGAACCTGCCCGGCGACCGCGAGCAGAGCCACCACGACGCCACGCCCCGTGTGGCACGAATCCGACTTGGCGTGCGCTGGTCTCAGGCTCCACTGATCATCGCTGCACGTCTGGATCAGCTCACCGGAGCCGAACTCCTGCGGGTGACGGTGATGAATAGAGACAAAGTGGTCGGGTCGACCGATCTCACCCGCGCTGGCGGAAGCACCGGGCCAGACGAGGCGAGTCCGGCATCCGCCGAATCGCTCAGCAGCCAGTCTGCGCAGGCCTTCATCGACAGGCAGAACGACCGCATCGTCGCACAGATTGAGACGTTGCGCCTCGCAGCGGGGCTTGCGCTCGCCGACGATGGCGAGACCAGAGTTCAGTTTCGCACCCAGCACGCCGTCACCGACGCGTCAGGTGAGCCACAGCTTGATGACGCCGCCACAGAGGCCGACCGGGAGGCCGCACATGCCATGGCCTTCCGCCTTGACCGGAGTGCTCTGGGAGCGCTCATTCGCTTCGACCATCCTGTTCCGCTCAGTCGAGGCATGACTGAGCGCTACGTCACCGAGCACTTTCCCGGTTGGAACTGGCCGCAGATGGACCGGCTGCTGACCATGTCAGACACGAGGTTCATCACCCCGGCGCGACCAACCCACCGCGGCATGGCTATGCCGACGGTGCGTGCGAATGTGCATATGCTGCACTTCAGCGCCGACGACGACTGGGTCGTCGAATGGATGGACGGTGCGGTGACTCGTTCACCACGTCGCGTCATCGACCACGAGCCGCGACTCTGTTGATCGGCCCGTCGGCGCGCTGAGAAGAGGCCATGCGCGGGCAGAGCCGACACCAGACGGACTCTGCCCGCGCGACCTTGCCCGCACGCCACCGCTCAACTATCGTTGCTCCCAGCATCTCTGCGGCACACGGCCGCTGTGAGAAGAGATGAAGCGCAAAGGCATCACGTTGAGGGCATTCGGTTCCAGCATCCATCGCTGACCGACCCCTGCGCCGACTGTCGCGCGGTCTCGTGTCAGCATCCTCTGACACTCTGGAGACCATTTTGCCAACCCAGCACTCCCCTGGTACCTCTACGCCCGCATCCTCCATCGCGCTGCACGACGTGAGCTTCGCCTGGCCCGACGGCCGCAGCATCCTCACGCACGTGACCGCCGCGTTCCCAACCGGCCGCACCGGCCTCATCGGTGACAACGGCGCCGGCAAGTCGACCACTCTCGCGCTGCTCGCCGGCCGCCTGCATCCGACGGATGGCCGAATCACGCGCTCGGGCGTCGTCGCGTGCCTGCCCCAACGGTTCGACCCCGCCCAGACCGTCGCCGAGCTGCTCGGTGTGCGCGCGGTGCTCGACGCGATCGCTGCCGTGGAGCGCGGCGGCGTCGACCCCGAGCTCTTCGAACGCATCGGCGACGACTGGGATGTCGAGGCGCGGGCGAGCGCCGCCCTCGCCGCGGTCGGCGTCGATCTTGGACTCGACCGCACTGTCGACACGCTGTCGGGCGGCGAGGCGATGCTCGCTGCAATCGTCGGCGTGCAGCTCGCGGTACAGCGCTCCCGAGCTGACATCGCGCTGCTCGACGAGCCCACCAACAATCTCGACACCGACGCGCGCCAGCAGGTCTATCGTCTGATCGACGGATGGCGCGGCGCCCTCCTCGTGGTCAGCCACGACCGCCAGCTGCTCGAGCATGTCGATGCGATCGCCGAGCTGCGCGATGGGCGCATCACCCTGTACGGCGGGGCGTTCAGCGCGTACGAGGCTCAGGTCACCAACGAGCAGCAGGCCGCCGAACAGGCGCTGCGGTCGGCCGAGCAGGAGCTGAAGGCCGAACGCCGGCAGCGCACGCAGGCCGAGCAGCGCATCGCGCACTCCGCGCGGCAGGGGCGCAAAGACGCCGTGAATCGCAAGTTCGTCAAAGCCGTGATCAACGACCGGCGCAATTCGGCCGAGAAGTCGCAGGCGGCCCGCCGCGGCACGCTCGACAACCGAGTGGATGCCGCACAGCGTGCCGTCGACGATGCCGAATCTCAGGTGCGCGACAACGAGCGCATTGTGATCGAGCTGCCCGACCCCGACGTGCCGGTGGGCCGCCGCATCGCGTGCCTGACCGGCGCCGACGGGCGTGAGTTCGTGGTGCAGGGCCCGGAGCGCGTCGCCCTCACCGGCCCGAACGGCGTCGGCAAGTCGACGCTGCTGCGTGCGATGCTCTGCGGTCAGGCCGACGTCGCCGCAGCGAAGCCCGGTGGCGCCCTGGCGAAGACGGCGCACGGCAAGCTCTTCGTCGATCACGTCGGATATCTCTCGCAGCAGCTCGCCTCGCTGCACGACGACGAGAGCGTGGTGCAGAACGTGGCACGCTTCGCTCCGGGCTTGGGCGACCGCGAACTGCGCAATCAGCTCGCTCGGCTGCTGCTGCGTGGCCGTATGGCGGATGCTCCGGTCGTCTCGCTCTCCGGCGGCGAGCGTTTCCGTGTGGCATTGGCCCAGGTACTGCTGGCGACTCCGGCGGTGCAGGCGCTGGTGCTCGACGAACCGACGAACAGTCTGGATATGGCGAGTGTCGACCGGCTGGTCGAGGCACTCGACGCATATCGCGGTGCGGTGATCGTGGTGAGCCATGATCGCGCGTTTCTCGAACGCCTGCACCTCGACGTCGAGTTGCGGCTCGATGCCGCAGGCGTCCTGACCCGGTGCTGATGCGCGAGTCACGCAGGTGTCGGGTGCGAGTGCAGCCGTCAGGGCCGCTTCGTCGTTCGCCCGTTCAATCGATCGCCACTCGGTGCGGGCACCCTACGGCGCGCAGCAGTCGTCGTGACGTTCGTCCTCCGTTTCGTCTGCAGCGATCGCAGTCGCCGCCGATGAGGCGCAGCAGGCGTCACCCCGCCATGCCTCGATGCCCTCGCGAACGGCGAACACGGCGATGGCCAGCGCAGCGACCGAATCAGCCCATCCCCAGCCCAGCAGACTGTTCAGCAACAGACCGACCAGCACTGCTGCAGAGAGGTACGTGCAGATGAGAGTCTGCTTCGAATCGGCCACGGCCGAAGCAGACCCGAGTTCCCTGCCGGTGCGCCGTTCGAACCAGCTCAGCACGGGCATCACAACGAGGCTGAGCCCTGCGATGACGATGCCAACCGGCGAGTGCTCCGGCTGCTGCACGCCGAACAGCGTGAGCAGCGCATCTGTCGTGACGTAGAGCGCCAGCCCGAAGAACGAGAACGCGATGACACGCAGAGCGGTACGTTCCCGACGTTCAGGAGTCGGCGAAGCGAACTGCCAGGCGATCGCGGCCGCCGAGAGCACCTCTACGACCGAGTCGAGGCCGAAACCGATCAGTGCGGCCGACGATGCCGCATGACCGGCGAGCAATGCGACCACCGCTTCGATGACATTCCAGACGATGGTTATGGCCACGATGCCTCTGATGCGCCTGCGCAGAACAGCCGAACGTTCGTGAGTCATAAGTGTCGTCACAGCGCTCGCCTGCATTCGTCGATGCAGGGCACACCCTCGTCGACTGCAAGAGTGACGTCGATCAGGGCGTCGAGCGCCACAGAGAGATGGGGGTCGGCTATCTCGTAGCGGGTGCGCCGACCCTCTGGTTCGGCCACCACGATGCCGCAGCCACGCAGACAGGTGAGATGGTTCGAGACGTTTGTTCGGGTGAGCCCCAAGTCGTTCGCCAGGCGAGCCGGATATCCCGGCTTGCGCATTAGCGACAGCAGGATGCGTGACCGTGTGGGATCGGCCATCGCACGTCCCAGCCGATTCATGACTTCAATCCGAGATGCAATGGTCAGCACATGCTGACCATACAGCGAATGCTGACCTGTTGCAATCCTCGTGCTGACACCTGGATTCCGTGTCACAGTGTTGGCGCCGCTGACCACGCCCCAGAGCGGCCGTTCCGACAAGACACCCGCTGCGCAGCAACGGTGTCTGTCCCCACCCCTCGCGTGCGAAGCGCTCAGCCCGTAGGCTGTGCGCATGACCGCCGCAGACGCAGAGAACGGCCCAGACAAAGAGAACGATCCAGACCGCAGCGACCGCGATCTGCAGCAGCGGTTCGCCGCGCTCGTCGGTCAGTTCTCTACTGAAGAGGCCCTGCAACTGCTCAACGAGATCGATGCACCACAGACCGACACCATATTGTCCGAACTCACCGAACAGCGCCCGAGCCTTCGCCGGCCTCGACTTGCGCGACCGGCGATGCTGCGCATCCGCGTTGATCTCGACCTCGACATCGATATCTCGCCCGACGCGACCGTTGCCAACAGTGTCAAGGCATCTTCAGCCATGCAGCCCACACCTCGTGAACGGCAGATCTGGCGCCGTCTCGATCTGCGCAGCGACCTCACGCTCGATCAGGTGCACCAGATTCTGCAGGCCGCGTTCGCCTGGCAAGACACGCATCTGCATCGCTTCGCGCTCGGCGGGTCGCCGCTCAGCCAAGGCGTCGAGCCCTTCATCTGCGAATACGACCTCGAAGAGGGCGACGCCGAAGGCACACCCGAGGCCTCAGTTCACCTCGACGAAGCCCTGCAGCAGCCGGGCGACCGGTTGTTCTACGTCTATGACTACGGTGATCACTGGCAGGTGACGCTGCGTCTCGAGCGTGTCGTCGAACTCTCTGAGACACCGGAGACGTCGACTGCGGATGCCCCTGCCGCGACCTGCGTCGACGGCCGACGGGCCGCCCCGCTTGAGAACACGCGGAGGCTGGTCACGGCGGGTGACCCGTCGGCATTCGCCGAGCGCACCCCAGACCGGTTCTCGGTCGCCGAAGTGATTGCGTCGATCGAGCTGTTGGCAGCTCGACAGCTCGAACACCTGGGCGCCGCGGTGCAGCGACTCGTGCGGCTGGCACCGGCGTCGATCGCCGAAGAGACCCTGCATCGCGCGCAGATCGTCGACGGACTGCTGCGGGCGCACGATGGCGGGGCGGGCGCGGGCGAGGCATCCACCGACGACGCGCAGCGCGACACCATGTTCGCCGCAGCGTTCGCACCGATCATGGCCGTGCTCGACCTGATCGGCGACGACGGGGCCGAGCTCACCGAGGCCGGGCGGTTGCGCCCGCACATCGTGTCGGCCGTCGCGCAGCTGCTGCCCTCGTGCGACGGCTGGCCAGGCAGCGCCACACGCGAGGATTCGACCCCGCCGGTCGCGAACCTGCGCGCACTGCTGCAGCGGCTCGGGCTGCTCTACGTGCGCGGCGGACGGCTTCTGCTGTCGCGCGCCGGTCGCCAGGCCTGCACCGACGCGGCGGTCTTCGTCACCGTGTTGCGCGCACGGCTGGGCGCCGAGACTCTGGACGATCCACGAGAGTTCACCCGGCTGCTCTACCTGCTGCACGTCGCCGCCGAGGGCCGCGAGCCCGAGATGCGTCTGATCGCCGCCGAGATGACCGCGTTCGGCTGGCGCACGGCGAGCGGCGGCGGCGTCGACGAGTCGGCGCTGTATGCCGACGTGAGCAGCTACGTCACCCTGTTCGCCAATCTCGGGGATGTTCGCGAGACCCGAGAGAAGCGACTCGCCTCGCGAGCGGAGCCGGCCGGACACAGCCGCATCTCTCCAACTGCCGCGGCGCTCGCGGCCGAGCTGCTGCGCGGGTGATTTCGGCACTCGCTTTCAGCCGCCGTTGTCACCGGTACCGGGTAAGATGGAGGCTGACGCGCCGATCGAAATGCGGTCGGCAGCTTTTAGGAGTTTTCAGATGACTGAACAGTCTCAGCAGCCCGACCGCAACCTTGCGCTGGAGCTGGTGCGTGCCACTGAGGCCGCGGCGATCCGCGGGTCGGTGTGGGTCGGCCGTGGCCAGAAGAACGAGGCCGACGGGGCCGCTGTCAACGCCATGCGCCAGTTCCTGCACACTGTTGCATTCGACGGCGTCGTGGTGATCGGCGAGGGCGAGAAAGACCGCGCGCCGATGCTCTTCAACGGAGAGCACGTGGGTGACGGCACCGGCGTTCAGGCCGACATCGCAGTCGACCCGATCGACGGCACGACGCAGACCGCGGCTGGCCGCCCCAACGCCGTGTCGATCATGGCCGTCGCCGACCGCGGCAGCATGCTTGACGCCTCGACGGTGTTCTACATGGACAAAATCGTCACCAGCTCGATCGGCGAAGGCGTCGTCTCGCTCGAGATGACCCCAGAAGAGAACATCCGCGAGCTGGCAAAGGCACTCGGCAAGCCCGTCAGCGAGATGACCGTCATCGTGCTCGACCGCCCGCGTCACGAAGAGCTGATCGAGCGCATTCGCTCGGTCGGGGCGAAGACCAACCTGATTCTCGACGGCGACGTCGTCGGCGGCATCAACGCGGCAAGCCCCTGGGGCGACGCCGATATGCTGCTCGGCCGCGGCGGCAGCCCCGAAGGCGTGATCACCGCAGCGGCGATCAAGGCGTTCAAGGGCGTCATGCAGGGGCGTCTGGCGCCGAAGGATGACGCCGAGCGTCAGCGTGGCATCGACGCAGGTCTCGACATCGACAAGATCTACACCGATTCCGAGCTGGTCGCCAGCGACAACACCTACTTCGTCGGCACGGGTGTGACCGACGGCGTGCTGCTGAAGGGTGTGAAGGGGCCGCGCAACGGCTACATCCACACGCAGAGCATCGTGCTGCGCTCGAAGTCGGGCACCGTGCGCTGGATCGAGGCCGATCACCTCGCCTCGAAGTGGGCGTGATCGCTCTGCTCGTTTGAGCCGAGCCGCTGAATTCGATGGGGTCGCCGATTCGTTCGGCGGCCCCATCTCTGTCTCTCACAGATGCCGATCACGCCGCACCCAGGCATGGGAAATGCCGTCGCCACCCATCGAGACATGGGAAATGACCTCAACAACCATCGAGACATGGAACTTGGCATGACTCGATGGGCTGGGACAGCATTTGCCATGGATCGATGCGGGTTTGAAGTGGCAGGACGGGCAAAACGTGTGGTGCAGCGAGCACGAACCGGCCTGGGCAATGAGAAAGTGCACTGAACACAGACCAGCGCGCAAAAGGGATGGTGAACCGGGGCGTGAGCCGGCCTAGGAACTGCGCAAGTGCACTGAACACAGCCCAGAAGAGGCTTCCGGCACCGCGAAATGCCGGAAGCCTCTTGTCTTCTCTGGCCTCAGCTCAATCTGCTCCTGGCTGAGCAGGTGGCGTCAGCGAAGTGTCTTCGTCTGCTTGACGTCGACTGTGCCAGATGCCCTCAGTAACGGGTCAGCCCATGTCAGGCTGCTCACGCCAAGCGCTGCCCGCGCCAGACCGCTCACGCCAGGCACTGCCTACGTCAGGCTGCCTACGCCGAGCAGCCTGCCCGCGCCGGGGTTGCCGCCACTACCCGCCGATCGGCGGGGTCGCAGGGCGCTCGGCAGCGGCTGCCGCACGAGCGGCGGCAGGCAGCACCTCGGCGATGCGATCGATCACGCTCTGGTCATGAGCGGCCGAGACGAACCACGCCTCGAACGCCGACGGCGGTGCCGCGACTCCCCCGTCGAGCAGCGCGTGGAAGAACGGCGCATACCGCCACGTCTCGCTCGCCTTGACTTCGTCGTAGTTCACCAGCGCACCGTCGTGCTCACCGAACGCGATCGAGAACAATGACCCCGCACGCTGGATGCGATGCGCGACGCCGGCAGCGTCCAGCGCCTCGGACACCGCGCCCTGCAGCGCCTCAGAGGCAGCGTTCACTCGTTCGTAGACCGAGGCGTCTGCGAGCCGCAGTGTGGCGAGCCCGCCGGCGATCGCCAGCGGATTGCCTGACAGTGTTCCGGCCTGATACACCGGGCCGAGCGGCGCGAGCAGGTTCATGTACTCTTCTGCGCCGCCCACGGCAGCGATCGGCATGCCGCCGCCGATGACTTTGCCGAAGGTCATCAGGTCGGGACGGTACGGCTCGGCCGCATCGGCGTTCTCGAACCCCCACCATCCGGCGTCGCTCACGCGGAATCCGGTCAGCACCTCGTCGAGCGTCACCAGCGCGCCATGCGCATGAGCGACCTCGATCAGCTCGGCGTTGAAGCCGGGCAGCGGCGGCACGATGCCCATGTTCGCCGCAGCGGCTTCGACGATCACGCCGGCGATCTCGTCACCGCGCTCGGCGAAGAGCGCACGCACGGCCTCGATGTCGTTGTACGGCAGCACGATCGTCTGCGCGCTGACCGCCGCCGTCACACCAGCAGAGGCGGGCAAACCGAACGTCGCGAGACCCGACCCGGCATCCACCAGCAGCGAGTCGCTGTGTCCGTGGTACAGACCGGCGAACTTCACGATGAGGTCGCGGCCGGTTGCCCCGCGCATGAGTCGAATGGCGGTCATGGTCGCCTCGGTGCCAGTCGACACGAAGCGCAGCCGCTCGACAGGGGCGACCCCGCCGCGACGCACACGCTGCGCGACGACCTCGGCCAGCTCTGCCTCGCCTTCGGTCGGAGCGCCGAACGACAGCCCACGAGCTGCGGCGGCCTGCACCGCCGCCACGACCTCAGGCTGCGCGTGGCCGAGCAGCGCCGGCCCCCACGACCCGACGAGGTCGACGAATTCGTTTCCCTCAACGTCGCGCACGTGCGCCCCCGAGGCGCTGGCGATGAAGTTGGGCACGCCGCCGACCGATCCGAAGGCCCGCACCGGCGAGTCGACACCGCCCGGAATGATGCGCCCACTGCGCTCGAACAGTTCTGCGTTCGTAGTCATGTTCTGTGTCACCTCTCGATTGTGATGAAGTCATTTCTGCGGATGCGCCGCTCGCGCCCGTCTGTTGCCCACGTGGTCGTGTGGTCGGCTGCAGCCCGCGCGCAGACCGCGCAGACGGTGCGCACCCGAACCGACTGGGCGCGCAGCGGCAGGGTCACTCCCCGAAGCTGCCGTGTTTCAGACGGTCGGCGACCTCGAGCGCCCAGTAGGTCAGCAGGGCCTCTGCCCCGGCGCGGAAGATGCCGGTGACCGACTCGTCGATCACCCGTTCGCGATCGAGCCAGCCGTTCGCGGCGGCGGCCTCGATCGAAGCGTACTCGCCCGAGACCTGGTAGGCCCAGACCGGCACCGGACTGATCTGCGACACCCGGTAGAGCACGTCGAGGAACGACGCAGCCGGTTTCACCATCACCACGTCGGCCCCCTCGGCGATGTCGAGCTGAGCCTCGCGCACGCCTTCGCGACCGTTCGCGGGATCCTGCTGGTAGGTGCGGCGATCGCCTTTGAGCTGCGAGTCGACGGCCTCACGGAACGGCCCGTAGAACCCGGATGCGTACTTCGCCGCGTAGGCGAGCAGCATGACGTCCTGGTGGCCGTTGGCGTCGAGCACGTCGCGCAGGTAGCCGATCTGGCCGTCCATCATGCCGCTCGGCGCGAGCATGTGCGAACCGGCCTCGGCCTGAGCCAGCGCCATCGCGCCGTAGCGCTCCAGCGTGGCGTCGTTGTCGACGCGACCCTGCGCATCGAGCACGCCGCAGTGGCCGTGGTCGGTGAACTCGTCGAGGCACAGATCGGTCTGGATCACGATCGCATCGCCGACCTCTTCGACCATCGCACGCACGCCGCGCTGCACGATGCCGTCTGCGGCATCCGCCTGCGACCCGACGGCGTCGAGGTGCGCCGGAATGCCGAACAGATTCACGCCGCCGATGCCGGCCTCAGCAGCGCGGGCGGCGATGCGACGCAGCGAGTCGATGGTGTGCTGCTCCTGGCCGGGCAGTGCCGAGATCGGCACCGGCTCGGTGGCGTCTTCGCGCACGAACAGCGGCAGAATCAGCTGCGACGGCTCGATGCGGGTCTCGCGCACCATGCGGCGCACGGCCGGCGACTGGCGCAGACGCCGAGGACGCACACGCGGGAAGGCCGCGAGCGCCGGGGCCCCGGGATCACCGGGAACGTGGGATCCTCCGGCGGGCAGACCCCGGGCAGAGCTGATGTCGTGAGATGTGCTGTCGTTCATGCTGACTCCTCAGTGGTTGTCGTCTGTGATGTCTGTTGTGCGTGCAGGTGCGGCGTGCGCCGACGCAGCGCCGGGTGCGCGCACGTCGGGTGCACGCATGCTGGGTGCACGCGAGATGGTGGTGGCCGCGCCGGTGCGACGGCGGCCGGCGGCGACCTCGGCGAGGGCGTCGAGCAGACCGGGGATGCTGTGCTCGCGCGCCGTCGCCGCGACGTTGAGGCCGAGTGTCTCGGCGTCGTTCGTCGTCTGCTCTCCGATCGAGACGAGCACGGTCTGCGCGGCCGATGCTCCGAACTGGATGGCGACCTGCTGCGCCACCGTGCCGCTGGTGACGAGCACGGCGTCGATCGCTCCGCGGCGCACGTCTTCGATGGCGTGCTGCGACAGTGCGATGCCGATGGTGCGGTAGGCGTCGACGGTGTCGAGCTGCCATCCGAGCGCGCGCAGCCCCCGTTCGAGCGAGTCATGTGCCTGCGCAGAGTGCGGCAGCAGAAGCCGGGCACGAGCGTGGTCAGGTCGTGGAAAGACGTCGAGCAGGCCGTGCGCACTCTGCTTCTGCGGGAGCAGATCTGGGCCGAGGCCGAGCCGCTCCTCCGCAGCTGCGGCCGTCGTGGCGCCCACGCACGCGGTGCTGAAGCGCGGCGTGCCGGCAGACGCTGAGAACGCCAGACCGCAGTCGGCGAGGGCATCGACCGTGCGCTGACTGGTCAGCACAAGCCAGGCGTAGTCTCCCGACTGCAGACGCTCGACCGCATGTTCGAGCTTCGAGGCGTCTGCTGGCGGAATGCTGCGGATCAACGGCGCGACGACCGGCTCCCCTCCCCGAGCGGCGATCTCAGCGGCGATGCGCTCACCGCCTGGCCCTCCGCGAGGCACGAGCACACGCCATCCGCGCAGCCCTGCGCTGGCAGCCTCGTGTGCGTCGGCGCTGACAGCTGCGCTGTCGGTCACTCCGACCTCCGTGCGTCTGCCGCTGCGATGATTCGGGCGGCGCCTTCAGCGATGAGCTGCTGCGCGACGCGTTCGCCCTCCGCAGCGGTCCACGCCTCGATCGCCGCTGCGTCGGCCGCACCAGCTGCACTGAGCTGCCGGGCGCCGTGTGCAGCACCCGCGCCGAGCATCTTCCCGAGTTCGAGAACCTCGTCGACGGCGACGTCGTGCTGCGCGTCATACAGGTCATAGACGCGGGCATGCAGCTCGACCGACCGCAGGTCAGAGGAGACGATCGCGTGCACGCCGACCGGAGCGGCGCATCCGCTGCCGAGACCGCCGAGCACAGCACGCTCGAGCGTCGCAGCAAGACGCGTCGGCGCATGGTCGAGGGTCGCGACCAGGCTGCCTTCTCCCCGCCTCGTCTCGACGGCGAGCACACCCTGCGCCGGTGCGGGAACCCAGGTGTCGACGGGCAGAGCCTCGTGGTGGTGGGCGGCCGCCGAGGGCAGCCGTTCCAGCCCCGCGGCGGCCAGCACGACGCCGTCCAGATCGTCGTAGACCCGACCGATGCGGCTGTCGATGTTGCCGCGGATGTCGACGATCTCGACATCGGGGCGTGCCCGGCGCAGCTGCGCCTGACGACGTGTCGACCCGGTGCCCACCCGAGCACCCTGCACGAGACCGCTCAGGCCCTCACCGCCACGGGTCACGATCACGTCGCGCGAATCAGCTCGCTCGGGCATTGCGGCGATGTCGAGGTGCTGTTCCTGCGCGGTGGGCAGGTCTTTGCACGAGTGCACGACCACGTCGTAGTCGCCGGCGGCGAGCCCCTGCCGCAGGGCGGTCGCGAAGACGCCGACGCCGCCGATCTGCGCAAGCGATGCCTTGGACACATCGCCGTGGGTGACCACCTGCACGAGCTCGACGGAACGTCCGGTCGCCTCTTCGAGCGCGTCGGCGACCAGCTGCGACTGCGCCACCGCCAGTCGAGAGCCTCGTGTGCCGAGACGAATGGTCGTGCCTGTCACTTTGCCACCTCTTCATATGTTGTGTCTGCTGTGCTCGCACCCGATGTGCCGTTTCGAGGGCGCTCGGGGTGAGCCAGCAGTCTCAGTGTCTGTTCACGAGCGTACGGAAGCACCGAAGCGAGGCCGGTTCCCGAACGCCACGACCCGACCACCGCGAGGTCTCGGAGGTTCGCGGCTGCGGCATCCACTCTCTGCCGGATCTCATCAGCCCGAGCACTCGGCTGCACGTTCAGCCAGCGATGCACCGCCGTCGCCGCCACAGCCCGATCGGCGATGTCGACGTCGGTGAGCACGCGCACGTCGCGAACGGCCTGTGCGCACAGCTCGTCGTCGGCCATCGTGCTCGGCTGCCCCGCGCGGCCGTAGCTCAGTCGCAGCACGTGGCGGCCGGGGTGACCCGATGCTGCCGCGTCGGCGATCCAGCGCCATTTGGCCGAGGCGTGGGTCATCGCCTTCGCCTGCACATCAGGCGCATCTGCGGTGACGAGCATCCCGGTGCCGCGCGGTTCGACGTCGAGTCGCGCATCGTCGACGACGAGCGTGACGAGGGCGACTGCCGCAGGATGCGCCCACGGGCCCGCCTCTGAGAGCTCGAGCAGCCGCAGGGCAGGGTCGGCCGTGGTCGCCAGCACGAGCTGGGATGCGGTGTGACATGTCTGTGAGCCGGGATCGCACACACCCGGAGACATCGGCGACCCGCTGCTCGGGCGGTCGCCGACCGCAGCGACCCGCACGCGCCATCCTTCGGCCGTGCGTTCGATGCCGTCGACCTCTCGGTGCAGCAGGATGCGGCCACCGGCCGCGACGATGCGGTCTCGCAGTCGATCGGTCAGCGTGTGCATGCCCCCGACGAGGCCGCGCACAGCAGACCCCGGAGCCCGTTGCGCCTGCAGATGCCGCACCGCGCCGCTGAGCGTTCCGACCTCGACGAGCGCTGAGAGCAGGCCGTGCGCAACCGACTCGGCAGGCATCTCATACGGGTCGCCCGAGTAGATGCCGCCGGCGACCGGCGCCACAAGACGATCGATCACGGCACGCCCCATGCGCGCCTCGACCAATGCGCCGATGGTCGTCGCGCCGGGATCGGTCGCGTCGACGCCCACGGTCGGCGGCAGAGTCAGATCACGTCGAGCAGCACGAGCCCCCTCGGCCCCGATGGCTTCGACGAGCTCGCCGTATGCAGTGCCGTGCTCGTCGAGATCGCCCGGAATGCCCAGCATGCCTGTGCGCGGCAGACGGCTTGCGGCGAAGCGTCCCTGATAGCGGTACCCGACCCACGCACCCACCGGGTTCGGCTCGACCACCCGATCGGCCAGCCCGAGCTCGGCCAGCAGCGGTTCGACCCGCCCCCCGCGGGTCGCGAACGATTCGGTGCCGGCGTCCATCTCAAGGCCTGCGAGCACGTGCGCCGCAACCGGCCCGCCCACGTGGCCTGCCGCCTCGAGCACGGTCACACGTCGCCCGGCCTCAGCCGCCGTCCAGGCGCTGACCAGCCCGGCGATGCCCCCGCCGACGACCAGCAGGTCGGCGTCGAGCTCAGCGTCGCGTTCGTCGGTCACCGCTCGGTCGCCTCCCATGCGTGCACGTGCGCGACGAGGCGCGTGAGCACGTCGGGGTCGGTCGCCGGAGGCACACCGTGACCGAGGTTGAACACATGCCCGGCGGCTCGCTGCCCTGCTCTCAGAATGCGGTCGGCCGCTGCCTCGCGCACGGCGGCCGGGGCGCCCAACAGCGCCGGATCGAGATTGCCCTGCACAGGCACGTCGACGCCCAGACGATCGATCGCGTCGGCGAGTTCGGTGCGATAGTCGACGCCCACCGCGTCAGCGCCCGCATCGCGCAGGTCGCAGAGCAGCTCAGGCCCGGCGAGACCGAAGTGGATGCGCGGCACGCCGCGTCCGTCGGCAGTGCGCAGATCGGCGACGCTGGCGAGCACGCGAGCGGATGCCGGGCGCACATGAGCACGGTAGACGGTCGGTGCCAGCGACCCGACCCACGAGTCGAAGAGCTGCACGGTCGAGGCCCCGGCGAGCACCTGCGCGCGCAGGAACGCCGCCGAGTAGTCGGCCATCTTCATCACGAGACGATCCCAGACCTCGGGTTCGGCGAACATGAGCGTGCGCGCGGCCAGATGGTCTTTCGACGGGCCGCCCTCGACCAGATAGGCAGCGAGAGTGAAGGGCGCACCCGCGAAGCCGATCAGCGGAGTGTCGCCCAGTTCGGCGACGGTGAGCCGCACGGCCTCGGCGATCGGGGCAAGCTGATCGACGGTGAGCTCGGGCAGTGCATCCACATCGGCCGCGGTGCGCACCGGCGAGCCGAAGACGGGACCCCGCCCCGCAACGATGTCGACATCGACCCCGGCAAGCTTCAGCGGAACGACGATGTCAGAGAAGAAGACCGCGGCATCCACATGATGGCGGCGCACCGGCTGCAAAGTGATCTCGGCGGCGAGATCGGGCCGCAGGCAGGAGTCGAGCATTGCGATGCCCTCGCGCACCGAGCGATACTCAGGCAGCGACCGACCCGCCTGTCGCATGAACCACACCGGCACGTGGTCGACCGGCTCGCCCCGCAGAGCGCGCACCAGGGCCGAGTCAGCCGTGGACTTCGGGGGGTTCGATGCCTGAGAAACCGGGTTCAGGGGATGTGCGGCAGAAAGACTCACGACCCCATTCTCGCAAACATCTGACGATTTAGAGAATTGACACCAAACGCCTAGAATGTCAGACGTGCTTCTCTGCGTGTCGTCCAGTCATAAAAACGCGCCGTTCTCCCTGCTCGAGGGACTTTCCGGCGCCGCTGACGCTGCGCGCACCCTCACGTCTCGAAACGAGTTCTTCAGTGGCGCCGTCGTCGTCGCCACCTGCAACCGCTTCGAGGCGTACCTCGATGTGCGCCAGCCCGAAGGGTCCGATCCCCGTCTCGCGGTGGTGGCCGCCTGGCAGGCGGTCTGTGGGCACACCGGTGTCGAATACGAAGACCTGAAGACCGGCAGTGCGGTCTATGTCGGCGATGCCGCCGCCCAGCATCTGTTCTCGGTGACTGCCGGGCTCGAGTCGCTGGTCGTCGGAGAGACAGAGATCTCTGGCCAAGTCGCCAACGCGCTCGAACACGCTCGCGAGATCGGCACCACGACCTCTGACCTTGAGCGGCTGTTCCAGACCGCAGCGAAGACCTCGCGCGATGTGAAGAATCAGACCAAGCTCGGCCGCATGGGCCGTTCGATCGTGCAGCTGGCGCTCGACCTCAGCGACAGCCGCATCGTGGACTGGTCGAAGCTGCGCGTGCTGCTGGTCGGCACCGGGCAGTACGCACGCGTCACCGTCGCCGCGCTGAAGACCCGCGGGGTCACAGACATCGCCGTGCACTCGGCCCGCGGCCGCGCCGAGCACTTCGCCGAGATGCGCGAACTGCGCGCGGTGAAGCCAGAGCGCCTCACGCACGAGCTCGCCTGCGCCGACCTGATCGTCACCTGCACGACGTCGCCGCACACGGTGATCGACGCCGCACTCCTGCGCGCCAGCCGCACCGAGGCCGCCCACACCGGGGTGTCGCGGGCCGCCGTCGAGGCGACAGGCAGCGACGCGAACGCCACGGGGTGCCCTTTCGATCACAGCTCCGTCGGTTCGGTCGCAGCAGTGCCGAACCTGCCCGCGCGCCAGCTCGTCATCGACCTCGGTATGCCGCGCAACGTGGCCGTCGACGTCACCGACCTGCCCGAGGTGGAGCTGCTCGATCTCGAGACGATCAAGCTGCATGCGCCGCTGAGCGAGCTGAGATCGAGCGACGACGCACGTTCGCTCGTCGACGAGGCTGCACAGAGCTTCCACCAGCAGCGCAATCAGCAGCGTGTGGGCCGCGGCCTCGCCCAGCTGAAGGCGATGTTCTTCGACAAGCTCGATGCCGAGATCGAACGGTCACGACGCCATGAGCCGAGCCAGGCGAACACTGAGAAGGCCCTGCACCACTTAGTCGGGGTGCTGCTGAACACGTCGATGCAGCGTTCGCGCGACCTGGCGGCCGAAGATCGTCCGCACGATTTCGTCGATGCGCTCGAAGCGCTCTACGGCATCCAGGTCGACATGCCTGACGAAGACGCCGAGACCTGCGGACGCTGCCCGATCGCGCATGAGCTGTTGGGGCCGCACACGCATCGTGCCGATGACGATGGCTCGCTGCGCTCGGTGAGCTGAGTCGGCAGAAGGCGACCTGCAGACCGCCGCACCTCACAGTGCAGCGCGCACCGGGTTCGTGAGTTCGCCGATGCCCGTGGCCGCGACTGTCACGGTGTCTCCGGGCACGATCGGCCGCACGCCCGCAGGCGTTCCCGTCAGAATCACATCGCCCGGCAGAAGAGTGAACGCCTGGCTGATAAACTCCAGCAGGGTCGGCACATCGAAGATGAAGTCTTTCGTCTCGCCCGACTGCGCCGCCTCGCCGTTGATCGACGACGTCACCGTCACTGCCGCCGGATCCAGCTCGGTCTCGATCACGGGACCCAGCGGGCAGAACGTGTCCATTCCCTTTGCACGAGCCCACTGCCCGTCGCCCTGCTGCAGCGTGCGCGCGCTGACGTCGTTGCCCAGTGTGTAGCCGAACACCGCCTTCTGCCAGTGCTCGCGTGGCAGGTTCTTCACGACCTTGCCGATCACGATCGCCAGCTCTGCCTCGGGCTCGACGGTTCCGGCGAACTCCGGAATCACGATCGGGTCGCCCGGGCCGACCACCGAGGTGTTCGGCTTGAAGAAGAGCAGCGGATGCGTCGGCACCGCGTTGCCCTTCTCGGCCGCGTGCGCAGCATAGTTGCGTCCCACCGCGATGACCTTCGAGCGAGGGATGACCGGGGCGAGCAGGTGCGCCTCGGCAAGCGGAACGCGATCGCCCGTCGTGTCGTAGCCGGCGAACATCGGGTCTCCGCTGAGGACGACGATTTCGTCCCCGTCAATGATTCCGAATGCCGGGTCAGCGCCTTCGTGGCTGAAACGTGCGATCTTCATGCTTCACTCCATTGGTCAAGTCAGGCGGCGACACCTGCGCAGTTCGCACGAGTGCCGCCGCCTTCGGATGAGGGACTGACTCTTGAACGGCTCAGGCCAGACGCGTCAGCCAGCCGCGCTTGTCTTCGACGCGGCCGAACTGGATGTCAGTGAGTGCCTTGCGCAGACCCGAAGTGATCTTGCCAGCGGTCTCGGCCGGGGCTGCGATCGTGAAGTCCGGGCTGCGCAGCTCGGCGAGCGGGTTGATGACCGCTGCGGTGCCGCAGGCGAAGATCTCGGTGATCTCGCCCGAAGCCACGCCGTCGCGCCACCAGTCGAGCGACACCGAGGTCTCTTCGGTCTTCAGGCCGAACTCCTCTTCGGCGAGCTGCAGCACCGACTCGCGAGTCACACCGTGCAGAATCGATCCGGTGAGCTTCGGCGTGACCAGGCGGCCGTCCTTGGTCACGAACATGATGTTCATGCCGCCCAGCTCGTCGACGTTGGTGTGCGTCTCGGCGTCGAGGAAGAGCACCTGCGAGCAGCCATTGCGGTAGGCCTCTTCCTGTGGCTCCAGGCTGGCGGCGTAGTTGCCGCCGCACTTGGCCTCGCCCGTGCCGCCCAGGGCCGCGCGCGAGAAGTCGGTCGACAGCCAGATGTTGACAGGCTTGACGCCGTCTTTGAAGTACGGCCCCGCCGGGCTGGCGATCAGCACGTACTTGACCTCATGCGCCGAGTGCACGCCGAGGAACACCTCGGTGGCGATCATGAACGGGCGCAGATACAGGCTCTTCTCGCCCTCAGCGTCGGGCACCCAGTCGGCGTCGACCTCGACGAGCTCTTTCAGCGACTGCACGAAGGTGTCGACCGGCAGCTGCGGCAGCGCCAGGCGCTCGGCCGAGCGCTGAAAGCGGTGGGCGTTGCGGTCGGGACGGAACGTCCACACGCTGCCGTCGTCGTGGCGAAACCCTTTCAGTCCCTCGAAGATCTCCTGCGCATAGTGGAAGACGCTCGCCGCCGGATCGACCGACAGTGGCCCGTACGGCAGCACCTGCGCATCATGCCAGCCCTTGTCCTGGCTGTAGTCGATGGTGACCATATGATCCGAGAAGTTCACGCCGAACCCCGGATCTTTCAGAATCTCGCTGCGCTTCGCCGCATCGGTGGGGTTCGTGGTCAGGTGCTTCGCGAAAGTCATCGCGTTCGTCTCGGTCATTTCGTCCTTCCTCAGAGAGGTCTACAGAGTTCTTGTCGTGGTGCAGCTGCCAGCTCGGGGATGGTGGAGCGCGGGGCGCACATGGGGCGCGATCGTGTCGCGCGAGGCGGCCTCGACGCCGCGCTCTCTATCGTACCGCGCATGACGCCAGGCCGCGGTACGCTCGCCCAGATCAGTCGAACCGAGGCCTCGCGGTGTGGTCAGGCGCGCAGTCGCGCGACGATCGCGTCGCCGATCTCGGCAGTCGAACGCACCGCATCCGCCCGCGACGCGGTGTCGGCCCGTACCGCCTCGACGATGCGAGCGGCCGACTCGGCATGCCCCTGCGTCTGCAGCATGAGGGCGACTGACAGGATCGCTGCGGTCGGGTCGGCCTTCTGCTGGTCGGCGATGTCGGGCGCAGAGCCGTGAATGGGTTCGAACATGCTGGGTGCGGTGCCGTCGGCGTTGATGTTGGCCGACGCCGCCAGCCCGATGCCGCCGGTGACCGCGGCAGCGAGGTCGGTGAGGATGTCGCCGAACAGGTTGTCGGTGACGATCACGTCGAAGCGGGCGGGGTCGGTCGTCAGGAAGATCGTGGCAGCATCGACGTGCAGATAGTCGTGGGTCACGTCGGGGAAATCGGCGGCGATCTCGTCGACCAGACGCTGCCACATGCCGCCGGCGTTCACGAGCACGTTCTTCTTGTGCACGAGCGTGACGTGATGACGCGGGCGCTTCGCCGCCGTCTCGAACGCGTAGCGGATCACCCGTGCCGCACCGAACGCCGTGTTCACCGAGACCTCGGTGGCGACCTCGTGCTCCGTGCCCACCCGGAGCGCTCCCCCGTTGCCCGTGTAGAGCCCCTCTGTGCCCTCGCGCACGACCACGAAGTCGATGTCACCGGGGCTCGAGAGCGGCGAGCGCACACCCGGGAAGAGCTCGACCGGGCGCAGGTTGACGTACTGGTCGAACGCGAAGCGCAGCCTGAGCAGCAGGCCGCGCTCGAGCACGCCGGCGGGCACACGGCGCGGATCGCCGACGGCACCGAGCAGCAGTGCGTCGTGCTGACGCAGTTCGTCCAGAGTCTCGTCGGAGAGCACCTCGCCGGTGCGCTCATAGCGGCGTGCACCCAGATCGTAGTCAGTCGTGGCGAAGGCGAACCCGTCTGCGGCGGCGACCGCGGTGAGCACTTTGAGCCCCTCGGCGACCACCTCTGGCCCGATGCCGTCACCGGCGATGACTCCGAGATCGATCTGTGTGCTCACCGTTTCCTCCTCAGCATTGACCCGCGAACAGGGCGCTGCAGCGCCTCCGGGCATGACGTGTTCCAGCCTAGCGGCAGCGCAGGTACAGTGTCAGAAAAGACAGATCACTGAATCGGCGCGCGACGCGCGGGTTCGCACACGAGGAGTCACCATGGTCGAGCAGATCACCCCGCAGCAGGCACTTGAACGGCAGCAGGCCGGCGCCGTCATTCTCGATGTGCGCGAGACCGACGAATTCGCTGCTGGCCATGCGACGGGCGCGGTGAACATCCCGCTCTCCGAGCTGCAGTCACGTCTGGGCGACGTGCCCGACGCCGACGATCTGCTGGTCATCTGTCAGGCCGGCGGACGCTCACAGCAGGCCGCGCTCTGGCTCGATCAGCAGGGCGTCACCGCCGCGAACGTCAGCGGCGGCACATTCGCCTGGGCCTCAGAGGGCCTGCCCGTCGACTGAGCGAGGCTCACCTCAGCCGCTTCGGCTCAGTCGCCGAAGAGCAGGTGCGAGAGCACGATGTCGTTGACCTGCGGGTTGGCCATCACCAGCTGCTGCACCGAGATCATGATCAGCGGCACGATCGCCCACCCGGTCGCATAGGCCAGCAGACGACGCCACCAGGTCATCCCACGAGTGATCCACCACGACGCGGCCAGCAGCGCGAGCGGCACGACGAGGCCGACCAGCAGCAGCGTCCATCTGACCCAGCCGAGCCCGCCGAAGACGGCCTGCCAGCCGGTGTCTGAGTTCGCGAATGCGAACGCGAACGCCTGCCACACCGGGTAGGCGAAGAGCACCGCCGCCAGCACGCCCCAGAGTGCGTCTGAGACGCGGATGCTCAAACCGCCCGGCTGTTCGGCTGCGGCCCCAGCATGATCGGCGTTCGACTGCCCGCCGAGCCGCTGGACGTCATCGCCGAGCACAGCGGTGTCGACGTGGTCAGTGCTGCTGCGGTTCATGCTCGCACCACTCGTCTCGTTCAGTTCGTCGCCGGTGTTCACTGTGCGCCTCCGTTGCTCGCGGTGATCAGTGTGATGATCCAGGGCCACGGTGCCAGCAGCACCAGCCCCAGCACCAGCCAGAGCGTCTGCCAGTACCAGCGGCGGCCGCGCACGAAGAAGAAGGCGAACACGACCCACAGAGCGGGCCCGGCGAGCCCCAGCAGCATCTGCGCGCGGTCGATGCCGTCGAGCAGAGGCTGCGGCGGGGTCGAGAGGCGCTTGAGCAGAATCGTCACCCACGAGATCGTGTAGACGAGAAAGACGCCGAGAATCGCGCCATACCCGACGAGCACGCCGGAGGGCAGCTGGTCGATCGCAGCGAGTGCGCTGCGGTCTTCTTCGACCACCGGCACCTCGTCATAGGCTGTCGATCGGCCTCCCGGGACGACGGCCGACGTATCGAGCCGGTCTGACTCCCAGACGAGCGCCTCGTCGTCGGTGCCGTCGCGTTCTTTGTCACCCATGCTGTCAGGCCTCGCCATCTCCGGTTGTGCGAACGTCATCTTGTCGGGCGTGATCTGCCCGAGCGTCCGCCCTCAATGATACCGATCCGTGGCACGGCACGGTCGAGCTGCCAGTGCACCCGAGACGACCACGTCTGCAGAGACGACTGAGGGCCGCCCGAAACGAGTTCGGACGGCCCTCAGGGTCTGCGTCACCTCATCTGTACGCGGAGGAGGTCACATGGTGAGCAGCGCGGATCAGGCGTGGCGGTCGACCTGTCCCTCGACGTAGTCGGCGTCGATCTCGGCGTTCGACCACGAGAACAGCTTGCGCAGCCCCTTGCCGGTCGCCTCGATCGGGTGCTCCTGGCCCTCGGCGCGGAACTTCTTGAACTCCGGAGCGCCCGCCGCCTGGTCGGCCATGAAACGCTCGGCGAAGGCACCCGACTGAATGTCGGCGAGCACCTCTTTCATGTGCTCCTTGACGCTGGCGTCGATGACGCGCGGGCCTGACACGTAGTCGCCGTACTCGGCGGTGTCAGAGATCGACCAGCGCATCTTGGCGATGCCGCCCTCGTTGATCAGGTCGACGATGAGCTTCATCTCGTGGCAGACCTCGAAATACGCGATCTCGGGCTGGTAGCCGGCCTCGGTCAGGGTCTCGAAGCCGCTCTGGATGAGCTTCGACAGGCCGCCGCAGAGCACAGCCTGCTCGCCGAAGAGGTCAGACTCGGTCTCTTCTTTGAACGTGGTCTTGATGGCGCCTGCTCTGGTGCCGCCGATGCCCTTGCCGTAGGAGAGGGCGGTCTCGAAGGCCTTGCCCGACTCGTCGTTCTCGACGGCGACCAGGATCGGCACGCCACGACCTGCTTCGTACTCGCGACGCACGGTGTGTCCCGGGCCCTTCGGGGCGATCATGACGACGTCGACGCCCTTCGGCGCCTGAATGTAGCCGAAACGCACGTTGAAGCCGTGAGCGAAGAGCAGGGTCTTGCCCTCTGAGAGGTTCGGCTCGATCTCGTTCTTGTAGATGTCGGCCTGGTACTGGTCGGGAGCGAGCACGACGATGAGGTCGGCCCACTTGGTCGCCTCTGCGTTGTCGAGCACCTCGAAGCCGAGCT
Organism: Pseudoclavibacter sp. CFCC 14310; assembly: GCF_008831165.1. Classification (NCBI taxonomy): domain Bacteria; kingdom Bacillati; phylum Actinomycetota; class Actinomycetes; order Micrococcales; family Microbacteriaceae; genus Pseudoclavibacter; species Pseudoclavibacter sp. CFCC 14310. The sequence goes on along the minus strand of NZ_WBKC01000001.1, from coordinate 735,462 downwards.
CCTCGACGCGAGAGCGCGTCTCTGAGCCCTCGCGCAGGGCGACCTTCACCTCGACGCCCGAGTCACGAAGGTTCAGCGCATGCGCGTGGCCCTGTGAGCCGAAGCCGATGACGGCGACTTTCTTGCCCTGGATGATGGTCAGATCGGCATCGTCGTCATAGAAGATCTCTGCTGCCATGGTGTTACTCCATTTCTGTTGTGTGGATGCGGTCGGAAGGTGAGTCTGTCGGGTCGCTGCCCGAGGGTGGCCGGGGTCAGCCACGGGTGACGCGGTCGGTCATCGACCGGGGGCCGCGCGAGATCGCAAGCAGGCCGGACTGCACCAGCTCGCGGATGCCGTACTGCTCGAGCAGTTTGAGCAGTGCGCGGTTCTTCGCGGCGTCGCCGGTCACCTCGACGACGACGGCGTCCTGGCTGACGTCGACGATGCGGGCGCGGAAGAGCTCGACGATCTCGACGATCTGCGAGCGGGTGCCGGGGTCGGCTTTGACCTTCACCAGCATGTGCTCGCGAAGCACCGAGGTCTCGTCTTCGAGCTCGACGATCTTGATCACGTTCACCAGCTTGTTCAGCTGCTTGGTCACCTGTTCGAGCGGCTGACGCTCGACGTTCACGACCACGGTCATGCGCGAGAACCCCTCGACCTCGCACTGCCCCACGGCGAGCGAGTCGATGTTGAACGCACGCCGGGCGAAGAGCCCCGCGACTCGGGTCAGCAGGCCGGGGGTGTCCTCGACCAGCATTGAGAGCACATGCTTGCTCATCAGATCACTCCTCGCCTTCGAATGCCGGTGACTCGTCTTTCGCATACTGGATGAAGTCGTTGCTGACTCCCTGCGGCACCATCGGCCACACCATGGCGTCGGCCGAGACCACGAAGTCGATCACCACGGGCCGGTCGTCGACCGACAGCGCCCACTCGATCGCCGCATCCACCTCGTCTTCGCTCTCGACGCGGCGCGCAGCACAGCCGTACGCCTCGGCGAGCTTGACGAAGTCGGGCACTCGTTCTGAGCCGTGACCGGTGTGCAGCTCGGTGTTCGAGAAGCGCTTGTCGTAGAACAGCGACTGCCACTGTTTGACCATGCCCAGCGACGAGTTGTTGATGATCGCCACCTTGATGGGGATGCCCTCGAGCACACAGGTCGCGAGCTCCTGGTTGGTCATCTGGAAGCAGCCGTCGCCGTCGATCGCCCAGACCACTCGGTCGGGCTGCGCCACCTTCGCACCCATCGCTGCGGGCACGCCGTAGCCCATGGTTCCGGCGCCGCCCGAGTTGAGGAACGAGTTCGGGCGCTCGTACTTGATGAACTGTGCGGCCCACATCTGGTGCTGGCCGACGCCCACGGCGTAGACGGCCTCTGGGCCGGTGAGCTCGCCGATGCGCTGAATGACGTGCTGCGGCGCGATCAGACCGTCGGTGGGCTGGGTGAAGCCGAGCGGATAGTCTTCGCGCAGCTTGTTGAGATGCTCCCACCAATGTGTGAGATCGGGGGTGTGCTCAGAGGTTTCTGCCTCGTACTCGGGCACGAGCTGGTCGAGCACCTGACGCAGATCGCCGACGATCGGCACATCGGCGTGCCTGATCTTCGAGATCTCGGCCGGGTCGATGTCGACGTGCACGACCTTGGCCAGCGGCGCGAAGGTCTTGGCGTTGCCCGTGACGCGGTCGTCGAAGCGAGCACCGAGGCTGACGATGAGGTCGGCCTGCTGCAGGGCGAGCACAGCAGGCACGGTGCCGTGCATGCCGGGCATGCCGAGGTTCTGCGGGTGCGAGTCGGGAAACGCACCGCGGGCCATCAGCGTGGTCACGACCGGCGCATGGGAGGCCTCTGCGAGCGCTGTGAGTTCGGCGGATGCTCCGCTGCGGATGACGCCGCCGCCGACGTAGAGCACGGGACGCTGGGCGTTCGCGAGCAGCTGTGCCGCTGCCTGCACCTGGCGGCCGTGCGGCTGCGTCGCCGGGTGGTAGCCGGGCAGGGTGATCTGCGGCGGCCAGCTGAAGTCGGCGAGCCCCTGCTGGGCGTCTTTGCTGATGTCGACGAGCACCGGACCAGGGCGACCTGTGCTGGCGATCTCATAGGCCGCAGCGAGCGCCGGTGCGACCTCGTCTGCGCTGCGCACGAGGAAGGCGTGCTTGGTGATGGGCATCGTGATGCCGACGATGTCGGCCTCTTGGAACGCGTCGGTGCCGATCAGCGCCGAGAAGACCTGACCAGTGATCGCGATCATCGGCACGGAATCCATATAGGCGTCGCCGATCGCAGTCACCAGGTTGGTGGCACCGGGCCCTGAGGTCGCCAGACACACGCCGACCGTCTGACCGGCCGTTGCGTACCCTTCGGCCGCATGCCCGGCGCCCTGCTCATGACGCACGAGGTAGTGCCGCAGCCCCTTGGCATCCATCAGCGGGTCGTAGGTCGGCAGAATGGCGCCGCCGGGCAGCCCGAACACGTCGGTGACACCGAGCTTCTTCAGCGAGGCGATGAGAATCTCCGCCCCGGTGAGATCGCGCTCTTGCACGGTGGGTGTCGGTTTCGGTGTGGGAGCCATGCCTGTCATTCCTCGATCATGATTCGTTGGTTGTCGCCATCGTGCGGCAAGTCAGAAGAAGAACCCGAGTTCATCGGGAAGGGGACGCAGGGGCGAGCTGCGCGATGAGCCTGCGAGCGTATCGTCTCTGCGGTGCACCCCTGTTCAGAGCGTCTGCCATGGTTCGGCGACGCGATCTGTCTCAGCGGCCGATCAGATGGGTTGCATCGATCAGGCCTGCGACATTCAACGCTAGCACACGCAGTGGGGTCGTTCGCACCGCGACGGTCACCGGGCAAGGGCGAGATACCGTCGTCGCCGCGAGGCCATGGTGAGCAGCACGCCCGCAAGCGCCCGAGGGCCCGCCACGGTGAACTCGGCAGCTGTTCGCCCCTCGCCCACGTGGACGCCGACGTCGCCGTCGTGCAGCACGCGGAACACGTCTTCGTCGGTGCGGTCGTCGCCAGCGTAGAAGACGACGGTTGCGCCGGTGTGCGCGCGCAGCTGCTCGATCGCGTCGCCTTTGTTCGTCTCGCGCAGCGAGAACTCGAGCACGTCATGGCCGGTGAGCACACGTGCGACGGGAAGCTCTGCGGCGACTCGCTCACGGGCCAGCCGCTGCAGTCGTTCGGCTTCTGCACGGCCGACGCTGCGGGTGTGCAGCACCGCGCCGACTGGCTTGTGCTCGACCCAGGCGCCGTGCACGCCTGTCACCAGATCTTCGAGCGTCGAACTCAGGCGGCTCACGTCGCGGATCGTCCCGGTGCTGAGCGGGCTGGGATCGGGCACGCCGCTGTCGAGCTGGATCTGCGCCCCGTGTGACCCCACCAGGAGCATGCCCGGAGGGGCGTCGCTGACCGCACGCAGCGACTCGAGAGCGCGCCCCGAGACGTACGCGACATCGGTATGCGGCAGCTGCCAGAGCTGGATGACGGCGAGATGCGAGTCAGCCAGTGACCGGGAGTCTGCCGGATTGTCGGTGAAGGGCGCGACCGTGCCGTCGAAGTCCAGAGCGATCAGCAGTCTCTCAGTCTGGGTGATGCGCTGCAGAGCGGCGTCGAGTTCGGGCGTCATGCGCGAGTCTCCGGCGTTGCGTCTTCAGGCGCTTCCTCACTCTGCGCACGATTCTCAGCGCTGACCTCGCGCAGCCGAGCCAGGAAGGCATCCGACCAGCGCTCGACGTTGTCTTCGCGCACGTGCCGCCGCATGATGCGCATGCGCCGGGCCACCTCTGCCTCGGGCATCTGCATCGCATCCACGATGGCCTGTTTGAGCCCGTCGATGTCATGGGGGTTGATCAGCAGAGCAGTCTTCAGCTCGTCGCTGGCGCCGGCGAACTCGCTGAGCACCAGCACGGCGTCGTTGTCGACGTGCGTCGCCACGAACTCTTTGGCGACCAGATTCATGCCGTCACGCAGGGCCGTGACCAGCAGGATGTCTGCGGCGAGGTAGAACGCCGCCATCTCACGTCGCGGAAAGCTGCGGTGCAGATACTGGATCGCGGGCCGGCCGATGGTGCTGTGGTCGCCGTTGATGCGGGCGACCGACAGCTCGATGTCATCGCGCAGGCGCTTGTAGGTCTCGACGCGTTCGCGACTCGGCACGGCGATCTGGATCAGCGTGGTGTCTTCGACGTCGACGCGCCCTTCGTCGAGCAGCTCGCCGTAGGCCTTGAGCCGATGACGGATGCCCTTCGTATAGTCGAGTCGGTCGATGCCGAGCAGCACACGATGAGGATCGCCCAGGTCTCGGCGGATCTGCCGCGCGCGCTCCTGCACCTCGGGATCTTCGCCGAGCTGTTCGAACTCGTCGGCGTCGATCGAGATCGGGTAGTCGTGAAAGGCCGCGACATGCCCGCTGCCGCCGTCGAGCTCGGCCGGAACGTCGATCTGGCCGCGCCGAACCGTGATGCCCAGCAGCGTGCGCACGGCACGGGCGAAGTTGCGCGCGTCTTCGCTGCGCTGAAAGCCGATCAGGTCTGCGCCGAGCAGCCCCTCAAGAATCTGGCGACGCCAGGGCAGCTGGGCGAAGAGACCGTAGGACGGGAACGGAATGTGGTTGAAGAACCCGATGCTCAGATCTGGCCGGATGCGACGCAGAATGCGCGGCACCAGCTGCAGCTGGTAGTCCTGCACCCACACCGTCGCCCCAGAGCTCGCGATGTCGGCCACGCGAGCGGCAAAGCGCTCGTTGACCGATTTGTAGGAGTCCCACCACACCCGATGGTAGAGCGGCGGCGCGATCACATCGTGATAGAGCGGCCAGAGCGTCGCATTCGAGAAGCCCTCGTAATAGCTTTCGAGTTCCGTCTCGCTAAGACTGACCGGGTAGACGTGGAACGACCCGCCGCGCGATCCCCCCTCGGCGACGAACGGCTCGAACTCTTCGTCCGGCACGCCGGGCCAGCCGACCCAGGCTCCGTTCGAGAGCTCCATGACCGGTTCGAGTGCGGTGACCAGACCGCCCGGCGAGCGCCGCCATCCCGGATTTCCGTCAGAGTCGACGGTGCGGTCGACCGGCAGTCGGTTCGAGACGACGATCAGGTCGAATTTCTCCGCGGGTGTGCTCATGCCGTCTCCCTCGCGTCAGTTGCCTTCATGGTAGCTCACCCAGTCATCCGACCGGTTCGGCACCGAGGTAGACCTCGGCCAGGTCGTCGACGAGCTGATCGGTTCCTGCCTGGTATCCGCTCTGGTTCGGATGCGTTCCGTCACCGCGGTACCGGGTCACCCATCTGCCCTCGTCGTCGCGCGCCGAACGCCAAGGGTCGACCACGCTCCAGCCGCGATCTCCGGCGAGATCTCTCAGCTGGTCGTTGAAGTCGAGGGCGGCCTGGGGCGAAGCATTCGACGGTGGGATCATGGCCACCGAGACCCGGTCCAGATGCACAGCGTCGACGATGCGACCGATCGAGACGCTGCTGTCGTCAAAGACCGTCTTGGCGGCGACGTCGTTCGTGCCCGCCATGATGAGCAGGGCATCGGCACCGCTGACCGGCTTCGCGGAGCGCGCCATGTCGGCGGTCGTCGCACCGACCTTCGACCAGCCGCCCAAGAACTGCAGTGCGCCGAGGTCGACTGTGTCGTGCCAGTCGCCGTTGACGTTCGCCCCGGTCAGCTGGCCGACGACGCCCACACTGAGGGAGTCGCCCACCACGGCCAGATGCACGGTGTCGCTCGGAGAGTAGCCACCGAAGGTGCGCAGCGGCAGATTGCGAAAGTGACCAGGCTCGACGCCGTCAGCGCTGCACCCGGCGAGTGTGAGCATCCCCGTTGCCAGTGCCGCGCTCAGGAACGCACGTCTGCTCGGGTCGCTGGTCACGGCACCAGCCTAACCGCGTTGCAGAGCCGAGACCGCATCGGCGGCCACGGCAGGTCAGTCGCGTGTGCGACGCGACGCGCGCACCTTCCACACCACGAATGCGACGATCACCACCAGCACCACGGCGATGACGACCCACTGGAACGCCCCGACGTACTCTTCGACGAGGCCGTAGTTCTCGCCGAGCGCATAGCCTGCGAGAACGAGCACCGTGTTCCAGATCAGCGAGCCGAATGCGGTCAGCGGAATGAACACGATCAGACGCATGCGCTCGATGCCCGCCGGAATCGAGATCAGGCTGCGAAAGATCGGCACCAGCCGCCCGAAGAAGACCGTCATGCGGCCGTGTCTCACGAACCACTGCTCAGTGCGCTCGATGTCGCTGACGCTGATCAGCGGCACTTTGGCGGCGAGACGGATGAAGCGTTCGCGCCCGAGCCATGCTCCCAGAGCGTAGAGGGCGATCGCACCGACGACCGAGCCCACCGTGGCCCAGACGATCACGGCCACGAGGTTCAGCGACCCCTGCGACGCGGCGAAGCCTGCCAAGGGCAGGATGGCCTCGCTGGGGATCGGAGGAAAGAGGTTCTCGGCGGCCACCAGGACGGCGACGCCGAACGCCCCGAGTGCGTCCATGATCGTGGTGATGAATCCGGCGAAGGCCCCCAGCTCTGGGGTTGAGTCTGCGGCAGCGAACAGCATGGTGCACCATCTCTCGTTGTCGAACGCGACTTCGGCGGGCCGATGTCGGAGCACGCTGCTCGACGACACTCGGTCGCGCGGGTTCGGCTCGGCGACGATGCGCGGCGGTACCCGGTGACGAAAAAACCCGGAGACACGAGGTCTCCGGGTTCCCCTTGTGCGCCCCCTGGGACTTGAACCCAGAACCCGCTGATTAAGAGTCAGCTGCTCTGCCAATTGAGCTAGAGGCGCATGTTGTGCTCGCTTGAGCCAAGAGAAGACATTAGCACAGTGCGCATGCATGTCACAACTCAGCTGACAGTGTCTAGAATCGCTCGCATGAGCACCGCACAGAACCACCCCGAACGCCTGCAGGCCGGCACACCGACACCCGACTTCACGCTGCCCGACGCCGACGGCCGCCCCGTCTCACTGCACGACCTGCGTGGGCACAAAGTCATCGTGTACTTCTACCCTGCCGCCGAGACTCCCGGCTGCACCAAAGAGGCCTGCGACTTCCGCGACAGCATCGCGTCGCTGCAGGCCGCGGGCTACACGGTTCTGGGGGTCTCGAAAGACGCCCCGTCCAAACTGCAGCGCTTTCGAGAGCACCACGATCTGCCGTTCGCACTGCTCAGCGACCCCGATCTGACAGTGCACAGGGCCTATGGCGCCTATGGCGTCAAGAAGCTCTACGGCAAAGAGGTCACCGGTGTGATTCGCTCGACCTTCGTGATCGACGAGACCGGTGAGCTGACCCTGGCCCGCTACAACGTGCGCGCGACCGGGCATGTCGCCTCACTGCGCAAGGCGCTGAAGCTCGACGCCTGACCGAGCGCCGGCGGATGCCGCGCGTGCGCCGCGAGGTCAGCGCTCGGTGCGCTGCTGGCTGGCCTGGACGACCGGCTTCGTGAACAGCAGGATTACTGTGACGATGGCGGGGGCGAGCAGGAAGGCGAACGCGCGCACGCTCGAACCCTCTCCACCCAGACTGCCCGCAGCGAAGGCCGCCAGTACGAGCTGCACGAAGACGCCTGCGGATCGGGCCCATCCGCGCCCCTTGAGCAGGGAGCGACCGGCGCTCAAGATCCAGAGCCCTGCGCCCAAACAGATCACGATCAGTGCGATCGCCGAGACCGGAGACTCCGCCTTGGCGACGAAGAGCTCGATCAGCAGCCACACTGCCAAGACCAATGCCGCCGCGCCCTCGAGCATCATCAGCACGCTCGCGAGTCGAAGCTGCCACGGATGCCTGCCGTCAGCCATGAGCGTGTTCTCCTGATTCTTCGTCCACACGGACGATTCGCGGTGAAGAGCCTAGCGCAGAGCACCCGATTTCGTCGGGGCAGAACCCTTGCGCTCGAAACGATGCTATGCCAAGATTCAGATGCACTCATGACGGTATCGCTTACAGCGACACGTCATCTCTGCAAGGAATTCGAACAAGGAGTGGTATGGACTGGCGCGATCACGCAGCGTGTCTGGCAGCCGACCCGGAGCTGTTCTTCCCCGTGGGGAACACCGGGCCAGCAGTAGACCAGATCGAGAAGGCCAAAGTGGTCTGCTCCGATTGCGAGGTCACTGACGAGTGCCTGCACTATGCGATGGAGACCGGGCAGGACGCCGGCGTCTGGGGCGGGCTGAGCGAAGACGAGCGCCGGGCACTGAAGCGCCGCGCAGCGCGTGCACGCCGCGCCAGCTGACCTCGGCAGAGCTGAGAAGACTCATGAGAGCCGAGCCCTTTGGGGCTCGGCTCTCATTCTGTCTGTCGACGGGTGCCGTCCCCTGACGCCACGGATGCCTGTCAGCCGTGGCTGCGCAGCGAGCGCACCGGAATGGTGATGGTCACCTCGGTGCCACTGCCCGTCAGCGTGTGCCAGTCGATCGCGCCCGAGAGCTCACCCTCGATCAGCGTGCGCACGATCTGAGTGCCGAGGCCTGAACCCACCTTGCCTTCGGGCAGCCCCCCGCCATCGTCGCCGACGATGATGCGCAGCTCCTGCTCGTCGCGATCGGCCTTGACCCAGACCTGACCGTCGGCGCCGTTGAGCCCGTGTTCGACCGCGTTCGTCACCAGCTCGGTGAGCGCCAGTGCCAGCGGCGTGGCCGAGGCCGAGGGCAGCTCGCCGAAGCTGCCGCTGAACGTCGGATACACTTTGCCGGTGTCGACCGAGGCCACCTCGGTGATCAGACGCAGCACGCGTTCGAACACCTCGTCGAAGTCGACCGACTGCGACAGCCCCTCAGAGAGCGTGTCATGCACCACGGCGATGGCCTCGACGCGCCGCATGGCCTTGAGCAGCGCAGCCCGGGCCTCCTCAGTCTGAGTGCGTCGCGACTGAATGCGCAGCAGCGACGAGACCGTCTGCAGGTTGTTCTTGACGCGGTGATGGATCTCGCGGATCGTCGCATCCTTGGTGAGTAGCTCCTGCTCCTGGCGACGCACCTCAGAGACGTCTCGGCAGAGCACGATCGCCCCGATGCGGTGGTGGTTGCGACGCAGCGGAATGGCTCGCAGCGTGATCGTAGCGCCATTGCCTTCGACGTCGGCCCGCCACGACGCCTTGCCGCTCGTCACCACAGGCAGACTCTCGTCGGCGATGCTCTCGCCGGTGACCAGCGTCACCGTCACATCTGAGAGATTGCGCCCCTCGATCTCGCCGTCGAACCCCAGACGGTTATAGGCCGAGATGGCGTTGGGGCTCGCGAAGAGCACCTCTCCGACGCGATCGAGACGAATGAGACCGTCGCTCACCCGTGGAGCGCCGCGACGCGGGCCGGTCGGTGCCGAGAGATCGGGAAAGTCACCGACGGCGATCATATCGAGCAGATCACTGGCACAGCCGAGAAAGACCAGATCCTGCCGACTCGGTGTGCGAGACTCTGCCACGTTCGTATGTCTGGTCACCACGGCGATCGGCGCGGTCGTCTCGATGTGGTCGCCCTCTTTGCGAATCGCCCGGCGCACCGGCACCGCGCGCAGACGGGTCGGCGAATGCTGAGTCCAGTCGGGGTTCTTCGAGACGTGTCCGACGCCCTGCACATAGGTCTGATCGATCAGCGACGCCCACTCCTCGCGAGCTCGATGCCCGATGAGATCATGGGCGAAGGCCGTGGGCGACCCGCTCGGCCGAGCGTGAGCGACCGCCTCGTACTGACCGTCGTTGGTGGGCAGCCAGAGAATGAGATCGGCGAGCGCCATGTCGGCGATCATCTGCCAGTCGCCGATCAGCGAATGCAACCAGTCGAGGTCTTCGGCGACCAGTCCGGGGTTCTTCTCGGCGAATTCAGAGAGTATCGACACCTTGTCAGTGTACCGGCCCTGTGCGACGACGGCGCCCCGACTCCACGTCGGCTCTCCACAGATCTCTCCACAGCATCCGCCGCCTCAACGGCACCCGACTTTTAGTCTGAGACCACGTCAGATCGGTCGTCTGCAGATCGCCGGCTGGCGCAGTTAGAGATCACGATCAAAGGGGAACACCATGTCAGAGCAGACGTCATATCCACCGAACCGCAGCAGTCAGACGACCTTCGAGCGCCGTCTGATCCAGCTCTTCGTCGCCGCCCAAGAGGTGGATGCCGGCGCGCGCCCGGCGGAGCATCTCACGAGGTGGGTGTCTGCCGACGTGCTCATGAAGATCCGGGTTCGGTCAGAGCTCGCTCAGCAGAGGCACCGCCTCAGGCGAGTACGACCGACACGGCCTGACGTGCGCGTGCTGCGCACACTGGTTCGCCCGACCTACGACCTGGCCCGTGTCGACTGCGTCGTGGTGTTCACCAAAGACGGTGCACGCACCCAGGTCGCGACCGTGGTCTTCGCCCGGAGTCGGGAGCGCTGGATGGTCGAAGAGCTCGCCGTGCTGTAGCCCGTCTGGGAAGACGAGTCAGGCCGGTCTCCCAGGTGGGACGACCGGCCTGACTGCTCCATCGGCGACGTATGCGCCCGCGACGGCTATTTCTGCTTGTTGGCGCGCCGCTGGGCGCGATTGGCGGCCGGTGCAGGCTTGCCTTCGCCGCCGTCGCTCTCGGCGCCGTCTTCGTCAGCCGCAGAGTAGCTGTACTGCGCAGGCTTGTCGGTGCGATCGAGCCCCTTCGCCTCGACCTGCACGTCGGGAATGCCGTCGCCGTCGATGTCTTTGTGCTCGATCTGCACATCGAGGTTGAACAGGAACCCGATCGACTCCTCTTTGATGCCGCCCATCATCTGGTTGAACATCGTGAAGCCCTCGCGCTGGTACTCGACCAGCGGATCGCGCTGCGCCATCGACCGCAGGCCGATTCCCTCTTTGAGGTAGTCCATCTCGTAGAGGTGATCGCGCCACTTGCGATCGAGCACCGAGAGCACGACGCGGCGTTCGAGCTCGCGCATGGCCTCTTCGCCGAGCTGCTGCTCGCGCTTCTCGTAGGCGATGCGGGCATCTGAGAGCAGCTGCTCTTTCAGCATCGACACGGTGACTCGACCAAGGTCGCCACCGGCCTCTTCGATCACCTCGTCACGGGTGACCGACACGGGGAAGACGCCCTTGAGGTCACGCCAGAGTCCGTCGAGATCCCACTGAGCCGCCGACCCCGAGGTCACGTGGTCGTCGACGATCGCCTCGACGCTGTCGGTGAGGAAGCCCTGCACCTGTTCGGCGAGGTCGGCCCCATCGAGGATGCGCCGACGGTCGGCGTAGATCGCGTTGCGCTGGCGGTTCATCACGTCGTCGTACTTCAGCACGTTCTTGCGAATCTCGGTGTTGCGCGCCTCGACCTGCCCCTGGGCGTTCTCGACCGCACGCGAGACCATCTTCGACTCGATCGGCGTCTCGTCTTCTGGCGAGGTGCGAGCCATCAGCGCCTCGGCCGCCGACGAGTTGAACAGCCGCATCAGATCGTCTTCGAGTGACAGGTAGAAGCGCGACTCGCCAGGGTCTCCCTGACGGCCGGAACGACCGCGCAGCTGATTGTCGATGCGGCGTGACTCGTGCCGCTCGGTGCCGAGCACGTACAGACCGCCGGCCTCGATGACCTTCTCGGCTTCGTCGTGCACACGCTGTCTGACGTCGGCGAAGGCGGTGTCCCAGGCCTCTTCGTACTCTTCTGGGGTCTCGGTCGGCGAGAGCCCGCGGCTGGCCAGCTCAGACACCGCCAGGAACTCGGCGTTGCCGCCGAGCATGATGTCGGTACCACGACCGGCCATGTTCGTGGCCACCGTGACCGACCCGAGGCGACCGGCCTGAGCCACGATCGCGGCCTCACGCGAGTGGTTCTTGGCGTTCAGCACTTCGTGCTTGACCCCGCGCTTGGCAAGCAGACGCGAGAGGTACTCGCTCTTCTCGACGCTCGTGGTGCCGACCAGCACCGGCTGGCCGGACTCATGCCGATCGACGATGTCGTCGACGACCGCGTGGAACTTAGCTTCGGCCGTGCGGAAGATGAAGTCGGCCTGATCTTTGCGGATCATGGGCCTGTTCGTGGGAATCGGCACGACGCCGAGCTCGTAGGTGCTCGAGAACTCCGCCGCTTCGGTCATGGCGGTACCGGTCATGCCGGCGAGTTTGTCATACGAGCGGAAGTAGTTCTGCAGCGTGATCGTGGCGAGGGTCTGGTTCTCGGCCTTGACCTCGACGCCCTCTTTGGCCTCGATCGACTGATGGATGCCCTCGTTGTAGCGACGCCCCTGCATGATTCGGCCCGTATGCTCATCGACGATCAGCACCTCGCCGTTGAGCACCACATAGTCTTTGTCGCGCTTGAAGAGCGCCTTGGCCTTGATGGCGTTGTTCAGGAACGAGATCAGCGGTGTGTTCGCCGACTCGTACAGGTTCTCGATGCCGAGGTAGTCTTCGACCTTCGAGATGCCGGACTCGAGCACGCCGATGGTGCGCTTCTTCTCGTCGACCTCGTAGTCAGTGCCCTCTCTGAGGCGACGGGCGACCTTGGCGAACTCGCCGAACCACCGGTTGGCGTCGCCGTCACCGGGACCCGAGATGATCAGCGGGGTACGCGCCTCGTCGATCAGGATCGAGTCGACCTCGTCGACGATGGCGAAGAAGCGCTCGCGCTGCACCAGGTCGCTCTTCTGCCAGGCCATGTTGTCACGCAGGTAGTCGAAGCCGAACTCGTTGTTCGTGCCGTAGGTGATGTCGGCGGCGTACTGCTCGCGGCGCTGCTGCGGAGTCTGCCCGGCGACGATGCAGCCGGTGGTCATGCCCAGCGCACGGAACACGCGGCCCATCAGATCGCTCTGGTACTTGGCCAGGAAGTCGTTGACGGTGACGACGTGCACGCCTTTGCCCGCGATCGCGTTCAGGTAGGCCGGCAGCGTCGCGACCAGGGTCTTGCCCTCACCGGTCTTCATCTCGGCGATGTTGCCCTGGTGCAGTGCCGCGCCGCCCATGATCTGCACGTCGAAGTGACGCATGCCCAACGTGCGGTCGGCGGCCTCGCGCACGGCGGCGAATGCCTCGGGCAGCAGATCGTCGAGCGTCTCGCCGCTGTCATAGCGGTCACGCAGACGCTGCGTCTCTTCGTGAAGCTCGTCATCGCTGAGCTCTTTGTAGTCGTCGCCCAGCGCGTTGACCTGGCTGACCACCCGCTTCAGTCGTTTGAGGATGCGCCCCTCACCGATGCGCAGGATGTTGTCGACGATTCCAGCCACGTGTCCACTCTCTCTCAGGTCTCGTGCAGGCCTCAGCACACTGTCAGTCGCTGCCGCAGGGCGCACACCGAACCATTCTACGTGTCTGCAAGAGAAGTGTGGAGCCATCTCAGAGAATGCCCAGCTCTCTCATCGAGCAGCCAGCGCACGAGGCGTTCGCGCAAGCACCAGCATTCCGACGACGTCTCCACCGGACGCGAGCACTGCGTCTCTCGCCGCCCGCATGGTGGCGCCCGTCGTCATCACGTCGTCGATCAGCAGCACCTGCCGCCCGTCGACCACGCCCCGATCCGCATACAGCGCATCTGCGAGGTTGCTTCGTCTGCCCGACGCGCTGAGCGCCCGCTGGTCATGCAGCTTCCGAACCGGCCAGAGCACGTCTTCGCGCACGGACTCCCCGCTGCGGCCGAATGCCCGCTCGGCAAGACAGAAGCCTCGTCGGCGTCGGGCAGCCGCCGACGACGGCAGCGCCGCCCACACTGCGCCGTCAGAAGCGAGCCGTCGGCGTGCGACTGCTGCAAGCCGGTTCGCATGCATGCGCAGCAAGCCGAGTTCGGCCGTGCGCCGATCGTCTTTCACCGCACGGATGACGACGCGGATGCGACCGTCGTGGTCATCCCACCCCAGGCAGGGCACACCGTCGACGCACACGGCCGTCGGAGAATCGTCGAACGCCTGCAGACAGGTGATGCACAGAGCCGTCGACGTCCGGCCTCCGCAGGCAAGGCAGGTCTCGGGCAGCAGCAGCGTTCCGATCTCGCGCAGCGCGCCCATGACGTCCATGCGTCGAGAATCGCCCAGACAGAAATCGACAGACCAGCTCTCGACGCCCCTGTGCACGCGTCAATGCCAGATGGTGGTCAGTGCAGAGACGCGCACGCCGAGTTCGGTCACGCTGCCGCTCTGCACAGAGAAGAGCCGATCGTCGCTCACCACGCGCAGCTGACCGTCGCGGGGCGCGCCGACGAGCTGCGTGACATGCCCGTGCACTGTGGCCTGAGTGCCCCGCCCACTCATCGAACGCACGAGGATCGTGCTTTCACCTGTCGAGGACTCCGGAGCGAGAGCCACTGCGACCTGGTCGTCGGCGTTCCAGGCGAGGGCCGTCACCGTGCCTGACGCCTGTCCGAGCTCTGTCGCCGCGGTGAGCTCGGCCGGATGCCCCGTCGCGTCACGACGCACACCGAACGCCAGCAGGCGAATGCTCTGCCCCTCGGCCACCGCGACTCCGACGCGGGCACCATCCGCAGCTGCTGCAGTGGCGACCACGGCTCCGGTGCCGACGACGTCTGCGGGCAGCGGCAGCGCACCCGAGACTCCGCTGTTGGCATCGACCCAGACGATCTGGCCGTCGCGCAGCGTCCAGGCGGTGCCGACGACGTCGATCGACGCGACGCCCGATGCCGTTCCGCTCAGTACGCGCGCGTTTTGGTCGTCGCCCATGTAGTGCATGCCGTCGGCTGCGGCCGCGGCCAGTCGCCCACGCGCCACGCTCAGCGAGCTGACCGAGGTGTCGGTCAGCGCCGAGCGAACTGGCTGCAGCTCGGATGGCAGAGGATCGACCGGCTGCCAGCTCTGGCCGTCCATGGCCTGCAGACTCTCGCCTTCGGACCCGAGCACGACGCCGTTCTGGGTATGGGGAAAATCAATCTCAGCGGTCGGAATGGTGGGCAGATCGATGCGCAGATTGTTGACGGTGAGACTGACTTCGTGGATGTCGTCGACCTGCTCGAGCGAGCGCACCAACAGGGTCTTCACCTGACGCTGGTGCAGTTCGTCGAGTGAGAGGAACTCACCGCTCAGCGAGATCGAGGCGACCCCGCTGCTCACGCCCACGGCCTCGACCGCAAGATGCAGATCGCTGCCGATCAGCTGCTGCACGCCGGCCTGCACGGTGGGCACGGGGCCGGAGAGAAAGGCCTTGACCAGTCGTGTGGCCGTCTGGTCGCCCGCCTGGAACCAGCGGACGTCGGGCACGAGCGTGTCGCCGGACGTCGAGAGGTAGGCGAGTCGCGCTGCTCTGAACACCAGGTCGAAGCTCGCTCGAGTCATCAGCACTCCGTCGGGTGCGGAGCTGATGCGCCACTGCCCGTTCACCTGCACGAGCGAGTACTCCTGCTTCAGCCGAGACGTCTGCTCGCGGTAGACGCCGACGGCGTCGACCGTCGCCTGCAGCGCACCCGTCGCCTCGACGTGGCCGCTGTCGTGATCGTCGAGGTCGGGCATGCTGTCGAGCACCTGCACCTGCGCATCTGGCTGCCAGCTGGCTGCCAGACCGTCGGTCAGAAACTCTCGGGCGACAGAGTGGCTGCCTCTGGTGTCGGCCGACGCCAGGATGAACCCGTTGATGACCTCGATCGGGCTCGCGCCGTCAGCCGGCCCCGAGGCGTTGACCACGTAGCCGCTGCTGTTCTCGCTGCCTCCGCTGTCGACCACGCGTTGCGGCGACCCGGAATCGGGCAGCCGGACGCATCCGCCGAGCAGTAAAGCGACCGGCAGCAGCACAGCGGCGACCAGCCCGACGAGCACTCGTTTCGGCCCGCTCATCATGCGCTCTCCTCTTCGAGCGGCAGCGTGATCGTGAACGTCGCGCCGTGCCCCAGCTCGGACTCGGCCGAAACGCTGCCGCCGTGCAGCTGCATGTCCTCACGTGTGATCGACAGCCCCAGCCCGGTGCCGCCGAGTGTGCGCTGACGCGAGGCGTCGGCCCGCCAGAACCGGTCGAACACGTGTTCCAGATCGTCGGCCGAGATGCCGCGCCCGTGGTCGACGACACGGATGCGCCCGACGGCCGGCGTCGCCCCGATCGGTCGGTCGACGATGACCTCGATGGGTGATCCTGCGCCGTGCTCCAGAGCATTCGAGAGCAGGTTGCGCACCGCTCGCCCCACTCGCACGCTGTCGATGGATGCGGGAACGGCCCCGTCTGGAGCCGTCACCGTGATCGGGCTGCCCTGCCGCTGGGAGAGCGCCTCGCAGTCGGTGACGACGCTGCGCACCAGCCCGACGAGATCGACCTCTGAACGGTCAAGCGCGACGACGCCGGCGTCGAGACGGCTGGTCTCGAGCAGCTCGCTGAGCAGCCGTTCGAAGCGCTGCACTTGGGTGTGCAGAATCTCGGCCGATCGCCGCGTCGCCCCCTCCAGATCGTCGTGTTTGGCGTAGATGACGTCTGCCGCCAGACTGATCGTGGTGATCGGGGTGCGCAGCTCATGTGAGACATCCGAGACGAAGCGCCGCTGCAGGGTCGACAGCCGACGCAGCTCGAGGATCTGCCGTTCGAGCGAGTCGGCCATCTTGTTGAACGAACGCCCCAGCGCGACGGCCTCGGCCGCACCGGTCTGAGGCAGACGCTGCCCGAGGTCGCCTCGTGCGAGGCGGCTCGAGACTTGGACGGTGCGGCGAATGGGCCGCAGAATCAGCGAGGTGACGATGACCGCGATCGCACCGGTCATCAGCACCAGCACGAGAGCCGCGATCAACAGCATCAGCTGCACGAACTCCAGCGTCTGCTGCTCAGGGGCCAGCGAGTTCTCGATGTAGATCTCGTGCTCGCCGGCGAGCGGCACGCTGAACGAACCGCCGACCACGATGGCGGGCTCTCCGGAGGCGCCCTTCGCCGACTGCCAGAAGATCGTGTCGGGGTTGGCCTGCACCTGTTCGCGCAGGGATGCGGGAATGCTCTGCGCGTTCAGCGAGGCGCTGATCAGATCGGGACTGTTCAGCACCGGCCGCTCGCCTGATTCCGTCTGCAGCAGCGCGACCTGCTGCGAGAGGGCCAGAGACTCGGCGCTGCGCAGCATCGACACTTTCAGCGTCTGCAGAGACTGTTCGTCCTGCGCCGTCGAGCCCAGACCGATCGATCGCACGTCTTCGATCGCCGACTGGCTGAGCCCGACCACCGTCTCGCTGCGCGACTTGAACAGCTCGGTCGAGATGCGCAGTGAGATGAGTCCGAACACGAGCAGTGTGGTCAGCGTGCTGAGCACCAGAGACACCACGAGCGCGCGAGCCGTCAGCGAGCGCCGCAGCCACTGCATCAGACGCCGGGCGGGCACGCGGAGCAGACTTGCCGCCACGATCAGCGCTCTCCTGCGGTGTAGCCGACGCCGCGCACGGTGAGCACGTACTCGGGGTTCTCCGGGTCGTCTTCGATCTTGGCCCGCAGGCGCTGCACGTGCACGTTCACCAGTCGAGTGTCGGCCTTGTAGTGGTAGCCCCAGACCTCCTCGAGCAGCTGGTCGCGGCTGACGACGACCCCAGGCTGTCGAGCCAGGGCCGCCAAGAGGTCGAACTCGAGCGGTGTGAGTCGCACGATCTCGCCGTTCTTCGTGACCTGATGCGCTGCGGTGTCGATCGTGAGCGCGCCAAGACGCAGCACCGAGGCGATGTCTCCGGGCAGTCGGCGAAGGCGGGCCTCGATGCGGGCCACGAGCTCCTGCGGTGAGAACGGCTTGGACACATAGTCGTCTGCGCCGGCAGCGAGCCCGGCGACCACGTCGGTGGTGTCGGTGCGCGCTGTGAGCATGACGACGGGCACATCGGACTCTCTGCGGATGCGTCGCGCCACTTCGACGCCGTCGAAGCCGGGCAGCATCACGTCGAGCAGCACCAGATCAGGGTGCTGATCGCGGCAGGTCTGAACGGCTGACGGTCCGTCCGCTGCCGTGACGACCGACCACCCCTGCCCGCGCAGCACGATCTCGATCATCTCCAGCAGATCGGGATCGTCGTCGACGGCGAGAATGCGATGAGCCATAGGTCAGTACCGATAGTGATCCGGCTTGTACGGGCCGTCGACGGGAACGCCGAGGTAGTCGGCCTGTGCAGGCGTCAGAGTGGTGAGCTCGACGCCGAGGGCGGCAAGATGCACCCGTGCCACGTGCTCGTCGAGCGCCTTCGGCAGCCGGTGCAGACCGATCGGGTATGCCTCGAGGTTGGTGAACAGCTCGATCTGCGCCAGCACCTGGTTGGTGAAGGAGGCGCTCATGACGAAGCTGGGATGCCCCGTGGCGTTGCCGAGGTTCAGTAGGCGTCCCTCGCTGAGCACGAGGATGCTGTGGCCGTTCGGCAGGTGCCATTCGTCGACCTGCGGCTTGATGTTCACTTTGCTGGCGCCCTGAAGGCGTTCGAGACCAGCCATATCGATCTCGTTGTCGAAGTGCCCGACGTTGCCGACGATGGCGTGATTCTTCAGTTTCAGCAGCTGATCGACGGTGACGACTCCGAGGTCGCCGGTGGCGGTCACCACGATGTCGACCTCGTGGGCGACGTCGTCGAGTCGGGCGACTTGGAAGCCGTCCATCGCCGCCTGCAGCGCACAGATGGGGTCGACCTCAGAGACGATCACGCGAGCGCCCTGGCCGCGCATCGCCTCGGCCGCGCCCTTGCCGGTGTCGCCGTAGCCGGCGACGAACACCACCTTGCCGCCGATCAGTGTGTCGGTGCCGCGGTTGATGCCGTCGGGCAGCGAGTGTCGAATGCCGTATTTGTTGTCGAACTTGCTCTTGGTGACCGAGTCGTTGACGTTGATGGCCGAGAACTGGAGTTCTCCATCGCGGGCCATGTGCGCCAGCCGGTGCACACCGGTGGTCGTCTCTTCGGACGACCCCTTGATGTCGTGGATGACGCGAGTGAACCAGCCGGGTCGTTCCGACAGCAGCGCGTCGATGACCGTCCACATGGCCGTCTCTTCGTGGCTGAGCTCATGCGACGGCCGCGAGGTCACATCCTGCTCGGCTTGGAAGCCGAGGTGCACGAATCCGGTGGCGTCTGCCCCATCGTCCAGGATCAGGTTCGGGCCGATCCAGTCAGCCCCCTGCTGCTCTGCCTCATGCGACCAGTCGAACACCCGAGCGAGCATCTGCCAGTACTCGTCGACCGTCTCGCCCTTCCACGCGAAGACCGGGACTCCCGCCGGCGCGTCAGGGGTGCCGTGGGGCCCCACCACCACAGCGGCGGCGGCTTCGTCCTGCGTCGAGAAGATGTTGCACGAGCTCCAGCGCACCTGAGCACCGAGCGCGACCAGCGTCTCGATGAGCACGGCGGTCTGCACCGTCATATGCAGCGAACCGGCGATACGAGCGCCCTTCAGCGGCTGCTGCCCGGCATACTGCTCGCGAAGCGACATCAGGCCCGGCATCTCGTACTCGGCGAGACGGATCTGATGCCGACCTGCCTCGGCGAGCGTCAGATCGCGAATCTGATAGTCGAAGGGCTCGTGGGTCTCGCTCATTGGGTAGTGCTCCTTGCAGTATCGAGGGACTGTACCAACTGTAGTCGGTGCGCTCGCCTCTAGACTGGAGCTATGTCAGCGTCTTCGTCTCACCCGTCACGCTCCGGGCACCGGTCACGGCACCGCCGTCTGCGCAGCCGTGTCGGAGGTCCGTACCTGCAGAGGCTCGGCTCTCGCCGACAGGCGCTCATCGACCGGATCACCGCCACGAGTTCGTACGTCAAGGCGAACTGGGCCCCCGAACTCGACGACGTGACAGTTCTGCTCTCCGACATGCCGAATCAGCTCAAAGACGGGCATGACCCTCGTTGGACGGTCGATCAGAGTCAGCGCACCATCGTTCTGCATCGCCTGCCTCTGACCCTCGGCGCCGAGGTGGAGGACGCCGACGAGGTGCAGCGTCAGATGACGATCGAGTACTGTGTGCTGTCGGCTTTCGCCGAACTCACTGGACGTCAGCCGTGGGAGATGCACGGCCACCAGATCTAGCGGTCGACGTCAGCGCGCCAGCACGTCCACCGCACCAGCGGATTCTGCCCCTGCCAGCGCGGCCGCCGCGATGCCATCGCCACCGCTCGTCACCACCGAGAGATGCACGGCCTGCGTCGGGCGCACTTCGACGGACTGCCCCGCCGAGAGATCCAACGAGCCGAGGCCGCTGTCGTCGAGCTGAACGTCTCGGGACGCCCCGTCGACCTGCACCGACACCGTCGACGACGGTGCGCCGCTGAGCTTCAGAGCCAGCGAAGTCGGAGTCGAAGGAACAGCGAACGACAGCGGCGCCGTCACCGCGTCTGAGCTCTGCAGCCAGGTGAAGTCGGCCTGATCGCGCCCGCCCGAGGTCACACGCGCTGCAGCGACGATCGATGCGTCGGCCGTGGTCGAGATCTGGTAGTCGCCGTCGGGCAGGTCACCGAGCGGCGTGTCGACGACGACTCCCTGCGTGAGCGAGACGTCGAACGACCGCGAGTCGGCGCCGCTCACCGTCACGTGTGCGACTGTTCCTTCGTCTGGCGAGAGCAGGCGAAGCACCGGCTGGGTGTCCTCCCAGCCGCCTTCGCCGGCCAGGTCTGCCCGTTCGGCGCCACCGGAGATGCGCACACCGGTGATGCTCTGCTGCGTCGCGGGCTGAGCCCCCGGTGCCTGCA
Source organism: Pseudoclavibacter sp. CFCC 14310 (assembly GCF_008831165.1). NCBI lineage: Bacteria > Bacillati > Actinomycetota > Actinomycetes > Micrococcales > Microbacteriaceae > Pseudoclavibacter > Pseudoclavibacter sp. CFCC 14310. Next base: position 714,899 of record NZ_WBKC01000001.1, on the reverse strand, counting down.
CATCAAGGCCGCCGGCTTCGAGACCGCGAACCGTCGACTGCTGCAGAAATGCGGCGACTGGTGCTCGCACCGCCTGCACGCGCACGAAGATCTGCTGGTCGGTGGTGGTGACGGCCGAGATCGGCAGCACACGCTCGCTGCCTGCTTCGACATTCAGCTCCCCGGTGCTGGACAGAAGCTGTCCTTCGCCGGTGAACACCGTGAGCGTCACCGTCGAGGCGAGCGAGCTCGGATTGACCACACGCACCGACGTGGAGCGTCCCACCTGCTGAGAACCGCCGCCGATCCAGCTGTCGAACGTCGGGCTGGTGCAGTCGGCCAGCAGCGTGCCTCTGCTCTGCCCGTCGTCGACCCGGGCACCGCTGAGCACGCCCAGGGCAGACTGATGGTCAGTGCTGGTCCGCACGACGGTGCTTGCTGAGACGCCGTCGCGCGTCGCGACTCGGCCGGCCGCGCCGAACGGTGTCGCCTCGGACTGGCCGAGGCTCTGCACCGTGAGGTCTGAGTCAGAGATCGCAGCGATCGATCCTCTGCCCACGGCCTCACCGGCGTCCACCGAGGTCATGGAGCCCCCGGTGCGGAAGCCGACCGGGCAGACTCGGGTGCTCTCGACCGAGGCCGGCACGACGGTGCTGGCCTGACGACTGAGGTCGACTTCGGGTGTGGCGAATCTGGTCAGCGCCCAGCCTCCGGCGACCAGTGCGACGACGACCACGACACTCAGCAGCCACCGGGAGGCCTGGCGAGCGACACGACGAACGCCGCCCGGCTGCGTCCCGCTCGACGACGCCTCTGGCTGGGCTGCGGGGGCATCGGAGGTCTTCGGGGTCGTTTGTTCGGATGCCGTATCAGACATCATCGGCGTCTCCTTCCAGCAGCGAGAGTGCCGACGACGTCTCGGCGTCGTCGCGCAGGCGGCCGGTCGGCAGGCTCAGCGCGAGGAAGAACAGCAGCACGATCGCCTGAGGCACGATGAGCCACCAAATGCTGGGCCCGGAGTCGGTCACCGCAGTCGATCCCGTGACGCGCCACAACTGACCGATGTCGCTGCGACCAGCCGGCTCGAGCGCGGTGTTGGCGTCAAGCACCGAGCTCACGCGATCGGTCGAGACGGTGGAGTCAGCGGCGCGCAGCAGGACGAAACGGGCCCCCATCTGGTTCAGCGCGTCTGTGGGATCGTAGCCGCTGTAGCTCGCCAGATTCGATACGGTCGATTCGACCTGCTGCCGGCCGTCGTCGAGGCTTCTCGCGCTGATCACCTGGCGATGTCGGCCCTGCAGCGTGCCGAAGAACGCCGACGGAGTCGTCGTCGCATCGAACGACCCGTCGGAGTTCTCGACGATCTCGAGCACACGCCCGCCGGGGGCGTTGCGCTCTTCGGCCTGCACCAGCGCCGGGGCGGTGTTCGCGACCGCCCCCACGGCCCCGCCCTGACTGATCGCCAGAGCTCCGGGCGCGGCCATGCCCACGGCGACACCGCAGATGGCGACGGCGGCCGCCGTCTTCGCCAGACCGACCCGTGCGCCGACGAGCGTGCCCGAGATGGCCACCAGCAGAAACAGCGTCGCCGCAGAGAGCAGCGGGGTCGTGTCCCAGGTGCTGGGCGCTCCGAAGACCCGGATCGACGTGATCCCAGAGAGCACGACGGCCAGCGCACCGGTCGCCGCGAACAGGACGAGACCGATGAGAACGCGTCCCCAGCGATGGGTGAAGAGACCGACCAGCGCGATGACGATGAGCGCCGCCGCCGAGATCGCGGCGACAGCCTGTGCGACCAGCGGCTGGCCGTCGAGAGCAGGAATCAGAGTCTGCCACAGCCATGGAGCAGAGCCGGGCAGCAGCAGATCGAGAGGATCGTTGGAGCCGTTGGACGGCAGCGAGCCGCCGACGGAGAGGAGCCCCAGCCAGTCGTGGGTCACGACTGCGTCGCGCACCGGCCCCGCCCAGACCACGAGGCTGGGGATCAGCACCGCCCAGAGAGACCGCAGCAGTCGGTGTGCGAAGACCGACCAGACGAGGATGCCCGCCAGCAGGACGACCCATCCGATCGGAGAGGAGGCGCTCAGCAGGGCGAGCCAGAGGCCCGCAGCGGCTGCGCGACCGATCGAGCGCTCTCGACCGTTTCCGGGGCGCGCCACCGCAAGCAGAGAGCCGACCGCCAGAGGCAGCACGATGTGGAAGACCGTCGGTGACAGGTCTCCCGAGACGAGCGCCTGCACGAACACCGGGGACAGCGCCCAGACGGCAGCGCCGACGATGCGCACCCAAGACGTCTTCGACAGCGCCCGCATCAGATACCAGCCGGACGCGAAGGCGAGCGGCATCGCCGTCAGCAGCAGAAGCACGATGACGGTCGACGGATGCCAGAACGTGAGGGCGGAGAGCAGAGTCCACAGGGCGGAGTTCGGATCGGTCATCAAACCGCTGTCGACGGCGCCGAAGTGCTGCAGCGAGAACAGCGAGGTGAAGCTCGTCCACCAGTCAGGCCGCAGCGGCTCGACTGCACCGCCCGAGACCTCGCCCGCGGCGATCAGGCGCCACAGCAGCAGCACGTTCAAGACCCACAGCGCGAGAGCGACCAGAGGGGCCTTCGAGCGCCAGAACGGCACCGTGTCATCGTCGTCGACGTCGGTGTCGATGAAGAGGGCCTCTTCACGCTGATCGGCCCGCAGTCGGTTCACGCTGCCCGCCGAGAGCAGCAGCGGTTCGATGGCCGACCAGGGGGCGACCGATGCGTCGGCGATGCGTCGGCGATGCGCGGCCACACGGCCGCGACTGAACATGGCGGTGACAGTGGCCGCCCACTCCCCTGCAATCAGTCCGGGACGCTTGTCGAAGAGGTGCTGCAGCGTTCGCCCGAACGCGATGAAGGGCAGCGCAAGCCACAGAAACACGGCGCTCGTGCCGGTGGTGTAGCTCAGCCGACGGTACAGCTGGGCCCAGCGCACCTGACGATACTTCGGCCGACGCGTCCGCGCGGCCGGAGTGCTGCTGCGTTCGCTGAGACGATGATGCGCCACACGTGCCGAAGGCACCGTGACGACGCGAGCGCCGGCGAGGCGTGCGCGGATGCCGAGGTCGAGTCCGTCGTCGCTGAAGGCCAGGTTGGTGTCGAGGCCGCCGAGGCGCCTCCACAGCCCGCCTTGGACGAGCATGCCTGCCGTGCCGACGGCGAGCACATCGGACTGTGTGTCGAACTGTGCCTGATCGAGCTCGCCCGCGGCGGGGCTCACCTTCTCGCCTCGGGTCGTCATGGTGAGGCCGAACTCGTCGAGGTGATCGGGACGGTCGGCGTCGATCAGCTTCGGCCCGAGCAGCAGCGCACTCGGCGACCGATCGTGCTCTGAGAGAAGCTGAGCGAGAGCAGTGGGTTCAGGGGTGCTGTCGTCGTGCAGGAGCCAGAGCCAGTCGTCGTCCTGGAGGTCAGGGATGACGGCGTGGACGGCGTCGCCGACAGCGGCGCCGAACGATGTGTCTGCTCCGGTGCGAACGATGTAGTTGACGCCGCCGGCCCTGGCGACGGCCGCAGAGTCGTCGGTGGATGCGGTGTCGACGACGATGACCGGAGCCTGCACCGTCTGCTGGCGCAGGCCCGTGAGCGTGTCAGCCAGCTGCGACGCACCATTGTGCACGACGACGACAGCGAAAATGCGCGCGCTCATCTAAGACTGCTGCCTTTCAGACTGCACGCCTTCTGAGCTTTCTGCGCTCACGCTCACTCAGACCACCCCAAATACCGAATCGCTCATCATTCTGAAGAGCATACTCAAGGCACTGGGCTCGCACTTCGCAGGAAGAGCAGATGCGCTTCGCATCCCGAGTCGAGCCGCCCTTCTCAGGAAAGAACGCCTCGGGATCAGTCTGGGCGCACAGCGCCTCAGACTGCCATTCGAGCACGCCGGCTTCGCGATCATAGCCGGTATAGCCGGCCACACCGCGCAGAATGGGGTCGTCGAACCAGTCGTCAGGCACCGCGCTGAGATGCTGCTCGGCCATGCAGGTGCCTCCCTCTGTGCAGATGGTGTGTAAGCAATTCGACCTGTCTAATTACACCCGTGTAATTCCCTTGAGTCAAGTCGAACCACATCGGAAGACAGACCGCCGATGGCTGATCATCCACCCCGCATCCTCGAAACGGCGAGCCCTTCGCATCCGCGTCGGGCAGACACCAGTCGGTATAGTTGGCTCTCATGGGAACTCTGATTACCGGCGGTGCCGGGTACATTGGCGCACATGTCGTCCGTTTGCTGCAGGAGCGCGGCGAACACGTCGTCGTCGTCGACGACCTCACGACCGGAGCGGCCGATCGAGTCGGTGACGCCACGCTGCATCAGTTCGACATCTCGGCCGCCGGCGCGAACGAGCGACTCGCTGACATCATGCGCGAGGAGCAGATCGACTCTGTCGTCCATTTCGCGGCGAAGAAGCAGGTCGGCGAATCGGTCGAGCGTCCGCTCTGGTACTACCGCCAGAACCTCGACGGCCTGAACAACGTCCTGCAGGCCATGGTCGACGCAGATGCGCAGAACATCGTCTTCTCGTCCTCCGCAGCGGTCTACGGCGAGCCCGACGTGGCCGTCGTACCGGAGGATGTCGTGTGCCAGCCGATCAACCCCTACGGCCAGACCAAGTTCGCGGGTGAATGGCTGATCGACGCCGTGGCTCGCGCCCACGGCATCCACGTCGCCAAGCTGCGCTACTTCAACGTCGCGGGCTCAGGCTGGGACGACCTCGGCGATCCGGCCATCCTGAATCTCGTTCCCATGGTCTTCGACCGCATCGCCCAGGGCAAAGCGCCGCTCATCTTCGGCGACGACTACCCCACTCCCGACGGCACCTGCGTGCGCGACTACATCCATGTCTACGATCTGGCCGACGCCCATCTGAGTGCGCTCGCCTATCTCAAGGGCGACGACCGCCCCGAGTCGACCTTCAACATCGGCACCGGCAGCGGCTTCAGCGTGCGCCAGGTGGTCGACGAGATTCTCAAGGTCACCGGGAGCGATCTGGTGCCCGAGGTGCGCGGCCGGCGGGCAGGCGATCCTCCGCAGCTCATCGCCGACAGCTCGCGAGTGAATCAGGTGCTGGGCTGGCACGCCAGCCACGACCTGTCTGATATCGTGACGAGCGCCTGGCAGGCCTGGCTCGTCAGCCACCCCGGCACCGAGGCCTGAGCCCCGGCCTTGCACCGCATCCCACATACACCGACAGCAATGCGATGATCGCACAGGAGGACAGATGACGCAGCTTCGCGTGGTCATCGACAATCTCTTCGATGCCGACCCCAGCGGAGTGACCCGTTACACCACCGAGATCACGCGCGCGCTCATTCGCACCGCGGAGAACGGCGATACGGTCAGCGGTGTCATCGCCTCGCACCCGCAGGAGCTCACGCGACGGCTCGAATCCCAGTTTCCGGGACTCGACCGTCTCATCCGACTGCCTGCCAGCAGCAGTCAGCTCGCGCTCGCTTGGAACATGGGCATTCCGCCGCGACTGCTCAGCGACGGCACGACGCACTCGCCGACGATGCTGGCCCCGTTCTTCTCGCACAACCGCATGCTCGAGCCGGGCGTTCAGACCGCCGTGACGCTGCACTCCGGGGCGATCTGGACCGCTCCCGAGACGCTCTCGCGCCGTGAGCGCATGCGAATCGGACGACTGCTGAAGCTGACCGAGCGATACGCCGATGCGATCGTGGTCACACACCACGAGCTGGCGCATCTGGTCGATCAGAACACGCGCATGGGCGACCGAGTGCAGGTCGTGCCGGTTTCGCCCACCCGCCATCTCGTCGCCCGTGGGTCGGTCGCTGGGCGCGCTCGAGAGCTGGGCTTTCCCGATCGATTCCTGATCGCATTCGCCAGCGAACGGCCGGCCAGCCTGCGACTGCTGCTGGCCGCCTACGCTCAGGCACACCTCGACGAACCGCTGCTGCTCATCGGCCGCCAGGATCCCGGCCAGACTCCGGCCTCGCGGATCATCGCCGACTCCGGGCTGAACGCCGATCAGGTGCGGCTTCTCGGCGAGGTCGATGACGAAGCCCTTGCCGTGCTGAACACCCGGGCCAGCGCTCTGATCTACTTCGGCGACGGAGACGCCCTCGGGCTGCCGCTGTTCGATGCGATGGTCGCTCGCACCCCGGTCATCTACCCGGATGCCGAGTCACTGCTCGAGGTCACAGGGGGCGCCGGTCTCAGCGTGCCTTTGGAGGGTTCGTCGCTGGTCGACGGCATGGCCGCCGCCATGCGCACAGTCATGACTGACAAAGAGGCGGTCAAACGCCTCACGCAGGAGGGCGCTGATCGGGCTCGCTCGTTCACTTGGGAAGACTCTGCGCGCGCCATTTGGGCGCTGCATCGCAGCCTGGCCTGATCACCGCCTGGAGGGCCGCTCCGCACCGAGATGCCGGTCGGTTTCCTGCTGACGCCGACGTGCGCCGGTGCCCTCAGCCCTCACCGCGCGACCGAGCGATCACGTCGGCCACTGCGGCATCCACTTTCGACCAGTCGAGGTTGGCCTCGGGGAAGTCGGGCGGGACCAGCTCCAGGCTGTTGATCGGCAGCTTGCGAGATTTGTCGGCCAGCGACACCAGCGCCCCGATCGAATTGCGCGGAGCGTCGGTGTTCACGAAGTCGGGGCTTGCCTCGGCGATCTGCTGAAAGTTCGTGAGCAGCGTCTGCGGGGTGAACTGCTGGATCAGCGCCTCCTGCACCTGCCGCTGCCTGCGCATGCGATCCCAGTCGCTGGTCGTCTTTCGACTGCGCGCATACCAGAGCGCCGTCTCACCGTTCATGTGCTGTCGTCCGGCTTCGACAGACCCGTGATAGACGTGATGGGTGTCACTGCCGTCGACGAAGTCGAGATGCTCGGTGACGTCGATGTCGACACCGCCGAGAGCATCGACCATCTTCGAGAAGCCGTTCATGTCGATCATCACGTAGTACGGCACGCGAAGCCCGGTGACGCCCGACGCGATGTCTTTCATCGCCTGGATCCCCTGCTGAAAGCCGGTGTCGTCATGGATGTCTGGGTAGAGCCCCGTCTTGACCTGCGTGACGTAGGTGTAGCCGCCGTTGGCCTTCCACGACCGTGGGTACACTCCCTGCAGCGGCGACCCTTCCGGCAGTCGCACCGGATGCAGGTCGCGCGGGATGCCGATGATCGCGGCCTGCCCTGATTTCGCATCGACGCTCACGACAGAGATCGAATCGGGACGCATACCGTCGCGGCCTTCGCCCGAATCGGCGCCGAGCAGCAGGAAGTTGTATCGGCCGTCGACCGCTTCGAGCTGCCCCTGGCCTTTGAACAGATCGTCGAAGAGCGACCGCGCCGAGCCGATGTACTGCACGGCGCCATATGCGCCGAAGAGCGTCGCGGCGAGTCCGACCACGGTGACGAGGCTCAGCGCGGCTCGAGCGCCCGGCCGCACCCGGCCGATCTTCGCCGTGCGAAAGGTGTCGACGGTGAGGAGCACCCACAGCAGCACCCAGGCCACGATGAGCACCTGCAGCGCCGTGAGCGTCCAGACGTTGAGCGCCACGGAGGTGAACCCGGCGAGGTTGTTCTTCGACCAGATCAGCGCAGCGATCGCACCGACGACCATGATGAGCCAGGCGCCGAAGCCGAGACGACCGAGTCGGCGATTGCCGGTCAGCAGCTGCGGGGTTCCTGGCAGCAGAAAGTTCAGCACGACGAGCCACCAGGCACGTCGCCGCATCAGCGGCTCGTCAGTCTGGTTCGGGGTGCGCAGTGGGGTCTGGTAGGTCATCTCAGTCGAGCGAGCGCTGCAGTCGTGCGTTCTTCTGCTCGACCAGCTCTTCGAGTTCGACGGCGTAGTCGTGCAGCTGCTCGCGCAGCCCGAGGTCGGAGGCCCCGAGGATGCGCACCGCCAACAGTCCGGCGTTGAACGCGTTGCCGATCGCGACGGTTGCGACTGGGATGCCGGCCGGCATCTGCACGATGGAGAGCAGCGAATCGAGACCGTCGAGCTTCGCCAGCGGCACCGGCACTCCGATGACGGGCAGCTCGGTCACCGCGGCGAGCATACCGGGCAGATGCGCGGCGCCGCCGGCACCGGCGATGATCACCTGCAGGCCGCGACCCGCTGCAGCCGATCCGAATTCCATCAGCCGGCGCGGCGTGCGATGTGCTGAGACCACTTCGACCTCGTGCGAGACACCGAAGCGGTCAAGCGCCTCGACGGCCTTCGACATGACCGGCCAGTCGGAGTCGGATCCCATCACAATGGCGACTTTGGGGTTCACAGCTGTCATGACACCCCAGACTACACGGAGAGGCTGTCAACGACCTCGGAGCCGAGCGCGCGAGCGGCGTCGCGGGCCGCATCCCTCGTTTCGACCAGGTCGAACCCGGTCACGTTGACGTGCCCCATCTTGCGGCCCGGCCGGTACGACTTGCCGTACCAGTGCACTTTCGCCTGCGGCACCTCGGCGAGAGCACTGACGAGCGCCTGCTCGTGCTCGGTGCCGTCGTGGCCGCCCAGTACGTTGACCATCACCGTCACCGGCTGGCGTGCTTCGGGGTCGCCCAGCGGCAGGTCGAGCACCGCGCGCAGATGCTGTTCGAACTGCCCGGTGACCGCACCGTCCATGCTCCAGTGCCCCGAGTTGTGCGGGCGCATGGCGAGCTCGTTGACCAGCACACGACCATCGTTCGTCTCGAAGAGCTCGACTGCGAGCGCACCGGTCACTTCGACGGCCTCGGCGATGGTCGTCGCGATGTGACGGGCCTGCTCGACCACGTCATCCGTGGTGTCAGGCGCCGGGGCGATGACCTCGGCGCAGACACCGTCGACCTGTTCGCTGGCGGCCAGCGCCCAGGCACGCATCTCACCCGAGGGACGCCGCGCCACCTGCTGCGACAGCTCGCGCCGAAAGTCCACGGCCTCTTCGACCAGCAGCGCGCCGCCGACTTGGTCGAGCACCTCGGCCGCCAGCCAGTCGGCCACCTCGCTGCCCGATGAGACCAGTCGCACGCCGTGACCGTCATACCCACCACGCGGCGTCTTCACGATCGCGCGACCGCCGTGCAGGTCGACGAAGGCCTGAACCTCGTCCGCTGTGGTCGCCCGCGTCCACTCTGGCTGGCCCAACCCGAGTTCGGCGACCTTCTGGCGCATCTCGATCTTGTCCTGTGCGAAGCGCAGCGCCTGCGGGCCCGGTCGCACGGCGACACCGGCTTCGACGAGGCGCTGCAGCACCGGCTGCGGCACATGCTCGTGGTCGAAGGTGATCACATCGACGCCGCGTGCGAACTCGAGCACCTGCTCGACATCGGTGTAGTCGCCGACCACTGTCGTCGCGAGCTTCGCCGAAGCTCCTTCCGCCTCGGCGAACACTTTCAGCTCAATGTCGAGATTGACGGCGACTGGGGTGAGCATGCGGGCCAGCTGGCCTGCTCCGATGACTCCGACACGATATGTCATGGCTGCGGAAACCTCTCTGCGCTCGGGGGCGCAATTGCGAATCGGGGGCCGACGCCGGGGGACGTCGGTGGCTGCATGGGCTGCGTGGTGATCGCAGCGAGCTGATAGCGGGTTCGGCGTGCACGGGCCTGGGCCGAGCGCTCGAGAATCGCCTCACGAAGGCTGGTCGGGTCAGGCATCGACCCGAGCACGAGCGAGAACTGGTCGCCGGCCAGCAGACGGATGTCTCCGCTGCCCCAGAAACGCTGCGAGAGCGACTGGTGCATCTCGACCGATGAGATCGTGTCGAGCGGCATCTGTCGCAGCCGGCGGCGCAGCACTCCTTCGGTCATGGCCACTGTCTCGTCGGTGAGTCGACAGGCGCGACCCCGCCATGACATCCACACGCAGAACAGCAGCACCACGATCGCAACGGCGACAACGGCGAGCACCCACCGCATGGCCCCTGCGGCAGCGCCCCAATACTGCGGCACCGCCCAGGCAGCAGCCCAGAGCAGCAGCACCGGCAGGATCAGGCGGGTCGCTCTCGCACGCAGACGGATCTCGCGCCGATCGCGCTCGCCGCCCGCCTCGCCGTGTGAGGCGCGGGCGGATGCCACCTCGTCGCCGCCGTCGAGTTGCGGCCGCGAGCGGGGCGCCTCTGCGGGTTGCGTGCCGAACGTCATGTCAGAAACCTTAGCGCGCCGCGGGGCGCACATGGATCACGTCTCCCACCGACAACGCGTGCGTCGTTCCGTCGGCCTCGACCATCAATCTGCCGCCGGCGTCGAGGCCCACGGCGACGCCGACCAGGGCGTCGCCGCCCGGCAGCATCACGCGCACCCGCTGCCCGACGGTGACACAGGCATCGCGCACGGCGTCGAACACAGAGGGGTCGTGCCGCAGCGCGCGCGCCCAGAGGTCTCTGAGCCGCGCGAGCAGATGCTGCAGCATGACGTCGCCGGTGACCATGACGCCCTCACGTGCAAGCGAGGTCACGGTTCGGGGATCGAGCCCCTGCGCCTCGAAGTCTGCAGCGGTCTGCATGAGGTTGATGCCGAAGCCCACCAAGACGGGCAGATCGGTCGGCACCTGGCGTCCCGGTGGAGGCGTCGTCGAGACGAGTTCACTGAGGATGCCGCAGACTTTGCGTCCTTCGATCAGCAGATCGTTGGGCCATTTGACGCCGGCGTGCACCCCGAGCTGCTGCATGGCCTGCTGGGTGGCTGCTCCGCAGATGAGTGGGAGCCATGGGAGCAGATCGACGTCTTCTGCTGGGACGACGAATGCGATCGAGACGGCGAGTGCCGACCCGCGAGGCGCCTGCCAGACGCGATCCAGTCGGCCGCGACCGCCGCGCTGATCGAGTGTCGCCACAGTCGTGAAGGCTTCGGTGGGCTGCCCATCGGCCCACTGGGTGCGGATCATGTCTGAGAGCACGGTATTCGTCGAATCGACGTGATCGAGAGCGATGAGGTTAGGCGACTCGGCGCTGCTCAGGGGAAACTCCATGCCTCGATCATACGGAGCCGGTCGTTCTCGCGGTCTCGCCTTGGGCGGGCAGCCCGTGTGTATCAGGGCTGCGAAGCACGGAACGGATCACCGCTGCAGATCGCGGGCGGAGCGGTGCCCGAGCAACGTCAGTCCAGTCGCCGCAAATGCTGCACCACAACGTCCAGACATGGAACTTGCCATGTCTCGATCGGTATGGACAGCATTTCCCATGGATCGATACTTCCCCTGGCTCGATGTCTCCGAACTCCACTGCCTCGGCACGCCCGCCAGAACGCACGACGAGCATGCCCTCGCCAGAGAAGAGACGGGCATGCCTCCAGAAGCAGAGGCGGGGATGCCTCAGAGCAAAAATGACCGGTTCACACCAGCGAACGCGGCCAAACAGTGTGCAGATCGCACAATTCACCCCCCGTCGTCTTGCGTGATCACTACAGCAGAACGGGCATACCCCGCCGGTAGACTCGTCTGCGATCGACATCGAGGAGACCTCTGTGACAGCGAATTCCAGCGCCAACCCGAGCGCGAAGACGGCCGAGAGCACGGCCGAGAGCACGGACAAAGTGGTTCCATCCACCACTGCCGAACGCATCGCCGACCTCACTGACCGCTACCGCGAAGCAGTCGTCGAGCCGAGCAGAACAGCTGCGCAGAAGCAGCACAAGCGCGGTAAGAAGACCGCCCGCGAGCGCGTGCACGAACTGCTCGACGACGGATCGTTCGTCGAGATCGACTCCTATGTGCGGCACCGCACGCATGCCTTCGGCATGGAGGACAAGCGCCCATACGGTGACTCCGTCGTCGTCGGCACCGGCACGATCCACGGCCGGCAGGTCGCCGTCTACAGTCAGGACTTCACCGTCTTCGGCGGATCGCTCGGCGAGGTCGCCGGTGAGAAGATCGTGCGCATCATGCAGCTTGCCCTCAAGACGGGCATCCCGATCATCGGCATCCTCGATTCGGGCGGCGCTCGCATCCAGGAGGGGGTGACCGCACTTTCGAAGTACGGCGAGATCTTCCGGCTGAACACCAAGTCCAGCGGTGTCATCCCGCAGATCTCGATCGTGCTCGGCCCGGCCGCCGGTGGTGCGGTCTACTCCCCCGCGCTGACCGACTTCGTGATCATGGCCGACAAGACCAGCCACATGTTCGTCACCGGCCCGGACGTCATCAAGACCGTCACCGGCGAAGAGGTGAGCTTCGACGAGCTCGGCGGTGCGCTCACCCACAACAAGACCTCCGGCGTCTCGCACTATCTGGCGCAGGACGAAGACGACGCGCTCGACTATGCGCGCACGCTGCTGAGCTACCTTCCCGACAACAACCTCAACGACGCCCCGACGTATGCGTCGAACACCCAGCTCGAGATCACCGACGTCGACCGACGGCTCAACCAGCTGATCCCCGACTCGACCAACCAGCCCTACGACATGAAGACGGTCATCAAGACGATCGTCGATGACGGCGAGTTCCTGGAGGTGCAGGCGCTCTTCGCCCCGAACATCGTGATCGGCTTCGGCCGCGTCGAGGGGCACACAGTCGGCGTCATCGCCAACCAGCCAGCCGCGATGGCCGGCACCCTGAACATCGACGCCGGTGAGAAAGCCGCCCGCTTCGTCCGGTTCTGCGACGCCTTCTCGATTCCGATCGTCACCCTGGTGGATGTGCCCGGCTACCTGCCCGGCACCGATCAGGAGTGGAACGGCGTGATCCGCCGCGGGGCGAAGCTGCTCTACGCCTACGCCGACGCAACCGTGCCTGTGGTCACCGTGATCACCCGAAAGGCCTACGGCGGCGCGTACATCGTGATGGGCTCCAAATCGATGGGCGCCGATCTCAACCTCGCCTGGCCCACGGCAGAGATCGCGGTCATGGGCGGCCAGGGCGCGGTGAACATTCTCTACCGCCACGAGCTCAAAGAGGCCGAAGAACGCGGTGAAGACGTCGAAGCCGTGCGCACCCGGCTGGCAAATGAGTACACCTACAACGTCGCGAGTCCGTTCCTCGCAGCCGAACGAGGCGAGCTCGACGGCGTCATCGAACCCGCGGCTACGAGAGTCGAGATCACGAAGGCCCTGCGCACACTGCGCACCAAGCGAGACAACCGGCCTTCCAAGAAGCATGGGAACATCCCGCTGTGATCGACGACCAGCACACCAACGTCACCGCCGCGGGCGGACCCGAGCCCAGCATCCCCGCAGACGAGCCTGAGGCGCACAGCCCACAGGAGTATCTCGAGCAGCTGCAGGTCGTCTCAGGCTCGCCGACGCCCGAAGATCTCTCGGCGATCGCTTCGGCACTGAGCCTGGCCGAGCGCGAGCGGCACCGCGAGCAGCGAAAGCGCGCCATTGAGTCGCACGAGCCGGAGCCCTCCTGGCGTGAGAAGCAGCGGTCAGCGCGACGCGATCGCCAGTTGTACTGAGGCGGCGACTCTCGGGCCGCGGGCGGCCTTCAGCTGGCGGCCTTCAGCGCCCGAGATGCGTCAGCGCATGTTCGACCAGAGGGCCGCGTCGGCGCTCGTTGGCAGCGATGATGCCTTCCACCTGTTCTGACGGATGTGTGCGAGGCGTGCCTGCCTCGAAAAGCGGATGTGGGTCGTATTCAAGCCTGAGCGCGATGTCTCGGGCGGCCTGTTCGCCGCGCAGCCGCGCGACGAGGGTCAGTGCGAAGTCGATGCCCGAGGTGACCCCGCCTGCGGTGATGAGATTGCCGTCGACGACGACGCGCTCGTCTGTCACGTGGATGTCGGGGTACCTTGCCAGCAGCGGCCGACTGCTCCAGTGCGTGGTCGCGCGTCGGCCGGCGAGCAATCCGGCCTGTGCGAGAGCGAAGGCCCCGGTGCACACCGAGGTGATCCACTGGGCGTGTTCGGCCTGGCTGCGCAGAAACCCGATCGCCTGTTCGTCTTCGAGCAGAGTGAAGGCGCCTTGGCCTCCCGGAACCACGAGAACGTCGGCCTGCTGCGCCTCGTCGAAGCGAACAGTCGGCACCAGCGCGAAGCCGGCGCTCGTTTCGACGGGGTTCAGGTCGTGCCACACGTACTGCATGTGCACACCCTCGATCTGTGCGAAGACTTCGGCCGGCCCGGTGAGGTCGAGCTGAGTGATCTGAGGAAACAGCAGCATGGTGATGGTCAGCGGCTGAACGGTATGGGATGGTTCGACGGTCATGTGTCGATCATGTCCCTCAGCCTGTCGCAGCACAAGTGGTTCGTCACGCGCCGCGCCCGCACCGGGCCGCAGAGCAAGACGGCGCCCCTTCGCTGCCATGCCGGTGAGCCGCAGACGCTCCACTCCGACGGCTGCGAATCGATCCGGAGCCGATACCCATCACCAGCAGCACTCAGCCGAAGAGCGGCCGACCTGCTGTCTGCCCACCAGCTGTCACACGTCTCGACGCAGTGTCAGCAGCCAGGCGACCGCGCCTGACACGACCGACCAGACAGCGAGGCTGATCCCGCCCTGCCATGCCGTCATCGCGGCGTGCTCTGGTGCGGGCATGCCAGCGGGAGCATCCATCGGTATCGTGGTCAGTGCTGTGCCAGCCTGACTGGGCAGCCAGTCGTTGACCGTCAGAGCCCAGTCGATGTCGAAGCCGCTGACGATCGAGAGCACTGTCGGCACGATCATCAAGAGCCCCACCACGATCGCGATGCCGGCGGCCGGCGAGCGCACGACCGCTCCGATGTGCACCGAGATGATGCCGAGAGCGGCCAGGTAGGCGGCGGCGCCCAGGCTGACCAACAGCATCTGAGAGCTGAACGGCTGTTGGTCGGGCAGCACACCGTGCAGCAGCAGAGAGACCACGACCGCGCTCAACAGCATCGTGACGAAGCCGAGTACCGCGAGCACGATGCCCACTGCCAAGGCCTTGGCGAGCAGCACCGGCCATCGCCGCGGCACGGCGAGCATCGAGGTAGTGATCGAGCCGCCCGAGAACTCGGTGGTGATGTTCAGCACCCCGAGCACGCTGGCGACGAGCGCCGCAGCTCCGATGCCGGAGGCAGCCAGCTGCAGCATCTGTGCGGTCTGTGCGTCGGCGTCTCCAGACTCGAAGAGACCGGTCACCCCAGAGCCATCCGCACCGGCCTGCCCGGCGACCGAGGCGATCGCCAAGCCGACCAACAGGGCGAGACCGACTCCGACAACGATGAGCACGCTGAGCGTCCACCACGTCGAGCGCACGCTCCAGAGTTTGATCCACTCAGAGCGCAGCACTCCCCCGAATCCGAGACGTGCGCTGCCAAGCCGGTCGCGACGAGCTGCTGCCGCGGCTGCGCGACGCGTCGGGGGCTGCGGTGCGGCACCGGAAACAGGTGCGGCCGCGGGCTGCGGGGCGGGGCCTGACAATACCTGCCACTCGGCCGACGGCTGAGCCGGCTGGCCTGGCTGGACGGGCTGTCCTGGCTGTACGGGCTGATCTGGCTGTCCTGGCTGAGGTGTCATGCGCGGGCTCCTTCGGGCAGGCTGCCGGCGTTGTACTGCACGGCGTTCTCAGTGAGTTCGAGGTAGGCCTGCTCGAGCGAGGCCTCGACGGTGTGCAGTTCGTGCAGTACGACATGTGTGTCGGCTGCCGTCTGGCCGATCACCGCGGCATCGAGCCCGGTGACCGACAGTGCGCCATCGGCGCCGGCGGTCACGGTCGCACCCATGCGCTGCAGCTCGGCGGCGAGGTCGGCGCCCTGTGGCGAGCGCACCCGCACGTAGTTTCGCCCTGCGTGTGTGATGAACTGCTGCAGCGACGTGTCGGCCAGCACCCGACCGCGGCCGAGCACGATCAGATGATCGGCGGTCTGCGCCATCTCGGCCATGAGGTGGCTTGAGACGAGCACCGTCTTGCCCTTCGACGCTTCGTAGCGCAGCAGCTGCCGCACCCACACCACACCGTCTGGGTCGAGGCCGTTGACCGGCTCGTCGAGAATGAGCGTGTCGGGGTCGCCGAGCAGCGCGGCCGCGATGCCGAGCCGCTGGCCCATGCCGAGTGAGAAGCCGCCTGACCGCTTGTCGGCGACCGATTCGAGCCCGGCCATCGCGATGACCTCGTCAACACGTGCGTCGGGGATGCCATGCGTGGCAGCGAGCGCACGCAGATGTGCTCGGGCGGAGCGGCCGCGGTGCACGGCCTTGGCGTCGAGCAGGGCGCCCACCTCACGCAGTGGAGCACGATGCTCGGCGTAGCGACGTCCGTTGACCGTCACCGCGCCGGTGGTCGGGCGGTCGAGGCCGAGTGCCAGCCGCATCGTCGTCGACTTGCCGGCGCCGTTCGGCCCGAGAAACCCGGTCACACGGCCGGGCTCCACACGAAAGGTGACGTGGTCGACAGCGGTCTTGCTGCCATACCTTTTGCTGAGGTCGCGGGCCTCGATCATCGGAGGTGCTCCTGTCATCTGGTGAGGGGATGCTGCCGGTCGCGAATCGTGCGCCGTCTGCTTCGGTGTCGACGAAACAAGGCACGAGATACACGACTAGGTTAGCGGAGCGCCGTTGTGAGCGAGTCGTCTCACGCTCTCGGTTCTCTGGAGCGACTCGAATCGTCGGCCTGGTCATCAGTGTTCGGGCCCGACTCCTCGACCTCGATCACGGTGTACTCGCCGCCATCGATGGTCTCACCCGAGATCTCGGTGCGCGGCTGAAACCGCTCGCGCATCTGCTGCACCGACTGTCTGCCCGCCTGCACGAGTCGCCAGCCTGACAGGGCGATCGCCCCAACCGCAGCAACCGCAAGCAGGAGAAAGCTCAGCCAGGCGAGATCGCCCAGCAGCGACGCCACGACCACCAGTATGTCGACGACGATGACCACCACGACGTCGACCCAGTCGAAGTGCCCCGGGCGACGGCCCGGACGCAGAAAGATCAGCAGCGCCAGCACGATCAGTGCGACGAACAGGACCGGTGCGCCGATTCCGAGCGCAAGCACCTGCCATCCGCTCTGCGCGCGGAAGCCGCCGCCGAAGAAGAGCCACAGCGGCAAGAGCACAGTGAGCGCAGGCTGCAGACGAGCCATCACACGTTGGAGAACCATGCCGCCCAGACTACCGGCCGCGCACGTCGGCCCACCGAGGCGTTCGCTCTGGGCGACCAGCGACGACGGCATTCACAGCGAGCTCAGAGCATCCTTCGGAAGCCCGCCGTACGAGCGGTGTCTGGGCGAGCGTCATGTGTGTGCCGTCGTCTGACGACTCAGCGCACGAACGACACGACCGTCTCGAAGTGGTGGCTGTGGGGAAAGAGATCGAACGCGCGCACGTCGGCGATCTGATAGCCGGCGTCGGCGAGCAGCCGAGCATCCCGAGCCAGAGCGACGGGATCGCAGGCCACGTAGATCACCTGCGCCGGCTGCAGCTTCGTCAGATCGGCGACGACCTTCTTGCCCGCGCCAGAGCGCGGCGGGTCGAGCACGACCAGCGAACGCCGGTACATCGATGCGGGCGCCTGCTCCGCCTCACGATGCAGGAAGCCCTCGACCGACTCACTGCGTGCGTCGACGCGTTCGAACTCGCGGGCGTTGATGTCGGCCAGCTCGCTGGCGCGCTGGTCGGCCTCGACCGTGGTGACTGCCAGGCCTGCTCGTGCGAGCCACACGGCGAAGAGTCCGACGCCGCCGTAGAGGTCGAGGTGGGGTGCGTCCGGGTCGATCCGATCGACGGCGACAAGGCTTGCCACCGCATCGACCAGCGTGGTCGGCGCATCACGATGCACCTGCCAGAACCCGCCCTCGTCGACCTGAAACTCGACACCGTGCACCCGACGCACGACCGTTGCGCCGTGTCCGCCGTCGAGCACGATGCGTGCGCGACCGGGCCCGTCGAAGTGTTTGCGCTCGTCGAGCACCAGCTGCACGGTCTTGTGTCCCTTGCGCAGTCCGCGGTGAACGCCCAGCTCTTCGAGCTCGTCGACGGCCAGCGGCAGATGCTCGACCGGAACGACCGTGTGGGAACGCGCCGCGTAGGGGCCGACCCGCCCTTCGGCGTCGACGTGCAGCAGCTCGCGGGTGCGCCAGCGCCGCCCGGGTCTGTGATCGGGGTCGAGTCCCGGCAGATCGACGGCATCGCGCGACGCCGCGTCGCCGACGGGCGCGACATCGAGATTCCAGGCCGCAACCGCATCCGCATCGAAGTGGCCGATGCGCTCGAAGGCGTCCCGCAGCACGATGCTCTTGAGCTCGCGCTGGCGCGGCAGGGCGATATGCCCGAAGTCGGCGCTGCCGGCCCGGACCTCGGGCTCACGACTGATGTCGCCTTCGGGCAGCACCTGACGACGGCGATCCGAGGATGCCTCCAAGACTTCGAGCGCGACGGCTCTGGCGAATCGTGGCTTCGCCTCGGTCAGGCGGGCACGCACCCGCTCGCCGGGCATGGTGTCGGGCACGAACACGACGCGGCCC
The DNA here is from genome assembly GCF_008831165.1 of Pseudoclavibacter sp. CFCC 14310. NCBI lineage: Bacteria > Bacillati > Actinomycetota > Actinomycetes > Micrococcales > Microbacteriaceae > Pseudoclavibacter > Pseudoclavibacter sp. CFCC 14310. Next base: position 696,577 of record NZ_WBKC01000001.1, on the reverse strand, counting down.
GCGTGACGCGCGACGAAGACGCCCTGATGAGCGACGCCGGTAACATCGAGATCGATCACGTCGCCGACCTGCGGCTGCGTGTCACTCGCCGCACCGGCCTCGACGTTCGACGACTTGCGGCTGGGGTTCTTGGCGTTCGACTGCGGTTCGGGAAAGGTCTGCTCATGCACATCAACGACTCTACTGCGCCAACGGCAGCGCCCGCTCGGCGCCCGCGTGTGCCGTTCGTGCTCGCTTCGACGTCACCGGCCCGCCTCGCCACGATGCGCTCGGCCGGCATCGAGCCGGTCGTCGTGCCAAGCCACGTTGACGAGGATGCCGTGGTCGCCGCCGCCGGACTGGCCGGTGACAGCGTGGTCGAGGGTCGCGACCGCACGGTCGACGGCGGCGGGCGCACCGCGCAGATCGTCTCGACGCTCGCCCGCGCCAAGGCGCGAGCGGTGCTCACCCCCGAGGTCGACGGACTCGTTCTCGGCGGAGATTCGATGTTCGAGATCGACGGCGTGCCGCTCGGGAAGCCGCACACACCGCAGCGGGCCGCAGAGCGTATCCGTCAGATGCGCGGACGCACCGGGACGCTCTACTCGGGGCACTGGCTGGTCGACCACCGCGGGGGTTCGACCATCGCCGAGGCAGGCGCGTGGGACAGTGCCACTGTGACGTTCGACGACATCAGCGACGCCGAGATCGAGGCCTATGTCGCGACCGGCGAGCCGCTCGAAGTGGCCGGCAGTTTCACTGTCGACGGGCTCGGGCAGGCGTTCATCACGTCGGTGCAGGGCGCGCCCAGCTGCGTCATCGGACTCTCAGTGCCTGTCGTGCGCCGACTCGCCGCACAGCTCGGAGTGTTCTGGCCCGACCTGTGGAACATGGGCGCGGCCCGAGACTGACGTGCGAGGCCAGAGCGTCGTGCGCTTGTAGGACTGCACGAAACCGGCAAATCGATTTTGTCGGAGGTTGCCACAGAATCTGTGCGCCAGCATCGTAGGCTGTTCGACTATGAGCACTGCCCTCAACACCACTCTGCCTCGTAAGATCACCAAAGTTCTCATCGCCAACCGCGGTGAGATCGCCGTTCGTGTGATCCGAGCCGCACGCGACGCCGGCATCGCATCGGTCGCCGTCTATGCCGACCAGGACATCAACGCGATTCACGCGAGCCTGGCCGACGAGGCATACGCACTCAACGGCGACAGCGCCGCCGACACCTACCTCTCGATCGAGAAGCTCATCTCGGTGGCTCGACGCTCCGGCGCCGATGCGATCCACCCCGGTTACGGCTTTCTCTCTGAGAACGCCGACTTCGCACAGGCCGTCATCGACGCCGGTCTGATCTGGGTCGGCCCACCGCCCGCAGCGATCACGTCGCTGGGCGACAAAGTCTCGGCGCGACACATCGCAGAGAAGGTCGGGGCTCCTCTGGCTCCGGGCACCAGCGACCCGGTCAAGGGCGCCGACGAGGTCGTGGCCTTCGCCGAGAAGGTCGGCCTGCCGGTCGCGATCAAAGCGGCGTTCGGCGGCGGCGGTCGCGGTCTCAAGGTGGCCTACGAGCTCGACGAGATTCCCGCGCTGTTCGATTCGGCCACACGTGAGGCCGTCGCAGCATTCGGTCGCGGTGAGTGCTTCGTCGAGAAGTTCCTGCTGCGCCCTCGCCACGTCGAGACGCAGTGCCTCGCCGACGAGCACGGCAACGTCGTCGTCGTCAGCACGCGCGACTGCTCGCTGCAGCGGCGCAACCAGAAGCTGGTCGAAGAGGCCCCGGCGCCGTTCATCACGCAGGAACAGCATGATCGTCTCTACGCCGCCTCGAAGGCGATCCTGCGCGAGGCCGGGTACGTCGGCGCAGGCACCTGCGAGTTTCTCATCGGGCACGACGGCACACTCTCGTTCCTCGAGGTGAACACGCGACTGCAGGTGGAGCATCCGGTCTCAGAGCAGGTGACCGGCCTCGACCTGGTGCGCGAACAGTTCCGCATCGCAGAGGGCGGCGAACTCGACTACCCAGACCCGGAGAATCACGGGCACGCGTTCGAGTTCCGCATCAACGGAGAAGATCCAGGCAACCACTTTCTGCCTGCGCCCGGCACAATCGTCACCTACCGCGAGTGCAGCGGCCCAGGCGTGCGCGTCGACTCAGGAGTGACCGGCGGTGACGTGGTCTCCGGTGCGTTCGACTCGCTGCTGGCCAAGGTGGTGGTGACCGGTGCCACTCGCGAAGAGGCGCTGGAGCGCTCACGCCGAGCACTGGCCGAGTTCGAGATCACCGGGATGCCGACCGCACTGCCTTTTCACCGCGTGGTGGTCAACGAGCCCGACTTCGTGGCCGCAGACGGGCACTTCAAGGTGCACACCACCTGGATCGAGAACGATTTCGACAATCGCATTCCGGCGTGGAGCGGCACCCCTTCTGAAGACGAGAGCATCTTCGCCAAGCGCAGCGACGTCGTGCTGGAGGTCGCCGGTCGACGCATCGAGGTCAGCGTGCCAGACGTGCTGGTGAAGGGCGATTGGGGCACGGCGAGCCGCCCGGCCCCGAAGCGCCGATTCCGCGCCGCCGAGGTCACCGGCGACAACACGAACGCCGTCTCGACCCCGATGCAGGCCAGCGTGGTCAAGGTCGCCGTCGAAGAGGGTCAGAAGGTCATCGAGGGCGATCTGCTGGTCGTGCTCGAGGCGATGAAGATGGAACAGCCGATCACCGCGCAGCGCGCCGGTGTCGTGCGCAATCTGAACGCGCCGCTCGGGCAGACGATTCCGTCCGGGCACACGCTGCTCACCATCGAAGACGAGTAGTCAGCGCGCCGAGTCGCTGCTGCAGGTCGAATCGCTGCCGCAGGTCGAATCGCTGGTGCAGATCGCATCCCTGCTGCGGATGCTGTGCCCTCACAGTGCCTCGACAGTCGCTGTGCGCTGGCGGCATGGCGCAGTGTCGGCGACAGACAGCTGTCGTCAGCTCATGCTTCGACCAGCACCGTTCCGCCGTGCACCGTTCCGCCATGCCGAGCACCGTTCCGCCAAGATCACGGCAATCTGAGCGGTACGGTGTCGAAGCTGGCGGATCCGCGCACGCGTGGCATCCCTCTCGCCGCCACCCGAACCCGCCACAGGCAGCCTCGCCGCCAGCCGACCCCGTAGCCAGCCGACCCCGTAGCCAGCCGACCTCAGCGCCAGCCGAGCCCGGGTGCGACGTCTTCAACGACGCTGCGCAGCAGATGCGCGTTGTACTCGACGCCCAGCGTGCTGGGCACGGTCAGCGTCACCGTGTCAGCCTCGGCGACGGCCTCATCCTGCGCCAGCTGCTCGACCAGACGATCGGGCTCGTCTGCATAGCTGCGCCCGAACCGAGCCACGGTCTTCGAGTCGATCCAGCCGACCGTGTCATGGCTCTCGTCGCGACCCGCCCACAGCTGCCGATCGAGGTCAGAGGTGATCGGCATGATGCTGCGACTGACGCTCACTCGAGGCTCGCGGTCCCATCCCGCTTCCTTCCACGCCGCGCGGAAGAGACGGATCTGCTCCGCCTGCAGCACGCTCAACGGCACACCGGTGTCTTCGGTGAGCAGCGTGGAGCTCATCAGGTTCATGCCCTGACGCGCCGTCCACTCCGCGGTCGCCCGGGAACCAGCACCCCACCAGATGCGATCGCGCAGGCCCGGCGAGTACGGTTCGACACGCAGCAGGCCCGGCGGATTCGGAAACATCGGCCGGGGGTTCGGCTCGGCGAAGCCCTCGCCCTGGATCACCTCCAGGAAACGAGCGGTGTGCTCCCGCGCCATCTCAGCGCCGTCGGGGTCATGTGCCTCCGGCTGATAGCCGAAGTGCCGGAACCCGTCGATCACCTGCTCAGGTGACCCACGGCTGACGCCCAGCTGCAGTCTGCCCGCTGCGATGAGGTCGGCCGCGCCGGCGTTCTCTGCCATTGCGAGCGGGTTCTCATAGCGCATGTCGATGACGCCGGTGCCGATCTCGATGCGCGAGGTGCGCGCGCCGATCGCGGCCAGCAGCGGGTACGGAGACCCCAGCTGCTGAGCGAAGTGGTGAACGCGGAAGTACGCGCCGTCGACGCCGATCTCTTCGGCGGCCACAGCCAGATCGATCGACTGCAGCAGCGCGTCGCCGCCGGTGCGCACGGGCGAATGAATGGAGTTCTGCCAATGCCCGAATGACAGGAATGCGATATTTTTCACATGAAGCTACAACAAATTCGGCCCGAGGCCATTCCCAACAGGATGCGAACCGCCGATGACGTTCGGTTGGCTGGCCGAACGGGATCGACTGCAGGAGCCCGCCGAGCCACACGGCCGATCCCCCGCACCAGTGCTGCACACGCCTGCAGGGCACCGCAGCCCGCTCTCCGCGCAGCCTCGCGAATCAGCCCTTCAGCATGTGCAGCGCCCGCGCCGCATCGGTGATCGCTCCCGACAGCGAGGGGTAGACCGCGAAGGCGTTGGCGACCTGGTCGACGGTCAGCCGCTGCTCGACCGCAAGTGCGAGCGGGAAGATCAGCTCGCTGGCTTTGGGCGCAACGACGACGCCGCCGATGACCGTGCCCGACTGCGTGCGGGCGAAGAGCTTGACGAACCCGTCGCTGATGTTCTGCATCTTCGCGCGCGGGTTCTCGGCGAGCGGGTACTTGTAGATGACGCCCTGTGCGAGGCCCTCCTCGATCTGCGACTGCGACCAGCCGACCGAGGCGATCTCGGGCGCGGTGAAGATGTTCGAGGCCACGTTGCGCAGCTTGATCGGCTGCGCCGCGTCGCCGAGCGCGTGGAACACCGCGGTTCGGCCCTGCATGTTCGCCACGCTGGCCAGGGGGAAGAAGTCGGTGCAGTCTCCGGCGGCGTAGATCTCGGGCACTGAGGTGCGCGCGACACGGTTGACCTTGATATGGCCGGATGCCGTCGTCTGCACCCGGGCACCCTCAAGCCCCAGCCCGGCCGTGTTCGGAATCGACCCGACCGCCATCAGACAGTGGCTGCCGACCACCGTGCTGCCGTCGCTGAGCGTGGCGATGACCTCGTCGCCTTCGCGCACCACGCTCTCGGCGCGAGACTTCGAGAGCACGTTCATCCCCTCGCGCAGGAACACCTCTTCGATCACGCGTGCGGCGTCTTCGTCCTGTCCGGGCAGCACGCGGTCGCGGCTCGAGATCAGCGTGACCTCGCTGCCCAGGTGGCGGAACGCGCTGGCGAACTCGGCACCGGTCACACCGGAGCCGACGACGATCAGGTGCTGCGGCAGCTCTTCGAGCTGATACAGCTGAGTCCAGGTGAGGATGCGCTCGCCGTCTGGCATCGCACTCGGCAGCTTGCGAGGATGCGCACCCACAGAGATGACCGTGGTGTCGGCGTGGAACTCACTGACCTCCCCGTTGGTGAGATCTGCCGCGATGGCGTGATGATTGAGCAGCCGCCCCGTGCCCTTGACGATACGCACGCCCTGCTTCTCGAGGGCCGCCGCCATATCGGCCGACTGCTGTCGGGCCAGATCGAGCAGTCGACGGTTCACCGTCTTGAGGTCGATGCGGTAGTCGGGAGCGATCGGCTCGTCGCTGCCCGGCGCGAAGATCTGCACGCCCAGACGCTGTGCGTTGGCGACCTGCGTCGTCGCCTCGGCCACCGCGATCAGCGCCTTCGAGGGCACGACATCGGTGAGCACGGCAGAGCCGCCGACTCCATGACGTTCGACGAGGGTGACATTGGCTCCGAGCTGGGCGCCGGTCAGCGCAGCCTCGTAACCGCCAGGCCCTCCTCCGATGACCACCAGATCGTGCTTGTCGCCGAACTCGTATGCCATGTGCGGTGTTCTCCCTCTGCAGAGTTGCCTATCTTTATCAGTATGACAGCTTCTGCCACTCCAGATGGCCCATCAGAGACCGCCACGCCTGCACATTATGCACCCGCGGCCTCCGGACGCACACCCACACCGCTCGCACAGCAGGCGGCCGATACGATCAGGCGGCGCTCCGGCGTCTCGGGCATCGATCGCGCCGTGGTGCTCGGATCGGGCTGGGGAGCATCCGCCGACCGTCTCGGCACCACCCTCGCGACGCTGCCCGCGGCCGAGGTGCCCGGCTTTCATGTGTCGGGCGTGCCCGGCCATGCCGGCACGCTGCTGATCGTGCAGACCGCCTCAGGTCGTCGTGTGCTGCTGATCGCCGCGCGCACGCATCTCTATGAGGGGCTTGGTGTGGATGCCGTGGTGCACGGCGTGCACACCGCCGCCGCGCTCGGGGCGGGTTCGATCGTGCTGACCAACGGCTGTGGAGGGGTCGACCCGTCGCTCGCTCCCGGCAGTCCGGTGCTGATCAGCGACCATGTCAACCTCACCGGCACCTCACCGCTGAGTGGCCCGACCTTCGTTGACATGACCGACGTGTACTCCCCCCGGCTCCGCGCCGCGGTGCGCGAGCGGCATCCGCAGATGCGCGAAGGCGTCTATGCCCAGTTTCGCGGCCCACAGTACGAAACCCCGGCCGAGGTGCGCATGGCGCGGGCGATCGGAGCCGATCTGGTGGGCATGTCGACCGCCCTCGAAGCGATCGCAGCTCGCGCCTTGGGCCTCGAGGTTCTAGGCTTGTCTTTGGTGACGAACGCCGCTGCGGGGGTCTCTGCCCAGCCGCTGAGCCATGCCGAGGTCATTCAGGCTGGCCGCGATGCAGCGCCACAGCTCACCGAACTGCTTGCCGAGATACTGGAGAACATCGTATGACCGATACCGCCAACGCCCAGGGGAACACGCACGCCGACGCGTCGGGTCGAGAACCCGGCGACGCCGCAGAGCTTGAGCAGCTTGCCGCTCTGGTCGCTCAGGCCGAGCAGTGGCGTGACCAAGACCCAGACCCGAAGACCTCGAAGCTGCTCGACGACCAGATCGACCTGGCACGCAAGGGCGACGAGCGGGCTCTGAGCACCCTGCACAGCGAGTTCGACGAGCGCCTCGCCTTCGGCACCGCCGGACTGCGCGGAGAGATGGGCCCCGGCCCCGCTCGCATGAACCGCGTGCTCGTTTCGCAGGCCGCCGCCGGCCTCGCCTCATACCTGGTCGAGCACGCCGGCGACGAACGCCCGACGCTGGTCATCGGCTACGACGGTCGCCACAACTCCGAGATCTTCGCTCGCGACACCGCCGAGCTCGCACAGGCCGCCGGCGTCGACGCGCTGCTGCTGCCGCGCAACCTGCCCACCCCGGTCACCGCGTTCGTGCTGCGCCACCTCGACGCCTCGGCCGCCGTGATGGTGACGGCCAGCCACAATCCCGGCGCCGACAACGGCTACAAGGTGTACCTCGGCGGTATCGACGCCGGGTCACAGATCATCAGCCCTGCCGATCAGCTGATCGCCGCGCACATCGATCAGATCGCCCAAGACTTCACCGTCGACCAGCTGCCCCGCTCGCAGGCCTATCGGGTACTGGGCGAAGACGTCATCGACGCCTACGTCACCGAGACCGCGGCGGCAGTCGCTCAACGGGCACCCCAGGCTTCTGCCGACGGGCTCAGCTTCGTCTACACCGCCATGCACGGTGTGGGCTGGGAGGTCGCCGCACGACTCTTCGAGACGCTGGGCATTCCGGCACCGGCGACGGTGACAGAGCAGATCGCGCCGGATCCCGAGTTTCCCACCGTCGCGTTCCCGAACCCTGAAGAACCCGGCGCGCTCGACCTCTCGTTCGCACTGGCCCGCAAGACCGGGGCCGATCTCATCATCGCCAACGATCCCGACGCCGACCGACTGGCTGTGGCAATTCCAGACGATGCGGCCGAGGGCGGCTGGCGTCGCCTCACCGGCAACGAGGTCGGCTGGCTGCTCGGCGATCTGATCGCCAGCGAGCACCGCCCCGGCACTCCGGGTGCGCTCGCCGCCTCGCTGGTGTCCAGCCCGCTACTCGGCCGCATCGCCGAGCACTACGGCATCGAGCACGTCGAGACGCTCACCGGCTTCAAGTATGTGAACCGTGTGCCCGGGCTGATCTTCGGGTACGAAGAGGCGCTCGGCTACCTCGTCGACCCGGAGCTCGTCCGCGACAAGGATGGCATCTCCGCCGCCGCCCTGTTCCTGCTGCTGGCCGCACGACTGAAGAGCGAGGGCCACACCATCGCGCAGGCTCTGCAGCGCATCGCTGCCGACTATGGCTCGGCAGCGAGCGACCAGGTGGCCATTCGCGTGGCCGACCGCTCGCTCATCGCACAGGCGACTGCCGCCCTGCGCGCCGAACCGCTCACCACGATCGCCGGTCTCGACGTCGTCGCTCACGACGACCTGCTGCACGGCATCGACGGGCTGCCCCCGGCAGACATCCTGCGCTACTCGCTCGCCGACGGCTCGCGGGTCATCGTGCGCCCCTCGGGCACCGAGCCGAAGCTCAAGATCTATCTCGACGTCTCGAGCAGTCTGCCCGATCCGGCCGCGGCAGCGGCTGAGAACGCGGCGAAGCTCGCCGAGCTGCGCGACTGGTGGCAGAAGCGTCTGCACCTGGGATGACGTCTTCTGCCGCGCCCGCCGCTGGCGAAGCGCGGCAGGCCGTCTTCGACCTGGCAGCCATCGGCGCCGAGCTTCCCGCGGCATCCTTGATGCCTCGACTGCACGACGTGCTCACGCAGACCACTCGTCGTCCGCCGTTCGCCGTCGTGCAGGCTCCACCGGGATCAGGCAAGACGACGGTCGTACCACCCGCAGTGGCGAACGCGGTCACCGGACGGGTCATCGTCACCGAGCCACGCCGACTCGCCGCGCGCTCCGCAGCCGAACGGCTCGCCGACCTCAGCCGCACTCGTATCGGCGACGCGGTCGGCTATGCCGTGCGCGGCGAACACCACATCGGCCCGCAGACGCAGGTGGAGTTCGTCACCACAGGTCTGCTGCTGCGTCGCCTGACTGCCGACCCCGAGCTCGCAGGAGTCGATGCCGTCGTGCTCGACGAGGTGCACGAACGCGACCTCGACGCCGATCTGCTCTTCGCCATGCTCCGCGAAGTGGCCCTGCTGCGCGGCGATCTCGCTCTGATCGTCATGTCGGCGACGCTCGACGCACAACGCTGGAGTTCGCTGCTCGGCGACGCCGCGCCGGTGCTCACCGCAGAGGTGCCCCTGCACCCGCTCACGGTGGAATGGCGGCCGGCGCCCGTCGGCACCCAACGACTCGACGCCCGCGGCGTCACTCCCGGTTTTCTGCGACACGTCGCCACGGTCGTGGCTGCCAAGTCGCGCGAGCAGGCTGAGGGCACCGTGCTGGCTTTTCTTCCGGGCCGCCGTGAGGTGGACGCTGTGGTCGCCCGCCTGCGCGATTCCGGAGTCACTGCCCTGCCGCTGCACGGTTCGCTGCCCGCGTCGGCGCAGCGAGCGGCGCTCGCTCCCTTGGGCACGCACGAACGCCGAGTGATCGTGTCGACCTCGATCGCCGAGACGTCGCTGACCGTGCCCGGCGTGCACACCGTCGTCGACGCCGGCCTCGCGCGCGAGCCCCGGCTCGATGCGATGCGCGAGATGTCCGGCCTGGTGACCGTTCCGGTGTCGAGCGCGGCGGCGACGCAGCGCGCCGGTCGTGCCGCCCGTCTGGGCCCCGGCACAGTCGTGCGCTGCTACAGCGAGGCCGAGTTCGCGTCGGCTCCCGCACAGGCACGCCCGGCGATCACCACTGCGGACCTCACCGAGGCAGCTCTCATGCTGACGCTCTGGGGCGACCCCGATGCTCAAGAGCTCGCGCTGCCTGATACCCCGCCGCGGGCGTCGCTCGAGCTCGCCCAGCGCACGCTGGTTCGGCTGGGTGCGATCGCGCCTGAGAGCGGCAGGACGATGCGATGGCGTGTCACCGACCTCGGACGGCTGATCGCTCGGATGCCGGTGCACCCGAGACTGGCACGCGCGCTGATCGACGGCGCCGCGCTGATCAACGGTGATCGCCGGTCAGCTGTGACGCTGGCAGCCGAGGCAGTGGCGGCCATCGAATCGGACGCACGGGCTCCCGGAGGCGACTTGCCTGCGCTGCTGCACGAGCTGCGTCGTGGCGGGCACCGCGGCGGGCACCGATCTCGACGTGCAGGCAGCACCGAGGGCTCACACAGCCAGGCCGATGCCGCCGTCTCGCCTGCAGCAGCGCACCGGTGGCAGCAGGATGTGCGCCGCCTCGTCGCGCTCATGCCCGATCACAGCAGCACCTCGAGAAGCGGGGTGAGTCACTCGTCGGTCGACGCCGACGGGGTGATCGCGGCGATCGCTGGACTCGCATACCCGGAGCGCCTGGCTCGCCTGCGATCCAGCGACTCTGGGCCCAGCAACTCTGGGCCCAGCGACTCCGGGCTGAGCTATCAGCTTGCCTCAGGCACCGGTGCCGTGCTGCCCCGCGGCTCAGCACTGCGCGGGTCGCAGTGGTTGGCCGTCAGCGAAGTGAGCGTCGCGCGAACCGGCGAGGGCTCTGGGGCCATGATTCGTGCCGCTGCACCGCTGACCGTCGACGCAGCTCTCGTCGTCGGCGCAGGTCTCATCGAAGACACGGTCGAGAGCGAGTGGCGAGACGGCCGGCTCAGCGCCCGGCGGGTGCGCCGGCTGGGAGCGATCGAGCTCTCACGGGCGCCCGCACGTCTGGCCGCGGCCGATGCGCGTGCTCAGGTGCGCAGCCTGCTCGCCACCGCAGACGGCTTGGCCTCGCTGCATTGGTCTCAGGCAGCGAGCGATCTGCGCGACCGCCTACACATGCTGCATCGTGAGCTGGGCGACCCCTGGCCGGCCGTCGATGACGCTGCCCTCAGCGGTCGACTTGATGACTGGCTCGCTCCAGAAATCGAGCGGCTTGCGGCTGGAACCGCGACAGCCGGGCTCGACCTGGCATCCGCGCTGCGCCGACTGCTGCCCTGGCCTGACGCGTCGCGACTGGATGCGCTGGTGCCGGAACGCCTCGAAGTACCGTCTGGGTCATGGGTTCGAGTGCACTACCCGTCGGATGACGATGCGCCGCCGGTGCTCGCGGTGAAGCTGCAGGAGTGCTTCGGCTGGCAGCAGGTTCCGTATCTGGTCGACGGCCGAGTTCCCGTACAACTGCATCTGCTCTCACCCGCCGGTCGCCCGCTCGCAGTGACGATGGATCTGGCGTCGTTCTGGCAGGACGGCTACCGACAGGTGCGCGCCGAGATGCGCGGCCGATACCCGAAGCACCCATGGCCAGAAGACCCGACCACAGCGAAGGCGACGCGAGGCGTCAAACGAACCCCGCGACGCTGACCGAGGTCAGTCGAGGTCGTCGTAGAACGCGATGACGCGATCGGCAAGATCCTGACGATCGGTGGCAGGCAGGAAGGAGCCTTCGGCTGCGTTGAGCGTCAGTACGGCCAGATCGTCCAGACCATAGTCGAAAGCCTGCGCCACGCGTGCGAACTCCTCGGTCAGCGTGGTGTTCGACTGCAGCCGGTTATCGACGTTCACGGTCACTCGGAAGTCGAGCTGGTAGAGCAGGTCGAGCGGATGCTCGTCGAACGGGCCGGCGAAGGCGCCGGTCTGCAGATTCGACGACGGGTTCGTCTCGAGCACGATGCCGCGATCGCGCACCCATGCGGCGACGTCGCCGAGCACGGCGAGCACCTCGTCGGAGTCGTCGCCTTCGTCGATCAGCTGGATGTCGTCGACGAGATGCGTGCCATGGCCGAGACGCAGCGCACGGCCGTCGATGAGGGCCGACACGATGGAGTCGAGGCCGTCAGCCTCGCCGGCATGCACCGTGGTCGGAAAGAAGCTGCGCGCCAGATAGTCGAGGGCCTCTTGGTGACGAGACGGCAGAAAGCCCTTCTCGGGGCCGGCCAGGTCGAACCCGACCACGCCGGCATCCCGATAGCGCACTGCGAGCTTGGCCATCTCAAGCGAGCGATCATTGTGACGCAGCGCGGTCACGATTTGGTTGGCCTCGATCTGGCAGCCGCGCTCGGCGGCGTCTCGCATGCCCTCTTCGAACCCGGCGGCGACCGCCTCGACCGCTGCCTCAGGGGTGAGACCGCCAGCGAGGTGCTGTTCGGGAGCCCACCGCGCCTCGACGTAGATGATGCCGTCGTCGACCGAGTCTTCGACGAACTCACGGGCGACCCGGGCCAGCGAGTCGGCGGTCTGCATGACGCCGACGGTCTGGTCGAAGGTCTTGAGGTAGGTGATGAGGTCGCCGGAGTCGGCGCTGTCGGCGAACCAGTCCCCGAGCTCTTCGGGATCGTCGACCGGCAGCTCGAGACCGGCTTGGTCGGCCAGTTCGACGATGGTCTCAGGGCGCAGTCCTCCATCGAGATGGTCGTGCAGGCTGATCTTGGGAACCTCGACCAGATCGACCCCTTCGAGGGTCAGATCGAGGGTGTCGTCATCGAGGATTCGGTCTTCTGCGGAATCGTGCTCAGCGCTCATGCGCCAACTCTAGCGGAGCCGACGATGCCATCAGCCGTCGAAGCGCTCAGAGCAGATTCTCGTTTCCCGTCTGACGCACCATGTTCACCATCTCTTTCACACGCTGGGCGTGATCGCTGGTGGTGATCATGAGCACGTCTTCGGTGTCGACGACGACAAGATCCTGCACCCCGATGATCGCGATCAGCCGATCCGTCTCGCTGACCAGCACACCGGTGCTCGACTCGGAGAGCACGCTCGCCTCGCCGAGAATGGCAAGGTTGCCGGGGTTGCGCTTACGCACCTGCCGGGCCACCGCAGAGAAGTCACCCACGTCATCCCAGTCGAAGTCACCCGGGATCACCGCGACCTGACCCGCTGCAGCGACCGGCTCGGCGATGGCGTAGTCGATTGCGATCTTCTTGAGCTTCGGCCAGGTCTTGGCCTTCACTTCGTAGACGGCGGGAGTGCCCCAGGCGTCGGCGATGCGGTCGATGCCGGCGGCGAGCTCGGGCTCGCTCTCGCGCAGCCAGCCCATAAGGTTGCCCGCGCGTGCCACGAACATGCCCGCGTTCCACAGATACTCGCCACTGGCGACGTACTCCCGAGCGACGCTGGCCTTGGGCTTCTCGACGAAGCTGGTGACCGCCCGTGCGCTCCGCGGCAGCCCCTGCGAGCCGTCCGGGTCAAGAGTGCCGTCGGTGCGAATGTACCCGAAGCCGGTCGAGGGCGAGGTCGGGGTGATGCCGATCGTCACCAGCCGGCCGGTCGCTGCGACCTGCGCGGCCTCGGTGACGACCTCGCGGAAGGCTCGCTCATCGCCGATGAAGTGGTCGGCGGGGAACGAGGCCACGATGGCGTCTGGGTCTCGGCGGGCGATCAGGGCAGCCGCCAGACAGATCGCCGCGGTCGAGTCACGAGGCTCACTCTCGAGTACCAGGTTGTCGCCGTCGAGATCGGGCAGCTGGCTGACGACCGAGGCCCGGTGCGCGGCACCCGTCACCACCATGATGTGGTCGCTGCCGATCAGCGGGACGATGCGATCCCAAGTCGACCGCAGCAGGGAATGGCCTGATCCGGTGAGGTCGAGGAGGAATTTGGGCTCTTTCGCCCGAGAAAGAGGCCACAGACGGGAACCGACACCTCCCGCCGGGATAATCGCATACACGTGGTCAGCGGCAGATGCAGACATGCCCACAGGCTACCAGAGCCCTCCCCGACCCGACGTGGACTGACACCGCGAGGACAGATGTCGGAGTAATCGGCTCGGCGTCCATGATCCTGCCGCTTGCTTAGGCAGACCTTACTGATATGCGAATGCACGCCGGGTCTAGACTTGCCACAACACAGTCAGCGTCCGATAGGTTTCTGTTGCCGGGCGTACTCAACCAAGGAGGGTTGTTCGTGTCACCGAAACCAGCCGGTACTCTGTACCGTGGCCGAGAAGGCATGTGGTCCTGGGTTTTCCACCGCATCACCGGCGTGGCCATCTTCTTCTTCCTGCTGGTGCACATTCTCGACACCGCGCTCATTCGCCTCTCTCCCGAGGCCTACAACGCGGTCATCGGCACCTACAAGAATCCTCTGATGGGCGTGGGCGAGGTCGCACTGGTCGCCGCGATCGCATTTCACGCACTCAACGGCCTGCGTGTCATCCTCATCGACTTCTGGTCGCAGGGCACGAAGCATCAGCGCGGACTCTTCTACGGTGTGATGCTCGTCTGGCTTGTGCTGATGATCTTCTTCGTGCCACAGCACCTGTCACACGTGTTCGGGTTCTAGGGAAGGGCTGAACGACAATGACCGTCACCATCGAAAAACCCGCCCGCGCACCTCACAAGCGCTCGAACCGCGAGAAGTTCGCCTGGCTCTTCATGCGCGGTTCGGGTGTTCTGCTCGTCGTGCTCATCTTCGGGCATCTGTACTTCAATCTGCTCACCGGCGACGGCATTCACCAGGTCGACTGGGGCTTCGTCGCCGGAAAGCTGGCCAACCCGTTCTGGCAGGTCTGGGACATCCTCATGCTCTGGCTCGCGCTGCTGCACGGCGCGAACGGCATGCGCACGATCGTCAACGACTACGTCGAGAACCAGCGGGTGGCCAAAGGCCTGCGCATCGCGATCTTCGCGGCAGCCGGCGTGCTGATCATTCTCGGCACCTGGGTCGTCTTCGGCTTCGACCCCTGCGCCGACCCCAACCTGAACGCAGACTGGCAGCAGTTCTGCACGAAGTGACGCCTGACGGCGCCGAGTCAAAGGCGATGAAAGACTGAGATGACTGAGACCTCAACGACCAAGAACGGCGACTACACCGTTCACTACCACCAGCATGATGTGATCATCGTCGGTGCCGGCGGCGCCGGCATGCGCGCTGCGATCGAGGCCGGCCCCCATGCCGACACCGCCGTGATCACCAAGCTCTACCCCACTCGTTCGCACACGGGTGCGGCTCAGGGCGGCATGGCTGCAGCTCTCTCGAACCTCGAAGAGGACTCATGGGAGTGGCACACCTACGACACGGTCAAGGGCGGCGACTTCCTCGCTGATCAGGATGCCGTCGAGATTCTGGCCAAAGAGGCCATCGACGCAGTCATCGACCTCGAGAACATGGGTCTGCCGTTCAACCGCACCGAAGACGGCAAGATCGCTCAGCGCCGATTCGGAGGCCACACCCGCGAGCACGGCAAGGCACCCGTTCGTCGCTCGTGCTACGCCGCAGACCGCACCGGCCACATGATTCTGCAGACCCTCTACCAGAACTGCGTCAAGCTCGGCATCCAGTTCTACAACGAGTACTACGCACTTGATCTGGTCTTCACCGAGATCGACGGCGAACGCCGCCCTGCAGCGGTCATCGCGTACGAGCTGGCCACCGGCGACATTCACGTCTTCCAGGGCAAGTCGATCGTCTTCGCGACCGGCGGCTTCGGCAAGATGTTCAAGACCACGTCGAACGCTCACACGCTCACCGGCGACGGCGTCGGCATCATCTGGCGTCAGCACCTGCCCCTTGAAGACATCGAGTTCTTCCAGTTCCATCCGACCGGCCTCGCCGGTCTGGGCATCCTGCTCACCGAGGGTGCCCGTGGCGAAGGCGCCATTCTGCGAAACGCAAATGGTGAGCGATTCATGGAGCGGTACGCGCCGACCATCAAAGACCTCGCACCTCGCGACATCGTCGCCCGATGCATGGTGCAGGAGGTTCAGGAGGGCCGCGGCGTCGGCCCGAACAAAGACTACGTGCTGCTCGACTGCACCCATCTGGGTGCCGAGGTGCTCGAGACCAAGCTTCCCGACATCACTGAGTTCGCCCGCACCTATCTCGGCGTCGACCCAGTCGTCGAGCCCGTGCCGGTCTATCCGACAGCGCACTATGCCATGGGCGGCATCCCCACCAACAACAACGGCGAGGTGCTGCGCACGATCAAAGACATCGTGCCCGGCCTCTACGCGGCCGGCGAGTGCGCGTGCGTCTCGGTGCACGGTGCGAACCGACTGGGCACCAACTCGTTGCTCGACATCAACGTGTTCGGCAAACGTGCCGGTCGTCAGGCGGTCAAGTACTCTCGTGAGGCGGAGTTCGTTCCGCTGCCCGAGGCACCCGAGCAGGGCGTCATCGATCTGCTCGACGGCATCCGCAACAACGACGGCGGCGAGTCGCTCGCGCAGATCCGCAAAGAGCTGCAAGAGACCATGGACACCAACGCGCAGGTGTTCCGCACCGAAGAGACGCTGACTCAGGCCGCCAACGATGTGCGAGCTCTGCGCAGGCGCTACCAGCACATCAGCATCCACGACCACGGTCGCCGCTTCAACACCGACCTGCTCGAAGGCGTCGAGCTCGGGTTCCTGCTCGATCTTGCCGAGGTGCTGATCGCAGCCGCGCTGAACCGCAAGGAGAGCCGCGGCGGCCACATGCGCGACGACTATCCCAAGCGCGACGACGCCACATACCTCAAGCACACGATGGCCTACCTGACAGGTGACCCCAACGAAGGCGAGCCCGGCTCGCACATCACGCTGGGGTGGAAGCCTGTCGTGCTCACCCGGTATGAGCCCAAGGAGAGGAAGTACTGATCATGGCGACTGCTGCCGCGACCACTGAGAACGTCACTTCGAAGGCACACGCCGAGTCGTACAGCGCCGATGCTGCCGACCGGTCGAAGCACGCTCCGTCAGCACACGACGCATCGGTGAAGCCGTTCACCGTCACGTTCAACATCCGGCGTTTCGATCCCGATGTCGACACCGAGCCCCGCTGGGAGTCGTTCGACGTCGAGATGTACTCGACCGATCGCGTGCTCGACGCGCTGCACAAGATCAAGTGGGAGCAGGACGGCTCGCTGACGTTCCGTCGCTCCTGCGCACACGGCATCTGCGGCTCTGACGCCATGCGCATCAACGGCCGCAACCGGTTGGCCTGCAAGACGCTGATCAAAGACCTTGACATCGACAAGCCGATCTACGTCGAGGCCATCAAGGGCCTGCCTCTTGAGAAAGACCTCGTCGTCGACATGGAGCCCTTCTTCAAGGCCTACCGTGACGTGCAGCCTTTCCTTCAGGCCCATTCGGAGCCTGCGGAAGGCCGTGAGCGGCTGCAGACGATCAAGGATCGCGAGATCTTCGACGATACGACCAAATGCATCCTCTGCGCAGCCTGCACCACCAGCTGCCCGGTCTTCTGGACCGACGGTCAGTACTTCGGCCCCGCTGCCATCGTGAACGCGCACCGGTTCATCTTCGACTCACGTGACGACGAGTCGCAGGTGCGTCTGGACATCCTCAACGACAAAGAGGGCGTGTGGCGCTGCCGCACGACCTTCAACTGCACCGAGGCCTGCCCGCGTGGCATCCAGATCACGAAGGCGATCGCCGAGGTCAAGCAGGCGGCCATTCGCGGCCACCGCTGATCTAGCGATCGGCTGAACGGCTCGCGCGCTGCAGTACCGCCGCGGTCCCGGCTGTTCGTGTGCCGCTGTTCGTGTGCACCCGATCGTGTGCAGCCGTTCGTGAGCAGCTGTCCAACGTTTCGACAGCCGCACAGTTGTCACGGCACGAGAACCGCCGGTTCTGACTCGCTGAGTCGGAGCGCGGCGGTTCTTCGTTCCTCCGGCGAATCTGACCTCTGCGGCTCGGGCATCGCTCGGTCCGGCATTGGCCTTGTGGCATTCCTCGACCCGGCACGCTTCTCTCTTCCCCCCCCCGACACGCTCCTCACACCCTCATCCTCGCCTCCCCAACACGTTTCTGTGTCTGCCCCCTCATCCCCGACACACTTCTCCCCCTCCCTCACCCCCCGACACACTTCTCCTCCCTCCTAGCCTCCCCCACATGCTTCTCACCCCCCTCCCCACAACACACCACTTCTGCACCTCGAGTCGGCGCAAATGACGCCCAGAGACATCCAGACATGCCAAGTTCCATGTCTCGAAGCACCTGAACGACATCTGCCATGACTCGATCCTGGAGAGCGGCATGTGCCGTGGCATGGGCCGGACCCAGAGCGCCGGCTCCAGAGCGTCGGCGCCACCGACCCCGCGGCGTCTGCAGATACCATTGACCCATGAGCGCCCAACAGAAACCGGTCAGCACGGTCCAAGGTCTCATCGCTTGGGCGATGCAGACCAGACCGGCACGTGTGATGGCGCACTACACCTCGCGCGGCGGCCCCGTCCTCGCCGGCGGCATGAGCTACAGCTCACTGTTCGCCGCATTCGCCGGCGTCTGGACGCTCTTCAGCGTCATCGGCCTTTTCATCGCTCGCTCCGAGACCGTCTGGGACGCTCTCGTCGACTACCTGGCCAAGTCAGTGCCCGGTCTCATCGACACCGGCGAGGGCGGCGCCATCAGTCCAGAGACGCTGCAGGGCGTGCCTTCCACACTGTCCTGGACCGGCGCCGTCGCCCTCGTCTCGCTGTTTTTCACTCTCTTCGGCTGGCTCGGGGCCGTACGCACAGGCGTGCGCGCCCAGTTCGGCCGCTCTCCTCTGCCCCAGCAGCCGGTCGTGGCGCAACTGCGCGATCTGGGCCTGCTGGTCGGGTTCGGCCTGCTCGTCATCATCTCGGCTCTCGCCTCTACCGTCAGTTCGGGTCTGGGCCGGCGCATCTCCGCGCTGCTCGGCTTCGGCGAGCAGAGCATGCTCTCGTGGCTGCTGGTCACCATCGGCTCACTGCTGCTCTCTCTGGTGCTGGACGCCATCATCCTCATCGTGATCATGCGCGTGCTCGCACAGGTGATCATCCCCGTGCGGCGCATGCTGCCGGTGGTCATCTGGGGCGCCGTTGCGACCACCCTGCTGAAGGCCGTCGGCGGGTCGCTCATCGGCGGCGGGTCGAACCCGCTGCTCGCCGGCTTTCTGACCATCGTCGGTCTGCTGCTCTGGTTCAACCTGCTCAGTCAGACCGTGCTCATCGCGGCCGCCTGGCTGGCCGTCGTCGCCTCAGACCACGAGGTCAACGAGCGGCATGACGGCGATCTCGATTTCTGGGGCGCAAGCCGTCTGCAGGATGCCGTGCGCGGCCCGCACGCCGTGGACAGTCCGCTGCCGGTCGAGGTGCCTGACTCTGCCATCAAGACCGACGAGCCCGATACCGAGGCCCGGTGACGCGCACGCTGATCCCTCGGCGATGTCGCCGTGCGCTGCCGAGGCGGGTCAGAGGCATCGCCTAGAATCGGCGTCATGAGCAAGAAGCAGCCTGCACTCTCCCCCGCCCTGCACGAGACGATCATCGCGCCGCCTCCGGTCGACGAGCAGCCGAAGCCCAAGCCGGGCGTCAACACGCAGGCGGCACGTACCCGTGCATCCGCTGAGACGCCGAAGCCCGCTGGTGCGCTGCGCGTCGCAACCGTCAACGTGAACGGCATCCGCGCGGCGTTCCGCAAGGGCATCGAATCGTGGATCGAAGCGGCTCAGCCCGACGTCATCGCTCTGCAAGAGGTGAGAGCG
The DNA here is from genome assembly GCF_008831165.1 of Pseudoclavibacter sp. CFCC 14310. NCBI lineage: Bacteria > Bacillati > Actinomycetota > Actinomycetes > Micrococcales > Microbacteriaceae > Pseudoclavibacter > Pseudoclavibacter sp. CFCC 14310. The sequence continues at coordinate 677,280 of NZ_WBKC01000001.1, read as the reverse complement.
TCCGGTGACCAGCTGCGCGAGCTGTTGCCGGGCTGGCACATCGCCGACGACGTGTGTTCGCAGAAGGGCCGCGCCGGCGTCGCCATCGTGTCACGACTGCCGCTCGGTGAGACGCGTACGCAGATCGGCGACGACGACTTCGATGCCTCAGGACGCTGGCTCGAGGTCGACCTCGACGTCGACGGCACACCGCTCACGCTGGTGAGCGTCTATGCGCATTCGGGCGAGGTCGACACCCCGAAGCAGGTCGAGAAGTATCGCATGCTCGAGGCGATGAGCGAACGGCTTGCGGCACTACCGAAAGAGCATGAACGGGCCGTCTTCATGGGCGATCTCAATGTGTGTCACGAGCAGATCGACATTCGCAACTGGCGGTCGAACCTCAAGCGTGCGGGGTTCCTGCCCCAAGAGCGCGCCTACTTCGACCAGTTCTTCGGCCGACCCGACGAGCGGTATCAGCGGCTCGACGGCACCGATCTGGGCGAGGGGCTCGGCTGGATCGACCTCGGTCGGTCAGCCGCAGGTGATCAGCCCGGCCCATACACGTGGTGGTCATGGCGTGGACAGGCCTTCGACAACGACGCCGGCTGGCGCATCGACTATCAGGCGGCGACACCTCAGGTGGCGGCGGCGGCAAGACACTACTTCGTCGATCGCCCGGCGACGTACGACCAGCGATTCACCGATCACTCGCCGATCGTGGTCGACTACCAGCTCTGAGCGGGCACTGTACGAGCTCGAAGCTGCCTTCGGATTCTCGGGGCTACACTGGGAGTCATGGTGAAACGCATCTTCTCGGGCATGCAGCCCTCCAGTGACTCTCTACATCTCGGTAATTATGTGGGAGCCCTGCGCAATTGGGTGAGCCTGCAGAACGACTACGACACCATTTACTGCGTCGTCGATCAGCACGCGATCACCGTCGACCAGGACCCTGAGCAGCTGCGCCGCAACACTCGGGGCACGGCGGCTCAGTACATCGCCGCAGGCATCGACCCTGAGCGCTCGACGCTCTTCGTGCAGTCTCACGTGCCCGCGCACGCCCAGCTCAGCTGGGTGCTCGCGTGCATCACCGGCTTCGGCGAGGCCAGCCGAATGACCCAGTTCAAAGACAAGTCGGCGAAACAGGGCTCCGACCACACGTCGGTCGGTCTGTTCACCTACCCGGTGCTGATGGCGGCTGACATCCTGCTCTATAACGCGGATCTGGTGCCGGTCGGCATCGATCAGAAGCAGCACCTCGAGCTCACGCGCACCCTCGGGCAGCGCTTCAACTCGCGCTTCGGCGACACGTTCACGCTGCCTGAGGGGTACATCCCCGACGAGACGGCGAAGGTCTTCGACCTGCAGAACCCCACGGCGAAGATGTCGAAGTCGGCGGCCAGCGACGCCGGGCTGATCCGCCTGCTCGACGATCCGAAGAAGACGGCCAAGAAGATCCGCTCGGCGGTGACCGACGACGGCCGTGAGATTCGCTTCGACCGCGAGCACAAGCCCGGTGTCTCGAACCTGCTCGCGATCAACTCCGTCTTCACCGGCTCGTCGATTCCCGAGCTCGAAGAGCAGTACGCAGGACGCGGCTACGGCGATCTCAAAAAAGATCTGGCCGACATCGTCGTCGAGGCGCTGTCGCCGATCCGCACTCGTGCGCTCGAACTACTCGACGACCCGGCCGAGCTCGATCGCCTCCTCGCCATCGGCGCCGAGCGCGCAGGCGAGATCGCCTCGAAGACCCTTGCCGAGGTCTACGACCGCATCGGGTTCGTGGCCGCCAGCTGAGATGCACGCCTGGTGTCACTTGGCCGTTCGGCCTCCTGATGCACCCGACGATTTCGGCGCGCAAGCGCCCGCAGCAGACCGAAGAGCGTGGGCAGTCCGCGCTTCTGACGTGACGCACACGACCGCAGGCCAAACGGAATGGACTGCACATCGTCGTCGTTGCAAATGAGGATGACCATGCCTGAACCGCTGCCCGCCGAACGCGCGGCAATGCGCCGTGCGCTCGAGCTCGCGCAGCGCGGCCCACTGGCCGGCGGCAACCCGCGTGTGGGCTGTGTGCTGCTGGCGGCCGACGGCGCCACGCTCGCCGAGGGCTGGCACCATGGCGCAGGCACGCCGCACGCCGAGGTCGATGCGCTGGCGCAGGTGGCCGCACAGCAGGCCTGCGGCGCGACGGCCGTCGTCTCTCTCGAACCCTGCAACCACATCGGACGCACCGGCCCCTGCGCCCAGGCGCTCATCGATGCGGGCGTCGGACGCGTGGTCTATGCCGTGGACGACCCCGGTGACGCCTCAGCGCACGGCGCCGAGCGTCTGGCCGCTCATGGCATCGAGGTAGTCTCAGGCGTGCTGCACGACGAAGCAGAGCAGGTCAATCACGACTGGTTCGTCGCGATGCGCCGTCGCCGTCCCTGGGTCATCGTGAAACTCGCCATGTCGCTCGACGGCCGGGCCGCCGCAGCCGACGGCACGTCACAGTGGATCACCTCGCCCGAGTCTCGGGACCATGCGCACGCGGTGCGCGGCGAGGTCGACGGCATCATCGTCGGCGCCGGTACGCTGGCCGCCGACGATCCGACCCTCACGGCGCGCTTCGCCGACGGCTCGCTGCGCCCGCACCAGCCGGTTCCCGTCGTGCTGGGCACCGAGCCGGGCTCGGACCTCGGCGCAAAGCTGCGGGTCGCCCATGAACGTGTGGTGGATGTTCCGCTCGACCTGCGATTCCTGCGCGAGCAGCCGGGTGCGCGCGTGCGTTCTGAGCTGATCGAGATGTTGGGCAGACTGTTCGACGGCGACGACGCCATGCGCCGCGTGATCGTCGAAGGCGGGCCCACCACAGCATCCCTGTTTCTGCGCGCCGGGCTGGTCGACGAGCTGCACGTCTACAGTGCCCCCGTGCTGATCGGCGGGCCCAAGCTCGCCGTGCAGCAGATCGATGTGCGCAGCATCGGCGACGCGCTGCGTCTCACCGATGTCACCACGACGCAGCTGGGTTGCGACATACTGTGGCGTGCGAGAATAGAAGGCGATGGTTCACTTGGTTAGCAGTTCAGATCGCATCGAGTTCGTAGTCGAAACCCGCATTCCCACTGACTACGGAATCTTTCGTGTGCGCGGATATCGTGACCTCGTGACCGGGGCAGATCACCTCGCCGTCATCTCTGAGCGCCCGCTCGACGGCGAGCCGCTGGTTCGCGTGCACTCCGAGTGCCTCACCGGCGAGGTGCTGGGTTCGCAGAAGTGCGAATGCGGCCCGCAGCTGCACGCGGCGCTGCGCATGATCGACGCCCGAGGCGGCGTGGTGATCTACCTGCGCGGACACGAGGGCCGCGGCATCGGTCTGCTCGAAAAGCTGCGCGCCTACCGGCTGCAAGAGCAGGGTCTCGACACCGTCGACGCGAACCGCGCACTCGGCCACGCCGACGACGAACGAGAGTACGGCGCGGCAGTGGCGATCCTCGGTGACTTGGGCATCGACCACGTGCGGCTGCTGACGAACAACCCGCTCAAACGCACCGATCTCGAGCAGCATGGCATCACGGTCACCGCCCAGGTGCCTCTGGTGGTCGGTGAGACCGAGTTCAATCAGGGGTATCTCGAAACGAAGCGCGACCGCATGGGTCACATCCTGCCGGCTGATCTCTGAGCACCGCCTGGCATCCTCGCACTGTGATCTTCTTGTCAATCTCGTAACCAGGACGTAATATAGTGCAGCGCGCCACAAGCGCTGCACACGCGTATGCGATCATCATCGTTTCCGCGTTCATCTCGCGCCCCAACATGGGTGTTCACATCAGCGTCCATGGCCTGACCACGCACCGGTAGGCCGCACGACGCGACCACTCATTCTCATTGGGAGTCTTCTTCACGATGTCTACAGAAACAGCGACGGCCACCGTCGACGCCAGTCAGCAGAACAAGCCGGCGAATCCGCCCTCACGCGTGGTGCTCGCCAGCCTCATCGGCACCACGATCGAGTTCTACGACTTCTATGTCTACGCGACCGCAGCGGTGCTGGTCTTCCCAGCCCTCTTCTTTCCCGCGGGCAACGACACCGTCGCCCTGCTCGCCTCGTTCGCGGTCTTCGGCGCGGCCATGATCGCACGCCCCATCGGGGCGCTCGTCTTCGGCCACCTCGGAGACAAAGTCGGTCGCAAGACCACGCTGATCTGGAGCCTGCTCACCATGGGCATCGCGACGTTCCTGATCGGCCTGCTGCCCACGTATCACGACATCGGCATCACCGCCGCCGTGCTGCTGCTCATCCTGCGTCTGGCACAGGGGTTCGCGCTGGGAGGCGAGTGGTCGGGTGCGGCGCTGGTCGCCACCGAGAACGCCCCCAAGGGCAAGCGCGCCTGGTTCGGCACCTTCCCGCAGGTCGGCGCGCCGATCGGCTTCATCATCGCCAATGGCCTGTTCCTCACGATCAACGCCCTGCTTCCGCATGAGAGCGGCGACACCTCGCTGCAGTCCGCCGCGTTCCAGGCCTGGGGCTGGCGCATTCCCTTCCTGTTCAGCGCACTGATGGTGCTCGTCGGCCTGTGGGTGCGCATGCACTTGGTCGAGTCTGACAGCTTCGCCAAGGCGAAGAAGCAGGGCAAGGTCAAGAAGCTGCCGCTGGGCGAAGTGCTGCGCAATAACTGGTGGCAGCTGATCTTGGGCACCTTCGCGATGCTCGCCACATATGTGCTCTTCTACCTGATGACTGCGTTCACACTGTCGTACGGCACCAAACCCGCCAGTGCAGAGGCAGCGGCGAAAGCGGCAGAGAAGGCCGGCAAGCCGTTCGACCCGTCGAGCTTCTACCCGGGGCTGGGCTTCTCGTACAACAACTTCGTCATGATGATGATCATCGGCGTGATCTTCTTCGGCGTCTTCACGCTGCTGTCGGGTCCGATCGCCGACCGCGTCGGCCGCCGCAAACTGCTGATCTGGGTGACCGGCGGGATCGTGATCTTCGGTCTGCTGTTCCAGCTGTTCCTGCTGCCCAGCGCCGACCCGAAGTTCACCGGAGCGCTCGCACAGGGCTTCCTGATCATCGGCTTCACCCTGATGGGCATCACGTTCGGCCCGATGGGTGCGTTCCTGCCCGAGCTGTACCCCACCGAGACCCGCTACACGGGCTCGGCGATCGCCTACAACATCAGCTCGATCCTCGGTGCCGCTGTGGCTCCGATCATCGCCGTGTGGCTGTGGGCCGAGGGCAACGGCAACCCGGTGTGGGTCGGTGTCTATCTGTCGGTGAGCGCGGTGCTGACGTTCGTCGCACTGCTCTTCAGCCCCGAGACGAAGGATCTCGACCTCGACGAGATCTGATCTCGGCATTCAGACCGCGTGGCAGATCGAAGGATGCGCCACACGCCCAGGGGCCTCGGACGCTGCGTCCGAGGCCCCTGCTCTGTCTGGAGCCGGAGCATGGGAGTGCAGGGCATCGATCTCACCGCAGCGTCACGAGAAGAGTCATGCCCGGTCAGCGGGTGGCTATAGCATGGAGCAGTCGAAGGAGCAGCATGTCCGCCAACGCCTCATCGCATCCGCAGCACTCTGACCCCGCCAGCTCGGTTCAGCAGGGTGCGGCGTCCCCCGCAGCGCAGCATCCGCAGCAGACTCTCGGGCACGTGACGCACCCGTCGTCCGACCATGCCGCCCGAACGGAGCAGCCGAGACGTCGGGGGCCGTTCGGCCGCGCACGATCCGATGAGCCTCGGGCCCGATTCTCACAGCTCTGGCCGTATCTCGTCGAGCGCAAAGGCATTCTGATCACCGCCGCGGTGCTCTCCGTCGTCGGAGCCCTACTCACGCTGTGCCAGCCCCTGCTGCTCAATGTGCTCATCACCCGGGTGCAGAACGGCGAGGTGCTCGGTTCTCTCGTCTGGCTCGTCGTGGCACTCTTGATCGTGGCCGGCGTCATCACTGGTGTGCAGTACTACGTGCTGAGTCGCACGGGCGAAGGCGTCGTGCTCTCGAGCCGGCAGCGGCTGGTGCACAAGATTCTGCGGCTGCCGATCAGCGAGATCGATCAGCGTCGCACCGGAGACCTCGTGAGCCGGGTCAGTTCGGACACCACCCTGCTGCGGGCCGTGCTCACCCAAGGGCTGGTCGATGCGGTCGGCGGCGTCTTCATTCTCGTCGGTGCGATCGTCGGCATGCTCGTACTCGATCCGCTGCTCTTCGCGCTCACCGCACTGGTGCTCGTCGTGGCGATCGTCGCCGTCTCTGTCGTCGCACGCCAGGTGCAGTCGGCGACGCGCGAGGCGCAGAAGAGCGTGGGCGCCCTCACCGCAGCTGTCGAACGGTCGGTTCGTGCGGTGCGCACCATCCGCGCGAACGGAGCGACCGCACGAGAGACCGCAGGCATCCTCACTGACGCGCACCAGGCCTACGATCGCGGTCTGCGCATCGCGCGTCTGTCGGCGCTGGTCGGGCCCACGGTGCAGGTGGCCCTCCAGGCCGCAGTGCTCGTTGTGCTGGGCGTCGGCGGTCTGCGAGTGGCAGCAGGGGTGATCACCATCGCGCAGCTGGTCAGCTTCGTGATCTTCCTGTTCATGATGGTCATGCCCCTGGCGAGTGCCGCAGGCGCCTTCACTTCGGTGCAGAGCGCGCTGGGTGCGCTGGCCCGCATTCAAGAGGTGCTCGATCTGCCCGACGAAGATGCCCACGATCGCGTGCGCCCAGGCTCACATGAGCAGTTGTCTGACGGGGCCCAGCCCGCTGACACGCCAGCGACTGCTGCCCAGACGTCCTCGGTCTCAGAAGCGGTGCCTACTGGCGCGGCAATCGCGCTCGACCAGGTGACGTTCCGTTACCCATCGAGTGCCGAAGACGTGCTGCAGAGCCTCTCGTTCTCGATGGCCCCGGGCACCAAGACCGCACTGGTCGGCCCTTCAGGAGCCGGTAAGTCGACTGTGCTCGGTCTGCTCGAGCGCTTCTACGATGTGCAGAGCGGATCGGTGCAGGTCGACGGTGTCGATGTGCGCAGCTGGGATCGCGATCTGCTGCGCGCCCAGTTCGGCTACGTCGAGCAGGACTCCCCCGTGCTGGCAGGCTCTCTCGGAGACAACCTGCGGCTGGCAGCGCCCGATGCCACAGACGATGAGTGTCTGACCGTGCTGCGCGAGGTGAATCTCGAGCATCTCGTCTCCCGCGACGGTGCCGGGCTCGACGCCTCTGTCGGAGAAGGCGGTTCGCTGCTCTCGGGGGGCGAGCGTCAGCGCCTGGCACTGGCGCGCGTGCTGCTGGCCGGGCCGCCGATTCTGCTGCTCGACGAGCTCACGTCGAGTCTCGACGGCCTGAACGAAGAGCTGCTCAAACAGGCCATCGCGCACGTGGCCGCAGAGCGCACTCTCGTCGTGATCGCACACCGTCTGTCGACCGTGATCGACTCCGACCAGATCGTGGTCATGCAGAACGGCAAGGCCGTCGCCACAGGCACTCACGAACAGCTGCTCGCTCTGAGCCCCCTGTATCGAGAGCTCGCAGAGCAGCAGCTGTTGGCCTGAGTCGTTCGGCCTCGTCTGCTCTTGGCAGACGGCCCAGGCTCCTGTTGCGGTCACGCAAGACAGAACGACCGCAGGGTCTCTGTGTCAGAGAGGCCTGCGGTCGTTCACTGCCTGCCGAGCCGGACTCGGCCATCGGCTACTTCGCGAGACGCTGTTCGGCCAGTCGAACCACATTGACCAGCAGCTCGGCACGGGTCATCGGCCCGACCCCGCCTGGGTTCGGCGTCAGCCAGCCGGCGACCTCGGCGACGTCCGGGTGCACGTCGCCGACGGGGCGCCCTTTGCCGGTCTCGGGGTCGACCACACGGCTGACGCCCACGTCGATGACCGCGGCACCCGGCTTCACCCAGTCGGGCTGCACGAAGTGCTGCCTGCCCAGTGCCGCCACCACGACGTCTGCCTGACGCACTTCGTCGGCCAGGTTCGGCGTGTGCGAATGCAGCGTCGTCACGGTCGCATCGACGCCGCGACGCCCGAGGAGCAGCCCCAAGGGGCGCCCCACCGTCACGCCACGGCCGATGATGGCCACCTTGCGGCCCTCAAGCGGCACCTCATAGCGGCGCAGCAGTTCGAGGATGCCTGCAGGGGTGCACGGCAGCGGCGTCGAGATCTCGCCTCCGACGTTGAGCACCAAGCGCCCGAGGTTGGTCGGGTGCAGCCCGTCGGCGTCTTTCTCCGGGTCGATCAGCTCCAGCGCGGCCAGCTCGTCGAGCCCTTTCGGCAGCGGCAGCTGCACGATGTAGCCGGTGACCTCGTCCGAGCTGTTCAGCCGCTCGATCGCTGCGTGCACCTCGGCAGCGGTCGCGGTGGCCGGCAGGTCTTCTCTGACGGATGCGATGCCCACTTCGGCGCAGTCACGGTGTTTGCCCGCCACGTAGATCTGCGAGCCGGCGTCTTCTCCCACCAGCAGCGTGCCGAGGCCGGGTGTCACGCCGTGCTGGCGAAGGGCGTCGACTCGCTCGGCGAGCTCGGCCTTGATGGCTTTCGCTGTCGCTTTGCCGTCGATCTTGATCGCGGTCATGCGATCACCACTGCTCGAGGCCGGGGTACAGCGGGAAGTCGTCGGCGAGCTTGGCGACGCGGGCCTTCAGCGCCTCGACGTCGGGCGTCGGCTTAAGCGCCTCGGCGATGACGTCGGCGACCTCGGTGAACTCGGAGGCGCCGAACCCGCGGGTGGCGAGTGCCGGCGTGCCGATGCGCAGACCGCTGGTGACGCGCGGCGGGCGCGGATCGAACGGCACGGCGTTGCGGTTGACCGTGATGCCGACCTCGTGCAGGATGTCTTCGGCCTGCTGGCCGTCGAGCTGCGAGGTGCGCAGGTCGGCGAGCACCAAGTGCACGTCGGTTCCGCCGGTCAGCACGTCGATGCCGTTCGCCTTGGCGTCGGGTGCGGTCAGGCGCTCGGCGATGATCTGGGCACCCTCGAGTGTGCGCTCCTGACGCGCTTTGAACTCATCGGTCGCTGCGATCTTGAACGCGACCGCTTTGGCGGCGACCACGTGCATGAGCGGCCCGCCCTGCTGACCGGGGAACACGGCCGAGTCGATCTTCTTGGCGAACTCCTGCTTCGAGAAGATCGTGCCCGAGCGCGGCCCGCCGAGGGTTTTGTGCACGGTCGTCGACGTGACGTCGGCGATCGGCACCGGGTTCGGATGCAGTCCTGCGGCGACGAGACCGGCGAAGTGCGCCATGTCGACCCAAAGACGTGCGCCCACCTCGTCGGCGATCTCGCGGAACGCCTGGAAGTCGACGATGCGCGGGTAGGCCGACCATCCAGCGATGATCACGCTGGGCTTCTCAGCGAGCGCGATCTCACGGACTTTGTCCATGTCGATGCGGAAGGTCTCAGGATCGACGCCATATGCGCGGGCGTTGTAGAACTTGCCCGAGAAGTTGATCTTCATGCCGTGGCTGAGGTGCCCGCCATGAGCCAGCTCGAGACCGAGAATCGTGTCGCCGGGCTTGGCGAGCGCGTGCAGCACTGCGGCGTTGGCCTGTGCGCCCGAGTGCGGCTGCACGTTGACATGGTCGCCGCCGAACACGGCGAGCGCACGCTGCTGAGCGAGCGTCTCAGCCACATCGACGAACTCGCAGCCGCCGTAATAGCGGCGTCCGGGGTAGCCCTCGGCGTACTTGTTCGTCAGCACCGACCCCTGCGCCTCGAGAACGGCACGTGGCACGAAGTTCTCTGAGGCGATCATCTCGAGGGTGTTGCGCTGACGATTGAGCTCGTTGTCGAGCACCTGAGCGATCTCAGGGTCGAGCTGCTCGATCGGGGTGTTGAGCGTGGGGTTTGTTCCAGTCACGCGGATCTCCTTGTCATGGTTGCAAACTGCGGTTGCGTGTCAAGCAGACTGTCGAGGCCCAGGCGTGCGGCCCAATCCGTGTGTCGCTCCCCGATGGTGTCCATCTCATTTCGAAGTCTGCCACTGGATGCTCATCAGACAGATCACCCGTCTGATTCGCATTCGGCAGTCAGACTGCAAAAACGCCAGTCGCGACAGCGTCCATTCTATACAGGGATCCAGCCCCCGCAGCTGTCGACTACGATTGGTCTCTGTCGTCAAGCATCGAGCGGAGATCTTTCATCGTGACCCAGCACACAGACAGCACCCCGAACAACGACTGGATCATCACCATCACGTGTGACGATCAGCCGGGACTGGTCCACGCCATCACGGGCGGCATCGTCGACGCTCACGGCAACATCGAAGAATCGCAGCAGTTCCACAGCACCGACACGGGTCGCTTCTTCATGCGGCTGCGCATCAGCACGCCGGCGAGCGAACGCCAGCTGCGCGCCGCGCTGACTCCGGTCGTGGAGCAGTATCACCTGGATCTGACGCTGCGCGAGTCGGACCGCCCGACCAAGACGCTCGTGCTCGTGTCGAAGGCCGCGCACTGCCTGCAGGATCTGCTCTTTCGGCAGAACTCGGGCCAGACCAACATCGAGATTCCCCGCGTGTTCGGCAACCACCCCGATCTGGCCGATCTCGCCGGGTTCTACGGGGTGCCGTTCACCTCGCTGCCGATCAAGAGCGCCGAAGACAAGCATGCGTTCGAACAGCGCATCATGAAGTACGTCGAAGAGAACGACATCGAGCTGGTCGTTCTCGCCCGCTACATGCAGATTCTCTCGCCAGAGCTCTGCGACTTTCTCTCAGGCCGTGCGATCAACATCCATCATTCGTTCCTGCCCGGGTTCAAGGGTGCGAATCCGTATCTGCAGGCCCACCAGCGCGGCGTGAAGCTGATCGGCGCCACCGCGCACTTCGTGACCGCTGACCTCGACGAGGGCCCGATCATCGAGCAGAACGTGGTGCGCGTCGATCATTCGAAATCGCCCGCGCAGCTGCGGGCGATCGGCCAGGACGTCGAGAGCCGCACGCTGCGGCAGGCGGTGACCTGGTTCGCCGAGCGGCGCATCCTGCGCGACGGCCAGCGCACCATCATCTTCCAGTGATGAGGGGCACCGACGCCATGACCTCGCGGGTCAGCCGCGCTCGTTGAGACGCACGTAGTTGCTGAAGATCGTTCGAGCGACCACCAGCACGGCGGCTGCGGTGAGCAGGCTGCCGATGATGCTCGCCAGCAGCAGGTAGACGCCGAAGAGCATGCCGCCGGTCGTGTTCGCTCCGGTGAACGAGGCGGCGATCGACGAGGTCGTCTTGAACAGCTGAATCGAGTAGATAATGCCGAGCACGATGGTGTTCGCCGCGGCTGCCAACGCCGAGATCAGCACGATGAGGTAGCCCCCGCGTGCTTTGCGGCCGGCCGCCGAGTTGCCGAAGTCGAGATTGAACATATCGCCCATCGCCGATCCGCCCGAACGCTGCTGCGGCATCTGCTGCCCATAGCCAGGCTGCTGTGGAGGCTGCGGACCGCCGAACTGTGGCTGCGCGGGCTGGCCGCCGAACTGGGGCTGCGCGCCGAAGCCGGCAGGAGGAGCCGGCGGCGCGGGAGGGGTGCTGCCCGGGTGGTTCGAACCTGGCGGCGGCGGAGGCAGAGTGGACATGACTGGGATCCTTTCATCGGCACAATCGAGGGATCACAAGACGACTCCCCCGGTCGGAATGCTAGCAGGTCGCATGGTCTACGCTGGTGACCGTGCCGGCTGCGCTCGCCGGCCGCTCCCGGCAGCTGAAGGAGGCGACGTCACCTGTGTCCGACCGCTCGCACGCGCAGTCTGCAGCCGACGACCAGCCGTGGTCAGGTCATGAGCCCGGTTCACCCGCCTACCGCCGCATCCTGCTCGGTCTCTTCTGCGCCGGCGTTGCGACCTTCGCCCAGCTCTATTCGTTTCAGGCGATCCTGCCCGAGGTGAGTCATGCCCTCGGCACAGACGAGGCGAGCACTGCCCTGACCGTCTCTGCGGTCACCCTGGGCATCGCGATCAGCGTCATTCCATGGTCGTCGTTCGCCGACCACATCGGCCGTGTGCCGGCCATGGTCTGCTCGATCAGCGCCGCCTCCGTGCTCGCCCTGAGCGCGATCGCCTTCGACTCGATCGGCCCGATCGTCGTGTTCCGGCTGCTTGAGGGCTGTGCGCTGGGTGGCGTGCCTGCCATCGCGATCGCCTACCTGAACGAAGAAGTCTCGCGCCGAGCCGCCGCAAAGGCCAGCGCGATCTACGTCGCCGGCACGTCGATCGGCGGGCTCTCGGGCCGCATCATCTCGGGGCCGGTCACCGAGCTCACCGGCAGCTGGAAGCTCGGCGTGCTCGCCGTCGTCTTGGTGTGCGTCACCGCCGCGATCGTGTTCGTGTCGGTCATTCCCCGCTCCCGCGGCTTCGTTCCGCTGCGGCGACGCCCGACGAACCTGCTGCCCGACGCACGGGTCTTCGTCCAGGTGAGACGCCACCTGCGCAACCCGCGAACGCTTGTACTCTTTCTCAACGGCTTTCTGCTGATGGGTTCGTTCGTCGCCGTGTACAACTACCTGGGGTTCCGCCTCACCCAGCCTCCCTACGACCTGCCTCAGACCATCGTCAGCCTGCTCTTTCTCGCCTACTTGGTCGGCACGCTCTCGTCGTCGATGGCCGGCTCGTTCGTCGGCCGCTGGGGGCGGCACCATGTGCTCGCCGCGTCGACCGCGATGATGCTCGCCGGGGCCCTGATCACTCTGTTCTCGAGCATCTGGGCGATTCTCGCCGGACTGCTCCTGTTCACCGCCGGGTTCTTCGCCGCTCACGCGATCGCATCGGGCTGGGTGGGCGCGATCGCGCTGCAGGGGCGTGCGCAGGCGGGCTCGCTCTACAACCTCTTCTATTACGCCGGGTCAAGTCTGCTCGGCTGGTTCGCAGGCCTGGCCCTGCGATGGATGTGGTGGCCGGGAGTCGCACTGGTCGCGGCGGCTGCGCTGGGCATCGCGCTGATCGTCTCGTACCGCGTGCTCGGGCGCGATGCGACCCGGAACGACGGCCCAAGTGCTACTGCAGTGACTCCTGCCAGCGACGATTGAGATCAGCGTAGGCACCGCCCGCTGCGATCAGACGGCCAGGGGCGTCGTCTTCGACGATGGCGCCGTGGTCGAGCACGATCACCCGGTCGGCGTCTCGAACGGTCGACAGCCGGTGCGCGATGATCACCGCCGTGCGGTCGGCGAGCAGGCGGCGCAGCCCCAGCTGTATCTCGCGCTCGCCCGGGATGTCGAGCGAGCTGGTCGCTTCGTCGAGCACCAGCACGCGCGGGTCGGCGATCAGGGCGCGAGCGAACGAGACCAGCTGCTGCTGCCCCGCTGACAGTCGAATGCCGCGATGGCTGATCGGGGTGTCGTACCCCTCAGGCAGCGCACGGATGAAGGCATCGGCGCCCACGGCATCCGCCGCCGCCGCGATCTGCTCGCGGCTGGCACCGGGCCGCCCCAGCGCGATGTTCGAGGCGATCGTGCCGCTGAACAGAAAGGCCTCCTGTGTCACCATCACCACATCACGACGCAGCTGGGCATCAGGGATCTCGCGCAGGTCGAGCCCGTCGAGGCGCACCATGCCCGCACTGGGATCGTAGAACCGGGCGAGCAGCTTGACGATGGTCGATTTTCCGGCGCCAGTCGCGCCGACGAGGGCGACGGTCTGCCCTGCGGGGATGTGCAGGTCGAGCCCGGAGAGCACCGGTTCGGTCGCACCGCGCTTCGACCCGAGCCCCGTATACGCGAACGTCACGTCGTCGAAGTCGATGCGCCCCTGCGCCCGGTCTTCGGCGATCTGGCCGGCGGCGGGGCGCACAGCCGGCTGCTCTTCGAGCACTCCCGAGACTTTCTCGAGAGCGGCGGCGGCCGACTGGAAGGTGTTCGCGAACATGCCGATCTCCTCCATCGGCTGGAAGAACTGGGTGAGGTAGAGCAGCGACCCGATCAGTACCCCGACGCCGATCGTGCCGTCCATCACACGCAGCCCGTTGACCGCCACCAGCGCGGCGATCGCGACGTTCGAGATCAGGGCGAGCAGTGTGAAGAAGATGCCCATGGTGGTGATCTGGCGACGGCTCGCCTCGGCGTACTGTGCGCTCAGTCTGCTGTAGCGTGCCGCGTCACGCCGCTCTGTGCGGAACGACAGCACCGCTCGGATGCCGTGCAGCACCTCGACGAAGCGCACGATGAGTCGGGCCGAGCGCTCGCTCGACTCGCGATACAGCCTGGTCGAGACTCCCTGGAACCAGCGGGTGAGCAGCGCCGCCGGGATCAGCGCGACGACCGCGACCAGACCGCTGATCGGGTCGAGCAGGAAGAGCGCCACCGCGATGAAGAGCATGCGCATCACTGCGGTGACGAGGTCGTTGAGCCCTGAGTCGAGCGCAGTGCGGATGCTGTCGATGTCGTTCGTCTGTCGGCTGATCACGCGTCCAGAGGTGTAGCCCTCGTGGAAGCTCACGCCGAGCCGCTGTGTGTGCACGAAGAGGCGGCGTCGCAGACTGAGCAGCACTCCTTGCGTGAGCGACGAAGTCTGCACGACGAAGATGCGCATCAGTCCGGCTTCGCACACCGCCGCGGCCAGGTAGGCGCAGATCACCAGAGTCAGCTCGTCGAGGCTGCCGTCGATGGCGGCGGGCAGGGCGTGATCGAGCGCAGTGGCGATCAGCAGCGGTCCGAGCGAGCCTGCGGCCTGTGCCACGACGACGCACAGCGACAGCAGGATGGCTCGGCCGCGCACGGGTCGCACGAGTTCTGCGAGCAGACGCAGCGATCGCCGGCGCAGGCGACGCGACTGCTGCGCATCCACCGCCGTACGGTGCTCAAGTGAGACGCCGAGCGGCGCATTCTGGTCGTCGGCTGCGCTCATGAGGTCACCTCCAACGACATCAGCTGACGGTAGTACGGGTCGCTGCGCAGCAGTTCGTCGTGTCTTCCTGTGGCGACGATGCGCCCGTCGCGCAGCACAGCGACGCGGTCGGCCAGCGCGACGGTCGACGGGCGGTGGGCCACGATCAGCGCGGTGACGCCCTGCAGCACACGGCGCAGGCTGGCCTCCACCAATGCTTCAGTGTTGACGTCGAGCGCCGAGAGCGGGTCGTCGAGCACGAGGATGCGCGGTTCGGCTGCGATGGCACGCGCCAGTGCCAGCCGCTGACGCTGACCGCCGCTGAGGCTCTGCCCCTCTTCGCCGATGACGGTGTCGACGCCGTCGGGCAGGTCATAGACGAATCCTGCCTGAGCGATCGCCAGCGCCTCGTCGAGCTGATCGGCATCGGCATCCGGGCACCCCACGAGTACGTTCTCGCGAACCGTGCCCGAGAAGAGTTGCGGGGCTTCGAAGGCCATGCCGAGCTGCCCACGCAGCCGCTGTCGGGTCATGTCGCGCACGTCGACCCCGCCGACGCGCACGGCACCGCCCGTGACGTCCATGAACCGGGGCACCAGCTCGACCATGACCGTCTTGCCCGATCCGGTGGCACCGACCAGAGCCACTGTCTCACCCGGGGCGATCCGAAGATCGACACCGGCAAGCACCTCGCGGTCGCCGTAGCCGACATGCACGTCGTCGAAGAGGAGCTCGCCGATGCGACTCGGGTCGGGGTCGTCCTCGATGGGATCGACCGGGTCGGTGACGTCTGGTGCCGTGTCGAGCACTTCGAAGACCCGCGCGGTGGCTGCAGTGGCGTCCATGACGTCGGCGAAGGCGAAGCCCAACGACCGCACCGGCCAGAGCAGAAAGGCCGCGGTGCCGAAGAACGCCACGACGTCGCCCAGTGAGAGAGCGCCGTCACGCACCAGCCAGACGCCGGCGGCGAGACAGACCGCGAAGGCGAGCTGCGGCAGCAGCGACAGCCACATGCGGATGCCCGACAACGACCGTGCCTTGTCGATCTCGGTGTCGCGCTGCCGACGTGCGGCGTCCATGAACTGGTCGGCGAACTCGCCGCTGCGCCCGAATGCCGTGATGACTCGAATGCCCTGCACGCTCTCTTCGACTTCGGTGGCGAGCGCACCGGCCTGGTCGAGGCCGCGTCGGGTCAGCACCCGATAGCGCAGCTGGAAGCGCAGCGAGAGCCAGGCTGTCGGTATGGCGAACAATGCGAAGATGCCGCCGAGCGGCGGGCTGAGCGCGATGAGGATCACGATGCCGACGACGGCCGTCGTGACGTTGACGACGAGCAGGATCGAACCGAACGACAGCCAGCGTCTGATGCGGCTGAGATCGGTGCTCGCCCGAGAGAGCAGCTGTCCTGACTCCCAGTGATCGTGAAACGATACCGACAGATCGAGCAGATGATCGAAGAGCGATGTGCGCAGCCGGTGCTCGACACCGACCATCGGGCCCATCAGCAGCATGCGTCTGGAGTACCACATGGCGGCCTGCAGCACGCCGAGCGCGAGCACTATGCCGGCAGCCACCCAGACGCCGCGGGAGCTGCCCGAGTCTCGCCCGGCGCTGATCGGCCCGTCGACGAGCGCGCGGATCACCTGTGGGATGGCCAGACCGAGTCCGGTGGCGGCGAAGCCGACGCACAGCCCGGCCACGTAGCGCCAGATCACCGGTTTCAGCGCGGGCAGCAGCCTCAGCAGCGTCGACATGCTGGCCCCCTGCGGCGTCGAACGCACCATGTCGTGCGGCAGGCTGCCGGTTCGGGCAGCGCCATCAGACATGGACGAGCCCTGCCGGGACGCTGATGAACTCCGCTGGGACGCCGACGAGCCCCGCCCAGACGAAGCCCGGGTGGGCTTGTGTGCTGGGCGGGGCTCGGTCACAGGAGTGCAGTCAGATGACGACGATGATCAGTGGAAGAAGTGACGCTCACCGGTGAAATAGAGCGGAACACCCGCCTGCTTCGCCGCAGCGATGACCTCGTCGTCGCGAATCGAGCCGCCGGGCTCGACGACGGCGCGCACACCGGCTGTGAGCAGCACTTCGAGACCGTCGGCGAACGGGAAGAAGGCGTCTGACGCGGCAACCGAGCCTTTGGCCCGATCACCGGCACGGTTCACCGCGAGGTGTGCCGAGTCGACTCGGTTGACCTGGCCCATGCCGACGCCGACCGACGCACCGTCGTGAGCGAGCAGGATGGCGTTCGACTTGACCGATCGCACGGCGGCCCAGGCGAACTCGAGATCGCGACGGGTGGCCTCGTCGACCTCGTCGCCGGTGACCAGCTGCCACTTCGAGCTGTCGACATGCCCCGGAAAGTTGTCTGCGTCGCTGACCAGCAGGCCGCCAGAGATCTGCTTGAAGATCGTCTCGTCGCGCGAGAAGTCGTCGGGCAGACGCAACAGGCGAATGTTCTTCTTGGTCTCGAGCAGTTCAAGCGCCGCCGGCTCGAAGTCCGGAGCGACCACGACCTCGGTGAAGATGCCCTTCACCGTCTCGGCCATGGCCAGAGTGATGGTGCGGTTGGCCGCGATCACGCCGCCGTAGGCCGAGAGCGGGTCGCAGGCGTGCGCCTTCTGGTGCGCCTCTTCGATGGTCTCGCCGACCGCGATGCCGCAGGGGTTTGCGTGCTTGATGATCGCGACGGCCGGAGCCTCGAAGTCGAATGCAGCGCGCAGCGCGGCATCGGCGTCGACGTAGTTGTTGTAGCTCATCTCTTTGCCGTGCAGCTGCTCGGCCTGAGCGATGCCGTGTCCCAGGGGCTCGCGGTAGAGCGCAGCCTGCTGATGCGGGTTCTCGCCGTAGCGCAGCACGTGGCCGAGCTCGCCGGCCACGCCGACGCTCTCAGGCCAGAAGCGACCCTCAGCCTCGGGATGGCTGACCAGGTTGCTCTGGAACCAGTCGGCAACGGCACGATCGTACTCTGCGGTATGGGCGAACGCCTTCGCGGCCAGATTGCGACGCTGCGCCAGCGAGGTGCCGCCCTGCAGCGACGCAATGATCGCCGAGTAGTCGGCCGGGTCGACGACAATCGCCACATTGGCGTGGTTCTTGGCCGCAGCGCGCACGAGCGTGGGCCCGCCGATGTCGATCTGCTCGACCACGTCGTCGCCCTGTGCGCCCGAGGCGACGGTCTGCACGAACGGGTACAGGTTCACCACGACGAGGTCGAACGGCTCGATGCCGAGCTCGTCGAGCTGCTTCTCGTGGTCGCTCAGGCGCAGGTCGGCGAGGATGCCCGCGTGCACCTTGGGATGCAGGGTCTTGACGCGACCGTCGAGCGACTCGGGAAACCCGGTCAGCTCGCTGACTTCGGTGACCTTGGCACCGGTGGCGGCGACCGCTTTGGCGGTCGATCCGGTCGAGATCACTTCGACGCCTGCCTCGGCCAGCGCACGACCGAGTCGGTCGAGATCGGTCTTGTCCGACACCGAGATCAGCGCGCGCTTGATCGGCACGACATCGCGTTCGCGGTATTCGCCTGCGCTGTGTCCAGCACTCATCAGATTGTCTCCTTCAATCGTGGGTTCGAAGTTGTGAGGTCGGTGGCTGCGTCGCCACGGCGACCGCATCACAGTCGATGTCGCCGTGTGCGATGCGGGTGAGCGTCTGCGCGAGCAGCTGCCGTTCGGCGACCTTGATGCGGTCGTGCAGAGTCGTCTCGTCGTCGCCGGCGACGATCGCCACGCTCTGCTGGGCCAGCACCGGCCCGGTGTCGACCCCGCTGTCGACGAGGTGCACGGTCGCGCCGGTCTCGTCGACCCCGGCGGCGAGCGCATCACGCACGGCGTGAGCGCCGGGAAAGCTCGGCAGCAGCGCGGGATGCGTGTTCACGATGCGGTGCGCCCAGTGGTCGACGAGCTCGGCGGGCAGAATGCGCATCAGTCCCGAGAGCACGATCAGATCGGGCCGGAAGTCGTCTGCTGCAGCCGCAAGGGCGCGCCCCCATGAGCCACGATCGGGATGGTTCCGATAGTCGACCCGAAATGTCGGGATGCCGGCGTCGTCGGCATAGTCGAGCCCGGCGGCAGCTCGGTCGGCTCCGACGGCCACGATCTCGAAGCCGCTGTCAGGCTGGGACTGCGCCGCGATGAGCGCACGAAGGTTGGTTCCCGCTCCCGAGATGAGCACGACGAGTCTGAGCACCTGTCCAGCCTACCGGTTCGCAGTCTCGTCGAGCGCCGGTCGCCTGAGCAGCAGAACTGTGGCTGCGATGAGCGCACCGAGCGCCACGAAGCCGGCCGGAATGATCATGCGCCAGATCGGCACGCCGACCTCCTGCAGCCGTCCCGGGCCGAGAGCGCCTGACGCCAGCGCGGCCAGCACCGTCAGCACCAGCCAGGTCGCGACGGCCTGACCGACTGCGCTGGCCGCGACGACAAGCCAGCCATGCCATCCGCCGACCAGCTCTGCGGCCAGAGGTCGCAGCGCGAACCAGACCCCGACGAACCCCGCCAGAACGGGCAGCAGCAACAGCACGATCTGCCAAGAGCCACCAGTGGGAATCGCGCCGAGCACCGGAATGGCCGGCATCGGGGCGACCAGAGTGCCGAGCGGTGAGGCCAGCGACCCCGTGCCCACAGCGATGCCAGCACCGCCGACCCAGGCGATCGCCCAGATCATGAGGTTCGGCAGGTAGAGCAGCTGGGTGAGACTCATGATGATCACACCGGTCCATCCGCCGTGCAGCGACTCGTAGACGGCGACGATGCTCATCCAGTTGCCCAGCACCGAGACGGTC
Organism: Pseudoclavibacter sp. CFCC 14310; assembly: GCF_008831165.1. NCBI lineage: Bacteria > Bacillati > Actinomycetota > Actinomycetes > Micrococcales > Microbacteriaceae > Pseudoclavibacter > Pseudoclavibacter sp. CFCC 14310. The sequence goes on along the minus strand of NZ_WBKC01000001.1, from coordinate 657,740 downwards.
AGACCGATCGTCGCGGCGCCGACGAGCGCGACCATCGTGACAGCTGCGCCGCGCAGAGCCGCCCAGACGAACGGTCCGGCGACGACCTCGTCGATGTGCGTCCATGTGCGCAGCCGACTCAGCAGCACGCGCACGCCTGCGCCCGGCCGTGAGTCAGGCGCATGCACCAGAGTGGCCGCAACGAACACGATGAGGTTGAGCAGCCAGGGCAGCAGCAGGGCAGGCAGCAGAGAGACGCGCGCCGACGCGTTCGATGCCGTGGTCGCCAGCAGCCCGACGGCGACGGCCAGAACGAGCGCGTAGCCGATCCACACGGTGGGCAGCGGCCCTGCCTGAGCGGTGCGGCTTCCGCTGCGCCAGCTCGACCACACGGCGCCGATGAGCACGCCCAGCGGCATCAGCGTGAACGAATACGAGCCGATGGTGCCGGGTGCGGCGAGCGCGCCTGCGGTCACCTCGCTGGGCACGCCGAAGCCGAGCAGCCACACGCGCACAGCCAGTGACCAGGCACCGCCCCAGGAGGTGCGCAGACCGTCGTCGAAGATCCACATGGCGGTGGTGACGACCAGCAGCGGCAGGAACGTGACCAGCAGCAGGGTGAGCGGCTCGACGCTCACCGGGGCGATCTCGCGAAGTCGACGTCTCAGCACCAGAACAGGTTACCCGTCTCGCCGAGTGCGCACCGTCTCACAGTGCCTCGATCGGGGCAAGGGCGACCACGAGCTTCTTGCGCTGCCCTGAGTCGAAGCGCACTGCAGCCACCTGCTTCGCACCTCTTCCGGTGAGCTCTTCGACGGTGCCCTCGCCGAAGCTCTTGTGTCTGATGCGGTCGCCTGCGGCCAGGTGCAGTTCGGTCTTCGGGGTCGAGCCGACGCCGATCTCGTTGGCCCAGGCGTGTGTGGCGCCGCTGCGCTTCGGTCGTACGTCGCGACTGCGGGCCCCGCCCCATCCCCCGCCGGTCTCGAAGTCATCGTCGTCGCTGGCGCGCTGGCTGCCTCCCCAGCTGATGCCCCGACGGTTCGCCCCGATCTCGTCGGGATGCTGCCGCCAGTCGATGAGTTCGCTCGGAATCTCGTCGAGAAAGCGACTCGGCAGCTGGTCGCGGGTCTGACCGAACACGGTGCGGTTGATCGCCAGACTGAGGAAGAGCCGACGGCGGGCTCGCGTGATGCCCACGTAGAACAGTCGCCGCTCTTCGGCGAGGCCGCCGATCTCGTCGATCGACATCTGATGCGGCAGCAGCCCCTCTTCGAGCCCGGTGATGAACACGGCCGGGTACTCCAGCCCTTTGGCGGTGTGCAGAGTCATCAGCGACACGGTGCCCGACTCGTCGTCGAGGTCGTCGGCCGCTGCGGTGAGCTGCACCTCGGTGAGAAAGTCGACCATGCTCGCGTCGGGATGCTTGTCGACGTAGTCGGTCAGCTGGGCGAGGAACTCCTCGAGATTCTCGGCACGGGCCTGATCCTGAGCGTCCAGCGAGCTGCGCAGCACCTCGATGATGCCGATGTGCTCGAAGAACCGGCCGACCACATCGTCGAGACGATCCTCTGCGAGGGCGGTGCGGGCCTCGACGATGGCACCGCCGAGCGCGCTCATCGCCTGCGTCACTTTGGGGCCCAGCCCGATCTCTTCGGCACGCGTGAGCGCTGTGGGCAGGTCGATGCGCTGCTGCTCGGCGAACATCATCAGCCGCTGCTCGGTGGTGGGGCCGATGCCGCGTTTGGGCACGTTCAGGATGCGCCTGACCGAGAGCTCGTCGACCGGGTTGGCGATCGCCACGAGATAGGCGAGCGCGTCTTTCACCTCGGCGCGATCGTAGAACTTGGTTCCGCCGATGAGGCGATACGGGATACCGGCACGCACGAAGATCTCTTCGAGCGCCCGAGTCTGCGCGTTGGTGCGGTAGAAGACCGCGATGTCTCGGTAGTCGAGCCCGTCCAGGTGCAGATCGTCGATGCGGTCGGCGACGAACTGGGCTTCGTCGTGAGCCGTGTAGCCCGCGTAGGCGGTGATCTTCTCGCCCTCGCCCAGGGCACTCCAGAGATTCTTCTCAGCACGGTCGAAGTTGTTGCCGATGACCGCATTGGCCGCACTCAGGATGCGCTGGGTCGATCGGTAGTTCTGCTCGAGCAGCACGACGTGCGTGCCTGGAAAGTCTTTCTCGAAGTCGACGATGTTGCGCATATCGGCGCCGCGGAACGCATAGATCGACTGATCGGAGTCGCCGACGACCGTCAGCGTCGGGGCGTCGACGTGCTGCGGGCCGCCGAAGCTCGCCACCGCCTCGCTGCTCTGCCGCACGCCCGTCTGCTCGGTCGCAGTCGAGCCGTCGACCGCGAGGATGCGCGGCTCACTTCGGCGGGGAGCGGTCGCCGGACCGGCGCCGTCGGCTGAGGTCGTCAGCAGGCGGATGAGCTCGTACTGTGCCTTGTTGGTGTCTTGGTACTCGTCGACGAGCACGTGTCGAAACTTGTGCTGGTAGCGTCGCCGCACCTCGGGAAATGCCTCGAACAGGTGCACCGTCTGCACGAGAATGTCGTCGAAGTCCAGCGCGTTCGCGCGCAGCAGCGCCTGATCGTAGGCGCGGAAGACGTCGATCAGCGCTTCGTCGACCGGGCTGCGGCTGCCTGAGTCGCGGGAGAGATCGTCGGCGTCGCGCAGTTCGTTCTTCAGCTGTGAGATGCGGTGCTGTGCCGCAGCCGGAGTCAGACCGTCGGTGTCGGCATGTCGCTCTTTGATCAGCCGTTTGAGCAGCACGCGCGAGTCGTGTGTGTCGTAGATGGTGAAGCTGGAGTTGTACCCCAGCTCGGAGATCTCGCGTCTGAGGATGCGCACGCACGCCGAATGAAACGTGCTGATCCACATGCCCTCGGCGGCCCCGCCCAGCAGCTGACCCACGCGCTCGCGCATCTCGTTGGCGGCCTTGTTCGTGAACGTGATCGCCAGAATCTGGCTGGGCCAGGCTCGGTGCGTGGCGATGAGATGCGCGATGCGGTGGGTGAGCACGCGTGTCTTGCCCGACCCCGCACCAGCCACGATCAGCAGTGACTGCCCCGAGTAGAGCACGGCCTCACGCTGCTGCGGGTTCAGCCCGCGCACGAGCTGCTGATCGGCCTCAGGGGTGTCGGCTGCGCCCTTCGCTGGCCGCGGGTCACGGTTCGACGAGTGGTCGGAGCTGGGGTCTTCTGACGTGAGTGGCATCTGCTCGATTCTACGGTCGAGGTGCGACATCGTGTGAGCAGCCGTGACTCTGGCCTCGCTCAGCCCCGCTGACGGCATCAGGATGCCACTGGTCGATGCCTGGAACGGCAAGGGTGAGCAGCGTGGCCTGGGTCGCCTCGTCGAGCGTTCGCTCCGGAAAGAACCGCAGCCAGCCGATGCCGGCGAACAGCACCATGCCGAAGACGCCGGATGCCGAGATCGAGGTGAGCGGAGCATCCGCCGACGCCTCGTCGCCCCAGGCCTCGACCAGACACTCATGGAACTGCTCGACGATGCCGCGCTGCAGCAGCATCAGGCTGTCAGCCCAGGAGCGATCGGTGCGGAACAGCTCTGCGGCCAGGATCTTCGCCATCTGCGGATGCCGCTGCAGAATGCCGAACATCTCGTGGATCATGGCGGCCAGCGCTGCGCCCCCGCGAAGCTGCGCGCGCGAGCGCTCCAGGTACTCCGCCAAGTCGTTGAGCCCGGTGTGAACGAGCTCTTCGAAGATCGCATCCTTCGACTTGAAGTTGTAGTACAGGCTGCCCTTGGCGACTCCGGCCGTCTCGGCGATGGCATCCATCGAGGTGCCGCTGATGCCTTGGCTCGCCGCGAGCTCGACGGCTGCGCGCAGGATGGCGTCTCGGGTCTTCGAGTGATGCATCAGACCTCGATCTCAGGGTGCAGCCGGGTCATGTTCCAGACCTTCTGCCTGGCCGCAGTAATCGAGCTGATCGTGAGCGCGACGATCAGCATGCCGAGCAGGAACCCGATGCAGCCGGTCATCCGGCCGTCGATGCCGCCGACGGTCAGCTGACGCATGCCCTCAATGGCATACGTTCCGGGCATGTACGGATGCAGCGCCTGGAAGAACGCCGGCGTGGTCTCGATCGGGTAGGTGCCGCCAGCCGAGGTCAGCTGCAGCATCAGCAGGATAATGCTCACGACACGGCCCGGAGCGCTGCCGAACACGATGATGAGCATCTGCTGCAGGGCGAGGAAGCTGAGCGAGACGAGCACCATGAACAACGCCAGCCAGACCGGATGCTGTGCATCGAGCCCCAAAACCTGCTGCAGCACCACGAAGAGGATGACCGCCTGCGCGATGCCCATGATGATCGCCGGAGCGAAGCCTGCCATCACCGTGCGGAATCCGCTGGCGTTGCTGGCCATCGGACGCTTCGGGAACGGGCGCAGCACCAGCCAGTTGATCACGCCGCCCACGAAGAGCGCGAGCATGGTGAACATCGGGGCGAATCCCTGCCCCAGCGCCGAGGCGAGGTTGTGCTCGTTCGCATCGACCTGCACCGGGTCGGCTGTGGCCTTTGCGTTTGACTCACGAGACTCGTCAGAGAAGCTGGGGGCCTTCGCCGCGCCGTCTGACAGCTTGCCGGAGAGCTCCTGCGCACCGTCGTTAAGCTGCTGGGTGCCGTCGTTCAGCTGGCTGGCGCCGCTGCTCGCACTGTTCGTGCCGGTCACCAGATCGCCGGTGCCCCCCGCGAGCTTGGTCGCGCCGTCTGAGAGCTGCTGGGCGCCGTCGTTCAGCTGCCCAACGCCTGCGGAGAGCTCTCCAGCCTTCTGCGCAAGGGTCTGCGCACCCTCGGTGACCTGCTGTGTGCCTGCGGCAAGCTGCTGGGCACCGGGCACGAGCTCTTTGTGAATGGCGTCCTGCCCGTTCACCACCTGCTGTTGCGCATCGTTCAGACGGTCAGGAAGGCCCTCCAGCGTCTTGGCCCCAGCCGAGAGATCACCACTGATCTGCTGCCAGCTTCCGCTGGAATTGAGCAGAGTCTTCAACGCCTCCAGCCGTGCGATCGCCTGCGCTGTCTGGTCGGTCTGAGGCTGGATCGCCTTGAGACCTGCGATCGCCTGACCCAGGGCCGCCTGCGTCTCGGGGGTGTTCGGCCCGCCGTTCAGCGTGGCCAGCTGGTCTGAGAGCGTCTGCGCATCCTGCCCGACTCGCTGAATCGTGTCGCGGTGAGCCTGCACCTGGGAGTTCGCCGCACTGACTTCGTTCACGAGCCCGTCGTACTTCTGGGACAGACTCTGTACGCCTGCAGACAGCTGTTGTGCGCCGGAATCGGTCTTCTGCGTGCCCTGTGCCAAGGTCTGAGCGCCCGCGGCCAGCTGAGCCGAGCCGGTTTTCGCCTGCTGCGTGCCGACAGCCAGTTTGTCGGCTCCTGTGGCCAGTTGGGCCGCTCCCGTGTTCAGCGTCACTGCGCCAGAGGCGAGGGCGTTCATGCCGACCACCAGCTGCCCCGAGCCGTCGACCAGCTGCGTCGACCCGTCGGCCAGCTGAGCCGAGCCGTCAGACGCCTGGTGGATGCCGTCAGAGAGCGTGTTGATGCCGACCAGGAGGCCGTTCGCGGTCTGCTCGCTGGTCTGCTGTGCGAGTGAGTCGCGCACCTTCGTCATCGCAGACTTGCCCAGCGTGGTGGCCAGGTAGCTGTTGGCGTCGTTGTAGGTGACCTGCAGTTTCGCAGGCGCCGCCGCATCGGTTCCAGCGGCTGCGATCGTGCTGGAGAAGTCGCTGGGAATCACCAGTGAGAAGTAGTAGTCACCGTCGGAGACCCCGTCGGCAGCGGTCTTCGCGTCGACGAGGCGCCAGCCGAGGCTGCCGTCCTCCTGCAGGTTCTCGACCAGCTGCTTGCCGACGTCGATCTGCTCGCCCTGGCTCGTGGTCGCGGGCTGATCCTCGTTGACGAGGGCGACCGGCATCGACCCCATGTTTGTGGTTGGCGACCAGTAGGCCCACAGGTAGAGCGCCCCGTAGATCAGGGGGAACAGCACGATGATGAGCACGGCGACTTTGGTGAGGCTGCCGCGCCAGAACCTTTTGAGCTCGGTGCTCAGAGTGGCGAAGATGTTCATGCGTGAGGCTCCTGATCTTGCTGTGTCGCAGACGTGCTGGGGGAATCGACGCCGGCGGGGCTCGTGGCTGCGGCGTTCTGCTCGCCGGCCACCGCATCCGACGCCCGTCGCTCGGCGACGCGACGCTCGATGCGCTCGCGTAACCCGCGGGGGCCGCGATCACCGGTGATGTCGGCGATGCGAACGAGCTCATGTTCGACCTGCAGAGGCGGGGTGAGCTCGAAGTCCCGCTCGTCGGACGAGACCATCAGCACGCCGACTCCGCCACGGTTGAGCGTCTCGAGGCGACGGATGATCTGCGCGCGCGCCTCGGTGTCATGGACTTGATCGAGGTCGTCGATGACCAGCACCTCCGGACGCTCGATCAGCGCGAGAACCACTTTGAAGAGAAACTCCTGCGTCTCGGTGAGACCGCCGGCCAGCTGTTTGTGACTGGGCAGGGGAATCTCTCCGAAGACGAGACGAAGCGCTTCAGCGGTGCGTTCCTCGGTGAAACGCGGGACATACTTCCACCACGGCGTCGCCCACCGGGTGCGTTCACGCAGCAGATCGCTGATGCTCGCCCGCGGTTCCAGGTCGTCGATGCTGCGAAAAGCCACGATGCCGGTCAGCCGACGCACGCGACGGCCCTCTTTCACGATGTCGATGCCCTCGGTGAGAATCTCACCGGCGCTGGGATGCATGCGCCCTGCGGCGCAGAGCTGCAGCGCCGTGCGGCCGTCGCCTCGGTTGCCGAGCAGCACGACGAAGCGAGTGCTCGACACGAAGGTCAAGGGGCCGTAGACCTGCCCGCGCTTCGTGCGCAGTTCTGCAGCCCGGTACTCGACAAGTGGGGCGCCGTCAGAGTTCGCCAGAGACCAGAGGGGCTGTGTGGCGAGGTCGACAGAGTCGGCACTGCCGTCAGCGTCGCGAGACAGATCGCGCCTATGCTCTGCGCGGGAGTCTTCGCTCACGTCTGCGTGCTGCACGTATGCCACCTTCGTCTCTGTCTCATGGTGTCGATCAGATGGCGCCTACGGCGCCAGCAGCCGACGTCGTTGTACTGATTGCAACTTTATACTGACCGGTCAGTTTTATGCAATCGCTGTGAAGCGTGTGCGCCAGGATGCTTCACACGACCGCAGCATCCGCCTGCTGACCCAAGCCGACGCCGCCGACACACCTCACGCTGCTGCACCATCTTGCGGCCTGCGCCACACCGCTGCAGCTCAGCCTGCCGGCTCGTGCCACCGCCAGACAGGCAGGCACCTGCGTCGATTGGCCGGGGCAGACCACGTTCGCACCAAAACACGGTGTTTTCGTCCAATCCGTGGCGGTGCCGAGCAATCGGTGCAGGCACAGAGCACACCAGAACCCCATGTTTTCGCGCGATCAGTGCAGAACAGACACCCTGAATGCCACTACTCAGCCCCTACTCGTGGTGCAGAGTCTCGCCCGCCTTCACCCCGGCGGTCTCGATCTGCAGCGTCGAATGCTCGATCGAGATGTCGAAGTGCCGCGACAGACAGTCGCGCAGCTCTTCGAGAATCAGCGGCGCATGCCCATCGCGAAAGCACTGGTCGTCGACGACGACGTGCGCCGAGAGCACCGGCAGCCCGGTCGCGATCGTCGACGCATGCAGATCATGTACTTCGCGCACGTGGTCGACAGACAGAATATGCCGCCGCACATCGGCGAGGTCGAGGCCCTTCGGTGTGAACTCCATCAGCACCTGCACGGTGTCGCGCAGCAGAACGACCGCACGCGGAACGATCAGCACCGCGATGAACAGCCCCGCCACCGCATCCGCCTGCTGCCAGCCGGTCGCCCAAATGACGACGGCCGCTGCGATCACGCCGACCGACCCCAGTGCGTCGTTGAGCACCTCGAGAAACGCGCCGCGCATATTGAAACTGGATTCGCGACCACCGGCCAGCACCATGATCGAGAGCATGTTGCACAACAGCCCGATGACACCGAAGACGAGCAGCTCGACAGGCGGCACCTCAGGCGGCCGAAAGAGCCGCAGCACACCTGAGACGAGCGCATAGACCCCGACAGCCAGCAGCACCCCCGCCTGCACCAGTGCAGCGACGACTTCGAGTCTGCGGAACCCCCAAGTGCGCTCCGGCGACGCCGGCCGCAGCACCAGATGCGCCGTGACCAGTGCGAGCAGCAGGCCAGACGAATCGACCAGCATATGCACCGTGTCGGTGGTGAGCGCGAGGCTGCCGGTGACGACCGCGCCGATCGCCTGGGCCACCAATATCGTGGCCGTGATGCCGAAGGCAAAAGCGAGACGGCGACGCTGGGCACGGCCGCCGACTCCGCCGTCTGGGGCAGTGTGCGTGTCGTGCATCAGTCCTCCTCTCGCGCCGACGCCGCAGGCATCGCATCGACGCTGCGCTCGATGCGTGAATGATCATGCGGATGCCGCCCTGAGACTCCGGTAGCAGCGATCAGAGACTCGGCGGCCGAGAGCAGTCGCCGCACCTCTCCCTCGGCGACAATCGAGTGGTAGGTCGACCGTCCTGACACACGAGGTCGAACGAGCCCGCAGTCACGCAGACAGGCAAGATGTGCGCTCACAGTCGACTGGGCCAGCCCGAGATGGTCGACGAGCTGACTCACATTGTGTTCGCCGAGCATCAGGTGGCGCAGAATGCGCAGTCGAGCAGGATCGGCCACAGCATGGAACAGCTGCGCGTAGTCGGTACTGCGGATCGGCCCCTGCTCTGTGAGTTTGATCGCCATAAGACGATGATATCGACGCTCAACGATAATTGTAAGTGCCCATCGAGAACGCGGTTCGGCTCCGCGGAGAGGAATGGCGATGACATACCGACCGTCAGATCTGCGCGGCGGTGATCAGTGCCGCGCACCAGGCCGGCCCGCGGCGGTCAGTACAATCCCATGAGAGTCATCACCTGCAGAATCCACCGGCGAGAGGAACCGTCATGGCGAAGTCGACCCACGCCCACCACGAGGGCGAAGAGCATGTCGAAGCGGTCGGAGAGAAGCTCAACTGGCTGCGCGCAGGCGTGCTTGGAGCCAACGACGGCATCGTCTCGGTCGCAGGCACTATCATCGGCGTCGCCGGCGCGACGACGAACACGGTGGCAATCGCCGCTTCCGGGATCGCGGCACTAGTCGCCGGTGCCTTCTCGATGGCCGGTGGCGAGTACGTCTCAGTAAGCACACAGCGCGATACAGAGAAGGCGATGCTCGCCAAGGAACGCCACGAGCTGAAGACGATGCCCCGTGAAGAGTTCGACGAACTGGTCGGCATCTACGTCGACCGCGGAGTCACCCCCGAGGTGGCGAAGCTGGTCGCACGCGACCTCACCAAGCACGACGCGCTGCGCGCTCATGCTGATGCGGAGCTCGGCATCGACCCTGATGCGCTGACCAATCCTTGGGCCGCAGCCGGGTCGTCATTCGTCTCGTTCACCGTCGGCGCGCTGATTCCGCTGATTGCCATGCTGCTGCCACTCGACCAGACGGTGCGCATCGGGGTGACCATCGTGGCCGTCGCGATCGCGCTGCTGCTCACTGGGTTCGTCAGCGCCACGCTCGGCGGTGCGCAACGTGGCCGGGCCGTCGTGCGCAACGTCGGCATGGGGCTGCTCACGATGGTCGTGACCTATGCCGTGGGCATGCTCTTCGGCACCACCGTCGGGGCCTAAGATCTGACGGCATAGGCGTGTCGGACTCAGATCAATCTCGCGCAGCAGCTGGGCGTTGATCGCCACGACGACGGTCGAAGCTGACATCAGCAGGGCCCCAACGCTCATCGGCAGGACGAAGCCGAGGGGAGCGAGCACACCGGCGGCCAGTGGCACCGCAATCAGGTTGTAACCGACGGCCCACCACAGATTCTGCAGCATTTTGCGGTAGGTGTGCCGCGAAAGCTCCATGACCGAGACCACGGCGCGCGGATCCGACCCGGCCAGCACGATGCCTGCGGCACCGCGCGCCACATCGGTTCCGGCCCCGATCGCCAGCCCCACATCGGCCTGAGCCAGTGCAGGTGCGTCGTTGACCCCGTCGCCGACCATCGCCACGATGCGGCCTTCACCCTGAAGACCTCGAAGCTTCGCGGCCTTGTCTTCGGCGCGCACCTGGGCGAAGACGCGATCGATGCCGACGGACTCGGCCACATGGTCTGCGACGGCCTCCGCGTCGCCCGTGAGCATCATCACTTGGCACCCGCGATCGTGCAGCGCGGCGACCGCCTGCTTCGATTCGGGGCGCACGGCGTCAGCGAGACGCAGCGCACCAACGACTCGTTCGTCGACGACCACATGCAGGATGATCGCGCCTTCGGCACGCCATGCCTCGACCCCTTCCAGCTCCGCCAAGCCGGTCTCGGCCAGCATTGCCGGCCCGCCGATGCGAACGCGGTGTCCATTGACCGTGCCAGAGACCCCGGTCGCCGGAGCCGACACGAAGTCATCGACCGGCAACAGTGCGAGTTCTCTCTGCTGCGCCGCCCCGACGATCGCAGCGGCAAGCGGATGTTCCGAGCTCTTCTCGACTGCGGCTGCCGTCAACAGCACTGCGTTCTCGGCCGCACTCGAACTAGGCTGATTCGACGTCGACTGGCCCACGGGCAGCACCGCAGTGACCTCTGGGCGCCCTTGTGTCAGTGTGCCGGTCTTGTCGAAGATCACCGTGTCGACGGTGCGCATCCGCTCAAGCGCGAGCCGATCACTGACCAGCACGCCGGAGCGCGCCGCGATCTCGGTGGCGATCGAGACCACCAGCGGGATCGCCAGCCCGAGGGCGTGCGGGCACGCGATCACCAGCACGCTGATCGCTCGGACGACCGCCTGATCAGGCCGCCCGCCGACGACCCAGACGATCGCCGTGATCGCAGCCGCGGCGATCGTGAACCAGAACAGCCACCCGGCAGCACGGTCGGCCAGACGCTGCGTGTGCGACGTGGACTGCTGCGCATCGGAGATCAGACGCTGGATGCCTGCGAGCGCCGTGCTCTGCCCCACTGCCGTCACACGGACGCGCAGGCCGGAATCCGTCGCAACGGTGCCGGCGACGACGTGGTCGCCGAGCGAGCGCCGCACTGGGCGGGACTCGCCAGTGATCATCGACTCATCGAGGCTCGCGGTGCCGTCGATGACGACGCCGTCGGCCGGTACCGAGCCACCCGGCCGCACCAGAACGATATCGCCCTCACGCAGCTCTGCCGGCGCCACCTCCTGGGTCTGCTCGCCATCGCCATGAGCGACCACGCGCTCGGCCACGTCGGGCAGCAGAGCGGCCAGTGAGTCGAGCGCAGACCCGCTGCGGGCGAGCGAGCGCATCTCGATCCAGTGGCCGAGCAGCATGATGACCACGAGCAGCGCGAGTTCCCACCAGAAGTCGAGCTCATGACTCAGCAGATGCAGCGACGCACCCCACGAGCTGAGAAAGGCCACGGTAATCGCAAGCGCGATCAGCAGCATCATGCCCGGCTGCCGAGACCGAATCTCGTCGACGGCGCCGGAAAGAAAGGGTCGGCCGCCCCACGCATAGATGACGGTGCCCAGAACTGGACTCACCCAAGTGACCCACCGCGCATCAGGCAGGCCGTAACCGAAGATGTCTGCGAACATCGAGCTGAGCAGCACAGTGGGAATCGACAGCGCGAGCATGATCCAGAAGAGGCGTCGGAAGCGCAGCACGTGCCCGGCATGATGCATGTGGGCCATCGATCCTGTACCGGTCATGTCTGCCATATCGCCCATATCTGCCATGCCGGCCAGAGCGTCTTCACTCGTTGTGCCGTAGCTCTTCTGCATGTGCGACATATCGTGCGCCATGTCGTCATGGCGCACGCCCTGATGCGACATGCCGTCATCGTGAGACATCTCGCTGCGGTCGTCTGGGGTCCCGTTCATGTCAGACACCATAGCCCGACCCGCCGACACTGGGAACCCTCACTGCGAGCGGCGCTCGTCGGCTCGACGACCGAGCCGAACACGGCGCCAGTTCGCCGCAGAACGGCGGCGCCGCTAGCCGAGCAGCCCGCCCAAAGCGATGCCGATCATGCCGGCGATGAGGCATCCGACGATCATGCCGAGCCCATGTGCCACCGCCTGCCGCACCCTGCCCTGAAGCAGCAGACGACCGGTCTCGACGCAGGCTGTGCTGAACGTCGAATACCCGCCCAGCAGACCGACGCCGAGCACGGTCACTCCGGTCGAGACATCCGCGCCGGCTGACCCCGCCCCCACCGTCGGCGCAGCCTCCGCTGCCGCCCATCCGGTGAGCACCCCCAGCAGCAGGCAGGCGCTCAGGTTGACGACGATCGTGCCCATCGGCATGCCGTTCGGCGATGATTCGAGCCGCCGACCGGTCACCAGCGTGTCGACGACATAGCGCAGGCCAGAGCCGACGCCGCCCGCGATCGACGTCAGTGCAAGCAGTGCGAAGGTCATGCCCGCACCGCCTTTCGCCCGATGACCAGACCTGCGATCGCAGCGGCCACGCCCATGAGGATGCTGGCGAACGCGTAGAGCAGCGCCAGCGTCGTGCTGCCTCCCGCAAGTCGCATATCGACCTCCATCACGAACGTGCTGTAGGTGGTGAACCCGCCGATGACCCCGGTGCCGACGCCGAGACGCAGCAGGCGTCGCCACCCGACGCTCGCACCGCGAGCGAGCAGCCCCGTGAGCAGGCCGAGCATGAGAGACCCGCCGAGGTTGATCAGAAATGTCGGCCAGGGCCATCCGGAGACCACCGGCAGGGCGCTCTCGATCGAGGCCCTCGCTGCCGTGCCGAACATGCCGCCGACGGCCACCGGCCACACGTTCTGGAACCAGCCGCGCGCTTTCACCATGCAGCCATTATGCGCTCCCCATGATGCGGCGACCTACACGACCGGGCAGCGCCGTTCTGGGCAGCGCCCGTTCTGGGCAGATCTGTTCTGGACAGGCCGGTTCTGGGCAGATCTGTTCTGGACAGTTCCGCGGCCCGGCTGCGAACAGGCCGAGATGCGCCCCACCTCACAGTGCAGTGTCAGGGTAGCCTTCGCAGAATGTTCGGGTTGCCGAATAAATTAGGAAGGTCTAACCTCACTAAGGCATCATCAGACCTTTAGGGGAAGTCGTGGCACACAGCCAATCTCTGCAGAATCAGGCGCCGCGCGTCGTCGCGTCGCACTCCCAGACCACATCCGTATCGGCGGTGCGGCGCCCAGCCTCGCAGCCGACGCGATCTGCGGTCGCAGCTCTCGACCCCCGTTTGGCCAGGATCGGTCGCGTCATCGTCTGCCTCACGCTGGCGCTGATGGCGCTCATCGGGGTCGCCCTCTCCCCCACTCCCGCGCACGCTGCCGCCGACACCTCAGAGACCAGCAACCAAGACGTCGCACTGAAGATCGCCGACACCCTCGACAGCGCCATCGACGCTCTGGACGGCTCCGACTACGAGTCGGCTTACCGCGAGGTGCAGAACGCCTACTTCAAGTACTACGACCCACTGCTTGAGGGGCCGTCGATGTCACTGAGCGGCAACCGCAAGCCCATGATGGAAGGCCTGTTCGGCAAGGCCAAGTCCCAGGCCAAGGCCAAAGACTCCGCTGCCGCGCGCAGCACCATCGAGAGCATCAAACTGAACGCAGCACGCGATGCGCTCGAGCTCGACGGCGTGATCGCAGACGACCTGCCTGAGGATCAGAAAGAGGCCGCCGCACAGAAACTGCTCGACCAGCGTTCGACAACGGCGGTCACGCCCGAGGCACGCCGCGTCTACTCGTTCGTCACAGCCTTCACGATTCTGCTCCGCGAAGGCCTTGAGGCCTTGCTCGTCGTCGCAGCGATCGTGCTGTACCTGGTTCGGTCAGGCAACAGACAGCTGACGAAGTACGTCTACTGGGGCGTGCTCGCCGGCATCGGGGTCTCCATTCTGCTGGCCGTGCTGTTGAGCGCGGTGTTCCAGAACGCGGGTGCGGGGCAGGAGATGCTCGAAGGCGGCACGATGTTCCTCGCGGTGCTCGTGCTCTTCTACATCTCGAACTGGATGCTCAGCAAATCCGACGAACAGGCCTGGGAGCGGTATGTGCGCGGAAAGGTCGACCAGTCGATCACCACAGGCAGCATGTGGCTGCTCTCGTTCGCAGCCTTCCTGGCCGTCAGCCGAGAGGGCGCCGAGCTCGTGCTGTTCTATGCCGCCGCGTTCCAAGGGGGCATGGCCGACTCGCTCTGGGTCGGCATCGGCATCGCCGCAGCCGCGGCATTGCTCGTCGGCGTCTTCGTCGTCTTCCGCTACTTCGCGGTGAAGCTGCCGATCGGCATCGTGTTCAAGGCGACCTCGGCCCTGCTCTTCCTGCTCGCGATCGTCTTCGTGGGCAACGGAGTGGTGGAGCTCGGTGAGGCCGGCTTCATTCTGGGGCAGACCAGCATTCCCTCACTCAGTTGGCTGACAGTGCCCGTACTCGGGCTCTACCCACGTGCCGAAACGCTGCTGCCGCAGCTCATTCTGGTCGTCGCCGCTGTCTGGCTGACCATGGCACAGAACAGACAGCTGCGCCGCGAGAAACGTGAACTCGCCGAGGCAGCACTGAGCTCGGCGAAGAGCGACGACTGAGCACGACCGCACAGACCCGGCCGATATCAGCCCACCGTTGACTGGCTGCAGCATGTGTTCTGGGCGCCAGCCATCACCCTTCCCCGCAGTTTTCCCCCATTCGGGGCGACGTCCGGTCGCCCAGAGACAAAGGAGCAAAGAATGACAATGAACCGCATGACCCGCACCGCACTGGGCATCTGCCTGGTCGCATCCGCCAGCACGCTGGCGCTGACCGGCTGCTCATCGAGCGACAATGCCAGCACGCAGAGCAGTGCGGCCGCGAGCAGCGATTCGTCCGCTGAAGACGCCCGCCTGGCCCCTTCGGTGTGCGGTACGCCTGAAGACGACGGTCAGAACCATGAGATTCCCGTCGGAGACGCCGATGAGGGCCCGTTCCATATGGAGGCCAACTACTTTCAGCCCGGCGACATGGCGTTTGACGGCGGCATGATGCCGGCTTACGCCGATTCGATCGCGCACATCGAGCTCGACGTCAAGGTCAATGAAGAGGGCACCAAGTACGGCTGGTCAGTCGACGAGACACCGGCAGACCTCAATATCGACTACACGGTCACCGACAAGTCAGGCAAAGAGATCGTCAAGGGCATGTTCATGGAGATGAACGCCGCCGACGGGTCGCACTACGGCACGAACATCCCGAAGTCGGCAGAGGCCGCCGGGCTCGTTGGATCGCTGGAGAACCCCGGAGAGTACACGGTGACGTTCCACATCGCGCCTCCGAAGAACTACGGCCTGCACCAGGACAAGCGCACCGGCATCGAAGCCACCGAGTGGTTCGCTCCGTTCGACGTGAGCATGGACTGGCTCTACACCGCTGAGCAGAAGAAGTGCATCGTCGACGATCCTCGCGCCTAATCGACGGCTGACGCTGACGGCGGCGTCCGGATGTCCACCCGCACGGTCGCCTGTCTCTGTCACGGATGGCGTTCCCTCCGGCAGACGACAGGCGACCGCCGTCATTTCAGCGCAGAAGGCGTGGCTGTGAGACGGGCGCGACCGGGCCATCCGGCGAGTAGAGTGAGCAGGTGTTTCCTTGGCTCGATCCTCACCTCATTCTCGCTACCACCGGCCCATGGGCGCTGGTCGTCTGCGCAGTCATCGTCTTCGCCGAGACGGGCCTGCTGATCGGTTTCTTTCTGCCGGGAGACTCGCTGGTCTTTCTGCTCGGCATGCTGACCGGCGCCGCTCAGTCGCAGAACGAGGCGCTCTCGGCACTGCCGCTGTGGCTGGTGTGTCTGGTGATCGCCGTGATGGCGTTCGCAGGCGATCAGACGGGCTACAGCATCGGCCGCCTCTCACTGCGCAGTGAGCGCATCGCCCGCTCTGTGCAGGGCCGCCTCGCCCCTCATTCGGCGAAGGCCAGTCATTTCTTCGCACGCTTCGGCGGGCCGGCAATTCTCTTGGCTCGGTTCATTCCGATCATTCGCACATTCGTTCCCTTCGCAGCAGGCGTCGCCGGCTACGGACGCACCAGATTCCTGTTCTGGAACGGCATCGGCGCCCTGATCTGGGGCATCGGGCTTCCGGTGGCCGGGCATCTGCTCGGCGGCATCCCCTGGATAGCCGACCATGTCGACGTCATTCTCATTCTCATCGTCGTGCTGTCGGTTCTGCCCGTGGCCATCAGACTCGCGGTCGGATGGCTGCAGAGTCGACGAGCGGCTGCCTGAACGCGATCGGGGAGACGATGTTCGAGTCGAAGCGCACCTTCGGGGCCGACTTGGAGCGTTGGAAGCGCGCCACCGACTGGCCGCTGGCCATCGCCGCACTGGTCTTTCTCTTCGCCTACGCCTGGCAGGTGCTCGGCGACCTCGACGGCCGTCTGCGCACCATCACCGAGTGGACGATGAATGTCACCTGGGCGATCTTCCTCGTCGACTATGTGGTCTCGATTCTCCTCGCTCGACCCCGCTGGCGCTGGTTCTACACACACTTGCTGGATCTGGCAATGGTGCTGCTGCCGATGGCTCGGCCGCTCAGGCTGCTGCGCCTGGTCACTCTGCTGCGCGTGCTGCAGCGCACAGCCGGTGCCGCGCTGCGCGGCAAGATCCTCGTCTATGTGATCGGCACCGTCGGCATGCTCGTGCTCGTGGGGTCGCTCGCGATCCTCGACGCTGAACGCGGTCAGCCTGGATCGAGCATCGAGACCTACGGCGACGCGATTTGGTGGAGCATCGTCACCATCACGACCGTCGGCTACGGCGATCTCACCACCGTGACGCTCACCGGGCGCCTTGTGGCCATCACACTCATGGCCGGTGGCATCACGCTGATCAGCACCGTGACCGGCACGCTCGCCTCGTGGATCGTCGAGCGCATCCATCAGGTCGACGAAGACAATCAGGCCGCGACCCGCGCGCAGTTCCGTGAGCTCGAAGGCAAGATCGATCAGCTGCTCGCTGCGCAGAAAGGCCACACGACTCCGCATCCGCCCGCCTCGCAAACAGACGCATCGACGGATGCCGCGGTCGCGCCCGCATCCTCCGACCAGACATGATTCGGCGTTCGCCGCGATCAAAGGTCGGTGCGCGACTGGGGCTGGCGGCGACTGGGTCTGGCGGCGACTGATTTTGTGCGTCGACGAGCGCTGGTGTGACCTCGATCTTGCTCGAACAGCGAGGGCACACGATCGACGTGGCCGGTCAGGGCGTGCGATCGCTTCCCACGTCAGGGGTCGCGGTGTGACATGGATGACTGTGGGAGCGTCCGCCGAATGGGGGCCACCACCCCTCGGTGTGGGTGTCATGATCTCGCCCGTGCCCGTGCCCGTGCCCGTGCCCGTGGCCATGGCCTCCACGCGTCTTCCACGATGACACCACAGCTGGCGCTACGCTGACCGTCGCCGCTGAGGAGCTCTTGGGTTCGTTGTCGTCGCAGCCGGCGGTGTCACCACACCCAGCGGCTCCCGCTGCAGTCGCCAGCAGAAGGGCAGCGGCGAAGGCGACTCGCAGCGGCGTCTTTCTCTTCAATGGCGATCTTTCCAACGGTGGTCTCTTCACTAGCCTTCTCATCAACGGCAGCACTCCGCTCCGTAGTGATGTGCCCTTCCCGGAGGCTGCCGAGGCGCTCACACGGATGTCGAGAGCAGCTCATTGGGGATGCGATCGATCGGGGGGCGCTTGTGCGGCTCCGTGGGCTGGCCTATGTCGGACAGCGCACTTCGGCCATGATACTTGTTCGGCAGAGCGGGTGCTGCGTGTCGGTGACGCACGGAAACGGCAGCAGCCTCCGCGTCAACACGACTGGTCGTGTCGACAGCAGAGGCTGCAGTTCAGTGTTTCTTTGTTTCATTGTGGAGCCGCCGGGAATCGAACCCCTTACGGACGCCCGCCCGGGCGTGTCACCCCAGTGTTTACGCGGGTACAGCCATTTCTGGGTGACCGCCTAGAGCCGGTTTCGGCCTGGTTCCGTTGAAATTTCAACGGGCAGTATGGGTCAGCTGATCGTCCAGGTGATGACCGTCTTGATGCGCTGCGGAGAGTACGTGATCTCGACAGGCTTCGGGTCTGTCACGCTTCCGAGACTGAATGGGATGTTGCCGCGCGCACACTTGCCTGCCTGCAGCGTTCCGGACGGCAGCCCGTAGTAGGGCTGCTCGGGGTCGTACAGGGTGCTGGCAGTGTGCATGCGGTAGCCACCGTCCAGAGCCAACTCCCAGGGGCTCGATGAGTATTCGTAGCTTGCGTCGCTCGTGTTACAAAGCTCGACATCGGCCGACAGGCGCGGCTCCCCATCCGGAGTATTCTCGGGGACCGCGTATCGCTTTACCGAGTGCACGGTGACGTCACCACCATCAGTATGTGCGGTCTCCCCAACTTTCAAGGTCTGGTCGGTCGAAGCCGGAGTGCTGTCCTGACTTTCCGTCTCTGTCGAACATCCTGCCAGGAGGAGGGTCGCGAGCACGGCACCTCCGGCCGCGATCGCCCCTGCCTTGCGCCATTCCCCCATGCTCATGCCCCTATCGCGTCGTCGGTGAGATCCGGGATCATCCTACCGGTGGCGTCCAGATGCACGGTCAGCAGGTGCGGGGACACCTGCAGGTCGACCGCCCACCGTGCCGCGCATGATGGGTACGTGCGCATGAGGTCGTCCAAGCGGTCGTCGTCGATCAGCCTCGCGGCCGCCCGCTCGTCGGCGAGGCGCTCCATGCGTGGCTTCGTCAGCCGTGTCGGCCTGTCATGGGAGCGGGCATGCTCCACCTCGTGAGCGAGCACGGAGCGCTGGGCGATCGGCTCGAGTTTCGGGCGCAGGATGATCAGCCGGAAATCGTCCAGGTAGAGCCCGTTCTCGCCGGGCCGCAACGGTGCCGCCCATTCGATGACACGGGCGCCGAGACGGTCTGCCTCGACGCCCGGATCGTACGTCTCCCCCATGCTCTCCCCTATCAGTCCAGGTCGCTCTCTTCGAGCCCGCCCTGGTCATGCGAGGCGGCTCTGCGCTCATCCTCGTCCATGCCACCGACAAGGCGGAGGCCACCACGGTTCGCACGCGCGAGACGAGACGCCAGCAATGCCACCACATCCTCGTGAGCACCACTCTGCTCATCGACTGGAAGCGTGTCGAAGATCGGTGCCGTCGACGCGATGAACAGCTGTGTCGCCTCGCTGTACTTGGTCTCGGCGTCGCCAACCTGCGGCACACCCAGGACTGACAGCACTTTGTGGAGCACACCGGCCTGCGCGCCGCGGCGCCCCTGCTCGAGGTCGGACAGCGTCTTGCGTGAGATACCAGCGGCGTCCGCAAGCTCCGCTTGCTTCATCCCGAGGCTCAGGCGAGCCTCGCGCACTTTCGGACCGAGTTTCTGTCGCTCGTCCAATGTCAGAGAGTCCACGTCGAAAATCGTGGAAAAAATCTTTTGCACATCATCCGGCGTTGTCATGGGGATAACAGTACCACAGTTACACATTGAGGGTAACTGTGAGCGCAACATCAAACCAAGCTGACACATCTCTGTGTGTAACTGTGCTACGTTCTTACACATGAGCACAGCAACCACCACCGCAGCCGCCGGGACAAGCATCCGGGCGGTACGCGAAATGGCTGGTCTCACGCTCGCCGAAGCCGCACGCCTCGTCGGTTCCTCGCCCTCTTACCTCTCGCAGGTGGAGACGGGGAAGGCGCCGAACGTCACGCCACGCTACATCGCCAACGCGATGTCGAAGCTGGCCGAGTTCGTCGCCAATCCGATCGAGACGAGCGTCGCCGACGTCGCCTGACCAAGTCAACACCGACCCACTGACATAAAAGGCCCCACCGGATCGCACCCGGCAGGGCCAAGAACAAGAGAGGAAAGGCTCTCATGCCTGACACCAATCCTACCGGCGACCGCCCGGCCGTCTACACCCTCGACGAGGTCGCAGAGATCCTGCGCGTCCCCCGCGACCTGGTGCGCAAACGCATCTACTCCGGCGCATGGCCACACACCAAGATCAGCGAGCGCAACCGGGTCATCACCCACGACGACCTCGAAGCGATCTTCGAACTGCTGCACCACGCGCCCCGCTCGACCGCACGCCGCGGCAAACGCGACCGCGAACGCATCCAGCGTGGACTCCGGGCGGTGATCTGACCATGACCCGCTTCCACATGATCTGCATCGTCTGGCTGCTCACCCTCCTGTCCGTGATCGCGTTCTCTGCCGCGCTCGTCACCGTGCCCGGCTGGGTGTGGGCGGTGCTCGGCGCTGCGGCGATCACCCTCATCGGCCTGGCTATCGCCGGCGCCGTCACCCAGATGGTCGACGAATGGCGAGCCGAGCAGGACCCCGATGCCGTGCTCGAGCCGGCACGCGACCACGGAAGGCGGGCAGCATGAACCGCAGCATGATCAGGGTCGGTGACATCGTCACCCGCGGCAAGTCCAAGCTGCAGTGGCGCGTGAACTCCATCACTGCCGGCTCTCAGTCATACACCGGCAAGACCATCGTCAGTCTCGAGCCCTACCCAGAGTCCAAGAAGCGTTACACGAACGCCTCGGCGGCACCAGAACAGCTGACCCGAATCGAGGTCGACGAATGAGCCGCAGCAAGCAGAAGGGCACCGCGTTCGAGACGGCGCTCGCAGGCTACCTGTCCGACGTGGTCGGCCAGCCGGTCGAACGCCGCGCGCTCAAGGGCACCGCCGATGACGGCGACCTGCACCTGCCCACACCTAGCGGGCGGATCGTCATCGAGGCGAAGAACCACCAGCGCATGGAATTGGCTGACTGGGTCGCCCAGGCGGACGCCGAGGCGGGCAACGCCGACAAGCGGTTTCCTGACGTGCTCGGCGGGGTCGTGGTGCACAAGCGCCGCGGCAAAGGCCAGCCAGCCGACCAGTACGTGACCCTCACCCTGGCCACTTTCCTCACCATCCTCAACCTCATCTGAAACGGAGCACACCAGCATGACTGAAACCACCGCCACCCAGGCCACGGACGAGCAGCTACGTGCCCTCGCGATCGAACGCCTCGACTTGGCCGCCGAGATCGCGGAAAGGAAGGAACGCATCGAGCAGATCGACGAAGTGCTGCTGCAACACATCACCGAGCCACGCACCGACCTGGTCGCAGGCTTCAAGGTGCGCATCCAGCAGGGCGCCCGCCGCATCGACGCAAAGAAGATCGAGAAGGCCTACCCGGCAGCCCAGTACCCAGGACTGTACGCGGCGAAGCTCGACACTGCCGCAGTGAAGAAGCAGTTCGCCCCGGCCGCGCTCGAGGCATTCCAAACACAGTCGGCGCCCACCGTCCACATCGACGAGGTGAAGTGAGCATGCCCGCCCAGCACATTCGTTTCCAGTCGCCCGCTGTGCTCGCCGACATCGACGTGCCCGGCGTCGCCACAGCACTGCGTGTCCGTATACCGGTCGTCGAAGGTGGCAGCATCCGCGACCGCACCCTGCTCATCCCCGTCACCGAAGCCGCCCAGCTCGCCGAGGTGCTCACCGAAGCCACCCAAGGCATACACCAGCGCCCCGCCCAGGTGTTCCGCCTGGCGCACACCGGAGAGAGGCGACCAGCATGAGCGTCACCTGCTCGGTCGGCAAGACCACCCGTGGTGAAGTGCGCGCCACCATCAACGGGCACGTGCACATCCTCGACACCAAGACCGCGTCCGAGCTCGCCGAAGCGATCGCCAACGTCGTCTACAAGATCGACGGCGACGCCGAATGGTGGGCGCGCATGATCCGCCAGGAGCACTCGTCATGAGCGACACACGGGACGTCCTCGCCGACTACGTGCAAGTCATCGAAGAGTCCATCGCCGCCCACCCACGCAGCCTGCAGAAACGCATCGGCCCGTCCGAGATCGGCATCGACTGCGAGCGCCGCCTCATCCACAAGATCGCAGGCGACGACGAACCAGCCGACAGTCGCATCCCCTGGAAGCCAGCACTGGGCACAGCCATGCACACGCAGCTCGAAGAATGGTTCAACACCGACAACGCCCACTACGATCCGGTGATTCGGTGGATCTGCGAAGACCGCGTCGACGTCGGAGAACTCGGCGACACGCACATCACCGGCAGCACGGACCTCTTTGACACGTTCACCGGCACCGTCCTCGACCACAAGATCGTCGGCAACTCGACCCTGTCGAAGTACCGCACGCACGGCCCGTCCCGCCAGTACCGCACCCAAGCACACCTGTACGGGCGAGGGTGGGCGCGCCGCGGATACCCGGTGCAGGCCGTCGCCATCTGCTTCCTCCCCAGGGAAGCCGAATGGTCAAAGAGGTTCCTGTGGACAGAGCCCTACGACGAGCAGGTCGCCCTCGACGCGCTCGCACGGCTCAACATGCTCGCCGAAATGGTGCGCGTCGTCGGGAAAGATGCGGCGCTCGCCGCATACGACCCCTGCAGCAACCCATTCTGCCCCTGGTGCAAGACAGAGCAACGCAACCGGGGCACCAAGACCCAACGAATCGACCGGGCACTCGCCTGATCACCACCACAACAAAGGAGCAACACATCATGGTCAACTTCGAAGACCTCGACAAAGCATTCGCCGGCAGCGGCAAGTCCCCCTTCGACAAGTACAGTGCACCCGGCACCACGGTGACAGGCACCATCACCGCCGTCGACTACCGTCAGCAGACCGAATACGGCACCAACCAGCCCGCCGTGTTCCCCTCCGGTGACCCGAAGATGCAGTTCGTCATCCAGCTGCAGACCACCGAGCACGACGACCCTGACGACGACGGCATCCGCGCCCTCTACATCAACGCCTGGGGGTCGAAGAAGCAGGCGCTCGCCGCCGCCATCCAGGCGTCAGGCGCACACAAGGCGTCCGAGATCCTCGTGCCCGGCACGGTCATGACCGCCACGTTCGTCGGCGAGAAGCAGGTGCAGGGCAAGACCGGCACGTTCACGCAGAAGGACTACACGTACACGCTGGTCAAGGGTGCGCCGGCGGGCATCGACCAGGCACTCTCACAGGCCGCTGCACAGCCCGTCCAGCAGGGCTACGTGCAGCAGCCCGCCGCACAGCCAACCCAGCAGGTGCCGGCGGCACAGCAGGCACCCCAGCCAGTGCAGACCCCGATCCAGCAGACACCACAGCCTGCAGCGCCCGCGATCGACCCGGCCGTCGTCGCCAAGGTGCTGCCCCTCCTGCAGTTCGGAACGCCGCTCGACACCCTCACCCGCGCCACCGGCGTGGACGAGGCAACCGTCCGACAGGTCGCGGCAGCCAACGGCCTGCAGGTCGCCTAACAGCCCAATCGCCCGTCTGCAGCGTCATGCAGGCCGCCCCTGGAACGGCATACACCCGCAGTCGAGTCTGCGGCAGGGGCACATGAACAACTCAGTCGCGAGCAGGCTCCGTGATCCCGTGATCACCCTCCCCACCGCCAAAGATGTATCGCTGATCATCGTCCGTGATGGCACGAAGGGCACCAGTCTCCACAACACGAAAGACCTGTGCGCCGGTCAACGCCGGATCCGTCTCCGGGTTCGCGATCAGCTCGACATCGACACCATGCGAATCCACGTACAAATTACTCACAACTCTCCCAAGGTCGAGGCCACCAAATGAGCACAATCATAGACGCCGCGCTCCAGCTCCACGCCGCCGGCGCATCCGTCGTGCCAGTCAAAGCAGACGGGTCGAAATCACCCGCCATCGCCTGGAAGCCCTACACCCGCGAGCGCGCCACCGAACAACAGATCACCGACTGGTTCCCCGACGGCAGCCCACTCGGTGTCGGCATGATCACCGGCGCAATCTCCGGGAGCATCGAACTCCTCGAAATCGAGGGCCGCGCCATGTCCGACATGCCCGCACTCCTCGAACTCCTCGACGGGGCTGAACTCACCGGCCTCTACCAGCAGATCCTCCAAGGCTGGTCCGAACAGTCACCCTCCGGCGGCCTGCACCTCTTCTACCGCATCAGCGACGCACCCGTGCCAGGCAACGAGAAGATCGCCCGCGCGGACAACCACGAAACGTTGGCCGAGACCCGCGGCGAAGGCGGCTTCGTCGTCCTCGCACCCTCCGCCGGCACCGTCCACCCCACCGGGCGCCCATACGTGCGCCTCCTCGGCGGCCCCGACACCATCACCAGTATCACCAAGGCGCAGCGCGACGCACTGCACCTCGTGTTCAACCTCGCCCTCGACAAGACCCCCGAGGAAGAACCCTGGGACTCCACCCAGACAGCCAGCATCTGGGATGACCAATTCGGTGGCGCCAACGAAAAGGTCACCGATCAGCCCGGCGACGTGAAACCCGGCGACGACTACGAGCAGCGCACCGACTGGGCAGACATCCTCACCCCCGCGGGCTGGACACTGCTCGGCGCCCGCGGCCGCACACGCTACTGGCGACGCCCCGGCAAAGACGAAGGCATCTCCGCCACCACCGGGCACGCCGACGACCGCGACCGCCTCTACGTCTTCTCCACCTCCACCGAGTTCGAAGCAGAGAAGCCCTACACCAAGTTCGGCGCCTACGCGCTCCTGCAGCACAGCGGCGACCACTCCGCCGCCGCCCGTGCACTCCACGCCGCCGGATACGGCAAACGGGCAGCACGCGAACTCACGCCGCGCGAGGCACCCCAAGCAGATAACAGCGCTCCTGTTACATCCGATGGAATAACATTCCAATCTCAGGCCGGCCAGAATAATATGACCGCCGAAGCAACACCCGCACAGACCGAGCGCCCCGCACTCTCCGTCGTACAAGGCGGCCGCACCACCGCCAGCGCAGCACCCGCACCCGCAACCACCACCGGCGAAGACGACGACCTCACCGACACCGGCAACGCCCGCCTCGCCGCACAGGAATACTCCACCACCCTCAAATACATCCCCGACGCAGGCAAATGGGCCACCTGGGAGAACACCCGCTGGCAATGGCAGCCCGACCAGGCAGCCGCCATCCAAGCCGCCCTCGACATCGCAGACCGGCTCCCAGACGTCGACAAACAAACCCACGCCCACCGGCTCAAATCCCTCAGCGCACGGTCACTCTCCAACGCCGTCGCCATCCTCAAAACCATGCCCGACATGCGCGTCGCAGCCGACCGATTCGACCGGCAGCCCTACCAGCTCAACACCCCCGACGGCGCCATCGACCTGCGCACCGGCGCACACATCGAACCCCTGCCGACCCTGTTCCACTCCAAACAGACCCGCGTCAGCATGGACGACGGGCAGCCCACACCCCTCTGGACGACATTCCTCGAGCAAACCTTCGAAGGCGACCAGCAAATGATCACCTACGTGCAACGCCTCACCGGGCTGTCCGCGATCGGCGAAGTGCTCGAGAACATCCTCCCCTTCCTCCACGGATCAGGCGGCAACGGCAAAACCGTGTTCCTCGAAACCATCACCAGCATCCTCGGCGAATACGCCACCGAAACACCACCCAACTTCCTCCTCGCAGGCCGAGACCGCCACGAAACCGAACTCGCCAACCTGCAAGGCAGGCGCATGGCCGTCGCCTCAGAAATCAACGAAGGCACCCGCTTCGACGAAGCCAAAGTCAAAATGCTCACAGGCGGCGACAAAATCACCGCCCGGTACATGCGGCAGGACTTCTTCACCTTCACCCCGTCACACACGCTCTGGCTCATGGGCAACTCGCAGCCCAAAGTCGAAACCGGCGGCGACTCATTCTGGCGACGCCTGCGCCTCATCCCATTCCTGCACACCGTCACCAAGGAGCAGCGCGTCGAGAACCTGCAGGAACGCCTCATCGAACACGAAGGCGCCGGCATCCTCGCCTGGATCGTCCAAGGAGCCGTCGACTACCTGAACGAAGGACTCGACGAACCCGACGCCGTACGCGCCGCCACCGCCGAGTACAAGCAGGAAGAAGACCACCTCGGCCGGTACGCCGCCGAACGGCTCAAAGTCGGCGGCGGCAGCATCATGGCCGTACCAAAAGCTGAAGTGCGCGCCGACTACATCAACTGGTGCCAATCCTCCGGCGAGCACGAACTCAACGTCACCGCGTTCGGCCGTGCCCTCAAACAGAAACTGCCCGAGCTCGGATCCATGAAGAGTCACGGCCGCAACTACTACACCAACCTCTCCCTCGCCACAGACGAACCCGTCATCGACACCGAGTACTGGAACAAATGAACGGAGCCACACCCATGACAAACAAGCAGAAGACAATACAAGAGCTCAGGATGGAGCGGCCCATCCTCAAGATCGAGCAGATCAAGACACTCCCCTCGCGTGCAATCCTGAGAGACAAGTACGGCTCAACCTGGACAAAAAAACGAACATGGTGGCGCCGCGAAACGACCGCAGGCGAGTGCAAAGATGAGGCGCTCCTTGAGCTGTTCGCACCACTCCAATACATCAGCCAACGGCCACTCGACAACCGGGTGACCAGTTCGACTCAGGCTCCTGAAAACTGGTCACCCGGACAGGCAACTGGTCACCCTGCCACACAGCAAACACACAGAAACGGGGGACCGGTTTTTTCTCTGGGTGACCAGTTGGGGAACAGTTTTTCAGAAACTGGTCACCCGCTACATCCGCACAAACAAGCCGATCCAACGGCACGGGTGACCCTTGGTGACCAGTTTCTGCAACATGTAGGCACCACACGCGCGCATATTAACTTAACTACTACGCGCGCGCAGGAGACTGCTCAACAGGAAAACAGGTCACCAAGGGTCACCCGACCAACACCGGCAACCGAACACGCGAACGAGCCACGAACGTTCGCCCAATCCGAACGCGCGCAGGAGCGGCGCCGCTGGCGGGTCGACAAGGGCATGCACTTCTGGTTCGCGAGCGAGCCCATCGGGCCAGACGGACGCACCATCACGATCTTCCCGACGTTCGCTGACGCGATCGCCTTCGCCGACCGGCAGGCCCGCTCATGACCGCCGACTGGATCCCGAAAGCCGAAGCCGCGCTGCGCGACCGCAAAGTGTTCCCGACGTCGGGGCTGCGCGGCATGATCAAGGTCGCCCGCGAGGCCGGCGACACCGTGGCCGTCGACCTGTACCGTGCCGAGATCTCGCGCCGCCGAGCCGAAGACAAGCAGGCGAAGCGATGACCGCCCAGCACGTCACCTGGTCGCGCTGCCCCCGCTGCCGCATGGTCGTGCTCGCCACCGACACCGAAGAGTCCCTGCCGACCGTGATCACCGGGCAGCGGCTCGTCGACCCGACACCGATCAGCCTGCCGGAGGAGACCGCTTGCGTGCTCACCGGGCGCCCCACCTGGGCGTGGGCGTGGCAGTTCGCTGTCCACCGGCTCGACCTGCGCGACCCGGTGCTCTACTGGGGCGGCCACGACCAGGAGACGCCGGCCACACGCCCCGTCGTACTCCCCGAGCATCTGTGCGGCGGACGGTTCACCACATGCCTGCCAGCAGCCGCCACAGCCCGCAGGACGCCCGCACAGCCGACAGTCGCCCCATCACACCAACCAGACCTGTTCGAGGCCGCAGACGTGGCCAGAGAGGAATCGCTCGACCAATGCCCGTTCTAGACAACACCGTCACCGTACCCGTCAGGCTCAAGCCCGCCATCTACCGCACACTGCGCGCCATCGCCGACGCCAAAGGCTGCCAAGTACACCACCTGCTCGAGCACCTGGCCGCCGGCGCCACACGCAACACACCCCGCGACCCTGCAACCCGCGCCACCGCCGCAACCAGCATCAACGTGCGACGCCTACACGCCGCCGGCCACTGCGACCGCGTCATCGCCGAACGGCTCGGCATCACCGTCCACCTCGTCATCCAACACCGCCGACGCCTCGGCCTGCGCGTCAACCCCGACCCCGACCACCCGGCCATCCAGATCACCCCCGAATACACCGCACGAGTACTCGAGCTCGCACGCGCCGGCATCCCCGACACCGACATCGCCACACAGGTCGGCGGCAGCCGCGAGACCATCCGCAAACTGCGCTGCGAAGCCGGCATCAAACGCCACCCCGGGCGACCATCGAAAGGAACCAAGTGACCGACACGTACACCGAGGTCGACCCCACCGAGACCGTCGGCTACCTCACCCCGCGACAGTACGACCGCCTCGAACGCGCCATCGGCACCAGCAGGTGGCTCGTGCCCTGGCTGTACGCCGCCGGCCACATCGCCACCGAACAGGCTGGGCGCAGCAGCCGCGCCGAAGCACCGCTCCCGATCCCGGCCACCTGGGTGGCGGCGCACACGATCGACGACCTGCTCAACCGGCTGCAGCCCTGGGATGACCTGCGCGACGCCGCAGCAGACCTACAAGGTCAGTGGCTGTGCAGGTGCCTGTGGCAGGAGGTCGAGTCGGCGGCACGCAACTGGCCGACCGAGGAGAAGCCACACCAGGTCGTCTATGTGCGCTGCCGGCAGTGCGGGCGGCTCGCCCTGGAGTGGCAGCCGCCGGCCTTCGCGGGCGACGACATCCGGGTCGTGTGCACAATGTGCGGGCATTTAGAGACACCCGAGATGGTGGCGTGGGACGCGCGACTCGTCATCGACGAACACACAGCCCACGCCGTTGCCTGACTGGCTACGAAGCGACCGAGACGACGAGTCGCATCGTGTCCATCAGAGCGCGCAGCAAGGCCGTCAGGGCCCCGGCCAGATTGACCACGTCACGCACCCCCCACGTCGTACGTCGGACTGTTGCTGGATCTTGCTGGGTGCCGCTGAAGGGGTGTACCGTGTAGACGAATCGGACAGTATCCATAGAAATGGATCCTTTCAGGATGGCGAGGCAGGTCGTCTACCGGCAAGTTGATCGACCTGCCCCGCAGTTTCTCAGGCCAGCAGGTTTGCCGGCCCACAAAAACACTACATGTTGTGGCGCACTGCGCAACCCACCACTAGATGTAGGGTGACACCCGTGTAATTACAATAAGGTATCTCTTCCATATAAACACGGGCCTCGACACCTGTGAACCCGCCCGACACGCCACGAGGTCCGTTGTCGAAAACCTTGCGACTAGCGTCCGGCTACAGCCGTGTTATCGCGCCGCTCAAGGTTGTCGTTCAGCGTAGAGGAGTTCTCGTAGTCGACCTTATGGCCATCATCGTCAGCTACGCAGTCGACGCTCGCGTTGTCGTTCTCTGGGTTGAGCAGGTACACCACTAGAATCGCACCGTGACCGCCTCTGACTGGATCCTCGCCGCCGATGCACCAGCACGCGTCGGCCGTAGCCGAGCCACCATCTACGCATGGCTCACTGAGGGCAACATCCGCACATGGCGGCCTGGCCGCAAGCTTTGGCTGAACCTGCCCGACCTGCTCGACGTGGAGCGGTCGAAGACAGCTGCGCGGCTGACCGCTGCGGAGCGGAAACTACAACCCATGTCACACGCTGGACAGTGACCTAGAAACGCTGGACAATCGCTAGCGAGGATGCCACCGGTGCGCCGGTAGCGTTCTCCACTTCACACCACACAGACCAACTCTGCACAGTGAACGGTGCTGGCCCTCCGTTGAACGGGCGCCCCGCCAGGGTAGGCACTCTGTAAAGAACGCGGCCCCGGCGGGGCTACATGAGTTAGGACGCCTTCGCCACAGGCTCTGTCGGCGTACCTTACTTGTTCTTCTTTTTGGTTGGTTGATATAGCGTGCTCCAGCCGGCTGCGACCACGACCACCCCCACGAAGATCCCTGTGCCTGTGCAGAACCAGGCGAGAACAGCCAACCAGCCCTCTTGTGCACTCAGAGCCCAGGTCAACAGCCCCCACGAGCAAAGACTAATGATGCCGCTGAGAACTAAGGCAAGTGTGAAATTGGCCCAGTTAAACGTTCGACTCAGCCGCTTCGACTCGACTTCGGCAAGTTGCTGTGCTTCCAAGTCCAAGAGTTCCTGTAGGCGATTAGCTGCCGCAGAGTTTGGGGGGATGTCCCTGAATAGCGCACTGTGCTGGCCTAGTTTCTTGGCCAATCTGTTGCCCTTGTCGCGAAAGATGGCCCTGATCCCGACCAGTACAGGCCATGCGACACCAACGGTCTTTGCGATTGTTTCCCAGTCTTGAATCCCCACAACATTTATTCTTCCATGACCCATCGACACCGGTAGCGCGGCAGGCCCGCGGGAGGTGCACCATGCCGCAACAACACCACTTCAGCGACGACGACGCCCGCAAACTGCAGACCTTGCACACCGAGGGCTGGTCGCTCACGAAGATCGCCGAACACCTCGGCTACTCACGCGCCACAATCTCGAAGCACGCGAAACGCCTCGGCCTCGAATGGGCGTCACGCTCACAGACCCGCGCCGCCACACAGGCCAAGCAAGCCGACGCCGCCGCACTGCGCGCAGCCCTGAAGCTGAAGCTCCTGCAGGACGCAGAGCAGCTGCGCGGCCAACTCTTCGACCGCACCACAGTGTTCAGCTTCGGCGGCAAAGACAACATCTACCGGGAGCACACGCTGCCCCGGCCACCCGCCGACGTGCAACGCAACATCATGACCAGCATCGGCATCGCCGTCACCAAATCACTCGACCTCGAGAAGATCGACCAGCGCACCGACCTCAACAAGCCAGCCTTCGACCAGTTCCTCGACACGCTCGGCATCGGCGCCATCGGAGGCACAACGTAACAGCCAGGAGGGCGTATGCAACCCGTCGCCCTGCAAGGCAAAGCTGCACGCGCTGCACGCATCCCTGACTGGGCGCGCATCGTCGCCTATGACGGTGCAGTCCGTTCAGGCAAGACCACCGGCGAACTGCTCATGTGGGCGTCGTACTGTTTGCACGGCCCCGACGGGCTGCTGCTCATCGGCGGCCGCACCGAACGCACCATCGCCAACAACCTCATCCTGCCGTTGCAAGAAATCTTCGGCCCCGAACGCATCGTCTATACCAGGGCCACTGGCCGGGTGAACATCTTCGGCCGCGACTGCCTCGTCGTCGGCTTCAACGACGAGTCCTCACGCGAGAAGATCCAGGGCCTCACGCTCGCCGGTGCACTCCTCGACGAGGGTGCGGTCGTCCCCGAGTCCGCATTCCAGATGCTCATCAGCCGCCTATCGGTGCCGGGCGCGCGCCTGTTCCTCACCTGCAACCCGGAGGGGCCCGAGCACTGGCTGCTGAAGAAATACCTGCAGCGTGCACGCCTGTGGGTCGACAAGCACGGCGTCGAACACGAGAAGCCCGCTGGCGATGACGTCCTCAACCTCTTCCGCGTCACCTTCCTGCTCGACGACAACACGTGGCTCGTCAAGAACAACCCCGAGTACATCGCCGAGCTCAAGAAGCAATACACCGGCCTGTGGTACCGGCGCATGATCGAGAGCGAATGGGTGGCCGCCGAGGGCGCCATCTACCCCATGTGGTCGCCCGCACGCCACGTCATCGCCTGGGAAGATCTGCCGCCACTGCAGCGCGTGCTCGGCGTCGGCATGGACTACGGCACCACCAACGCCACCGTCGCCCTCGCACTCGGGCTCACCACCGAAGAGCAGCCACGTCTCGTGCTCATCGACGAGTGGCGCTACGACAGCCGCGAAACCGATGTGCGCCTCACCGACGTGGAGCTGTCCGAACGTCTGCGCGCCTGGCTGGCCGGGCTGCGGCACCCGGACGGCAGCGTGCTCGAACCCGAGCACATCTTCCTCGACCCGTCCGCAGCATCGTTCTCAGAGCAGCTGTGGAAAGACGGCGTGCGCACCTGGCCGGCCGACAACGACGTCACCGAAGGCCTCGCCGACGTCGCCTCGCTGCTCGCCCTCGACCGGCTCATCGTCACCGACCGGTGCAAAGGCTTCATTAAAGAAGCACCCGCCTACAGCTGGGACCCCAAAGCCACCGAGAAAGGGCTGGACAAGCCGCTCAAGGTCGCCGACCACTCCATGGACGGCGCCAGGTACGTCGTCCGTAGCACCAAGCACCTGTGGCAACGGGCCATCGGCCTGCGCTGACCACACCACGAACCGCCCGCCGGTCGACGACCGGACGAACACACACCGCACACCGCGCCCAAGCGTGTCACCGGCGGGCCACCCACCAAAGGAGGGCACACATGCTGCCACAGCAAGACACCCTCTGGCCACCGAAGCCCTACGACCAGGCCTACCAGCGCTACACCGTCTGGGACGCTTGGTATCGCGGCGACATGGGCAAGCTCGCCGAGCTCTACGCCGGGCAGACCCGTGCCGCTGGACGCACCCGCCAAGGCGGCATCCTGTCGTCGCTGGTGAACTTCTTCGTCGGCCGACCTGTCGCCCCGGGCGAGCACCGCACACGCCTGCACGCGCCCCTCGCCGGGAATCTCGCGCGGCTCTCCGCCGAGCTGCTGCTCGCAACACCGCCGTCGATCAACCTGGTCGACGACAACGACGGCCGGGCAGGAAAGCGGCTCGACGAGATCGTCAACCAGCCGCAGTTCCGTGCAGCGCTCCTCGACGGCGCAGAGATCGGCGCAGCACTCGGCGGCACCGCGTTCACCATCGCATGGGATCGCGACATCGCAGACACCCCCTGGGTGCAGGCCGCCGGCGCGGACCTCGTCATCCCCGAGCACCATGCCGGGCGTCTCGCAGCGCTCACCATGTGGACCGAGTACCCGGTCGACAATTCGGCGACCGTGTTCCGTCACCTCGAGCAGCACGTGCCTGGCTACATCCTGCACGGCCTGTACGAGGGCACAGCCACGAACCTCGGCCGCATGGTGCCGCTCACCGTGCGCCCCGAGACCGAACACCTCGCAGCACTCACCGAGCAGGAGATCGGCGGGCAGCCGGCCATCCCGACAGGCAGCCGCAAGCTCACCGCCGTGTACATCCCGAACGCGTCGGCCAAAGACTGGCGGCGCGACGGCGTACTCAAAGATCTCGGTCGATCCGACTTCGAAGGCCTCGACGGAATGTTCGACGCGCTCGACGAAACCTGGTCGTCGTGGATGCGGGACATTCGCCTCGCCAAGGCACGGCTCATGGTGCCCGAGGGCACCCTCGACCGCACCGGCCAGTTCGACCCCGACCGCGAGGTGTATCAGACGCTGAACCTACCGCCGAACATGATCGGCGACAACGCGATCAACGCCCAGCAGTTCCTGATTCGCACGCAGGAACACGCGGACACGGCGTCGGCGATCAGCGCGCAGATCATCCTCGCCGCCGGCTACAGCCTCTCCGACCTCGACCAGTATGCGAGCTCGGCACAGACGGCCACGGAGGTGACAGACCGGCGCAGTCAGTCCGAGCGCACCCGTGACCGCAAAGGCCTCAACTGGCAGGCCGGACTCAGCGCACTGTCGCAGGCACTCATGGAGGTCGACGCCGCCGTCTACCCCGGCAAGGGCGGGCAGTCGATCGCCCCGCCGTCCGTGGAGTTCACGGCGCAGGCCACCCCAGACCCGACGCAGGTGGCGCAGCAGATCAGCTTTCTGCGCTCCGCCGAAGTGCTCTCACGTGAGACGGCAGTGCGCATGGCCAACCCCGACTGGACAGACGAGCAGGTGGGTGCGGAGATGGATCGGCTCGCCGCGGAAGCGCCCGCAGACCCGGGCACTTTCGGACGCTACGAACCCGACGAGAACGGAGCAGAAGATGACACTGGCAACGAAGTACCGTAAACGACCCATCGAGATCGAGGCCATGCAGCTCACTCGTCAGAACATCAGCGACGTGCTGGCATGGGCCGACAGCGCCGCCGAAGCATGGCTCGGCCCCGGCCGCGATATTCTGCAGGACGTCGATGGGCTCTCAATCTTCACTCTCGAAGGCGAGATGTTTGCAGACTTCGGCGACTACGTCATCAAGGGCGTGAATGGCGAGTTCTACCCGTGCAAGCCGGACATTTTCGCCAAGACATACGACCCGGCCTAGCCCATGCCTCTGTACGTGCCGCCCGTAGGCTCCGACCCTTCCGACCTGATCGAGCAGCTCGGCGCGGACATCGCCGACGTGTACAACCGCCTCGAGCTGCGCCTGCTCAAACAAGTCGCCAAAAAACTCCGCGCAGGCCGCAACACGTGGACGCAGGCCGACCGTGCACGCATCATCGCCGAACTGCGCTACTACACGCAGCGGCTCGTCGCAGGGTTGCCCGACGACCTGCCCGCGCAGGTGATCGCGATCGCAGCCGAGCACGGCACGATTGCCGCTGCGGCCACACTCGGCGCCGCGAAGATTGTCCGCTCGAAGACCGTGCCGACCACCACGGCCATGCAGCATGCGGTCGCCGCCGTGCAAGCCGACCTGACCAACGCATTCGATCAGGTGCGCTCCCGCATCCTCCGCTACCCGGTCGACCAGCTCGGACGGTGGCTCGGCCCCGCCGGCGACGTCTACCAGCGCACCATCGCCCAGACCGTCACCGGGCCGCTCATGAACGCCGAGGTCAAAGAGTCCGCCCGTCGGCTGGCCGTGCGCCGCTTCCTCGACCAGGGCGTCACAGGATTCACCGACATTGCCGGGAAACGCTGGCGCATCGGCACCTACGCGGAGATGGCCACCCGCACCGCCGTCACACGCGCCTACACGGACGCCACCGTCTGGCAGTCACAGCAGGCCGGCATCAACCTGGCGCAGGTCGTCATCGGGCACACCGCCTGCTCTCACTGCGGTGCCTGGGCCGGGAAGATCCTCTCCACCGACGGCACGCCGGCGGGCGACTACCAGATGCCGTCGATGCTCGGCGACGGGGCGGTCACCGTGCATGTCGACGGCACCGTCGACGAGGCGCGCGCCGCAGGCTGGCAACACCCCAACTGCCGCTGTTTCCTCGTGCCGTACATCCCGGGCGGCACGTCGACGGCCACGAACCTCACCCGCTACGACCCCGACGCCGAGGCCGCCCGCGACAAGCAGCGGTACATGGAGCGGCGGGTGCGCTCATTCAAGCGCCGTGCGGCCACCGCTGAGGACGACGCCGACGCGGCCAAGTGGAAGCGCCGCGCCCACGACGAGCAGGCGCGCATCCGCTCGCACGTCGCCGAGCACGATCTCCCGCGCCGCAGCCGCCGCGAGCAGCTGTGGTTCTCGGACGGCCACGCCGCATAGAAACCTCTCGCCCGTCGGGCTTGCTCCGTCTCGACGGGCGAGAGCACCACCCTCACGGAGAAACCGGAGCAAGGAGACACCATGACACTCATTCCACGCACACCACGTCCCGCAGTGGCGGCACGCCCGCTGATCTGGAACCGCCCCCGTCTGCGCTTCATTGAGGGCGCCGCAGACGGCGAGGGCGGCAGCATACCACCTGCAACACCGCCCGCTGGCGCACCTGCACCGATACCGCAGCCGCCCGCCCCGGCGGCCCCGGCCGCCGCGGCGAAGCCCGAACCCAAGGGCGACACGGTCGACCCGTACATCAAGCAGCTGCGCGAGGAGAATGCCGAGCGCCGTATTGCCGCCAAGCAGGCCGCCGATGCCAAGGAGGCAGCCGAGAAGCACGCCGCCGACCTCGAAGCCCAGCTCAAGCAGCTGCAGGTCGACGCCGCAGTGCGCACGATCGCCGCGAAGCCCGACATCAACGGCAACGCATCCGCCCTGCTCGACTCGCGGGCGCTCACCAACAAGCTCAAGTCGGTAGATCCGACTGATACCGCCGCCGTCGAGGCAGCGGTCAAGGAAGTGCTCGAAGCACGACCCGATCTGAAGAACAGCCCCAAGGTGCCCGGCAGCTCAGGTAGCGCCACGCACACCGGCGGGCACACCACCAAGGCCCCGAACCTGCAGCAGTCCATCGCCCAGCAGATCGAGGCGCAGCTCACCCCGAAAGGAAACTGACCCATGCCCGTCTCCCTGGCAGAAGCCAAGAACAACACCCTCACCCCGCTCGACGCGAACGTCATCGACGAGTTCCGCAAGGAATCCGCCGTCCTCGACACCCTCGGGTTCGACGATGTCGTGTCCGCCACGTCCGGCGGTGGCGGCGTCCTGAGCCATTCGTACCGTCGACTGAAGACTCAGCCGACCTCGGCGTTCCGTGCGCTCAACAGCGAGTACACGGCCAGCAACGTCGAGACCGAGATCAAGTCGAGCGCACTGGCCGTGCTCGGTGGCAGCTTCGAAGTCGACCGTGTCATCGCGGGGCTCGGTGCGGCCGCATCCGGCGCCGTGCAGGTCAACCTCCTGCAGAAGATCAAGGCGACCACCACGAAGTTCCAGGACGCCGTCATCAACGGCGACACCGCCACCGAAGCGAACGCATTCGACGGCCTCGACAAGGCCCTCACCGGCTCTTCGACCGAGGTGAACGCCGACGGCACCGGCACCTACGACTGGGCTGACCTGTCCACGCAGGAGAAGGTGTTCAGCATCTACGACCAGCTCGACGACTTCCTGTCGCTGCTCGACGGCACACCCACCGTCATCGTCGGCAACCGTGACGTGCTCGCACGTCTGCGCGCCGCCGCACGCCGCGCCAACCAGTACGTCGAGTCGCCCGTCGATGGCCTGAACGGCCCGTCGGGTCGCCCGATCGTCCGCCAGACCATCGGCAACGGCATCATCCTCGTCGACGCCGGGAACAAGGCGGGCACCAACGACCCGATCATCCCGACCGTCGCAGGCAAGACCAGCCTGTACGCGTACCGTGTCGGCCCCGACGGCTTCTACGGCGTCACCACCATCGGCGGCACCGTTGTGAAGACGTGGCTGCCGGACTTCACCACGTCGAACGCGGTGAAGAAGGGCGAGGTCGAGCTCGGCCCCATCGGCGTCGAGCTGCGCGCCACGAAGGCCGCAGCAGTGCTGCGCAACATCAAGGTGCGTGGTGCCTGATGGCGAAGATCGCAACCCCCGTCGAGGGCTTCACCGGCCATGTCGCCGGGGTCGCATTCGAGAACGGCATCGGCGAGACCGACAGCCTGGCCGCGCTCGCCTACTTCCGCAGGCAGGGCTACACGGTCGTCCAGGACGAGGCCGAAGAGCCTGCACTGCCCGAGGGCGACCCGTCGGACAAGTGGACGGTCGGACAGCTGACCGCCTACGCGGCCGCGCACGGCGTCGACCTCGGCGACGCGAAGAAGAAGGACGAGCTGCTCGCCGCACTCGTCCCGGCCGAATAGCACGACAGGAGCAGGGCAATGAGCTACCAGCCTCACGCAGTCGCGCAGGACTACCTCGACTTCACTGGCGAGGATCTACCCGACGGCTTCACCGAGCCGAAACTCAACGCCCTGCTCCGCCGTGCCTCTCTCACTGTCGACGGCTACCTCCCTCGCGGGGTGGTCGTCGACAGTGACGACCTCGACATCGCCGAGACGCTGCGCGACGCCACCTGCGCGCAGGCCGCATGGTGGGTCGAGACCGCCGACGGCGACCCATCTGGTGCTGCCGGGCTCTACGACTCAGTCAGCATCCTCGACGTGACCCTGTCGAAGCGCGCCAGCAGCAGCGACGGCAGCGACGATGTGCGCATCTCCCCCGAGGCCGTCGGCATCCTGCACGCGGCTGGCCTGCTCAGCATGATCGTGAGTCACCGATGAGGATCGACCGGTACCTGCCGCACAGAAACCTCGTCACCGAGCACCTCTACGAGGGCTCCGGCCCCGACGGCGACAACTACCTGAAGCTCACCGTGCCGCGCGCGCTCATCGTCGACAAGGTCATGATCGTGCGCGACAAAGACGGCGTCGAAGCGACCTCCACCTGTCAGGTGGCCGTACCCCTCAACTACTTGTGCACTGCCGGGTCGGAGATCACAGTGTGGGCGGGCACCCCGCAGGAGCGCCGCACGAAGGTGATCGCCGCCGCACGCGCCGAATACTCGGCGGCCACGCCGAATCACGCCACCCTCTACTGCGAATGAGGTGACATCATGGGCATCAGGTTCGACTTCACTCCCGGCAGCATCAACACCGCCGGCATCGAGCAGGCCATCGCCACCGGCCTCAACCGTGCCGCCGCCGACGTCGCAGCAAAAGCCATCCCCCTCACCCCTCTGCTCGACGGCGACCTGCGTGGGTCGCAGCAGGTCACGCAGGCCAGCGCCGGTGATCTTGAGGCCACTGTCAGCTACGACACCGTCTACGCGGTGCGCCGCCACGAAGAGACCGGCGTGCACTTCACCGAGCCCGGCACCGGCGCCAAATACCTCGAGAAGCCGTTCAACGCGTCCAAAGCCCAGTCGCTGCAGATCATCGCGCAGGCTGTGAAGGAGCAGCTCGGATGACCGACCACGTCAGCACATACACGCGGCAGGTGCTCGTCGGCCTCGCGCAGCTCCTCGCAGACAACGACATCGGCGCCTACAAGCCGGCCGGGTACGCGACCTCTGACGTCGGCATCGTGTTCGGTGCCTGGCCGAAGACACCTGCCACAGCAATCAAGCTCAACGCCTACGACGAGGTCATCCGGGCGGGCATGGTCACCGACCTGTATGTGCAGGTCGCCACACGCGTCGCCAAGTCCTACCTCGCCAGCCTCGACGTCACCGACCATCTGCGCGACCTGCTGCACCGCCGGTCACACTTCAGCCTCGGCGATGTCACCATCGGCCTCTGCGTGCGCACCTCGCTCATGGATCTCGGCCGCGACACCACCAACGACCTGTACGAGCACACCTCGAACTTTCGGCTCACCGGCCTGCGCTGGCTGCAGCCGATCCACACCCCGCAAGGGGATTGATCAATCCCACACCCACCCGCCTGAAAGGAAACCATCATGGCAGGAACGACAGGAACCAACTACGCGTCGATCGCGCCGGGCACCGGAGACGTCGCCAACAGCTACGAGCTCATCCTCGACATCTACACCGGCGAGATCGCCGACCTCGCACCCGGCGGCACCGTCGACCCGGCGAAGTGGCTCAACTACCCCGAGATCAGCGCCCTGAACCCGAAGTTCACCGACACGATCAAGGAGATCACGAACTACTCCTACAAGGGCAACCCTGGCAAGAACAAGAACGGCACCGTCGTCGAGACGTCGTTCACTGTCACCAAGCGCCGCGTCGCAGGCGGC
Organism: Pseudoclavibacter sp. CFCC 14310; assembly: GCF_008831165.1. Lineage (NCBI taxonomy): Bacteria > Bacillati > Actinomycetota > Actinomycetes > Micrococcales > Microbacteriaceae > Pseudoclavibacter > Pseudoclavibacter sp. CFCC 14310. The sequence continues at coordinate 618,782 of NZ_WBKC01000001.1, read as the reverse complement.
GTCGAATGGGTGCCGGAATACCTGGCGCTCAAGTCGCGTGCCGACGCCGACGGCGAGGCCAACAAGATCGGCATCCGCTGGTACGACGCGCTCGGCGCGGACGAGGCATACCAGGGCGTCTTCCTCGTCGGCCACCCGGAACGCCAGGGCACCGGCGACGACGACACCGCCACCGACCAGTTCACCCTGCAGTCCGACGGCAAGGTGACACCCATCACCAACCCGAACAAGCCCGTCGCCCCGTAACCGGTCGACTCAGCAACCACCCTCGTGGCCCCGGCAGCATCCATGCGCCGGGGCCACACCCATTGAACGGAGCACACGCATGACCAACATCCACTTCGAAGAGCAGAGCCGTAACCTCACCGTCACCATCGGCGATCGCGGCGCAGACGACGCACTCGTCTACAACATCACCCCCGTCAACATCAAGGCAGGCAAGCACCTACTCGACGTCACCATCGGCATGGGCCTCGGGATCGCCACCGACGCCGAGGTGCTCGACGCATACCGAACCGCACTCGGCGAGGAGAACTTCACCCGCGCCCTCGGCCCCATCGTCGACGGCGACATCACCGGCGACGGCGAACTGCGCCCGGCGGAGTACGAGCTGCTCGTCAACGGCGCTCTCTTCTGGCAGGCGCACGGTGGCGGCATCGACCTCGCACAGCAGCTGCAGGCGGGTGAACCGCTCCCAAAAGTAGCAGAGGCCTACCTGGCGAAGGTGGGGATGACACCGGAGAAGCTCGCGACCTTGAGAGCTTCGATCGCGAGCAATACCGAGTCGTCCGAGCAGACGGAACCGTCTGGTACCGCATCCCCCAGTGGGTCAAAGACGAACTGACCCGCAGGCAGCACGAAACAGAGCGCGCAGCCCGCGACGCACAGGCGGCCGAACAGGGGCTCCGGCTGCAGATCGCCGACATCGAACGGCAGGCGCTCATCCACTGGGATGACGCGATTGCCGCCGACCTGCATCAGCACTTCGGCATCGACGTCGATGACCCCGCCACCGAGCAGCGCTCCTGGCACTGGTGCTACCGCCGCCTGATGGCACTGCTCGACATCCCCCGCACACGCATCAACCGCATTCTGGAGGCAGAGCATGGCAGCAGCTGAGGTCGGGCGTCTCCGCGCGGTCTTCGAGTCAGTCGGCGCAGACAAGGTTGTCGCCGACATCAAGAAGACCGAGCAGGGCATGGCCAAGGTCGGGCAAGCCAGCAAGGACTCGTCGTCGAAGCTCGACGCCCAGGGCAAGGCTGCGCAGAAGGCCGGCAGCGATCTGGCGTCGGCGGCGACGAAGGGCGCGGCCGCGCAGAAGCAGGTCGGGACCGCGTCCGACGACGCGAAGGGCAAGCTCGACGCCCAGGGCAAGGCGGGGAAGGCTGCCGGTGAGCAGGTCGCCGCCGGTGCTACCCGCGCAGTGTCGGGCACGAAGCAGGTGGCCTCCGCGGGCGAAGAATCGCGTGGCATCCTCTCTCGCATCGGCGACGCCGCCCGAGAGTGGCCGTCGAAGATCGGTGCGGCCGCGTCGAACGTGAAGGCGAAACTGTCGCAGATTCAGGACGCCGTGCAGGAGCACGAGCAGTCCATCAGCGCGGTCGGCTCCACATTCACCCGTGTAGGGCTGCTGGCCACCGCCGGCCTCGGAGTGATCGTCAAGGCGAACATGGACTTCGAGAAGTCCATGTCACAGGTCAAGGCGGACACGCACGAGACCGCAGACAACATGAACCTGCTGCGCGACGCAGCTGTCGACGCCGGCGCGAAAACCTCATTCTCTGCCACGTCGTCTGCGCAGGCCATTGACGAGCTCGCAAAAGCTGGCGTGTCCACGCAGGACATCCTCTCTGGTGGCCTGTCAGGTGCCCTTGATCTTGCCGCCGCAGGCTCTCTCGACGTCGGGCAAGCGGCCGAGATCGCAGCTACCGCGCTCAGCACTTTCGGTCTGTCCGGCGACCAGATGGGGCACGTCGCCGACCTGCTCGCTGCTGGTGCGGGGAAAGCACAGGGTTCCGTCAACGACCTGTCGCAGGCTCTGAATCAGAGCGCGCTCGTCGCCAAGAACACGGGCCTGAACATCGACGAAACGACCGGCGCCCTGGCGATGTTCGCGTCCAAGGGTCTGATCGGATCTGATGCCGGCACCAGCTTCAAGAGCATGCTGCAGGCGCTGAACCCGAACAGCAAAGAGGCCGCCAAGCTGATGAAAGACCTGAACATTCAGGCCTACGATCAGCAGGGTAAATTCGTCGGGCTGTCGCAGTACGCGCAGAAGCTCAAGGATGGCCTGTCCGGCCTGTCCGAGGAGCAGCGCAACGCGGCCCTCAAGACGATCTTCGGCTCCGATGCGGTGCGCGCGGCGACCATCCTTTACGAGGGCGGTGCCGACGGCGTCAATCAGTGGACTGACGCTGTCAACGACGCCGGTTACGCCGCTGACACTGCCTCCACCATGCAGGACAACCTCGCCGGTGACCTCGAGAAACTCGGCGGCTCATTCGAGTCGGTCTTCCTGAAATCTGGCTCGGGAGCAAATGAAGTTCTCCGTGACATGGTGCAGAAGATCGGCGACGTCGTCGACTGGGTCGGCACCCTCGACACTGACACACTGAACAACGCGGTCACCATCGCAGGATGGGTCGCCGGAATTGGGCTCGGCGTCGGTGCGCTCACCAAACTCGTGACCGGAGTCTCGAACACAATCGAGACCATCAAAGACCTCTCGGGTGCGTTCAAAGGACTCAAAGGCGCAGGCGATTCCATTGACGGCATCGGCGGCAAAGTCGACGGCCTGTCAGGCAAACTCTCAGCCGCGAAAGTCGGTGTCGCGGGTCTCGAAATTGCCATGGTTCTCGCCATGGCAGGCTCGACAGAACTTGGTGAGAGTGGCGAGCAGGCAGTCGCTCGGATCACAAAAGCTGTCATGGACGCCAAGGGTGGCACCGAGCTGCTCGGGTCCAGCTGGCAGACAGTCGCCCGCGACCTCGGCAACGGCAAACTGTCCGAGCCGCTCGACCAGCTCGGCCAGGCGCTCGGGAAGGTCGCCGAGGCCGACCTGCCGAAAGCACAGGATGCGTTCGCACGCATGGCTGCGACTTACGGCCTGAACAATGATCAGCTGGCACAGGCACTCGATCAGATGCCCGCCTACAAGGCCGAGCTCGAGCGACAGATCACCGCCGCCGGCGGTGTCGTCACCCAGCAGTCACTCATGGCACAGGCGCTCGGCGACACTGGCCTGGCTGCCGATGGCACGACACGGCAGGTCAATGGCGTCACCTATGCGCTGCAGAAGATCCCCGGCCAGCAGACCACCACCATGGTGGCCGTCGATCAGGCATCAGGGAAGATCGACGTCGTCGACGGGAAACTGCGCTACATCGATCATGACGGTGTCGCCCGCGAGGTCGAGATCACCGCGAACACGATCGGCGCGACACAGGAGATCGACGGCGTCACCTACGAGCTGATGCAGATTCCCGGCACCACCGAGACCACTCTGGTCGCTCAGGGTGACGACGCGCTCAAGACGATCGACGGCATCCAGTACGCGGTGCAGGAAATCGACGGCAAGAACGTGCTCGTCAAGGTGAACGCCGACGGTGCGAAACGCGACCTCAACGACGTGTCGAACTTGAAAGATCAGATCGGACAAGACCAAAGCTTCGACCTGACGGCCAAGGATCAGGCGACGACAACAATCAATGGCGTCGAGTACTTGCTCGCCACCCTGCCTGACGGGTCGTCGACCTTGATCGCACAAGATCAGGCCACTGCTGTCATCAACGGTGTCACCTACTCGGTGGCCGCACTGCCCGACGGTAAGACCACCCTGATCGCGAAAGACCAGGCGAGCGTCGTCATCGACGGTGTCACGTACAAAGTTGAGACGATGCCTGACGGGCACTCCACGCTGACCGCTGACGATCAGGCGTCAGCGCCGGCCGGTGACGCGCTCGACGCGGTGAACGCGATCCCCCAGTCGTGGAACACAGACATCAACGCTGACAACAACGTGGGGGCACCGACCGCGTCGGCGGCGTCCATGATCACGGGTGTCCCTGACCGGAACAGCCAGTTGAACGCGTCGAACAACACGGCCGCACCCACGGCTGGTGCGACGGGGAATGTGAACGGCATCCCGGACCGCAACGCGCAGTTGAACGCCAGCAACAACACTGGCGGAGCCACAGCTGGTGCGACTGGGAACATCAACCGTGTGCCTGGGTGGCATGACACGGCGATCAACGCACAGGACAATGCGTCAAGCGTCGCATCGACCGTGCTCGGCTGGATCAACAGAATCCCACTGACTCGCACAATCACGATCGCAGCGCAGAAGGTCGGCGACTTCGTCGGCGGGCTCTTCAACGCAGACGGCAACGTCTACGCTCCCGCGCAGCCCACGAGGCACTACGCGTGGGGCGGGATCGAGACGCACACCGCCCACATTGCTGCCGGTGGCGGCATGCGGCGCGTGTTCAACGAGGAAGAGACCGGCGGCGAAGCCTACATCCCGCTGGCTGCGTCCAAGCGGGTGCGGTCGGCGGCACTGCTCGGCCAGACGGCGGCGATCTTCGGCTACGACCTCGTGCCGCGAGGCAGCCGCCGTGTCGCATTCGCAGACGGCGGCACGGTCGGAGCACATCCCAAGCCCGTGGACACCTCCGCTCAGGGTGCGCCCCAGGTGGTCAGCGTGACCCAGCGGATCACGACACAGCAGGACGATCCCCGCGTGCAGGCCCGTCAGTGGGCGCGCGAGGCCGAGAAAGCGTTCGCAGGAGGTGGCATCCGATGACAGAGATCGCGCAGGTGACGCTCGGTGGCATCGTCTTCGACGGGCAATATCCCGTGCATGGCTGGATGCTCGACGACCTGACAGATTGGTTCTCCCTGCCGGATTCGAAGGCCGAGTCTGTGGCACGCCCGCAGGCGCACGGGTCGTTCGACCCTGGCACGGACTGGCGGGCGGGGTCGGTGCACACGCTCACCGCCGGCTACGCCGGTGCCTCCACGGCGGAGGTCGAGCGCGCCCTGCGCACACTCAACGGGCTCGCCGGGACGAACACCCTCGTCCGGTGCGAGGTGGCGCTGCCGTCGGGCGTCACGCACAGGATGGTGTCTATCCGCCGGATCGACGCCCCGCCCGTCTACAACCTCCCGTTCGTCACCGGCATCAAGATCGACCTGCTGGCACCTGACCCGTGCGCGTACGGCACGGAGGTGTCGGCGGTGACGGGGCTGCCGACGGCGGGCACGGGCGTGCAGTTCCCGTTCGCGTTCCCTGCCGATTTCGGTACCCCGGGCGACCCGGGCCGGGTGGTCTTCGTGAACGAGGGCACCGCCCCGACGCCGCTGCGGTTCCGGGTGTCGGGTGGCATGTCAGATGGGTTCTCCCTGAAGTGCATCGAATCCTCTGACGTGCTGACTCTGTCGCGGCCGCTGCCGGTGGGGTCTTCGGTGACCCTGGACTCGTCTGACGGCACGGCGATGCTCGACGGTGTGTCGCCCGTCTCGGGGTTCCTGACCGATGACGACTGGTGGCAGGTCGGCCCGGGCGAGACCTGCACGATCCAATTCGAGGCGCTGGGCGATGTGACGGGCAGCCCGCAGCTGCAGGTCACCGGCGCCCCAGCGTGGTTCTAAGGAGACAGGATGCATGTTCGTATCGGTGACCTGCGCAGTGGTCGGCGCATTCTCGACTTGCCGTTCATGACCGCGTCGTGGACTGACGTGCTCAATGATGCCGAAGACATCCGCGCGAAAGTCACACTCAATGACCGGCAGATTCGGCAGCTCGACCTGTACAACGCGTCGTTGCCGGGCAAGACGTTCATCGTGGTCGAGGACGAGCAGCTGACCGTGGGCGGGCCGATCTGGTCACGCACCTATGACCGCGACGCGGGCACGGTGGAGCTGATCGGCAAGGGCATGTGGTCGTACTGGGATCACCGCACCCTCCTGCCCGTGCTCGCTGACAGTGCGCGGGTGACGCTCCCTGACGGGAAAGCCGACCCCGCGTTCAACACTTCGATCACCGCCACCTCGTATCTGACGATCGCGAAACGGATCGTCGCCCAGTCGATGCAGTGGCTCGGCGGCAGCCTGCCGATCGTCCTCCCTGACGACACCACCGGTGCTTTCGAGCGCAATTATGTGGGCGCGGAGCTGAACCTGATCGGTGACATGCTCCGCAACCTGACCGGGGTGGAGCAGGGCCCGGACATTCGTTTCGTGCCGCGTCGCACACAGGATGGGCTCGGCTACGAATGGCTGATGATCGTCGGGGCTCCGCGCATCACGTCGGAGACGGTCACGACATTCGACATGTCCGTACCGAAGAACAACATCACCAATTTCACGGCCACGGATGACGCGTCCGGCATGGCGGCGATCTCCTGGGTGTCGGGCGGGCGCGGCGTCGACGAGGCGCTCATCGAGCGTGACACGGACTGGTCGACCGTGCAGCAGGGCTACCCGCTGCTGGAGACGGTCTCGTCGCTGTCGACGTCTGTGGTGGAGGCGGCGACGGCGAAGAAACACGCCACGGAGGCGCTGCGCACATCGCAGACCCCGACCGCTGCGTGGCCATTCTCCGTGCGCCGAGACCCATATCTCGGCGTCTACCAGGCCGGCTACCCGTGCGCGCTGAAACTCAAGGACGACCCGTTCATTCCGGACGGGAAGTACCCGCGCCGCATCATGGCCATGTCTGGCGGCAGTGACAGCGACGACATCAAGATCATCACAGGAGAACAGTATGGCTGACCCACAAGTGCCGGCGGGCGATCTCGGCGATCTGCGGCAGATGCTGCGCGACCTCGCACAGCGGCTGCGCGAGCTGGAGAAACCCTCCGGGTCTCAGTTCAACCAGCTGGTGAACCGGATGCTCGACATCGTGAACAACATCGACACGATCGTCGCCGGCGCGATCGGCCGCACGTCATATTCTGCGGCGCAGATCGACTCAAAAGACTCCTCCGTGCTGTCACAGGCGAAGTCCTACGCCGATGGGGCGGCCGGAGCACGCGAGCCAGCGTTCAGCGTGCTGTCGCCCGGCAAGGGCGGCACCGGGTCCGGAAACTCCTACAACATCGACCTTGGCTCCACGACCCGGCGTGCGTCGTGGGTGTCCGATGCGGGTGTGCTCGGCACGGCACTCTCCTCCGAGAAGATCAAGCAGGACATCACCCCAACCTCGGTCACCGAAGCAGACCTGCGGGCCGCGCGAATCGTCGACTTCCGCTACATTGCGGCCGTCGAGGCACAGGGTGACGCCGCACCTGTGGAGGTCGGTGTGATCGCCGAGCAGGTAGAGGGCCACGTCCCCGACCGGATGCTGTACCGCGACGAAGAAGGTGCCGTCGTCGGCTTCGAATACGCGCTCAGCGGTGTCCTCGCGTGGCGGCTCGGTCAGATCGTCGCCGACCGGGTCGACGCACTCACCGCCACGGGCACCGCTCAGGCCGACCTGATCACTGACCTCTCTGCACGAATCGACGCTCTTGAAAGGGGCAGCAAATGACGCTTCGACCAGGATGGCCCGCCGTTAGTGGTGCCGCATCGCAGTTCGACATTCGGGCTGGGCTGCGCGCCACCGTCGCACAAGACGCCGCCGGGAACGTGAAGACGGGTGTGGCCGTGAACGCGCAGACGCAGTCCGCGCTCGTGTCTGCCCGCACAGACATGAAAGTCGACGTCGCCGCATTCGACGCGGTGCTCGACCGCTACGGCCCGGTTTTCGTCCGACACGAGGGCGTCGACCAGGTGACGCTGACGGCCGCACCGACAGCGAACCAACGCATCGACAGTGTCTGGGTGCGTCAGCAGGAGACCGCCTCCCCCGTCTCGGACGCCGCCAACGGGCCCGTCTTCGGCGTGGCGAAAGGCACCGCGTCCACGTCACCTGTCGCACCGGCGATCCCTGCCGGTGCGATGCGCCTCGCTGACGTGCAGATCCCGTCGACGGCGACGGCCACGAACTCGTCGGGTGTGACGATCACACAGCGGTACCCGTTCACGGCCACGCAGGGCGCACCCCTGACGTTCCGCACGAAAACCGACCTGCAGGCGTGGGTCGGCTGGGATGGGCAGAAAGCCCGCGTCATCGCCGACCCGACCACCGCCAGTAATGGCGATTACGTGAGCTCCGCAGGGGTCTGGGTCGGCCGACGTCTTTATGCGTACACCGACAGCTACACGGGCGACTACAGCACCACGTATCAGGATGACGCCGCGCAAACCGTGAACCTCGGGGAGAACACGCCCTGCCTCGTGAGCATCGGAATGGCCTACAACGGCCCCGGCCAAGTGGCGATCGTGGCGAAGATCGACGGTGTTGAGCGATTGGTACTGAGGAACACGCCACAGGATTCGACCGCAAACGTCGCCTATGCTTCCGCCGTCGTGCATCTCACAGCCGGACAGCACACGTTCATCACACGCAAAGGTAAGGTCGGCGGATCAGCTGGCGTGTTCTGGCCGGGACTGCAGAACCCTGTGCCCGGCGCAGGCGTGCTGTCGGCATTCCTCACGGTGGACCGCCTGTGACTCGCAGGTTGTGCCCTACTCGATGGGCACGTATAGCCCGTCGAGGCTGACAGCAGTCACCCCATTTCCCATGCTGATGGACTCTTTCGACTGCAGGAATACCCCGCCGCCGGGCTGGATCTCCACGAACATATCCTGGGCTGGGGCGATGTTCGACGGGCCGTAGATGCGTGCCGTCTGCAGGACTGACACGCCGGAAACCTGCGCGACTTTCCATGCCGCCCAGGATGGCATCGTGGAGCTGGCGTCGTTGAAGAGCACGGCCCCGTTGATGAAGAGGATGCCGCCTGCGACCGTGGCGCGCAGCGTGCGCGGGGCCGTCCAGGCGCCCACTGTGGCGATCGACGCGGGCGTCTGCCTGCGCGCCCACAGCCCTGCGGAGGACACGTAATCGCCAGTATCCGCGGGGCATTCCGCACTGTGCCGCCACCATGAATCTACCCGAGACAGGAGTCTCAATGCCATCAGAAGTCACGTCGACAGGCAGCTACAGCATCCCTCTCGGTGAGGTGCTGTCCGACCTGCAGGGCACGCTCAAGGGCGTCGATGGGAAGGTCGATGCCCTTGGCCGCAGGCAGGACAAGGCAGACCTGATCCTGGAGCAGCTGGCTCAGTCGGCGGTGTCGCAACAACAGATCGCTGATGACGTGACCGATCTGAAACTGCGCGTCGCGCTGCTGGAGGCGGCCAAGCCGATGACCATGCCGCAGCGGGTGTCACTCTGGGTGTCGCTCATCGCTGGCCTGACGGGCACGATCGGCCTGATCGGGCTGCTCATCAAACTCGCCGTCTGACCGCCCCACTGATCCCCACCAAGCCTCGCTGTCGCGGGGCTTTCGTCGTTAAAGGAGCACACATGCGTGAACAGATGATCCGCCTGCTGGTGACGGTCGCGGCCGTACTGGTGGCGGTAATCTTCATGTCCGCTGCCGTGGCGCTGTCTCGCCCGACCATCAAGGTCGCACCCGCTGGCTCGCCGCCGCCGGTGACGTTCACGATCACCGGCACGTGCACGGTCACCGCGACGCATGACGGGCAGACCGTCACACACCACCTCGACGGGCAGACCACCATCCAGCTCGCCACACCGGGGTCGATCACGGCGCCCGGCTGCACCATCCAATGAAAGGAACTCTCATGGCACTCAACGCCGCCGTCACCGACTCGAAATGGTCGCCAAACTTCTCCGCAGGCCGCCCTGCCGGCAACCCTGACAAGATCGTGATTCACCATTGGGGCGCTGACGGCCAGAACCACCAGACCGTCGTCGATTTCCTGTGCCGCACGAACGGCACATCGAGCGCCCACTACGTCGCCAGCGGAGGTCGTGTCACCCAGCTGGTGCACGACTACGACCGGGCATGGCACGCAGGGAGCCTCGGCAACCCGCACGGCATCGGGATCGAGTGCCGGCCGGAAATGTCGGACGCCGATTTCGCCACGGTGGCTGGGCTGATCCGGGCGATCCGTGCTGAGTGGGGGGACCTGCCGCTGCATGGGCACCGTGAGTACATGAACACCGCCTGCCCCGGCCGGTGGTTCGACCAGCTGGGGCGGCTCGATGCTGCCGCGCGCAGCGGTGCCGCACCTGCCCCTGCACCTGCTGCGGCACCGGCTGCGGCGACCGGTCTGGCCGTTGACGGGTGGATCGGCCCGGACAGCGTGCGCGCATGGCAGGCCGCCGTCGGCAGCCCGTACCGCGACGGTGTGATCTCCGGGCAGGCCGCCGCCTCGAAGCCTCATCACGCCCGACTCGCGTCGATCAGCTACGCCGGCACCGGGCAGTCTGATCTGGTCAAGCGGGTGCAGGGCATCGTCGGCGTCGCACAGGACGGGTTCCTCGGCCCGCAGACGATCGCTGCGATCCAGCGTCGCCTCGGGGTCACCGCGGACGGCTGGTTCGGCCCTGACACGGCCACCGCCCTGCAGCGCCGTCTCAACACCGGGGCGTTCTGATGCCTGACTGGGTGAGACTCGTGGCCCTGCTCCTGGCCGGTGCAGCCGTCGTCACTCTCGGCATGCTCACCCTCCTGCACATCGCACTCGTCGTCATCCTCGGCGGCGTCAACTGAAAGGAACCATCTTGCTCACTCTCGCATTCTGGAAAGGCCTCGGCGAACGCGCCATCAAGACGTTCGCGCAGGCGTTGGTCGCCGTGATCGGCACCGGGGCGCTCGGCATCCTCGACGTCGACTGGCTGTCGGCCCTGTCTGTCGCCGGACTCGCCACCCTCGTCTCCGTGCTCACCTCCGTGGGGAACGCCGACTTCACCGCCGGCGTGGTCGCCGACGGCAAGCACGCCGCCGACTGAAAGGACCACTCATGGCTCTCCCCTCGAACGTCGGGTTCGGCACGGTCACAGGGCGTTTCATCCGCGCCACGGCCGACAGCACGTCGGACAGCGACTCGGATCCGGATGGTGTGCCGCTCGACGGGCTGAAGATCGTTTTCCGGTCGTCGATCAGCCGGGCGAAGGATTCGACCGCGACACCACCGGTGACGATCATCTTCGACACCGTGCAGGCCGTGACTGATGCGGATGGTGTGCTCACCGACCCGGACGGCAACGCGTCGATCCGGCTGATCGCCACCGATGACCCCGACCTGCAGCCGTCGGGGTGGACGTGGACGGCGACGATCACAGGCCCGACCATCGGCACGATCAGCACGACGTTCACCCTGTCCGAGGGGCAGACCATCGACCTGACGACGGTCATCGAGGTGCCCGCCAGCCCGGGCAAGGATTTGCCCGCGTGGCAGGCCGCCGTGGATGCTGTCGAGGCTGCACGTGGAGGCATGGTCGTCGGAGGTACCGTGTCGGGCGACAACCTTGTGCTCACCACGCTGGACGGCACACAGATGACAGCCGGGAACGTGCGCGGCCCGAAGGGCGACACGGGCGGCACGGTCGTGCAGGCGGGCACGGGGCTCACCACGAGCGGGGCTGGCACTGCCGCGTCACCGCTCACGCTCGGCACTCTGAATGGTGCGTCGCTGCGGCGCGACACGACCGTCGGTGAGCGGGTCATCGCCACAATCGGCGGGGTCGACACCATGCTCTACGGCGACACCGGGTGGCGTGACATCACCGGTCTGCTCGTCAACGGATGGGTGGCCACGACACTGCGAGTCAGACGGCTCGGCAGTGTCGTGGCCTGGTTCATCGTCGGTCTGAGTTCGGCTAACGCGACGAATGACATCGCTATCACCCCGCTCGGCGGCGGGTGGCGGCCCCCAGGGAACACGATGTTTCCTGTCGCCCGTTCTACAGGCGTAACGTACATCGGCCTCAACGGAAATTCGGCCTTGTTTGGATGGGCCCGGTTTAACTCTGGGGCGTCCTATGAGATGCAGTTGCAGTCGGTCACCTCTGACGCGTGGCCGACATCGCTCCCCGGAACCCCCGCATAGAAAAGGAAGACCATGGATCTCAAAACCCTTACAGATGAAGAGCTTGCACAGCACCGCATCGACGTGCTCACCGAGCAGGAGCGTCGCGCGAATTTGGCCGAAATCCCGCAGCAGGTCGCGCAGCTCGCACAAACATTCACTGCTGGTGGCGGCGACCGTGCCGTGCTCACCGCAGCAATCGACGGCGAATAACCGTCCGCCGCCGCAGTTCCGCCCCGCATTCCTCTCCGGAGGGTGCGGGGCGGTTTTCTGCATGTCCGGGGGTGCTGTCACTCTGGTCTCATGCAGGCAGACGCGACCGGGGACTACAGCGACGGGGTGATGCGTCTCGAGATCAGCCACGGCGGTGTGCTCATCGGCCGCTGGGTGATTCGTGCACGCCGTGTCTCCGACGTGCAGCGCGCCATGCTCGTCGAGGGGTGGCGGGTGGAGCTCCGGAAAACCACGGCTGGTGGCAGCAGGTGGCGTGGCCGCGCCACTCGACCTCAGCAGTAAGCCGGCGCTGACGTCAGCGTGCCAGCTCAGTACTCCACAGAAGCCCGGTCATAGGCGAAACTCGCGTCAGATTCAGCAAGCACCTGTTCACGAACCTCTGCCAGCTGGAAGTCAAGAACTCGCAGCTTGCCGTTGATCCGCGAAATCGCCTCGATTCGATGGAACTGATCACCGTATAGCGCAGCGAACCGCGCCATGCCATGAAGCTTCCACGTTGCATCTGGCAGCCAGTGGCCGTGCGGGTCGACAATGCTCGCACGAACGCCTTCATCACTATCGCTGAAGAACAGGAAATCAGGACGAAGAGTCCGCCATTCGCCGTGGCGATCCTGGTAGGCGATACTCATCGAGTCCCGGCCGCCAATCGGGTTGCGATACCAGGCCAGAGCACCGGAACGCCCCATCTCGGTATCGAGTACCTCTATCTCATCCGGGTTGAGCTTGCCGACAGGGAACATCCCCTCCTCATCGGAGAGAAGGTGCAGCGATCGAGACTCGAGCAGCTGCTCAACATCATCGACAACGCGTTTCGTCTCCTCCTGGTGATTCTTCGGCAAGGCCATGGATATCAGCTGAGGATCAGTGCTCATCGCAGTGATCTCGGCATACAGACTCTGCCGAGACTCAGGGAGATCCTTGATCGCAACGCGATAGCGCCCGAGCCACTCCTGGGCAATACGGTCTGCCTCCGCGTCAAGTGCAGGACGCGTCTGCGGCAACGTCGCAAGTGCGGCAACACGCACATTCGCATCTCGATAAGCATCCTCATCGTCAGCCTCGGCGGCAAGATGCTCTAAATAGGTTCGCGCGACATCAGGCGTAATCGTGCGAGCTCCCGTTCGATAGGCATCCTGGATCGCGCGGTCATCAGCGACTTCCTGCCAGGAGCTGTCTTGCCGAAGTCCGTGCCGTGCCTGCCCGCGAACAGTGCCTCCAGCAACAGTCAGCACATCGTCAACGGCCTTGGCGAGATCCCGCGCGTACTGGGCGGACAGCCCATCCAGAACACCGTGAAGTCGTTCATGAGCGAGCTTCCCTGCGTCGGCAAGCAGCCGATCTGCAGCCAGCGCATGTGCGAGATTCGTGACCCGCTTGATCGGATTCGCGTGCTTGCGAGGCAAGGTCTCCGCCGGCAGCTTCTGGAACAGTTCCCAGACTTCGTCCTGCACCGCTGGATTGGGCACCATCAGCTGCGGATCCACCAGCACGCGCTGGCCGGTATCGCCGCCGGATGTCAGATCGTTGCCCATGATCCTCTCGAGGACACGGCTTGCGGTCGTCCGGTCGAACCGAGGCAGAATGCACTCGACGCTATTGAGGAGGTCATCGCCTTCGATACGTCGCGCAAGGGGCGTGCGGATCATCCGACCCAGCAGCTGAGTGATGTGCGTTTCGTCTTTCGCCGGACGGAACGACACCATCACCTCTGCTCGCGGGCAGTCCCAGCCTGTGCTGATCGCATCCTTGGCGAGCAGCACACGGACATGCGAGGCATCCTGCACCCGTTCGGGCGACACGTACGACACACTGTATGGTCCGAAGGCCTGCGCCGTATGCTCACCGAAGACATGTGCGATCGCATCCGCCTCAAGTTCCGGCCACTCGTCGCGAATCACGTCGATGGCCCCCGCCACCTCTGTCGGCGACGGCTTGTTCGGTACCTGCAGCACCATCAGAGGCCTGATTGGATCTTCGCCTTGTCGAGAGGCATACGCGGCCCAGGCCTCCGATATCGCCTTGACCTTGCGCACACCGCGGCGCAGGAGCACCGTGCTGAAGTCGCCGGTCTCTGCTGGGAAGTCCAGAACGATGTCGTCCTTGAGCAGGCCAGACTCCTGGATGCGCACAGGATCAACCTGAACCGTGGCGAGGTGAACGCGATTCGAATGGACCTCCGCCTCACTCATCGCCTCCTCGAACCTCTGGACAGTCGCTGAGATGCCCCAGACGATCGGTATCGGAGGTACGTCGGCATGACCGTTGATGAGTCGTTTGACGATCGTCGGCGTGTCCGACGGGCGCTTGCCCATGCCGCGGTGCGCCTCGTCGAGGACCATGTAGAGCGTGAGGTCGTCATCCTCGATGGTGCTCCGCAGCGTGTCCCAGAACGTGAACGGCACGGTGTCAGGGTGCGACTGCATGCCGTCGAGCGTGTTCGAGTCGTCGTGCCCGCGCACGAGTAGGCTGTTGCGCGAAAGCTTCGACGTGTTCAGGAAGTATACGCGGCCCGGAAGCAGCTTCGGGTACCGGAACGGATGCTCCACGGTGACGAGCTTGTTCCGCAGGCGGTCCGAGGCCTGCTCAAGCCGGTGCCGAGTCTGCTGGTTCAGGGCGGGATCGTCGCTGAACCACAGCACCACGGCGCCCTCGTCGGGCACGACGTCGAAGTCGTCGCTGCCCCAGAACAGCGACTCGATCACGGCCGCAGCCATGACCGTCTTACCGGCGCCCGTCGTAGCCGTCAGCGCCACCGACGAGACTCGCCTGCTCGCGCTGCGGTAGAAGTCCCGCGCAGAGGTCAGTTCGCGCAGCGTGTCACCGACAGCGTCCGCTTGGTAGTCCTTCAGCGTGAAGCGCATCAGAAGTCCCCCGTCATCTCGCAGTTGCGGAGGTAGTCTTCATATAGGCGGACGGTTTCGACGCCGCGGATCTCGTCGGCGACCTGCTGGTACCGCCCCTCGTCGTCCGTGACGACGTACACGATCCGAATGCCGCCTCTCCCGCGCAGCGCCTCGACAAAGTCGGCGGCCTGGTCAAGGTCGCGAAGGATGCCGTAGCTGTCAGCGATCGCCCATCCGCCTTCGATCGAGTCGATGCGAGAGCCGACCGCACCGGCGCGTAGCCACAGCATCGGAGCAATCGCCGCGAACGCGCGGTCCACGCCGACGAGCCACTTCGACTCGTACGTCAGAGTGAAGAAGGCGGCGTTCTCCTCGAACCCCTCAGCCATCGGGAACTCATCGACAAACTTGTAGTTGTCTTCGATGAACCTTCCCTCCGGCGTGAGGCCCGTAATCGCCGCACGGATGCGCGGTTTGGTGATGTACTCGCAGATACCGAGTTTCTCCCACTCCAGGTCACCTGGACGTAGGCCCTGGCTTCTCAATCTGATTTGCTCGTCGGCGGACACTTCGTTGTTCGTCACAGAAATGCATTGGCGCCGTCCGCTATCTTGCTTGTTGATACGCATCACGGCGTGTGCTGTTGTTCCAGATCCCGCAAAAAAGTCGAGGATGACAGCATTTGGCTTCTCAGAAACAAAAAAGCGAAGTAAATCTTCGACGGCATATAGCGCCTTGGGAAACGGGAACTTGCGCTGTGGAAGCATAGCTGAGAGCAGTTTACTGCCGTACTCACCAGCGTTATGGCTGGGCATCTTCCAAACGCTCTTCGGCTGGGTTGTCTTGCTGCCGGCAGGGTAGCGAACGATTAGCGTTCCATCACTAGATCGGCCTTCGGTGATAATCTCTCCGCTCTCCACCTTCGCCATGATTCCTGAGGACAGGTAGGAAAGCGGGAACCGCTGATTCTCCAGATCAATCCTTCCGAGGCGCAGCGCCCCTATTGCGTAGAGCTCTGCGGCCTTGCTTGGGCCGATACCCCATCGACCTTCCACTCCGCTCGGATGATTCGGCGGCCACACCGCGACAGTCCCAGGCGGGGCTTTGACTTGGCTTCTCTTTCGATCCCAAGGCAAAGCCTCGCCGAAAGAATGGATGCGTTTCCTTGAGGGATCAACGAATACAGGGTAGTACGCGCCAGGACTATCAGTTCTGATCCCCTGAGCTCCTCCGCGAATGAGACTCGACCACTTCACCGAAGTGCTGGGCGCATTGTTCTTTCCCTCATCGAGCATGTCGCGAGTTTCTGCATGGACGCCGGCTCTACCGATGTACAGAATAAAGACATACTCGTCCACCCTGGCGAAATCTCGACCTAGCGATGCTCCCTTGGGGTTGATTACCGTAGATAGCATCTGTGTTGGGACGCCCGGAAACACCTGCCCCAGCAGTAATCCAAGCCTAAGGTACTCCTTCTCGTCGATGGTGACGATCAGGACAGAGTCCTCGGGTTTCAGCAGCCGCTTCGCGAGCCTCAGACGACGCTCCATGAACGCCAGCCACTTTGAGTGCCGGTAGAGGTCATCACCCTCGACGTAGTCGTTGTTGTACTTCCAGTCGCGGGAGCCGGTGTTGTAGGGCGGGTCGATGTAGATCGCGTCCACCGAGTGCTCATGCGTGAACGTAAGCAGCTCAAGAACGTGGAAGTTCTCGCCGTTGATCACCGTGTGGAAAGGCTTGTCGCCGCCACGCTCCACGGAACCGTCGGGCCGGAGGCCGGGGTAGATGCGGTCGCGGAACTCCGCGACGAGGACCAGGTCCTCGACAGGCACGGACTGCGTCTCGCGTTCCTCGCCGTTCGGCGTCGAGATCTCGGCTATGCCGCTACTGATCGAGTCGACGTGCCAGAGGCGCTGATCGCCCCGCTCCGTCGAGCCCCTGGGAGGGAGCACACGGACCTTGTTTCCCTTGCGGATGCGATGGCCCGCCAGCTCGACTGCCTCGGGCGCATGGCGCTCGAAGTTCAGACCGAAGGGGAGGCGCTTCTGGAGCGGCTCGATCTCCCTCTCCAAATCCTTCGCGAGTTGCGGGTCAAGCTTGCTCGCGATGTGGAGCAGGTCCGATAGACGCGACATCTCCATCCTTTGCTTGTCCGAAAGAAGTCCACGCTGGCAGCGCAAGCGCGCAACGCGGACTCCGTCTAACTTTAGCCTTGCCTTCAAAGCGCCGCACATCGGCGTGTCCTCCCGCGTCTGACACGTTGTCAGACCCCGGTGAGACGATGGAGACATGCTTCCCACCGACCACACCACCGACGTCGTGCATCACTTCTACAGCAATCCCGGCGACCTGCTGCCGTACTGCGGCGCGATCCCCGGACCTGACGCCCGAACCGGCGACTGGCACACGGGGCACGACCGCGATCTGCTGCTCGAGGCGCTGAGCTTCGGGCTCGTCTGCTGCCAGACTTGCCTCTCCGTCGAGGCACTCGGCGGCTGGACGCCCATCATCACTGACGACATAGATCACTGACCCTCACCGCTTCGGCATGAGCGTGACGGTCTCGACCGCCTGCTCGAGCGTCGTCACCCGCCGCCCCCACACCTCCACCGTCACCGGCCCGCCGACACACAGCGCCCGGTACCGCCTCAGCCAGGCCAGCCGCTCCTCGAGCTCCGCGATCTCATCATCAGTGTGCGCGGCCTCCACAGCAGGATCAATCATCATGCAGTCAGCATCGCGCAGCAGCGCTCGCAGGATCCCCTTGTAGACAAGGGGAATCGTCAGGCACCCATAATCCGCTCAAGAGCATCCACCGCATCCTGCTGAGCCTGCGGCATTAGATGCCCGTAGACCTTCTCCGTGATCGACACCGACGCATGCCCGAGCCGCCTCGACACCTTGAACAACTCCACCCCCGCCTGCAGCAGCCACGACGCATGCGTGTGCCGCAGGTCATGCGGCCGCACATCAGGCAGCCGAGCAGTCTCGATCGCCTGCTTCCACCCGAACCGGTGATAAAGCGACGATGTCAGGTGTCCTCCCGCGCGGTTAGTAAAGACGAACTCGGAGCGGTGCGGCCGCGGCAGCGCGTTCAACTTCGCAGCGAGACTGCGCGGGATCGCGATGTCACGCACACCGTGCTCGCTCTTCGGCGCTCCGATCACCTGATGCCCGTAGCTGCCCTTCCATGCTTTCGTGACACGCACGACCGGCTGCCCGACCTCGGGGTCGAGGTCGATGTCTTCCCAGGTGAGCGCGGTCGCCTCCCCGAATCGCATCCCTGTCTCGAGGAGGAATCGGGTGAAGAGCCGGTACTGCGGGCACATCGCCTGTTCGAGCCGGTCATATTCGGCTTTCGTGAGAGGCCTGATGCGACGCGTGGTGCGCGCATGCTCTTTCGGCAGTCGCACCGTGTCGCATGGATTGTCCTCGCGCATGCCTCGCTGCACCGCGAAGCGCAGCGCCGGCGAGAGCACACTCCCCCAAGCGTTCGAGATGGTCTTCACGCTCTTCGCACGCCCCTGCATCCACCGGATCCAGGAGACCAGGTCGTCAGCGCTCAGGTCGACGACCGGGATAGCGCCGAGCTGCTCCTGCAAATGCACTTTGCGGATCGACCGATACCCAGCGACCGTGTCCTCGCTCGGGGCGGTCAGCGACTTGATGTAGGCGTCGAAGAGCTGCCCCATGGTGACGCCTTCGCGCTGAGCTCGGTCGATCGCGAGCCCCGCCGATTCGAAAGAGCCGCCGTGCTGCTCGAGCACGATCTTGAACCGCTTCGCGTCTGCTTCGCGGGTGAAGCTGGTCGAGTGCTGGCCGCCGTCGTCGGGGTCACGCCAGAGCACCCGCCAGGTGCGGGAGCCGTCTTTGCGCGTGTACTCGCGAATGGATGCCATGCCCTAATCATGGAACTAGCCACCGACGTTTTTCAACGCAGGTGGCTAGTTTTTCAACATCAGGCAAGAGAGCCCAGTGTTTTCTAGTGGAGCCGCCGGGAATCGAACCCGGGTCCACTGCTCATTTCATGCGACTTCTACGGGCGTAGTCTGTCTAGCGTTCTACTTGGCCCCAGCCGTCGTGACAGACGCCTGGCTGACGAGCCCAGTGGGTTTGAAGAGTCCCGACGCACCCTCCCACTTGGTGCGGCGGCAAGCCTTCTAAATGACGTTCAGGTCTGAGGCGAAGGCATGCTCAGTTGAACGGATTTCTAGCTCGCTTTACGCAGCGAGGGCGAAATCGGTGCGTTTGTTGTTGGCACCTATTGGGTTGCGTGACTTGGTTTACGAGATCATCCACGCCTTCTCGGCCCGCTTCTCACAATCATCAAGACAGTGTCGAAACCGATCGGCCCCTCTTCAGTTTTCAACTGGCCGCCGTGCGAAATCGCTTCCGAACGGTGGACTCATCATCTTACAACGCCAGATCGGCCGTTGCATTCCCATGCCGGCTCCAGCACAGCCAGCTTCTCGCGACCCGCCCGCATCCAGACATGAGAAATGCCGCCACAGCCCATCCAGACATGGAACTTGGCATGACTCGATGCATTGGGAGAGCATTTGGCATGACTCGATGCGTTGAAAGAACATGGCACGGCTCGACGAACCAGAAAGACACTGGGCAAGGATGGATACAGCCCAGAGGCGACAGCTGGCCCGGCGGCTACGAATCCACCACAAGAATCCGCCACTAGAATCCACCCGCGGCGAGACCACCGCGACGCCACAGTCAACAGTCCACACCCCACACCCCACACCCCACACCCCACAGCCGACAGCCCACAACAGCCCACAACCCACAACCCACAACCCACAACGATCTACCGGCAACACCGCCTTAAATGGCGAGGCCCCGCTCTCGCGGGGCCTCACGTGCGTCCAGTATTCAATTGTGGCATCGGCAGCGCATCTGAAGAACCGCGCCGATCACGAGAGTTGGCCACCGAGCCAGATCAAAGTGTGAGGCGATCTGGTCGAAGACTTCGTCACTACCACGAATAAGGCTACCCTCACCTAAGGCAGACAATCAAGCAGTTGCAGTGACTTTCTCGCGGACCACCCGATCTCGTGGGAGGGCATCGAGACCAGACAGGAAGAGCCCCCATGTCTGCGGCCAGTGCCGCGTAGAACGCGAGGCCACCGAGAACCCGATGAGAGGGCACCGCGAACTCACGCGCAGCACACCGACAACACGCGGCTCAGCGGGGATCGTTCCGCCGGTTGATCCTCGCCATCGCACGCTTGGCATCCATCTGGTCCTGGCGCTCGCGCAGCGTCTGGCGTTTGTCGTACTCTCGCTTGCCCTTCGCCAGAGCGATCTCGACCTTGACCCGACCGTCTTTGAAGTAGAGCTTGAGTGGCACCAGCGTCGTGCCAGCCGAGTCAAGCCCGCGCCCGATGCGGATGATCTCCTGACGATGCAGCAGCAGCTTCCGTTTGCGTTTGGGCGCATGATTCGTCCAGGTGCCGTTCAGATACTGCGGAATGTGCACGTTGTCGATCCACATCTCGCCGCGATCGATGTACGCGTAGCCGTCAGCGAGGGTCGCGCGACCCTCGCGAAGCGACTTCACCTCGCTGCCAGTCAGCACCATCCCCGCCTCATAGGTGTCGAGAATCGTGTAGTCGTGTCGCGCCTTCTTGTTGCTGGCGATGAGCTGCTCGCCCTGATCTCTCGACATCAGGTCACACTCGCAGATAGCGTCTGATCGCGAAGCCCGAGGCAAGTGCGGCGAGCACCACGCCGACCCCGATGACGATCGGGAACACCGGCCAGATGGTGTGCAGCGACACGAACGCCGTGTACGGCATCGCGTTGGCGAGATACCCCTGCACGAAGAACTTCACAATGGCCGCCAGCGCGCCGCTGGCGAGCACCGAGCCGATCAGAGCAGAGACCACACCTTCGAGCACGAACGGCGTCTGTATGAAGAAGTTCGAGGCGCCCACCAGTCGCATGATGCCGAGTTCTCTTCGTCTCGAGAACGCCGACAGACGAATCGTTGTGGTGATCAGCAGAATGGCGGCGACGAGCATCAGGCCGGCGATCACGAGCGCAGTCAGCGACCCGACGTTCAGCACCGAGAAGATCTGGTCGAGATAGGCCTTCTGATCCTGCACCTGGTCGACGCCGGGCTCCTGCGTGAATGCGTCGATGATCACCTGCGACTGGGTGGGATCTTTCAGGTTGATCCAATACGTGCTCCACAGCTGATCTTCGGTGACGAAGCTCAGCGCCTGGTTGTCCGAGAACTGCTGCTTGAAGTTCTCGTAGGCCTGGTGCTGGTCTTCGAAGTAGTGTCGGTCGACGTACTCCGAGAACAGCGGCGAGTCGAGCTTCTGCTCGATGGCCTGCTTCTGGTCGTCGGTCACGGCACCCTGCGGGCAGCGATCGACCGACGAGGTGTCAGAGCACAGGTAGATCGCTACCTGAGCCTTGTCGTACCAGAACGTCTTCATCGAGTTGATCTGCTGCTGCAGCACCACGGCCGCACCGACGAAGGTCAGCGAGATGAAGGTGACGAGGATGATCGAGACGACCATCGACATGTTGCGGCTGAGTCCGGTTCGCGTCTCAGCCAGAATTCGACGGAAGTTCACCGACGCTCCTCGCTCTCATCGCCCTGCGCGCCGCGGGGCTGGTCATCGACGCGCCCGTCTGCTGATCGCGCATCGTTCGCCTGCTGCGCCCCACGCTCGGCGGGTGCCGGTGCGGGCTGGCTGCCGCCCACAAGCCCCAGACGCTCGGTCAGCGGCTGCGATTCGTAGGCGATCACCTGGATGTCCTCCTCGGCGTCGAGCTCGAGGCGCCCGGTCTCAGGCTGTGCTGGCTCTGCGGCTCGTGGCGCGGTCGTCGGCTGCGTGGCCGGCCGATCCGTTTGCGGAGTCGCCGTCGTGCCGTTCGACGTGGGCTGATGAGGCATCCGCACGCGCGGCGGCAGGTGGTCGACCTGCTGCGGAGGTGCCGACCCGTCGAGTACGGGTTCGGTCTCGATGACGATGCGTTCGGTCGTGAACTGCCGCGCCTCTTCGACCGGGTTGCCAGACTGGGCGGGCAGCGGGTTGCCAGACTGGGCGGGCAGCTGGCTGCTCGTCTGAGTCTTCGGCGGCTGCTGGGCACGCTCTGAGGATGCGTCGGCGCCTCGGTCGGCCTGCTGCGGGCCGCGGGCGGCGGGCTTCGTCTCGCTCTGCAGCGATGCGGCGGTGAACGTCGGCGCTGCCGACCGTCGGCGCTGCGGTTCGGCGGCGGCGGGTGTCTCTGGATGTGCGGCACGAGCCGCAGCAGACGCCTGAGCCGCAGCCACGACCGGGCTCTCTTCGAGGTAGCCTGCGTCCCGCTCGTCGCGCACCAGGTGCCCGTTCTCAAGCTGGATGACGCGACGGCGCATGCGGTTGACGATCGTCGTGTCGTGGGTGGCCATCAGCACGGTCGTTCCGCCGGCGTTGATGCGTTCGAGCACGCTCATGATGCCTGCGCTGGTGTCAGGGTCGAGGTTGCCGGTCGGCTCGTCCGCCAGCAGAATCGCAGGCTTGGTCACCACTGCGCGAGCGATCGCGACACGCTGCTGCTCGCCACCGGAGAGCTCGTGCGGCATGGCATCGCCTTTGTCGTCGAGCCCGACCAGGCGCAGCACGTCTGGCACGGCCTCTTGGATGTAGCCGGCCGACTTGCCGGTCACCTCCAGAGCGAACGAGATGTTCTCGTAGGCCGTCTTGCTCGGCAGCAGACGGAAGTCCTGGAAGACGACGCCGAGGTTGCGGCGGTAGAACGGAATACGCCGCGACGAGATCGCACGCAGATCGTAGCCGAGCACGTGAATGTCGCCGGCACTGACCTTCTCCTCTTTCAGAATGAGTCGAATCATCGTCGACTTGCCTGAGCCGCTCGCACCCACGATGAAGACGAAGTCGCCCTTGTCGATGTCGAGGGTGATGTCTTCGAGGGCCGGTCGGTCGGCTTTCTTGTACCGTTTGGAGACGTTCTCGAAACTGATCATCATGAGTCTTGCCGTGCACTTCCCTTGCGCCAGCGGATGCCGGCTGAGATGAACCCGTCGAGATCGCCGTCGAAGACGTCGTCGGGGTTGTTCACCTCATAGCCGGTTCGCAGGTCTTTGACCATCTGGTACGGAGCCAGCACGTAGGAGCGCATCTGGTCGCCCCAGCTGGCCTTGATGTCACCGGCGAGGCCCTTCTTCGTGGCCTCTTCTTCCTGTCGGCGGATCTCGAGCAGGCGCGACTGCAGCACACGCAGCGCGGCGGCGCGGTTCTGAATCTGGCTCTTCTCGTTCTGGCAGCTCACCACGATGCCGGTGGGCAGGTGGGTGATGCGCACAGCGGAGTCGGTCGTGTTGACCGACTGCCCGCCTGGACCGGACGAGCGGAAGACGTCGACGCGGATGTCGGCGTCGGGAATGTCGATGTGCTCGGTCGGTGCGACGAGCGGAACCACCTCGACGGCGGCGAACGAGGTCTGCCTCTTGCCCGCCGAGTTGAACGGGCTCATGCGCACCAGCCGGTGCGTACCGGCCTCGACCGAGAGCTTGCCGAACAGGTATGGATCATCGATCTCGAAGGTGGCCGACTTAATGCCCGCCTCTTCGGCATACGACGTATCGAGAATCGTGGGCTTGAGGCCGTGATGCTCAGCCCACCGCGTGTACTGCCGCAGCAGCATCTCGGCGAAGTCTGCCGCATCCACACCCCCGGCACCGGCGCGAATCGTCACGACGGCACCACGCTCGTCGTACTCGCCGTTCAGCAGCGTCTGCACCTCGAGGTCGTCGACCGACTTCTGCAACTGCTCGAGCTCGTGCTCTGCCTCACGCTTCGAAGCCTCGTCGTTCTCTTCGTTGGCGAGCTCGACCAAGACCTCCAGGTCATCGATGCGCTGGCCGACCGACTCGACTTTGTGCAGCTGCGACTTCGCGTGCGACAGCTGACTCGTCACCTTCTGGGCGCGTTCGGAGTCGTCCCAGAGCCCAGGCGCAGCAGCCTGCTCGTTGAGTTCCTCGATGCGCCGGGACAGCGATTCGGGGTCGACCACCTGGCGAATGTCGCCGTATGTGGAACGGAGTGCGTCAATGCGTTCAGAGATTTCGAGGTCAGCCATATCCCCACTACTCTACCGGGGTCGACTCACTCCTGTGCGATTGATCCCCTCTGCGAGCGGCTTGCTCAGGCAATGCTCAGGCCACGAACCGCTTGTAGTCCTCGTCCACCTGCTCGGCGTATGCCATCGACCATCGAGTCATCGCTTTGTCGAATTTGACACCCTTCGTCAGGTATCCGGCGATCCAGTGCAGAGCCGGGCTCTGCGAATGCGCGCGGGCCAGCAGCAGACCACAACCTGTGACGTACTCTTCGAATCCGCGGGCGTTGAGCTTCGACAGGTCGATCGACCCTTTCATGTCGCGGAACTGACGAATATAGAAGTCATGCCCGCCTGCGGATCCCCAGCCGAGGAACGGATCGGACACCGCCTGCAGGATGCGCTGATGATCGACGACGCGCTTGCCGTTATGCTCTCGGCGCTGCAGCGTGTCGGGAGTCGACGCGTTCGGCTTGTTGAACTCCGTGACGACCGAAGTGACCGCCTCTTTGATCTGCAGCACGAGCGGCTGGCCGACGGCGTCCTGCAGCAGCACGACGTAGCAGCGAGTGCCAACGCTGCCGACGCCGACCACACGCCTGGCCCCGTCGATGAGTCGATACTTCTCGAGCAGCAGTCGGATGTCGGGAGAGGCCGAGGCGAGATACTCCCGATAGAGCTTGCGCAGATCGCGGGCAGGCGCATCGATGAGGTGCGTGAGCACCGGCGCGTCCTCTCGAAACTGCAGTCGACCGTTCTCGTCGAGCTCGGTCATCTTGGTCACAGCCTGCACCGAGGTGCGCCGCCGTGCCTTCGCAGCCACCTTCTGAAAGGCGGGCAGCGACGAGGCATCGAGACGGTCGACGATCAGCTGTTCGTCGATCGACTGGTAGTAGCGCTCCAGCGCAGACTGCTGAGAGAGACTGCGAATGGCGATTCGATAGGCATGCGCAGTCTGCTGGGCAAGATGCTGCACGTCTTCGTCGCTGTAGTTGGCATCCTTCGCGCCAAGCACCACGCTCGCCACCATGCGCCGCACATCCCACTCCCACGGGCCTGGCGCGGCCTCGTCGAAGTCGTTGAGATCGAAGACGAGACGTCGCTCGGGCGACGCGAAGAAGCCGAAGTTGCTGATGTGCGCATCGCCGCAGGCCACGACCTGCTGACCGGTGTTCGGCTGCTGGGCCAGGTCGAAGGCCATCAGGCGCGCCGAACCGCGATAGAAGGTGAACGGGGATGCCGACATGCGCTCATGTCGAAGCGGCACCAGATCGGGCAGTCGCGTTTCGTCCTGCTTCTTCAAAATGGCGACGGGGTCTCGATCGCTGCGAACGTACCGCCCCAGCTCTTCGATCGGCAGTTCTTTTCGATACGCCTTGCCCTGAGCCCGACGTTCCTCGGCGCTCTCGAACGACTGCTCGGTTCGATCTGCGTAGATTCTGCGCGACACCATCTGTGACCCCATCTCTGCCGGCCGATCGGCGGCAGGCTGACCTGCTCTCGATAGTACGCTGACCAGGCAGTCAATACCTCCAGACGTCCGGTGCTCCCAGCGGCAGCGGCCACGGTGCTTTGCTAGAATCACCACGTCTCAGCGGCCCGAAACCGCTGCATCGCGGGAGTGGTGGCTCAGTTCTCTGTTTCACCACACCCGCTGCCACGCGGGAGTGGTGAAATTGGCAGACACGCAGGATTTAGGTTCCTGTGCTTTCGAGCGTGCGGGTTCAAGTCCCGCCTTCCGCACTCATGATATCAGAGCCCGCTGGCACGCTCTGGCGCAGCTGACGCACCTCTATTCGCGAACGAGCACCTGCCGCAGCAGCGGCCGGGTGGCCGCGAGCGCGAGCCACACGATCGCAAACCCGAGCCCGAAGGTCAGTGCGACGGTGAGCACCGCCAATGGCTGCAGGAACAGGCCGACGCCGACGATCGGCCCCGCGACCACGACAGCACAGAGGGCTGAGACCACCACCACGGTCGTCAGCGGAGAGAACACCGCACGGCGGCGGGCAGCCTCCATCGTCGAACGATCCATGCCCATCGCAGACATCGCCTGGTACAGGTCACGACGGTCCAGCACGGCAGCCGCCTGGTTCACACCGACCGAGCAGGCCACCATCATGAAGGCGATCGCGAGCGTCAGCAGCACGCCGGTGCGCATGTCGGTGATGAGCATGGCATCCTCTGCACCGGCATCGGCGCTGGCAGCACCTGCCATCGCCAGCCCCGCACCGGCGATGACCGCCACGAACGTGATCGACGCAAGACCACCGACCTGCCGCCAGGCCGCCGCCGGAGACTCCAGGGTGTCTCGCGCTGCGATCAACCGGTCGGCCGTCGTGGCGCGCCGCACACCGCGTCGAGCGGTGGCAGACAGCAGCCATGGGCCGAGCAGGTTGAGGATCATGAGCCCGATCATCAACGAGCCGAGCGCCACGGCGACGACGATCGCGACGCTTGTCGCCGCACCGGCCAGCTTTGCGGCCAGCGCGGCGGCGGCCAGCACGATCAGGCTGATCACCAGCCGGCGGGTGCGCATTCTCGGAGCGGTCTGTCGCATCCGCACGCCAAGCGGTGAGATGATCACTCGACGCAGGCCGACCACGGCACTGATCGCCGCGATCGCGCCCACGACGCCGACTGCGATCACCAGCCGTCCGGGCCCGACCCACAGCGAGGCGGCCCCAATGGGCGCACCGCCGAAGCGCAGCAGCCCCACCAGAGGCAGCCACGCCGTCGAGAGCACGCAGCCCGCCAGTGCGCCCACCATGGCGGTCACCGTCGACTCCAACACAGTCAGCAGCGTGACGGTCGAGCCAGGCGCCCCGATCAGTCGCAGCGATGAGAGCCGCTCGTCGCGTCGCCGAGCCGAGAGACGTGCGGCCGCAGCGCCCAGGCTCACCAGCGGCACGGCGAGCAGCACCACGGCCAGCAGACTGAGCATCTGATACACCGGCGCGATCTCGGTCTGCCAGCTCCAGAACATCAGCGTGCCGCCCAACACGGTCAGCCCCAGCGCCGTGGTCACTGCGAACGCGACCGCCGGCAGCAGCAGCGAGGCCCAGTCGCTGCGAGCAGGCCGGCACAGCACCCAGCAGATGGTGAAGAGTCGGGCGCGACGACGGCGTGCAGGCAGAGGAGAGGCCAGCGCCGGTGCGACGTCTGTCCCGCTCATGACACCACCTGCTCGCTGACCAGCCGGCCGTCGTGCATGTGCACGGTGCGCGAGCATCTGCTCGCAACAGCGGCATCGTGCGTCACCATGACGAGCGTGCGCCCCTGTGCCACTGTCGAGTCGAGCAATGCGGCGAGCACCTCGGCCGAGGTCTCTGAGTCGAGCGCGCCGGTCGGCTCGTCCGCGAAGATCACGGCCGCACCGGTGACCTGTGCACGGGCGATGGCGACGCGCTGGGCCTGGCCGCCGCTGAGCTGCCCGATGCGCCGTTGCTCCATGCCGGCGAGGCCGAGGTAGACGAGCCACTGGGCTGCGAGCGACTCAGCCTCGCGTCGACCGACCCCGTCAAGCATCAGCGGCATCGCCACGTTCTCGACCGCAGTGAGCTCGGGCAGCAGCAGCCCCTGCTGAAAGACGAAGCCGAAGCGCTCGCGTCGCAGCCGCGTGCGGTCTCGCTCGTTCAGTCCGCTGACCTCGATCGATGCGTCGGTCTGCGGCAGATGCAGCAGCACCTGCCCGCTGTCCGGCGTCAGGATGCCGGCGAGCACATGCAGCAGAGTCGTCTTGCCCGACCCCGAGGCCCCCATGATCGCCAGAGACTCCCCTGGCCGCACGACCAGAGACACACCGTTGAGTGCTGGGGTCTGTGTCTCCGGGTGCTCGGGGTCGTGATAGATCTTCACCAAGTTCAGTGCGGTCAGCCGCGCGTCGCCGGCTGGTTGCGAATTCGTATCATGCATGGTTCCAGAATCCGCCGTCGCGCTCAGCGGCACATCGGCCTGCAGACTGATCTCTGCGTCTCATCCTTGAGAACGATCCGTCCGTGTGCCCCAGACCATACGCTGAGGGGCGTTCCACAGAGAGGCTCATCATGATCGTTCCCATCGTGCTCGCTGCCAGTGGCGTGTTCTGCTTCGTGCGCGATGCCCGGATGCTGCGCACCGGGGTGCTCTGGCTCGCGGCTCTCGCGATGACCGTGCCCGCCGCAATCGCTCTGGTGCGCCCCGCAGGCGAGAGCGACAGCGGCTCTCCGATTCTCGGCTGGGTCATGCTCTCTCTGCTGGGAGCGATGCTGCTGATGGTGCTGGTGCTGACCCTCTACCTCATCGTCAACGGTCTCACCATGCTGCGACGCGAGCAGCGCACACTCGCCAATCTGCTGTCGCTGGCGACCGGCCTCGCGATGCTGGCATACATCGCAGCCTGCGTCGCTGCCGTTCTGGCTCAGAGCCAGTGGACGATGATCTGGCTGATTCTGCTGCTGCCGCCGATCGGCTACGTGGCCTTCGCATTCACCGCCTATCTGCTCTACTCGCTGGTCTACGCCTCCGTGGCGTGGCATCGCTCCGAGCGTGCGGCCGCGGTGATCGTCTTGGGCGCCGGTCTGCGCGACGGCGAGGTCACTCCCCTGATCGAACAGCGCATTCGGGCCGGCCTCAGGGTGCGCGAGCGCTGCCTGAAGCACGATGGGCGGGCCCCGCTGATGGTGGCGTCGGGCGGGCAGGGGCCTGACGAGCCGCGCAGCGAGGCGGATGCCATGGCTGAGCGGCTGCGGGCGCTCGGCGTGCCTGATGATCAGGTCGCGATCGAAGACCGTTCCCGCACCACAGAGCAGAACCTGCGGTTCTCTCAAGATCTGCTGCAGGCACGCGACGTACGCGGCCCCATCGTGGCGACCACCAGCGACTACCACGCGTTTCGTGCCGCAATGCTGCTGCGCCGTCTGGGCATCCCAGGGCAGGCGGTCGGCGGCCACACAGCTCGCTACTATCGCCCCAGCGCCACGATCCGTGAGTTCATCGCCGTGCTGCGCGACAGTCTGGCGCTCAACGTCACGATGCTTGGGCTGCTCGCGCTGCCGCTGCTCGTCGGCGCGGTCGTTGCGATCTTCCGGCTCTGATTCGCCGAAGGCTCCTCACAGGACGACTTTGGAGGTAATCTCCGAACACAGACCGGAGTTTCTGTGCAAAGACAGGAATCTCACAAGTTGTGCCCCGATACTCTGAAAGCAGGTCGACGTCAGCGGAGACGGCCGAGTCCCCGCCTCTTCGACACGCACATCTGGAGGTATCCGTGACCATGACATCTCGCCCGTGGATCGATTCCTACGCTGAGGGCGTCCCCGCTGACATTCCCGAGCGCTATGACACGCTCTCGCACGCCTTCGAGCGCAGCGTCACGGCATATTCCCAACGAGTCGCCACAGACTTCCTCGGCGGCACGCTCACCTATGCCGACCTCGGCGCCCAGGTGCATGGGCTCGCACAGGCCCTGCTCGACCTCGGAGTGGAGCGCGGAGACCGCGTGGCCCTCGTGATGCCGAACTGCCCGCAGCACGTCGTCGCGTTCTATGCCGTACTGCGCATCGGTGCGGTCGTGGTCGAGCACAACCCGCAGTACACCGAGGCAGAGCTCGGCGCACAGTTCGCCGACCACGGCGCCCGAGTGGCGATCGTGTGGGATTCCGTCGCCGACCTCGTCGCCGGTTTCCCGGCCGACCGTCGCCCTGAGCATCTGATCGCGGTCAACCTCATCGAAGCGCTGCCGCTGCGCTCCCGCCTCGCACTGCGCCTGCCGATCAGCCGGGCGCGCACGATGCGCGCCGCCTTGTCATCTCCAGGTGAGGCGGCCGTGCTGAGCTTTCACGACCTCACCGAGCTCACCGCGCCGATCCCTGCTGACTGGCCGATGCCGGCACTCGGCGATCTCGCCGCCCTGCAGTACACCTCTGGCACCACAGGCCGTCCGAAGGCGGCCATGCTGACTCACCGCAATCTGCGTTCGAACGAGCTGATGGGCGAGGCCTGGGTGCCGGGCCTGCGACGCGGCCAGGAGGTCTTCGCCTGCGTGCTCCCCTTCTTCCACGCCTACGGGCTCACCCTCTGCCTCGCCTACGGCATCGCCATGGGCGCGACGCTGGCGCTGCAGCCCAAGTTCGACCTCGACTTGCTGATCGCCGCACAGCGTCGACGACCCATCACCTTTCTGCCTGCAGTGCCGCCGATCTACGATCGCCTCTGTTCGGCGGCCGAAGCCGGTCGCGTCGATCTGCACTCGGTGCGATTCTCGATCAGCGGCGCCATGACGCTGCACGCCGATCTGGTCGACCGCTGGGAGCGTCTCAGCGGCGGGCTGCTCGTCGAGGGCTACGGCATGACCGAGGCGTCGCCGATCATCGCAGGCAATCCGATCGGCCCGAGCCGCCGCCCGGGCACCGTGGGCGTGCCGTTTCCGAGCACCGACATCCGCATCGCCGAGATTGACGACCCGCACGCGGATGCCGCGCCGGGCAGCGAGGGCGAGCTGCTGGTGCGCGGCCCGCAGGTCTTCGCCGGCTACTGGCAGCGCCCGGAGCTCACCGCAGAGACACTGATCGACGGCGAGTGGCTGCGCACCGGCGACATCGTGGTGCAGGCCGAAGACGGCTACCTCAGCATCGTCGACCGCAGCAAAGAGCTCATCGTGACCGGCGGCTTCAACGTCTCGCCTTCAGAGGTCGAGGCGGTGCTGTGCACCCATCAAGACGTTCGTGCCGCCGCCGTCGTCGGAGAGCGACTTGAGAGCGGCAACGAACGGGTCACCGCAGCTCTGGTGCTGCGCGACGGGGCCGCTCTCGACCGCGAGACGCTGGCGGAGCACTGTCGGCGCACGCTGGCGCGGTACAAGGTGCCGCGCGCGTTCGTCGTGGTCGAGTCTCTGCCGACCTCGATGCTCGGCAAGGTGCTGCGCCGTGCGGTGCGCGAGCAGCTGTTCGCAACGAGCACCCCCGCAGTGAGCTGAGCGGTCGGGCTCAGGCTCCGAACTCGTCACGCAGAATCGGCACCAGCGCCCGAAAGGCACGGGCGCGATGCGAGAGCGAGTTCTTCTCGTCGGCGCTGAGCTCTGCCGACGAGCGGTGCTCGCCGCGCGGCAGGAAGATTGGATCGTAGCCGAAGCCGCCGTCGCCGCGCTCGTCACGCAGCAGACTGCCCGGCCAGCGCCCGACGACGGTGTGCTCCCGCTGGGGCAGCCCTGCTTCGGAGGGAATCACCAGCGCGATGGCGCAGACGAACTCGGCTGCACGATGCTCGTCGGGAACGTCGGCGAGCTGCTGCAGCAGGAGTCGACGGTTGAACTCGTCGCCGGCCTGTGCTCCTCCCCAGCGCGCAGAGAAAATGCCGGGCGACCCGCCCAGCACGTCGACGGCGATGCCGCTGTCGTCGGCGAACGTGGGTCTCCCGTCGTGACGGGCGGCGGCCCGGGCTTTGATCAGCGCGTTCTCTTCGAAGGTGACCCCGCTCTCGACGGGTTCAGGCCCCTCGTACGACTCGACTTCGGCGCCAGGCAGTGCCTGAGCGACGATGCGGCGAAACTCTGTGAGCTTGTGCGCGTTGTGACTGGCGAGAATCAATGACTGGCCCATGCGGCCAATTGTCTCACGGGCCGATGTCGAGGCACGACGAGAACGCACTCTAGAATACATGTCTGAACAGGTGCACTTGCGTGTAGAGTGACTTCATGCACACCACGAACGTGTCTTCCATCACCACAGCGGCATCGACCGCTCTGCTCACCGACCGTTACGAGCTCACCATGCTCGACGCAGCCCTGCACGACGGCACCGCAGACGTCCCGAGTCTGTTCGAGCTCTTCGCGCGCCGCCTGCCGAACGGGCGACGATACGGCGTGGTCGCCGGCACCGGCCGCCTGCTCGAGGCGGTGCGTGACTTCCGCTTCACCGACGACCAGCTGCGCTTTCTGCGCGACGGCAAAGTGGTGCGCCCCGATACCGTCGACTGGCTGGCCGACTACCGTTTCGACGGCAACGCCTTCGGCTATTGCGAGGGCGAGCTCTACTTCAACCACTCCCCCCTGCTGACCTTCGAGACCGACTTCGCTCACGGCGTCGTGCTCGAGACTCTGGCGCTGAGCGTGTACAACTACGACTCCGCCGTCGCGAGCGCCGCCAGCCGCATGTTCACCGCAGCCCACGGGCGCCCACTCGCCGAGATGGGCTCGCGACGCATGAACGAGATCGCGGCCGTCGCCGGCACTCGTGCCGCCTACATCGCCGGTTTCGCGGCCAGCTCCAACCTCGAGGCAGGACGCCGCTGGGGCATCCCCACGATGGGCACCGCTGCCCACGCCTGGACGCTGCTGCACGACAGCGAGGAGGCGGCGTTCCGTGCCCAGATCGAAGCGATGGGCGTCGATACGACGCTGCTCGTCGACACCTACGACATCGCACAGGGCGTCGAGACCGCGGTGCGCGTCGCCGGACCGAAGCTCGGCGGGGTGCGCATCGACTCCGGAGACCTCTCCAGCACGGTCGCCGCGGTTCGTCAGCAGCTCGACAGCCTCGGCGCCACCGAGACGAAGATCACCGTCACGAACGATCTGGACGAATACGCGCTCGCCGCGCTGCAGGCGTGCCCGGTTGACAGCTACGGCGTGGGCACGTCGGTGCTGACCGGTTCAGGGCATCCCACGGCAGGCATGGTCTACAAACTGACCAGCCGACAGAACGCCGACGGCTCCTGGACACCGGTACAGAAGACCAGTGCCGGCAAGGCGCACCAAGGCGGGCGCAAGGATGCCGCACGTCGGATCAGCGCGCGAGGGCGCGCAACAGCCGAGATCATCGCGGTCGAGAAGTCTGCGGCCCGCGACGCGAACGACCGTTCGCTGCTGGTGCCGCTGATCACGAAGGGCGAGGCCAATCAGGCGTACGTCGGGGTGAACGGCACACGCGCTGCGCGCGAACACCACCAAGAGGTGCTGCAGGAGCTGCCGGCCAACGGTCGCCGTCTCTCGAAGGGCGACCCGGCCATCCCCAGCCTTTTCGAGTGACCCGTCTTATCGAGCGACCGGTCTCTACGAGCGACCGCTGACGCGACAGAGGTCAGCGGTCACTCGTCGCGCATGCGCTCGTAGATCTCTTTGCACTCAGGGCAGACCGGAAACTTGCTCGGGTCGCGCCCGGGCGTCCAGATCTTGCCGCACAGCGCGCGCACTGGAGTGCCGTTGACGGCCGACTCCATGATCTTCTCTTTCTGCACATAGTGTGCAAAGCGATCGTGGTCGCCGTCTTCTTCGAGCTCCTGCATCTCACGCTCGAGCACGGCGACGCTGCCCGAATCGAACTCACGCTCGAGCTCGCGCAGCGGATCGTCGTCTCCAGAGTGATCCGTGATCGACGTCATGATCGGTTCCTTCCGTCCGAGCCGTGCTCGCCTCGGCCGGACTTCGTCATTGCGCCGAAGCCTCAAGGGTGATCTCGGTGCTCTGCGTCTGGCCGTTGCGCACGTACTCAACCGTGATCTTAGTGCCGGGACCGTTCTGACGCACAGTGCCGATGAGGTGCGATGAACTCGTGATGCGCACGTCGTCGACCTTGGTGATGATGTCGCCCGCACGCAGACCGGCCTGATCTGCAGGCCCTCCACTGGTCACATCCTTGATCAGAGCGCCGGTGGCGCCGTCCTGGGCCGTGGCGCTGCTGACCGTCGCGCCCAGCTGCCCGTGCTCCGCCTTGCCGCTCTCCATGAGCTCGCCGGTCACACGCTTGACGACGTTGGCCGGAATTGCGAAGCCCAGACCGATGCTGCCTGACGAGCTCGACTGCCCGGACGAACTCGTGGCGGTGGCGATCGCCACGTTGAGCCCGATCAGCTCGCCGGCATCGTTCACCAGCGGCCCACCCGAGTTGCCGGGGTTGATCGCCGCATCGGTCTGGATCACGGACAGATAGATCGAGTTGTCTGCCGCCGACGAGCTGCCGCTCTGCGAGCGAGGCTGCTGCTGCTGACTGCCGCCGCCTGAGCCGAAGTTGTTCCAGAAGTCGAAGCCGTTTCCCTGATCGGTGCTGCCGTCTTCGCCCTCGTTTCCGTCCTGAGCGGCTGACGAGCTCAGCGAGATCGCACGATTGAGCGCCGAGACGATACCGCTGGTGACGGTGTTCTGCAGCCCCTGTGGGGCGCCGATGGCCACCGCCGTGTCGCCGACGTTGAGCTTGGCCGAGTCGGCGATGGTGATCGGGGTCAGTGCCGGCGGGTTCTTGATCTGGATGACGGCGAGGTCAGTGGTCGGATCGAGCCCCACGACTGACGCCTCGTAGATGCTGCCGTCGCTCAGGGTGACGCTGAGCTGCGCCTTCGACGACGCGCCGTCGAGGGTGACCACGTGCGTGTTCGTCACGATGTGGCCGGAGTTGTCGAGCACGACCCCCGAGCCGGTGCCGGACTCGCTGCCGGTGGTGGCCGAGATCGTAACCACTGAGGGGCTCGCCTTCGCGGCTGCGGCGGTGATCTGCGTCACACTCTGCGGGTTGTTGATCGTGACGTTCGAGCTGCCCGAGCTGGCACTCACCGAAGGCTCGCCATGATTCGAGACCTGCCAGCCGATGGCGGCACCTGCGCCGCCGCCGACCAGCGCCGAGACGAGCGCCGCGATGCCGACCACTTTGGCGATCGAACCGCCGCTGCGCTTCGCTGTGCCGGATTGGTCGCCTGTACCGTCGGCAGAGCCGCCGCTGGGACCGTCTCCGCCGCCGAATCCGCCACCGGCAGACGCGCTCGGATCGTTCAACTGCTGGGTCGGGTACGCATCGGTCGGAAACCGCTGCGTCTGCTGCCCGGGGTATTGGGGCGTCTGAGCCGTCGGCTGCGCCGGTGCGCCGGCAGAGTCTGACTGGCTCGACGCGAAGGCCGGTGCCGAAGTCGGCGGCGCAGCATAGACCGGGGGCAGCGGAGTGGTCGGCTGCTCGTGGAACGGCTGGCGAGGGGGAACCTGCTGCGACGCTGCGGCCTCTTGGCGTGCGGGCTCGGCCTGGGGCGACCGAGCGTCCTGATCTTCCGGAGTCATAAGAATCGTTCCTCTCGTACATACCCACCGTGCACCTGCATGTTATGAAGCGCCTGTGTCAAAGCTGAGCAAAAACCTGTTGCGACCGAGTCTAGAGTTATGGCCATGACTTCACACGAGGATTGCGCCCCGCACGAGGAGCGCACACAGCCCTGGCGACACGTTGCGGCAGCGGTCGGTCTGCTGAACGACAAAGGCCAATCAGCTCCGACGGTCTTCGCAGAGATGACCAATCTCGCAATCGAGACCGGCTCCGTCAACCTCGGTCAGGGCTTCCCCGATGCTTCTGGCCCGCAGATCGTGCTCGACGTGGCCCGGCAGGCGATCGCCGATGGTGTGAACCAGTACGCGCCGGGCCCAGGCCTCGCCGATCTTCGTCTGGCCGTCGCAGAGCATCAACAACGCTTCTACGGTCTCGACGTCGACCCCGACAGCGAGGTGCTGATCACCACAGGCGCCACCGAGGCGCTCGCAGCGACGCTGCTCGCACTGACCGGCCCCGGTGACGAGGTCATCACGCTCGAGCCCTGCTACGACGCGTACACCGCTCTCATCGCCATGGCCGGCGCACGTCAAGTGCGCGTGCCCCTGACGCCGCCCACATTCGATCTCGATCTCGACCGACTCGAACAGGCGTTCTCCGAACGCACCCGCATCATCCTGTTGAACAACCCCCACAACCCGACCGGCACCGTGATCGGTCGTGCCGCGCTGACCCGCATCGTCGAGCTGGCCGAGCGCTTCGACGCTTTGATCGTCACCGACGAGGTCTACGAACACCTGGTCTTCGACGATGCCCGGCACACCAGCATCGCGCAGATTCCAGGGGCCTCCGACCGTTCGATCACGGTCTCATCTGCGGGCAAGACCTTCTCGGTGACTGGGTGGAAGATCGGCTGGCTGACCGCTCCCGCTCGTCTGCGTCAAGCGGTGCAGACGGTGAAACAGTTCCTGACGTTCACCACCGGCGCACCGTTCCAGCCTGCTGTCGCGACCGGGCTGCGGCTGCCCGACAGCGACTACGAGCAGATACGTTGCGGGCTGCAGCACGGCCGCGACATCCTGCATGGCGGGCTCGTCGCAGCTGGGTTCGACAGCAGCCCCGCCGCCGCATCGTACTTCTGCGTCGCCGACGGGAGTCCCTTGGGCTTCGACGACGCGACCGAACTGGCGCGCGTCATGCCCGAACGCTGCGGGGTCGTCGCGATTCCGCTCACTGCCTTCGCAGCGCCCGAGAACGCGGAGCTGTACCGACCGTATCTGCGGTTCGCATTCAGCAAGCGGGATGCCGTGCTGCAGGATGCCGCCGAGCGCCTAGAGCGACTGCGCGGCTGAGCCGTCGTCTGGAACGATGACGTCGAGGCGGCGCATCTGCAGTGCAGGGTTGTTCGCACGCACCTGGGCGATGCGTTCCAAGCTGATCTCGGTGCTGAGAAAGGCGCTCTCCGCGCCGGTGGCCGAAAGCACGACGCCCATGGGATCGACGATCAGCGAGCGACCGATGCCGTGTGGGATCGACTGCCCTGCTGCCAGCACATAGACAGTGTTCTCGATGGCACGGGCCTGCACCAGCGTGTTCCAGTGATGCTCTTTCAGCGGGCCGCCCACCCACTGCGAGGGGATCGCCACCAACTCGACGCCGGCATCGACGATGCGTCGAGTCAGCTCCGGGAACCGCAGGTCATAACAGGTCTGCAGCCCCACTGAGACGCCGTCGACTTCGAACACCGGAGCGCTGCCCTCCAGCGAACCGCGCACCACCCAGTCGGACTCTCTGTGCCCGAACGCGTCGAACAGGTGCACCTTGCTGTACGAACACTCGATGTCTCCGTCTGGGCCGACGGCCACGACGGTGTTCGAGAACTTGTCGGCGACCCCGCTCTCGGCGACGAGTCCCGCCACGATGTGCATTCGATGTTCGCGAGCAAGGCGCCCCAGAGTCGTGACGAAGGGTCCGTCGAGCGGTTCTGCGTTGGCGACGTAGTCTGCGCCCAGACGCCCGTTGAAGTACGAGGCGTACTCGGGAAAGACGATCAGTGAGGCGTCACGGTCGGCGGCCTCCTGCACATACATCGTGATCTGCCGCAGGTTCTCCTGTTTGTCGGTCGTCGGGCCGAACTGCCCGGCGGCGATCGTGACGGTGTTGTTCAGCCAGAGTGAGTCCTCCGGAGTGGGCACAGCGATCCTTCCCCACGCCTGCTGCAGGCGCGCACCGGCTCAGTCTATCGGGCGGCGGGACGAGCGCGCGCAGACCCGTGACCGGGCATACTACCCGCAGGCGACGAGCGACGGCTCAGGCAGCGGCGACAGGTCGCGACGCGAGACCGGCGAGAAAGAGCGCCTCGGCGATCGACACCCCTTCGATCTCGCTGGGAGCGACGCTCTCGTTCGGTGCGTGAATCGCGGCCGCCGGATCCTCGACGCCGAACAGCGCGATCTCGGCGTCGGGAAAGCGTTCGCTGAGCTCGTTGGTCAGCGGGATCGCGCCGCCGCTGCCTGCGAAGACCACGTCGCGTTCGAAGGCTCGGCTGAGCGCGGCTCCGAGCATGCCATAGGCGGGCGTCGTCGTGTCTGCCGCGAAGCCCTCACCGGTTCCGCCTGAGGTCACGTTCACCTGCACACCCCACGGCGCGACCGCGTAGAGGTGCGCGACCAGTGCATCCTGCGCCGCTGACGCCGACATGCCCGGCGGCACGCGCAGGTTCAGACGGGCGGCCGCGTGACCCTGCACCGCGGCCGTCGAGCCGACGACCGAGGGCGCATCGACACCGAGCACCGTCACTGTCGGGCGGGCCCAGAGCTGGTCGGCGACACTGCCCGAGCCGACCACTTCGACGCCCGGCTCGAGCCCGGCGTCTGTGCGGAACCGCTGTTCGTGGTAGGCGACGCCGTTCCAGTGCTGTGTCGCGTCGATGCCTTCGACAGTGAGGTCTCCGTGCTCGTCTCGCAGTGAGTCGAGCATGCGTATCAGCGCCTGCAGCGCATCTGGCGCAGCGCCGCCGAACTGCCCGGAATGCAGAGCGACCGGGAAGGTGTCGACGCTCACTGTGAGGTCGGCGACTCCGCGCAGCGACACCGTCAGCGTCGGCTCACCGGTTGCCGCATTGCCCGAATCGAGGATGATCATCACGTCTGCGGCGAAGTCTTCGGGGTGCTGGTTCAGGTAGTCGGCGAGTCCGCTGCCGCCTTGCTCCTCCGACCCCTCGAAGATCACCCGCACGCCGATGGGCAGCCCGTCGAACTGCTCGCGCAGCGCACGGAGCACGGCCAGATGTGCGACCAGGTTGCCTTTGCAGTCGGCCGCGCCACGCCCGTAGAGCCGTCCGTCGTCGCGTTCGGTGAGCACGAAGGGCGGTGTCTGCCACAGCCCCTCGTCAAGCGGCGGCTGCACATCGTAGTGTCCGTAGAGCAGCACCGTCGGAGCTCCGGCCGGTGCTGGGGCGTGCCCGACGACGGTCTGGCTGCCGTCGACGGTGTCGACGGTGTGTGCGTCGTCGATGCCCGCCTCGCGCAGCTGGGCGAGCAGCCACTGTGCCGCATCACGTGAGTGCTGCCAGTCGAACTGCGCCGGGTCGGCGACCGAGGGAAAGGCCACCAGCTCGCCGAGCTCGGCGAGCGCCCGTGGCTGCTGGGCTCGAACCGCGGCGATCAGCGCGCTGATCGTCGCCTGCGGCAGACCGAGGGCCGCCTCGAGGTCGATGGGCTCATGGCTCTGTTCTGACACGTGCTCTCCTGTTCGCAGACGGATGCGGTGCTTGCGCCTCCATCTTGCCACGCGGTCAGGCTGCGTCGGGGCTGACGAACGTCCACGGCTGCAGAGGCAGTGCGCCCGGGTCGAAAGTCTCGAGCATGCGTCGCAGCAGAGCCGCGGGCTCCTGGTCAGGGGCCTCTCGTCTGATCGCGGCTGCGCTCTCGCCGACATCGACCGCCGTGCCAAGAGAGCCTGCGATCCAGCAGAGCACCTCACCGCTCGTGTGACCGGCCGCCTCCAGCCGACGGAGGGTGACCGCGCCGTCCCGCTTGGCCAGTCGCTGCCCTGCGGCATTGACGACCAGCGGCACATGCGCGTATTCGGGCGGGCGCTGCCCGAGCATCCTCGCCAGCATCGCCTGTCTCGGTGCCGAGGTCAGCAGGTCGTCGCCGCGCACCACTTGGTCGACACCCGACCATCCATCGTCGACGACCACCGCGAAATTGTAGGCGTAGGCGCCGTCGGCGCGACGCAGCACGAAATCGTCGACCGCTCCGGTGACGTCACCGTGCAGCAGATCGTGCACGCTCGCGGCGTCGGTGTCGGCACGCAGACGCAGCGCAGGCGGCCGGTCTCGACGTCGACGGATGCGTTCGGCCTCACTGAGCTCTCGGCAGGTTCCCGGGTACTGACCGGGGATGCCATGCGGTGCCCGCACGGCGTCGGCGATCTCACGACGGGTGCAGAAGCACTCGTAGACCAGCCCGCGGCGCTGCAGGTCGTCAAGTGCCGCATCGAACCGATCGAGGTGTTCGGACTGCACTGAGATCGGCCCGTCCCAGTCCAGGCCGAGGCGGCCGAGATCGTCGATCTGAGGCTGAGGGTCACGCGAGCGCTGACGGTCGAGGTCTTCGACACGCAGCACGAAACGGCGGCCGGTCGAGCGCGCGAAGAGCCACGCGAGCACGGCGGTGCGCAGGTTGCCGATGTGCAGGTCTCCGCTGGGACTCGGCGCATAGCGGCCGCAGCCAGCGGAATGAGCGAACATGGAACTCACGGTAGCAGTCGATCTGCCGCGAGCCGCCCGGTGTAGCATGGCGCTCGGCATTCGGCTCGGAAAGGCGACAGTGTCTCTCATCGACAGCATCTCTTGGCTCTACAACGCGACGATTCCACTGGGCGATCTCAAACCCCTGGTGCTGCGCGAGGTCGTGGGCAACGTGTTCGGTCTGGCCAGCGCCCTCGGAGGCATGCGTCGCAGAGTGTGGGCATGGCCGGTGGGCATCATCGGCAATGCCCTGCTCTTCTCGGTCTTTCTCGGTGCAATTCTGTCGCACGGTGAGGCAGCGACCCTGCTGGGGCAGGCTGGACGGCAGATCATGTTCATCGCCGTCTCGATCTGGGGCTGGCGGCAGTGGCATCAGAGTTCGCGCCAGCGCAGACCGGCCTCGGCGAGTGCGGAGACCGGGCCCGACGGGACCAGTGCTGCGGAGGCGGCGAGTCTGGTCGGACAGGCAGTGGCGACCGACCGACTGCGCGTCAGCACGCCGACTGGAGCCGAGGCCGAGCACAGCACAAAGTCCCACGGCGAGGCCGGGGTGTCGCCGGTATGGGCCACCGCACGTCAGCGCGCCGCCTTGGTGACCCTGATGGTGGTGGGCACGATCGCACTGACTCCGCTGTTCCGGCTGCTTGGGTCGTATGAGCCGGTGTGGGCAGATGCCTGGACGTTCGTCGGGTCTCTGCTGGCGACCTACGGGATGGCTCGCCGATGGGTCGAGTTCTGGCTGATCTGGGTCGCGGTCGACGTCGTCGGCGTACCCCTGCTGCTGAGCGCCGGATACTATGCGACCGCAGTGATGTACATCTTCTATGGAGCATTCACCCTGACGGGATTCTTCGTCTGGCGCCGAGTCGATCGACGCCGTCGCCTCTCCCACTGACGCCGAGGCCTCACGCGAACGAGAACCTGCCTCGCCTGCATACACCGAACCCGGCAGGCACGCAGCAGGGGCGCAACACCCGTCTTGCACGGATGCTGCGCCCCTGGTGTCTCACGCGATCATGCGATCACGCGCCTGCGATCAGTGTTCGACCGCGCCCTCAGCACCGAAGCCGGTGAGGGATCGCACGTCCATCTCGGCCTCGAGCTTGGGATCTTCTTTCTCTTTGGCCGGGATGACGGATCCTAGCCAGCCGAGGAAGAAGCCCGCTGGGATCGAGATGATGCCTGGGTTCTCAAGCGGGAACCAGGCGAAGTTCACGCCGTCTCCCAGCATCGACGTGGACGTTCCGCTCATCACCGGAGAGAAGATGATCAGCAGCAGCGTGACGATGAGACCGCCGTACATGCTCCAGACCGCGCCCCGGGTGGTGAAGCCCTTCCAGAAGAGCGAGAACACGATCGTCGGCAGGTTGGCGCTGGCCGCCACAGCGAAGGCGAGCGCGACGAGGAACGCCACGTTCTGCCCCTGTGCGCCGATGCCGCCCAAGATTGCGAGCACACCAATCACCACGACTGTGTTGCGACCGATCTTGACTTCGGTCTCAGGCGGGACGTGCTGCCCCTTCTTGAGCACGTTGGAGTAGATGTCGTGCGCGAACGAGGCCGCCGCAGTGATCGCCAGGCCGGCCACCACCGCCAGGATTGTCGCGAACGCCACCGCCGAGATGAAGCCCATCAGCAGAGGCCCGCCGAGCTGCATGGCGAGCAGCGGAGCTGCGGAGTTGACACCGCCGGGCGCAGCCTTGATGGTGTCAGGGCCGATCAGGTAGCCGGCACCGTAGCCGAGCACCAGGGTGAAGACGTAGAACAGGCCGATCAGCCAGATCGCCCAGACCACGGATTTGCGGGCCTCTTTGGCGGTGGGAACCGTGTAGAAGCGCATCAGCACGTGTGGCAGACCAGCGGTGCCCAGCACCAGTGCGGCACCCAGAGAGATAAAGTCGGCCGGGTTCTTGTACTTCAGACCGGGTGCGAGAATGGCTTCGTTGCCGTTCGCCGCCTCGACGGCACGACCCAGCAGCAGGTCGAGGCTGAATCCGTTGAGCGCCAACACCCAGATCGTCATCGCGCCGGCACCAGCGATCAGCAGGATCGCCTTGATGATCTGCACCCAAGTGGTGCCCTTCATGCCGCCGATCAGCACATAGACGATCATCAGCACGCCGACGATGGTGATAACGATCGACTGACCGAGCTTGTCGCTGATGCCGAGCAGCAGTGACACCAGGCCACCCGCTCCAGCCATCTGCGCCAGCAGGTAGAAGAACGTCACCGCCAGCGTGCTGATCGCCGCAGCCATGCGCACGGGGCGCTGCTTCAGGCGGAACGACAGCACATCTGCCATCGTGAACTTGCCGGTGTTGCGCATCAGCTCGGCGACGAGCAGCAGCGCGACCAGCCACGCCACCAGGAACCCGATCGAATACAGGAACCCGTCGTAGCCGCTCACGGCGATCGCACCGGTGATGCCCAGGAACGAGGCCGCCGACAGGTAGTCGCCGGCGATGGCCGTACCGTTCTGAGTGCCGCTGAATCCGCGGCCTCCGGCGTAGAAGTCGTCAGCCGACTTGTTGCCTCTACGGCTCACACGGATCACGATGAACATCGTGACGCCGACGAACAGCATGAAGATGATGATGTTGAGAATCGGGTTGTTCTCGGTCACCGCATTGCTCTGAATCAGCACATCGGTCATG
Source organism: Pseudoclavibacter sp. CFCC 14310 (assembly GCF_008831165.1). Classification (NCBI taxonomy): domain Bacteria; kingdom Bacillati; phylum Actinomycetota; class Actinomycetes; order Micrococcales; family Microbacteriaceae; genus Pseudoclavibacter; species Pseudoclavibacter sp. CFCC 14310. Next base: position 576,262 of record NZ_WBKC01000001.1, on the reverse strand, counting down.
TTCTACTCCCCCTTGCCTGCGGTGACGGTCTGCTCCGCGGCGGTCAGCTCTGCACGCAGGTGCTCCGAGTCCGGGTCAAGCTTGCGGTTGGCGAACGAGACGTACCACATGGTGATCGCGAACGTGGTCACGAACTGTGCCAGCCCCAGTATGATGCCCAAATTGACGTGCCCAAACACGGGCGTGGCCATCAGCTTGGGCTGAGTGATGGCAACGATCACGAATCCGAAGTACCAGATCAACGCCACCAGCAGCACGGGCAGAACGAAGCGACGGTGCTTCTTCTTCAGACTGATGAACTCAGGCGATGCCTGAACTGCGATGTAGTCGATCTCACCTCGTCGTGTGTCGACAAACTCCTTGTTCGCCACGGGGCCTCCTTGCCTCGGCGGTCATTTTCCCTCAATGTACCGAGAGCGAACAGGGGTGGCGAATCGTATACGTGCATCGTATACACGTGGTTCCGTGAGGTGAGACACGCCGTGTCACACGGCGCACTGCTGCCTCAGATCAGTCAGCGAGGGCGTGTCAGAGCGACCGCGCGAGCCTGCTCGACGTAGGGGTCGTCGACCTCGGGCACGCGCATCATCCCATAGCGGTTCGCAAGCGCCGCTCCGATCAGATAGTCGGCCAGGCGTGGATTCTTGGGCAGCACTGAGCCATGCAGATAGGTGCCCACGACGTTGGCGACTCGCGCACCCTCTGTGCCGTCCTGCCCGTTGTTGCCTGCGCCGTGACCGCTGTGCACGGTGCCGAGCGGCTGCACGCCGTCACCGAGAAACGTTTGCCCGCTGTGGTTCTCGAACCCGATGATCGTGCCGAACTGCTCGCTCTCGACCACGACGTTGCCGACCAGCCGCTGACTCTCGCCTTTGGTACGAACGTCGAGCACGCCGATGCCCTGCAGCTGCTGACCGCCGATGGTGTCGAAGCTTCGGCCGAAGAGCTGGTACATGCCGCAGACCAGCAGCATGGGGGTGCCGATGTCGACCATTGCCTGCACCCACTGCTGACGGTTGAGCAGATCGCGATAGACCTTGGCCTGGCCGGAATCCTGCCCACCGCCGCCGATGACGATGTCAGCTCGACGCGGGAGTGGCCCGCCCACGTGCAGATCATGCACGCGTGGCACGAAACCCATCCACTCCAGCCGTCGCACCAGCGTCAGGGTGTTGCCCCAGTCGCCGTAGATGTTCATCTCGTCTGGGTAGAGCTGCAGGATGTCGACGGGTCGTCCGATGTCTGAACCCGGCGTCACCGAGGTGACCGGTTCGTCCATGAACGAGGTGTCGACAGGCCGATGCACGACCACTTCGGCTGACGACTTCGGTGCCTCAGCCGACTCGACGTCGGTTGCTGCCGATTCTGCCTCTGCCTGATCTGACGTCGCAGAAGCGGCTGCGCTCGGCGACCACAGCAGCGCGATCTCTTCGCGATAGATCAGCAGCTCGGTCGTTCGCGCCTCGTTCGCGACGTCGCCGCTCTTCGATGTCTGGTTCTTGGACGGCTGTTTCATGCTCGTCATTCTCCGATCCGAGTCACCGTGGTGTATCGCGCCATCTCGCGACGCAGCTGCAGCATAGCGGTGTAGGTGCAGAAGATACGTGCCGGGTGCCCGCTCGAATCGGTCAGAAAACCGTCGAGAGCGGCGCTCAGGGCCGGCTCGACGCGATCGGCTGCGACCAGGTCGTACTGCAGGCGCAGGGCCATATCCCATGCCCGCACACCGCTGACCATGCTGACCCCACGCTCGCGCAGAGCGCTGAAGTCGACATCCCAGAGCCAGCTCATGTCTCGCCCATCGGCGTAGTCGTCGTTGATCGCTATCATGACGGCCTCATCGGGGCCGCCGAGCGACCGCAGCGAGGAGCGGAAGCCGGACGGGTTCTTGACCAGGGAGAACCGAACCGGCCTGCCGCCGACGTCGAACGTCTCGCCTCGGCCGAAGGCGGCTTGAACCTGTCCGAGGGCGGCGATCAGCCCCGGGGTGCGCAGCGGATGCGCCTCGGTCGCAGCAGCGCGGGCACCGGCGAGCGCCGCCGCGGCGTTCAGCGCGTTGTGCACACCGGACAGCTGCAGATCGACCGTGTACCGCTCATCGTCGATGGTATAGACGGCCTGCTGCCCTTTCACCTCGGTGAGCTGCACATCGGCAGGTGCTGTGGGAACGGCCAGAGCCGAACCGGTGTGCGCGTCACGAGACTCATGCAGGCTGTCGTCGTCGGGAAAGAGCTCGGCGAGCTGACGGGCATAGCCGAAGTAGCGCACCTGCGTCTCAGGGGCGACCTGGTCGGCGATCGCCCGCACTCGGGGATCGTCACGGTTCAGCACGACCGTCTCGGTCGTGGCCTGCGCGACCTTCGTCAGCAGCTGCGCCGTGGTGTCGATCTCACCGAAGCGGTCGAGCTGGTCGCGCATCACGTTGAGCAGCACTGAGACCCGTGGCCTCACCTTGTCGATGAAGTGCAGCGCATGTGCCTCGTCGAGCTCGAGCACGGCGATGTCTGCGGCGAGATCGCCTCGCCAGTCGACCTCGCTGATCAGGCTGGCGACCACTCCGCGGGTGAAGTTCGACCCGGACTTGTTGCTGAAGACGCGAAGCCCCTGCGCCGCCAGCAGCTCGACGATCATCTTCGTCGTGGTGGTCTTGCCGTTCGTGCCGCTGACCAAGACCACCCCTTGCGGCAGCTGTCCCAAGGTCTGATCCATGAAATGCGGGGCGAGTCTCTCGACCACATATCCCGGCAGCGCCGAGCCGCCTCCACGCAGGCGAGCGACCGCCTGAGTCAGGCGACCGATTGCGACGACGACGGGATTGCTCATGGTTCTTCATTGTAGGCGGAGCCGCCGACATCTCCTCCGCGACTTCCCCGGTTTCCCGATTACTCCGCGTCGTTTCGTACGAACCGCACAGATCGAATGAAACGACAGGCAGGTCACCCGTGTCGCAGCACGCCGAGCTGCCGCTGCAAATCGAGAGCTGCTGCGGCTGCCTCCGCTCCTTTGTCTTCGGACGCGCCGGGCCCGCCGGCCCGATCGATCGCCTGCTGCTCGTCATCGCAGGTGAGCAGCCCGAACCCGACCGGGCACCCCTTGTCGAGGGCGACTCGCGTCAGCCCGTCGGTGGCGGCTTCGCAGACGAAGTCAAAGTGCGGCGTGCCACCGCGGATCACCACGCCCAGCGCGACCACGGCATCTGCGCCGCCGTCGAAGGCCGCCTGCGCGGCCAGCGGCAGTTCGAAGCTGCCCGGCACTCGCACCGTGCGCCACCGCACGCCCGCCTCACTGAGCGTGCGCTCGGCCCCGGCGATCAGACCGCTCATGACCTGCTCGTGCCAGCTGGCTGCGACGACGGTGACGCGCACGTCGTGCGATGCCCCGCTCCGGCCGCCCTCCGCCTCGTCTGCGACGGCTTCGGAGATGCGCTGCTTGGGGGCTCCTGCTCGACTCATGCCTGTACCTGCTCTCGTTCGTGCTGAATCATGTTCTGCTGGTCTGCGATCGAGGGCGTGGCTCCGGGGGCCGCCAGCCCGCTCATCGGGGCGTTCTCTGGATGCGCGCGGCGCCAGGCCGCGATCTGGGCCACCGTGAGCACCGGCAGCCCGTACTCCGCTCCGATGAGCACCAAGTCGGGAAATCGCATCATCTCGCCGTCGTCGTGCACCATCTCGCCGATGGCCGCCACGGCTGGCAGCCCTGCCAGGTGCATCAGGTCGACACCCGACTCGGTGTGTCCGCCACGCACCAGCACGCCGCCGTCGCGAGCGCGCAGCGGCACGATGTGGCCGGGGCGCAGCACCGAGTCGGCCGTGGACGCCGGGTCGGCCAGCACGTTGAGCGTGCGGCACCGGTCGGTCGCCGAGATTCCGGTCGTGACGCCCTCGGCGGCGTCGACGGTCACCGTGTAGGCGGTGCGTTTGGGGTCTTGATTGTGCGCGACCATCGGCGGCAGGTCAAGGCGATCTGCGAGTTCTTCGGTCATCGGTGCGCACAGGTAGCCCGAGGTGTGCCGAATCATCCAGCCGATCCATTCCGGCGTCGCCATGGCCGCCGAGATGATGGCGTCGCCTTCGTTCTCGCGCCCTTCGTCATCGGCGACGAGCACGGGGAGTCCCTTACGCAGCGCCTCGACGGCGGAGCGCAGAGTCACCGCGATGCGATCTAGGTCGATGGCGCTGGTGGCGGCTGGGGCGCCGGTCTGAGATGTGACGGTCATCGTGCGACCTCCTGGGCATCGTGCACGGTTGTCTGCAGCACTCCTTGGGCCTGCAGCAGCTGCTGCACGTGACGCGCGAGCACATCGGTCTCGATGTTCACGCGGTCTCCCGCGCTCAGCGAGCCGAGATCGGTGTCGTGCTGGGTCTGCGGAATGAGCGACACTTCGAACCAGTCGTCGCTGCGGGCGCTCACGGTGAGCGAAACGCCGTTGACGGCGATCGACCCCTTGAAGACGACCAAGTCGGCGACGTCAGGGGTGAGCGACAGGCGCAGCACGAGCTGCTCGCCGACCGTGTCGGTCGCGAGCACCTCGGCGACGGCGTCGATATGCCCCTGAACGATATGCCCGCCCAAGCGAGCATCGGCCTGCAGAGCGCGTTCGAGATTCACGCCGGTACCGGGAACGATCCCGCCCAAGGTGGTGCGCTGCAGCGTCTCGGCCATCACGTCTGCGGTGAACGACGTGTCGTCGTGTTCGAGCACGGTCAGGCAGACGCCGTTGACCGCGACGGAGTCACCACGTCGGAGCGTGGCAGCGAACGGCACATCTGCGAGAGTGACGTCGGCTGAACGGTCGTGTGGCTGCAGCGCGAAGAGAACTCCTCGCGCCTCGATGAGACCGGTGAACATGTGTTCCTTCCCGGCCCACGGGAGCATGCGGTGCGACTTCGTCGTTCGTCATCGAACCCCGTTTCGGGTGCTGCGGATGACGACGTCAGACGTCGCAGGCCGCAAGTGCTTACTCCCATCCAGACTCTCACTGTCGGCACCGGAATTTCACCGGCTCAACCGTCTGCCTCATCACTTCGACGAGTAGGAACGGGTCGCGGACTGTCACCGCCGGCTCGGAATTTCACCGACCCCGTGAGCACTTGTTGCTGACACCATTATGCGCCGCGGGCGCAGGCCAGACAACACCACCCGCTGGTCTCTCTGATGAGCGCACCACCGATGCATGGCACAGAGCGCGCAAACGCCTCAGCGCAGACGATCCGAACGCTACGAGGCGGAGTCTTCTTTCGCATCCGCATCATCGACCGGATCGACCTTGATCGTGCGCGGGGGCGCGCTCTCGTCGCGCTCGACCACGATGGTGCACTCCGTGACCAGAGCCGCGACGGCGCCGACCGCCGCGAGCACTGGGGCGAGCGCGACGCCGACGACGCCGAGCGTCAGCGGGAACTGCACGATGACACGGCCCTCTTTGCTCTTCACAGCGATCGAACGCACGTTGCCCTCGTGCAGCAGCTGCTTCACCTGATCGAGCAGCTGCCCGCCGGTGACCTTGAACTCTTCGAAACGGGTCATGAGGTTCCTCTCGTTGCGAAAGCCGTACTGCCTTCATTGTGTCAGGCAGGGCTGACGGATGCTCACCCAGGCTGCCTCGCCTGCTGTGCATAGACTGAGAGTCGTGCAGCATCTCACGCTCAGCATCGCCCTGCTCCCCATTCTTGCCGTGGTCGCGACGCTCATCACCCGCTTCATCGGACGGATCGCACCAGTGCCTCTGCCCGCGATCGAGATCGTGCTGGGCGTGATCGCCGGGCCTGCGGTGCTCGGGCTCATTCAGCCGAACGAGATGATCTCGGTGCTCTCCGAACTCGGCGGCGCCTTTCTGTTTCTGCTCGCCGGCACCGAGATCGACGTGCGCGCGATCACCGGCCGACCGCTGCGACGAGCGGCAGGTGCCTGGGTGATCTCTTTCGCCGTGCTCTTCGCCCTCGGCTCGGTGGCGGCCGGAGCCGCCGTCGCCCCGGTCATCGCGATCGCGCTGTCGTCGACCGCCGTGGGCATGCTGCTGCCCATTCTGAAGGATGCGGGCGATCTGGGGTCACCCTTCGCGACGTCGGTCGTGGCCAACGGTGCGGTCGGCGAGTTTCTGCCGCTGATCATGATGTCGCTGCTGCTCTCGGGGCGCACGCTGAGCACGTCCCTGCTCGTACTCGTCATCTTCGCCGTGATCGCCGTGTTTCTGCTGTGGCTGGCGAATCGCATCCCGCATGCTCGACTCCACCGGTTCATCCGCGAGACCCAGCACACCAGCAGCCAGTTCGCCCTGCGCCTTGTGATCATGATCATGGGCGTCCTGATAGCCCTCGATCTGCTGTTGGGCATCGACACCCTGCTGGGCGCGTTCACTGCGGGCATGGTGCTGCGCGTGCTGCTCTCGGACGCCCCGCATGAGGATGCCGCGTTCGTCGAATCGAAACTGCAGGGCATCGGCTTCGGGCTGCTCGTGCCGATCTTCTTCATCAACGCCGGCCTCGGCTTCGATCTGCAGGCGCTGTTCGCGTCGCCGATTCTTCTGCTCATCACTGTGGGTTCGGCGCTCGCGCTGTTCGTCGTGCGCGGCCTGCCCGGAATGCTCACCGCCGCACGAGGCTCCTCGGCCCGGTCACGGTTTGCACTGGCTGCTTACACCGGCACCGCACTGCCGATCATCGTCGCCGCGTCCACACTGGCCGTCTCGCAGCAGATCATCGGCAGCGGTCTGGCAGCCGCGCTGATCGGCGGCGGGCTGCTCTCCGTGATCATAGGACCCGTCGTCGGCGCCACGCTGCACAAGCCCCAGGGGCAGACGGGCGCAGGCGGTCAGCGCGGAGACGCGGCGAGTGCCTCCCGAGACGAAGACCCGGGAGACACTCCGTTCGTCACCACGCTGGGCTGAGCTCAGGCGGCGCCGAGCAGAGACTCGGCGAAGCCTGCGACCCGTGTGCGCAGGTCGTCGATACGCTGCTGACGCGCGGCGAGCACGTCGTATCCCTTGTAGAACGCCGGCGGGTCGTTGCGCACGTTGTGCGAGCACTGAAAGTCGTCGCAGATCAAGGTGCCGACGGTGTCGCCACGGCGCCCCGCGGCCCCGGCGCGCTTCGCGCTCCAGAGCACGACCGGGTTCGGCAGCCGCACGTCACGGCACCAATGGCACATGGTCGGTGTGCGAGGGGCGGCCGCGGCACGCGTCAGCAGCACGCCGACCGGGTCGCCGTCGAGGCGCGGCAGCACGACATAGGCGCGTCGCGCATACTTCGGGTCGCGCCAGCCCAGGTAGTCGAGCTGCTGCCAGTCTTCTTCCGTGAGTGCGGCGAAGTCGTCGCGAAATGTGAGCTCTTTCGTCTCTCGCCGTGAGGCGTTGACGAACGAAGAGCGGATGAAGGATTCGGTGAGAGTCTGCATGAGTATGCCTTTCACGGCGCGCGGCATCGCAGAGACGCCGCTTCGCCGGGAGAAATGGTGAGTGAGTGATCAGGGTCGCTCGACCGCCGCGCCTGGCCGGATGTCAGGCACGGTGGGAGCATCCGCGCTAATCGTCGTCGGCGAGTGCTTCGCCGACGACCTCCTCGCGCTGTGCATACATCTCTCGGTAGTTCACGCGGACAGTCTACTCAGATGCTCCCGCAGCGCGACGCACCAGCGCACGCACCTGAGCATCCACCGCGTCGTTCCAGGCCGCAAGGGCGAACGAGGTCGGCCAGATCGCACCGTCGTCGAGCTGCGCGTCTTCGCTGAAGCCGAGCGTCGCATACCGAGTGTCGAACTTGGACGACGGCTGCAGGAACACGATGACTTTGCCGTCACTGGCGTACGACGGGAACCCGTACCAGGTCTTGGCTTCGAGATGCGGAGCCTCGTCGGCCACGATCACGTGCAGACGCTGCGCGATCACCGCGTCGAGCCCGTCGAGTGCTTCGATCGCCGCGACGCACGCCTCGTATTCGCGCGCCCGCTTCGCCGCGCCTTTGACGCCGCTGATCGAGCGCAGCTCTTCGGCGCGCTGACGCATCGCCGCACGCTCGCTCGCGCTGAACCCGTCGGTGTGGTCTGTGTCTGTCATGTGCGGTCTTTCTCTCGGGGTGTTCTGCCAGCGTAATCGAGGCGCCCTGCGCCTGCTGCTACGCTCGTCAGTACCACACGGGTGCCCCGGTCACGGGGCTGAGATCGGGCTGCCGACGCCTGCGACCGTCGAACCTGTCCGGGTCATGCCGGCGAAGGAAGAATGGGAGTCCCTTATGCACGCAATCACCACGCCCGATCACAACGAGACGTCTGCTGCCCGCGCGAGCGGAGCATCCGCCGGCGAACGCTTCACCGACTCGCTGCGCGACGACAATGCAGCCAACTGGCAGGCGGTCGTCGGGCACCGCTTCGTCTCGGAGCTGTTCGACGGTTCGATCGACGACTCGGTGATGTGCCGGTATCTGATTCAGGATCACCGCTTTCTCGACGGCTTTCTGGCTCTGATCGGGGCGGCTGTGGCGAGCGCCGACAGGTTGGATGCTCGACTGCGGCTCGCAGCATTCGCCGGCGACGTGGCGGGCGACGAGAGCACGTACTTTCTGCGCTGCTTCGCGAAGTTCGGGGTGAGCGAGGCCGACCGCGCGAAGATTCCGGACACGGCTGCCACTGCCGGATTCAAACGGGTCTTTCGCGATGCCGCCGACACCCGGAACTACACCATCATTCTCTCGGTGCTGCTGGTGTCGGAATGGTCGTACCTGAGCTGGGCGATGCGCGCACCCGAGCAGGCACCCGCAAGCTTCGTGCACGCAGAGTGGATCACGCTGCACGACAACCCGCCGTTCAGACAGCTGGTCGAGTTTCTGCGCAGCGAACTCGATCGTGTCGGCCCGGCTCATGCCTGCGAGGCTCGGGAGTTCTTCGGACGCACGGTGCAGCTTGAGCTCGACTTCTTCGATCAGTCGTACGAGCTGCGGTGACCTGCAGGCTGGTGGGCTCTGGTGCATGGGGGCTGGTGAGTACCAGCCGGTGAGCGCTGGCCGGCCAGCCCCGATGAGTGTGAGCCCGCCAGACTTTGTGAATGCTGGCAGGTCGGGCCCGATGAGTGTCAGCCAGCCGGACTCTGTGAGTGCTGGCAGGTAGGGCCTCGGCCGAGAAATGCAGAAGGTCGGAAGCCCAATTGGGTTTCCGACCTTCTTCGCACCGCGTCGGCGCATCTGTTGCGGGGGCTGGATTTGAACCAACGACCTCCGGGTTATGAGCCCGGCGAGCTACCGAACTGCTCCACCCCGCGGCACAAGAGATAACAGTAGCACCGATGTGCGCCTGCGTCCACTCTGCGCCGGTTCTGCCCTGGTTCCGGTTGAGTTTCGCCGGCTCTGCATCGGTACTGGCTGGTTCTGCAACGGTGCTGGGAGGTCTGAATCAGTTCTGCCGAGTTCTGACACTCCTTCCTCTCCCCTCCCCGCTGAATCCTGACATATCAAATGCCGCCCCACGGCATCCGATCAACGAAAGTACAAAACCCGCGACCATCAGCAAACGATGCCCGCCACTTCTACACACTCATGTCTGAGCATCCACACCATTCAACGGCTTCTATGCACTCGCGGCCGCCCGCACACCCTCTCGTGCACGACACCTCCATCCCAGGCCGGCCAACTACAGCCAGTCGCCGCAAATGACGCCCCATGGCGTCCAGACATGCCAAATGGCATGACTCGATGCTTCTGCACGACAGTTCCCATGCCTCGGTCGGGAGCGAACGGCAAATCCCAAGACTGGGTACAAGAAAACAAGACGGGCGGGCAGAGGTGACAAGGCAAGGACAGGTGCAGCGGCAAGGACAGGTGCGTCAGGGAAACATCCTTCTGCGGGATGACCCCGGACCAGCGGGCGCACCCTACAGTTGGGAGTGTGAGCAGACCGACAACTTCGAGCGCTGAAGCCCAGCCGACACCAGTCGTTCTGGTTGCAGCGCCCGTCGAGAATGCTCCAGCAGTATCTTCAGAGGCAGCAGCACGAGCAGTGAGCGCAACAGCGGCAACAGCGGCAACAGCAGATGCAGTACCAGCAGGCGCAACGCCGCCGGCAGCAGCACCGCTGACAGCGACGACGGCGTTCGCCCATCGCCCGCGCCGAGGGATGGTCGGTCGCGTGCTGCACTGGTTCGCGAGCCATGTGCAGCTGGTCGACACACTGTTGGTCGCCGCACTCTCTGCGATTCTGGTTCTGCCCTTCGCCCTGGTGGGCATTGGCAGCACCTTCGACCACACGAACTGGCAGAACGACACCTGGACAGGCTTTCTCTTCTCAGTGCTCGTCACGCTGCCGCTGATCTGGCGGCGCACCCGTACCGTGCCGGCTGCGATCGCGATGGCCTCGGTCTGCGTGGTTCAGGTCGCGCTCGGCGTGCAGGTGGTGCCCGCCGACGCACTCGTGCTCATGATGGTCTATGCGCTGGCCGCCTACGCCCCACGATGGGCTTCGATCAGCGGATTCTGGCTGGCGATCGCCGGTGCCGCCGCCCTCATCGTGCGGTACCGCGCGATGCCGGTGCTGACATCGACCGATTCCGCAGAGGGAATTCAGGAACCTGCACAACCGCTGTTCCAGATCGTCCTGGCCGTCACCATCTTCTTCGGCTTCATCGCCGCATCGGTCACCGCGGCCTGGCTGCTCGGTGCGATCACCCGCAATCGCATCAGTCAGCAGCGCGAACTGCGCGAGCACGCCGAACGTCTCGAGATTCAGCAGCAGCAGGAACGCGACCTCGCCGCAGCAGACGAACGCGCCCGCATCGCCCGTGAGATGCACGACGTCGTCGCTCACTCACTCTCGGTGATGATCACCCAGGCCGACGGCGCCCGCTACGCGTCGCAGAACGACCCCGAGATCGCCCGGCGCACCCTCGAGACCATCGCCGAGACCGGCCGTTCGTCGCTGCACGAGATGCGACGCCTCTTGGGAGTGCTGCACGACGACTCCGGCGCCGAGACACGGCCGATGCCCACCATCGCCGACATCCCCGACCTCGTCGACACCGTGCAGCTGTCAGGAACCCGCGCGAAGCTCACCATCAGCGGCGACGCCACCCGCGCCGATCGTCTCACCGCCGGCGCCCAGCTCGTGGCCTACCGGGTGGTGCAGGAGGCCCTCACCAACGTCCTCAAACACGCGGGCCCCGGACCGCAGGCGACCGTGACCCTGCACTGGGGCGAACACACGCTGCAGCTGCAGATCGACGACGACGGTCGTGGCGCCCTGAGCAGCGACGACGGAGCAGGCAACGGCCTGCGCGGCATGCGCGAACGCCTCGCACTCTATGACGGCAGTGTGCAGGCGGGCCCGCGCGCCGGCGGCGGCTTCAGCGTGCAGGCGACGCTGCCCTACGAGAACGGAGCCTCATGACCACGCCCGCCTTCGATCGCGCACAGACCGGCCCGGCTGAAACGTCGCGAAACGACGCTTCGCACATCGACGTCGCGATCGTCGACGACCAGGCGCTCGTGCGCGGCGGGCTGGGCATGCTGGTCGACTCCCAGCCAGATCTCACGGTCACGGTGCAGGCAGACAACGGGCGGGATGCCGTCGAAAAGCTGCGAGCGCACCCCGCCGACGTCGTGCTGATGGACGTGCGCATGCCCATCATGGACGGCATCGCTGCAACGGCCCGAGTGCTCGCCGACCACCCCGAGACGCGGGTGATCGTGCTCACCACCTTCGACCTCGACGAATACGTGCTGCGGGCGATCGAGGCGGGAGCCAGCGGCTTTCTCCTCAAAGACGCCCGCCCCGAAGAGCTGCTCACGGCCATTCGCACCGTGTGCCGCGGCGATGCCGTGATCTCGCCGTCGATGACGCGTCGCCTGCTGGCGCACGTCGTGCCGATGCTGCAGACCAGAGCAGCGGCGGATGCCGGAGCTCGCCCGCCCCGCTCCCCCGCGCCCGCAGACCTCCCGAGCACCGCATCCGCCCGCGCCGCGATCGCGACGCTCACACCACGAGAACGCGAGGTTCTGGTGCTGATGAGCGAAGCGCTGTCGAACGCCGAGATCGCCGCCCGACTGCATCTGTCAGAGACCACGGTGAAGACGCACGTGGGCCACGTGCTGATGAAGCTCGATGCGCGGGATCGCGTGCAGGCCGTCGTACAGGCCTTCCACGCGGGCATCGCGGCGCCCGCGCCTGAGTGCGCCTGAGTTCGGCTGAATCGCGACGATCTGCTGAGCGCAGGCAGGCACACCCCGATCAGGGGAATCTCCTCCTGCAGGATGAGCTCTCGAGAATCCTCCTTCGGCATGACGCGCACGCCGATGTGCTCGACGATGCTGTGGGTATCAGGTCGCAGCAGGCTCGCTCGGCCGAACACCACAGAGGAGCGTCATGACCCCGGATTCAGACCCGACCATCCCGGTTCGCACCATCTCAGCGCGCACAGCCGACAGCGTCGAGACCGCCGTGCGCGCCGTCGACCTGTTCAAGGTCTACGGCCGCGGCGACACCCAGGTCACCGCCATCGACCACGTCGACGTGAGCTTCGGTCGTGGCGAGTTCACCGCCATCATGGGCCCGTCGGGCTCGGGCAAGTCATCGCTGATGCACGTGCTCGCCGGTCTCGACACCGCGACCTCAGGACAGGCCTGGATCGGCGGCACCGAGGTGACCGGCCTGCACGACCGCCAGCTCACCCAGCTGCGCCGCGACCAGGTGGGCTTCGTCTTTCAGTCGTTCAACCTCGTGCCCACGCTGACCACCGAGCAGAACATCACGTTGCCCGCTCGTCTCGCGCGGCAACGCGTCGATCAGGAGTGGTTCGCCGAGGTCGTGCACCGCCTCGGTCTGCAGAAGCGGCTGAAGCACCGCCCAAGCGAACTCAGCGGCGGCCAGCAGCAGCGCGTGGCGATCGCCCGCGCCCTGCTCACTCGCCCCGATGTGATCTTCGCCGACGAACCGACCGGCAACCTCGACTCGACGTCGGGTGCCGAGGTGCTCACGCTGCTGCGCCGCAGCGCCCGTGAGATGAGTCAGACGATCATCATGGTGACGCACGACCCGGTCGCCGCTTCGTATGCCGACCGTGTGCTGGTGATCGTCGACGGGCGCATCGCCGACGACCTGCGCGCCGCCGACACCGACCAGATCATGCAGGCGCTCAGCCGGCTGGGGGCGTGAGATGCTGCGCACGACTCTCTCCACTCTGCGCGCACACTGGTCGCGCCTTGTCGCCGTCGCCATTGCGGTGGTGCTCGCCGTCGCGTTCGTCGCAGCGACACTCATGCTCAACGCCTCCTTTCAGCAGACGCTGCGGAACACGCTGGGCTCAGATCTGACCAATGCCGACGTACTCGTCGAGCCGCAGCCTGCCGGTTCGAACGACGCCGCCCACGGCGACGACGGTGGCGACGAGGCGGGCGCAGGCGGAGCGTCCGCCGCACGGCTCACCGTCGGCCAGCTGCACGCGGTGCAGCACCTGCCGCAGGTCGAGGCGGTCGGGGCCGATCAGACGGCCTCGCTCGCTCTCGAGCACGATGGGCGCAGCCAGCCCGTGTCTGCCAGTGTGCAGCTGCCGACGCCGCTGCGCCCACACGCACTGGTCACCGGTGCCTGGGTGACCGGCGACGGCCAGATGACCATGGATGCGAAGGGCGCCGACCAGCTCGGGCTGCACGTGGGCGACCAGGTGCGGTTCGCGAGCACGGGTGGATCGCCAGTCGAGGTCACGCTGGTCGGGCTCACCGAGACGAGCAGCTCCCCGGGCAGCGGCATGGCACCCCAAGTGGCATTGTCTGAGACTTCGCTGCTGGCCGCGCTCATGAGCACCATGCCCCCTGTTGCCGCCTCGAACCCGGCGGCCACCGACGACCTGCTGCCGATGACGAGCATCCGGGTGCAGGCCAAGGCCGGCGTCTCGCCCGACCAGGCGCGGGATGCGGTGGCCGGGGCGATCTCTTCGGCGACGCCGGCGGCAGCGGGCGACACCGTCAGGGTGCGCACCACTGAGCAGGTCGTCGCCGATCAGCTCAAGCAGTTCACCGGGCAGACCGATGTGCTGACCGGAATGCTGCTCGCCTTCGCCGTGATCGCGCTGATCGTGTGCGTGCTCGTCATCTCGAACACCTTCTCGGTGATCGTCGCACAGCGCACTCGCGAACTCGCGATGCTGCGCTGCCTCGGCGCCAGTCGCGGGCAGGTGCGTGGCAGCGTGCTGCTCGAGGCGCTGGTGATGAGCGTGGTCGCCTCGGTGCTCGGCGTGGTCGTCGCGGCGCTGATGATGTCGGGCGCCGTCGCCCTCTCGCGTTCGAGCGGCAACAGCATGCTCACCGAGCTGTCAGTGCCGGTGTCATCGGTCGTGGTCGGTGTACTCGCCGGCGTGGTGATCACACTGATCGCCGCCTGGCAGCCGGCGCGCTCGGCGACGCGGGTGGCGCCGCTCGCCGCGCTGCGGCCCGAACTGGCCACGCCGACCAAGACCCGCGCCGGTCGCGCCCGGGTGATCGTCGGCCTCGTGCTCTTCGTCGCCGGCACCGCACTGCAGTGGTACGGCTGGACGACCGCGCACCGGCCGGTGTCCGAAGACGCTGCAGAGCAGCAGCTGCTGCTCGGCCTCGGCGGCGGCGTGCTCGGCTCGGCGCTGAGCATCGTCGGCGTGGTCCTGCTCGCAATCGTGATCGTGCCGCCGCTGGTGCGGGTGATCGGCTCGTTGCTCGCACTGACCGGTGTGCCGGGACAGATGGCGACCCTCAACGCGTCTCGGAATCCGCGACGCACTGCGGCAACGGCATCCGCGCTGCTCATCGGCGTCACGCTGGTGACCACCGTGTTCACCGGCGCGTCGGTGGCCAAGGCGACCCTGCTCACGGCCGTGGACGAGGCCCGACCGGTCGACGTCAAAGTGTTTCTGACGCCGCCGAGTCGTGAGGCGAGCACCGACCAGCAGTGGATCGACGATCGCGTGCAGCGGCTCGCCGCGATCGACGACGTGCAGTCGGTCGGCACTGTGCAGGGAATCGTCGTGGGCGACTCGCCGTCGTTCGTCGGGCAGAACGCCCCGACCTCGGCACAGCTCACCCAGCTCGAGGCAGTCGATCCACAGACCTGGCAGCAGGTGGCGAAGGCTCCTCTGCCGGCGACCTCGCCCGACACAGTGACCGTCGTCGACGAGGCGCTGCCCGACGCAAGCGTGCCCGGCGGAGAGATGAGCATGACCGGGCCCGACGGACGAACCGCGTCTCTGCACCTGCAGCACGGCATGAAGAACTCGTACTTCGGCGCACTGGTCGACGAGCCCACGCTCGATCGGGTGGCGAGTGAGATCGGAGTGCCCGTCACCACGACCAGCATCATCATGCAGCTCGCCCCGGGTCTCGACGCCCAGGCGGTGCAGCATGTGGCCGAGCAGATCGGCACGATCATGCCCGACGACTACGTGTCGCCCGCCCAGCTCGAAAAGCTGATGTATGAGCAGATCATCGACGTTCTGCTGTCGATCGTGACCGGACTGCTCGCGATCGCGGTGGTCATCGCGGTGATCGGGGTGACGAACACGCTGTCGCTGTCGGTGATCGAACGGGTGCGTGAGAACGCCCTGCTGCGAGCGCTCGGCCTCACGAAGCGTCAGCTGCGCGCGATGCTCGGCATGGAGTCGGTGCTGGTGTCGATCGTGGCGACGACGATCGGCCTGGTGCTCGGCACGGCGTACGGGCTGCTCGGCGTGGGCATTCTGTTCGGGCAGACGATCGGAACCGGCGTCGAGATCTCGTGGCAGCTGCCGTGGGTGCAGTATCTGCTGTTCGTGGTGATCGCCGTGCTGGTCGGGCTGCTGGCCTCGGTGCTCCCGGCCCGGCGTGCGGCCAGGCTGTCGCCGGTCCAGGGGCTCGCCAGCGAGTAGGCCTGCGCAGCAGACCGCCAGGCGCGCGACGGCGGTGTCTCGGGAACGTCTCCCGTGACACCGCCGTCGTCTGCGTGCGCGGCGCTCGCGGGACTGTTCCGGTGTCGCTGCTGCGCTCCGAGCACGTGGCAGAATCGCAGATATGACACCAGATGCGCTGATCGCCGACCTGCATGACCGGCTGGTGGCTGCGCAGGAGCGCGAACGTCGGGCAGCCGCGCAGCTCGCCGAGGTGCGACGTCTGCAGGCCGGCGGTGAGTCTGACGACGAGCACGACCCCGAGGGCGTGCCGGTTTCGTTCGAATGGTCGAAGGCTGCGGCAGTGCTCGAGGCGGCTCAGGCCGAGCGTGTGGCGCTTGAGGATGCAGTGCGTCGCGCCCGTCTCGGAACCTACGGGGTCTGCGCCCGCTGCGGCCGCCCGATCGATCCGCGGCGTCTGGCGGTGCGCCCTGCTGCGACGCTGTGCATCGACTGCGCACAGCTCGCCTGACCTGCCGACTTCTTGCACAGCGGTCGCTCCCGCGCCCTGTGAGAGTGCGCTGTCTTCTTAGTCTCGTGCCGAATCATCCGTCTGCGGAAAGGCACATCATGAACGAATTCGTCACGCGCTCCACACGAGCCGTCAGCCGACAGTCTGGCTCTGGCGAGCATCCGCCGAACGCACCCGACGACCGCCTGCGATCAGGTCCGGAGCTCTCTGTGCGCCGTCACTGGTCGGCGGCCGCCGCCGCAGCGGTCATGATGCTGCTCATGCTCGTGCCGATGCTCCCGCTGCTGCCCACACCGGCACATGCGCTCGGCGGCGGTTCGACCCATACTGGTCGGTACGAATACGGCATCGCGCCGGTCTGGATGGGGTCGTACCGGCTTGACGACGGCCGTATCGCCTGGTGTGCCTTCGACCCCGATCTCTTCGCACCGACAGCCTCCGACTACACCTATGGTGACTGGCAGCAGGAGTCATCGTTCGTGAGCGGAAACGGAGTTGATCTCACCGGCGAGCCGCTGGAGCGGGCGGCGTACATCCTGGCGACTTGGGGAGACACAGAGGACGAATTCACCGCTCGTGCGGTCTACCGTGCCCTGCACCACCACACTGGAGTCGGCTTCGCCCTTCCAGCCGGCGAACGACTCACCGCCGATACCGCCGAACTCGCCGATCGTCTGTGGCAGGAGGCCGGCCGGTTCGGCGGCCCGCACACGCTGGCCGACCCCCGACTCACCTCCCAGCACGGCGGCCAGCAGGTCGCAGCCGACCTCGAGACCCCGCGTGGGCGCAGCGGAGAAGCGATGCCTGGTGAGGCGGTGGCCTCGATCACCGGCCCCGGCGTCTGGGAGCAGACCGGCACGAACACCCTCTCATTCGATGCCGACGGGAGCCATCGGATCTTGGCCACCGGAACCGGTGAGATCACAGTGAAAGTCGCTCGAGCGGTTCCGAGCACGCACCTGCTTGTCGCGCACCCGACTCAAACGGGCGCACAGCGGATCGTCGCGTCAGCTGAGAACGTGCCGATCTCTGCGCAGTCACGCGTGGGCGTCGTCGATCGTTTTCAGCCGGAAGCCGACACCACGGCACAGACCTGGCACCATGACGGCTCTCGGGCCGACGAGACGCCGAAGCTCGGGGCGCCGCTCGTCGACACTCTGCACGTTCGCACCAGTCGAGATACCTCGTGGCTGCCTTACGTCGACGGTTCAGGGCAGATTCCGGCGACCTTCACAGTTGACTGGTACTACTCGCCGCGCCCGCTGCCTCGTTCTCCGAAGCCGCCGGCCGAAGCGGAGCACTTCGACCGGGTGCAGGCGGTTGCGACCGGCCCCGGCGATCTCGTCGTCTCATCGAAGCGTGTGATCGATCGGTCAGGCTGGTTCTATCCCGTGGTCTCCTTTCGTGTGGCCGACCAGCCAGAGCATCTTCGTGGGCGCTTCGTGAGCGACTTCTCAGCAGACTTCCACGCTGAGCGAGAGCAGACGGTGATCCCGTGGCAGCCCAGCGTGGTGACGCAGGCGTCTGAGATCGTGGACGGTCAGGTGACCGATCTGATCGCCGTGAGCGGCAATGATCCGGCGGCCGAACTCACCGTGGTGTCAGAGCTGTGGATGTCACGGGAACCGGCGCATGCCGAAGGGCTGACGGATGCTCCCGCCGATGCCGAACGACTGGCCACGGTGTCGACGACGGTCATCGGCAATCAGACGGTGTCGACCGCTCCCGTTGACGTGCCGTGGTCGCGCTTCAAAGGCGAGGAGGTCTGGCCGAACCTGTACTGGGTCGAGCACATCGACCGATCACCGAGCACAGAGCGCTGGCAGGGCAGGCATCTGCTGCCCCATGAGACGATCACGCTCACTCGCCCGACCGCAACGACGAAGACGGCGGAGCATCTCGTCGCCGGAGAGCAAGCGACAGACACCGCGACTGTGAGCGGAACCATCCCGACCTCGAACGGCTCGGAGACCGTGCACACCGAGCTGACGTTCTCGCTGTACCGGTTTGACGATTCGACTGACGGAGGCGCACAGCCAGTGTGTCTGGCGCCGATGTGGACCCAGCCGAAGCCCATTGCGGTGACGAAGCCGGGCGACTATGTCTCTGACCCGGTGACGATCGAGGTTCCGGGCACTTATGGGTTCCGGCATCATCTCTCGACCACCGTCACGCGAACGTCTGACGCCGGAGCTGGCGCATCCGGGGAGTCGGACGCTCATGAACAGGCACGGACGACCATGCTGCACGAAGGTGAGTGCGGCGCTGACGGCGAGACCGTGGTGGCGGTGTCTGCACCGGTACCGGCTGTCGACGGGGAAGCTGCTCCGCCTGCCGAGCACATCGCACCGGCGGCAGCGACGGAGATCGCCCTCGCCGCGACCGGTGTCCCGGCTCCGGTGATCTGGGTCGCGGCCGGAGTCTCGATGCTGGTTCTCGGCGCGGGCATTGTGCTGCGCAGAAGGCTTCTGTGACGACCGGAGAGCAGAGGCGACGGCAGCCGGACCCCTTCTTCAGGGCTCCGGCTGCCGTCGTTCACCGTCGCTGAGCGCGCCGCATCACTGCTGCGCGCTGATCGCCCGTTGCAGAGCGTCCTGCAGCTGCTTGTCGGCCGTACCGAACGCCGCCCAGTCACCCGAGACACGAGCCTGTTCACGAGCGTCCAACGCTGCCTTGGCATCTTTGAGGGCCTGCGCGACCGCTGGATTCGACGAAGTGCTCGTGCCACCGTCTGTGGACTGCCCGTTGTCGGTCGGCGCCGCAGACTGCCCGTCGGACGACGGCCCTGCCTGCCCGGGGCCGTTCTGCCCGACGATCGCACCCGAGTCACCGCCGAAGATGTCGTCGAGCGCTTTGTCGAGCGTGTCTTCGAAGGCGACCTTGTCACCGAACGAGACCAGGATCTTGCGCAGCAGCGGGTATGAGGTCTCGCCCGTCGAGCGCACGTAGACCGGCTGCACGTAGAGCAGGCCGCCGCCGACCGGCAGCGTCAGCAGGTTGCCGCTGCTCACCGTGGTCTGTCCCTGACGCAGCAGGTTCAGCTGTGTCGACACGGTGTTGTCCGAGTCAAAGAGGTTCTGCACCTGACCAGGACCAGGCACGCTGGTCTCGCCCGGCAGCCTCAACAACGTCAGCTTGCCGTAGTCTTCGCTTCGCTTGCCGTCGGCCCCTTCGCCATCACCGTTGGCGGCCAGATAGCCGCGCAGCACGTTTCGCGAGCCGCCCGAACTCTGCTGGATCGGAATGAAGGTGCTGTACAGCGAGAACGCCGTGTCGGTCTGCCCGGGAAGACGCATCGACAGGTAGTACGGCGGCTGCTTCGTCGAGGTGTCCGAGCCGGACTGCGGATCAGCAGGAACCTGCCAGGCGTCTTCACGCGAGTAGAACGAACCGGCATCGGTCACATGGTAGGTGCCGAGCACGTTGCGCTGAGCCTTGAACATGTCGGTCGGGTACCGCACGTGTGAGAGCAGCGCCGAACTCATCTCGTCAGCCGACTTGACGGTGTTCGGAAAGACCTTCTGCCACGCCTGCAGCACAGGGTCTTCCTGATCCCACGCGTAGAGCGTGACCGATCCGTCGTACGCATCGACCGTCGCCTTGATGGAGTTGCGCATGTAGTTGATGGTGTCGGTTGCTGGCCGAGCAGCAGATGACGCCCCGTCGTTGATGGCCTGACGGTAGCTCTGCTGCTGCGAGTAGGGGTACTGATCGCTGGTGGTATAGCCGTCGACCACCCACTGCACGCGACCGTCGACGACCGCCGGGTAGGGATCCTGGTCGAGTGTCAGATACGGCGCGACTTTCTGCACGCGATCGATCGGGCTGCGGTCGTAGAGAATCTGCGAGGAGTTGCTGACCGCGTTCGAGGTCAGAATCTCGATCGATCCGAACTTCATGGAGTAGAGCAGACGGGTCAGACCGTTGTCGAGCTTCGGCCCGCCGTCGCCCGAGAACGTGGTGTAGGTCTGATTCGACTCATTCTGCTCGCCTTCGTCGGGATTCGCGCTGCTGCCCGACGGGTAGTCGAGCTCGCGCGGCGACTCGCCTTCGGGCGCGCCCACGATCGAGTAGCCCGGCGACTTCTCGCCGAAGTAGATGCGCGGCTCGAACGACCCGAGATCGCCGCTGGTGGGAATGCCTCCCTCGAAGAAGATCGGCTTGCCGTCTGAGGTGACCTGGTTGCCGTAGGCGGCGACCACGCCGTAGCCATGGGTGTACACGATCGAGTTGTTGTACCAGGAGTCGCTGGGCTGCTGGCTGAGCTCGCGCACCGACAGCACGGTGTCGACGCTCTGACCGTCGATCTTGTAGCGATCGACGTCGAGCTTCGAGCCGAACTGGTAGTACTGCTTGTACTGCTGCAGCTGTCGGAACGTGTCGCTCACCAGATCGGGGTCGAGCAGGCGGATCGACGCCGTGGTGTCGACATCGCTGCGCAGCGCACCGGCCTTGGCATCGGTGACGGCGTTGTAGGGCTGCACGTTCACTTTGTCGATGCCATAGGCCTCACGCGTGGCATCGATGTTGCGCTGCAGGTACTCGGCCTCGAGACTGCGCTCGCTCGGCTTCACGACGAAGGTCTGCACGCCCCATGGGTAGGCCACGCCGATCAGCAGCGAGGTCGCCACCAGGACGGCCGCGCCCACGACCGGGATGCGCCAGCGACCGGTGACTGCGGCGAACACGAACCCGAGGGCCACCAGCACTGCGACGGCGACCAGAATGGTGCGGCCCGGAATCTGGGCGTTGACGCCCGAGTATCCCGCGCCGGTGAACAGCCCCTGCGGGTCGGTCAGCTGCTGATAGCGCTCGAGCCACAGGCGCACGGCGTGCAGCGCCACATAGACGGCGATGGTCACGGCGAGCTGCACGCGCGTGCCCTTGGCCACTCGCAGGCGCCGGTTCTCGATGCGGATCGATCCGTAGAGATACGAGATCGCGACGAACACGATGCCGCTGAGCAGCACTGAGAAGAGCAGGTAGCCGACCAGCTGCTGGTAGAAGGGCAGCTGGAACAGGTAGAAGCCGGTGTCAAGCCCAAACTGGGGGTCAGTCTCGCCGGTGGTGCCGCCGTTGATCCAGAGCGCGGCGGTCGTCCACCGACTCGCGAAGTAGAGTGCGCCGAACAGGCCGAAGAGGATCGGGATGCCCCAGGTGATGCCCTTGCGCAGCGGCTCGAGCACCTGCTGATACTGATCGAGTGTGGCGTTCACCCGCACATACGTCGGCCGTGAGCGAAAGGCGAACCAGACGCTCACCCAGAGCGGTCCGGCGAGAAGCACGAAACCGATCAGCCCCATCAGCCCGCCGGCGAACCACTGAGTGGTCAGCACGTTGAGAAAGCCCACCTGTCGGTACCAGAGCACATCGGTCCAAACGGCGGAGGCGGCGAAGAGCAGAGCAATGATCACGGCCAGCGCGATGATGCTGATCACAGCCACCCGGCGAGTTCTGTTGGGGTGTGTCACAGGGCTACGGGGGTCAGACACGATGGTGCGCTCCTTCGCGGGGTGGCCGGTGCTGCTCGGTCAATGCGTCATGTCATTCTAGCCAGCACCCGCTGACACCCGGTCAGTCGAGCGGCCTATTTCGCTGCAGGCTGACGGCGGTCAGCGTGCGCACTGAGGCAGCCCGGCGACGCTCTTCGTCGTCGAGATGGTGTCGAGTGCATGCAGCGCGTCGTCGAGCGAGGCGACCGAGACGACCGTCACGGAATCGGGGATGCCGCCCGCCAGTTCGGCGCAGTTGGCCTCGGGGACCAGAAACCAAGGCGCTCCGTGATCGCGAGCGGTGAGCACCTTCTGACGGATGCCGCCGATCGGCCCGACATGGCCGGCAGCATCGATGGTGCCAGTTCCTGCGATCGTCTCACCGCCGGTCATCGAGCCGGGGGTGAGCTTGTCGATGATGCCGAGCGAGAACATCATGCCGGCGCTCGGTCCGCCGACTTTGTCGAGACTGATCTGCACCTGTGGCTTGCTCTCGGCATCCTCGAGCCCGAGATGGTTCAGGGCAGCGTCGACGGCTGCCTGTTGGGAGGTCGTCATCTGCTCGGTGGTCTCGCGTTCCTGGTCGTCGAACGTCTGTCCTGGCGGGTACACGGCGTCGAGCGGCAGCACCGTTCGCGTCGGATCGACCCAGGCGGAGGCGGTCTGCACCCAGTTTGGCTGAGCTCGCGGGCTGCCGAGCACGCGAACGGTCAGCATGTACAGGCTGCCGGTCGTCGGATAGGTCGGTGCGCCGGTGATGTCGAGCACCGTTTTGGTCTCGGTCTGCCCTTCGTCGGTCACCGTGCCGAGCACGTCATAGGCAGGCCCCTCTTCGCGAATCACATAGGGACTCGGCGTGAAGGCGCAGATGATCAGCGCTCCGGCGGCGACGATGGTCGCGAGTCGGCTCAGGCGGTGACGAGCGATGGGCATGGCGTGAATCACACTAGTGTACCGTTGTGACGAACACCAAGGAGGTCTCCATGGTTTCCCCTGAGAATCCATCCGAACCACAGGACGACGGCTCCGACGACGAGTTCCAGCGTCTGCTGAAGCAGCTCCTCAGCGGTGATTCCGAAGGGCTCGCAAAGGCAGCCGGACTCCCCATCGACCAGCACGCGATCGCTTCGATCATCGCCTCCATCCAGCAGGCCGCGGCAACCCCTCCCGGTCAGGTCGACTGGTCGCAGGCCCGCGAGCGCGCGCAGCAGGTCGCGCATGCCGCCGAGGTCGTGCTCACCGATGACGACCGCGCCCGTGCGTCCAACGCCTTCGACATCGCTCGGCTCTGGCTGAGCGAGGCCACCGCGTTCGAACCGGTCTCGACCGGCCGCGTGATGAGCCGCACCGAGTGGGCACGTGAGACCCTGCCGTTCTGGCAGCAGCTGTGCGAACCGGTTGCGGGCAGCGTCGCCGAGGCTCTGCTCGAGGCGCTGCGCAGCAATCTTCCAGAAGAAATGCGGGCCTCATTGGGTCAGGCCGTGCAGGTCATGCGCGCCATGGCGACGACCGTCTTCGTCGTCCAGCTCGGCCAGGTCGTCGGCCAGCTCGCAGCAGAGACGGTCTCGGCCAACGAGATCGGCATCCCCGCGATGCCTGACAACGAGCCGGCGCTGCTGCCGCAGAACATTCACGAGTTCTCACAGGGTCTCGAAGTGCCGGTCGAAGAGATCACGATCTTCCTGGCCACGCGTGAGCTGGCACATGTCGCGCTCTTCCGACACGCTCCCTGGCTGACCAGCGAGCTCACCAGCGCCATCACCTCGTATGCCCGCGGCATTCAGATCGATGTGAGCCGCATCGAGTCTCTCGGCGGCGAGATCGACCCCTCTGATCTCGACTCACTGCGCGGGGCTGTGCAGCGCGGCGAGCTCATCCCGCCGCGCACTGACGACCAGAACGCGGCGCTGGCGCGCATCGAGCTGCTGCTCGCACTCATCGAAGGCTGGGTCGACACAGTGACCGGCGCCGCCGTGCGTCGGCTGCCGAAAGGTGCCGCTGTTGCCGAGGCCGTCACCCGCCGTCGAGCGATCGGCGGCCCGGCTGAGCATGCCTTCGGCACGCTCATCGGCCTCGAGTTCCGCCCTCGTCAGCTGCGCAAGGCCGCAGCGCTGTGGTCCAAGGTGACCGACGCACTGGGCAGCGCCGACCGCGACGCGATCTGGCAGCACCCTGATCTCCTTCCGACCACCGACGAACTGGATGCCCCCGAGGCGTTCATCAGCCGTGCTCGCGGCGACGAGCAGACTGACTTCGATCGTGATCTCGCCCGTCTGCTCGAAGGCGACCTGCCCGATTCGCCGAAGCCGGACGACGAGTCCGAGGACGACGCCCCAAAGCAGGATTAGTCGTCGCCGAGCCTGTGGAGAATCGTTCGCGCCGTCGAGCGTTCTCTCGCATACTCGCAGCATGAGCACTCGAACGCCCGCCTCATCAGCCTCACCGCCGCCTCTCGGCCCGTCGACGCTTCAGCTGCACCCGAAGCATCCGCTGCTCTGGCGCGCAGGTGGGCGGTTGCAGGTCGGTCTGCAGCAGCCTGTCGTCTTCGACGACACGACTCCCGGCATCGAGTCGCTTCTCATCGCACTGCAGGGCGGTGTGACCGACGACGAGCTGCACCGACTGGGCGCGCAGGGCGGGCTGACGCCGGCATCCGTCGAAGGTCTGCTCACGCAGCTCGGTGAGCGCTGCCAGCGCACCCCGCAGCCGCTGAGCCTGCACCGACTGTGGAGTGTGCGCCCCTCGCACACGCTCTCCGAGCACCATCGCGCAGGCGAACGCGTTCGGCGAGCGCAGGTCGCCGTGACCGGGCATGGGTCGCTGCCTGCGGCCGTTCTGCGCACCCTGGCCGCGAGCGGCTGCACGTCGCTGCGCCATCTGCCCGACCCCGCGGTGCCGTACGGGCTCGACGGCTCGCCGCACCCGGCCGACCGATGCCGCGAGCTGCCCGCTGAGTCGGCGCTGCGCCAGCCGGTCTCGCCTGGCGCGTGGCACGAGCACGACGTGCAGATCGCCGATCTCTACGGCTGTGCGATCATGAACGGCGGCGACTCCCGCGACGATCTGACGATCATCTGCGGCTACGGCCCGCCGCATCCCGCACAGTGGACGCCTCTGCTGCGCGACGATCGCGTGCATCTGAGCGTGTGGGCCACCGCAACGGGCGCCATCGTCGTCGGGCCTCTGGTCGTGCCGGGCCAGACGGGCTGTCTCGGCTGCGTGCATCAGCACGCTCGCGATCAGATCGATGACTGGGCGCTCCTCTGTGATCAGATGTGGCGACGTGCACGCCTCGCCCCGCTGGCCACTGATGTCGCACTGGCCACTTCGCTGGCAGTGCGCTGCGTCCTCGATGCTCTGACGGCCGCTCCGAACCTGCTCTCTCAGGTCTGGAACCGACGCGTCGTGGTGCACGACGGGCAGACACGGCTGCTGCCGCACGAACCGCATCCGCGATGCCTCTGCCGTGATCAGCCCTTCGACGAGACGCTCAGCGCTCCGAGAGAAACCTCGACGGCCTGACCACGCGACCGGCCACACGTTCGGGATACGACAGGTGCAGTGTGCGGCGCGCTCTCGTGACCGCGACGTACAGCAGTCGCCGCTCTTCGTCGATCTGCGCAGCGTCGGTGCCGCCGCCGAACGGCAGGTAGTCGTCGGTCAGACCCACGACATGCACGTGGTCCCATTCCAAGCCCTTGGCGGCGTGAATCGTCGAGATCATGACCGTCTCGGTGGGCGGCGGATGCTTCTGCTCACGCCGTTCGATCAGCTCACGATTGAAGACTGCCAGCTGCGTTCGCTCGCCGGCGTCGACGCAGAGACGACGAATCGCGTCGAGCGACTCCCACCGCTCGCGCACGGCACCGGCCTGCGACGGCGGCTCTGCCTTCCAGCCGGCTTCGCCGATCGCTTTGAGCACGGCCGGCAACGCGAGCGCTTCGGGCGTCGAGGCCGCGGCCACCCCGATCAGCAGCATGGTGTCGACCACCTCGCGACGCGCGAAGAACGGGGTGGCGCTGCGCAGCCTGTAGGGCACTCCGGCGTCAGCGAGCGCCTGCTCGTAGCGGGCGGTCTGCCCGTTGACGCGCATCAGCACCGCGATCTCGCCCGGGCTCTCGCCTGAGGCGATCTGCGCACGGATGCGGGCTGCGACCAGTGTGGCCTCCTGCGACTCGTCTGAGGCGCTGTTGAGCATCGGTGTCGGCCCGGCGGTCGGCGAGTGCAGCTGCACGGCCCCGGGTCTGCCGGCCATGATGCGGTTGGCCAGCGCCACGATCGGTGCAGTCGAGCGATAGTTGCGGCTCATCTCGATCGACGTCGTGCCGGCGAACTCATTCTCGAAGTCGAGCAGGTAGCGCGGATCGGCCCCGGAGAACGAGTAGATCGTCTGGCTGGGGTCTCCCACCACGCACAAATCCCGGCGCCGTCCCATCCATTCGCGCAGCAGGTCGTGCTGCACGGGCGAGACGTCCTGGTACTCGTCGACGACGAAGAAGCGGTACTGATCGCGCACTTCGTCGGCGACGACCGGCTCCTGGCGCAGCATCCCGGTCATCGCCAAAAGCACGTCTTCGAAGTCGATGCTGCGGCGCTGCTCTTTCAGCCGTTCGTACCGCATCATGATCGCCGCGACCTGCTCGTCGGCGAGACCGTCCACTCCGGCGTGGTCGCTCAGCAGATATCGTTCGACCGTCAGCGACCGAACTTTGCGCCACTCGATCTGCGACGAGAGGTCACGCAGTCGAGCGGTGTCGATGCTCTCGATGCCGCAGGCCGCCGCCGCCTCGGCGATCACCGGTGCCTTGGAGGTCAGCAGGTTCGGAAGTCTGGTGCCCAGCACCCGAGGCCAGAAGTGTCTCAGCTGCGCGAGGGCGGCGGCGTGAAAGGTACGGGCGGCGACCGGAGGCAGACCGAGTCGCTGCAGACGCAGCCGCATCTCGGCCGCTGCACGACTGGTGAAGGTGAGCGCGAGCACTGAGCTCGGCTGATAGATCTGCTGCTGAATGCCCCAGGCGATGCGATGCGTGATGGCCCGCGTCTTGCCGGTGCCTGCGCCAGCGAGCACGCGCACCGGCCCCGTGAGCGCCTCGGCGACCGTCCGCTGCTGCACGTCGAGCCCGCCGAGCAGGTCGTTGTGCGTGGCGGTCGCTGGTGACGGCATCCTCGTCCTCTACTCTGGTCACATGAGTCGGTCCCCTCTCACATTAGCTGCACTCGCCGCTTCGGCACTTCCCGGCCTCGAGGTCACGTCGGTCGCGATGCACACCGCCGGCACCACCGGTGACTACGACTCTGCCGTAGTGGCCGACGGCCAGAACCGGCACTTCATCATCCGAGTGCCAAACTCCCCGACCGCCTACCGTCATCTCGAAGAGGAGCTGAAGTCGCTCAGCGCCCTCAGCGCAGGCATCCGCACCCGGCTGCCCTTCCAGGTACCCAGCGAGGCTGGTCGCGTCGAGTTCTCCGGAACGGCCGCGCTGATCTACACGTACATTCCGGGCGTGCTCATCGACATCGCCGACCTCAACCGCGACTCCCCGACCACCGCATCCCTCGGCCGCGCGCTGGCAGCGCTGCACACGCTGCCCACCGGCTTCGTCGACGACTACGGGCTGCCGCATGAGCATCCAGAAGTCGTTCGGGAACGCTCGCGAACGATCATCGTGCGCGCCGAGAAGACGCGCTTGGCGCCGCGCGCGCTGCTCGACCGCTGGCTTGCGGCGATCGATGACGACGGCCTGTGGGAGTTCGAGCCGACCGTGGTACATGGCGAGCTCGACGACCAGGCGGTGCTGATCGAGGCCGACGAGGTCTCAGGCGTGCTGAACTGGGGCGGGCTGCGCATCTCAGACCCGGCCCTCGACTTCTCATGGCTGATGCACTCGGCTGTGCTTCAGGCGGTCGATGCGGTCTTCGACGCCTATGGGTCGGCCCGCGGCGAGGGTGCGCTCAAGTCGCTGCGCCGGCGCGCCACGCTCTATGCCGAGCTGCAGGTGGCCAAGTGGCTGCTGCACGGAGTCGACAGCGAAGACGCCAAGATCACCGAAGACGCCAAGCACATGCTGCAGGATCTGGCCGACCTGGTCGACGGCAACTACCGCCTGCTGCTGACCGACCCGATCTTCGAAGCCGAGCGCCCGACGGCGGATGCCGGACCAGGCACGCCTGACGACTTCCGTGCCGAGCGAGGTACGGACAGCACGGAGCACTCCGGTGATCGTTCTGATTCTGCGGAGCAGCCGAAGGAACCGATCGTGGTGACCGAGCCGATCGAGATCGTCATCGAAGAGGAGACCGACGAGGTCGTCGTCGCCGAAGTCATCGAAGACGACGCAGAAGCCCCGGACGCAGGCGACCGCGCTGAGACCGATGCCGACGAGACGGACGGCGACGACTCGCACCGTGCTGCGGCGAACGAGGAGAACGCCACGATCGTCGAAGACGACGCGCCGGAGTCTCCCGCCACACGCGCCTGACCGGCACGAACCGCAGCTGGCACGGCGCCTGCCACGGCATCACGAGGCGATGGTCGCCCACCGTTCGGCGAGCTCGTCAGCCGTGAAGAAACGTGACGGTGCGATCTCCCGGTCGTCTGCGACGTAGTAGAACCGTGCCGAGACATCGGCCACGTCGACGCCGGCATGCTGAGCCCAGGCCAGACGGTAGAGCGCCAGCTGAATCTGTCGCTCTTCGAGTTCGCCCGCGGTCTGCGGGGCCCGCCCGGTCTTCCAGTCGACGACTTCGTAGCCCTCGTCGGTGCGGAACACCGCGTCGAGTTTGCAGACGGTCTGCACGTCGCCCAGCGGCAGACGGATCTGCGTCTCGACGGCGACCGGCTGAGCGGTCGCCCACCGGCTGCGTTCGAACGTCTCTTGCAGCCGTGCGAGCTGCGCGCTCGCCTGTTCGTCGAGCACCGTGGGCGCGGTGCCGGGGCGTTCCTCGGGATCGAGCCCGTCGGCGCGGAGGCGGCCCTGCTCGTCGAAGGCCGACGTCGGCTGTAGGTCGTCGAAGAGAGACTCCGTCGTAAGCGAGAACTCCTGGTCGCTGACCCGGTAGCGCCGTTCGACCCATTCGTGAAAGAGTGTGCCCACGCGGGTCTCGCGGTGCGGTTCGGTGGGCATCGGTCGATACAGCTGTGCCGCGACGGCCACGGGGTCGGTGAGGAACTCGTGCATGCGCGATGCGGCGACGCGACTCGGCAGTTCGATGCTGAGCCCACGGCCGGCATCGGCACGTTCTTTCAGCAGCGCTTCGATCGGCACCTTCCAACCGCCGATGTCAGGCCACGTGGCAGGATCGGCGCCCAGCGCTGCGGCGTCGGGCGCCGATTCCACGGCTCCGACGGCCGCCGCAGCAGCAGCGACCGATGCTCGGCGTGCGCCGAGCGGATCCTGTGGCCATGGAAACTGGTCGACACCGTGGTCGACCGGTTCGGGCTGCCCCGTGAATTCTTCCGAGAAATCGGTCAGCACGCGGCGTTCGACCAGCTCGCTGAGAAAGACGCTCGGCGTGCGCGCTCCAGCTCGCTCGGCCCGGTAGGCGGAGCAGGAGAGCAGCAGGTCGTCGCGTCCGCGGGTGAATGCGACGTAGGCGATACGGCGTTCTTCGTCGAGATGACGACGCTTCTCGTGTTCGCCGAACGCCTCGAGCGTCTCGCCGAACTCAGCGGCATCGGCCGCGGTGCGCCAGGCCAGCTCGGGCAGATCGAGGCGGTCACCGCGAAACTCGTAGGGCAGCTCACCGGCTGACAGCCATCCCTTGGTCGAAGTCAGGCGTGCGGGCATTTCACCTTGGACGAGCCGCGGAACCGCGACGTGATCCCATTCCAGCCCCTTGGCCGCATGCACCGTCAGCAGCTGCACGACGCCTTGCTGCGCTTGGGCCCCTTCAATCGAAAGACGCTCTCGACGTTCGACCTGGGCGATCCATGAGAGGAACCCGCCGAGGGTGCTGGCCGGAGCACTGTGCATGTATTCGCTCGCCTTCGCGAGCAGCGCATCCAGATTCTGCATCGGTCGGCGCAGGCTCTCGTTGGCTCGCAGCTCGACGTCGATGCCCAGACGTTCGATGACCAGTCGCATGAACTCGGTGAGCGGCAGGTGCGCCTGACTGCGCAGCGAGCGCAGCAGCGCACCCGCGTCATGCAGCCGATGCACACCTGCTCGCGAGAACCCGGCGCGGGTGATGAGACGCTCGACGCGAGGCCCTCCGGAGACCATCAGATCGAGGGCGTCGACCAGCGTGGCGTGGTCGTCTCGGGCGACCGACTGCCTGAGCCGTTCGCGCACTGCCGGGGCCAGCTTCTGCAGATCGGCGTCATAGCTCGCCAGCTGTCTGGCGAGGCTGCCGAGCGCCTGTAGGTCGGCGGGGCCGACCCGCCACCTGGCACCGGCCAGCAGTCGCACCAATGAGTTGTCGGCGTCGGCGCTGTGCACGACGCGCAGTGCACTGAGCAGGTCGACGACCTCGGGCGCTTCGAGCACGCCGGCGAAGCCCACGATCTCGTGCGGCACTCCGGCTCGGGCCAGCGCCTGCGCGAAGACCGGCATCAGCGCACGCGCGCGAAACAGCACCGCTCCGGTGGACGTGTCGGACATGCGATCGCGCATCCAGGCAGCGACCGCATCTGCCTCAGCCTCGAGATCGGCCGACACCGACACCTGCACCGCCCCGTCTGGGGCTCCCGACCGTGACTGCAGCCGCACCACGGGCACCGACGAATCGGCACCGGCATCGGCGACCAAGGCATTGGCGACGTCGAGGATGCTTCGGCTGTTGCGCCAGCTCGTCGCCAGCTCGAAGTTCGCCGGAGCACCCTCGGTGCCGAAGTCGCGGTGAAAGCCCTCGAGATTCTCACTGCTCGCTCCGCGCCAGCCGTAGATCGACTGGTTCGGGTCACCGACGGCCATGACCCGCTGCCCATGAAAGAGCGTGCTGAGCAGCCGGGTCTGCGACACCGACGTGTCTTGGTATTCGTCGAGCAGCACGGCGTCGAACTGCTGCCGATACGGCTCGGCCGCGCTCGGGTCACGCCTGATCGCTTCGAGCGCCAGGGCGACCTGATCGGCGTACTCGATGAGCCCGCGTTCGCGCTTGCGCCGCTGGTACTCGACCGCGAGCGGCACCAGCGTCTGCAGACTCTGCACCGCCGAGACGCTGTCGGTGACCTCTTTGCCCGGCCCAGGCTTGCGAGCGCGCGGTTTGGGCGGCAGTTCGGTGAGCCTGGCGAACTCCTGCGCGAAGCGAAGCACGTCATCTGGCTCGGCGTTGTTGTCGATCATGGCATGTGTGAGAGTGAGCAGCATCTCGGCGACTCGGGTCGGCGACTTGCCGAGTTCGTAGAGCGACTCTTCATCGTCAGAGGCGAGCACGACCTCGTGGGCCAGCCCCCAGGCGCCGGCCTCAGTGAGCAGCGTCGAGTCGGGCTCACGACCGATGCGCAGGGCGTTGTCCTGAAAGAGCATGTTGGCGAACGAGTTGTAGGTCGACACAGACGGCGGCTCGCTCAGGTCGACCGAGTCGACCAGTCCGGAGCGCACGAGGGCCCGCAGCGCCCCGTCGATGCGCGACGACAGCTCGCTGGCGGCCTTGCGGGTGAATGTGAGTCCGAGCACCTGATCTGGAGAGACCACCCCGTTGGCCACCAGCCAGACCACACGACGCGACATCGTCTCGGTCTTGCCCGCACCTGCGCCGGCAATCACCAGTGCAGGCTGGTCGCCCTCGTGCTCGATGACCCGACGCTGCTCCTCAGTCGGCGGAAAGATGCCGACGGCCTCAGCGATGCGAGCCGCGCTGATTCGCTGCGTCATTGTACCTCCTGAATGTGCTGCACCGGCTGTCGAGCCGGCATCGTGGTCTCGCCGAGCGTGTGGATGTGTGTGGTCGCCGCGCTGCCGTCTCCCTGTTTCGTGCGGGCGAGGTCGGCCCAGAACTCACTGCCGGCCATCCCCCGAGCGAGTTGGTCGACCAGGGTACGTGCGTTGGCGAGCTGCTGCGCGTCGAGGGCCGCCTGCACGAGCGGCTTGTAGCTCTTGCGGTCTCCGCCGACGAAGACGAGCATCGCCTGCTGCAGCTTCGAGGCGTCGACTCCGTTGACCGCTCCGGCGGCCACAGCGACCTGATAGGCCAGCAGCTGCAGGTTCTCGGCCACCTCGGCCTCTTTGAAAGGCTTGCCGGTCTTGAGATCGATGATGCGGACGGCCCCGTCTGGCAGCTGTTCGATGCGGTCGACGGTTCCGACGATCTCAGCGATGCCGCACTCGGCGGTGAACCCCTCTTCGAGGGCGATCGCCCGCGCCCCGATCTTGTCGGCGTCGAGCATGTACGAGCGCATGTTGCGCAGCCGATTGGTGACGTCGTCGAGCATCATGCGCGACTGCCATGGCGTCTCGAAGTCGAGCTCGCCCCACCGTGACCGCACCTGGCCGACCAGACGGTCGAGATCACGGTGGTGCTCTTCTTCGGCCTTCTGAAAGGCCTCGTGTATCAGCGTGCCGATGCCGGTGGACATTCCGCCGCTGTCGACCCCGATGTGCCCGAGGAACCAGGCGAGCGGATCGTTCTGGAACATCTGCAGCGACGAGGGAGAGACGCGCACCAGAGGCCCTTCGACGGCTTCTGCCGCTGTCGCTGCGACCGCCTTCTGACTCCCGCTGCTGTCGACAGTCTCGTCTGCGGGCGGAGCGTCGAGGTCGCCGGCGAACGGATCGAGCTCGGTGAGCGGCTCGGTCGTGCTCAGGTCGGCCAGCCCGGACCATTCGGTCGGAGATGCTCCGCGCACATCGGCGTGCGCGAGCACGACCAGCGCCCGAGCGGCGATCTGGTCGTCCGGATGCTCGTTGAGTCGGCGTCTGAGCGTGCCGACCACGCCGCGCAGGGTGTACCAGCCGTACTCTTCGCCTTCGGCCGGTTCAGTGCTGACGATGTCGTCGAGCATTCTGAGCATCATGCTCGGCGCGTTGTCTTCGTCGATCACCGTGGTCAGCAGCACATGCGAGCGCGCACGGCTCAGCGCCTGCACGAACATGCGCAGCTCGTCGTGCAGCACCTCTCGACGGCGGTCGACGTCGTGCTGACCGCGCACCGTCTCGACGAGGTGTTCGGCGCCGAGCAGCGTATTGCGCTGACGGATGTTCGGCCAGGCACCGTCTTGCAGCCCCATCACCACGACTGTGTCGAACTCGAGGCCGATCGTCGCTGACGCCGACCCCAGGAACACGGCGTCACGACGCCCCGTGTGGGCGAGCGAGTCTTCGGGCACGCTCTGCTGCAGCTGCTGTTCGACGAACTCGCCGGCATCGGCTTCGGGAAAGCGCTCGACATGACGCTGTGCCGAGGCGAAGAGCGCGACGACGGCGTCGAGTCTGCGGTTCGCATCGACGGCGGCGACCCCGCCGCTGAGCGCCTGTTCGCGCCACTCGTCGGCGACCCCGGCACTCTGCCAGGCCAGCCAGAGCAGCTCGACCGCGGGAGCCTGACGCTCGTTGCCGTGTGCGATCTCGCTCAGCAGGGCGGCGAGCCGGTCGACTTGTGCGACTGCCCCAGCCAGCGGCCCGGCGTGCGGCAGCCCGGTGCCGCTGTGCACGGCGTCGACGAGCAGTTCGGAGGCGCGCCGCTCGCCACCCCCGGCCAGTTCGTGTTCGCGCAGCGCACGCCGCACACG
Organism: Pseudoclavibacter sp. CFCC 14310; assembly: GCF_008831165.1. Taxonomy (NCBI): domain Bacteria; kingdom Bacillati; phylum Actinomycetota; class Actinomycetes; order Micrococcales; family Microbacteriaceae; genus Pseudoclavibacter; species Pseudoclavibacter sp. CFCC 14310. The sequence continues at coordinate 542,768 of NZ_WBKC01000001.1, read as the reverse complement.
CCGGAGGTGCACGCCGTCGAGCCCGCCGAGCGGTCCGGTCAGCAGTTCGGTGACGACCTGTTCGTCGAGTTCGCGCAGCCCGCAGCCGACCTCGACGGTGCGCAGCAGATCGAGGTTCACTGCCTCGTCGCGCAGCGCTCCCGAGACGCCCGAGAGCGAGACCGGAACGCCTGCTGCCGCGAGCTGTCGAGAGAGCTGCTCAAGCTCGCCTGACGACCGCGTCACGATCGCCATCTGCGCCCAAGGCAGATGCTCTTCGAGATGTCGCCGGCGCAGCACGCCGGCCACGCCGGTGATCTCGTCGCTCGACGTCGCAAACGATTTCGCCGCGATTCTCCCGGTGCCTTGGCCTGCAGGCTCTGTCTTCGCCTCAGTCGTCGGCGCTGACCCGGCGTCAGTCTGGCGCTCGGCAGTCTCGATTTCTTCGACAGCCTCTGGGCTTTGGGCAGCTTCTGGGTTCTGGGCAGTCGATGGTCGTTCGACCGCGGTCTGCAGCGCCCGGCGCTGTTCGCCGGCGGATGCCGTACCGATGTGCTGCATGATCTCGCTGACGGCATGGGCAAGCTGGCCGTGCAGCCGATGGCTCTTCTCGAGCACGACCTGCTCGGCACGCACGCCGATCTCGGCGTGCAGACGTGCGACGAGATCGGGGCGACCACCGCGGAACCCGTTGGTCGCCTGATCGGGATCGCCGAAGGTCACCAGCCGGGCGCCACGCTGCACGAGTGGCCGGAGCAGCCCGATCAGCGCGGCAGTGCTCTCTTGGAGGTCGTCGACGAGTACGAGTCGCAGACCCCCGAGCTCTGCAGGCGGGTGGTCAGCCAGCACCTCGGCCGCTGCTGAGACGAGTTCACTGGAGTCATAGGCCGTCGCGGTCTCTTCGATCGCCTTCTTCACGGCGAGGTACTCGTCGAAGAGCTGAGCGCCGGCCGCCCATTCGGCACGGTTCGTCGTCTGCCCGAGCTCTGCCAGGCCCTGTGGGGTCACTGCGTATTCATGCGCACGGCCGAAGAGCTCTCGCAGCTCGGTGCGGAACCCGCGCAGCTCGCGCACTTCGGGCCCGATCACCGGCGGCCAGGGCAGTGAACCGCCTGCGACATCCGCCGTCTCATGGCCCTGCAACAGCTCTTGCAGCAGGCGATCCTGCTCACCACCGGTCAGCAGACGTGGCGGCGTCTGGCCGTGCGCCAGCGCAACCGCGCGCAGCACTTCAAAGGCGAGCGACGCCGCCGTGCGCACGAGCGAGCTCGCCGACACGTCGCGCAGCCCGGCGTCGATCAGCGTCGACAGCGATGCCGCAGACTGCCTCGACGAGGCGATCACCAAGATCTGCTCAGGGCGCACGCCCCGGTCGAGGGCGTCGAGCACCGTGGCGGCGAGCGCGGTCGTCTTTCCTGTTCCCGGGGCGCCCAGCACACGAAGATGGCTCTGCTGTGAGCGCTCGATCACCTGCAGCTGCGACGCGTCGAGCACAGATCGGTCGAGCACCCGGTCTGGTGCGGAGGCACTGGTGGTGAATCTGATCTCGGGCATGTCTCAACGGTACGACACCCCTCCGACACGACTCATGAGAGCTCTGCGCGGATGCCATGCGGATTTGTGCGCCGAGAGCGGAAATGGCCCCGGAGAGGTCTGACTCCGTCGGCCCCGTGATCGGCGGTGACCTAGACTGAGACCCGCATGTCGTCGTCTTGAGACTGCTCGATATGAGCGTTTCGCAGACCAGAGTGAGGAGTCCCTATGGAGGTCAGAATCGGTGTTCGACAGAGCGCTCGTGAGCTCAGCTTCGAATCGGCTCAGAAGCCGGAAGAGGTGACCGATGCGGTCAGCACGGCCATCGCCGATGAGCACGGCGTGCTCAAACTGATCGATGACAAGGGGCGCCTCTTCGTCGTGCCCTCAGCCGGCATCGCCTACGTCGAGGTCGGCCCGCAGGAGACCCGCCGCGTCGGCTTCGTCTCCTGACGAGGCAGCATCCCGAGCAGCTGAGGCTGCGGGCTCGCCGACCTGGCAAGAGACGCGAAAACGCTAGGCGGTGAGCCCGAGCCTCTCCATGCGCGCCGTGTGACCCGCGATGAGGTCGGCGTGCACCGCCTCGATCTGCGAGATCACCTGCTGCACTTCGTCATCGCGATGCAGCGATGTGTCACGCAGCGCACGCAGCACCGGATCCGGCAGCACCATGAGCGCGCGGCACCACAGCAGCGAATCGCCCACCAGGCGACGCCCCCACATCGCCAGCCGATCGGCAAGCCAGTCCGTTCGCTCGATCTCCTGTGCGAGCACTGCAAGCGCAGCATCCGCTTCAGCGCGCTCAGCGACCGGCCAGCGCAGGCCCGTGCGCAGTTTCGCACCCTTGCCGAGCCGTGCCACGAAGTCGTCGGCGAACCCGTCGACCAGATAGACGGCGAGCACCGCCTCCTGCCACAGGTTCGGGCTGAGCCGAGACCACAGTTCGTCAGAGTCGGCCTGATGCACCTGCACGCCACCGAAGTCCAGCTCGCTGTCTCCCTGGCCGAACGCACCTCGATAGTGACGATGCCGAGTGAGCAGCTCTTCGGCGACCGAAGCGGTCTGTGCACGCAGGTCGGGCTGCTCGATGAGCGGCAGCACGCCGGTCAGATACTCGAACGCCGCCAGTTTGAAATAAGCGAGCGTGCCGACCAGCACCTCGGAGTCCGGGGCGAGAAAGTCGATGCGCACGTTCGTCGGGCGAGACGTGTGGGCAGACTCCGAGCGCGAACGAACACGCAGCTCGGTGCCCTTCTGGCGGCGACGAAAGAGTTTGAACACGCGCTTAATCGTACCCGCAGTCGGTGCAGCCCGATGGCAAACGGCCGCTGACCCGGTAGAATCGCGGTGATGCCTGATGACAGGCAGTGGAGATCAGCGCCTTGGGTGCCCGGTCGGTGACGCGACGCACACGTCGTTCCCGACCCGCGAGCACCGATCGGCGCGCAGATGAAAGAACACACGTGACCACCTTCAGAGAACTGAACATCGACGACACCATCGTCTCGGCCCTTGACGAGAAGGGCTTCGAATCGGCCTTCCCCATTCAGGAACAGGCCATCCCCCTCGCCCTCAAGGGCAACGACATCATCGGCCAGGCCAAGACCGGCACCGGCAAGACTCTGGGGTTCGGGCTTCCCGTGCTGCAGGAGCTCGGCGAGCACCCCGAAGACCATGTGCAGGCCCTCGTGGTCGTGCCCACCCGCGAGCTCGCACAGCAGGTGTACGAAGACCTGCTGTTCGCCGCCTCGCACCGCCCCGACGTCAAGATCGCCGCGATCTACGGCGGCAAGTCATATGACGATCAGATCGCCGCACTGAACGATGGCGCGCAGATCGTCGTCGGCACCCCCGGCCGCCTGCTCGACCTGAACCAGCAGCACATTCTGCAGCTGGGCCGGGTGCGCTTCGTGGTGCTCGACGAAGCCGACAAGATGCTCGACCTGGGCTTCCTGCCCGACGTCGAGCGCATCTTCTCGAAGCTGCCCGACGTGCGCCAGACCATGCTCTTCTCGGCGACCATGCCGGGAGCGATCGTCTCACTGAGCCGCCGCTTCATGACGCACCCCATCCATGTGCAGGTCGTCGACCCTGACGAAGGCCTCACCCAGGCCAACATCGACCACTTCGTCTACCGCGCGCATCCGCTCGACAAAGACGAGATCATCGGTCGCATCCTGCAGGCCGAGGGCCGCGGACGCACCGTCATCTTCACCCGCACCAAGCGCGCGGCGAGCCGTCTGGCAGACGAGCTCGACGACCGAGGGTTCAAGGCCGTCGCCGTGCACGGCGACCTCAACCAGGATCAGCGCGAGCGCAACCTCAACAAGTTCCGCAACGGCGAGGCCGACGTGCTGGTCGCCACCGATGTTGCCGCTCGCGGCATCGACGTCGACGACGTCACCCATGTGATCAACCACAGCATCCCCGAAGACGAGAAAGACTATCTGCACCGCGTGGGCCGCACCGGCCGCGCCGGCAAGCATGGCATCGCGGTCACCTTCGTCGACTGGGAGGACGTCGCCCGCTGGGGCATGATCAACAAGGCCCTCGACTTCGGCCAGCCCGAGCCGACCGAGACATACTCGACGTCACCGCACCTGTTCAGCGACCTGAGCATTCCCGAAGACGCCACCGGTCGACTCAAGGCCTCGACGCGCAGCAACGAGCGTCACAGCTCGCGTGGCGGTCATGATCGCGGCGGGCGCGGCGGTCGCGACGGCCAGGCCTCGCATGACGGACGCCGTGGCGGACGCAGCGGCAATGGGCGCGGCCGCGAGCACGGAGACCGCGATCGGCGCCATGACGGGCAGCGCGATGCCCACCGTTCGAACGCCGGGCAGCAGGACGAGGCGAAGCAGGAGCAGACGGGCGCGACCACGAAGCCCCGTCGTCGTCGCCGTCGCCGCAGCCATGGTCAGAGCGGCGAAGCCGCACAGGGCAGCGGTCAGCAGACCGGCTCCTCAGCCGAATAGCCGAACCTGACCTGCACGCAGCGCGGGCGATTCGAAATGCACGATGGGTGTGTGCGTCTTCGGATCGCCCGCGTTTCTGCGCACCTCACCGTGGCACGTTCAGCGGCCTCATCGGTCGGGGGCAGGCGGGCGTCCGGGTCAGCGGGCGTCCGGTCAGCGGGCGTCCGAATCAGCGGGCGCGACCGCCCAACCCGGTCTCCTCGCCGGCGGCCGCCAGATCTCGACGCAGCTCCTTGGGCAGTGAGAACGTGAGGTCCTCTTCGTCGGTGCGCACCTCTTCGACGTCGTGCCAGCCGGCTTCGGCGAGCGCGGCCAGCACTTCGTCGACGAGCACGTCGGGCACTGAGGCACCCGAGGTGATGCCGATGGTGCGCACGCCGGCGAGCCATTCCGGCTCGATCTCATGTGCGAAGTCGATGCGGTGCGCGGTCCGAGCGCCGTGATCGAGGGCGACATCGACGAGCCGCATCGTGTTCGACGAGTTGGACGAGCCGACGACCAGCACGAGATCGGAGCGCGCCGCGATGTTCTTGATCGCAATCTGACGGTTCGACGTGGCGTAGCAGATGTCGTCGCTCGGTGGGCTGACCAGCTCGGGAAAGCGCTCGCGCAGCCGCTCGACCGTGCGCATGGTCTCGTCGACCGAGAGCGTGGTCTGGCTGAGCCAGACGGTCTTCGCCGGGTCACGCACAACCACTTTGTCGACCTCGCTGGGATCGTTCACGATCTGCACGTGATCGGGTGCCTCGCCTGAGGTGCCTTCGACCTCTTCGTGCCCGCGGTGGCCGATCAAGAGGATGTCGTAGTCCTGTTTCGCGTATCGCTTCGCCTCGCGATGCACTTTGGTGACGAGCGGGCACGTGGCGTCGATGGCCTGCAGCTCTCGTTCTTCGGCCTCGGCGACGACGCTCGGCGCGACGCCGTGGGCGCTGAAGACGACGTGGGCGCCGACGGGCACCTCGTCGAGTTCTTCGACGAAGACCGCCCCGTCTTGCTCGAGTTCTGCGACGACATGTCTGTTGTGCACGATCTGTTTGCGCACGTAGACGGGGGCGCCATAGATCTTGAGCGCTCTCTGCACAGCCACGACGGCGCGGTCGACTCCTGCACAGTATCCGCGTGGGGCTGCCAGCAGCACCCGTCGAGGGGGCAGACTGTCATCATCAGCGATCACCGGCAGCACCGGCGCTGCGCGGGGAACGCGTGGAGTCGGCACGAAGACGGGATCGTTCGCGGCTTCTGGTGTCACACCCCCATGATACGGTGCCACCGTTGCCGCAGCAGCTGACTGCGCGCTCGGCACGCGGCCAGCTGGCAGAGGAAGCGCGGCGGCTCGAGCTGCTGGCAGAGCGGCGGGCCGTGTGGGCAGAGCGGTCGGCCGTGTGGCGAACCAGACATGGTTCTGCCGCAGCGCGGACGACATGAGACAGGAGCACGATGAGCGAGCAGGTTCAGCACGACGGCCCAGCGACGGCCGACGCACCTTGGTCGGTCGCGCGAGTCGCGAAACAGCTCAAGGGCTACATCGACCGTCTCGGCGGCATCTGGGTCGAAGGCGAGATCACCCAGTGGAACGTGCGCGGCGGCAACGTCTTCGGCAAGCTCAAAGACCTCGAGCAGGACGCCACGTTCTCGTTCGCCATCTGGTCGTCGACCGCTCGACGCATCGATCTCGGCGAGTTCAGTCAGGGCGACCGCGTCGTCGGGCTCTTCACACCGAATTACTGGCCCAAGGGCGGCTCACTCACCTTCGTGACCTCACAGCTGCGCCATGCCGGGCTGGGCGAGCTGCTCGAACGGCTCGAACGCCTGCGCCGGCAGCTGGCCGCCGAAGGGCTCTTCTCAACCGACCGCAAGCGGCGCCTGCCGTTTCTGCCGGGCATGATCGGACTCATCACGGGAGCGAACTCAGACGCTGAGAAAGACGTGCTGCGCAACTCCGCCCTGCGCTGGCCGGCTGTGCGCTTCCGCACCATCCACACCGCCGTTCAAGGCGAACGCGTGCCTGACGAAGTCGTGGCCGCGATCCAGCAGCTCGATGCCGACCCTGAGGTCGAGGTCATCATCATCGCCCGCGGCGGCGGCGACTTTCAGCATCTGCTCGGCTTCAGCGACGAACGGGTGCTGCGCACAGCGGCCGCAGCACACACGCCGATCGTCAGCGCCATCGGCCACGAGAACGATCGCCCCCTGCTCGACGAAGTCGCTGATCTGCGTGCGTCGACCCCGACCGACGCCGCCAAGCGCGTGGTGCCAGACGTCTCTGACGAGCTGCTGCGCACCACGCAGGCGCGCACTCGGCTGCTGACCGCGATGAGTGGTCGTCTGCGCAACGACCACGAACGACTGGTGCAGCTGCGCAGCCGCCCGGTCATGCGCGACCCCGAGTGGATGCTGCACGAACGTGCCGAAGACGTCAATCGGCTGCGAGACCGGTCTTCGGAGCTCTTCGTTCGCACGCTCGAGCGCGGGCACAGTCAGATCGAGGCTCTGCGTGGGCACCTCGTCGCGCTGTCGCCTCTCGCCACGCTCAGGCGCGGGTACTCAATCGCCCGGCGTGATGACGGCACCGTGCTCACGAACGCGGCCGATGCGGCCGTCGGGCAGCAGATCATGGTGCTGTTCGCCGAAGGCGAGCTGCAGAGCACCGTCGACCAGATTTCAGACCATCATCTCGCCGCATCAGAGAGAAAGTAGACTGTCGATCATGGCTCACGACTACGCACAAGAGGTCGCCGACCTCTCATACGAGACCGCCCGCGACCAGTTGGCCGAGACGGTCAACCGTCTCGAGCAGGGCGGTGCGACACTCGAAGAGTCGCTCGAACTCTGGGAGCGCGGCACTGCCCTCGCCGACCGCTGCGAGCAGTGGCTGACCGGTGCCCGCCAGCGCCTCGAAGCCGCACAAGAGGCCTCTGCCGCCGGTCAGCAGAGCGCTGCAACAGCCGGTGCCGCTGAACCGGGAGCAGCCGGCCAAGACGCGACCGGCGCGCCCGCGACGACCCCAGGCGACGATGATGTCTTCTGATCAGACAGAGTCCACTGATCCAGCAGCAACAACATCGATACAGTCCGGCGCAGGGGAGCCTCCGCGCGGCCCGGTGCCGTCGCAGGCCTCTGATTCGGCCAAGAAGCACCGCGCCCAGCAGACGCTGCGCAATCTGATTCTGGCGATCATCGCGTGCGTGGGAGTCCTCGTGCTGATGCTCGTCGTGGTGCCGCGAGACGACTCGCCGATGCACACTGCCGTCGACTACCAGGGCACGGCACAGGGCATCCAGCCGACCGTCGACTGGCGCCTCGCCGTTCCTGAGCCGGGCTCCGGTTGGCAGGCGAATCGTGCCGACATCGATCAGGAGCCGACGAACCAGCTGCAGGTGTGGACGATCGGATTCGTCACGCCGAAACACCAGTACATCCGTTTCGAGCAGGTCAAGGGCGCGAACCCGACCTGGGTCAGCCAAGACCTCGACGGCCGACGTCCGACCGGGCAGATCGACCTCTCCGGCCACACGTTCACCGTCTATGACCAGCGTGACTCCCCCGACTTTCAGAAGGGACAGAACAACTACGCGCTGACCACCGAGGTCTCGGGAACTACACTGATCTTCAACGGAACAGCCGATGACGACGAGTTCGCCCAGCTGATCGACGCGACTTTGACCTCGCTGAACAGCTGACCCCCGATCGGACGAACCGCCGCACACCGGCACGAAGGAGAGCCATGAGCGAGCTGGATCTTGGTACGCCCCAAGAGGTGTGGAACGACCTGCAGGAGGGCAACGATCGCTTCGCCACGATGCGCTGTCGCCACCCGCATCGCGATGAGGCTCGCCGGCAGGAACTTCTGACCGGGCAGTCGCCCAAAGCCGTCATCTTGGGCTGCGGTGACTCCCGTGTGCCTGCCGAGATCGTGTTCGACGTAGGCCTCGGCGACCTCTTCGTGGTTCGCAACGCCGGCGCAGTCATCGGCACCAGCATCCTCGGATCGATCGAGTTCGCGGTCGGCTCGCTGCACGTTCCCCTGGTGATGGTCATGGGCCACGAGAGCTGCGGCGCGATCGCCGGAGCCATCGCGGCCGCCGACCCGGCACAGCCGACGCCTCCCGGCTACTTTCTCGAAGAGCTGCTGCACCGCATCAAACCGGCGGTCACCCAAGCCGAGCGCGACGGCGATTCCTCCCCGCGACACATCGGCGAGCTGCAGGTCGAGAACACGGTGCAGGCGATCATGGAGCGTTCTGAACTCGTCGCCGCTGCAGTGACCCGGGGCGAGACCGCCGTCGTCGGCGCCATCTACGATCTGAGCACCTCACGCGTGCGGCCCATCACCGCTCGCGGCCTCGACATCGGACAGACAACCGCGAGCAACGCCGGACGCGAACTGTCGCTCTGACCCCCGCCGCATCCACCTCGAAGCTGCACGTGCAACGCAGCACAGAACAGAAAGAAAGGCTGTAACAGTGACCGAATACCGCATCGAGCACGACACCATGGGAGAGGTCCGGGTTCCTGCTGACGCGCTCTACGGCGCGCAGACGCAGCGAGCCGTCGAGAACTTCCCGATCTCGGGAACCGGACTGGAGCACCGGCACATCGCCGCGCTGGCGCACATCAAGAAGGCCGCCGCCCTGGCGAACGCCGAACTCGGCATTCTCGACCGTGACATCGCGCAGGCGATCGCCGACGCCGCTGACAAGGTCGTCACCGGCGAGTACGACCGGCACTTCCCGATCGACGTGTACCAGACGGGTTCCGGCACTTCGTCGAACATGAACACCAACGAAGTGCTGGCCACGCTCGCGTCGCAGGCACTCGGCAAGCCCGTGCACCCGAACGACAACGTGAACGCCTCGCAGTCGTCGAACGATGTGTTCCCGACCTCGGTGCACGTGGCCGTCACCGGCGCACTGCTCGAAGACCTCATTCCGTCGCTTGACGAGCTCGCTCGCTCGCTCGAAGCGAAGCGCGACGAATGGAAGGACGTCGTCAAGGCCGGCCGCACCCATCTGATGGATGCCACGCCGGTCACCGTCGGTCAGGAATTCGGCGGCTACGCACGTCAGATTCGTCTGGGCATCGAGCGCGTCGAGGCCGCTCTGCCACGCGTCGCAGAGGTGCCCCTCGGCGGCACGGCCACAGGCACCGGCATCAACACGCCCAAGGGCTTTCCGCAGAAGGTCATCGAGCTGCTGCGCGAAGACACCGGGCTGCCCATCACCGAGGCGAAAGACCACTTCGAGGCTCAGGGAGCACGTGACGCACTGGTCGAGGCGTCGGGCGCACTGCGCACCATCGCGGTCAGCCTGATCAAGATTCAGAACGATCTGCGCTGGGCGTCATCAGGCCCCAACGCCGGTCTGGGCGAGCTGCACCTGCCCGATCTGCAGCCCGGCTCATCGATCATGCCCGGCAAGGTCAACCCGGTGATTCCCGAGGCGGTGCTGCAGGTCGCCTCGCGCGTCATCGGCAACGACACGGTTGCAACCTGGGCTGGCGCCTCGGGCAACTTCGAGCTCAACGTGCAGATTCCGGTGATCGCCAATGCGCTGCTGGAGTCGATCCGTCTGCTCACGAACTCGACGCACCTGCTCGCGGTCAAGACAGTCGACGGCATCAAGGTCAACGTCGAGCGTGCTCGCCAGCTGGCAGAGTCGTCGCCGTCGATCGTCACGCCGCTGAACCGCGTGATCGGCTATGAGAACGCAGCGAAGATCGCCAAGTACGCCGTGGCCAACAAGGTCACCGTGCGTGAGGCGACCATCGCTCTCGGCTTCGTCGAGCGCGGCGAGATCACCGAAGAGCAGCTTGACAAGGCTCTCGACGTGCTGTCGATGACCTCGCCCAACCTCTGATTCACACGCTTCCTGCGGGGAGTGGCCGGCGCCTGATCGGGCGCCGGCCACTCCCCGTTTTCTGTGCAGGGCACTCCCCTCGATCACCGCTCATTCTGATCAGCCCGGATCTGATGTTCAGAGCGTGCTGAGCATCTCTTCTTCACAGGCCGACGGCTCGGTAAAAGTGGCGCAGCCGTTGGCGCAGCGACTCGACGCGATCACGAGCTCTGCAGCATCAGATGCAGGCAACATGGACGTCGCTCAGAGTTCACCAGAGCGTCATGCGGTCACACCCCGAATGAACCGGTCTCGCGGCCGTTCTGCTTGTAGGCTCAAGGCAACCGATCACCCGATCGGCGCGGGTAGGGCCTCCCCTCCCGAAAGGAAGGCAGCGGCCCCTCACGCATCAGTCGTCTGAGGAGTCAACGTGGCCACTACATCCCACCGCAGCGAGTCGACCAGCGCGACCGTCGAAGGCGGGCAGACCATCGCATCCGCACACCGCGTGCAGGCATCGAACCGGAATGCCGATCGTGCCGCCCACGGCAGAACGGACAACGCCCCCAGCGAGTTCGCCGCAGCCGATCACACAGAGCTGAATGGCACGGGGCAGCGCACGTACGTGATCGACACGTCGGTGCTGATCAGCGATCCCGACGCGATCTTCCGGTTCGCCGAGCACGAAGTGGTGATTCCGATCGTGGTCGTGACCGAGCTGGAGGGCAAACGGCACGACCCCGAGCTCGGATACTACGCGCGTCGGGCGCTGCGCAATCTCGACGATCTGCGCAGTGAACACGAACGCCTCGACTTTGCCGTGCCCATCGGCGACGAGGGCGGGTCGCTGCGCGTCGAGCTGAACCATTCCAGCATGGCAGCGCTGCCAAGCGGGTTTCAGAGCAGCGGGTCGACGAACGACTCGCGCATACTGGCGGTCGCACAGAATCTGTCGATCGAGGGCTGCGACGTCGTGGTGGTGTCGAAAGACATGCCGATGCGGGTGAAGGCGTCGGCGCTGGGTCTTGCAGCCGACGAGTATCGCGCCGAGCAGGTCGTCGACACGGGATGGACTGGACTCGCCGAGCTGCACATGACCGACGATCAGATGTCGGCGCTGTACAACGAGGATCGGGTCGATCTGGAAGGCACAGAGGGTCTGCCGGTGAACACGGGGCTGGTGCTGTCGTCGGCACGCGGTTCGGGTCTCGGGCGTCTGCTCGCCGACGGGCAGGTCAAAATGGTGTCAGGCGACCGCGACGTCTTCGGGCTGCACGGGCGCAGCGCGGAGCAGCGGCTGGCGATCGATCTGCTGCTCGACCCGAGCGTCGGCATCGTGTCGCTCGGCGGCCGGGCAGGTACTGGCAAGTCGGCGCTGGCGCTGTGCGCGGGGCTGGAGGCTGTGCTCGAGCGCGAGCAGCACCGTAAAGTGATGGTGTTTCGGCCGCTGTATGCGGTCGGCGGGCAGGAGCTCGGATACCTGCCGGGCGACCGCGACGAGAAGATGAACCCGTGGGGCCAGGCGGTGTTCGACACGCTCAGCGCCGTGGTGTCGCCGCAGGTGCTTGACGAGATCGTGGCGCGCGAGCTCGTCGAGGTGCTGCCGCTGACGCATATTCGCGGGCGGTCGCTGCACGACGCGTTCGTGATCGTGGACGAGGCGCAGTCGCTTGAGCGCAACGTGCTGCTGACAGTGCTCAGCCGCATCGGGCAGAACTCACGTGTGGTGCTGACGCACGACGTGAATCAGCGCGACAATCTGCGGGTCGGCCGGCACGACGGCATCACCTCGGTGGTCGAGAAGCTGAAGGGGCACCCGCTCTTCGGACATGTGACGCTGACGCGCAGCGAGCGCAGCGAGATCGCGGGCCTGGTGACCGAGGTGCTCGGGGATTTCTAGCCTGGCCCCGGGGAGCAGGTGCGTCAAGCAGGAGCAGGTGTGCCGTATAGGAGCACTCGTACGGTGAGAAGCGCTCCTCCTCAACACATCTGCTCCTGCTGGACCAAGCGACGTGGCCTCGACCCGTGTTCGACAGCAAGTGCCAGCATGGCCGGTCTCAGGGTCTGGTCTGGTGAGAGAGATTGATGCCGCGCTGATCGCATTTGTGCGGATGCCGGGTCACCAACGTCGCATCGGCGCCCGGAGAACTCGGTGCACTCGCACTCTGCACAACCTGCAGATGCCGCGTAGGCGTCCACATCAGACGTGCTCCCCAGCGCCTGCGTGCGAGATGGGGGCAATGTGGTTTCATGCAAGACCTACTCGCTCAGGTACCTACCGGCGTCGTCCAAGTACGCTGGCTCCTTCAACAGGGTGTTTCACGCGCAGACGTCGCGCGAGCACGACGACAGGGACTCCTTAGAACCATCCGCAGAGGTTGGGTGCAGACTGTTCCAGCGCCAGATCCTCACGTCCTCAGAGCCGTGTCCCTTGGCGGTCTTCTCAGCGGCCCGCACGCGCTGTCACGCTGGGGCGGTCGGATTCCTCCCGACGCCTACGGTCATGTTGTGCAGGTGAGTCACACGGCACCCGTCAGGCGCGAGTGCCTCCACACCCACTACGTACACCGCGCAGCCATGCCAGAAGCTCCATTTGGAATCGTTCCTTGGCAGCAGGCTCTCCAACACACACTGAAGCGGCTTGAGCTTGCAGATGCGGTTGCCGTCGTAGACGGACTCCTACACACCGCCCGCAACAGCAAGCTGCCTGCGAATTCGGCACTGAGAGAAGACCAGATTCGCGTGGAGCTTTCACGGACTCCGAACGGACGACAGGTGTTGGCCTTCAGCGATGCAGACTCCGAATCAATCATCGAGTCATTCCCGCGCGTCCGCCTGAGGATTCTCGGCTATGACGTCAAGATCCAGGTTCGGCTGCCGAGTCGTGAACGACTTGACCTGCTCATCGAAGGGGTCGTCTCGCTCGAAGCGGATGGCCGGGGCCATGCCGAACCAGGACGATATGTCCAAGATCACGCCAAGGCCGCGCGATCTGCTCAGCTTGGAATCATTCCGCTGCGGTTTACCTTTGCGCAGATCATCTATAACTGGGACCTGGTGCTCAGCAGCATCGAGACCCTGCTCGCGCGGTTCTGTCCTGAAAAGCTGAGACCAAGAGTTCCACCGACCGTTTGAGCGCACGACTGAGTTCTCGCGAGACGCGTCCCACTAGCCCGACGCCCTCACCGTCGTCCCAGCTCTGCCACAGGTATTCGTCCTTCTCCCCAGCTTTTGGTGTCGGCACTCGCCTTTGCAGCAAATTTGCGTTCCGAACAGGAGCAACGGAGCAACTCAGAGCAGTTGTGTCGAGCAGGAGCATTCAGCTCAAGTGGGAGCATCGCAGTCACGAAACTTGCTCCTGTGCGATGCATCTGCTCCTGCACGGCAGAGAGGCTGGACAAAGATGCTCCTGCACGGCTCAGGCGACCGGCCAGGTGCTCCTGCTGACAACGCAGCCAGCCCAACGCCTTCGCTCCACACCGGCTAGACTTGACCCTCGTGGCGCTGACAATCGGAATCGTGGGACTGCCCAACGTAGGCAAGTCGACCCTCTTCAATGCACTGACCAAGAACACCGTTCTCGCGGCGAACTACCCGTTCGCGACGATCGAGCCGAACGTGGGCGTGGTCAACCTGCCCGATAAGCGGCTCGACCGCCTCGCCGAGATCTTCCAGAGCGAGAAGCTCGTACCCGCGCCGGTGTCGTTCGTCGACATCGCCGGCATCGTCAAGGGCGCCAGCGAAGGTGAAGGGCTCGGCAACCAGTTCCTCGCCAACATCCGCGAAGCAGATGCGATCGCCCTCGTGAGCCGCGGCTTCAGCGACCCCGACGTCGTGCATGTCGACGGCAGCGTCGATGCGAAGCGCGACATCGAGACCATCCTCACCGAGCTCGTGCTCGCCGATCTCCAGACCCTCGAAAAGGCGATCACGCGCTACGAGAAAGAGGTCAAGGGCAAGAAGATCGACAAGTCGGTGCTCGACGCGGCACTTGCCGCGAAGGCACACCTCGACAAGGGTGAACCCCTCTCGACCGCCAGAGACATCGACCTCGACGAGATCAAAGAGCTCGGCCTGCTCACTTCGAAGCCCATCGTCTACGTGTTCAACGTCGACGAGGCCGTGCTCACCGATGACGCCAAGCGGGCCGAGCTCGAGGCAGTCGTCGCACCGGCCAAGGCCATCCTGCTCGACGCCCAGATGGAGAGCGAGCTCATCGACCTCTCCGCCGAAGAGGCAAACGAGCTGCTGGCCACGATCGGCCAGGACGAGAGCGGCCTCGACCAGCTCGCCCGCATCGGCTTCCAGGCGCTCGGCCTGCAGACCTATCTGACGGCTGGCCCGAAAGAGGCCCGAGCCTGGACGATCCACCAGGGCTGGACGGCCCCGCAGGCCGCCGGCGTGATCCACACCGACTTCGAAAAGGGCTTCATCAAGGCCGAGATCGTCTCGTTCGGCGACCTCGACGCTGCAGGTTCCATGCATGAGGCGAAGGCCGAGGGCAAGGTGCGCATGGAGGGCAAAGACTACGTGATGCAAGACGGCGACGTGGTCGAGTTCCGCTTCAACGTCTAGTCTGCCGACGCAACGGCGGATGCGCGACTCGGCTCCGCGTCATCGACATCAGTCCGCAGAGTGACGCAGTCTGTCTACCGTCCGCACCTGCTCTACCTGACGCACGGTCACGTACCGATGGCCGAGCACGTCAGAGTCGAACGCGAGTCCCACAGGATCATCGACGTAGACCTTCGCGTGGAACGACCATGCTGGGTCAGTCTCGCGGCGCGGCGAGAGCTTCCAGACAACCCGTGCTCGACCCCGTTCCCGATCCCGGCACCGTTGTCTGTGCCCAAGGCACTGGTGCCCAGCGCATCGGCCGCTGCCGGAGGCCCGGTCCCTGCGACTGCGACGAAGATCGACGACGTACACAGCGATGGCTGTACCGTCATCAAGACGCCGAGCGACCACAAGGGCGGTGTCTTCAGTACGGCGTATTCCGGTTGAGGTTTGGGACTCGAACACGGGACACGATGCTTTTCATGGCGTGCTAGAGCGTCCGCGTCTTCTAGGCTGATCCGAGAGTCGTCGGAAGACTTCTGGCGTCTTTCAGGGGTCTGGCGTGGCATGAGCTTCGGCACTCACAGTCGAAAGAAAGCCGTTTGCGAAGCGCCGAGTATCACCGCCTCGACATCGGGTCTACCGACTCGCATCGCGCAGAGCGTGACCGAGGCACGGCACGGCCCCAACACGCGACACGCGGCACAGAACACAGAACACAGAACACAGAACACAGAACAGGATCGACATGGCTGAGACACCGGCAGGCTGGTACGACGACGGCACGGGCAAGAACCGATGGTGGGATGGGTACCGTTGGGCTGAAGCCCTGCGTCCGGATGCACACGCGGACGCGCCAGCGCCCCACCACGAGATCGAGCCCTCAGCGGCGTCGCTGGTTCAGCCGACCCATGCCGCCACCCCGCCCAACTACGTAGTGTTGCAGGTCATTCTTCGCGAGAAGCTCTGGGGCACGGGCTCGGGCAACCTCACAGAGCTAGAAAAGGCGATCAACGCACAGGCGGCGAAAGGCTATCGGCTGCACACCATCACAACGGCGTCGTCTGGATCGAAAGGACTCGGTGGAGGTGACCGCATCCAGGCGACGATGGTCTTCGAACAGCTGTGCTGAAGCCTCGAACGCGGTCAGCTGAACGGTCGGCTCTGCCTGCCTCAGACAGGTCGAGTTTCCCGACCCAAGCAGGTCGAGATTCTGACCTCAAACCCATCGAGGTTCGGCGCGCCGCCCAACAGGTCGAATTTCGACTCCCTCAGCTGAGCGCATTTCGGCAGTCCCCTTTCCCAGCCAAGTGGACCGGGCTTCGGCACAGATCGGTCGCAGCGAATTCGTTGGTTCGGTTTCGAAACTGATTGGCTTCGTTTTACTACAGCGTTAGCCTCCGACCATGAGCACACCCACACCAGAATCCACATCACCCACAACGTCCACCACACCCGCACGCGCACCAGCACGTACCGCACCCGCACGCACGACGACCGCACGCACGCAGGCAGCAGTGCCAACAGCCACACCGGCAGACGTCACCACGGCAGTCGCAGCAGCACGCGCAGCATTCGAGTCAGGCTCCACCAAGTCTCTGGCCTCCCGCCGACGAAACGTCAGTGCCGTGCGCCGACTGCTCGAAGAGCACCGCAGCGAATTCGAAGCAGCGCTCTTCGCCGACCTGCACAAAGGCCGCCGCGAAGCCGGCATCACAGAGATCGACGTAACGATCGGAGAGGCCGCACACGCGCAGAAACACCTGCGCCGCTGGATGGCCCCGAAGTCGATCAGCGCCGGCCCCCTCATCTGGCCGGCATCAGCCAGGATCGTGCCAGAGCCCCTCGGGGTCGTCCTGGTGATTTCACCGTGGAACTACCCAGTGAACCTCACGCTCGACCCGCTCGTCGGGGTGCTCGCGGCCGGCAACAGCGCAGTGCTCGTGCCGAGCCCCGACGCGCCGCACACCGCCGAGACGGTTGCGCGGCTGATCCCCCAGTACTTCTCCGACGGCGCGGTGCACGTGCTGCTCGGCGCCGTCGACGTCGCCCAGAACGCGCTCAAAGAGCGCTTCGACCACATCGTCTTCACCGGCTCGGGTCGCGTCGGCAGAATCGTCATGGAGGCCGCTGCCCAGAACCTCACCCCGGTGACGCTCGAGCTCGGCGGCAAGTCGCCGGTCTGGGTCGACGACGACCGGCAGCTCAGGGCGGTGGCCCGCCGACTGGCCTGGGCGAAGTTCACCAACGCCGGCCAGACCTGCGTCGCGCCAGACTATGTGCTGACGACACCCGATCACGTGCAACCACTGGTCGCCGCCCTGCGCGAGGCGGTCGCCGACGTCTGGGGCGCAGACCCCGCCGCAGGCCGGGAATACGGGCGCATCGCCTCTGAGCGCCACTTCGATCGACTCGCCGCAATGCTCGAAGAGGGCAACGTCGAGTTCGGCGGGCGCACCGACCGTGACGATCTCTACATCGAGCCGACCGTTGTGACGTTCCCGAACCTCGACCAGACGGTGATCGGCGACGACGCCCCGTTCCAGCTGCTGCGCGAAGAGATCTTCGGCCCGATCCTGCCTATTCTGACCGTGTCCTCCAAAGCGGAGGCCGCCCGCGTCATCAACGCCTGGGACAAGCCCCTCGCGCTCTACGTCTTCGGCGACGCGGCCACACGCGCCTACTTCGCTCAGCACACCTCGTCCGGGGCTCAAGTGAACGGTGCGGCCATCGTGCACGCAGGCATCGGCGCACTGCCGTTCGGCGGTGTCGGCGCCAGCGGCATGGGCGCCTACCACGGAGTGCACTCGTTCCGCCGGTTCTCGCATCTGAAACCGGTGCTCACCAAACCGTTGCGTCCCGACACCCTCCGTCTGCTGAATCCGGGCACGAGCGAGCGCCTGCTCAACCTGGTCGGAAGGCTGCAGCGCCGTGGCTGAGCCGCCACGCGTCTGAAAGACGGGGTCGGTAGACTTCGGCTATGTCCGCCTTCGTGCAGTCCGCTGCGGCGCCTGCAGTGCGCATTCGGCCGTATTCTTCGGCGGATGCCGCCGCGACCCGTGAGGTCTTCTCGCGTGCCGTGAGAATCACCGCCGGTTCGCGCTACACCCCAGAGCAACGAACAGCCTGGGCGGCAGGCGGCGGCTCGGTGCACCGCTGGAATGCCTATCGCACGGCGCATCACACGCTGGTCGCGGTCGCAGCCGATTCCGGCGCTGATGACGAGAGCCAGAAGGGGCTCATGGCCGTCGCCGAACCCGGTCTGGCAGCCCCGAGCCCAGTCGAACATGTCGTCGGATACGTCGACTTTCGCGACTCAGGCTACGTCGACCACCTCTTCGTCGACCCCGACCATGGCAGGCAGGGCATCGCCACCCGGTTGCTGGCCGCGGCAATCGCGAGCGCCCGGGATCACGGCGCCGCCGAGCTCACCTCTCACGTGAGTCTGGTCGCGATTCCGGTCTTCGAACGGCAGGGGTTCGCCGTCGTGCACTATGAGCAGGTCATGCTGCGCGGGCAGCACTTCGACCGTGCTCTGATGCGCCTCGATCTCAAGGGCTGATCGGCTCGGACACCAGCCAGGCCGACACCGTGGGTCAGGCTTCGCATTCGCATTCGCATCCGCATCCGCTCCGTCGTCGCGCCCGCTCCTTCTGCACACATCCGCACGCACACAGATACTGCCGTCGCCAACATGCGCCGCGGCGCATACTCTCTCTGCACGACCGACGCAATGGCCATCTCGGCGATATACGAATCGCCGCCTGACGACCCGCGTCCGTGGCAATGGGTAGGGTGATGCATGACCGGAAGCACCGTGGCCTCCGCGTGCTCGCTGTGGCCCGGTGTCAGACTACTGAGTGATTCAGAACGATTCAGAGTGATCCAGGAGGAACACGTGAACGGCGAAGCCACGACGACCCCCACCCACTTCGACGAAGAGGCGCAGGGCACCGACACCGAAGCGCGCGACAGCGTGCTCGCCGAGGCTCGAAAGATCCTCACGCAGGGCACGTCTGACGCTCCGACGCTCGACGCCGTGAACGACCTCGCCGATCTGCTCTCCAGGTACACTCGTGCGCTCGGCGACCAGGATGTGACCTCGATCGGAGGCGCGCTGCTTGCCGAGGTCGTCCAAGACCATCTCGACCTCGCATCCACTCGCGCCCACGGTGAGTCGCTGGTGCGCTTCACCAGCCCGGCCGCTCCCGATTCAGACGGACAGCTCAGCGGCGCGCTGCTCATCGTGACGCCAGACAAGCCGTTCATCGTCGACTCTGTGCTCGCCGAGCTCGGCCGGCAGCACATCGATGTGCACGCGGTGGTGCACCCGACGTTCGTCGTCACGCGCGACTCCGACGGCCAGGTCGTGTCGGTGATCAGCCCGCCCACGGCCACCGCCCGCACCGAGTCTTTCGTGCTGCCGCAGCCTGGCCACGAAGTCACCGTCGAATCGTGGGTCTATGTCAGCACCGAGCTGATCGCGCACGACGACGTGCGGCAGGCCCTCGTTCAGGCGATCGAGAAGGTCATGGCCGATGTGACGCTGGTCAACGACGACTGGCCGCTCATGCGAGCGCAGGCTCAGCGCATCAGCGCCGAGCTGCGGGCCGCTCCCCCGCTCGGGCTCGAAGAGAGCTCCGCACAGGCCTCGCGATTCCTCGAGTGGCTCGACGACGACAACTTCACCTTCTTCGGCTATCAGGAGTACGACCTCGTCACCGTCGACGGCAACGACGCCCTGCAGCGGGTCACCGGGACCGGGCTCGGCCTCTTCCGCCCCCGCGACGGCGCCGCGACCCCGAAGTCGGTCACCGCGTCATCCGCCGCTGCGCCGAAGCCTCTGCTGCGCAAGAACCTCGAGAAGGCCCGCGAGCGCGATGTGCTCATCATCACCAAGGCCAACTCTCGGTCGACGGTGCACCGCGATGCATTCCTCGACTACATCGGCGTCAAGCGCTTCGACGCGTTCGGCCGGGTCGACGGCGAGCGCCGCTTTCTCGGCCTGTTCACGCTGACCAGCTACACGCAGTCGGTGCTGAGCATCCCGGTCGTCGCCGACAAGGTGCAGAACGTGCTCGAACGCAGCGGCTTTCGCACCGACAGCCACAACGGCCGCGATGTGCTCGCCCTGCTCGAGACATACCCCCGCGACGAGCTGTTCCAGGCCGACACAGACACGCTGCGACACAACGTGCTGATTCTGCGGCAGGTCGCCGAACGGCGGCGCAGCTGGGTGTTCCTTCGCACCGACCCCTATGAGCGGTTCGTGACGGCACTCGTCTATCTGCCTCGCGACGCGTTCAACACGCAGGTGCGTCTGGGCATCTCAGACCTGCTTCAGCAGACCTACCATGCTGCCTATGTCGAGCACGAGTCGCGTATGTCCGACTCGGCGCTGGCGCGACTCTACTTCGTCGCACGTCTGAAACCGGGCGAGCTGCTGCCCGACGCCGACATCGATGCTCTGCACGCGCGCATCATCGGGCTCACCCGCACCTGGCACGATCAGCTCGCCGAGCTGGTGGCGAGCCGGTCTGGTCAGATCGCCGCGGCGTCCGTCGCCCGGCAGCTGCGGCAGGCGTTCCCCGACAGCTATCGCGAGGCCTTCAAACCAGCTGAAGCGCTGGCAGATCTGCCACATCTGTACGCGGTCGCATCGCCCGAGTCGGCGCTGCCGGGCGCGCTGAGCACGGCGCCCGCAGCCGTGACGGCAAAGCCGGCGGATGCGTCGGCCGAGACCTCGCCGACCTCCATCTTCGAGGCCGAGGGCGTCGTTCGCACACCGGCGCCGAGCGCCATCGCGCATGCCGACCGGCTCTCCCTGCGGCTGTATCGAGACGATGACGGCGAAGCGCACGTGAAAGTCTTTCACGACGAGCCGATCGCGCTGTCAGAGGTGCTGCCGATCTTCACGAACCTCGGTGTCGAGGTCGTCAACGAACACCCATTCGTGGTGCAGACCGGCCCGGGCCACTCCCCGGTCTACGTGCACGACTACGGGGTGCGCGCGGCTGACACTCTTGACAGCCTCGCGGCCGACTTCGTCGAGGCGTTCGCGGCGGCCTGGCTGGGCTGGGTCGAGTCCGACCCGCTCGACCGCCTGGTCACCACCACTCGTGCGACCTGGCGTGAGGTCAGCGTACTGCGCGCCTACGTGCGCTACCTACGACAGATCGGGCTCGCGTACTCGACGACGTTCATCGCCAGAACCCTCGTCGACCACGCCGACATCACACTGGCTCTCGTCGAGCTGTTCGAGCAGTCGTTCGACCCGGCCGTCGGCGGCACGATCGACGAGCGCCGCGAACACGTGCTCGCCATCCAGACCGACATCGAACAGGCGCTGACGAAGATCACCAGCCTCGACATCGACACGGTGCTGCGCCGGCTCACCGAAGCGGTGATCGCCACGGTGCGCACCAGCGCGTATCAGTTCGCCGCCGACGGATCACCCAAGCCGCAGATCACTTTCAAGATCGAGCCGCGGCGCATCAGCGGCGTGCCTCAGCCGGTGCCGCTCTTCGAGCTCTGGGTCTACTCCCCCGAGGTCGAGGGCGTGCACCTGCGTTTCGGCCAGGTCGCCCGCGGCGGTCTGCGCTGGTCAGATCGGCGCGAAGACTTTCGCACCGAGGTGCTCGGCCTGGTCAAGGCGCAGGTCGTCAAGAACGCGGTCATCGTGCCTACGGGGGCCAAGGGCGGCTTCTACCCGAAGCGTCTGCCCGACCCGAGCGTCGACCGCGGCGCGTGGATGTCAGCTGGCCAAGACGCCTACCGACTGTTCATCAGCGGCATGCTCGACGTCACCGACAACCGCGACCTGGCGGCAGGCACGGTCACGCATCCAGAAGCCGTGGTCGCGTACGATCCCGACGACCCGTATCTGGTCGTCGCCGCAGACAAAGGCACCGCCCGCTTCTCAGACACCGCGAACGAGATCGCCGTCGCCTACGGGTTCTGGCTGCAGGACGCCTTCGCGTCAGGCGGCTCGCACGGCTACGACCACAAAACCATGGGCATCACCGCCCGCGGAGCCTGGACCTCGGTCGAACGGCACTTCCGCGAGCTCGGCGTCGACGTGGCGACCGACCCGTTCACTGCAGTCGGCATCGGAGACATGTCTGGCGACGTGTTCGGCAACGGGCTGCTGCGCAGCCACAGCATCCGTCTTGTCGCAGCGTTCGACCACCGCGACATCTTCCTCGACCCGCAGCCTGACGCCGAGGCGGCCTGGACCGAGCGTCTGCGGCTCTTCGAGAAGCCCGGCTCGTCGTGGGCCGACTACAGCCCCGAACTGATCAGTGAGGGCGGCGGCGTCTACTCGCGGGCGTCGAAGGCGGTGCCGATCTCCCCTGAGGTCGCAGCGGCGCTGGGGCTCGACCGCGACGGCGAGGCCCCGGCCACGCTCACGCCGAACGAGCTGATCAAGGCGGTGCTGACCGCGCCGACCGATCTGCTCTACAACGGCGGCATCGGCACATATGTCAAAGCCAGCCGCGAATCAGACGCAGAGATCGGCGACCGGGCCAACGACGCGATCCGCGTCGACGGGCGCGACCTGCGCGTGCGAGTGGTCGGCGAAGGCGGCAACCTGGGGTTCAGTCAGGCCGGGCGCGTCGAGGCAGCCGAGCATGGCATCCGGCTGAACACCGACGCCATCGACAACTCGGCCGGCGTCGACACGTCAGACCGCGAGGTGAACCTCAAGATTCTGCTCGCGTCGCCGCAGGCAGACGGCCATGTGCTCACCTTCGACGAGCGCAACGAGCTGCTCTCGTCGATGACCGACGAAGTCGCGCAGCTGGTGCTCACCGACAACTACCGGCAGAACCGCGCACTCGGCCTCGAGCGCGATCGTGGTGAGCTGATGCCCTCGTACCAGCGGCTGGTCGCTGCCTGGGAGGCCAGCGGTGTGCTCGATCGCGCCCTCGAATACCTGCCAGAAGACAGCGAGTTCGATCGACGCATCGCCGCCGGTGAGGGGCTCACCTCGCCTGAGCTCGCGATCGTGCTCTCGTACGCCAAGATCACGCTGAAGCATGCGATTCTCGAGTCGAGCGTGCCTGACGAACCGTGGACGGACCAGCTGCTGCGCGAGTACTTTCCGCCCGAGGTGGTCACCCGCTACGGCGAGGCGCTCGAACGGCATCCGCTGGCGCGCGAGATCAAGGCCACGACTCTGGCCAACGACATCGTCGACCACGGTGGCGTGCAGTTCGTGTTCAGCGTGATCGAAGAGACCAGCGACGACCCGGCGCAGGTGGTGCGGGCGTGGGCGGTCATTCGTGAGGCGTTCGAGGTCGACACCGTCTTCGGCGACATCGCGGCCACCGACAACGCCGTCTCGACCGAAACGCAGGACGGCATGCTGATCCGCTTCAAACGGGCACTCGGCCGCGGCGTTCGGCTGCTGCTCGAAACGCACAGCGAGCGACTCGACGTGCCGCAGCTGCGCGAGCGATACGTGCGGCCGCTGGCCCGGCTGCGCAGCGAGCTGCCGGCTCTGCATCACGGTGAGCACGAGCAACGCACCGAGGCCGGCCTGGTCGATGCCGGGGTGCCGGCCGCCGTCGCCGAGCGCAGCGCATTCGCTCTCGAAGAGGTGCATCTCATCGGTGTGGTCGACCTGGTCGACGAGGCGCAGGCTTCGCCCTCGGCGGCGGATGCCACAGGCGGGTCCGACGCGTCGGACGCGGCACTCGAACACGCGGCAGCAGTCGAGTTCCTGGCGTTGCGCCGGTACCACCTCGAGCAGCTGCTGCAGCTGGTCAGCCGTCTGCCACGACACGACCTGTGGCAGACGCTCGCACGCTCGTCGCTGCGCCAAGACGTCTACGGGGTGCTGCGCCAGATCACGGGCAGCGCTCTGCAGACGGTCGAGGCGTCGCAGCACGGCGACCAGCGTGACACCGCCTCAGCTCGGCTCGATGCATGGGAGGCGCAGCATGCCGGCACCATCGACCGTGTGCGGGCGCTGGCGAACCGACTCTCCGAGGCTCCCACCGGAGACGCCTCGCCGCTCGTGGTGGCGCTGCGGCTGCTGCGCACCGTGCTGTGAACCGAGGGGCCGTGGTCACACCGTCACAAGGTAGATCGCCACGGCGTGGCAGGCGAAGGCCAGCACCGTGAACGAGTGGAACACCTCGTGGAACCCGAACACCTTCGGAAACGGATTCGGCTTCTTCAGCGCATAGACCACGGCCCCAATGCTGTACAGCAGACCGCCCACGATCACGAGGATCATCGTCGCCGGGTTCGCCCGGTAGAACGCCGGCACGTACATGACGGCGCCCCAGCCCAGAAGCAGGTAGATCACCACATAGAGCCAGCGGGGCGCGCCGATCCAGAACACCCTGAAGAGGATGCCGGCGAGCGCCGCGCTCCAGACGATCAGCAGCAGCGTTCTCGCCTGCGTCGGCGGCAGCGTCATCGTTGCGAGCGGCGTGTACGTACCTGCGATCAGCAGCAGGATGTTCGAGTGGTCGATGCGTTTGAGCACCAGCTTCACTCGCGGCCCCCAGTTGAAGATGTGATAGACCGCCGAATTGCCGAAGAGCATGATCGACGAGGCCATGTAGACGGCGCAGGCCAGCTTCGGCCACAGGCCATGCGCCAAGGTGATCAGCACGATGCCGCTGGCCAGCGCCAACGGAAAGCTCACTGCATGCAGCCACCCGCGCAGCATGGGTTTGTCGCCACGGATCTCGCGGGTGACCTCGGTGATCGGCAGGTGCGGCAGTCGAGGTTCCTCGGCCTGAACGGCACGCTCGACCTCCTGCTCAGTGCCGTTGACGGCAGCGCACTCAGCCGGCCGTGCACCGTCAGGCTCTGCTCGATTCAGGCTCTCGGCATCCGCCGCAGACCCCTCAGCCGCGGCCCTCGCACCCGACGCACCCTGCGCGTTCCCCGCATCAGCCCCCACACCCTGCCCCCGTGTCTGGTCGCTCATGGGCCACAGTTTACTCGCGAGCGGATCAGCGGCCAGCCCGCGACCGCCTGCAATTGGGTATCGTTGGGGGAGTGTCCAGTACCGCACATCGCACCCCTCTGCTGTATCGCATCTACGAGCGTCGTCTCGAGAAGCAGCTGAGGCCGCAGACTCCTCCGCAGCATGTGGCGGTGATTCTGGACGGCAACCGTCGCTGGGCGCAGAAGCAGAACTCCCAGGCGGCGACCGGGCATCGCGCCGGAGCCGCCGTGATCCGAGAGTTCCTCGGGTGGTGTGACGGGCTCGGCATCGGCATCGTGACGCTGTATCTGCTGTCGACCGACAATCTCAGCCACCGCGGAACCGACGAGCTCACCCAGCTGATACAGATCATCATCGATCTCACCGACGAGATCTCGCGCTGCAGCGACTGGCGCATTCATCATGTGGGCAGCATCGACGATCTGCCGCGTGAGCTGGTCGAGGCGCTGCAGTCGGCCGAGGCGCGCACCGCCGACGCCACCGGCATGCAGGTGAATCTCGCGGTCGGCTACGGCGGTCGCCGTGAGATTGTGGATGCGGTGCGCCTGGCCGCCCGTGACTGGGAAGATCAGGGGCGGTCGCTGGCGCAGTTCGCCGCGAAGGTCAGCGAGAGCGAGATCGCGAGCCATCTCTACACGGGCAGCCAGCCCGACCCCGACCTGATTCTGCGCACCTCTGGAGAGCAGCGGCTGAGTGACTTTCTGCTCTGGCAGGCGGCACACAGCGAGTTCTACTTCGCTGACGTGCTGTGGCCCGATTTTCGCCGGGTCGACTTCTTGCGCGCGCTGCGGGCGTATGCCCTGCGGCAGCGACGCTTCGGCAGCTGATCGGTCGCTCTGGCCGGCGGCCTGGTTGGCCGGAGGGTCGGATGGCGCCTAGGCTGCCCCGACGGTCAGAATGGTCGGAACAGTAGGAATGGCCGTACGGCGGGATAGCCGGGACGGCGCGATAGCCGGTACTCTGGCACATCCATCCGCCTCAAATGACGCCCCAGTGACGCCCCACAGCATCCAGACATGGAACTTGGCATGCCTCGATCACGCTGACAGACATTTGGGACGGCTCGATGAGTCTGGCCAACACCTGGGACGGGCGGATGCAGCAGGACAGGAATCAGCTGGAGCGAACGCGGCCGAACAACGGGGAGCAGTCGGAGGCTTAGCCGCAGCACAATAGCAACAGCCGGGCCTTCAGCGGGCAGAGCAGCGACGAAGACCCGCCACCGCTGCAACAGCCTCGCACCTGCCGACCGCGCCGCCCAGTCCTGAGCACCACAACCGCCCACGCCAAAGCCAGGTCAGACGCCCCTAGCCGCGGTTCCTGCGCTTGGCCTCGCGGCGGGCAGCACGAGCCTCGAACTTGGCGTCGCGCTCGGCGATCTGCCGCTTCTTACGCTCGAACGGATCAACCGGCTCATCGTCTTCGTCGAGTCCTTCGGGGAACTCCTCTTCGACCACGCCGTACTTCTCTGCCAGCTCGACTCGAGCCTCGCGCCGGTAGCGCATGCGTCGCAGTCGCCGAACCAGGTCGAAGACCAGAAGAGCCACGAGTATGGCGATGACGAAGATCGCGAAGAATGCGCCCGGACCGGCGCCGATCTGCTGCTGATCCTGCTGAGGCTGGTCAGTCGGCGACGGCGAGGGGCTGGTCTCTGTCTCGGCACTCCAAGCGTCAGCGATCGGCAGAGCCGAAGTCACGGTTTCAGGCAGCACAGTCATGGTCTCTAGTCTCTCACGGTTGGGGCACGATCAATCTGTCACGCTGCAGCGCCTCAAGCGCCTCAAGCGCCTGCAGCACCATCGACTCCGGCAGCGGCATCGCTCGTCGCACCAGAACCAGAACCAGCACCAGCACCAGCACCAGCACCCACGACGCCATCACCATCATCCACGACACCGGCAAAGAGGTCGTGCTCGGGAATCGCGGTCGGCACCCGCGAGTCGACCAGCTGGTAATCCTCGTGGGGCCACACCCGTCGCTGAAGGTCGTTGGGCAGAAAGAAGAACGGGCTGTCTGGCGCGACCTGACTCTCATGCGAGCGCAGCGCCGCATCGCGCGTCTCGAAGCACTCCCCGCACTCCACCTGGGTCGTGACCTTGAGCGGCCGTTCCCGAAACAGCTCCGCGACCTCGCCGACCCGAGCGGCGGCCGCAGCCCGCTCGTCAGCCTCAGCGGTTCGCTCGACGGCGCCATCGCCTCCCTCGCAGCCGTTCGAGCTGCTGCTGCAGGTCTCGCTGATGTCAGCGGCCATCGCCGCGTGCACCGCCTGAAAGCGCTGGTAGTTCTGGATGCGGTCG
This sequence comes from Pseudoclavibacter sp. CFCC 14310, assembly GCF_008831165.1. Lineage (NCBI taxonomy): Bacteria > Bacillati > Actinomycetota > Actinomycetes > Micrococcales > Microbacteriaceae > Pseudoclavibacter > Pseudoclavibacter sp. CFCC 14310. The sequence goes on along the minus strand of NZ_WBKC01000001.1, from coordinate 515,623 downwards.
TAGTACAGCTTCTGCACCTGCCACGCCGGCCCGAGATCCGGGTGCACGGTAGCATCGGCAGCCGCGCGCAGCGCGTGCACGCTCACCTCATGGCAGCGAATGTGGTCGGGGTGCGGGTAGCCGCCGTTCTCGTCGTAGGTGATGAGCACGTGGGGGCGGATGCGACGGATCGCCCGAATGAGCGGCTGCACGGTGAGCTCGATGGGCAGAGATGCGAATGAGAGCGGCGGCACCGTCTCGCCGGGGTCAGGCAGACCGCTGTCACGGTAGCCGAGCCAGATGTGGTCGACACCGAGGATGTCGCGGGCAGCCGCCATCTCGGTGTGGCGCAGACCGGCGATGTCACGTTGGGCCCACGCAATGCGACGCAGGTCCGGGTTGAGTACCGAGCCGCTCTCACCGCCGGTGCAGCTGACCACCGTGACACTGGCTCCGGCCTGCACATAGTGTGCGAATGTGGCTGCCCCTTTACTCGACTCGTCGTCGGGATGCGCGTGCACGGCCATCAGGCGAAGTGTCACTGGCGGGCCTCCTCAGCTGCGTTCGCGCACTGGGCGGGGCGTGCGCGTCCGTCGCCGGATGCATCGTCACTCGCGTGCGCAGACTCAAGTGTAATCAGAGTGGTCGGCTGCGATCGTTCCCGACGTGTCTGACCAGCATCGCTCCCGACGTGTCTGACTCGCACTGACACAGATAGACTCAAGCGGAGTGACTGTCGAGACAAGGTGAGGGTCAGAGCATGAGTGCAGGCAACAGTGCGATGCTGCAGGAGCGCTACGGCCGGGCTCCCCGTCGGCTGAGTCGCCGCGGCTGGATCTGGCTCGGCTCGGCGCTCATCGTGCTCTCGATCATTGCGCTCGCCTGGTTCTCTGCATCGCAGCCGATGGCCTCGGTGCAGGCTAAGACGACGACGTCGGCGATCGACGATCACGGCAATGCGAACGTGCGGTTCACGCTCAACGTCGCCCCAGGCACCACGACGCGCTGTGCGGTCGACGCCCGCGGCGAAGGCCAGAGTCAGGTCGGGTGGAAGTACGTCGACGTGCCGGCAGCTGACGCACAGAGCCGCACCATCGAGGTCACCGTGAAGACCGTGCAGCCGGCCATGGCCGGTTCGGTCGACAGCTGCTGGATCGTCTGACCCGCCGTTCGCAGCCTGCACGAGCGGCCACTCCTTGTCAGAGGGTGGGGGTACAATTGGCCTTTAGTCATCTGAGGAGAGTGCAATGGCTGATCAGCAAGAGGGAACCTGGCTGACGCAGGAGGCATACGACCGCCTGCACGAAGAGCTCGACCATCTGCGCGGCCCCTGGCGCCGCGACATCGCGAAGCGCATCGAAGAGGCGCGCGAAGAGGGCGACCTTCGAGAGAACGGCGGCTATCATGCTGCCAAAGACGAGCAGGGCAAGTTCGAGGGGCGCATTCGCGAACTCGAGGCGCTGCTGCACAACGCGCAGGTCGGCACCGTCGAGGTAGAAGACGGCCGCGCCGCGCGTGGAACCGTCGTCACAGCCAACGTCGCCGGTCGCGAGCTGCGCTTTCTGCTCGGCAACCGTGAGATCGCCAGCGGCGACATCAAGGTCTTCAGCGAAGCGAGCCCCCTGGGCGGCGCTGTTGTGAATCACAAGGCCGGCGAGACCGTCTCGTACGAGGCCCCCAACGGCAAGACCATGCAGGTCGAGATCGTCTCGGTCGAGACCTACTCAGGCGAGTAGGCTCACCGCACGATCTGCGGGTCGTACCCGATCTCGCGCAGACTGTTGAGCACCTGCTGCAGGTGCTCCTCACCCTTCGTCTCGACCGAAATCTGCAGTTCGACCGCACCGATGTCGAAGCCCTTGCCGTGCCGCGTGTGCAGCACTTCGACCACGTTCGCATCCTGGCCGGCCACATGCTCCGAGATGATCTGCAGCTGCCCCGGCCGGTCAGGCAGCATCACTGAGATGGTGGCGTAGCGCGACAGCTCGACCAGACCGTACTGGATGATCTGCTGCAGCAACAGCGGGTCGATGTTGCCGCCTGATGCGATCGCAACGGTCGTTCCGGCGCTGTGCACCTTGCCCGCGAGAATCGCCGCGGGGGCAGCCGCACCTGCCGGTTCGACGACGAGCTTCGCGCGTTCGAGCATCAGCACGATGGCCCGCGCGATCTCTTCATCGCGCACCGTCACGATCTCGTCGACGAGATCGCGGATGATCTCGAAGTTCAATGTTCCCGGACGCCCGACCGCGATGCCGTCAGCGATGCTCGGATGTACCGGTACGGTCACGGGGTGCCCCGCGTCGAGCGAGGGCAGATACGAGCTGGCGCGGTCTGACTGCACCCCCACCACACGGATGCGATGGCCGAGCAGCTGCGCCTTCTGCTTCACCGCTGCGGCGACGCCCGAGATGAGGCCTCCCCCGCCGATCGGCACGACGACGGTCTCGACGTCGGGCTGCTGGTCGAGAATCTCGAGCCCGATCGTTCCGGCGCCGGCGATCACTCTCGGGTCGTCGTACGGCGGGATGAACGTGGCACCGGTCTCGGCGCTGAACGCCTTGGCCGCGGCCAGGGTGCGGTCGAAGATGTCGCCTTCGAGCACCACTTCGGCTCCGTAGCGCCGGGTGGCCTGCAGCTTGGGCAGCGCCACGCCGATCGGCATGAAGATCGTCGCTTTAATGCCCAGCTCACGAGCCGCCATCGCGACGCCCTGCGCGTGGTTGCCCGCCGAAGCCGCGACGACTCCGTGGGCACGCTCTTCGTCCGTCAGCGAGAGCAGCTTGGTGTACGCTCCGCGCACTTTGTAGGCTCCGGTGCGCTGCAGGTTCTCGCATTTGATGAACACCTCGTGACCGAGCTCGGCCCCCAAAGCCTTCGACCGCTCGATCGGAGTGATCTTGGCGATCTGCGAGACGTTGGCGCGTGCTCGTTCAATCTCTTGCAGCGAAGGTGCCGCGGCGAGTCCTGTTGGTGTGGTCATGTGAAGTTCTTCTGCTTTCGTGCGATTTCACCGGTCACACGCGGCACCGTGTGCAGATGGTCTGAACCATGCATGCAATGCTGCGACGTTCCCAGAATACCGGCCGGTCGGTTCGTAGGCAGGCGCAGCAGCCGACTGCGTCTGCAAGGAGGCTTGGTGCGGGCTGGCGCAGGGCGCTCAGCCCTTAGTAATTCTCGGCCCGTCGCCGTTCTCGTCTTCCGGCCCGTCTTCGTTTGAGGTGCCCGCATCGTGGGCGTCTGCAGCGACGGATGCCCCATCGCTGAGCCCGTTGGCTACAGCCGCTGCGACCACGGCTGCGTCTTTCTTCGCCGCATGCGGACCGGTGAACGACGACCTGCCAGAGTTGTCATCGATGGTCAGCTGCACGCCTTGGGCGAAGAGATCGGTCTCCCAGTCACGGTCGCCGAAGTAGTTGACGATGCGGTTCGTCACCGCGACGAAGGGAACCGCGAAGAGCGCACCAGGAATGCCGGCGAGCATCGTGCCGATCGCCACAGAGAGCACCACGCCGAGCGGGTGTACCTTGACCGCATTGCCCATGATCAGCGGCTGCATCACGTGGCTCTCGAGCTGCTGCACCGCGATGACGACAGCGAGCATGATGAACGCGATGATCCATCCCTTGTAGACCAAGGCCACGACGCAGACCAGAATGCCTGAGACGATCGCGCCGACGAAGGGCACGAACGATCCCATGAACACCAGAATCGACAGTGGCACCACCATGGGCAGACCAAGGATCGCGGCACCGATGCCGATGCCGACCGCGTCGCAGGCGGCCACCAGAATCTGCACGCGCACATAGCTCGACAGCGTGCGCCAGCCCGCGTGGCCGGCACCGGAGACCGCCGCGCGCACTCGCGTCGGCACCAGGCGCATGGCCCAGAAGAAGATGGTTCGCCCGTCGGCGAGAAAGAAGATCAGCGAGAAGAGCACAAGCAGCACACCGGTGGCGATGTGCCCGGCCGTGGTGCCCACCGAGAGTGCGCCGCTGACGATCGCGTGGCTGTCCTGCTGCGCCGAATGCCACAGCCCGCCGAGGTAGTTGTTGATGTCGTCTTCGGTGATGTGCAGCGGCGAGTCGAGCAGAAAGGTCTTGAGTTCGCGGTAGGCGTTCTCTGAGTGCTCTATCAGCCCGTTCAGGCCGCGGCTGAGCTGGGTGGCGATCGTCCAGAACAGCCCGGCGACGATGGCCAGAAAGCCGAGTTCGACCAGTGCCACCGCAAGCCAGAGATGCATGCCGTGCCGGCGCAGCCAGAGCACGAGCGGGCGCAGCAGCGAGGCGAAGAGCACGGCGACCACCACGGGGATCACCACGAGTCTGATCTGCACGACCGTCCAGACGATCAGTGCGACAGCAGCCACGATGATGATCACCCGCCAGCTCCAGCCGGCGGCGATGCGCACGCCCAAGGGCACGAACTCGCTCTCGCGATCCGACGACCGGTCTCGACCTGAGTCTGCTGACATGCTCAGTATTCTAGTCGTGCGCGCAGACACCACCGTGCCACACGCGACCCTTCACAGCGCAGTGACATGCCACGCGGCCGTCAGCCGCGCAGCGAGGTGAGCGAGGCATCCGACAGCGAACGTCTGCGGGCGGCCTTGGGACGATCGGTCATCTCACCGACATAGAGCCAGCCCAGCAGCTGTTCGTGCTCGCCCAAGCCATGGAACTCACGCACGGCGGCCTCTTCGACGACGCGTCCGGTGCGCCAGAAAGAACCCCACCCTTCGGCCTGCAGCAGCAGCTGCAGCCCGTGCACGACCTCGACGGCCACCGCGAGCTGCTCCCACTGCGGCACCTTGTAGTACTTGTCAGCGCGGTAGCTGCCGACCACCGCGATCAGCAGGGGCGCACGCAGCGGCTTCGTGCTCGGATGCTTGTCACCGTGAGCCTCGCTCATCGCAGCACCCAGCCGGGAGCGCTCGTCGCCACGCAGCGTGATCATGCGCCACGGACGCAGCCCGGAGTGATCGGCAGCATTGCCTGCCGATTTCAGATACTGGCGCAGCTGCTTGTCGCTGGGTGCCCGCTCGCCCACGCGTGGCTGCGATGCCCGCGCGCGCAGAGTCTTTGCCAGCCGCTTGCCGTCTTTGGTTCGAAAGCTCATGCTCTCAGCCTAGCGGCGCCAAGAGTGCCTGCACGCTCCGCCTCACTTCGCGCGGGCGTAGCGGTTCGCTGCGTCGGCCACGAGGTTGTTGTACTCGACGCCGCGGTTGTACCCGTCGATCGCCGCGATCCAGCCAGAGCCGCTGCTGAGGTCGTAGCCGTCGGCGCAGAGATACGCCGCAGCGGTCAGAGACGCGTCGTCGATGTTCTGTGGGTCGGCGACACCGTCACCACTGCCGTCGACGCCGTGCTGCTTCCACGTCTGCGGAATGAACTGCATCGGCCCCACCGCCCGATCGTGCGCGGCGTCGCCGTCGAGCGTGCCGCCGTCGGTGTCGGCGATGGCCGCGACGCCTGAGCCATCGAGTGCGACGCCCACGATGGTGGGTGCGGCGACACCATCCGGGCCGATCGAGCCGCCGTCGAGGGTGCCGTGGTGGCTTTCGACCTGGCCGATCGCGGCGATCGTGTTCCACCCCAGCCGACACGACGGGTACTGCTGCTTTGCCCGAATCGTCGCCCCGGCATATGCCCGCATCGCCCGTTCTGGAATGCCGGTCTTGGTCGCGATGCGCTGGGCCCAGGCCGCATCGGCGAGCTGTGAGATGCCTCCAACACGCAATGGGGATGCCCCGCTCGTTGCCGCTTCGTCCGCTGCGGCGTCGGCGCCGTGTTCCGATGCGTCGAGGTCTGTGGAAGCTGCCTCATTCTGCGACTGCGCCTGTGCCTCGGTCGCGCCGCCGGTCGACACCATGCCTGTGGCTGCCGCGCCGATCACGAGCCCGAGGGCGACGACTCCTGCCACGCCTGCGGTCACTGCGCCGCCGAGCAGCGCGCGCTCTCCGCGCGAGAGCAGTCCGATGCGCTGCCTCAGGCCGCCGCTGCGCTCACGGTTGCGCCTCGCGCGACGCGTCTCGACCACGGCATCCTTCTCCACAGCGCTTCTCTCCCCCATTGCGGTCATCAGCGGCGAACATGCACCGGGTCGTCGCCGAACTGATGCTCGATCGCGGTGGCCAGCGTGCGACGCCACCATGCGTAATCGTGGCCTCCGTTCATTTCGGTGAGCGTGACGTCCACACCCGCTTCGCTCAGCTGAGCCGCCAGCGCGCGCGTCGGTTCGAGCAGCACCCACTCCTGCAGGCCGACCTGCAGGTCGATGCGCGCACCCACCGGCGGCCGGGCGGCGGCCTCGAGCGCGACATCCGGCTGCCACAGCGCGGCAGACTGGCTGATCGCGCCGCCGAACACGTCAGGACGCCGCACCACGGCAGCGATCGCTGCGAGACCGCCGAGGCTCTGGCCGGCGACGACGGTGCGATGCGGGTCCCAGCTCAGAGCCGCACCCCAGTGCTCGACCACCCACGGGCGCAGGCGATCTGCGAGCCAGTCGACGATGCCACCGTGCTCGTCGAGCTCGTCCCAGCGGCGTTCGCGGTCGGCGCTGTCGACGAAGACGGCCAGCAGCGGAGGGATCACTCCCTCGGCGATCATGTTGTCGAGGATGGTCGGCAGCGGTTGCACGCCCGCCCAGACGTCGCCGTCGAGCACGATGAGCAGGGGCAGCTGCTGGCCCGCGAGCATCGCCTGAGCGCCGGCGTCGGCGAGCGCCTGATGTGTGCGGCCAGGCTTCGCCACTTCGAGCGCGCTGGGCTCGTAGACCCAGAGGCGACGGCCGTCCGGGCCGACATGCTCGGCCAGCGTGCCCTCGGGAACGTCGTCGCGAGGTGCCCGCCATTCATCGGACGGCGCGTGCCGCAGCGCCACGACCGACATGCGCACCCCGGCCCGGTTCGTGATCTGGCGCAGGTTGCGCGGGTCGGGCAGCCCGTGGTCGAGCACCTCGCGGATGCCGCGCTGATCGAGCCCCTGCCACGGAACCGGTGCCCCCGGCAGGGCGATCTGGTAGCTGTACGAGGCAATCCAGTCGCGTCGCATGAGATAGCTGAGGTGCCACAGGTCGGTACCGGGGATGCGATGCATCAGCGACCGGTCGAGGTCGGTCTCGTCGGTGATGCGGTTGATGAAGAGCAGCACCTGCTCGGCCGCGGCGTCATGCAGAACGAAAGTGACGATGCGGTGATCGGGGTCGTCTGGAGCGTCGGGATGCTCGGGAGTGGCGGGCAGGTGCTCGAACACCGGGCTCGCCGGGTGCTCGGCCCGAAACTCGTCGGCGAGTGTCTGCGGCGTGCGTATGCCGTCAGGATGCTGGAGCAGGTCAGCGATGCGGGCTTCGAGCCCGGCGATCAACGGGCTGGTGGTCAGCGGTGCCGGTTCTGGGCGGCGGGTCTTCGGCGGATGCCGCCTGGCCGGGCTCATCTTCGGCTCCCCTGTTGGTTCGGCGACGCTCTTCACTGCGCATTCACCCGTTGTTTGCTCACCCGCTCATTCTGGCACGGTGGTCGGGCTCTGGCCATGCGCAGATGCACCTCGCAGTGTGCAACCGCATGCAACCGGACTCGACCGCACCGGCGCCGACCGCACTCGATCATCCCTGTCCGGACAGAAGCCACGCATGACCCTGCTCAACCGCACACGGCGGCACTCGGCCAGACGGCTTTGTCGGAGCAGGGTTCATCGGAACAAGGTTCATCGGAGCAAAATTCATCGGAGCAAAATTCATCGGAGCAAGATTCATCGGGTGCTCGGCTGGCCGTACGGGTACCTCGCGTCTTGCAGCGGCTCGAAGCCGTACCACGGCATCCAACCGCCACAAATGAGCCATTACGACACCCAAACATGGCACTTGGCATGCTTCGATCCCGTGGCACGTCATTTCCCATGTCTCGATCAGAACGACCGGGAGGCTCCACCCGACGCCGAAAGCACAGAACCTGCGACCATCACTCGCCCACGCCCGCACGTTCTACACACTCGAGCGCGGCTCAACAGGTTCTACACACTCGACAGCGGCGAACACAGCCCGCCTCCATCTCACACCCCCGGCTGCGCCTTCGGCGGCCGCACCATGAAGAAAGAAACCACGAACGCTGCAGCCATGCACAGCCCCGCGATCAAGAAGACCTCGCTGTACGCGCCGGTCATCGCATCCGGCATCGACGCCGCAGGGCCGGCAGCCGCCAGCGAACGCGCCGCCACCAGCGAGAACACCGACAGGCCGATCGAACCGCCGATCTGCAGCGACGAGTTCACGAGCGCCGAGGCCGCGCCAGCGTCCCTGTTCGCCACGCCCGTCAGCGCGAGGTTCTGCAGCGGAATGAAGATGAACGCATTCCCGACGCCAAGCAGGATCAGCGCAGGCATCACGTGCGTCCAGTAGCTGCCGTCGGGCGAGATGCTCACCGACAGCAGAATCAGCCCGGCCGCCCCGAGCAGCGGGCCGAGCAGCATGAACATGCGCGCCCCGGTGCGTTCGATGAGCCTGGTCAGAATCGGTGTGCTGATCAATGTGGATGCCGTCATCGCCCCAGCCGCGAGCCCGGTCAGCAGCGGGGTCAGGTGCATGACGTTCTGCAGGTACAGGGTGAGAAACAGCGTCGCGCCGATCAACACGGTCCCCATCAGAGCCTGGACCAGGAACGACCCTGCTCGTGTGCCGTCGAGCACGATGCGCAGTGGCATCAGCGGGTTCTTGACCTTCATCTCAACCAGCACGAAGACGACCAGCAGCACCACGCCCGCGACCAGCAGCCCGATGGTCGAGGGCTTCGTCCAGCTGTCTTCGGCGAGCGTGAACCCGAACACGAGCGCGCCGAATCCGAGCGAGACGAGAATCGCGCCCCAGATGTCGTAGCTGTGATCGCCGTCGGCGCGGCTCTCCCCGACCAGCAGCAGTCCGCCGACGACGCCGACGACTGCGAAGATCAGGTTGACGAGCAGGCACCAGCGCCACGAGGCGAACTCAGTGAGGATGCCGCCGAGCAGCAGACCGACCGCCGCACCACTGCCGGCGACGGCCCCGAAGACGGCGAATGCGATCTGCCGGTCACGACCTGCGGTGAACGTCGTGGTGAGCAGCGCGAGCGCCGCCGGAGCGAGCAGCGCCGCGAAGAGTCCCTGCAGCCCGCGTGCGACCAGCAGCTCGGTGCCGTTCTGCGCGAGGCCGCCGATGGCCGACGCGATGCCGAACCCGATCATGCCGGCGACGAACGAGCGTTTGCGCCCCCAGTAGTCGGCGACGCGGCCACCGAGCAGCAGCAGCGATCCGAATACAAGGGCGTAGACCGTGACGACCCACTGCCGCTGCACATCGGTGAGGCCGAGGTCGGCCTGGGCGTGCGGCAGTGCGATGTTCACGATCGTGCCGTCGAGCACGACCATCAGCTGGGTCATCGCGATCACGATGAGCGGCAGCCAGCGGCCGCCTTTCTTCAGCAGAACCGGCATGCGGATGCTCCTCCATCAGGTTTCGAGGCCCGCTCAGAGCAAAGCCGCTCGATCGGGTTCGGGCGCGACGCGCACTCTGCACCCGGCCCCTGCGCCCAGCACGGGGCGCCGTGCAGGTGCTGCACTCGCTCGGCGCACACAGGGGCTCGAGACGCTCGACAACTGCAGAGCCCGAGCGTTGCGCACGCGCGTGAACACATCGTTCGAAGCGGACTCTGCGCACAGTCGCAGGTCACTTGGGCTGAACTGGAGGTTTCCAGCCTCGGACCATCCCGGCATACGACGCTCAGCGGCAGGTTGAAGGGCATGACCACCTGGGTCAGATAACCCAGCAGAACTCACACCATACCACCTGTGGATGGTCTGGCCGCGAACGTCAGGACAGAACTCTCGCCTACGCAGACGGGCTCATTTCGCATCCAGACATGGCAGATGTTGCCGAGGCCTCATCAGAGAGGAGCACCCACAATCCAGACATGGCAGATGTCGCTTCACAGCATCGGGGCATGCCACTTGGCATGTTTCGACCGTCTGGAACGACAAATCCCATGCCCCAATCGGAATGGACCAGCATTCTCCAAGTCACCAAGACCGGCAACAGCCCCATAGAGGGACAGCACCGAACCTGACCTTCCCACAGCATCGTCGGCCACTCGGTCTCGCACACAGCCGCACCGTCGACGTTGAAGATCCTCCCACAGGCTCGTCGGGCCCTCAGCCAGTTCTTCGGCAGCGGCCCGGCCGTGCCTACTCCCCTGCCGGCTCGTCAAACTCCTCGATGCGCGGCACCACAAGGGGCGTACCGCTGATCGGGTCTTCGATGATCGCGTTGGGCAGCCCGAACACGTCTTCGATCAGCTCCGACGTCACGATCTCTTGGGGCGCCCCGTGTGTCACCACGATGCCGCCCTTCATCACGATCAGGTGCGTCGCGTACCGAAACGCCAGGTTCAGCTCGTGCAGCACCGCCACGACCGTGCGACCGCTGCGGTGCAGCCGCCGAGCCAGGTTCAGCACCTCCACCTGATGCGCGATGTCCAGGTACGTGGTCGGCTCGTCGAGCAGCAGCAGCGGCGTCTGCTGCGCCAGCGCCATCGCGATCCACACCCGCTGCCGCTGGCCGCCCGAGAGCTGGTCGATCGTGCGGTCGGCCAGATCAGATACGTTCGCCGCGGCCATCGCCTCGATGACGGCGCGCTCGTCGGCAGGCGTCCACTGCTTCAGCAGGTTCTGATGCGGGAACCGCCCCCGCGCCACCAAATCAGACACGATGATGCCCTCCGGCGCATTCGGGTTCTGCGGCAGCAGCCCGAGCCGTCGGGCGACCTCCTTCGGCGCATAGTCCGTGATCTGCTGCTCGTCGAGCCACACCGATCCGGTGCGCGGCGGCAGCATCCGCGCCATCGACTTCAGCAGCGTCGACTTGCCGCACGCGTTCGGCCCGACGATGACCGTGAGCTCCCCCTCGGGAATCTCGACGGAAACCTCATGCAGAATCTCGCGCCCGGTCTTCGCATTGCCGTATCCGGTGACGAGCCTCTCGGTGCGCAGCCGCGACGTTGCGGCGGATGCTCCACTCGCCTGCGCCGCTGCGGTCGAGTCCGCCTGTGCCGCTGCGGTCACGCCCATTTGGGAAGCTGCGTGTTCGGTGGATGCGCTCATGCGCGTTTCCTCCATTCCATGGCAAGCAGGATGATCAGATAGATGCCGCCGAGGGATCCCGTGACCACGCCGACCGCCAACTCGTTCGGCGCGAAGATGCGCCGGGCGATCAGGTCTGACACCAGCACCAAGAACGCCCCCATGAGTCCTGCGCCGATCAGCCCCACACCCGGTGTGCGAGTGATGCGCCGCACAAGGTGCGGCGCGGCGAGCGCTACGAACGAGATCGGGCCGGCGGCCGCGACGGCCACGGCCATCAGCGCCACCCCGACGACGACCATCACCAGACGCGAGCGCTCGACCCGCACACCGAGCCCGATCGCAAGCGGGTCGCCCAGCGGCATCAGCGTCATCGCGCGAAACTGGCTCCACGCCGCAGGCAGCAGCAGCACGAGCGCGACCGCGATCATGCCAGACTCCGGCCACAGCGAAGCATTCAGCGACCCGGCCATCCACTGCTGGGCCTTCTGTGCTGCGGCGAGATCGGCTTTCACGATGAGCAGCGAATTGATCGCTGCAAGCACCGCGCCCACACCGATTCCCACCAGCACGAGGCGGTAGCCGGCGACTCCGCCGCGCCACGAGAGCCCGTACACGATGGCTGCCGTGATCAGGCCGCCGCCGATCGCCCCCGCCGCCACGATCGGGGTCGAGCCGCCGAAGAACATGATCGCCAGAATCGCGCCGGTGGCCGAACCGCGGGTGAACCCGATGATGTCGGGCGAACCGAGCGGGTTGCCGCTGAGCACTTGGAAGATCGCGCCCGAGGTGCCGAGCGCCATGCCGACCAGAATGCCGCTGACCACGCGCGGCAGGCGCACCTGGTTCACGAAGTAGGGCACCAGCGGGTCATCGAACCGCTGCGTGCCGAAGATCGCGCCGAACACGTCACCGACCGAGATGTCGTAGTCGCCGAGCAGCACGCTGACTGTGCCTGCGATCAGAATCGCGACGATCAGAACCAGGTAGACGATCGCGCCTCGGCGTTCGAAGCGCAGCGTGATCGGGCCGAGGCTCCAGTGCGAGTGCGCCTGGCGCAGGCTGGCCCTGACCTGCTGCTCCTGTTCGCGCGTCGGCGTGATCAGCGACAGGTGTGCGGCGGATGCCATGTCACGCTGGCTGCGCGTCTTCGCCTGGCTGCGCACCTTCGGCTGGCTGGGCACCTTCGCCTGGCTGGGCGCCTTCGCCTGGGGGCCGCGATCGGCGGGTTTCACGGGTGTCTGGCTCATAGTGCTGCGATCTTCTTTCTGCGCACGATGAGCACGAAGATCGGGGCGCCGATCAGTGAGGCGATGATGCCGACCTGCACTTCGTCCGGCCGAACCAGCAGACGCGAGACGACATCCGCCGCCAGCAGCCAGACCGGCCCGAGCATCGCACTGAATGCGGTGACCCAGCGCTGATCGGTGCCCACCAGCCAGCGTGCGAGAAACGGCACGGCGAGACCGACGAAGCCGATCGGGCCGACGGCGGCCGTGGCAGCTCCGGCGAGCAGGGTGACGGCGATCATGGTGAACACACGGGTGCTGGTGACCCGCACGCCGAGCGCCTTGCCCGTGTCATCGCCGAGGGCGAGGGCGTTGAGCGAGGGCGACAGCAGCAGCGCGATGATCAGCCCGACGACGATGAACGGCAGCACGAGCACGAACACGTCCCAGCCGCGGCCTTCCAACGACCCGGCGACCCAGAAGCGAAACTCGTTGAAGGCCACCTGGTTGCCGAGGATGACGGCCTCGGTGAGTGCCTGCAGTGCCGCGCTGATCGCGACGCCGGCCAGAGCGAGGCGCACCGGGGTCGCAGACGAGCGCCCGCTGGCACCCAGCGCGTAGACCGCGGCCGAGGCGACGGCGGCGCCGGCGAAGGCGAACCACAGGTAGAAGCTGATGCCGCTGATGCCGGTCAGCGCGACGGCGAGCACGACGGCGAACGAGGCACCGGCGTTGACACCGAGGATGCCGGGGTCGGCGAGCGGGTTGCGCGTGAGTGACTGCATGAGGGCTCCGGCCACGCCGAGCGCGACGCCGACGATGAGGCCCATCGCAGTGCGCGGAATGCGCAGCTCGTGCAGCACGACCGAGTTCTGGCTGCCGTCTGGGGCGAGCAGCAGACGCCAGGTCTCACCCAACGGAATGTCTTTCGACCCGAGCGAAAGGCTCAGCAGCACGGCGAGCGCCAAGGCGACGAGCACACCCGCCAGGGCGGCGACTCTGACCGCGCCTGGACGATGGATCTCTTTGGGGCCTGGCCTGTGATCAGTCGCCGCGCTCGGCTTCGACGGGGAGCCAGACCCGGGAGTGCCCGCGCCGGGGACGCGGGCACTCGATGCGGGTGCGACTTGGGTCATGGTTGGATGGTACCGTTTCGGATCGCTGGGCCCTCCGCGAACTCACGCATCCGGGCGGCTTTGACTGACGACGACTGGGTTCATGCTCCCGGCCGTCTGCGCGGCCAGACGAGAACTGCGATGACTCCCGCTGCGACCAGCAGCAGCGTCACGGCGAAGACGACCGTGCCAGCCCACGGAAAGCCGGGCTTGGAGAATGCCGTGTGATCTGCCGACTGTGCCGCCTCACTGCTGTCTGCAGCTGCCGAGGAATCCACGCTGCTGCTTCCGCCGTTGGAGGCCCCGCCCGCGATCGGCAGCTCGTCGTCGGTCACCGATTTGGCGGCCTGAGCCGGGTCTGGAGCCGGCACCATCAAGACGGCCCCGTCGCCGACGGTCTTCTGCTGCTCGACCTGCTGGGTCATGGCCGACCCGCCGCCTTCGACCGTCGCGCTTCCTCCCTGTGCCGACGAAGCGCTCTTGGGAACGACTTTGAACTCGCTGTTTCCACGGTTGGAGGTCGCAGGTGTGTCTGTCAGAAAACGCAGCCAATACGAGCCAGCGGTGAGATCATTCGGGATCACGATCGTTCCGCTGGCCCGCCCACTGGCGTCACTCTGCACGCGGGTCACAACGCACGACCCATAGCGAACACCCTGGCCGCAGTATTGGCCGTCAGCGATCTTGACACTGATCTGACGGTTCGCGGGGAACCCGGTCACAGTGAATGAGAGAGGCTCCCCAGCGCTCACCGAGCGAGAGCTGACCGTAGAACTCGTACCCGGACTGTCTGGGCTCGCCCCCGCCGGAGGCAGAGCGGATGCAATCGAAGAGGCGCCGAAGGTCAACGCAAGCGTCGCGGCCGCCGCAGCCAGCATCCGTCGGCCGATGCGCACCCAGCTGCGTGCCGGGTCGCGGTTCGTTTGGGTCTCATCGCTGTTGTGCCTCATGCCGACCTCCTGCTGCGTGCGATGCCGAGAATCGTGGTCGCCGCAAGCCCCAGGGCCAATGTTCCGAAGGATGCGATCAGCAGCGGGCCGTTCCAGTTCGTGGGGGTGACCAGCCCTGCAACCGGCTTTGTGTTCTCGAAGCTCTTGCGGCTGCTCTCTCCTGGCAGGTTGCCGTCGACCCAGCCGACGAGTTCTCCCTGCTGCCCGACGAAGCTGAACTTGTGGTCTCCCGGCTCAAGATCGACGATGTCGAACCGCACCTTCTTCTCTGCGTCGAGCTGCAGCCAGTCCACTCCCTGTGGGCCGGGCCACGCGTGCAGATACACCCAGTCACCCGGTTCGAGGCTGTTGAACGTGGTCGTCAGAACCGTGCCGTCCTGTTGAACCTCGACATCGCCACGGTTGAGATCGGTCAAGTCTTCTTCTGCCGACACCGGGGCAGCCGGGGTAATGAGTGGGCGCTGCCCCGCTGCGGCTTCGCCGATGCTCACGAGGCTGTTGCCTGACGCCTTCAGTGTGAGGTTGCTGGCGCCTGTGCTCCCTGCTGCCTGCTGCACGACGACCGTATCGGATGCGCCGCCATCCTGCGACTGCGGGCGCGGGTCGGGCGAATCTGTGCCGATGCCGAATTCGAGTTTGACGGAACGGCCGCGATCGCCGCTGCGTGAGCTACCGGTCAGCAGGGTGACCTCGTGTGATTCACCGGTCTTCCACTCGCTGCCGGCGGCTGCGAGCGTGGAAGAGTTCGCCCGTGTCGGAATCGGAACATCGACGACGAAATCACCATTGTCATCGGCTTTGAAGTAACTGAAGATGTTGCTGACGGTGCCACCGCCGCTGCAGGTGTTGGAAGAGTCCGTCTTGGGCGGGTTCGATGCCTCGACCTTGCCGTCCTCGAACTTCACGGCGAAGCATGAGCCAAGGTCTCCGTCCGCAGTCTTCCACCCTCGACCCTCCAAATGGAGTCGGCCTTGCTCGGCTACGGCTTTGACCATGCAGAGTCTCAGCTGGGGCTCTGCTTCGGTCGTCACATCTTGGGTTCGGCAGTTCCAACCTTCTTCTCTGATGCCTCCAGAGCCGCCATTCGAGCCGCCACCGGTCGCCAGAATCAACGACGCGATGTTCTGTGATGTTCCTTCGCCGTTGGTCGCTGTCACCCGGTAGAGATCGCCGTTCTGCTCGGGTGACATGCGCCCGGGGAGTTTCAGAGTCAGCTTTCCTCGCTGAGAATCCGGACCAACGATCTTCTCCCATGTAACGCCGGAATCGTGCGAACGCTCCCACACCACGCTGGGAATCGGTGATGCATCAAGGTTCACTTCGGTCTCGAATTCGCCATCGCCCTTGTCAGCCACGGTCTGCGGCTGCATCCGCTGGGTGAAGACGGGCGCTTGCGCGCGTTCCACAGCGAACGGCTGGGACGCAGCCTCTTCGCTATCTGTCTTGGCTGTCAGCCGATAACTCGCGGACGCCAGCCCCTTGGGCATCGTCACAGCGACGGTTGCAGCGCCATCTGACGAGAGCACCGCGTTCCCAGCGGCAGCAGCGGCCAACGGCCACGACTGGCCGTTGGGCTTGTCTTCCTGAAGGACGAGGGCGGCCGTCTGCCCTGCAGATTTCGTGAACCCGCTGAGCTCGAACGTCGCGCCATAGCCACTGGTGACGGTACTCCCGGGTTGGGGTGCGACGGAGGGAGAGGACGTGTCGGGTTTGGGCCCGACCAGGAACTTCGCGTACTGGCTGACGCCCTCGCCACCGTCACCGGAACCGCCCAAGACGCGCACCCAGTGCACACCATCTGAGAGACTCGGGCTGAGCCTGAGCTGAACGGACATGTCACCGTTCGCATTGGGCAGGTATCGGGCATCGGTGACCGTCACACCGCCCTGATCGATCGTGCCGTTCGGCTGATCAACGGCCAAGCGCGTGTGATCGTTGTCGTTGACATCGTCGATCTTGAAGGTGAGCTTCCCTGTTCCTTCAGGGCGCTGAGCCATTCCCTGACCGGTCACAGTGATCAGATCGCCCGTGATGACGCTGCGACAGTTGAGAACCGCGATAGCACCCTGGTCCTGTCCGTTTGGTCTCGGGGTGCCCTGCGTTGTCAGATCCTCGCAGCGAGCATCCTGCGCTGCAGCGCTCTCAGATGCTGCTTGGACGGTCTGCAGCGATTCCGTTGGAGATCCGCTGCCAAGGATTTGCACGCTCCCTCCGTCAGTCTCTCCTGACGCTCCCGTCGCAGCCGAAGCTGGCATTGCGCCGAGCGCGCCAAGCGCCAACAGGCCGGCCGCGGCGAATGCGGTGAGGTTGCGAACGGCGGTGAAAGACCGGTCGAGCACGCTCACATCGTGTCTCACTTCGTTGACTCTCCTCTGCATCACTGAGCTCCGCCGAGTTTCTGCTGCACATCAGTGATCAGTGAGTCCATCAGGATCGGACCGCCGGTCGATGTCCACCGGGACCCGTCGACCAGAAAGACATGCTGCTGTTTGTAGACGTTGAGATCGGTGAACCCGGGCACGGCAACTGCCTGACGCAGCGCATCCTTCGCGCCCTGCTCGTCGGTCGCACCGCCGGCATCCGCGTTGCCGACGGATGAGCCGCCAAGCGTGCCGAAGAACATGTAGTCAGCGTCGATCTCGCTCAGGTTCTCGAGTGAGACCGGTTCGGAGTGACCGGCACCAGCTCGGTCCTGGTTCTCGGGACGCTTGAGCCCGAGGTCTTCGAGAGCCTGCCCGGGCAGGAGCTCTTTCAAGATCAGGGATGCCGTGTTGCCCTGCCAGCGGACGATGGAGAACGTCTTGTCCTGGTAGGTGCCAAGACCTGATTTGACCTGTTGGACATGGTCGTCGTAGTTCTGAACGACCTTCTTACCGTCGTCGGCTTTGTTCAGCGCATCGGCCACGATGCCGAAGTTGTCTCGCCAAGAGCCACCGGCCTCGCCTGCGATCACCACGGGGGCGATCGCCTTGAGCTGCTGAATCTGTGCATCGTCGTTGATGCTCGTGCCATCGGTGAGAATCAGATCGGGCTTGAGTTTGCCGATCTCTTCGAAGTTGGGGTTCGCGACGTCGCTGACGATCGGAATGCTCGCAGCGCGATCTCCGAGGTATCCCGGCGCTGTCTTCTGCCCACGGCCTGAGGTCGTTCCCGCTGGTGTCACGTCTAAGGCGAGCGCACCGTCAAGTGTCGGCTCGCTCAGGGTGACGACCGTCTTCGGAGAGGCCGGAATCACCACCTCCGCGCCGGTTGCGTCTGTGATGGTGCGGTTTCCTTGTGCATCAGCGGTGCTGTCGGAGCTGCCTGAGACGACGCCGCAGCCCGCGAGCATGGCCGATGCCGCGAGAAGCATCGTCGCTGCGCTCCATCGCCAGCGTCGAGGAATTCGGTTCCGACGAGACGACCTAGCCGCCACCTGTACACGTACATCCTGCTTGCCCTGATGAGTCCGGGTCATCCAAAGTCTCCCTAGAAACGAGAGGAGGAGCGCACAATCTGAGTGCGCTCCTCCTCTCCATTCACAATGTCTCTGCCTGATCGGTGTTCTCAGGGTTCGACGCATATCATTTGCGGGTGAAACTCCTGCAGAGTTCAGGGGCTGTACCTCCGGCTCCTGAACCTCCGCAGCAAGTTCTCAACGGACTCAGTGCTGGCGGCGGCGAGCAGCCAGAATCATGCCTGCTGCGATCGCAGCAGCTGCGCCGCCTGCGACCAGCAAGAGAGACGAGTCAGCTCCGGTTCTAGCCAGCGTTCCGTCGCCGTTGGCTGCCCCGCCGGTCGTCGTGCCACCGGTGCCATTGTCACCGTTGCCGGTGCCGTTGCCGGTGCCGTTGTCCGAACCGCCATTACCATCGGTGCCGTTGTCCGAGCCGTCACCGTTACCTGAGCCACCATTGTCATCAGTATCAGTCGACACCGTCAGATCAGCCCATCCAAAGACTGTGCCATACGTATTGGTGATGATGAGCTTGTGCTGATCTTCAGTGGTACCTTCTGGCACTGTGACAGTCAGTGTGCCGTCAGCAACAGTTGCGTCGTCGGCGACGAGCGCCGGGTCGGACGCGACATAAGCGTCGGCCTGCTGGCCGTTGAGCGCATCGAGACCGCTGACCTTCACCGTGTCGCCGGGCTTCACCGTGGACTTGTCGAGTACGATCGAGCCCTTGTTGTCTGCGGTGGCACTCTCCTCAGTCACCGCGGTGTGAGCTCCCTTGGCATCCGCCTTCGAGGTGATGGCGAATACTCGGTTACCCGCTGAGTCCTTGGTCGTGCCGTATGCGACGCCGGCCGCAGAGACTTCGATGTGGTTCGGGTTCTGTCCTGCCTCAATGTTTCCGATACGAGTCAGGGTCTCGGCGTCGACAACCGAGAAAGTGCCGCCGGTCCGATTCGCCGTGTAGACGAGTCGGTGCACCGGATCGTACGCGACGTTGAGCGCGCCGCTTCCCACAGGAATGGTCTTGATGATTTGGCCCGAGATCACATTGACGACAGTGAGGTCGTTCGACGTCTGGTTCGCGACGAAGAGATTATGTGTCACTGGATCGTAGGCAACTCCTGACGCACTGTTGTCGGTCTCACCAAGGCTGAAGTAACGCAGACTGTTGTTATTGCGCACGTCGATCTCGACTGCCTCTTTGCCGTGCAGAGACACGGTGTAGAGTTTGCCCGTCGCCTGGTCGAGGTCAAGGCTCATTACCGGGGTGAACGACTCGTGACCTGGGGTCGCCGCAAGATCGATGGTGCCGACCTTCGCTTTGGTCGCACCATCGAATACGGTGACGGTCGAGCCTGCCGAACTCGACACGTACGCCAGCCCCGTCGTCTGGTCGACTGCCACATCGCGTGAGTGTGTGGACGTGTCTGCGAGCACTGTGGGAGCTGCCTGCAGGTTGTTCAGATCCCAGATGACAACCCCGTTGTCTCGGGTGGAAGTTCCGTAGACCAATTTGTTCTTGCTGTCGATCCCCAAGCCGAAGACCGGATCTGCTGTGCCATCCACTTGAGAGATCGACGACTTCTCGACAACCTCAAGGGTCTTGGGATCGAGCTTGAGGATGCTTCCCGCGCCCTCTCCTGTCGCTGAGGAACTCACGTAGAGGTAACCTGTGGTCTCATCGATCGCGACCTGGTAAAGGCTGCCCTGCTCGATGACCGTGCTGGCGATGTCATAGCCCTCTTCGTTCTGAGCGCTGTTGTCCGGAGCGATCTTCAGAGATGAGGTGAAGGCGTGCGCCTGGCCGTCAACCGTGAACGAACCGATCACTGGCGCGTTAACCGTAGCATCGGCTGGAATGGTGATCTCTGAGGTGGTGACCGAACCGCTTTCGTCAGCGGTCAGCGGTGCGCCCTCGATCCAGTTCTCTCCCTCAACGCCGAAGGCGGTCAGCTGAGCGCCAGCCGGGAGATTTCCGATGGTGAACGTACCGGTCTGGTTGAGCGAGACCGTCGCGAGCGATGACGACACGGACGGTGCTGCGGTGAACTCCACGCTCTGGTCGATGTCTTTGTCACTCTTGACCGTTGCCGTGTAGCTGCTGCCGGCAGGAGCCTTGCCCGCAGCAATGGCGATGTTGCCGCTGAAGCTTCCACTGTCAGGCACTGTCAGTGTTGCCGTAGCTGCCCCGCGGGCTGGTTTGAATGTGACGGCTTCTCCGTCAAAGTAAGGTGTCACCACAGCGCCAGGCGTGTATCCCTGCCCGGTGACTGCAACGGTCGTGCTACCATCTGCGGCAACCGTCACCGCACCGGCGGTCAGCGTTGCGTCGGCTCCCTGCTCCTGCTTCTTCACCACGGTGAAGGTCGCGGTGGGGGCGTATCCGCCGTCTCCCAAGATGTGCAGGGTGTGGTCCCCTTCAGTGAAACCTGCAGGAATGACGACATCGAACGAGTACTCGCCGTCATCGGTGAGATTCGCCGACTCGTTCGTCACCTGGATGTAGTTGCCATTGCTCTCGACCGAACCTGCCGGCTGTGCGCCGGTTCCCCAAGAGCCGCTGCCTTTGTCGAGCTTGACCGCGAACCACCCTCGCGCCGCGGCAGCGCCAGCGACTCCAGCGCCTGTGATGTGAATCGTGCCGCCATCGGTCGTGACCTGTGAAGGATCCACGGACACACTGGGGGCTGAGACCTCCAACGGGGCAACGACGGCGGCTTCGCCAAACGATGCACCGGCAGGTGCGGCCAAGGCGGGCGCGCCTGCGCCGAAGACCAACCCGAGACCGACCACTGTTGAAGCAGCTGCATAAGCCGCCTTGCTACCACTGCGACGCTTCTGGGTCGTCGCCTTCTGTGAATTCGCCATGTTCTCCTCATTCAACGGATGACGCAACGTGCGCCAGCTCAGCAGATGAAAGGGCAAGGAACTCCTCATGGACATCCGCTGTTCACCGAGAGGATCGTCGCCATTGACACGAATGACAGCGACCACAAGCGGCACCGGGATGGACACCATGGGAAGGCATGCCTAAGCTACCTCAGAGCGGTTTCAATACAACAGCACGAGCGGTGCGGCATCAATCAGCTGATCAGATCCGACACTGTAAGCGACATGAATGCGACACGTCCTGTGACGCAGAGTGTGACAACGAAAGTCGGAGGTGTTCTCCGTTGTCGAGATTCATTCACACGCAGCACGAGTTGAACTGGGCTCCGCATGACCCTCTGACACTCGTCATAGATGCTCATCGCTGGCGCATCTCACCCACCCATGCGCTCTGGGTTCCGGCTGGAACGCCCCATCGCGTCGTTGCAGCGGCAAGCCAGGTGATCTTTCCCATCAGATTCGACCCGCAGCCACTGCCGAGCGAGCTTCGTCTGCCCGTGCTGCTGCGCGTCAACGAGGCGCTCCGCTGGACGCTGATGCGCATCGTTCAGTCACATCTGAGTCCACGATTCGACATGGCCCGTGAGAAAGAGCACGCGCTTCGCCTCATGCCTGCTCTCACCGCCCCTCAGGTGCACCTCAAGCTTCCACAGACGGTCGAACTCCGCACGATCGCCGAGCGCCTGCTTGCGCATCCCAGCGACCCGCAGACTGTTGACGACTGGGCGGCAGCGGCAGGCATGAGCACCCGCTCCCTGCAACGCGGGTTCACAGCGGAGACCGGCACGAGTTTCTCCTGCTGGCGCACTCGAGCTCGCATCGAACATGCCCTGCCTCTGCTCGGCAGCGGCATCGAGCTGCAGGAAGTCGCTCGTCGAGTTGGCTACGCAAGCGTCAACGGGCTGAATACGGCTTTCCGGCGCGAGCTGGGGCGCACCGCACGGGAGTGCATTCCGGCCTGACTGACCGGGCAGAGGCACTCTCCGCGCCCGCGTCGTGCGACATCCCACCGACTAGCGCAGCGCAAGCCGCTGCTCGTGGAGCACCTCCAGCAGAGGAGCCTTCTCGGCCGCCCCGCTGCCTGGCTTTGTGGCGATCTGGAGTGAGAACGAATCGATGCGACGGCTGGTGTCGCGAAGGTCATAGTAGGTCTGCACGATCTCGTCGTAGGCTGCGAGCGCGTCATCGTGGTCGGTGAGATCTGGGTATGCGTCAACGCCGACCGTGATCTCTTTGGGCAGGCGCGGCTTGAGCTGCGGCTCCTGGTCAGGGTGGCCGATCAGCAGTCCGACCAGAGGAAAGGTGCGATTCGGCAGCTGCAGCGCGTCAATGACTTTACGGGGGTCTCCCCCGATGCTGCCCAAGTAGACGGTGCCGAGTCCAAGTGATTCAGCGG
Organism: Pseudoclavibacter sp. CFCC 14310; assembly: GCF_008831165.1. NCBI lineage: Bacteria > Bacillati > Actinomycetota > Actinomycetes > Micrococcales > Microbacteriaceae > Pseudoclavibacter > Pseudoclavibacter sp. CFCC 14310. The sequence continues at coordinate 493,524 of NZ_WBKC01000001.1, read as the reverse complement.
CCACGACCACGTTCTGCGCCGCGATCAGGATGTCTTCGACGCCTTGCAGAAACAGAGCAGTGGTCTCGAGCGGATCGAGGCTTCGCCCCTGCCTCTGGCGAATCTGTGCGTTGCGGTACAGATCGACGACGAAGATGAGCAGCTCGCCCCGGTCGCCGCCGACGTAGGGCTGACCCGACGACTCGAAGATGCGCTGACGCACCTCTGGGTCTTTCACTCGGATGATCGTTCGCTGCTGGTAGAAGCTGCTGGTCGCCGCCTGTGACGCGACGTCGAGCAGCGTCTGCATGGTCGACTCGTCGACCGGCTCTGCCGTGTACGCGCGGATGCTGCGGTGTGCGAGCTGCGCGGCGATCGTCGCGTTGGGTGCCGAGCCCACTTCGTCTGCCGATGTCGACTTCTGTGCAGGCATTGTGCTCTCCGTTCATCACGTCGTCTGAGCGCCCGGGACGGCGCGGCGCTGGTCGCGCGACGGCGACGAACCGTCACTCAGCAGATTCTACGACCTGTGCGACACGTCGTTCCGTAACGATTCGATCACTGTCGTCGGCATGTCGCGCGCAATGTCAGAGGCTTCTCATAGACTCTTCTCAGACGGGGAGGCGAGTTATGGAGAACATCGATGTGACGACGGTCGCTTTCATCCTGCTCATCGTGGCCGGTTCGCTGCTCGTCATCGTCGTCGGGCTGCTGCTCATGTACGTGGTCATTCGTGAAGCCGTGCGGTCTGGCACACGCACCGCCCTGCGCGAATACGAGCATGAGAAGGCTCAGCGTCGCGCCAAGCTCGAACGCGAGAAGCGTGCGAAGGCCACAGCGCAGACATCTCGTCCTGCAGGTGCACGTACACCTGCCTCCGCCGGCGCCGCAGCAGTCACTCCTGCCCCGACTGAGGCAAAGAAGAGCGTCTGGCAGAAGCCCAGGCGAAAGACCACGGCCAAGGCAGCCGCCAGCTCTGTCCCTCACGCGTCGCCGACTCAAGCTGCGACGAACTCGCCGTCCCACGTGCAGCCGGCCACCGCATCCGCATCGTCATCGGCAGCTGCGCCCCGGGTCACCGGACAGACCCGTGCTGCGCGCCGCACAGCAGAGGCGGAGTCTCCGCGGTCGCATTCCTGGACCTCATGGTGGTCACGCAGCACTCGCAACACGGCTTCGCCCGACACATCCGGCACCCCAGCCATCACGCAGGGCACGACAGAGGTCGATGCCCATGGGGCTGCCGCGACCGACGAGGCTCAGTCCACGGGCGCACCCGGCGCGCGAGCCCAGGAGATTCTGGCGCAAGAGACCGCTCCGATGCGTCAGGCCAGCTGACCGGCGCCTGAAGAGATCTCCCCCGCGCACTTCTCCTCAGTCGTCGATTCTCACGAGCGCATTTCTCTGTTTTACGGATACGAAGAGGCGGAGTCATGATCACTTCAGAATCTCAGACGGTCGATCAACAGGTGTCGACCGGGCATCTTCCCGGGCAGGCCGAGGTCGCTTCGCTGACGACCACCGCCTATGAGCGCTGTCGCCAATTGGACGACGGACGGGTGGCCGACTACATTCCCGCGCTGGCCGAGGCGGATCCGACGCTGTTCGGCCTGTCAGTCAGCGAGGTGAACGGCGCTACACACGATGCCGGCGACAGCGACTACTCGTTCTCCATCCAGTCCGTCTCCAAGGCATTCGTGTACGCACTGGTGTGCGAAGCCTATGGCCATGCAGTCGTCAAAGAGAGAGTCGGCGTCGACAACACCGGCCTGCCTTTCAACTCCGTCATGGCACTCGAGCTCAACGGCGGCCACCCGATGAACCCCATGGTCAATGCTGGGGCGATCGCGACGACCGCGATGATGCCCGGAGCCACGCCCGCAGAGCAATGGGAGCTGATTCGCACCGGCCTTTCGACTTTCGCAGGTCGCCAGCTGACCATGGACGGTGAGGTCTATGCCTCAGAGATGAAGACCAACTCTCGCAACAAGGGCATCGCCCGACTGCTCGAAAGCTATGGACGCCTCGACCACGACCCTTTAGATATGGTCGACATTTATACCCGGCAGTGCGCGATGCTCGTCACCTCGCACGATCTCTCAGTGATGGGGGCGACGCTCGCCGACGGAGGCATGAACCCGGTGACGGGTGAGCAGGTCGTATCGGCCGAGGTCTGCAGAGACACGCTCTCGGTGCTCGCCGCGAGCGGAATGTACGAACGGTCAGGCGAATGGCTGTTCGAGATCGGGATTCCTGCGAAATCAGGTGTGGCAGGGGGCATCGTCGCGATCGCTCCCGGCAAGGGCTCCATCGGCACGTTCTCCCCGCGTCTGAACTCCGCAGGAAACAGTGTGCGCGGCCAGCGTGCGATTGCATATCTCTCTCGGGCACTGGGCCTGAATCTCTTCGCTTCCGACAGCAAACGACAGACAGGAAAGGTCGCCTGATAACCGCCACCGCAGAGACGCTTCAATCAGAGACGAAGCGATCATGGGTTCCTCTGATCGGTCTCTTCCTCGCTCAGATTCTCATGTCGTTCAACGTTGCAGCGCTGCCGATGTCAAATGGCGGCATGGTCGCTGACTTCGGGGTTCCGCCCACCACCGCGAGCACCACGATCGTGGTGTACGGCTTGGTTGTCGCGGCGTTGGTCATGACCGGAGCAAAGCTCGGGCAGCGCGTCGGATGGGGGCTCATTTTTCGCTGCGTCATCGTCGTGTTCGCCGGATCGTCGCTGATGATGATTCTGGCGCCTTCAGTCGGCTGGGCGATCGCTGGTTAGTGTCTCGCAGGTGCCGCTGCGGCGATCATCGTGCCTTCTCTTGTCGCGCTGATCGCAGAGAACTACAGCGGCGACCAGCAGGCGACCGCGATCGGCTCTCTCGGGTCGGCTCGTGCGCTGTCAGGCATCAGCGCCTTCCTGATCGGAGGAACGCTCGGCACGCTGGTCGGCTGGCGACCGGTCTTCATGATTGTGCTCGCTCTCGCGATCGCCGTGTTCCTCTTCAGCTTCAAGCTGCGCTCAGACAAGGGGGATGCTGGTATCAGAATCGACCTCGTCGCCTCGGCCCTCTTCGGTCTGTCGATCATGCTGCTGACCCTCGGCTTCAACAATCTCAACGGGTGGGGCGCATTCTTCGCCACACCAGGTGCGCCTTTCGACGTCTTGGGAATCTCCCCGGCGCCGATGCTCATCGTCTTCGGCATCATCTTCGGCCAGGCATTCTTCGCATGGACACGGCGACGGATGCGTCAGGGCAAGGTTCCCCTCGTCGACCTCTCGGTGCTCGGTTCCCCCTCTGAGCGAGCAGCCGTGTATGCGATGTTCGTCGTTGTCGCGCTTGAGGCGACCCTGAACTTCACGGTTCCCATGTACATCCAGATCGTGCAAGGGCGCACCCCGTTCGAGACCTCGCTTGCCATGATGCCGTTCAACCTGACGGTGTTCATCACTGCGACACTGGTTGTGCGCTTCTACAAGCGCTTCAGCCCTCGGACCATCGGCATGGCAGCGTTCGTCCTCACGACCTGCGCGCTGGTGTGGCTCTCTTTCGTGGTCACGAACAATTGGGAGACACTGCCGACCATCCTCGGACTCATCCTCTTCGGCATCGGCCAGGGTGCCCTCGTGACTCTCATGTTCAACGTTCTCGTCAGCGCTGCGCCTGCCGAACTCGCTGGAGACGTCGGGTCGATTCGCGGAAGCACGCAGAACCTTGCCTCGGCGGTGGGCACCGCCGTCGTCGGCGCACTGCTGGTCGCTCTCTTGAGCGTCGGCGTCGGGCGCGCCGTGACGGAGCACCCCGAACTCCCTGACGATCTCGTGACACAGGTCGATCTCGACAGCGTCAACTTCGTGTCGAACGATCGGCTCGAAGAGGTCCTGTCGCAGACCGACGCGACCGGAGCTCAGGTCGAGGCAGCGGTTCAGCTCAACGAGGAGCAGCGTCTGCGCGCTCTCAAACTGGGCCTGCTCATCCTCGCTGGTCTCAGTGCGATCGCCATCCTCCCCGCCTCACGCCTGCCCCGCTACCGACCGCATGAGATTCCTGCTCCCGATGCCGCATCGACAGGCAGCTGATCAGCCTGCTGCCCGATGACGAGAACGACGAGAACGACCAGAACGACCAGAACGACCAGAACGACCAGAACGATGAGGACACAGAGGGCCGCGTTATGGGCGAGTCATTCTCGTCGGAGGCTCTGCTCTGACGAGCTTTGCCGTGGTGCTGTGACGAAGCTTGCGCCGCGAAGGCTTCGACCGGCGAGTTACGAGATCGGCAGATCTGTACCCCCAGTCGGGTTCGAACCGACACTGGGCCGATTTTAAGTCGGCTGCCTCTGCCAATTGGGCTATGGGGGCCCGATACGAGCGAGATCGGCAGCGACATTCCGCTGCGAGCGCATCGCCTGCTCTGACATCTTAGTGGCTGCGAAAGACGGCCTCTGTAGAGTTAAGCTAGCGGGCACCATGTCCGCTGATGACTTGAACAAGGAGATCATTGTGGGCGCTGGATGGATCACCCTCATTGTCGTGATCGCGATCGTCGCGATCATCGGCATCTGGCTATGGGCCACGTACAACGCTCTGGTTCGTCTGCGCGTGCGCGTCGACGAAGCCTGGAGCGACATCACCGTGCAGCTGAAACGGCGAGCCGACCTGCTGCCGAACCTGATCGAGACCGTCAAGGGGTACGCAGCACACGAGAAGGGCGTGTTCGAAGCGGTCACGCAGGCGCGTTCCGAGACGGTCAACGCAGCCACACCCGCAGAGGCGACCGTGGCCGAGGGGCATTTGCAGGAGGCACTGAAGAGTCTGTTCGCCGTGGCCGAGGCGTATCCCGACCTCAAGGCGAACCAGAACTTTCTGCATCTGCAGCAGGAGCTCGTCGACACCGAAGACAAGATCCAAGCGTCACGCCGCTTCTACAACGGAGGCGTGCGCGAGCTGAACACCAAGATTCAGACTTTCCCGACCAACATCATCGCGGGCACCTTCGGCTTCACCAGCCGCGAGTTCTTCGAGGTCGACAACCCCAGCGCGATCGCCGAGCCGCCGCGCGTCCAGTTCTGATCTGATCCATGTATCGAGCCATCCGCCGTAACAAGGTCAACACGGTGTTCATCATCCTGATGTTCATCGTGTTGATCGCGGTGCTCGGATACGCCGCGAGCCTGCTCTTCGGCAATTGGACGATCACCATCTGGGCTCTCGTCGGAGCAAGCATCTATGCAGTGATCCAGTACTTCATGGCGGGCCGTGCTGCTGTCGCCATGAGCGGGGCGCGTGAGATCACCAAGGCCGAAAACCCCCGGCTGTGGCGCATCGTCGAGAACCTCGCCATCACCACGGGCACCCCGATGCCCAAGGTCTACATCATGGACGACCCCGCGCCCAACGCGTTCGCGACCGGCCGCGACCCTGAGCATGCCATCGTGTGTGCGACCAGTGGCATCCTCGAGCTGATGACCGATCGGGAGCTCGCCGGGGTCATGGCCCACGAGATGGGGCACGTGCGCAACTACGACATCAGGCTGAACATGATCGTGTTCGGGCTGGTCGCGGCGATCGGCATGGTCGCCGACATCTTGATGCGCATGTCTTTCTGGAGCGGGATGACCGGCGGCAACCGCAATAACAACAACGGCGGTGGCAACCCGATCATGCTGGTCGTCGGCATCGCTGCAGCCGTGCTGGCTCCCCTGGCGGCGACGATGGTGCAGCTGGCCGTGTCGCGACAGCGCGAGTATCTGGCCGATGCGACCGGGGCGCTCACCACCCGTGACCCCGAGGCGCTGGCGAGTGCGCTCGACAAGCTGCAACGGTACTCACAGCCACTGGCGCGGCAGAACTCGGCGATGGCGCACATGTACATCGCAGACCCGTTGAAAAGCGGATTCGTCGACAGACTGTTCGCGACGCACCCGCCGATTCCCGACCGCATCCGCCGCCTGCTGAACAGTGCCGACAAGTTCTGAAGGCTGACGTCAGGCAGAGTCGAAGCTCTCATCGGTGACGCGCACGTCCGATCAACAAGACGTGCACATCCAATCGACACGACGCACACGTCCGATCAACACGACGCACACGTCCGATCAACACTTTGTGTGGGAATCGACACGCAGAACCACAAATACTGCTCACCAGTTCAAAGCCTCTGTGGCCACAGGAGTTCTTCACGCTGGACAGCTTCGCCTGCCGCAGCCCTGCGCGGGCCCTGACTACCCGCTCAAACGTGGAGAGGCCCCGCACTTCACAGTGCGGGGCCTCTCCACGTCAGCTCGACAGAACCTGCTTCGCAACCACCGACGTCAGTGGTTACCGGCAGCAGGATCTACTTCGCAGCAGCCTTATCAGCAGGCTTGGCATCAGCAGGCTTGGCGTCAGCCGCCTTGTCTGCGGCCTTGCTCTCAGCAGGCTTCTCAGCCTCGGCCGGCTTCGGCCGCGGGCGCGAGGCGAACTCCTCGAAGAAGGCACGAGGCTCGACACCGTGGCTGGTGGTCGCGAGGTCGCGACCGATCCACATCTGGTGCCACCAGTCGCCGAACACGCGGAACTTACGCTCCCACATCGGAATCGCCAGACCGTGGTAGCCGCGGTGGAACACCCACGCCGGGAAGCCCTTGAGCGAGAACTTCTTCTGTCCACCGGTGAACACGCCGTTGCCGACGCCCAGACCGGCAACCGCGCCAGCGGGCTTGTGCACATAGTCGATGGGGGCATCGCCACGCAGCGAGGCCACGATGTTCTTGCCCAGGCGTTTCGCCTGGCGCACCGCGTGCTGCGCGTTCGGCACGCACGAGCCGTCGAAGGGCAGGCCGTTACCGGTCACGTCGGGAACCTGCGTCGAGTCGCCAGCTCCCCACACGTTCTCGAGCACGCCGTCGTCGGTCTCGGCGCGCAGATCGGCGCGCAGGCGCAGACGGCCACGAGGCTCAAGCGGCAGGTCGCTGTTGCGCAGCACCGGGTTGGCCATCTGACCAGCGGTCCAGATGATCACGTCGGTCGGGTACTTGTCACCCTTCGAGGTCTCGACGATGCCGTCGACCGCGCTGGTCACCTGCGTCTCGAGGTGAATCGTCGCGTGCCGGTTCTTGAGGTCGTCGATGACCCACTTGGCGGTTTCGAGCGAGACCTCAGGCATGATGCGGTCAGCGGCCTCGATGAGGTGGAACTCCAGCTCGCTCTCGCTGATCTGCGGGTAGAACTTCAGCAGCTTGGTGGCCAGGCCGCGCACCTCTGCGAAGCCCTCGATGCCTGCGAAACCGCCGCCGACGACGACGAAGGTCAGCAGACGCTGACGCTCGGGACCGACGGGGAGGTTCGCCGCGCGGTCAAAGTTGGTGGTGATCTTGTTGCGAATCCACTCGGCCTCTTCGACCGACTTCAGACCGATCGCGTTCTCGGCGATGCCCGGAATCGGGAAGGTGCGAGAGACAGCGCCCAGCGTGACGACGAGGACGTCATAGTCCAGCTCGTAGGGGGCACCTCCCTCAGCCTGAACGGTGACCTGCTTGTCAGCGTTCGAGATAGCGGTCACCTTGGCGTTGATGAGGTTCGTACGGCTCAGGTGGCGACGGTGCGGCACCAGGACGTGGCGAGGCTCGATCGACCCGGCCGCGACCTCAGGAAGGAAGGGCTGGTAGGTCATATAGGGTCGAGCATCGACCAGAGTTACCTCGGCCTCGCCGGGGTTCAGCAGCTTCTCGAGTGTGCGCGCGGTGTAGAAACCCGCGTAGCCACCACCAATGATCAGGATCTTGGTCACGACGTTCCTTTTGCAGACTTGTTGACGAACATGGATCAATCTACTCCAAAGCGCCTGCGAGGTCTCGGGACCGTCTCAGATTGCATCAGGTTGCACGCGGGGCCGCGCGCAGGTGCCGTGGAGGTTGTCCCAGCCTACCTGTTCGAGCACCAGGTCACCGATTGGGTTCACGCCCGGTCCGGCGGCCAGGGCGTGCCCCACCAACGCGTGCAGGCACTTCACACGAGTCGGCATGCCTCCTGCCGAGACGCCGGCGATCTCGGGCACCTCGCCGAACTCTTCGCGATCGGCGATATAGGCCGCATGTGCGTGTCGGTAGCGTTCGGCAAGCTCTTCGTCGGCGGCGAGCATGTCGTTGAAGTCGTTCATGCGCCCGATTGCCTCGAGATTCGAGACCGCAGCGGTCAGCCCCGGATGCGTCAGGTAGTAGAAGGTCGGAAACGGCGTGCCATCGGCCAGCCGCGGGGCGGTGCTGACCACGGTGGGAGTGCCGTCGCCGGTGCGTGCGGCCACCGCGACGACCGACCGTACCGGCCGGCCGAGCTGCTCGCTCATGATCTCGAGGTCGCGCTCGCTCACCTCGTATTGTGCTTCGGTCACTGCTGCTCCTGCTGCTCGCCCTGGTCGTTCTGACCGTTCTGGCCGTTCTGGCCACCTTGGTCGCCCTGATCGTCGTCGTTCGACGGAGGCTGACCGGCGTCGCTCTGCGTCTGGTCGCCGTCGAGTGGCTGGTCTCCGACACCCGCCTGAACGATCGACGATCCCAACAGATCGGTCCACTTCTGATCGCTGCTGGTCACGCTCTGGCTCGGCGTCTGGTGCGCGCGGTCATCGGAGCTCTTCGCCTGGTCGCCGTCGACCACGACATAGGTCGTCTCGCCCGGCACCACGAAATAGAGGCGTTGGCGCGTCTGCGCACGAATGTACGCGGGATCGTCCCAGCGTGCACGCTCCTGCTGCAGCTCGCCGAGTTCGCTGCGCTGCTGGTCGACCTCGGACTGCAGCTGCTGCTTCTGCTGCTGCTGCTCGACGTAGAGGCGGATGTTCGGCGTCAGCAGCAGGGCGGCGGCGACCAGCGCCACCGTGAGAATCACGGGGAACGCTGGAAACCGCCGCCCTTGTCGCTGTTCGCTCATCTGCAGTCGCGCTGCTTACTTCGCAAACCGGGGAAACGCCGTTGCGCCTGCGTAGACCGCGCGGTCGCCGAGCTGCTGCTCGATGCGCAGCAGCTGGTTGTACTTGGCGACACGCTCGCTGCGTGCCGGGGCGCCGGTCTTGATCTGACCGCAGTTGGTGGCGACGGCCAGGTCGGCGATCGTGGTGTCTTCGGTCTCACCCGAGCGATGCGACATCATGGCGCTGTAGCCGTTCGTCTGAGCGAGTTCGACGGCACGCAGCGCCTCGGTGAGCGAACCGATCTGATTCACTTTGACCAGAATCGAGTTGCCCGCCTGATCGTCGATGCCGCGCTGCAGACGCTCTGGGTTCGTGACGAACAGGTCGTCGCCCACCAGCTGCACGCGATCGCCGAGCTTGGCGGTCAGGGCACTCCAGCCGGCCCAGTCGTTCTCGTCGAGGCCGTCCTCGATCGAGACCACCGGGTACTCGCTGACCAGGCTGTCGTAGTAGTCGATGAGCCACTGCGAATCACGCGATTCGCCTTCGAAGTGATAGCTGCCGTCGCTGAAGAATTCGCTGGATGCGGCGTCGAGTGCCAGCGCGATGTCGCTGCCCAGCCGGTAGCCGGCACGTTCGATCGCCTCGGTGATGACGGCGAAGGCGTCGGCGTTGTGCCCGAGGCTCGGTGCGAAGCCGCCCTCGTCGCCCAGACCGGTGCTGAGCTTCTGCTCTTTCAGCACCGATTTGAGGGTGTGATAGACCTCGCTGCCCCAGCGCAGCGCCTCGGCGAAGCTCTTCGCCCCGATCGGGGCGATCATGAACTCCTGGAAATCGACGTTCGAGTCGGCATGTGCGCCGCCGTTGAGAATGTTCATCATAGGCACGGGCAGAGTGACCGCAGCGTCGCCGCCGACCGAGATGTAGAGCTCCTGCTGCTTCGACAGAGCGTTGGCCCGTGCCACGGCGAGCGATGCGCCGAGAATGGCGTTGGCGCCGAGGCGAGCCTTGTTCGGGGTGCCGTCGAGCGCGATGAGCGCCTCGTCGATGCCCTGCTGGTCTGCGGAGTCACGCCCGGCGAGCAGATCGCTGATCTCGGTGTTCACCGACTCGACTGCGCCCAGCACTCCCTTGCCCAGGTAGCGGTCGCCGCCGTCACGACGCTCCACAGCCTCGAACTGGCCGGTGGACGCACCCGAGGGAACGTCTGCACGACCGAGGGTGCCGTCGTCGAGGGTGACCTCTGCCTCGACGGTGGGGTTGCCGCGCGAGTCCAGGATCTCGCGTGCTGAAACCGAAACGATGCCTGCCATGCTGAATGCCTCTCAGGGTCTCCGAAGGTGATGTCTTCGGCTCGTGATCTCTGTGTGAAACCCGCAGGCAGCCATGCGCCGCCGCGGGGCGACAGTCGGTGCTGATACGGGTTCTCTCAACAGTCTACGTTGTCTTCGCCAGACCCGGCCCACCACCCATGGGTCTCCGACCCACGTCGCACCAGGCCTGCCTCACCACGCAGAGATGCCCGGGTGCACGCGAACGTGCCCCGGGCATCCGTCATCGATCAGACGATGGGCGCACTCAGCTGAGCGGCAGCACCTGACCCTGCCAGGTGTCAGAGATGTGCTTCTTCGTCTCATCGCTGGTCAGCAACTCGTGCAGCTTCTGCACGCGCGCGTCGTCTTTGAGCTCAGGACGAGTCGCCAGCACGTTGGCGTACTTCTCGGTGGTCTCGAGAATGATCGCCTGGTCGGCGGTCAGCCCCGCGCCCAGTGCGAACGTCGAGGTGACGAAGGCCGCGTCGATGTTCGAATCGTCGACGGCGCGGGCCAGTGTCGGGTTGTCGAGCTCTTCGAACTTCAGCTCTCGCGGGTTCGATGAGATCTCACTCGCCGATGTGGCTCCCGCGGGAATCTCGATCACTTTGTTCGCAGCGAGCAGCTCGAGTGCGCGGCCCTCGTTGGTCGGGTCATTGGGAATGGCCACGGTGCTGCCGTTCTCCAGCGCGTCGAGGCTGTCGACCTTCTTCGAGTAGAAACCGGCGGCCGGCAGGTAGATCGTGCCGACGCTCACCAGATCAGTGCCGTTGCTCTTGTTCGAGTTGTCGAGGAAGGCCTGGTGCTGAAACAGGTTGGCGTCGACCGAGCCGTCTGCGAGCGCAGGGTTCGGCGTGTTGTAGTCGCTGAACTCAACGTACTGCAGGTCGAGCCCGGCGTCTTTCGCCTGGCCGTCGGCGACGAACTTGAGGATGTCACCGGCCGGAGTGGGCAGCGCGCCGACCTTGATCGTGCCCAGGCTGCTGCCGTCGTTCGACGCCCCAGACCCACTGCTGCAGGCCGTCATGCTGACTGCCGCGGCAACGATGGCACCGGCTGCGAGCAGTCGTTTGGTGAGTCTGTTCATGATGTGTCTCTCCTGTTTTTTCTTATTGGTCGAACGTGTGTCGAGCGCCTGTCGTTCAGGCGGTCTCGAGGTTTTTCTGCACGGTCTCGGTGCGTCCTGCGTCTTGGCGGCTCAGCCGGCGGGCGGCGAAGTTCGCAATGAGCTGGGCGATCTGCACGATCGCGAAGAGCACGACGATCACGACGACCACATGCATCCAGCTGTAGCGCTGCCAGCCATAGCTCAACGCGACATTGCCCAGCCCGCCGCCGCCGACCACGCCGACCATCGCCGAGAAGTTGACGATCGACGTGAACGTGGTGGCCAGGCCGAGCACGATCGCCGGCATCGCCTCAGGCAGAATCACGCGCCGCACGAGCTGCCAGCGACTCGCGCCCAGCGACTCGGATGCCTCGAACAGCCCTGGTTCGACCTCTTTGACCGCGATCTCGACGAGCCGCGCGAAGAAGGGAATCGCCACCAGCGTGAGCGGCACGATCGCCGGGCCGGTGCCGATGAACGACCCGACCAGCCACCGGGTCACGGGGATGAGCGCGATCATCAGAATCACGAACGGCACCGATCGCCCCAGGTTCACGATGAAAGAGAGCACTGCGTTCAGCACACGAGCCAGCACACGCGAACCGAAGATGCTGCTCAGAAAGCCGTTGCGTTCGGTGGCCACGAGCAGCACGCCGAGCGGCAGCCCCACGATCACGGTGATGATCGTCGCGATCAGCACCATGTACAGGGTCTCGCCGGTGCCTTCGAGCACCACGTCGAAGAGATTCGGCCAGAATTTCGGGTCGTTCATGTCGATCATCGGCCGGCCTCCTCATCGGTGTGCGCCGTTTCGGGGTTCGCGATGTGCGCGGCGGACGACGCGGACGCGGCGGCTCCGCCCGAAAGCACATCGACGATCAGCCCTTCTGCCTTGAGCTCTGCGATCGCGGCCTCTGCCTCGGCACCGACTGCCGGCAGCGCGAGCCGTGTGCGGCCGACCGACTGGCCGGCGATGCGCTCGATCATCGCTCCGAGGATGCTGACGTCGAGACTGCGTCGGCGTGCGAGCCGTGCGATGACGGCCTGACCGACCTCACCGCCGCCGAAGGTGACATCAACGACGGTCTGCCCGAGCGCGCTCGATGCCCCCGCCTGATCGACGCCGAGGGGGAAGAGCTCGCGCGCGAGCTTCGACCCTGGAGTCGCGATCAGATCGAGAAGCCGCCCCTGCTCGAGTATGCGGCCGTGCTCCATCAGCGCAGCCGAGTCGCATACCCCTTTGACGACGTCCATCTCGTGGGTGATCAGCAGCACGGTCAGCCCGAGTTCACGATTGATGCGGCGAAAGAGCTCGAGAATGGAACGCGTGGTTGCGGGGTCGAGTGCGCTCGTCGCCTCGTCAGAGAGCAGAACCTTCGGTTCGCCTGCGAGCGCCCGTGCGATGCCCACGCGCTGCTTCTGCCCGCCCGAGAGCTGCGCCGGATAGTGCCCGCCGCGATCGGCAAGGCCCACCAGATCGAGCATGTCGCGAGCTCGCGAGGAACGCTCACGACCGCGCACGCCGACGGCTTCGAGCGCGAACTCCACGTTCTGCTGCACCGTGCGGTTGCCCACCAAGTTGAAGTGCTGAAACACCATGCCGATCTCATGACGGGCGGCGCGCAGTGCGCTGCCGGTCAGTGCGGTGATCTCGCGATCGCCGACGACGACGCTGCCGCGATCGGGGCGCTCCAGCGCGTTGATCGTGCGCAGCAGCGTGCTCTTGCCAGCGCCGCTCTGCCCGATTACCCCGAAGATTTCGCCATCGGCGACGGTGAGGCTCACGTCGTCGAGCGCGTGCACGGCGGCAGCACCCGAGCCGTAGGTTTTGTAGAGGTGAGAAGCGGTGATCACTCGCAAATATTAGCCGTACTAGACCACGAGCCCCCAATCACGACCAAGAATGTGACGGAGTGTGACGTTTCCCGCACCTGCGAACGATGCACGCCGCAGGAGGCCGGGCGCGCACCAGCGCGGCCAGAGCTTCCGTCGTCGTGCAGACGTTCATCGCACTCAGCCCAGCGCGCGCACCTCGATCTCGGCGAGTGACGTGGCATCCGCCGGAACGCGTGCGAAGTGCGTGTACCCGTCGGCCACCAGCTCGTCGAGCAGCCTGCCCGCCTTCTTGGGCTCGGTGACGATGTCGACACGTGTGTGGTCGGTCTGCGCGAGAGCCTGCGCCTTGATCACGATGAGATTGGCGGCAGCGGCTCTGCGGTCGGCGAGCAGCACGAGGCCGCCCTCGGGACCCGACGCCGAATCATCGACGAGGTCGATGATGCGCTCGAAGCCGATCGAGAACCCGGCTGCCGGAACCTGCTGCCCCAAGAAGCGTCCGATCATGCCGTCGTAGCGGCCGCCACCACCGACGGACGACTTCGACGAGGGGTGCGAGATCTCGAAGATCGTACCGGTGTAGTAGCCCATGCCGCGCACGAGGGTCGGGTCGAAGACGAGCTTCGCCGCTGCCGGCGCGCCCTTGCGGCGCACACCGGCGGCGGCAGCCGTGGTTGCGGCGGATGCGTCGCCGGCGGTCGTCGCAGCGAGTGCGTCTGCGATGGTGACCAGATTCTCCACTGCCGCTGGTGCCTCAATGTCGCCGAGCGCCGTCGTGATCGCCTCGCGGCTGAGCGGCTGCTGCCCGAGCCGTTCCACACGCTCGAGAAAGCCTCCCAGACGCTCTGCCTGGCTGCCAAGGCCGGCTTCGCGCAGTTCGGCGAGCACGCCATCGGCACCGATCTTGTCGAGCTTGTCGATGCTGATCAGCACGCGAGCGGTGTCGGCCTCAGCGAAGCCCGAGTCGGCCAGAATCGCATTGAGGATGCCGCGGTCGTTGATGCGGATGGTCGCCCCGGTGAGCCCCAGCTCAGCGAGCGCCGCCGAGGTAGCGGTGATGAGTTCGAGCTCGGCGAGCACGCTCGGCTCGCCCAGAATGTCGATGTCGCACTGCACGAACTGGCGGTAGCGGCCCTTCTGCGGGCGCTCGGCCCGCCAGACCGGCCCGGCCTGAATCGAACGGAAAACCTTGGGCAGCTCGGCGTGATGCGAGGCGTAGTAGCGCGCCAGAGGCACAGTCAGGTCGAAGCGCAGGCCGAGATCTGAGAGATCGGCTTCGTCTCCCGTCTCAAGCGCGCGCTGCAGCTTCTCGGGGGTGAGCCCGCGACGCAGCACGCGAAAGGCCAGTTTCTCGTTGTCGCCGCCCATGCCCGAGGTCAGCCTGCTCAGCTCTTCGAGCACCGGTGTCTCGATCTGGGTGAACCCGTGTCGACGGTAGGTGTCGAGAATCGTCGACAGCACACGCTCTCGGCGTGCTTTGTCAGCGGGCAGGAAGTCGCGCATGCCGCGAGGCGGATTGATCTGCTGAGCCATGGTTGTCTATCATGCCACGCGTGGCCCGGTCGGCGGCTCCGCAAGCCGGTGCAGGACGCCCGTACGCGGTGGATCTCACACGCGGAATGTGCGGGGCGCGCCGAAGAGGAACAGAGTATGTCAGAGGTTCATGCTTAGGCTGAATGTTCAGACAGGTGTCTGAACCCGATCAGTGAGGCGGAGCATGGCGAACAACGAGAACGACGCGCACGAGCACAAGCGCGGTCTTTTCGGCTGGCGCAAGCGCACCAAGGCCGAGACGACCGTCGAGGTGCCCGAGCCTGGCCCCTCCACGGTCGATGCCGATCGGCCTGCGAACGAACCGCACCCACAGACGGCGCCCATCGGTGAGCCCGAGGGGTTCATCGCATCCGCTGACCCAGTCGACCCGCAGTCGATCGACGTACCCGAAGCCGGCGCTGACGGCGGTTCAGCCGCAGGTGACCAGAAGTCCGATGTGCCGAGTGCGGCTGAAGCCGGCCTCGATGCGCACGGCCCGCAGGTCTCCGGTGCGGCGACACAGCCGGGTGATCGGTTCGTTCCGCCGGCAATGCCCGAGCGCCCCGTCTATGACAGCGGTCAGGCTGCGGCGGATGCTGCCCGCATCCTGCGCGCGGCTCGCGCCCGCCGGCCCGCCGGAGCACCCGACCCGCTGCATGAGCATCATGCGGGGGCGGCTGATGCCACTGGCACGGTGAAACCCGCCGACGTCGATGCCGCCAAGGCCAACATCTCAGAGACCTCGAGTGCGACCGCGACTCCCCCTGCTGAGCCACGACGCGATGACGTGACGCCAGTCGATGCGCAGAAGACCGAGAGCGGCGATGCAGCTGCAGGCGCCCTGGCCTCGGCTGTCGAGACCCCGTCCACGGGCGAAGCTGCACAGGCGTCAGCGCCTGAGCCCTCTGCGAATGCAGCATCATCAGCGCCCTCCGCAGGAGCATCTGCAGCAGCTGCAGCAGCACCGGCGCCAGAGCGCCCAGAGGACTCAGCGAACTCAGAGCGCCCTGCGAACTCAGAGAGCTCAGAGAAGTCAGAGAGCTCGCAGGAAGACGCACCGGCCCCAGTGACCGAGCCGAATCCGGTCGCCCCGCAAGAGGCGGCGGCGAGCGCACTCCTCGCACAGCAGAGTGACGACGCCGAGAAGCCTCCGCTCGACGGAGCCCCTCGCACCACGTCGACGTACGATCCAGACGTCGACGTCGATACGCATCCGTCAGCACAGCCGCTGATTGCGACGCCGATCTCGCTCGACGACGCACCGGCAGCTGCTGTGGCGCCTGCGGGCGAGGAGCCTGCGACGACAGAGCCTGCTGCAGCAGCGAGGCCCGTATCGCAGCCCGCGCCGCTCGAAGCGGCGACCGCGCCTCTGGCACCGGCGTCTGCCCGTGATGCGTCAGTCGCCGCTGCGGCTGCCGAGGTCGCCGAGCAGCCTACCGCTGAAATTCCCGAAGAGACCGTCGAAGCCACCCCGAGACCAGGCGACCGGGACGATGCGCCCGATGCCGCATCCACACGCCAGATCGCCCCGAGCGTGACCGCGGCCGCGACTCAGACGCCGGCCGAAGACGATGAGCTCGAACCTTCATCGGCGCCGCTCATCACCGAACGCAACGTCGAAGTGCGCCATCTGCAGCGGTCGTTCGGCCGCAAGAACCGGGCGCTGACCGATGTCAGCTTCACCGCACGATCAGGGCATGTCACCGCTCTGGTCGGCGTGAACGGCGCCGGCAAGAGCACAGTGCTGCAGATTCTTGCGACGCTGCTCAAGCCGCAGAACGGCGAGGTGCGCATCAACGGCATCGACGCCGTGGCCCGCCCGCAGGATGCCCGCTCGTCGATCGGATGGGTGCCCGACCACATTCCGCTGTGGCCGCGCATGACCGTGCGGCACACGCTGCAGACCTTCGCTCGGCTCTACGGACTGCCTCGGGCCGAGGCGCGCAAGCGCACGATCGATCTGATGACCAAGACCGGGCTCAACGATGTGGCCAAGCGTCAGGCGCGGCAGCTCTCGCGAGGTCAGCGTCAGCTGCTCTCGCTCGCTCGGGCGCTCGTGCACGACCCGCAGGTGCTGCTGCTCGACGAGCCCACGTCAGGTCTCGACAACATCAGCCGCGATCGCGTGCAGGCCGCGCTGCGTCAGCTCGCCGACGAGGGCAAGACGGTGGTCATCTCGACCAACTGGTTCGAAGGTCTCGACGACTACGCCGACCACGTCGTCTATCTCACCGAAGGCGTCAGCGCTTCGTCAGCCGAGGTCAATCAGGCCGCGACCGCACCGCGCGCGTGGCGCATCCGCAGTCTCGACCCGCAGGCGCTGCTCGAGGCCCTGCAGCGGTTCGAGACGCCGTTCGATCTCGACCCGGTCACGCAGGCCGTCGAAGTGCTGATGGGCAGCGATGAGGCGGCGAACCTGCTGCTCGCGCGGCTCGTGATCGCCGGGGTTCCGGTACACGACTACAGCCCGGCGTTCAGCGCGACCGAGCAGACGTTCCGGGCTCTGCAGCAGCAGGCTCCGGCCGATACGACCGAGTCGGTGCTCGACGCGCTCGGCGCGAAGACAGACGACACGGCTGACGCCTCCGTCGGCGGTGCCGCTGACGATAGCGACGGGCCGGCCGAAGCCTCGCACGAGAGGCCCCGCAAGGGCCGCGGCAGGGGCGCAGGTCGCACAACCGACCGATCCGACCGCAAAGGAGGTGACCGCTGATGCTCACACTCATCGGCCTCGAGCTGCGCCAGCGTATGCGCGGGTCTGGGTGGCTCCCACTGCTGATCATCTGGCTGCTCGCAATCGGCGGGCTCACCGCCGGCGCCTACTTCATCAGCCAGAGCAACGGCCAGCCCATGGGCGCGTGGCTGTTCTCGCTGATCCTGTACTTCACCCTGTTCCTCGCCGCAATCGTGGTGCCCGCACTCGGCGGCGGGTCGATCAACGGCGATCGTGAGAGCGGAGTGCTCGCACTCGTCCAGACCGCGCCGGTCTCGGCTGCCACCATCGTCTGGGCCAAGGCGTTCGCCGCTTGGATCGCCTCGCTCGTGCTGGTCTTGGTTGCACTGCCGTTCCTGCTTTTCGCAGCGGTCATCGGCAATGTCGGCTGGATCATCGTGGTGCCCGCGTTAGTCGTGCTCTTCTTGGAGCTCGCCTTCTTCTCAGCCATCTCGGTCGCGTTCTCGGGCATCTTCAGCCGCGCCGGTGCCGCGACCGCGATGTCATACCTCGTGATCGCGCTGTTGAGCGTCGGCTCCGTCTTCGCGTTCAACATCGGCGCTGCGCTGCTGACCAGCGAGCGCACCGTCCAGGTGAACACGCATGTCACAGCCTCGAGCCAGCAGAGCGGTTCTGCCGCAGACGGGTCGAACGGACAGCCTGGTACTGACGGCGAGGCGGGCAGCGGCGCGCAGTCGCAGGGCGAGGGAGCATCCGCCGACGGCACGCAGCCCGGCGAGGGCACGCAGAGCCGACGCTGCCAGGTCGTCTCTGAGCAGCGCAGCTATCAGCGCCCCGATCTGGTCTGGCCTGTGCTGGCAGCGAACCCGTTCGTCATTCTGGCGGATGCCACCCCCGCCCGCTTCGGGCATGGTGACGCCGGAACTGCGGTCGGGTACCCGACGAACCTGCTGACCACGCTCAAGGTCGAACTGCGCAAGGCGCAGCACTCGACGATTCCGGTCGAGACGATCGAGGAGTGCGAGTGGTCGGCCGACTCGAAGACTCCTGAGCAGCAGATGGCCGGCACGCAGCCGGTGTGGTTCTGGGGCATCGCAGGGCAGGTCGTGCTCTCGCTGATTCTGCTCGGGTGGGCCACGTCGCGCACCCGCGCACCGTACCGCAACTCTGCGAAGGGGCAGCGCATTGGCTGACTCGCTGTTCTCGAACGCGGCCGCCGCCGCCGATCATCCGGGGCTCGACGGGCTGGTCGACACGGTCGACACACTCCTCGCAGAGGGCGGCTGCCCGTGGGATCGCGAGCAGACCCACCGCTCGCTCGCGAAGTACCTGCTCGAAGAGACCTACGAGGCGCTCGACGCGATCGAGACCGACGATGGGTCTGAGCAGGCGACCGCCGCGCTGAAAGAGGAGCTCGGAGACGTGCTCTACCAGGTGCTCTTTCACGCGCGCCTCGCCCAGACCGAGGGGCGGTTCGACATCGACGACCTCGCGGCCGCGGTCGACAAGAAGATGCGCGATCGGCATCCGCACGTCTTCGGCGATGCGCATGCCGAGACTGCCGACGAAGTGGTTGCGGTGTGGGATGCGGCCAAGGCCCGCGAGAAGAGCGAGCGCACCAGCGTGCTCGATGGGATTCCGCAGGATCTGCCCGCGCTCGCACTCGCTGACAAGGTCATCGGTCGCGCGCACAAGTTGGGGCTGCTCGATGCGACCCAGCCCGGAGCGTTTCAGCTCGAAGACGAAGATGACTTGGGCAAGCTGCTGCTTGCAATCGTGGCGTCGGCGAAGGCGTCCGGGCTCGATTCGGAGCGGGCGCTGCGCTCGACGCTGCGTGATTTTCAGGGCGAGATTCACGCGGCCGAGCAGGCCGGCTCTGATGCCGGAGTCATCGGTGTGACGGGCGACAGCACGGGCAGCGACAGCACGGGCGAGTAGTACTGGGCTGGCAGGTAGTACGGGGCTGGAAACGGTACTGGGCTAGCAAGTGGTGCCGGGCCAGCCATTGGTGCCGAGCCGGCCATTGGTGCGGAGCCGGCCATTGGTGCGGGGCCGGACATTGGTATCTAGGGCCGGCGGTTTCTGCGCACCACGCGTGGTCGCCCCTCCCCTTCAGCAGGTTCTGCACACTCGAGCCCAGCCGCCGGCCCCATCCGACAGATTCTGCACGCTCGCGGTCAGCTGGACACGCTTCAGTGCGCTGAGCCTCCAGCCCAGACACCCATCACATCCAACTGCCACAAATGCCGCCCCACCGCATCCAGACATGGCAGTTGACATGTCTCGATCGCTGAGAGCAACATTTCCCACGCCTCGATCGGCTGGAACACCGTTCTCCATGCCTCGATCAGCGGTTTCTGCGCACTTGGGGGCTCAAACACACCCGCCCCCACTCGCTGACCACCGAAAGTGCAAAACCTGCGACCATCAGCGCGGGCAACCGGACGAATACGCCTCGACCGCAGGAATCAGCTGTTCAACGAGCTCGTCACGGCTCAGATCTGCCAGCGGTGTCACCTTCATGATGTAGCGGGAGATGCCGACGCCGAGCAGATGCGCCGCGAGCAGCTGACTCTGAACCGTGATCGTGCCGTCGGCTGCGACATCGATGGCGGCTCCAGCCACCGCATCCGCTGAGGCATCGGCAGCCCCACGGCGCGCGGCGAGCTGTGCCAGACCGACGATCAGACGATTCGTCACCATCTGCTGCAGGCGTTCGCGGCTGTCTTCAGATTCCAAAGCGGCACGGAACAGCGCCCGCACCATGAGGGCCGTCTCGGGCGACTCCCACATCGAGAAATAGGTGTCGAGCAGATCGCGAGCACCGGCGCTTTCCGGATCGATCTTCATCAGGTTGCTCAGCATACGCTCGGCGTGCTGGGTGACGGCCTCGTCAAAAAGTCCCTGTTTGCCGCCGAAGAAGTGGCTCACCAACGCGACGTCGACCCCCGCGCGCGTCGTGATCACACGCAGACTCGCCCCCTCATACCCGCGCTCGGCGAACACCTCTACAGCTGCCTTCAGAATCTGCTCGCGGCTCGTCGAGCCGCCTTTCGGCCGCCCTGGGGTACGTCTCGCTGTGCCGCTGGTGTCTCGCATACACCCATGCTACATTATTCAACGCACGTTGAGTTCAATGAGTGTTGAATTACTAAACAGCGACACAAGGAGCCCCATGAACCCGCAGAATCGCCCGACAGACGACGAGCGCACGCCGCTTGAGAACACGACGCGATCAGCGCCACCGGCCAGTCGCGGCAAACCTGCGAAGCGTCCCCTTCCGATATGGATGCAGGCGCTCGCGCCCGGCCTGCTGGTCGCCGTAATCTGTGGCGTCTTCGTAAGTGCCTTCCTCTGGCCGATGAGTCAGATGCACCCGGAGGGCATTCGACTCGCCGTCGCCGGCCCCGATGCACAGGTGTCGCAGATCGAATCCGCTCTCACCGCACAGCAGGCGGATCTGTTCTCATTCGCCCAGCAGAACGACCGGGACGCCGCAATCGGCGCGATTGAGCGCCGCGACGTCGACGGCGCCGTGATCGTCGGCGAACAGGGCACCGAATTCCTCACCGCGTCGGCCGGCAACGCACAGGTCACGCAGATGCTTGGTCAGGTCGCCACCGGCATGCGACAGGGGCTGGAGCAAAAGAGCGACCAGGCGATCGACGACGCGCTTTCCGCAGCCAAATCGCAGGGCGCATCCGCCGAACAGATTCTGGCCATGCAGCAGACGCTGCACGAGAAGGCGAAGGCTGCGACCACCGTCACGGTCACCGATGTCGTCGGCGGAGGCAACGCGTTCGCGGGGAACCTCACCATGCTGCCCGCTCTGATCGCCGGCATGATGGGCGGCATGTTCTCGATGCTCATGGTCAAACGGCCTTATGCGCGGCTGATCACGCTCGGCGTCGCCGCACTCGGAGCCGGACTCATCGGTGCCGCCGTGCTCGGCCCGTGGTTCGACATGATCCCGGGCAGCTACTGGGCGCACGCGCTGGCGTTGGGTCTCGGTGCGCTGGCGATCAGTTCGGTGATCGCGGGACTCGGCACGCTGTTCGGCCCTGCCGGCATGGGGATCGGGGTCGCGCTCGTTCTGCTGATCGGCACGCCTTGGGGCGGCATCATGGTACCGACCGAATTTCTGCCGGGGTTCATGGGGACGTTCGGCGCGCAACTGCCGAACGGCACGGTCGTGAGCCTGATGAAGTCGCTGAGCTACTTCCCTGATGCCTCGACGAGCGGACAGTGGTTGACCCTGCTGCTGTGGGCAGCCGCTGGAGTCGTGCTGTTGGTGATCGGGGCCATGCTGCGCGGGCGGCGTGGAGGCAAGACGGCCTGACCGACGCCGGGCGGGGCGCTTCGACGGGGCGGTCTGAATATGGGTTCGGGGCGCCATAGAGGATGCTGCGCGGGTGTGCAGATGCCGAAAGTACAAAACCTGCGGACATCAGCAAACGATGCCCACCACTTCTGCACACTCGCCCCGCATTCAGCAGGTTCTGCACACTCGAGTTCAGACACCGGCTCCATTCGACAGATTCTGCACACTCGCGCCCGAGCATCCACCCCGCTCATTAGGTTCTGCACACTCGCAGCCAGCCACCGACCCCATTCAGCAGGTTCTGCACACTCGAGTCCTGTGGCACTCCTTTCATCGTGCTGCGTCTCGGTCCCTAGCCTGCCCACCCCATCCAGCCGCCGCAAATGCTGCACCACCGCATCCAGACATGACACTTGGCATGCCTCGATCGCCTAGAGCCACAATTCCCATGCCTCGATCGCCTAGAGCGACAATTCCCATGTCTCGATCGGCAGAAACAGCATTTCCCATGCCTCGGTCCCACCCAGCGTGGAATCACAGCAGTCCAAGACCAGAAACAGCCCCGCCCGAATCAGAAGTCGTCGGCCTTGCGCCGGCGGGCCCTGCGTTCGCGCGCGCGAGCATCGGCCGCGGCACGACGGGCGGCGGCTCGCTCCTCGAAGGTCTGCGGCCGGGCAACACCCGAATCACGGTCTGAGGCAGATGATGCGGATGCTCCGCTCTCCCCTGCCTCCCCGTGTGCGCTGGTCTGAGCGTGGGTTTCAGAAGCCGAGCCAGCCTCTGAAGACCGAGAAGCGGCCGATGCACTGCGGCCCTGACGCCCTGCGCCCGCAGCACGAGATCCCTTCGACGCCGAATCGCCGCTGTCGGTCCGTCTGGCACTGGTGCGCGCAGAACCTGTGCCACGTCGACTCCCCGTCTGACCTGCGGCGCCGCTCTCAGCGCCAACACCTGCCCCGCTTGGAGCGCCAACACCGCCAGCACTCCCCCCAGTGCCGACACCGCTGCTCTCAGCCCCAGCGTCAGAGCTCTCAATCGCAGCAGCGACCGGAGCCTCGATCACTTCGAGACTGACCAGAACTCCGGTCACCCAGTCGACCAGCGGCTGCACATCGTCCAAGCCCAGCAGCTCTTCGGGCACGGTGATCAGCGCCCCGCCGCCCGCGGGCAGCATCGTGTACGAGCCGTAGAGCCGGCGCAGGCGCATCTGCAGCGAATCGCTCAACTCCAGCGGCGCGAGGCGCAGCCGACCGCTCACCGCGATGACCTCGGCCAGCCCGGAGCCCGCGAGCGCGCGCCGCAGACGCGACACCGAGATGAGATTGCGCACGGGCAGCGGCAGCCTGCCGTAGCGGTCTTCGAACTCCTCGACCACCGCGTCGATGGCTCCGTCGCGCCCGGTCGGGCTCGAGGCGGTCGCCAGCTTCTGATAGGCCTCGAGTCGAAGTCGCTCCGAGTCGACGTAATCGGTCGGAATGTGCGCATCGACCGGAAGCTCGAGCCGAAGCTCGATCTGCTCCGCAGCATCCCCGCCTTTGAACGCGTCGACGGCCTCGCCGACCATCCGCAGGTACAGGTCGAACCCGACTCCCGCGATGTGTCCGCTCTGCTCGCCG
Source organism: Pseudoclavibacter sp. CFCC 14310 (assembly GCF_008831165.1). Lineage (NCBI taxonomy): Bacteria > Bacillati > Actinomycetota > Actinomycetes > Micrococcales > Microbacteriaceae > Pseudoclavibacter > Pseudoclavibacter sp. CFCC 14310. The sequence goes on along the minus strand of NZ_WBKC01000001.1, from coordinate 470,259 downwards.
CCCAGCAGGTTGCCCGCACCGCGCAGCTCCAAGTCTTTCATCGCGACCTGCATGCCGGCGCCGAGCTCGTTGTTCGCAGCGATCGTCTCAAGCCGGTCGTGGGCGGTGTCGGTCAGCGTCTTCTCCGGGTCGTACAGGAAGTACGCGTAGGCACGCTCGCGCCCGCGCCCCACACGCCCGCGCAGCTGGTGCAGCTGCGACAGACCATAGCGCTGTGCATCGTCGACGATCAGTGTGTTCGCATTCTGAATGTCCATGCCGGTCTCGATGATCGTGGTCGAGACGAGCACGTCGAACTTCTGCTCCCAGAAGTCGACGATGACCCGCTCCAGCTCGCTCTCGCCCATCTGCCCGTGCGCGACGCCGACGCGTGCCTCGGGCACCAGCTCGGCGATGTGCGCCGCAGCCTTGGCGATGTCGCCGACACGGTTGTGCACATAGAACACCTGCCCCTCGCGCAGCAGCTCGCGCCGCACCGCCGCGGCGACCTGCTTGTCGCTGAACGCCCCCACATACGTGAGCACCGGGTGACGTGACTCGGGCGGTGTCGCGAGCGTTGACATCTCGCGGATGCCCGTGACAGCCATCTCCAGGGTGCGCGGAATCGGCGTGGCGCTCATCGAGAGCACGTCCACATTCGTCTTCAGCTCTTTGAGACGCTCCTTGTGCTCGACGCCGAAGCGCTGCTCCTCATCGATGATCACCAGCCCGATCTTCTTGAAGTGCACGCTCTTGCTCAGAATGCGGTGGGTGCCGATCACCATGTCGACCGACCCGTCGGCGAGTCCTGCGATCGTGTCGGCGGTCTCTTTCGCCGTCTGAAAACGCGAGAGCGTGCGCAACTTCACCGGAAAACCCGCATACCGCTCGGCGAACGTCTCGGCGTGCTGCTGCGCAAGCAGTGTGGTCGGCACCAGCATCGCGACCTGGTAGCCGTCCTGAATCGCCTTGAACGCCGCACGCACCGCGACCTCAGTCTTGCCGAAGCCGACGTCGCCGGCGAGCAGGCGATCCATGGGCATCTCGCGCTCCATGTCGTGCTTGACCTCGTCGATGGTCTGCAGCTGATCAGGCGTCTCGGCGTACGGAAAGGCCTCTTCGAGCTCGTGCTGCCAGGGGGTGTCGGGCCCGAAGGCGTGCCCTTTCGCCCGGGTGCGCTCGGCATAGAGCTTCACCAGCCCGACCGCGATCTCGCGCACCGCCTTGCGGGCCTTGCTCTTGGTGCGCGACCAGTCCGAGCCGCCGAGCTTCGACAGCGTCGGGTCTTCCCCGCCCACATACCGCGTCAGCTGGTCCAGCTGGTCGGTCGGCACGTAGAGCCGGTCGCCCGGGTGTCCCTTCTTGCTCGGTGCGTACTCGATCACGAGGTATTCGCGCAGATGCCGGCCGTCACGCCCGCCGACCTCACGGCTGGTCAGCTCGATGAACCGGCCGATGCCGTGCTTGTCGTGCACGACCAGGTCTCCGGGCTTCAGCTGCAGCGGATCGACCGTCTTGCGTCGCCGGCTCGCCAGCTTCTTCGGCTGGCCGCGGTTGTAGCTGGCAGTGCGCCCGAAGAACTCGGCCTCGGTGATCAGCGCCAGCCGTTCGTCGGCGAGCTCCCAGCCCTCGTCGACGTCGGCCACGAGGATGCTGGCCACGCCCGCCTCGATGGCTCCGGCGGATGCGGCGCGCGCGGCGACCTCCTGATCGGCAAGCAGCTGCATGGTGCGGGCGGCCGTGCCCTTGGCAGCCGCCGTGATCACCACGCGCCAGCCGTCAGAGAGCAGAGCGCGAACATGCTCGACCGCGCCGTTGGCGTCGCCTGCGAAGCTCGGGACGGCCCGCGCGACCACGGGCACCGATCCGGCGGGCGCGTCTGCGGCATCCGCCCCACTCGTGTCGGCGCCGGCGATCTCGCTGTCGAACGGCGACAGCTGCCACCAGTGGCGTGGAGACGCCGCCTTGCGCAGCGCGTCCAGGTCGAGATACTCGCCGGCGCTGAGGTCGATCGGCGCTTCGGCTCCGGCGACTGCGGCACTCCACGCCGCCTCGAGAAACTCGCGGTTGGTCGCGACCAGATTCTCGGCGCGGGTACGGGCTCGCTCCGGGCTCACGACGGCGACGACGGCATCGCGCGCGAGGTAGTCGGTGATCGGCACGAGATGATCGTCGAGCGCGGGAGCCAGCGATTCCATGCCCTCGACCGGAATGCCCTGCGAGAGCTTCTCGAGCATGCCCGAGAGGTTCGGAAACTCGTGCTGCATCTCGGCGGCGCGCTGACGCACGTGCTCGGTGAGCAGCAGCTCACGGCTGGCGCCGATGTCGACCTGGTCGAGCTGCTGTTCGTCGGTGCGCTGGTCGGCCACGTGGAACGGCTTGATGGTGTCGACCTCGTCGCCGAACAGCTCGATGCGCACCGGATAGTCGGCGGTCGGCGGGAACACGTCGATGATTCCGCCGCGCACGGTGAACTCGCCGCGACGGGTGACCAGGTCGACGCGTGCGTAGGCCATCTCGACGAGGCGGGTGGCGAACTCTTCGAGCGGGTGGTCCTCGCCCACCGCGACATGCAGTGGGCGAATGCTGGCGAGGTTGTCGGCGACCGGCTGCAGTGCCGCTCGCACACTCGCGATCACGATCTGCACCTGCGGCTGAGCCGCAGCCGCGCCGCCCTCTGCAGCCGGGGTCTGCTCGGAGCTCGACGCGGCATCCGCCTCGCCGCCTGCACCGCGCGCATCGCGCCAGTCGGCGAGTGAGCGCAGCACCTCGAGACGCTGCCCGGTGACCTGCGGCGACGGGCTCAGTCGCTCATGCGGCAGGGTCTCCCACGCCGGCAGCTCCTGCACCGAGGCTTCTGGCAGCAGCTCGCGCAGAGCGCGCAGCAGCACGTCGGCCTCACGCCCCGTCGGCGTGATGATCAGGTACTGCCCCCCGGCGTTCGCCGCAGCGAGGTCGCCTGAGTACTCGTCGATCATCGCCGCCAGCAGCGCCGTGCGCAGCCTCTCGATGCCGACGACGTTCAGGTCGCGTTCGTCGATCGCTTCGCGCACTCGTTGAAAGGCCTCTGTGCCCGCGAAGGCTCGGGTGATCGACTCGGCGTGATCCGGCAGCACGAAGGCCGCCTCAGCTGCTTCGGTCTCGGCGTTCCTGCGCTTGGCTGCCATACTCACTTTCGGTTGTCGTGCGGGGCGTGGAAACGCTGCTGGGCCGGTTCGAGACCCTCAGCAGCGAGGGCGAGCGCCGCATCCGCCGCATCGCTGACCAGCATGGGCAGCTCGCGACGCTCGGTGCTTGAGAAGGGACGCAGCACATAGTCGGCGACCGGCTGCCGACCCGGCGGATGGTCGATGCCCACGCGCACCCGCGAGAAGTCACGGGTCTTCGTCGCGGCGATGATGTCGCGCAGACCGTTGTGCCCGCCGTGACCGCCGCCGCTCTTAAGGCGCAGCGTGCCGAACGGCAGGTCGAGGTCGTCGTGCACCACGATCAGGTGATCGGGGGTGATGCTGTAGTAATCGAGCAGGGCGGCGACGGGGCCGCCCGAGGTGTTCATGAAGCTGCCGAGGTGTGCGAGCAGCAGCTTGATCGTCTGGCCCGGCGCATGCGCCGCGTTCGCGGCGGATGCTCGGGTCACGCCCGTCGCTACGAAGGCGTTGGCGCGTTTGTTGCGCTGGAACGATCCGGCGCTCAGGTCGTCGGCGAGGCGCTCGACGGCCATGTGCCCGACGTTGTGTCGGGTCGCCTCGTAGTCGGGCCCGGGGTTGCCGAGACCGACGATGAGATACGGGGTGTCACTCACGGTGCGGTGAATGCTCTCTTCTTGTCTGACAGCCAGCCGTCAATGTGCCTGCAGGTGGAGCTGGGCCGCGCGCGAACGAACGCGACACGGCCCAGCAGAGCGGATGATCGAGTCGATCAGGCCTCGGTCGTCTCGGCGTCGCCGGCGCCCTCAGCCTCGGCTGCGGCCTCGGCCTCAGCGGCCTCGACGGCGAGCTCGTCAGCCGAGTCACCCATGTCGGCCGCGCTCGGGATGATGACCGAGAGCACGAGGGCCTCGGGATCGGTGACCAGTTCGGCGCCCTCGGGCAGCACGAGATCCTTGGCGAAGATCTTGGTGCCCTCTTCGGCGCCCTCGATCTCGATCTTGACGTTCTCGGGGATGGCGATGGCCTCGACGCTCAGCAGGATGGTGTTGAGGTCGGTCTCGGCGATGGTTCCGCCGACGGGCTCGCCGACGAGGTGCAGCGGCACCTCGACCTCGACCTTTTCACCACGCTTGACCGCCAGCAGGTCGACATGCTCGATGATGCGCTTCACCGGGTCGCGCTGGACGTCTTTCACGAGCACCAGGTGCTCGTCGTCACCGGTCTTGACGGTGAGCAGGGCGTTCGAGGTGCGCAGTGCGAGGCCGAGCTGGTGGGCCTCGAGTGCGACGTGCACGGGCTCTGCACCGTGGCCGTAGATCACTGCGGGGGTCTGGCCCTCGCGGCGCAGCTGACGCGAAGCGCCCTTGCCGAAGCTGGTGCGCACGATGGCGTCGAAGGTGTTCTCGGCGTTGTCTGCCATTTTGTCTCCTTGGTCTGTGGGATGCGCCCCATGCGCACCCGCCGTGTGGCGCCGACGCGCTCGAATCCCGCAGTCTCATGCTGCATGTCATCTGGTGGTCGACGGTTTTCTCAACTCAAGCACTCACGCGCGAGGAGAGGGCGGGCTGCCCACTCACTGCGTCGATAACGGCTGAGACATCTGCTCACGCAGGGGTCTCGGCCCTCGCCGAAGTATCAGTGCACAGTCTATGCCGCGGCGGCCCCGCCTGCCAAGCCGTGAATTCTGCGACAGCTGGGGATTCTCGTACGCTTAACGAGCCAAAGGAGGCCCCGATGTCCCCCACTTCGTCTTCGCCCGAGCCTGCATCCGCCTCGCTGCGCGAACAGACACAGGCGCTGCTGCGCGACACCCCCATCATCCAGGCGCCCATGGCTGGTGCGACCACACCAGAGCTCGCGGCCGCCGTGTCGAACGCCGGCGGCCTCGGATCGCTCGGCATCGGCGGCGCCGACCCGACGCGCGCGGCCGAGCAGATCGCGCGCACGGCAGAGCTCACCGAACGGCCGTTCATGGTCAACTTCTTCGCACACGCAGAGCCGCGTTCGAGTGCGCTGGTGACACAGTCGTGGCTGCGGCTGCTGGAGCCCGAGTTCGCAGCCTTCGCGACCGCTTCGCCGGGCACGCTGCGCGCAATCTACGCCAGTGCGGCGACGCCCGGTGTGAACACCCAGCGACTGGTCGACGTGCTGGCGGCCACTCGTCCGGCCGTCGTGAGCTTTCACTTCGGGCTGCCTGCCGCGGGCGTGATCGAGCAGCTGCACGACGCCGGCATCCTGGTGTTCGTGACGGCGACCACGCCCGAGGAGGCGCGCCTCGTCGAGCGGGCCGGTGCGGATGCCGTCGTCGCTCAGGGGCGCGAGGCCGGAGGACACCGTGGCGTGTTCGATTCGACGCTCGACGGCGATGTCGACGGCGACGCACATGCCTCGCGCGGGTCTTCGACCCTCGACCTCGTCGCGGCGGCGGCGCGAGCCGTCAACCTGCCGCTGATCGCCGCAGGCGGGCTCATGAACGGCGTCGACGTCGCACGTGCCCTCGACGCGGGCGCTGCTGCAGCACAGCTGGGCACCGTGTTTCTGCTGTGCCCCGAGGCGGCCACCGGGCCGGCACACCGCGAGCGCATCCGCGAAGAGGTCAGTCGCGCCCACGGGCTGAACATCCCCCGCACCGATCTCGGCCAGCAGCAGCTCGAGGCGATCGACCCCACGGCATTCACCAGCGCGGTCTCGGGCCGCCCTGCACGCGGGCTGCGCAATCGAATGCACGAGATCGGCGTGCGGGCCAGAAAGCTCGGTGTGCAGATCCCCGCTTACCCGCTGACCTACGACGCGGGCAAGGCGTTGGCCGCCGCAGCATCCGCGCACGGGGATGCCACCTCGTTCGCCGCGCACTGGGCCGGCTCCGAGGTCGGCCGGGCTCGCGAGATGCCGGCGGCCGACCTCGTGCGCACGCTCGTCGCCGAGCTGAAGCGTGCCCGCGGCTAGATCGTCGTGGGAGGCCCCGGGTCGCCCTGTCAGCTGCACCTCAAGCGTGCGCATCTCCCGATGCGGGGTTCAGAGAGCCCCGGGTCGCCGCATCAGCGGAGGCTCAGTGGGCCCAGGTCGAGACTTTGTCGAGCTCGGCCACTTCGTCGGCGGTCAGCTCGACGTCGCCGACCGCAAGCAGCCCCGCGACCTGATCGACGCGTGAAGCCGAAGCGTTCGGCGCCACCACCTGCGGCTTCGCAAGCAGCCAGGCGAGGGCGGCCGTGGCGATCGACGTCTGGTGTGCCTTGGCGATCTCGTCGAGCTGGTCGATGATCGCCAGACCGGCTGGCACTGCGTACTTCGATGCGGCACCTGCCCGCGGCGAGTCGCCCTGCTCGACGGGCTCGCGGTACTTGCCGGTGAGAAACCCCGAGGCAAGTGACCAGTACGGCAGCACCGCGAGGTTCTCGCGCGCGGCGAGCGGCGCAAGATGCTCTTCGTAGTCATTGCGATGAACGAGGTTGTAGTGCGGCTGGATGGCCACCGGCTCTGCCCAGCCGTTGTCACGCGAAGCCTTCAGCCAGGCCTCGGTCGCCTCGGCAGAGAAGTTCGAGACGCCGATCGCACGGATCTTGCCGGCCTTCACCAGGTCGTCGAAGGCCTGCGCAGTCTGCTCGATGGGCACGTTGGGGTCTTCTTCGTGCGCGTAATAGAGGTCGATGTAGTCGGTGCCGAGTCGCTGTAGCGAGTCGTCTGCTGCGGCTGCGACGTTCGCCGGTGAGAGCCCGGGGCGCTTGGAATACTTCGCCACCTTCGAGGCGATCACCACAGACGAACGATCCCGCCCGCGCAGCCATGACCCGATGATCGTCTCGGATTCGCCGCCGACGTGCTCGTCGTCGGCCCACTCCGAGTAGGAGTCTGCCGTGTCGATCAGGTTGCCGCCGCCCTCGGTGAACCGGTCGAGCAGTTCGTGCGAACGCTGTTCGTCGGCTGTCCAGCCGAAGACGTTGCCGCCGAATGCAAGGGGGAAGATCTCGATGCCGCTCTTGCCGATCACTCTGGTCGCTGACTTGGTCATTGTCTGTTTGCCTTTCGGTCAGGCGTTGTTCGGAGGTGGGCGCTCGTTGTTCAGGCGCAGGCCCGCTCGCTCGGATGTCTGCACACCATATCCAGTGTGGCCGTCGTTCGCACGCAACTGCGACGTGTTGCGTCACACGATATTCGTTCGCCTCGATGCTGGCCCGCATCTGCCCGCCCGCCCAGACGCCATCCGACAGGTGCCGCACCCAGCGCCGTGCCAAACCCGACGCCGTGCCACATCCACACACCCACCACATCCACGCCCAGCGCATCCACACCCAGCGCCGTTCGCCACATCCATCCGCCCCAAATGCTCCCCACCGCCAACCAGACATGCCAAGTTGCATGCTTCGATGCCGCACAACGACATCTCCCATGTCTCGATGGCGTCCCTCTCAGCTCCCCGACGCCGAAAGTGCAGAATGCGCGACCATCAATGCGCAATGCCCGCATCTTCTGCACACTCACCGTGCATTCAGCACGTTCTGCCCTCTCGAGACCAGCCCCGCCTTCCCGGCCTTCCCGGCCTTTCAGGGGTGGCAGGGGTGGCAGAGGTGGCAGAGGTGGCAGAGGTGGCAGAGGGTGCCTTCGCCTTGCCCTTGCCCTCGCCCTTTGCCCTTTGCCCTTTGCCTCGCATCTGGAGCCTTCCCGGCGGTGCGGGGCTGCCGATGTAGGCAGAATGATGACCTTGGCTGATTCTCCCCGGAGATCTCTCTCCTCGAAGACCCCCGCGAACTACTTCCGACGCCTCCGCAGCAGTCGATACGCGATCGCTGCCAAAACCGGGGCTACGAACGAAGCCGCCAACACGCCCAACGTGGCGTGCTCGGTATGCAGCACCGCATCCGCCCCACCGCCGGAGAACGCGAGCTGCGCCACGAGCAGCGACATCGTGAACCCGACACCGGCGAGCAGGGCGACCACCCAGAGATCCGGCCAGCTGACTGATGCCGGCGTGCGCTGAACCACGGCCGTGCCAGCGCGCCGAGCGCGGCTGACGCTCCACGCGCGGCCGATCCGCTGCACGATCCACGTCGCCAGGATGATGCCGACCGGCTTGCCGACGACAAGCCCCAAGAACACTCCGAAGAAGACAGGGTCAGCACCGAGCGCCACAGCACCAGCACCACCACCCCCGACAGCGGCGTCCGACACCTCCCCGGCACCCCCGCCCCACAGCGGCACCCCGGCGCTGACCAGGGCGAAGGCGGGCACGACGATCCACATCGAGAGCTGCTGCAGCATCCGGCGCAGGCGCGGCCGCACCCACGGCCCAATCAGCAGGCCGAGCGCTACGGCCACAATCGTGGGATGCAGCCCCGGCGTGTAGAACACCGCGAGCACGATCATCGCGAACAGGTCGTCGGCGACCGCGAGCGCGAGCAGAAACGCACGCGCAGGAGCGGGCACTCCCGGCGCCACAAGCGCGAGCAGCGAGACCGCGAAGGCGATGTCGGTCGCCGTGGGAATGGCCCATCCGTGCGCAGCCGACCCGCCCGCGGTGAACGCGACGAAGATCACGGCCGGCACGACCATGCCTCCGAGCGCCGCCATGATCGGCGTCAGCGCCCGCCGCGGAGTCGACAGACTGCCCCGTGAGAACTCTTCGCGCAGCTCGACGCCGGTCACGAAGAAGAACACGGCGAGCAGCCACTCGGCGACCCACTCGTGCACCGTGAGCGGGCCGAGCCGTGCCTCGACCACGCCGTGCCACGCTCCGCTCGCCGCAGAATTGGCCAGTACGAGCGCGACTCCCGTCGCCGCAATCAGCAGAAGGCCGGGCAGCATTTCGGCGCGGCGTCCGCTGCGAGCGCGGTGCGCCCGTTCGGCGGATGCGTCGGTCACGTCGCGAGCAGCAGAGGCGGCGGGCTGCGTGGTTGCGCTCGGTTGGCTCGCCTCGCTGGCGACGCTCACGTCGTTCTGCGCGCCCGAGTGGTTCTGCGCGCTCGGCTCGTTGGGTGCGGGCATGTGTCTCCTCGTCTCTGTCGACCAGGCTTCCCGACGCACCACTCGGGCCGGAGGGCACGAGACCGCTCTAGTCTACCGGGCGGTCACGGTAGAATTCTCTGTATGACTTCCAGCGCATCAGCCAACATCGGCGTCGTCGGCCTCGCCGTCATGGGCAGCAACCTCGCCCGCAACCTGGCCCGGCATGGCAACACCGTCGCTCTCTACAACCGCACTCCGCAGCGCACCCGCGATCTGATGCGCGACCACGCCGACGAGGGTGACTTCGTGCCCACCGAGACCGTGACCGAGTTCGCTCAGGCGCTGCAGCATCCGCGCACCGCGATCATCATGGTCAAGGCCGGCCAGCCGACTGACGAGGTGATCCGCCAGCTCAGCGAAGTGTTCGAGCCGGGTGACATCATCGTCGACGGCGGCAACGCACAGTTCGCCGACACCATTCGACGCGAACGCGAGTCGCGTGCCCGCGGGCTGCACTTCGTCGGCGCAGGCATCTCGGGCGGCGAGGAGGGCGCGCTCAACGGGCCCTCGATCATGCCCGGCGGCAGCGACGAGTCGTACGCCACCCTCGGCCCGATCCTCGCGTCGATCGCCGCGCAGGTCGACGGCGAGCCCTGCGTCACACACGTGGGCACCGACGGCGCTGGCCACTTTGTGAAGATGGTGCACAACGGCATCGAGTACGCAGACATGCAGCTCATCGGCGAGAGCTACGACCTGCTGCGCCGCGGCGCCGGCCTCGAGCCCGCCGAGATCGCCGATGTGTTCGCCGAGTGGAACAAGACCGACCTCAACTCGTACCTCGTCGAGATCACCGCCGAGGTGCTGCGCCAAGTCGACGCCGAGACCGGCAGCCCGCTCGTCGACGTGATCGTCGATCAGGCCGGCATGAAAGGCACTGGCACGTGGACCGTGCAGACCGCCCTCGACCTGGCCGTGCCGGTCACGGGCATCGCCGAGGCCGTGTTCGCCCGCGGTTTGAGCGGCCGCCCCGTTCAGCGTGAGGCGGCGCAGCGGCGCTTCACGGCATCCGCCGGATACCCCGACGGCCAGCTCGGCGTCACCGACCGTGACGCCTTCGTCGAGGCGGTTCGTCTCGCACTGCTCGCGTCGAAGATCGTGGCCTATGCGCAGGGCTTCGACGAGATCCGGGCCGGTGCGGCGGAGCACGGCTGGAACATCGACCTTGCGGCCATCGCCCGCATCTGGCGTGGTGGCTGCATCATTCGCGCCGGCTTCCTGAATCTGATCGCGGCGGCATACGAGGGCGATCCGGCGGATGCACCGGCCTCGCTGATCGCTGCGCCTCACTTTGCCGAGGTGCTCGATGCGACGCAGGGCGCGTGGCGACAGATCGTCGCGCATGCGGCGCTCGGCGGCATCCCGGTACCCGCCTTCGCCAGCTCGTTGGCCTACTTCGACGGGCTGCGCTCGCCTCGTCTGCCTGCCGCTCTCGTGCAAGGGCAGCGTGACTTCTTCGGTGCGCACACGTATCGTCGCGTCGATCGCGAGGGAGCCTTCCACACGCTGTGGTCGGGCGACCGCAGCGAAGTCGAGGCTTAACGGGCGGCGCGCCTGACGTCTGGCGCGCAGAACCCGGGTTCGGGTCGGCTGGCCCCGCAAGGGCGCACCTTTTACCCCCTCGATGCGCTCAGGCAGACGCCTCGAGCAGCCCGGCGGCCACGCCGACCTCGCGCATCTTCGCTGCGATGCTGTCGATCGTCTCATGCGCGTTGAGCCCGCTCGGGTTCGGCAGCACCCACAGCTCAGCACCGGCCAGTCGCTCCGCCTGCAGCCCCATGTGTGCCTTGGGCCGGTGATAGGCGGTCCGGTACGACATGATACCGAGCACCGCGACCACACGTGGACGCACGCGCGTCACCAGATTGTCCAGATGCGCAGCGCCAGCGCGCAGCTCGTCGGCTGAGAGCTCGTCGGCACGAATCGTCGCACGGTTGACGAAGTTCGTCGAGCCGAGTCCGGCTGCGACGAAGTCGGCCCGGTCGGCAGGGCTCAGCCCGTGGCTGGCATCGAAGTGTCGCTGCACGAGCCCCGATCGTTCGAGCGCAGGCCAGAACCGATTGCCCGGGTAGGCATACGGGGCGTTCACCGCCGCCGTCCACAGCCCCGGGTTCACTCCGACGAAGAGCATCTCTGTGTCCGCACCGATGATGTCGTCGACCGTTCCGTTCTCATGTGCGAGCAGCTCCGCTCTCGTGAATCGCTTCATCCGTGTCGTTGCCTCTCCTGTGCACTGGCGCGCGGCGCCGACTGCGTGCCCGCTGAGGCACTTTCCGAGCCTCTGCTCGAAGCACTCCCTGTGACGCTCTCGGAGACGCTCGTCGCAACACTCTTCGACGGTGCGCCCGTTCGGCTCGCCGCATCACGCTGCAGGTCGCGGTCGATCCATGCCATGACCACTGCGGCGAGTCGGTCGAGCTCCTGTGGTGTGAGCTCACGCCCCTTCGGAATGCCGTACCACTTCTCGACGCATCCACGGCAGCAGGTGGCCGTGGCGTGCTGTGCCGGAAAGACCGGGTGCCCGCGATACGGCGTCTGACGCCCATCGTGCACGGGGTGCGCAGCGCCGATCCGTTTGGTCAGCAGGTCACGAGCGTGGGATGCGATGGTCGCCCTGCCTCGCTGCCTCGCGTAGTCAGCGTCGGCCTTCGTCAGACGGAACTTGGCGCGAAAGGTGGACCGCGCAAGTCTGGTCAGCATCCCCGCCGGGTCGTTCATGGTGCGAGGACTACTCGAGAATCTCGCCCAGATCTTGGACCTCGACTTCGTCGTCGACAAGCGGCTTCGGTTCGCCGCTTGTGCCGTGTTTGTGCTCGTTCCAGACGCGGGCAGCGATCTTGGCTCGACGCTCCCAGGCATCCGCTTCAGGGTCTTCGAGCGCACGCAGCACATCTGCGTACGCTTCGAAGAGCCGACCGCTGTATGAGAACGCTGTATCAGGATCGAGCTCCGGGATCTCGAGCGCCTTCCGCGCCTCAGCGAGCTTGCCCTGGTCGCGCCAGGCGCCGCTGACGACGATCGCGAGCTCGACGCGAACCTCGGTGGGCACATCGGTGAGATCGGTCTCTTCGGCCAGCGCGATGGCATCTGCGGGGCGCTCCAGGCCACGCTCGGCGTCGGCCAGGAGCGCGATGTTCAGCTGACTGCCGGTGATGCGACGGTGCGTGCGCAGTTCGCGCAGCGCGGTCTGCCAGTCACCCGAACGATACGCGGCGATGCCGGCGACCTCGCGGACGATCGCGATACGACCAGCTCGCTTCACGGCTGCAGCCGCATAGGTGTAGGCCTCAGCCGGATCATCGTCGATCAGTGCGAGGGCGACGGCCAGCTGCTGCGCGACCACATCGGCGTTCTCGCGAGCGAGCGTCTTGAGTTCGACGCGCATGCCGAACGGCAGGTCGTCGGGGCGCACATTCGCGGGAAGCTGCGGCTCATTGCGCCGCGGTGCGCGGTCGTCGAACCTGCGATCGTTGCGGTCGTGGCCATCATGACGGCGGTCGTCACGAGCGCCGCCGCGACGATCATCGTCCCGACCGCGATAGTTCGAACCCCGGTCATCACGCCGGTCGCTGTTTCCCCGGTACCCTCCACGACGGTCATCATTGCCGCGGAAGTCGGAACGCCGGTCGCTACCGCCACGGAAGCCGCCACGCTGACCGTCACGGTCGTTGCGGCGATCATCATGACCGCTATATCCGCCACGCCGGTCGTCACGCCGGTCGTCCCGGTAACCGCCCCGGCGATCATCCTGACGGCCGTCGCGGCCATCACGGCCTCCGCGGTAGCCTCCCTGACGGTCGTCGCGATATCCACCGCGACGGTCCTCGCGGTGATCACTGCCACCGCGGTAGCCGCCACGCTGACCATCACGGTCATTACGGTCGTTCCGGCGATCATCACGACCGCGATATCCGCCCGAGCGATCGTCCCGGTAACCGCCTCGGCGATCATCCTGACGGTCGTCCCGGCGGTCACGGCCACCGCGGTAGCCTCCCTGACGGTCGTCGCGATATCCACCGCGTCGATCCTCGCGGTGATCACTGCCACCGCGGTAGCCGCCACGCTGACCATCACGGTCATTACGCTCGTTGCGGCGATCATCGTGCCCGCGGTACCCTCCGCGAGAGGAGCCCGACCCGTCGCCGTCCCGGCGGGGGCGATCCGACCAGCGACCGCCGCCGCGGTACTCGTGACGTTCCTGGCTGCCGCTCCGGCCGCCTTCTCGGTACTGACGCTTGGGGCCACTGCTACTGCGGCGACCATTGCCCGCACCGCCCCGGTGGTCGTTTCGTTCGTTGCGGCCGTGACTGCGGTCTCCGCGGCTGTCGTCGCGATCGTTGTATTCACTCATGAGGTCTCTCCTGTTGTAGACAGGGTCTTCATCATGGTGAAGCAATCCTGCCAGTCTCGTGTTGCGTGTGTGATTGGCGTTCGTGTGTGTGGTTAACGACGGAAGGCCACCCCGCTAGCGGGGTGGCCTTCCGTGAATAATGTTCCGGCGGTGTCCTACTCTCCCACACGGTCCCCCGTGCAGTACCATCGGCGCTGTGAGGCTTAGCTTCCGGGTTCGGGATGTGTCCGGGCGTTTCCCTCACGCTATGGCCGCCGTAACGGCTTCGATCACTATTCAGTTCAACCCACACCCACACCCCAAAAGGTGTGTTGTGGTGGTTCCCGGTCATGGATCGGGAACCGCAGAGTGGACGCGTTCATCGTTACAGAAAGAATTTATGTGTGTTGTCAAGTTCTCGGACTATTAGTACCGGTCAGCTCCACACCTTACGGTGCTTCCACATCCGGCCTATCAACCCAGTGTTCTGCTGGGGTCCTCTCACCATAAATGGTATGGAAATCTCATCTTGAGGCCGGCTTCCCGCTTAGATGCTTTCAGCGGTTATCCATTCCCAACGTAGCCAACCAGCCATGCTCCTGGCGGAACAACTGGCACACCAGAGGTTGGTCCATCTCGGTCCTCTCGTACTAGAGACAGATCCTCTCAAATTTCCGACGCACGCAGCGGATAGGGACCGAACTGTCTCACGACGTTCTGAACCCAGCTCGCGTACCGCTTTAATGGGCGAACAGCCCAACCCTTGGGACCAACTCCAGCCCCAGGATGCGACGAGCCGACATCGAGGTGCCAAACCATGCCGTCGATATGGACTCTTGGGCAAGATCAGCCTGTTATCCCCGAGGTACCTTTTATCCGTTGAGCGACAGCGCTTCCACAAGCCACTGCCGGATCACTAGTCCCGACTTTCGTCCCTGCTTGAGATGTCTCTCTCACAGTCAAGCTCCCTTGTGCACTTACACTCGCCACCTGATTGCCAACCAGGTTGAGGGAACCTTTGGGCGCCTCCGTTACTCTTTGGGAGGCAACCGCCCCAGTTAAACTACCCATCAGGCACTGTCCCTGACCCGGATCACGGGCCGAGGTTAGATATCCAAAACAGTCAGAGTGGTATTTCACCAATGACTCCACGACCACTAGCGTGACCGCTTCAACGTCTCCCACCTATCCTACACAGACTGCACCGAATACCAATACCAAACTATAGTAAAGGTCACGGGGTCTTTCCGTCCTGCTGCGCGTAACGAGCATCTTTACTCGTAGTGCAATTTCGCCGAGTTCATGGTTGAGACAGCTGGGAAGTCGTTACGCCATTCGTGCAGGTCGGAACTTACCCGACAAGGAATTTCGCTACCTTAGGATGGTTATAGTTACCACCGCCGTTTACTGGGGCTTAAATTCTAGGCTTCGCCGAAGCTAACCCTTCCTCTTAACCTTCCAGCACCGGGCAGGCGTCAGTCCGTATACATCGTCTTGCGACTTCGCACGGACCTGTGTTTTTGATAAACAGTCGCTTCCCACTGGTCTCTGCGGCCCGACAACGCTCACGAAGTAAATCCGATCACATCACCGGGCCCCCCTTCTCCCGAAGTTACGGGGGCATTTTGCCGAGTTCCTTAACCATGATTCTCTCGATCTCCTTAGTATTCTCTACCTGACCACCTGAGTCGGTTTGGGGTACGGGCAGCTAGAACCTCGCGTCGATGCTTTTCTCGGCAGCATAGGATCACCCACTTCGACCATACGGTCTCACCATCAGGTCTCAGCCGAATGAGGAGCGGATTTGCCAACTCCTCGGCCTACACCCTTAGACGGGGACAACCATCGCCCCGCGGAGGCTACCTTCCTGCGTCACACCAGAGATACGCTAGCCGCACCAGACAGGGTCGAGCGCTAGGCCTCTTTCCTACCCCGAAGGGCAAGCCAGAGGATTCGGGCTCTTAGCATCACTGGGTTGGCTCTGACGGTTCTTCGCCGGTACGGGAATATCAACCCGTTGTCCATCGACTACGCCTGTCGGCCTCGTCTTAGGTCCCGACTTACCCAGGGCGGATTAGCCTGGCCCTGGAACCCTTGGTCTTCCGGAGGACGGGTTTCTCACCCGTCATTCGCTACTCATGCCTGCATTCTCACTCGTGTGGCCTCCACCGCTGGGTCACCCCGCGGCTTCAACGCCCACACGACGCTCTCCTACCCATCCGCACGACTGGACCACGAAGGCCTGTCACAAATGCGAATGCTACGACTTCGGCGGTGTGCTTGAGCCCCGTTACATTGTCCGCGCAGAATCACTTGACCAGTGAGCTATTACGCACTCTTTCAAGGGTGGCTGCTTCTAAGCCAACCTCCTGGTTGTCTATGCAACTCCACATCGTTTCCCACTTAGCACACGCTTAGGGGCCTTAGTCGGTAGTCTGGGTTGTTTCCCTCTCGACAATGAAGCTTATCCCCCACTGTCTCACTGCCATGCTCTCACTTACCGGCATTCGGAGTTTGGCTGACGTCAGTAACCCTGTGGGGCCCATTAGCCATCCAGTAGCTCTACCTCCGGTAAGAAACACATGACGCTGCACCTAAATGCATTTCGGAGAGAACCAGCTATCACGAAGTTTGATTGGCCTTTCACCCCTATCCACAGCTCATCCCCTCAGTTTTCAACCTAAGTGGGTTCGGTCCTCCACGCGGTCTTACCCGCGCTTCAACCTGGCCATGGATAGATCACTTCGCTTCGGGTTTAGAACATGCGACTCAAACGCCCTATTCAGACTCGCTTTCGCTACGGATCCCCCACACGGGTTAACCTCGCCACATATCACTAACTCGCAGGCTCATTCTTCAAAAGGCACGCCGTCACACCAACAAGGGCGCTCCGACGGATTGTAGGCAAACGGTTTCAGGTACTATTTCACTCCCCTCCCGGGGTACTTTTCACCTTTCCCTCACGGTACTCGTCCGCTATCGGTCATCTGGAAGTATTTAGGCTTACCAGGTGGTCCTGGCAGATTCACACGGGATTTCACGGGCCCCGTGCTACTTGGGAAATCCTCCGGGCGATCACAGCATTTCGTCTACGGGACTCGCACCCACTACGGTCGGCCATTCAAGACCATTCAACTATGCTATTCAACTACCCTCGCCGCTCAGCAGCGCGACAGGAGACTCCCACAACCCCGACCATGCAACACCTGCCGGCTATCACACATAATCGGTTTGGCCTCATCCGCTTTCGCTCGCCACTACTCACGGAATCACTAAATTTGTTTTCTCTTCCTGTGGGTACTGAGATGTTTCACTTCCCCACGTTCCCTCTCACAGCCCTATACATTCAGACTGGAGTAACCAGGTCACAGCCCGGCTGGGTTCCCCCATTCGGAAATCCTCGGATCAAAGCTCGTTTATCAGCTCCCCGAGGCATATCGCAGATTACCACGTCCTTCTTCGGCTCCAGATGCCAAGGCATCCACCGTTTGCCCTTCGAAACTTGACCACATAAGTAACGAACACAACAAAATCAATTCATCATGTTCACCAGTGTCATCAGTCCGAACCACCACGACAACAGCCGCAATGGTGCAAACAAAATTGACTACAAATATCTATCCGACACACCCACCAAAAGGCGAGCGTGTCCGATGCTCGCGTCCACTATGCAGTTCTCAACCAACGACCAGCACCGCACCCCAACCAGCCACAAAGACCAGCCAGACCACGGCCCAGAAGGGCCAAAGCCCAAGGAAAACCGTCCAACCACCAAAAGCGGCCGACCCGATCCCCCAGGACCCAACAGTATGCACCCCACACCCAACACACCCAAACACTTTCCAAACCCTCCGAAGAAGACCGTACTCACACTCAAATGCACCAGACGCAGGCATGTCGATGATTCCACCCATGAGCAACCCACCAGCTCTCTTGGAAACACTGGCAGGCACTATCAACGAAACCAAACGGTTCCGAAAGCTCCTTAGAAAGGAGGTGATCCAGCCGCACCTTCCGGTACGGCTACCTTGTTACGACTTAGTCCCAATCACCAGTCCCACCTTCGACGGCTCCTCCCAAAAGGTTAGGCCACCGGCTTCGGGTGTTACCGACTTTCGTGACTTGACGGGCGGTGTGTACAAGGCCCGGGAACGTATTCACCGCAGCGTTGCTGATCTGCGATTACTAGCGACTCCGACTTCATGGGGTCGAGTTGCAGACCCCAATCCGAACTGAGACCGGCTTTCTGGGATTCGCTCCACCTCGCGGTATCGCAGCCCTTTGTACCGGCCATTGTAGCATGCGTGAAGCCCAAGACATAAGGGGCATGATGATTTGACGTCATCCCCACCTTCCTCCGTGTTGACCACGGCAGTCTCCCATGAGTTCCCACCATAACGTGCTGGCAACATAGGACAAGGGTTGCGCTCGTTGCGGGACTTAACCCAACATCTCACGACACGAGCTGACGACAACCATGCACCACCTGTATAGAGACCTTGCGGGGCGACCATCTCTGGCCGTTTCCTCTATATGTCAAGCCTTGGTAAGGTTCTTCGCGTTGCATCGAATTAATCCGCATGCTCCGCCGCTTGTGCGGGCCCCCGTCAATTCCTTTGAGTTTTAGCCTTGCGGCCGTACTCCCCAGGCGGGGTGCTTAATGCGTTAGCTACGACACGGAAACCGTGGAAAGGCCCCCACGTCTAGCACCCAACGTTTACGGCATGGACTACCAGGGTATCTAATCCTGTTCGCTCCCCATGCTTTCGCTCCTCAGCGTCAGTAACGGCCCAGAGACCTGCCTTCGCCATCGGTGTTCTTCCTGATATCTGCGCATTCCACCGCTACACCAGGAGTTCCAGTCTCCCCTACCGCACTCTAGTCTGCCCGTACCCACTGCAAGCCCGAGGTTGAGCCTCGGGATTTCACAGCAGACGCGACAAACCGCCTACGAGCTCTTTACGCCCAATAATTCCGGACAACGCTCGCGCCCTACGTATTACCGCGGCTGCTGGCACGTAGTTAGCCGGCGCTTTTTCTGCAGGTACCGTCACTCTCGCTTCTTCCCTGCTAAAAGAGGTTTACAACCCGAAGGCCGTCATCCCTCACGCGGCGTTGCTGCATCAGGCTTTCGCCCATTGTGCAATATTCCCCACTGCTGCCTCCCGTAGGAGTCTGGGCCGTGTCTCAGTCCCAATGTGGCCGGTCACCCTCTCAGGCCGGCTACCCGTCGTCGCCTTGGTGAGCCATTACCTCACCAACAAGCTGATAGGCCGCGAGTCCATCCCCAACCAAAAAATCTTTCCAACCGCTACAGATGCCTGTACGGTTCATATCCAGTATTAGCTACCGTTTCCAGCAGTTATCCCAGAGTCAGGGGCAGGTTACTCACGTGTTACTCACCCGTTCGCCACTAATCCACCGAAGCAAGCTCCAGCTTCATCGTTCGACTTGCATGTGTTAAGCACGCCGCCAGCGTTCGTCCTGAGCCAGGATCAAACTCTCCGAAGAAAATCTGACATGGCTCTAAAAACCACCACAAAAGTGATGGCATAAAACCAAAAGAAAACATGAACCACCAAAACCAAACGGTCTCAGCAATCCAAATCAATTGGCATCGACATGTGCACACTGTTGAGTTCTCAAGGATCGGACGCAACCAACCATCACCACCCAAACCTGGGCGACTACCTGCCGGCGCAACTTTTCCAGCTTACCACAACCATCCACCAAGTCAAACCAGGACACCCAGACAAAACCAGGAGAACCAGAAGACCAGAACGGCCAAGGCGCTTCACTATGTTACCAGAAATTCACACAACGTCAACCCGGAAAAACCAGACCAACACGCAAACAACCAAGCAACACAGACACCCACCATACACCAAAACCAAACGGCCCCAGCAACACAATGAGCGGCCCCCGCTTGAGGCCCAGAACCCTACAGATCCCAGCACCTTTGGGGTGACAAGAAGAAACAATACCCACACCCCACCAACCACCCAAAACCACACCAACCACCCGGGCGTGTCGAACACCACCAACCCAGGCACACGCACAGGCACAGGCACAGGCACAGGCACAGGCACAGGCATGAGCATGAGCATGAGCATGAGCATGAGCATGAGCATGAGCATCCAACTGAGTGTTTCCTATTCGTTCACTCGTCACTCTGGCCGCACCCGGCCTCGTGCGAGACAATGACGGCATACGCGATGGGGTCTGCCCATCGTCCCCAAGACCTGGCGTCGTCTCGATGCCGAGGGAAGGAACACCAATGCCCATCACTAAGACTCTCTACACTGCCGAGGCTCTCGCCACCGGAGACGGACGCAACGGCCACGTGCACACCACCGACGGTCAGATCGATCTCGACTTGGCCGTTCCCGTTGAGATGGGCGGAGCCGGCGGCAAAGTGAATCCCGAACTGCTCTTCGCCTCGGGCTACGCCGCCTGCTTCCACGGCGCACTGCAGCTCGTCGCCAAGAGCGAGGGCATCGCCATCCATGACACCTCGGTCGGCGCACGCGTGCACATCGGCCCCAATGGTGAAGGCGGCTTCGCTCTTGCCGTCGACCTCGAGGTGAACATCCCCGGTCTGCCCCACGACGAAGCTCAGGCGCTGGTCGAGAAGGCCCACCAGGTCTGCCCGTACAGCAACGCGACGCGAGGCAACATCCCCGTGAACGTCACCGCGACCGACGACTGACGCTCGCCGCATCGCAAGCGCACGCACAGAGGGCGCACGCCGGTATCTGCCTGGCGTGCGCCCTCTGTCTCATCCACGGCCACTTACGTGGCCTCGGCTGCGGGCCGTCTGCTGCCGATGCTGGCTACTTCGTCTGCTGACCCGAGCTGCGGTCGTTCTCAAGACGCTCACGCACCTCTTTGCGCAGCACCTTGCCGATCAGCGACTTCGGCAGCTCATCCCAGATGACGTACGATCGCGGAACCTTGTATTCGACAAGGTGCTCTCGGGCGTACTCGCGCGCCGCCTGCTCGTCGAACCGCTTGGGTGAGTCGTCGAGCAGCGCAGCCGGCTTCGCTGCGGATGCCGCGTCAGTGGACGCTGTGCCGGTGGAGCCTGGGGCTTCTGCTGGGGACGGGGTCGCGCCGGCATCCACGTACTCGGGCACGATCACGGCCGTGACGCTCTCTGCCTGCGACGTACCCCGCCGAACACCGACCACCGCGCACTCCGCGACGCCCGGCACCTTCGAGATCACCGCTTCGACCTCGCTGGGCGACACATTGAAGCCGCCAGTGATGATGAGCTCTTTCTTGCGGTCGACGACAGTGACGAAGCCGTCGGCATCTTGCGTGACCAGGTCGCCGGTGCGCAGCCACCCGCCGTCGAGCAGGACGGCCTCGGTCTCTTCGCGGCGGTTCCAGTACCCCTGGAACACCTGTGGGCCATGGATCAACAGCTCGCCGATCTCACCGGTGTCGACTTCGCGCTTCACATCGTTCGGGTCGACCACCTTGATGTCGGTCGACGGGAACGGGATGCCGATCGTACCGGTCTTGCGTTCGTCTGAGAACGGGTTGCCGAGCGCGACCGGGCTGCATTCAGTGAGCCCGTAGCCTTCGACGAGGCGACCGCCCGCGACCGCCTCCCAGCGTTCGACGATGGCGTCGTTCAGAGTCATCGCTCCCGAGATCGCGTAGATCACGCCGCTGAGATCGAGCTTGCCGTCGCGCGCCACTCGCGCAAGCCGGTCATACATCGGGGGCACGGCCGGTATGAACGTGGCCGGATGCTTCTTCGACGCCTCGACGACGAGCGCCGGATCGAAGGTGGGAAAGAGCGTCGCCCGTGCGGCAACGTGCACGGCATAGATCACCGAGAGCAGCAGTCCGAACGCGTGGAACATCGGCAGCAGGCCGTAGATCGTCTCAGCACCCGGAGTGAAACGCGGCATCCAGGCGGCACCCTGCCTGGCATTGGCCCAGAGGTTGCCATGCGTGATCTTCGCACCCTTGGGGTCGCCGGTCGTGCCGCTGGTGTACTGCAGCACCGCAAGCGACTCGTTCGTCGGCCGCGGGTACGACGGGTCGATCGGGCCGTATTTGGCGAGCTGTTCGAAACGCTTGGTCTCGGCCGCCGGGCCGACCAGCGCCGCACGCTTCTCGCGGGCCTTCGCAACTGGCAGCCGCAGTGCGAGCCGCAGTTTGAGTGGCATTGCCCGGGTGATATCAACGGAGATGACGCGACTGGGCACGGCGGCGTCGCTCATGCTGCGCAGGGCACCGACCACTTTGGTCCAGGCGATGACGATGTCGGCCTCATGATCGAGAAACTGCTTCTCGTGCTCGCTGGCGGTGTAGAGCGGGTTGTGCTCGACCACGATCGCGCCGAGCCGCAGCACCGCATAGAACGCGATCACGTGCTGCGGGCAGTTCGGCATGATCAGTGCGACGCGGGTGCCTGCGGCAACGCCTTCGAGCCGGAGCCCCTCAGCCACCGCGTCGACCTGGGAGCGCAGTTCGGCAAAGGTGAGCTCCTGCCCGAAGAACTCGATGGCCACGCGATCGCCGAAACGGTTGGCGCTGCCTTCGAGCATGTCGTAGAGCGATCCTGCGGGCAGATCGATGTCTTTCGGCGTGCCGTCTGCATAGAAGCGGTTCCAAGCACGAGTGGCATTGATCTCAGCAGCGGTAGTCATGCGGTCATTCTATTGGGCGAGCCTGGTGCGGCCGCGAAGCGCGCGCAGTGTCGGGGAGCAGTGCCTTAGGGCCGACACGCCGACGAGGCGCGAAACATTTAGTTGACACAACAATAGTTATAGATTTGTGTAAGTGCGCAGCGCGTCGTCCGCAATCGACTCCACGCACACACGCGTCATGCATCACTACCCATCAGCACGAAAGCAGAAAGAGACCCGAATGACTCTCAAGATCGGCTACATCGTCGGCAGCATCGCCAGCCAGTCAATCAACCGCAAGCTTGCCGAGGCCATCACGAAGCTCGACGTCGCCGACGTCGAGTTCTTCGAGATTCCGATCAAGAACTTGCCGCTGTACAGCTACGACTACGATGCGGACTACCCTGCCGAAGGCAAGGAGCTCAAGGCAGCGATCGAGGGTGCAGACGGCATCCTCATCGTCACCCCGGAGTACAACCGCTCGATTCCCGCGCCTCTGAAGAACGCCATCGACTGGTCGAGCCGCCCTTGGGGCACCAACTCGTTCAACGAGAAGGTCGTCGCAGTCGTCGGTACCTCCCCTGGTGCAGTAGGAACCGCCGCAGGACAGCAGCACCTGCGCTCGATCCTCTCATTCCTCAACACCATTCAGCTGGGTCAGCCCGAGGGCTTCATCCAGTTCACGCCGGAGCTGCTCAACGAGGCCGGCGAGTTCGCCAGCGAGAGCACCACGAAGTTCGTGACGAGCATCGTCGACGCCTTCGTGAAGCTCATTCACCGCGTCAACGACTGAGCACAGCCTGCCACTGATTCTGAGCACTGAGCACTGCCTGCCGCTGACTCTCAAGAGTGATCACAGCCTGCCGCTGATTCTCAAGAGTGATCACAGCCTGCCGCTGATTCTGGACACCGAGACAGACTGCGGCTGCCCTGACAAATCGCCCTGCGTCCTCGCAAATGAGGGGCAGGGCGATTCTCTTTGCAAGAGACGCATCGACAGATCGACGGGCTGCTGTCACATATGTGCGGCTGGGCGACTCTGCCCACAGGGGGTTGCGCACAGCTTCGTCAAGAACGGCACGGTTCCGTCGAGACGGGCACGGTTCCGTCGAGATTGGCCAAGTTTGAGCGGAACCATGTACATCTGGGCGGAACCGTGCACTTCTCGACGGAGAGATGGCTGAGCTGGGGGGCAAGGTCAAGTGGTGCCGCCTGCTGCGCGCGAGGCTCAGCGCGGGTCAGCCTTCAGCCTCATCGTCGTGCGTCACGCGTCCCTCTACCCGGCGACGAAGCCCGACCTCGCCGGGTTCGTGAGGCAGGTTCGCGACGACCGGGAACATCCCCGTCTCACCAAGGCGCTGCTCGGCGATCGCACGCACCCGACCGCGGCAGGCAAACCAGCCGGCAACGAGCGCGGCAGCCACCACGACCATCGAGAGCATCGTGAAGGTTCCGGTCGGATAGTCGAAGCCGATCAGCACCACGACCGCGGCCAGGAACACCAGCGTGATCCAGTTCGTGTACGGCGCACCGGGCATGCGATATTCAGGGCGTTCATAGAGACCAAGCTTCGACAGCTTGACGAAGCGCATGTTCGTGAGCGTGATGGTTCCCCAGGCAGAGATGATGCCGAAGGCCGCGAGGTTCAGCACGATCTCGAAGGCCTGGTCGGGCACGACCATGTTCAGCACGACGCCAGCGAGGGTCACGACCGATGTCAGCAGGATGCCGCCGTAGGGCACGCCCGCCTTCGACAGGCGCCCGGCGAAGGCGGGTGCGGTTCCGCCCTTAGCCATCGAGTGCAGGATGCGCCCGGTCGAATACAGGCCGGCGTTCAGCGACGAGAGGGCGGCGGTGAGGACGACCAGTTCCATGATCGGGGCAGCGGCCTCGAAGCCGACCCCGCGGAACAGGGTGACGAATGGGCTCTCGCCCGCGTGGAAGGCTGTGTACGGCAGCAGGAGCACGAGCAGCAGAACCGATCCCACATAGAACAGGGCAATGCGCATCACGACGGTGTTGATCGCCTTGGGAATCACTTTGCGAGGGTTCTCGGTCTCGCCTGCGGTGGTGCCGACCAGCTCGATGCTGGCGTAGGCGAACACCACGCCCTGCAGAATCACCAGCGCAGGCATCACGCCGTTCGGGAACATGCCGCCGTTCTCGAAGATCAGCGTCGGCCCGCGGGGTGACCCGTCGGGCATGCCGAAGATCAGGAACAGCGACCCGACCACCAAGAACGCCACCAGCGCGACGACTTTGATGAGCGCCGCCCAGAACTCCAGCTCGCCGAACACCTTCACCGAGATCATGTTCATGCCCAGCACGACGACGAGTGCGATGAGTGCGATCGACCACTGCGGCACGCCCTGCAGCCAGGGCAGCATGCCCACGTCGCCGAACCACTTGACATAGATCGCGACCGCGGTGACATCGACGATCGATGTCGTGGCCCAGTTCACCCAATACATCCACCCGCTGAAGAAGGCCATCTTCTCGCCGTAGAACTCGCGGGCGTACGAGACGAACGACCCCGACGACGGGCGATGCACGACCAGCTCGCCGAGCGCGCGCAGAATGAGGAAGGCGAATATTCCGCAGACGGCATAGTCGATCAGCAGGGCAGGGCCGGCCTGTTCGAGTCGCCCGCCGGAGCCGAGGAAGAGCCCGGTGCCGATGGCCCCGCCGAAGCCGATCATCTGCACCTGCCGGGGCTTCAGCCCTTTCTTGAATCCGGTCTGCTCTTCGGTGCCGATGCGTCCGGCGCGCTTCTCGGCTGGCGACCAGACGTCGTCATGCTCGCTCATACTGCTCTGCTCTCAAGGTTGTCTTGTGATGGATGCTGTTGTCATGGATATCTGTGTGGTGGCGGCGCTCAGATCGAGTCGCCCGTGTGGTCAGACCTCAGCAGGTCGTGAAACGCTGCGAGGCGATCAGGGCCGACCCGGCCGTCAACTCGCGCTCTGACCAGCCACCGCAGCGACGAAGTCGGCGGCGCCCGCGCCACAGAGGCCGCAGGCAAGGGCGACGTGCAGTGCCGCCAGCGCCGCTTCGAGGGTGAGGTCGCGGCCGTCGACGACTCCAGCGGTCTGCAGCGGGGCCGCTGCGGCGTAGGCCCCCAGATGCACACCGCCGTGTCCGCTCTGACTGATGGCGACGACGGTCTGTCGGCGCGCGTGCTGACGCAGCACGTCTTCGACTCCGGGAGTCCCAGACGGCACCGCGCCCGAGCCGAAGCAGCACAGCACAGCGGCCGGCCCGTTGCCGAGCGCCGCATCGAGCTGCGCGGCGGTCACCCCTGGATACACCATGGCGACCCCGATCTCGTGCGGAGCGAACGCCCCGAACTCCAGCCGGCCTCCTGATGCGCCGTCGACAGCACCCGCAGCGGCGAACGAGTCGCGGCGGCCGTTCGTCGCGACGAAGCCCTGCGCCGAGACCGACGAAATCTTGGAGACATGCAGACCGGGCAGCAGACGGCCGCCGAACTGCACGAACACGCCGACCGCGCCCGCGGTGCCGACCTCGGGTGCCTGCGCAGACCTCGCCGCAGACGTCTGGGGCGGGGCCGCCGCAAGCGCCTGGGTCGGGGCCGCCGCAAGCGCCTGAGTCAGGGCCGCCGCAAGCGTCTGGGCTGCAGCAAGCGCATCGCGCAGGTTGGCCTCGGCGTCGGCATCGTGCGTGCCGTCGGCCCCGTACAGCGGATGCTGCGCACCGGTCAGCACCACCCGTGCCGGTCGGTCGACCTCCCGCAGCACGATCGGCAGCGCGAGTGAGAGCGCAGCCGCAGTGAAGGCCAACGTGTCGGTGCCATGCAGCACGACCACGGCATCCGCACCACGTTCGATCGCGGCGACCACTGCGTCGACGATCAGCTGCCACTCGACCGGCCCCACATTGGCACTGTCGAGCAGCGGAGCGAGCTCGACGACGTCTGTGCCCTCGGGCAGCGCCCCCTCGGCGAGCAGGCGACCGACGAAATCAGGGTCGGGAACAAGACCGGCGGCGCTCTCGGACATGCCGATTGTGCCGCCGGTGTGCACCAGTGTGAGACGCACTCGCTCGAAGACGGCTCAGGCCGCGCCGTCGAACATCGACGTCACCGAACCGTCGGCGAAGACCTCGTGAATCGCCTTGGAGATCAGCGGCGCGATCGACAGCACGGTGAGCGTCGGGAAGATCTTCTCGGCCGGCAGCGGCAGCGTGTTCGTCACCACGACGCGGTCGATCTCGGGGCTGGTCAGCCGCTCGACAGCCGGGTCTGAGAACACGGCGTGCGTGGCGCCGACGACGACCTTCGCGGCTCCATGCGCCTTGAGGGCACGGGCAGCGGCGAGAATCGTGCCGCCGGTGTCGATCAGGTCGTCGACCACGAGGCAGGTGCGCCCCTGCACGTTGCCAACGATCTCGTGCGCAGTCGCCTGGTTCGGCACCAGCGGATCGCGACGTTTGTGGATGATGGCCAGCGGCGCACCCAGCTTGTCGCTCCAGGTGTCGGCGACCTTCACGCGGCCCATGTCGGGCGAGACGATGGTCAGATCGTCATGCCCGAGGGTCTCACGGAAGTGCTCGAGCAGAATCGGCTGCGCGAAGAGGTGGTCGACGGGGCCGTCGAAGAAACCCTGAATCTGCGGCGAGTGCAGGTCGACCGACATGATGCGGTCGGCGCCTGCGGCCTTGAACAGATCGGCGACGAGGCGCGCCGAGATGGGCTCGCGACCTCGGTGCTTTTTGTCCTGGCGAGCGTACGGATAGCAGGGGGCCACGACAGTGATGCGCTTGGCCGAGGCGCGCTTGAGCGCATCGACCATGATGAGCGACTCCATGAGCCACTCGTTGATCGGCGAGGTGTGCGACTGAATCACGAAGGCGTCAGACCCGCGGATGCTCTCGTCGTATCGAACGTAGATCTCGCCGTTGGCGAAGTTCAGCGCTTTGGTCGGCACCAGTTCAGTGCCGAGGTTCTTCGCGATCTCTCGGGCCAGTGCAGGGTGTGCCCTGCCGCTGACCAGAACGAGTCGCTTATGGTTGTCCGCATTAATTCCCGACACGGGATGCCCTTCTGTCGCCTGTCGCCGACTGCTGCTCGTTGTTGACTACTCGTTGCCGCTGGTGCGGCTGTTGCTCTGCTCGGCGTTCTGATCGCCGTTCAGAGCGGCCTCGGCTGCCTCCGCCGCGGCCGTTCCGGCGCGATGCTCGATAACCCAGCCCTCTTTGTTGACCTGAGGGGCCTGGGTGATCACGAGCGAACCCGCCGGGACGTCTTTGCGAATGATGGTGCCGCCGCCCGAGTAGACGCCAGCGCCGATGTGCACAGGGGCGACGAACACGTTGTGCGCACCGGTGCGCACCTGCGGGCCGACCGTCGAGCGGTGCTTGTGCACGCCGTCGTAGTTCGCGAAGATCGTGCCTGCACCGATGTTCGAGCCCTCGCCGATCTCGGCGTCGCCCGCATAGCTGAGATGCGGCAGCTTGGCACCGTGGCCGATGGTGACGTTCTTCGTCTCGACGAACGTGCCGATCTTGCCCTCGTTGCCCAGAACGGTGCCCGGGCGCAGGTACGAGAACGGCCCGACGTGCGAGTTCTCGCCGATGCGGGCAGAGAGCGAGTGGGTGCGGCAGACCTCGGCGCCGAAGCCGACCTCGGTATCGACCAGTGTGGTGTCCGGGCCGATCACGGCTTCATCCTGCACGACAGTCGTGCCGCGCAGCTGGGTTCCGGGCAGCAGCGTGACGTCCTGCCCCAGTTCGACGGTCACGTCGACCCAGGTGCTCGCGGCGTCCTGAATGGTGACGCCGGCCAGACGCCAGCGTCGGATGATGCGTCGGTTGAGCTCGGTGGCGACCTCGGCCAGCTGCTCTCTGTCGTTGATGCCCTGTACGAGCATCGGGTCGTCGATGACGTGGGCGGCGACGGGTCGCCCTTCGCGCACCAGCACGCCGACGGCGTCGGTGAGGTACTTCTCGTTCTGCGCATTGTCGACGCCCACCTGGGCGAGCGAGCGGCGCAGGTCGTTGGCCTGGAAGAGATAAGTGCCGGAGTTGACCTCGTCGATGAGCAGCTGCTGCTCGGTCGCGTCACGCTGTTCGACGATCGCCTCGAGGTCGCCGGATGCCGTGCGCACGACCCGGCCGTAACCCGTCGGGTCTGCGATTCGTGCAGTCAGTACGCTTGCAGCCGCCCCGCTGGCACGGTGCGCGGTGATGAACTCGGCCAAGGCATCCTCGCCCAGCAGCGGCACGTCACCGCTCGTGATCAGCACATCGCCGACGAACCCCTCGTCGAGCACGTCGAGACCTGCTTCGGCAGCGGCACCGGTGCCGGGGATATCTCCCTGCTCGGCGATCTCGACGCGGCGCAGCAGTGTGCGGGCGGCCTCTTCGACGCGCTGACGCTGATGACGGACGACGAGAACCACACGCTCTGGTTCGAGCGCATCGGCTGCGGCGAGCACGTGCCCGATGAGCGGCCGACCGGCAAGCGCGTGCAGCACTTTGGGCGTCGCAGACTTCATGCGGGTTCCCTGCCCTGCCGCCAGAATGATCACTGCCAAGTTGCTGTCAGCCATTTGCCTGAGCTCCCATCGGTTCGACTGCGCTCCGCCTCCAGGATTCGAACCTGGTCTTCACAGCTCCAAAGGCTGTCGTGCTGCCGTTACACTAAGGCGGACCGGCAGCGAGACTGCCGCAGACCACTTTACTCGTGGCTGATCGTCTGCTGCCACCTCGCTGCAGAAGACCCCGCACTCTCCAGCTGCTTCGCAGCACCTTGCCGACCGGTTCCACGTCGACTTCTTCTCTGCAATGTCGCAGGCAGTGCATACGATGTCATTCATGGATCTGACACTCGGCGCGCTGCCTCTCGACCTCGTGCTGCTGGGCATCATCACGTGGCAGACCGTCAGCGGTGCGCGGCGCGGTCTCGCGCGGGTCGCGCTGCGTCTTGCCGGCATGGTGGTGGGCGGTTTCGCCGCCTGGCTCGCCATCCCTTGGGTCGTGACTTTGGGAGGCAACGGTGCGACCCGCATCGCGATGGTCATGATCGTGGGGTTGGGGCTCGTCGTCATCGGCGGCTGCATCGGCGGGGCGATCGGCAGATCGATCGGCGGTGTGCTCGAACGCGTGCGGCTCGGTACCGTGAACAGGCTGTTGGGCGCCGTGGCCGGGCTGCTCGCAAGCAGCCTGATGATCGGGCTGGTCTCTTCGGCGGTCTCGGGAATCGGTGCCCCGTGGCTCACTCAGGCGCTGAGTTCGTCTCGCGTCGTCACCGTGATCGACGGACTGATGCCGAGCAGCCTGCGATCGACTGCCACGCTTTGGGGCCAGAGCGCCATCGACGAGGGCCTGCCTTGGGTCGTCGAGGCGCTGGGCGGTGTGTCGCAAGAGCCATCGCTGCCTCAAGTCGATCTGGAGACACCCCAGCTCACCCAGGCGGCGAAGTCGGTCGTGCGCATCAGCGGCCCCGCATACGCATGCGGGCAGGAGCAGACCGGCTCGGGGTTCGTGATCAGCGATGATCGAGTCGTCACGAACGCCCATGTGGTGAGCGGCGTCTCAGAGCCGGTCGTCGAGGTGCCCGGCAAGCCCGCGAAGAGCGGCCGCATAACTTATTTCGACCCGAAGGCCGATCTCGCCGTCATCGACGTCGACGGGCTCGGGGCCCCCGTGCTGCCGCTGGCATCCGCCGCAGCCGTCGGTCGCGGCACACAGGGCGCGGTGCAGGGCTACCCCGGTGGCGGCCCGTTCACCTCAGGCCCGGCAAGCGTCATGGCTGCCGGCACTGTTGACTTCAGCGGCTCAGGCCCGCGCGACGTGCTCACCTTGGCGGCGAACGTGCAGCCGGGCAACTCGGGCGGTCCACTGATCACCACAGACGGCGAGATTGCCGGTGTGGTCTTCGCCAAAGAAAGGTCGGTGTCGAACGTGGGCTATGCGATTCCGCTCAGCGATCTCAAGCCCGTGGTACAGAAAGCCCCCGGGCTCACTGCGACGGTGAGCTCGGGGAGCTGCACCACCGGCTGAGTGAACGCGGGGGCTTCGAGACGAACGAAAGATCAGTGCTCGAGTTCGACGCCCTGTTCGTGTAGTCGCGCGTGCATCCGCTGGACGCGTGCGTCGCCGATATCAAACTCGACCATGTCGACGCACCGTTCGGGTTGAGATCGCTTCTGCAGACCGACGCCATGGGCGCACGAGCCGCCCGCTGCTGTGGACCGCCGAGAACGTGAGCATCCGGCCGCGAACGTGCCGACATACCGTCTCAATAGGCAGTGGAGCCACGGTTGATGCCACCGTCGAAGCCACCGTCAATGCCGCGCTCATGCAGTGGGAGGTCGCTGCAGCTGCGGCTGCGGCTGCGGCGTAGGGCGCAAGCGCAGAATCTGCGGGTTCAGCGACACAAGCCCACCGAAAGTGCAGAACCTGCGAGCATCAGCCGATGAAGCCCGCACCTTCTACACTCTCGACGCGCATATGACGGATTCTGCACACTCAACGAGTAAAAGCACCAG
The DNA here is from genome assembly GCF_008831165.1 of Pseudoclavibacter sp. CFCC 14310. Lineage (NCBI taxonomy): Bacteria > Bacillati > Actinomycetota > Actinomycetes > Micrococcales > Microbacteriaceae > Pseudoclavibacter > Pseudoclavibacter sp. CFCC 14310. The sequence continues at coordinate 439,646 of NZ_WBKC01000001.1, read as the reverse complement.
TCTGAACCAACGAAAGCACAGAACCTGTGTTTTTCTGCGGTCAGGCCTTGGCGAGAGCGCAGAATCTGCCCGGTTCAGGTGCAGGGCCTGAGCGAGCGCAGAACCTGCGGGTTCCAGAGAGCAGGGCCCAGAGAGCAGGGCCCAGCGAGAGTGCAGAACGTGCGACTATCCCTCGAGCTGCTCCGCGAGGTCGAGCCACTCGGCCTCAAGCTCATCGATTTCGCCGCTGGTCGACCTGCGCAGCGCATCGATCTTCGAAAGCCCCTCGAAGTCGCTCTGGTCGGCCGCGGCGAGATCGGCATCGACCTTCGTCAGCGCATCGCGCGCCTTGGCCAGCTTGCGCTCGAGCGCCTGAAGCCGCTTTTCGGCGGCCCGACGCTCGGCACCACTCAGCCCCGCGGCGGATGCACCGCTCGCCCCCGCCCCCGAAGCCGCGCCCGCTGCGTGACCGGCCCCGCTCGCGGCGCGAGATGAGGACGGGGTCTTGTCGGCATCCGCCGAAGAGCCCTCATGCGCAGCAGCGTCGAGCCGCAGGAATTCGTCGACCCCGCCGGGCAGGTGCCGCAGTGTTCCGCCGATCAGGGCGTACTGGTCGTCGGTCACGCGCTCCAGGAAGTAGCGATCGTGCGACACGACGATCAGCGTGCCGGGCCAGGCGTCGAGCACGTCTTCCATGGCGGCGAGCATGTCGGTGTCGAGGTCGTTGGTGGGTTCGTCGAGCACGAGCACGTTCGGCTCGTCGAGCAGGGTGAGCAGCAGCTGCAGGCGGCGGCGCTGGCCTCCGCTGAGATCGCGCACGGGGGTCGACAGCTGCACGCTCGAGAAGCCGAGCCGTTCGAGCATCTGCGACGGGCTGAGGTCTTCGTCGCCGACCTTGTAGGTCGTGCGCACTCGGCCGATGACCTCGCGCACGCGGTCGTCGTTCACCGCGTCGAGTTCGTGCAGCTCCTGGGTGAGCTCGGTGAGCTTGACGGTCTTGCCGACCTTGATGCGGCCGGCCGTGACCGCGGTGCCGTCGCCTGCGTCGAGCTGGGCGGCCTGGGTCGATCCGGCCTTGGCCGAGGCCTCTTTGATCAGGCTCAGCAGTGTCGACTTGCCGGCGCCGTTCGCACCGAGCAGCCCGAGTCGATCGCCGGGGCCGATTCGCCACTCGACGTCGTGCATGAGCACATGCTCGTCGTACTGCACCGTCACGCCCAGCACGTCGATGACGTCTTTGCCCAGACGAGAGGTCGCCATCGACTGCAGCCGCACGCGGTCGCGAACGGGCGGCACGTCGGCGATCAGCTCGTTGGCCGCCTCGATGCGGAACTTCGGCTTCGAGCTGCGCGCCGGCGCACCGCGGCCGAGCCAGGCCAGCTCTTTGCGCATCAGGTTCTGACGCTTGGCCTCGACCGCCGCTGCCTGCCGGTCGCGCTCGACGCGCTGCAGAATGTAGGCCGCGTACCCGCCTTCAAAGGGCTCGACAGTGCCGTCGTGCACCTCCCAAGTGTCGGTGCAGACCGCGTCGAGGAACCACCGATCGTGCGTAACCATGACGAGGCCGCCGGCGTTCTTCGGCCAGCGCTGCTTGAGGTGCCGAGCAAGCCAGGTGATGCCCTCGACATCGAGGTGGTTGGTGGGCTCGTCGAGAAAGAGCACATCCCAGTCTTGCCGCAGCAGGGCCGCGAGCGCGACGCGACGACGCTGGCCTCCGCTGAGCACACCGGTCGTAGCGTGCCAGTCGAGGTCGCCGAGCAGACCCTGCAGCACGTCTCGCACCCGCGGCTGCGACGCCCACTCGTGTTCAGGCAGATCGCCCACCACTGCGTGGCCGACCGTCTCGTCGGGGTCGAGGTCTGGTGTCTGGGCGAGCACTCCGACGGTGATGCCGCCGCGACGGGTGACCCGGCCGGTGTCGGGCTGCATCTCGCCGGCGAGCAGTCGCAGCAGCGTGGTCTTGCCGTCACCATTGCGGCCGACGATGCCGATGCGCTGCCCTTCGGCGAGGCCGAGCGAGAGGTCGTCGAAGACGTCTTTGGTGGGGTAACTGAGGCTGATGTGTTCGGCGCCGAGAAGATGTGCCATTCGACAAGGGTACCGCGCCGGTGCAGCGGTGCGGCGGTGTGCCGGTGCGGCGGGGTTCGGCGAGACGAGGATGCTGGGTCGGGTAATGAGCTGCACCGGCATCCCGCACGTGTCAACCGAATGGATGACACCGGCGATGCCCCCAGCCCCCGCACATTCAGTCAGCCGGTCGATGTGCTCGAGCACTGCATCCGGCGAATATTGGGTCATGGCTCAAACAGACGATCCCACACACCCCGCAAACTCGGTTCATGCAGGCGAACCAGCACTCGCGCCAATGCCGGCCCTCGCACCTGAACCTGCACGAGCTGCAGCCCCCACACCCGCACCGATCGCGGTGCGCGGTCTCTCAAAGTCGTATCGCGGCCGAAAGGTGCTCGACGACATCACCCTCGAGGTGCGCAGCGGAGAGACGCTCGCGCTGCTCGGGCCAAATGGCGCCGGCAAGACCACCTTGGTCGAGACGATCGTCGGCTTTCGCCGTCCCGACCAAGGCAGTGTGCGACTGGTGGGATCCGACCCGCGACACTCAACCCGAGACATGCGCAATCGCGTCGGGGTCGTGCTGCAAGAGACTCAGGAGTCAGGCGTGCTCACCGTTCGCGAGCAGCTCACGCACTTCGCCGGTATGTACGACGATCCGTGGCCGGTCGACGACCTGATTGCGAGCGTCGGCCTCACTGCCGCAGCCGACCGACGCGTGCGAGCACTGTCAGGTGGGCAGCGCCGACGTCTCGACGTCGCCCAGGGAGTCGTCGGACACCCCGAGGTGCTCTTTCTCGACGAGCCGACCACCGGCTTCGATCCGCAGGCGCGCACCGCATTCTGGCACCTGATCGACTCGATCAAAGCCAGTGGCACCACCATCGTGCTCACCACGCACTACCTCGAAGAGGCCGCGCATCTCGCTGACCGCGTCGCCGTCATGGTCAACGGCCGTCTGGTCGCGCTGGGCAGCGACCTGGCCCAGACGCCGACCCTCGCAGATCGACCCGAGCTGCATCTGCCGACTGTGCGGTGGCACGAGGACGGCCGAGACCGCTCCGAGACCACCGCGACGCCGGGTGCACTGATCGTTTCGCTCACTGCCCGGCTTCAGGGCGAGCCCGAGCACCTCGAGGTGCACCGCCCCACCCTCGCCGACGCCTACCTCGCGCTGATCGACGACAACTCCAGCAGCACCGAAGAAAGGCCCGCAGCATGAGCGCCCAGACGATGAACCCGCATCAGCACACCCAACTGCAAGACAAGGTCCGACCGGCGAAGGGCAGCCCCCGGCACCGACCGACTCTCGCAACGCTGACGCTTTCGCGCATCAGCGTGGAGCTGCGCAGCTACCGCCGTCAGCCTGACACCGTGTTCTTCACGTTTCTGTTCCCGGTGATGATGCTCTGCATCTTCGCGACGGCCTTCTCAAACCTGTCATTCGGCCCAGACGACCTCGGGCTGACCGCCGCCGGCTACTACCTGCCTGCGATGCTCGCCAGCGGTGTGCTGCTCAGCGGTTTTCAGAATCTCGGCTCCGACCTCGCCGTCGAACGATATGACGGCACGCGCAGGCGCCTCGCCCTGACTCCCCTGCCCGTCGCCGCCTATCTGCTCGGCAAACTCGGCCTCGTGCTGATCACCGCTTTGGTGCAGGCGGTGCTGCTCATCGCCGTGGCCCGTTTCGCCTTCGATGTGCCTCTGCCCGATTCCTGGTCAGCCTGGACGACCTTGATCTGGGTCTTTCTGCTCGGGCTCGGCACGTCGGTCGTGTTGGGCTTTCTCGTCTCGTATCTGCCGCGCAGCGCAAAGAGTGCCACAGCCGTCATCCTGCCACCGGTGCTCATTCTGCAGTTCGTCTCGGGCGTCTACCTGCAGTTCTCGCAACTGCCCGAGTGGTTGCAGAATGTCGCCTCGGTGTTTCCGCTCAAGTGGATCGCCCAGGGCTTTCGCGCAGCCCTGCTGCCTGACCAGTTCGCGGTGCTCGAGCGTGGCGAGGCCTGGCACCTGGGTCTCGTCGCGACGGTCTTGGCCGTGTGGTTCGTCTCTGGCTTGGTCGTGACCCTGCTCACGTTCAGATGGGTGCCCGGTGACCGCCGATGATCCCTGTCTGCGGATGCCGAATCCGGCGAGCTCTCGCGAGAGGCCAGGCCGCGGACACGTGCGGCTAGGCTGATGGACATGCCCGACCTCATCGCTGACGCATCCGTCGACGGGCGCACGCGGGCATCCACCGACGAGCACGCCCAGCGCTCGTGGCGTTGGGTGTGGTCCCTGCTCTTCATTGCGGTGACCGTGGCTCTCGCCACCTCGACCGTGCTGTCGTGGTACGCCGAAAGCGGTACAGGCACTGGCGTCGGCGCCGATTCGCAGTGGGCCAACGACTTTCGAGCCTCGCCGCTCGCCTTGGTGATGTCATTGACGGGCTCAGCCGTCTTTCTGTTCGCCTGGCTGGTCTTCGGCCGCAGGGCGATGGCTTCGACGGCACGACTCGATCGGCAGCTCGTCGCCGGCCGCACGGTGCCGCCACGCGCGATGCGCAGCCACGCCGCACAGGTGATGCGGTACTTCGCCGTCGCAATCCCCGGGCTGATGCTCGCCCTGACCGGCGACCCGCAGATGGCGACGCTGCAGGCGGTGTTCTATCCGAGCCTGTGGATGCTCGCGCGCGGGCTTCGACGCGGGCTGATCTGGAATCTGATCACCGCAGTCAGCGTCACCGCGGGGCTTCTGCTCGGCGCATGGGGTGACAGCGGCTGGACCGGCCTGTCGTCAAGCGATGCCGGCGACGGCACGTTGCCGACCGAGCTGCTGCGAGCCGGATCGATCGGCGTCGTCTCCTGGCTGTTCAGCACCGCGATGGGCGTCTGGCTGACGATGGCGTTCACTCGCGGACACGAGCGCGAGGTGCTGCTCAACCAGCTGCGCCGGCAGGAGGCAGAGCTCTCAGCAGAGCGAGCCGATCTGGCTGCCGAACGCGAGCGCGCTCGCATGGCGGCCGATCTACACGACACCGTCTCGCAGAGCATCGCCGGCATCGTCATGCTCGCGCAGCAGGGTGCACGAGAGCAGAGCCCCGAGCGGTCAGCCCAGCTGTTCGCAGTCATCGAGTCGAGCGCCAATCAGGCGCTCACCGAGGCCCGGTCGTTGGTAGCCGCTACCAGCACTGTGGGGCTCAGCTCGGCAACCGGCCTGGCGCCCGCGCTCGCGCAGGCCTGTGAGCGCTTCGCGCGTGAGACCGGCATCGATGTGCGCACCGACTTCATCACTGTGGATGATCAGGCGATGACACAAAGACGACAGACGCTGCTCGTCCGCGCTGCGCAGGAGGGGCTCGCGAACGCACGCAAGCACGCTGGTGCTGGTGTGGTGCAGGTGGCGCTGCGCCGGGCATCCGCCGGCGACGCGGTCACTCTCACCGTGACGGATGACGGGCGTGGCCTGCCGCCCGGGTTCACTGTGGCGAGCAGCCACGGGTTCGGTCTGCCCGGTCTCGAACAGCGCATCGCTCAGGCCGGCGGCGCCCTGACCCTGCGTTCTCGGCACCCGCACGGCACGATTCTGGAGGCGACCCTGTGAGCACGATTCGACTGGCGATCGCCGACGACCACCCCATCGTGCGCAGCGGACTCGTCGCGCTGCTCGGCGACCTGACCGGCATCGACCTGATCGGCGAGGCGAGCGACGGCGACGAGGCGGTGGCGCTGGTCACGGCTGAGCACCCCGATGTGCTGCTGTGCGATCTGCGCATGCCCGGACGTGACGGGGTCGAGGTCACGCGGGTCGTCTCAGAGCAGGCCCCAGAGACACGGGTGATCATCCTGACGACGTATGAGGATGACGCGGCAATCGTGGCAGCTATCGCTGCGGGGGCCAAAGGCTACCTGATCAAGGCCGCACCTGCGGATGAGCTCATCGCAGGAGTGCGTGCCGTGGTCGCGGGCGAGGTCGCTCTGTCTCCACAGGTGGCGACTGCACTGGTGTCACGGCTGCAGCGCAGCGCTGTGCCGGATACCGCAGGTGCCGATTTCCCAGAGGCTTCTGAAGTCGATGAGGTGGTGGAAGTCGCGGCGGATGCGCTCAGGTGGACTCATGCCCGACGGATCAGCCCTTTGTCTCCGCGAGAGACCGAAGTGCTGCGGCTGGTCGCACAGGGGATGCGCAACGCGCAGATCGCCGAGCGCCTCTACATCTCTGAGCCCACTGTGAAGACGCATCTGCTGCGCACGTACCAGAAGCTGGAGGTCAACGACCGCACCCGCGCGGTGACCAAGGCTCTCGAACTCGGGCTGATCTGAAGCGCAGCCCGTCCCGCATTCCTCACAACACGTGCGAACCGCGCGCAGGGCTCGAGACCACACTGGCCTGATGCCCGCGAGCCAGCAGCGACTGCGCCAGCGCCGCAGCGTGATGCGCATCACCGGCCAAGAGTGCGATCGTCGGCCCCGACCCTGACACGATGCCTGCGACGGCACCGAGGTCACGTGCCTCGTCCAGCGTGCGCTGCAGGCTCGGGCGCAGACTGATCGCCGCAGCCTGCAGGTCGTTGCGCAGGTGCCTGCCCAGCTGCTCCGGATCACCCGTTGCCAGCGCAGTGACCACGGATTCAGCCTCCGAGAGCGCCCGAGCCTTGCCCGTCGCATCGATCTCGCCGTCGTCGACCAGCTCGTCGAACCGGCGATAGACGTCGACCGTGCTCAGCCCCTCGGCCTGCGTCACCAGCACCCAGTGGTAGGACTCGCGCGTGATCACAGCCGTCAGACGGTCGCCCCGCCCTGTGCCGATCGCCGTACCACCGACCAGACTGAACGGCACGTCAGCACCGAGTTCCGCCGCCATCTCGCCGAGCTGCTCGCGCGCGACCTCGAGCCGCCACAGCTTGGCGAGTGCGACCAGCGTGCCTGCGGCATCCGCCGAACCGCCGGCCATGCCGCCCGCGATCGGCACCCGCTTGCGCACCATGCACGCAGCGGCCAGGTTCTCGGGTGACGATGCGGTGCGCAGATCTGCGGCGCGCGAGGCAAGCAGCCGACCGGCACGCAGCACGAGGTTGTCGTCGTCGACGAGCAGAGAGTGGCTGCCGGTGAAGTGCAGCGACCATTCCGGGGCCCAGCGCACCGAGATGTCTTCATAGAGATCGACCGCTTGAAACACGTTGACGATCTTGTGATACCCGTCGTCATACTGCCCGCCCACGGCAAGCAGCAGGTTGATCTTGCCCGGCGTGCGGGTCACGATCGGCGGCGATGCGGGATGCATGGCCCCAAGTCTAGCCGCGGCGCGCCCGACGATCGCACCACCGCGCACGGTACCCTGACTGCGTGCCCACCATCGAACTGCATGACCTCGACGACCCGCGGCTGAACGACTTCGCCCGACTGACCGACTCGGCGCTGCGGCGTCGCATCGACAGTGAGCGCGGGCTCTACCTGGCCGAGTCGAAGTTCGTTTTCGAGCGCGCGCTGGCCGCCGGGCACGAACCGCGTTCGGTGCTGGCCGAGCGCAGCGCACTGCCCGAGGTCGGGTTTCTGCTGACGGCTGCCGGCTTCGGGGATGCCGTGCGGGAGCAGGCGGGTCTGCCACCGGTTCCGGTGTTCACCGGCGATGCCGCCGTGCTCGAACGTCTGACCGGCTTCGAGCTGCATCATGGCGTGATCGGGTGCATGAATCGGCCCTCCCTGCTCGATGCGGCTGATGTGATCGCCGGGCGCACGGCGGCGGATGCTGCAGGCGGAACCGACAGACGGCGTCTCGTCGTGATCGAGGGCGTGGTCGATCCCACGAATGTGGGGCTGATCTTTCGGTCGGCCGGAGCGCTCGGAGCCGACGGCATTCTGCTCACGCCCCGCACTGCAGACCCGCTGTATCGCCGGGCGGTGCGCATGAGCATGGGCACGGTGCTGCAGGTGCCGTGGGCGCATGTCGGCGGATGGCGCGAACTCGGCCCGCAGCTGCACGACGCCGGCTATCACGTGGCGACGCTCGCACTCGACGAGCGATCGGTCACGCTCGACGAGTTCGCCGAGCAGGTGCGCTCGATGCCCGCTCATTTCGACCGCCTCGCGCTCGTGCTCGGGTCTGAGGGCTACGGCGTCTCAGACGCCTGCCTGCGCACGGCAGACACACTGGTCGAGATTCCGATGGCCCACGGCATCGACTCGCTCAACGTCGCGGCATCGAGTGCCGTGGCGATGTGGGCGCTGCGGTGACGACTCTGCGCCGATAGTGCACGGACGTCGTGGGGGCAGCCGCCGTCGCTGAGGGCCGAACGCAGCTGCGGCACGAGGCGAAGCTCAGATGCGCCGACGGCCGAGACCGGCAGTACGGGCGAACTGGTCGACCGTCACCGTCTGCTGCGGCCATGGGTCGTCGAACTCCTCGCCGCTGCGCCATGCCATGACCTCTTCCGGAGTGCACAGGCACTGCTCGAGCCGAGCGAGAAACGCCCGGGTGTCGGAGTCTTCGCCGAGGAGGGTGATGCTCGTGCGCCGGTCGCCGAAGACCGGGTCGATCTCGTCGACCTCACGCTGCAGCTGCTCGATTTCGCGCGGCAGCAGTCTGCGCCGCTCTGCCTCGCGAGAGGAAGTCTGCGCGTCGGCGACCGCGCGCTGCTCGCGGTCGAGCACACCCGACTTCCAGTAGCCGAAGAACTCAAGGTTCACGCCCCCGGCAGCCTGGTTCCAGAGCAGCACTTTGTCGTCGCGCGTGGGAATCCAGGTCATGCCCTTGCTGCGATAGAGCGTCTGCGGCAGTGCGGTCGTGTATGCCTCCCAGAGCCTGCGAGGATGAAACGGACGCGCATCGTCAAGCACCAGCGACACCAGCCGACCGGTCTCTGGATGCTCTGCGTCACGCTGCTCGGTCTCGCGACCCAGCTGCGCCACTCGGTCACGAGGATAACGCGGCTGTGCGAGCACTGCGTCGAGCCGCAGGTTGCCGAAACGCAGACCGGTGATGCCCGCGTAGGGGTTGAGCCGGTGCAGGGCGGCAGCGGTGCGTGTGACCTGCTCGGGCTCGAGCTTGTCGAGCTTGGTCAGATAGACCCCTGAGGCGAACATCACCTGCTCGGCGACCAGCGACTCGACCCCGAGCGTGCCAGCGCCGAGCTGACGGGCCACCTGATCGGCGATCAGCTCTCCGCAGGCGAAGTCGTCGCGCAGCATGGCCGCGTCGACGAGAGAGAGAAACCCGTGCAGCTGCAGGCGCGGATGCCGGGTGAGGGCTTTCACGAGAGGCCAAGGTCGCGTGCTGCCTGAGGTCTCGATGAAGATGTGCTCAGGCTGATAGCCGTCGAGCATCTGCTCGGCAGTGGCGATCAGCTTGGGCAGCAGCTCGGCGCTGTGCACGCTGCCGCCCTTGATGCTGGCGAAGTTGCCCATCTGGTGGCTGACCACTTCAGTGTCTTCGACCACCAGACCGTCAACGTCGAGCGAGCTCATGTCATTGACGATCACCGCGGGCCGAAGGTGAGGCGTGCGCTGCCAGGCCTGTACCAGCAGGCTCTGCAGCAGAGTGGTCTTTCCCGCACCGAGAAAGCCGTTCAGCACAGTGACCGCAACAGGCTGATTCTGCCGACGGTGCTGCGCACGTTTGCGCGGGTCTCCACTGCGCGACAGCGAGCGACTATTATTGCGAGCCATTCTCATAACGATACCACGCGGCCCAGTCGCGGTCTCGGACACATGGACAGCCGTTAGGCTGGCTCTATGGCCCGACTTGATGACGCTCATGGCGCTGATCCGGCTCAGCCGCTCACTCTGGAGCGCATCGTCACGGAGGCCCGCGCGCTGCTCGAGACCGGAGGCTACTCCGCATTGACGATGCGTGCCCTCGCGGCACGCCTCAACTCACGGCCGATGAGTCTCTATCACTACGTGCGCAACAAGTCGGAGCTGCTCACGCTCGCACTGTCTGACGCCGCCGCAGAGATCGACTGGGCCATTCCCAGCGGAACACCGATCGAGCGCATGGTCGCAGTGGGCGTCGAGGTGCATGAGAACCTCAGCAGGCTGCCCTGGGTCGTGCCGATTCTGTCGCGCGGCACCAATATCGGTCTTTCTGCACTGGCCTCGACTGAGCACTTCTTCGCCGCCGCAGCTGACGCCGGCCTCGACGACGCCGCGATGCTCGCCCTCTGGCGAGGAGTCTGGTACCTCATCTCGGCCGACCTGCAGATGCAGGCGGCGGCTGCCGAACGCAGCAGCGACGAACGTGCCTGGTATGAGACGACCGACAGCGAGTGTGTGCAGGGCCTGACACAGGTCAGCAGGCTGCTGCCGCACTGGCGAGAGCTCTCTGCCGGGTACTCGCTGCAGACGTCCATACGAGCGCTGGTGACCGGAACGGTGCTGCAGCACAGTGCTGCCGGCGCGCCCGCCAGCAGCGCTGCTGCGCAGGAGTGACGAGTCAGACCAGCCGCCAGCCAGAGGCCGCAGCCCGCGCCTCGCAGAACGAACGGTACTGACCGGGCTGTGCGATCAGCTCATCGTGGGTGCCGCGCTGTTCGACGTGCCCGTTGTGGCCAAGCACCACGATCTGATCGGCAGACCGAATCGTGTCGAGTTTGTGCGCGATGACCAGCAGCGTGGCCTCTTTACGCAGGTGCTGCATCGACGCCATCACATGGGCCTCGTTCTCGGGGTCGAGCGCGCTGGTCGCCTCGTCGAGCAGCACGATCGGAGCGTGCTTGAGCAGTGCACGTGCGATCGACACGCGCTGACGCTCACCGCCTGAAAGCGCATGCCCGCCCTCACCGACTCGCGTCTGCCAGCCGTCTGGCAGGCGTCGGACGATCTCGGTCACGCCCGCGAGATCGCCAGCGGCCTGGATCTCAGCATCCGTCGCCGATTCGTCGCCCACGCGGATGTTCGCCTCCAGCGTGTCGTCGAAGAGATAGACGTCTTGGAACACCATCGAGAGCTGAGCCATCAGATCGGCCGTCGTCTGGTCGCGCACGTCTGCGCCTCCCACGCGGACGACTCCGCGGTCGACGTCGTAGAAGCGCGCGACGAGCTTCGCGACGGTCGTCTTGCCGCACCCCGACGGCCCGACCAGCGCGCACATCGATCCTGCCGACACCTCGAAACTCACATCGTGCAGCACCTGATGCTCGGCGTCGTAGCCGAAGTCGACGTGATCGACCTCAATGCGCCCGGGAGCCGTCGACTCGGCAGACGTCGCCGGTGCGGGGAGCCCCGGCGTGGTCAGAATCTCATTCACGTTCTCGACCATGACCTTGCGCTCTTCGTTGGCGACCACCATGCCCCCAAGGTCTTCGAGCGTCTGCATGAACCGCAGCGACAGACCGATGAACGCGATGGTCTCGATCGGCCCCATCGCCTCGCCGAGCGCCAACCGCACAGCGATGGTGATCATTGCGACCACGATGAACTGCCCCACCAGACCATGCAGCATGAGCGCGAGGGTTCCCCACCAGAGATCAGTGCGGCCGGCGACGACGGAACGCTCATTCGCCGCACGCAGCGGCTCGAAGTCGCCCGAGCGACCGGTCGACCGCAGCGCCCCCTGGCAGCGCGCGTATTCGACGATGCGGTCGCCGAGATCCTCTTCGGCCGGTTCGCTGATGCGCTTGCCGCGGGTGATCGCTTTGCGACCGAGCCAGAGCGCCCCCAGGTAGAAAGGCACCGCGATCGTCAGCACGAGACCGAGGCGCCAGTCCCAGATCCAGCTGCCGATGACCATCACTGCGGCTGTCGCTGCGTTCGACGCCATCGATGCGAGCAGGTGCGCCAGCGACTCGCCGAGCATCAGCACCTCGTGCGAGACGAGCCGAGACATGCGTCCGGCAGCCGAATCGCGGAACCACCCGAGCGGCAGCCGCGTCAGCCGGTCGCCGATGCGACGGTGCACGTTCTTGACCAGGTCGAGAGCGACCGTATAGTTCGTGATCGCCAGCCAGTACTCGGCGATCATGCCGAGAACAGCCAGCACCGCAAAAGTCCACAGCCACCCAGAGACGGGCAGCCCCCAGATCGTCTCCCCCATCGCGAGTGCGACCGCGGCGGGCAGCAGAACGACGAGTGCGATGCCCCGCAGCACGCCGGAGACGATGGCGAGCACGAGCGTGAGCGTCAGCTGGCCGCGGGCGGGCTTCGACACCAGCCTCGCGAAGCGCGCGATCATCTCAGGTGCGTGCACGATCTCGTCTTCGGGAATCGCGCCTGTTTCGGCGGCGCTGCTGACGCCGATGTTCTGCCGCGAGGTGTTCATGCCCGGCCCTCCTGTTCCTGAGCGACTGATCCAGCTGTCGCGGTGCGCCCCAGCTCAGCCATATGCTCGCCGGTCGCTCGTCGCAGCGCCGCATAGTGCGGCTCGTCGACGAGCTCTTCGTGGGTGCCCTGTGCGAGCACCCTGCCGCGGTCGAGCACCACGATGCGATCGGCCCCGGCGACCGAGGCCGGCCGATGCGCGATCACCAGCACGGTGCGCCCGCGAACCAGTCGGTTCAGCGCCTTCTGAATTTCAGCCTCCGACTCCGGGTCGGTGAACGCAGTGGCCTCGTCGAGCAGCAGGACAGGCGCGTCGGTGATCAGCGCCCGTGCGATCGCAATGCGCTGCTGCTGACCACCTGACAGCACGGTGTCATCGCCGATCACCGTGTCGTAGCCGTTCGGCAGCGTCATGACGAAGTCATCGATCTGCGCATCGCGCGCAGCCGTGCGCACCCGCTCAAGCGAGGCATCCGGCCGCGCCAGTGCGATGTTGTCGCGCACGCTCATGCGCAGCAGCTGCGGGTCTTGGAGCACGAACGCGACGGTGCGATAGAGCTCGGTGCGCGGGATGTGGCGCACATCGGCGCCGCCGATCGTCACCGTGCCCGACCGCGGGTCGTCGAACCGGGCGACCAGCGTGGCAAGCGTCGACTTGCCCGATCCGCTGGGCCCGATGAGCGCGGTGGTGCTGCCCTCGGCAAGGTCGAGCGTGACGTCGTCGACGGCCAGCAGATCGCCGTATCCGTAGCTCACGTGTTCGAAGCGCACGGCGTGCCCCTGCGGATGCTGCGGGGTCGTGCTCTCGACGAGAGCGTCGACGTGCAGCACCTCTTCGATGCGCAGCGCGGCCGCCCCGGCAAGCTGATACGACCACTGGCTGGTTCCGATCGTGGTGATCGAAGCGGGCAGCACCAGAGCGATCAGCGTGGTGGTGAGCACCTGAACCGGGGTCACCCAGCCGGCGGCGACCATCGCCGCACCACAGCCGAGGTTGACGAGCAGCAGCACAGCAGGCGAGACGACCGCCATCGACAGCGCAGACGTCTTGAGCATCGGGCGCACCCAGTCGAGGTAGAACTTGCTGAACTCGTCTGCCGCCTGAGCGTAGTTTCTGTGCGCGCGACCGACTCGGCCGAAGGCCTTCACCACCGTGATGCCGCTGACGAACTCGACCATAGTCGCCGAGACCTTGGCCAGCTTCGTGTCCATTTCAGCGGTCTTCGTGCCCATGCCTCGATAGCCGAGCAGCTGCAGGGCCAGATAGAGCGGAAAGATCGCAATGGTCAGCAGGCCGAGCCGCCAGTCGACGATGAGCGCGTAGACGAACATCGCGATGGGCATCACGATTGCAGACGTCGTCTCGACCGGGGCGTGAGCGATGAGGGCGTGCAGCGTGTGCGTGTCGTCCTGCACAGCCTTGCGGATGCGCCCCGACGTGGCCGAGGTGAACCATGCCAGCGGCGCGCGGCCCAAGGTGTCGATGATGCGACCACGCAGCAGACCGCCGAGCCGCATATCGGCGAAGTGCGTCACCGTGAGTGCGACGAAGTAGAGCACCAGGCGACCGATGAAGGTGCCGATCAGCACGTTGACCGCAAGGCCGACCGCCTGTGCGTCCGGAGCACGCCCCTGCGTCCATGCGTCGAGAAGCAGTCCGCCCAGCCACACCAGCGAGACATAGGGAAAGATCGCGAGCACCGCCGAGAGCGCCGACAGCGCGCGAGCGAGCATCAGATGCCCTGCGACCGGCTTCATCATGTCTTTCAGCGCCGCTCGGCCGGCTTTGTCTTTCTGCTTGGGGTCGGCGAGGTCGGGTGCGGCCTGCCCCACGGCGTTCGCCGCGCGGTCAGCGGTTGACGACCCTGGCTGCGTCGACCGTTCGCTCTGTTCAGTCTGCATGGTCTGACCTGTTTCTCGAGAGTTCTGTGATGTGGATGCTCTGGCCGCTTGGGTGCTCATCGCCGAGACGGCCGATGGCGACGAGGCGATCGGCACACGCATCGATGAGTTCGGGGTCGTGGGTGATCACGATCACGACCGTGCCGGCCTCGGCCAGTTCGCGCAGGCACTCGGCGATGGCTCGCAGGTGCCGGCGGTCGACGCCGCTGGTCGGTTCGTCGAACACACAGACCTGCGGCTGCTTCGCCAGCGCCGCAGCGATGACGACGCGCTGCTTCTGCCCGCCCGAGAGCGACAGCGGATGCCGGTCTGCGAGCTCGGCCAGGTCGAAGCGTTGCAGCAGCGCATCGATGTCGACCTCGTCACGCGCCTGCGAATCGAGCCCGAGCCGCACCTCGTCGGCCACGCTGTCGCAGAAGAGCTGTCGGTGCACATCCTGCATGACCATGCCGCTGCGTGCCATGCGCATCTTGGGCGAGACGCGCCTGCCATCGAGACGAATGCCACTGCCCCGATCTTCGGCGGCAAGCCCGCAGATCACGCGGGCCAGCGTCGACTTGCCGACGCCGTTCGCCCCGACGATCACGCTGATCTGCCCGCGGGGAAACTCGAGGTGCGGGATGTCGAGCACGTCGTGCCGACCGTAGCGGAACCGCACCGCATCGAGCACGAGTCCATGTTCGGGCGTGGACGCACCTGCCTCTCGAGGCTCCTGTGCTCGATTGCTTCGGCCCACGATCTCACGGGCGAGTTCGCCTCGTTCGTCGGCGAGCCGTGACGAACCTGAGCCGGCGTGGTCGGCGACCACGGCATCCGCATGCTCGGCGACCAGCAGGGCCGCAAGCGCAGCCGGCGCACGCAGCGTGCGCAGCCCGAGCGCAGCCGCGGAGCTCTCGCTCAGTGCACGAAACTCGTCACCAGACCAGCGATCATGCACCCGACCGTGGTCGAGCTGCAGCACCTGGTCGGCGAGGTCGCGCAGAAAGTAGAGACGATGTTCGGCGACCACGATCGCGTGGCCCTGAGCTTTGAGGCGGCCCAGCAGCTGGGCGAATTCGGCGATGGCGGCTGGCGAAAGGTTCGAGGTGGGCTCGTCGAAGAGCAGCACGCTCGTTCCGGCTGCGATCGCCTGTGCACAGGCGACCTTCTGCAGTTCGCCGCCCGAGAGCTGGCGCAGCCCGCGGTCGAGCAGGTTCTCGATGCCCACTTGGCGGGCCGCGGCCACGCTGCGACGTTGGATCTCTGCCGGGTCAAGCCCGTAGTTCTCGTCTCGGAAGGCGAGCTCGCTGCGCACATCGGCGGTGAAGAACTGTGTGCGCGGGTTCTGGAATACGGTCGCGGTGGTGCGGCCGGCCTCCAGCAGGTCGGTTGCGGGCACATTGATGCCGGCGACCTCGACCACACCGGTCAGATCGCCATGATGAAAGTTCGGCACGAGCCCGTTCAGCAGACGCAATGCCGACGACTTGCCCGAACCGCTCGCACCGCACAGCACAGTCAGAGTGCCCGCTGGCACCTCGAACGACAGATCGTCGAGCACGAGAACAGCCGGGGTTTTCGAGATCGCATCTGCGTCGAGCGCCGGCCCGTAAGGCGAGGCGTCGGCATGCCCCTGCGCGTAGCTGAAGCGCACATCTTCGACGCGGATCATCGGAACGACCATGAGACCCCAACGTTCATCACAGAGACGGCGACCAGCACGCCCAGGAACACCAGCATGCCGGCATCGGCAAGACCGAAGCGCAGACGCACCACCGTGGTGGGACGCTCCGGTCGGCCGAGCCCGCGAATCAGAGCCGAGGCGCTGAGTTCGTCGGCAATGCGCGACGTCGAGGCGAGCAGTGGCAACAGCACATGTTGTGTAGTGCTGATCGGATGCAATGCGAGCGCGCTGGCACTCGAGGCGAGGCCTCGAAGCCGCATGGCATCCACGATGGCGCGAAGCTCATCGATGACGGTCGGCACGAAGCGCAGCACGACGGCGAGCGGCACAGAGATCAGTCGCGGCACACGCAGCGTGGCCAGCGCGGCGGTCAGCTCGCTGGGGCCCGTCGACAGCAGAAAGTAGGCGAAGTAGCCGATGGTGATCGCAAACCGGGCCACCCAGAAGCCAACGGCGACCAGCAGCGCAGGCAGCCAGCCCGTGATCAGGTGAGGCAGGGCAAGATACAGCGCAGTCGACACGGCATAGGTGATCGCATAGATCGCCAAGGGCTTGCGGTCGCGCAGGGTGGCGAGCAACAGCGCCACAGCGGCAGCGGCGAGAAACTGTGCGAGCAGTGAGCCCGTGCCGTAGGCGATCGTGTTGATCAGGAACAGCGCAAGCAGTTTGGTACGTGGATCGAGCAGGGCCGTCGACCTCATGACCGACGGCACCTGCACGGTCGCAGCAGACAGCGTCTGCTGGGTCACAGGATGCCGGCTTTCGCGAAGCTGCGCTCAAGAATGCGCGAACCGATCCATGCGGCGACCAGCGAGACGACGAAGAGCAGCGCCAGGATGAGCACGAGGTTCAGCGGGGTGAACAGCTGCATCCAGGCCTCTGCGTACTCGGCGCCCATTGACGACCCCACGTACTCGGCATAGCCGGCGCGATCGTAGAACATCGGCAGGAACGGGCCGATCAGCCACAGCTGGAATATGCCGTAGGCCAGGATGTTGCGGCCCTTCGACCGGTAGCCTCCCGACTTTATGAGAGAGTCGGCGATCAGACCGCACACGACTGCGATCGGAATGGTGCCCCAGAAGTGACCGGTCGCCACCATGAGCAACGAAGTGATCAGGGAGAGCAGCGTCATCGCGCCGAAGTTCGGCGTCTTGACCATGAAGAGCATGACGACCGTGCCGTTGACCAGAATGCCGACCACGTAGCCGACCACGCTGAACAGCGGGCTGACCATGCCGATCATGCCGCAGGCGAAGACGATCACGAAGTACAGCGCCGCATAGATGCCGACGTTGATCAGCGAACGAGGGGTGAGCCCCCGCTTTCGAGCTGCGGCCCCGGATGCCGATTTCGACTGGGGAGTGGATGTGGTCGCGTGCATGACGCCTCGTCTTTCAGTGTTCGGATGTCAGTGTCGACTGGCGAGGACTGCCCGGCTCGGACCATGAGTGGTCGACTGCAGCCAGATTCACACTTCATCAGACGATCACAAGCAATACCTTTTGAGGTTTGCCGACGACTGTTCATCGTACACGTACTGATAACCCCTCGCAATACATGTACGATTTGGGGGAAACGCGACCCCAGACAGCGGTTCACTGTGAGTTCAGCGACTGTTCCTAGAGCCGGGCACCATACAAAGCGCCCGGCTGCGACCGGACGAGCGGCAGCAGCTCAGGCACGAGCAGTTCGCCAGGCGATCTCGGCCCCGAAGCCGATCAGCACCACACCGGCCACGCGGTCGACGATGCGCTGAGCGAACGGGGTCGACAGCCATCGACGCGCCATCGACGCGCCCATGGTCACTAGACCCAGCCAGAGCATCCCCAGTACGACATGCACACCAGCGAGCAGCAGTCCCATCGGCAGATTCGGCACGCCAGACGGAATGAACTGAGGAATCGTCGCGATGTAGAAAATGCCGATCTTGGGGTTCAGCAGATTCGTGGTGAACCCGTTGACGAAGCTGCGCCACAGCGGGGCCGGCGCCGCATCGATCAGCACGTCAGCGCGCTGCGGAACCTTGCGACAACTCTTCCAGATCATCGAGGCGCCCAGATAGACCATGTACGCGACACCGACATAGGTCACGATCGAGTACGCGATCTTCGAAGCGGCGACCAGGGCGGCCGCACCGAGCGCGGCCGCGGCACCCCAGGTGAGCGCACCGAGATTCACCCCGACCGCAGCCGCGAAGCCGTGACTGCGACCGTTCACCAGCGAACTGCGCAGCACGAGCATCGTGTCGAGCCCGGGAATGACCGTCAGTACCGCGGCGATCGCGCCGAATCCGAGCACAGCCTGCAGAACAGTCATCTGTTCACTCCTTGTGAAAGTCGTCCAGAAGCGGTCAGCGCCGTTCTGGCGCCGCAAGCGCGCGACCGATCGCCACGAACTCGTCGAGTTCCAGCTGCTCGGCGCGCAGACCGGGTTCCACCCCGGCCGCGCGCAACAGGGTCTCGGCCGATTTCGGCCCCCCGACAATAGCGCCCAGCGACTGACGCAAGGTCTTTCGACGCTGCGCGAAGGCGGCATCCACCGCGCGGAAGGTCGACAGCCGCAGCGCCTCGTCACCCGGGCGGTCGGCGACCGGACGGATGTCGGCGGCGAGCAGCCCGGACGTCACGTTCGGCGCGGGCCAGAACACGTGTTTACCGACGGATCCGGCGAGCCGCCACGGGCCGTACCAGGCCGCCTTCACGCTTGGCACGCCGTAGATCTTGCTGCCTGGTGCCGCCGCGACGCGATCGGCCACCTCGGACTGCACCATCACCAGCACGCGGCGGATGCTCGGAAAAGTCTCGAGCAGATGCAGCATGATCGGCACGGCGACGTTGTACGGCAGGTTCGCGACGACCGCAGTGGGCCCGTCATCGACGGCAGTGAGCGCTGCAGAATCGGCGGCATGGGCAACTGCGTCCATGCCCGGCGCACCGGATGCGCCGCCCCGAGCTTCGTCCCAGTCGGCGGCGGTGACTTTGACGGCGTCGCCCTGAATCACGCGCACGCTGCGACCGGGCGCCTGCTCGGCGATCGTGCCCGGCAGTGCCGCAGCCAGCCCGGGATCGAGTTCGACGACCGTCACGTCGTCGGCGACTTCAAGAAGCCCCAGCGTCAGCGACCCGAGCCCCGGGCCCACCTCGAGCACTCGGTCGTCGGCACGCACTCCGGCCGCGGCCACGATGCGCCGAATCGTGTTGGCGTCGATCACGAAGTTCTGCCCCAGCCGCTTCGTCGGGGTCACCCCGTGCCGCTCGGCGAGCGCTCGCACCTGCGCCGGCCCCAACAGCTGCACCGTCATCGTCACCACTCCCCATAGACGCGCACCGTGGTCGCGGCGATCTGCTCGGCGAGCTCGGCGACCGGCGTCTCAAGCGTCTCGGCCATGAACCGCAGCGTGTTCGGCAGCAGATACGGCGCATTCGGCCGGCCACGGTACGGCATCGGCGTCAGATACGGCGCGTCGGTCTCGACCAGGATGTGGTCGCGGGGCATGCGCCGCAGGCCGTCGCGCAGGTTCTCAGCGTTCTTGAAGGTCACCGTGCCCGAGAACGACGCGTACCAGCCGTGTTCGGCACAGATCTCGGCCAGCTCGGCGTCACCGCTGAAGCAGTGAAAGACCGTGCGCTCGGGCGCACCGACCCGCAGCAGCGTCTCGACGACCTCGCGATGCGCGTCACGATCGTGAATCTGCATCGCCAGCCCGTGCGATTTCGCAAGCTCGATGTGACGCTCGAACGACCCGATCTGGTCGGCGAAGCGCTCTGGCTCGGTGTAGTGGAAGTCGAGCCCGGTCTCTCCGACGACGCGCACCCGGTCTTCGGCCGCGAGACGATCGAGCGTGACGAGCGCGTCGTCGAGCACGCCCGCGTCGACGTAGGCCGGCACCTCGTTGGGGTGAATCGCGATGCCTGCGAGCATGCGGCGATCCTGCGCCGCATGCTCGGCCGCCCATTGTGAGGATGCCATGGTCGTGCCCGCCTGCACGATGCCGGCCACCCCGACGGCCTGGGCCCTGTCGAGCTGCTCGACCCAGTCGGCGGGCGCGTTCTCGACGTCCGTGCCCGGAAAGTCGGTGCGATCGGCGTTGCCCGCGATGGCATCCGCATCACCGTTCGCGTCGCGCGCCGCAGCGGCCGCTGCCTCTCGGGCGGGCGTGAGGATCGCATCCTCGAGCCACGGTTCGATATGCGTGTGGTTGTCGTAGACGGGAGCGGGCAGCGGCTCGGGAGCCGGCGGGTAGCTGTGGTCGCGGTGTTTGTGGCCCATCGACTACGCCTGGTGCTGGGGCACGGGGGTCTCGGGCACCTCGGACGAGTCGACGCGCGGGAAGAGCGCCTCGATCGCGTGCACGGTCGGTGCGGCGTACCGCTGCCACTGATCTGCCTCGGTGATGGTCACGTCGGTGATCGCACCGGTGCCGAGCACTTCCCAGAGCTTCGCCGCGGCCTCAGGGATCACCGGTGAGAGCAGCACGTCGAGCGCGCCCAGCCCGAACCAGACGGTGTGCAGAATCGTGCCGAGCCGCTCGGTCTCGCCGCGCTTGGCGACGGCCCACGGGGTCTGCTCGGTGATGTAGCCGTTGAGCGCGTCGACCAGACGCCAGATCTCGCTGATCGCGTCGTTAGTGCGGAACTCGGCGATCGCGGTGTCAGCCTTCGCCGGGACCTCGGCAACCAGGTCGACGATCGCCTGGTCTGCCTCGGTGAGCTCGCCAGCCTCGGGAACGGTGCCGTCGAAGTACTTCGCGATCATCGCGAGCGTGCGCGAGGCGAGGTTGCCGAAGCCGTTGGCGAGCTCGGCCTCGTAGCGCGCGGCGATGTCCTCCCACGAGAACGATCCGTCGTGGCCGAAGGTGATGGCGCGCAGGAAGTAGTAGCGGAACGCGTCTGAGCCGAACACGTCGGTGATCTGCGTGGGTGCGATGCCGGTGAGCTTCGACTTGCTCATCTTCTCGCCGCCGACCAGCAGCCAGCCGTGGCCGAAGACGTGCTGCGGCAGGTCAAGCCCGGCCGCGAGCAGCAGCGCCGGCCAGATCACGGCGTGGAAGCGCAGGATGTCTTTGCCGACGATGTGCACCTGCGGAGGCCAGCGACGCTCGAACGCCTCGTCGTCCTGCCCATAGCCGACCGCGGTCGCATAGTTCAGCAGCGCGTCGATCCACACGTAGAGCACGTGCGATTCGTCCCACGGCAGTTTGATGCCCCAGTCGAAGCTCGAACGCGAGATCGACAGATCGGTGAGCCCCTGCTTCACGAACGAGACGACCTCGTTGCGCGCGCTGGCCGGCTGAATGAAGTCAGGGTGCTGCTCGTAGAGGTCGAGCAGCGGCTTCGTGAACTCGCTCATCTTGAAGAAGTAGTTCTTCTCTTTGAGCAGCTCGACCGGCTTCGAGTGAATCGCGCAGACTTTCTGACCGGCGAACTGCCCCACGCCGTCGACCAGGTCGCTCTCCTGCTTGTACTCTTCGCAGCCCACGCAGTAGTAGCCCTCGAACTCGCCGGTGTAGATGAATCCGCGGTCGTAGAGGCGCTGCAGGAAGACCTTCACATTGTCTTCGTGGCGCTGGTCGGTGGTGCGGATGAAATCGTCGTTCGAGATGTCGAGCGTCTTCAGCAGCGGCTTCCAGGCAGACTCCACGAGGCGATCGGCCCACTGTTTCGGGGTCACCTCGTTGGCCGTGGCGGTGCGCAGAATCTTCTGCCCGTGCTCGTCGGTGCCGGTCAGCAGAAAGGTGTCGTCACCACGCTGCCGGTGCCAGCGCGCCAGCACGTCTGAGACCACCTCGGTGTAGCCGTGCCCGATGTGGGGCACGTCGTTCACATAGAAGATGGGGGTGGTGATGAAGAAGGAGTCGCGCTTGGCCATGACCTCCATTCTACGTGCGCGCATGCGAGCCATGCTTGACACCCTGTTTCGTAGACTGGGGGCATGACCAACTCGCCCAACGCCGTCTCGGTGGAAGTTGTGCGCAGCCACGCGGGCCTGCGTGCGGTGGCCGTGCTGCCATTGCTGCCCACGCTGTGGCTCGGCATGATCTTGGCGATCTCGTTCGTTGAGGCTCCGCTGAAGTTCCAGGCACCGGGTATCACGATCCCGCTCGGTCTGGGCATCGGGCGTCTGGTGTTCACCGCGCTGAACATCGTCGAGATCGCCCTCGCTCTCGCGACGGTCGTCACGCTGCTGGTTGCCCGCCGCTCGTCGGCGATCCATGAGTTGCGTGCCAGAGGGCTCACCTGGTCGCTGGTCGCCGCCGTAGGCGTGCTCCTGCTCAAAGTGGTCTGGGTGCGCCCGCTGCTCAACGCCCGCAGCGACGTCATCGTCGCCGGCGGCGATCCCGGCCCCTCCCTGCTGCACAGCGCCTACGTCGTACTCGAGTGCCTGCAGGTCGCCGCCCTGATCGTCGTGATCGTCTTCGCGGTGCGCCTGCTGCTCGATGCCGCTCGTGCGCACGCACTGACCGCCCAAGACACGAACTCGTCACCCCGCAGCTGACGCTGCACCCCCGAGATAGAGAAGAGACCACCCGATGACGCAGGATTCCACACAGTCACACCAAGGCATCCCCCGAACCACTTCTGCTGTGCTGATCACCGACGTGCGCCCGTACGGCGAGCAGCCGCGTGACCTGCTCATCGACGGGCCGGTCATCGCCGGCGTCTTCGACCCCCGCCTGCGCCCGCTCGTGCTGCAGCATGCGCAGCCGGCGAGGGTCATCGCGGGGCACGGCCTCGTCGTGGTGCCCGCGTTCGTCGACCTGCACGTGCACCTGCGCGAGCCGGGCGGCAGCGATCAAGAGACGATTGCGACCGGTCTGGCTGCGGCTGCCGCCGGCGGGTTCTCGGATGTCTTTGCGATGGCGAACACCAACCCCGTCACCGACACTCCCGAGCGAGTGCAGTGGATGCGCGAGCAGGCCGAGCAGACGTCGCGCGTGCGTGCGCATCCGGTGGGCTCGATCACGATCGGCCTGGCCGGCGAGCGCGTCTCACCTATCGAAGAGCTGGCCGATGCCGGGGTCACCCTGTTCTCTGACGACGGCAAGTGCGTCGACGACGCCGGTCTCATGCAGGACGCTCTGCAGCGCACGGGTGCCTTGGGCCTGACCGTCGCGCAGCATGCGCAGTCGCATGCTCTCGCCGGCTCGGGGCAGCTCAACGCAGGCTTCGCCGCCGAGCGCACCGGACTCGCTCCGTGGCCGGTGAGCGGCGAGGCTGCGATCGTCGCCCGCGACTCGGTACTCGCCGCTGAGACCGGCGGACACCTGCATGTGTGCCATGTGTCGACGCGACGCACGGTCGAGGTCGTTCGTGCGGCCAAGGCGAACGGCTGGCCGGTGTCGACCGAGGTGACTCCGCATCATCTGCTGCTGACCGACGAGCTCTCGGCACTGGCTTCTCCGACGTTCAAGGTGAACCCGCCGCTGCGCTCGTCCGACGACGTACACGCACTGCGCGCGGCGCTGACCGACGGTGTGATCGAGACGATCGGGACCGACCATGCCCCGCACACGGTGGCGAGCAAGTCGTGCGGATGGTCGCAGGCGGCGTTCGGGATGACCGGGCTCGAGACGGCGCTGCCCGTGGTGGCCAGCGTGACCGCGGTCGACGGTGTGGTCGACTGGCGCATGATCACCCACATCATGCACGATCGGCCTGCTGCGATCGGCAGTCTGCCCGAGGTTGCGAACAGCGCCGTGCGCGCCGGAGACCCAGCAACGCTGGTGTTCGTGGACGAGCAGCAGGAGCAGACCGTCGACGGTGCCTCGCAGCACACGAAGGGGCTCAACACGCCGTTCCAGGGCGTGACATTCGGCTACCAGGTGGTGGCCACGCTCATCGACGGCGAGCAGGTGCACGGCTCGCTGTTCTGAGCAGGTCGTCGGGCCAGCAGGGTTTCACCAGCGAACTCAGTACTCCGAAAGACGGTTGTAGTCCGGGATCGGAAAGCAGGCGGTGAACCCTGCAATGCTCAGCCAATGCGTGTCATTGTGGATGAACATGTTGAGCGACATGCCATTCTCGTGCTTCATGTAAAGGTTCGTCGTGCCGCCAGCAGTCTCGTCCCATTCCAGCTTCCACTCGGGGCGCGCACCCCACTCCTGCTCGACCTGGTGCGCATGTGCCCACAGATCGGTCTCTGGCGTGACCTTCGTATCACTCGTGCTCGGCCAGCTGAACAGGGTCTCTTCTTCGTTGCATTTGAAGACCGTTCGCTTACGATCCGGCGACCCGGTGTGCTCCACGATCGAGCCCTCCGGAAGCAGCGCAAGAATCTCATTGCGGTGTTCGAACAAACTGGTCTTCGCAGCTTCGAGATTGGGAAACGCCTCAACGGCCTGCTTCTTCGGGGTGACACAGGCGCTCAGCAGCAGCCCGGCTGTCAGCATCATCGTCAGAAGCATCCTCGGCAGGACCTGCCTCGTCACGTGGCGCCGTTTGCCGCCGAAATTGCTCGGCGTCGTCGATACACGCATCATTGTGGTCTTCTTCCGAGAATGTCGTCACGCATCGCGCCCAGCGCCCTCTCGTTCTCGTCTGGCCCCTTGGCAATGCGATTGTGCTGGTCGATCGCAGAGTCGCCCTCGACCTCGGGGAAGAACCGGTGCGCGAAGAAATCCGAGGCACTGGCCGTCTGGTAGGGCAGTCTCGCTCCGCTTGGCGAGAGGCTTTCGCTCGCGTCGCTGACTCGGTCGATGACCCTGATCGCATCGCCCTCGTAGTTGTAGCTGAAATACAACGTCTCGTCTGCCGCCGTCCACGACTGCGGCGCGTAGGCCCCGCCGATGCCCAGCACCCTATGGCGATGAGCCCCATGCGTCTCGGCGGCCAGCTGTATGGTGTGCCCAGCGCTGTGACCGATGCCCACCCGTCTGGCGTCTGCGAGGTTCGGCTGAGCACCGATCTGCCGTTCGAATTCCGCCACCCGACTGCCGAGATCTGAGAGATAGCGCTCATTGGTATTGGCACGCTCCCCTGCCCAGCTGGGCCACGGACCGTCTTTGTACACGAACGCCACGGCGTTGCCGCCCGACGTCTCGTTCAGATCTCGAACGAGGTAGTTCGCCACCTGCTGAGTCTCGTTGCGGTAGAAGCCGTGCAGATCGGCCCCGGTGCCAGGCAGGTAGGTCATGACGTGAGTCGCCGGTCGGCTGATGTCGCCGATGACCTCGACAAGCCTGTCGTTGCGCGGATCGAAGACGACCAGCTGTCGTTCGCCAGAGACGATGCCGCGCAGATAGTCGAGCTGTTCCTGCGAGCGCGGCAGCATCATCGCGCAGTCGCCATTGGTCGCTTCGCCCTGTGGGCAGCGCTGCTCCCACTGCCTGTGCGACTCCTCTGCGTCGTGCAGCACGTCTTCGGCACTGTGGCGGTTGGCCGCGATCCGGTCGACGAACGGCACGCCGGCCAGACCGCCGACGAACCACGACGCACCGGTGATCAGCTCGGCACGCGTGCTCTCGTCGAGCTGCACCCAGAACGCGCCGACTGCGGCCGGGTCGTGCTGCATTTGCTGCAGATAGGCCTGGGCCGAGGCCCGGTCAGCCGCCCAGCCGTGCAGGCCCCGCATGGCGACCAGCGCACCGTCATAGCCGGTGCCGGAGCACTGCGCTGGCAGCGACAGCCCATTCGCTCGGGCGCACATCTCGGTGTTCACCTCGCTGCGTCGACTCTGCAGCCGCTGCCACGCGGCGATCAGACGATCGACCTCGCCCTCCAGCGCTCGCCAGCGGCTCAGCACTCGCTCGGCCTCTGCAGCCCGACCCGCCCGACGCTGCAGCTCCGCATCGGCCATTTCTGCGCCCGGCTGCGCCAGTCGGTCGACGCCGGCCGCCGAAGGAGCCCGCCAGTCGGTCGTCACCATCTGGGTGAACCCGCCGCTCGCGATCAGCTCTCGGCGGCACCGTGCAATCTGCTGCAGCAGATCTGCCGCCTCACTGCGTACTCGCTCGGCCTGCAGATCGAGCTCAGAGACCTCACCGGCGTACCAGTGCAGCTGGGTGGAACTCTGCTGTGCCGTCTCACTGAGCGATACCGCCAACTGCTGAGGTCGTGCCAGCAGCTGCTCGGCTCGATCGCAGGCCGTCGCCTGCTGCCCTGCGAAAGCCGAGCGTGACTGGACGATCGCGGCATGCACCTGCAGCACGCCGTCGGTCTGCCGGGCGAGGTGGGTTCCGAGTCCGTGGATCGACTCGGGCTCGCCTCGTCCGGGATGATCGCCGGTGAGCACGCTCTCGACGCTCGCCATCACTCCCCCGCTCCGGCGCGCAGCGCATCGGCTGAGAGGCCGAGCTGCTGATCGGCTGCAGTGACCGATGTCGAGATGGTGCGAGCCGCGGCAGCACCGAGCTCGCACCCCTCGACGAGCACCCGAGCCGCGGCTGCGAGCGCGCAGCCCACCTGCGACAAGGCCGCCTGCACCCTGGCATCGCCGTAGTCGAGCCCTTCTGCCGTCTGCACTCGGCTCAGGCTCTCGAGCGCAGCCGTCGCCTGCGCGCCGCTCAGCGTGCTGCCGACGTCGTGCAGCACTTCATGACTCAGTTCGAGTGTCATCGACATGCTCGCTCCCGCCCCTCGCCGCTCGTCTGTGTCGCTCAGCCGATGCGCGAGGCGAGTTCTTGGTCGACCTGCTGCAGCGCTGAGGCCGTCTGCCGCAGATACTGGCCGAGATCGGCGAGACCTTCCATCGCACGCTGCGACCCGGTCACGAACTGCTCGGTCGCCGTGTTGAACTTGCCGGACGCATGTTGCGTGACGAAGCCTCCGCTGACCAGCTCGGCGATCTGCGACCGTGCCCGGTCGAGCTCGCCGATGATCGTCTGCTTCTGTGACTCCAGCCGCGCTGCCGCGCCCTGCAGTTCGTCGTATGAGACCGAGATGCTCGAACCTGCCATGATGACCCTCCTGATGATCAGTGCCGACGCCGGGTGGCGTCGTTCGTGATCAGCACGTTACGAGGGTCTCAGCTCACCGACGATGGCGTCGGCATGCCTGTGGATAAGTCTGTGCACAGCTCAGGCTGTGCAGAGTCCCAGAGCCCGCAAACTCGCCAGCGTCAGCGCTCGGCACGGCGCTGCAGTGCGAGATCGTAGAGAGCCTTGCGGCTCACTCCGGTGCGTTCGGCCACCTCGGCCGACGCCTCTTTCAGCCGACGCCCTTCGGCGACCAGCGCGAGCACGGCATCCACATGATCGTCGGGCGACTCGATGCGAGCGGGCGCACCGGCGATCACGATGACCACCTCGCCGCGCACGCCTTCGGCAGCCCACTCGGCCAGATGCCCGAGCGAGCCGCGCTCGGTGTGCTCGAAGCGCTTGGTCAGCTCGCGGCTCACGCTCGCGGCCCGATCGGCGCCGAAGACCTCGATCATGCTCGCCAGCGCCTCGGCGACGCGGTGCGGCGACTCGTAGAAGATCATGGTGCGCTGCTCATCGGCGAGCGCCCGCCACAGCCTGGTGCGCTCGCCCGGTCGACGCGGCACGAAGCCTTCGAAGCTGAACCGATCGGTGGGCAGGCCTGAGACTGCGAGCGCCGTCAGCACCGCCGTCGGCCCGGGCACCGACGTCACGGTGACGCCGGCCTCGCGGGCCGCGGCGCCCAGCTGAAAGCCGGGGTCGCTGATCGTCGGCATGCCGGCATCGGTCACGACCACCACGTCGTGGTCGCGGGCGAGGTCGAGCAGTTCGTCGATGCGTTCGCGTTCGTTGTACTCGTGCATGCTGATCATGCGCGGGCGGTTCTCGACGCCCAGCACGTCGAAGAGGTGCAGCGTGTTCCGGGTGTCTTCGGCCGCGACGATCTCGGCGTTCTCGAGCAGCTCGATGAGTCGAGGCGAGGCGTCGCCCGCGTTGCCGATGGGTGTTCCGGCCAAGATGATCATCGTGTCTCCTCAGTGTGTTCGCGGGATGCGGATGCGTCGCCCGCCGGGCGTGAGGCGTGCGCGCTGGCGGCCGACGCACGCTGGTCTTCGATGCGCAGACCCGCCACGGCAGCGGCGAGACCGCGGCGGTCGCGCGTCGCCCAGACGCCGATCAGGCTCGCGATCGCAAAGACCCAGGCCGCGGGCAGCAGCCACGCCCGCCAGCCGTCGGCGCTCTCACCGGCCGCTCCGCTGATCGTGCCCGACACCGAAGCCGCATCGAGCATGGCGAGCAGCCCGAACCCGCCCGAACCGGCCAGGAAACGCAGGCCACGCTCGAGCCACGCAGGTCGTGCATCCGCCGGCCTGCTGCGCAGCAGCACCGCCCACTCGCCGAACGTGCGACCGCGCCAGAGCACGAACACGAGCTGCACGGCCAACGGCACGCACCAGATCAGCCAGGTCACACGCGGGTCGGCCGCCAGCGTCTCGGCGCGGCCGCTGCCCGGCCACAGCCCGGCGACGACCATGAAGAACATCAGCGACAGGCCCTGCGGAGCCAGAAACACCAGGGTCGCATCGCAGAGCATGCCGGTCAGGCGGCGAAGTGCGGTGACCGGCGTCGGCGCGGTGCGGTCTGACTGTGTTCCGCGACTGATGAAGGGGATGGCCGCCAGCGACCCGATGATCGCACCCAGCGTGTTCGTGGTCAGGTCGTCGACGTCGAAGACCCGATAGGCGCACGGATAGAGCCCCCAAACCCCCGTGAGCTGGGTGAGCTCGATGAGCAGCGAGACGCCGAGCCCGCCGATGGCTGCGACGACGACGCCCGCACTGTGACGCACACGCAGCAGCACGCCGAGCGGCACGAAGAGCGCCACATTGAGCGCGAGCTGCCAGACGACCATGCTGCGCATCAGCCCGCCGACCGACGGCCCGCTCGCCAGCAGATGGCGCAGATCGTGGCCGAGGCTCAGCTGCACGCCGCGACACACGTACTGCCCGCTCGACGGCAGCGGCAGCAGCGTGTAGCAGACCAGAGCGGCCAGGTACACCGCGGTGATCAGCCACCCGCCGACCCACCAGCCGTCAGCGCTGCCGCGACGACGGTAGCTGACGATGACGAAGGGCACGAAGAGCACGAATGCGACCAGCGTGCCGAGCACGACGGCGAGCACGGCGAGGCCCGGCTGCAGCACAGAGCTCATCGGATGCGCCTCGACTCTTGGTCTGCACCGCTGCGGCGAGCCGCGAGGCCGTCGACGAGCAGGTCGACGCCGAACGCGAAGTCGCCGGGCACGCTATCGACCACCATCGCGCCGAAGGCGTCCAGGTCGGCTGCGGCGAACGCGCCGTCGCCGATGCGATGGTCGACGCGTGGTGCTGCCGGCACATCAAGGCCCAGCTCGCCTGCCTGGTCACGCTGCTGTTCGTGCTGGGTCGAACCGAGCACGAAGTGCAGCAGAGCCGCGGCGCTGGCCTGGGCGGTCTGATCGTCGAAGCCGCCGTCGCGAACGCTCTTCTCGAGGTGGCGCATGGGGATGCCATGGCCGAGACCCAGCGCGACGGTGCTCGCGACGATCTCAGCGCCGTCTCGGTGATCGAGCAGTGCGCAGCGCAGCCAGAGAGCCTCGGCGCGCAGGGCGCTCGTCCACCCGGGGCGTGCCTGCACGAACGCCGTGCGCAGCTGGTCGCGTTCGGGGCGGTCGCGAGTGATCCAGTCGCTGACGGCGGCCAGCAGACTCTGCTTGTTCTCGAAGTGCCAGTACAGGGCACTGGGCTGCACGCCCAGAGTGGTGGCCAGTCGTCGCATGGTCAGATCGGGCAGCCCGCTGTGGTCGAGCAGCTGCACTGCCGCAGCGATGACGTCGTCACGGCTGTGACGTGCGCCACGACGCTCCCGCTGCTCGGCGCCTGTGCGCTCGTTGTCGACATCCACAAAACGAGTGTAGCGGCGTCGTACCAACCGAACAGTGTTCAGGTGAACGCCGTTCAGGTAGTGTGATGAGCGGTCGCCACCGGCTCGACGACCGCCCCTGACACTCGACAGGGGTCGTTCTCAGTGAAGGAGCAGACACGATGTCCACCTCGCCCACCCAGCCGACGCGCACCACGTCGGCCGTCAGCGACGCATCCACGAAGACCCCGGCGACGACGCACCGAGGCTTCGACAACCGCGACATCGCCCGCATCGCGGTGTTCGCTGCTCTGATCGCCGCGCTCGGCCTGGTGGGGCCCATCCCCGTGCCGGGGCTCGTGCCGATCACCGCACAGACTCTGGGGGTGATGCTGGCCGGCACGGTGTTGGGCGGCCGACGCGGCGCCCTCGCCGTGGTCGTGCTGCTGCTGCTCGTACTGATCGGTCTGCCACTGCTGAGTGGCGGGCGCGGCGGCCCAGCGGCGTTCATGGGCCCGTCTGCCGGCTATCTCTTCGGATGGATCGCCGGAGCCTTGGTCGCCGGCGCGATCACCCATGCCGGCCGCAGAATCGTCTGGTGGCGAACCCTGCTCGGCGCCGTCGTCGGCGGCATCTTCGTGGTGTACCTCTTCGGTATCCCGGTGACCTCGATGGTCGCCGGCCTGCCGCTGTCACAGGCTCTCGTCTCGTCGTTCGCCTTTCTGCCCGGTGACGCCATCAAAGCCGTTCTGGCCACTCTGATCACCACGGGACTCTGGAAGGCGTACCCACAGGCCTTCCCGGCACGCATGCAGCTGGCCGGCAAGTAGGCTCGACATCATGACCTCCGAGGTGCTCTGATGGATGCTGCCGAGATTCGGCTCGACGCGCTCTGCGTCGACGCGGGCGGCACGCGCATCATCGACGAGGTGAGTCTCGAGGTCGCCGTGCGTCGGCTTGCGGTGATCGGGGCCAACGGGTCTGGCAAGTCGACGCTGCTGCGTGTGCTCGACGGCCTGATGCGCCCCAGTGCAGGCGCAGTGCGGGTGCTCGGACTCGACCCGGTGCGCGAGGCGAAGGCACTGCGCCGCCAGGTCGGCTTCGTGTTCACCAACCCCGACACGCAGATCGTGATGCCCACCGTGCGCGAAGACCTCGCGTTCTCGCTGCGCGGGCTCAGACTGCCGCGCGACGAGGTGCGGGCGCGGGTCGACGCCTGGCTCGACCGCTACGAGCTGCTCGATCGCGCCGACGTTCCGGCGCACAGCCTCTCGGGCGGACAGAAGCAGACCCTCGCGATCGCTGCGGTGCTCATTCGCGAGCCCCGTCTCGTGCTTGCCGACGAGCCGACCACGATGCTCGATCTGGGCAATGCCCGACGCATCAGCCGTCTGCTCGTCGACGAGCTGCCCGGCCCCGTGGTCATCGCCACGCACGACCTCGCCCTCGCACGCCGCTGCGACCTGGCGATCCGGTTCGAGGCAGGCCGCATCATCCGCGTGGGAGACCCCGCCGAGGTCGTCGACGAATACGAGCGAGCGTTCGCGTGATCTCGCAGTACGTTCCCGGCGACAGCCCGATGCACCGCCTGCCCGCGGGCCTCAAGCTGCTGGCACTCTTGTCGATCGCGCTGATCGTCTCGCTGCTGCCTGCAGTGTGGTGGGCGTCGGCCGGGCTGCTGGTCGTGACCGTGGCACTCTATGCGCTGGCCGGGCCGGTGCTGCGCAGGCTGCCTGCGCAGTTCTGGATGGCCAAGTGGATCATCGTGTTCTTTGGCCTGCTGATTCTGATCTTTCAGGGGCCGATGCCCGCGCTCGTGCAGACGACGCGCTTCGTCACGCTGATCGTGCTCGCCGGGCTCATCACCCTGACCACGACGACGACCGCAATGCTCGACGCGCTGACCCGGGCGATGGGTCCGCTGCGGTTCGTCGGCATCTCCCCAGAACGGGTGGCGCTCACGCTCTCACTGGCGATCAACGCCGTGCCCGTCGTCTCGGGGCTCTCGCACAGCATCCGCGAAGCCCAGATCGCGCGCGGCACGCCGCCGAGCATCCGCGCCTACGTGCTGCCGCTGCTCGTCATGACGCTGAAGTACTCGGACGACCTCGCCGACGCGCTGACCGCACGAGGCGTCGGATGAGCGACCGGCATGCGCCTGCTCTGGAGTCTGACGCCTGCCTGCCCGTGCGCGGAGTCGACCTCGACCCTGCGTCGCGCTGCGCGCACTGGCATACCGAACTTGACATCGTGGCACTGCGCTTCGCCTGCTGCGACACTTACTGGGCGTGTACAGAGTGCCACGCCCAGCTCGCCGATCACGCGGCGTTGCCGTGGCCGGTCGATCGCGCGCAGCCTGCCGTGCGCTGCGGCGGATGCGGCTCCCAGTTCAACGCCTCGGCCTACCTCACGACGATGGAGACGATCGAGCCGTGCTGCCCGGTCTGCGGCGCGGCCTTCAACCCGCGGTGCTCGCGCCACCACGACATCTACTTCGCCGACTGATCGGCTGACGTCGCCGAGGTCTGCGCCTCCACAGCCTCCGGACTCCTGGAGACCAGTGCTCAGGGCTCAGTGCTCAGTAACCAGTAACCAGTGCCCAGTACCCACCCCCAAGTGCCCCGTGCCCAGTGTCCAGCGCCCAACCCCAAATGCCCCGTGCCGAGTGTCAGCCCTCCGGAACTTGAGGCATCTTCCATCCCCCATCCAGACATCCAGACATGCCAAATGCAGCCCAACCCCATCCAGACATGCCAAGTTCCATGCCTCGATGGTTTGGAACGACATTTGCCATGCCTCGTTCGAAGCCGTCCCGACCAGCCCGATCACGGTCGGCCATCCTGACCAGCTCTGCCCGCCCCGTCTCGACCACTCCGCCCCGTCTCGACCACTCCGCCCCGTCTCGACCACTCCGCCCCGTCTCGACCACCCCGCCCCGTCCCGACCACCCCGCCCCGTCCCGACCGTAGAATGGCGAGGTGCCCTCCACCACTCCTGCTCACGACGCTCAGCGAGGGCAGCAGCACACCCTGCGTCACGCCACCTGGCACGAGCCGGTGGCCCACTGGTTCGGCACACAGAGCCCACTGCCAATCTGGCTGAGTCTCAAAGTGCTCGGTCCGGCCGCAGTCACCCTGCTCGCTGCGGCGCTGCGCCTCTGGAATCTCGGCTGGCCGAACACACTCGTCTTCGACGAGACCTACTACGTCAAAGACGCCTGGACGCTCGGCGCTCGCGGCAATGAGGCGCGTTGGCCTGAGTCACCGAATCCGGCTTTCGAATCAGGCGATGTCAACTCGTTTCTCAGCGGCGACGGCGCCTTCGTGGTGCACCCGCCGCTCGGCAAGTGGATGATGTGGCTGGGCATGCTGGCGGGGCCCGAACACGCCTGGGCATGGCGGCTGTCGACGGCGATCGCCGGCATCCTCACGGTGCTGCTGGTCTGCGTCGTGGCTCAGCGGATGTTCCACAGCGCCGCACTGTCGACCTTCGCTGGCGGCCTGCTCGCGATCGACGGCCTCGCCATCACGATGAGCCGCACGGGACTGCTCGATGTGTTCATCGGGCTGTTCGTGCTCGCCGCGTTCTGGATGCTACTCATCGACCGCAGCCGGCACCGCCGGATGCTCGCCGAACGGCTGCACGAACGCGGGTCGATGGGGGTGGTCTGGTGGCGCCCCTGGCTGTTCGCAGCCGCAGTGTTCCTCGGCTGCGCGACCAGCGTGAAGTGGTCGGGCGTCTACTTCGCCGTCGCCTTCGGCCTCTACACCGTCGTCGACGACCTGCTCGCCAGGCGGCGGCTCGCTCGGGCCGCGGGCAGCATCCCCATGAGGGCGACCTCAGGGCATCACGCGCACCGGCAGACATTCTGGGCGCGGGCCTGGCCGCTGCAGTCGCTGGCTCAGGCCGGGGTCGGCCTCGTCACCGTGCTGCCCACCGTCGTGCTGGTGTATCTCGCCTCGTGGACGGGCTGGTTCGTCACCTCGAACGGCTGGGGACGCCACTGGGCCGAGTCGAATCCGGCTGAAGGGTGGCTCGCGGTCGTACCCGACGCGCTGCGGTCGTTCGGGCAGTATCACGCGGTCGCCTACCGATTCCACACGGGGCTCGACAGCCCGCACCCCTGGGCATCGAGTCCGCTGAGCTGGCCGCTCATGCTCAAGCCCACGCTGTTCTGGCGCACCATCGACGATCCGGGTGAGAACGGCTGCCTGCATGACTCCGGGTGCGTGAACACGATCTCATCGGTCGCCAACCCACTGCTCTGGTGGGTCGCGCACCTCGCAGTGCTCACGCTGATCGTCTTCGTGATCGTTCGGGTGCTGCGTCGCTCGACTGCGCGGCGGCCCTGGCGTGTGATGTCGCCCGCGAGCGATGTCACCTGGCAGGCCGTCGCAATTCTGTTCGGCTTCGCCGGAGGCTACCTGCCCTGGCTGATGTACCTGCACCGCACGGTGTTCTTCTTCTACGCGGTGGCGTGGCAGCCGTTCCTGATTCTCGCGGTGGTCGCCGTCGTGCGGATGCTGGTGCCGCCCCCGCAGGACAACTCCGGCGCCGCGGTGGCGCGTCGGGTCTGGGCACGACCCGTCGTGGCGGGGTTCGTCGTTCTCGTCGTCGCCGTCTCGGCATTCTTCTATCCCCTCTGGACGGGGATGGACGTCTCGCGCACATTCTGGTCGTTGCACGCGTGGCTCCCGCA
Organism: Pseudoclavibacter sp. CFCC 14310; assembly: GCF_008831165.1. Lineage (NCBI taxonomy): Bacteria > Bacillati > Actinomycetota > Actinomycetes > Micrococcales > Microbacteriaceae > Pseudoclavibacter > Pseudoclavibacter sp. CFCC 14310. Next base: position 405,342 of record NZ_WBKC01000001.1, on the reverse strand, counting down.
CAGCTGGCTCTGACGCTGTGTGCTGAACGGCCACTCCCCGCGCTGAGCCGACGTGCGAAAACGCGCAGAGACGATCAGGCTCCGTTCAGGTACGAAGTACAGTGGATGAGATGACCGATCTGACCCTGACCTATCCCCCGCAGCTGCCGGTCAGCGATCGCCACGACGAGATCATGGCGGCAATCGAGGCGAACCAGGTCGTCATCATCGCGGGTGAGACCGGCTCGGGCAAGACCACGCAGATTCCCAAGATGTGTCTGGAGCTCGGCCGCGGCCTGCCCGTCGAACGAACCGGGAACGACGGCAGAAAACGCACCTACACGCGACAGATCGGTCACACCCAGCCGCGCCGTCTGGCGGCACGAACCATCGCCGAACGCCTCGCCGTCGAGACGAACACCAAGCTTGGCGAGCAGATCGGCTATCAGGTGCGATTCACCGATCACACCGACACCTCGACGCGTGTGAAGGTGATGACCGACGGCATTCTGCTCGCCGAGATTCGCCGCGACCGCCGCCTGATGAACTACGACACGATCATCATCGACGAGGCGCACGAGCGCAGCCTGAACATCGACTTTCTGCTCGGCTACCTCAAGCGCCTGCTGCCGAAGCGCCGCGACCTCAAACTGATCATCACCTCGGCGACCATCGACGTCGACCGCTTCTCGAAGCACTTCGACGAGGCTCCAGTGATCGAGGTGTCCGGCCGCACCTTTCCCGTCGAGATTCGGTATCGTCCGCCAGAGAAGGACGAAGAGACCCTCGACGCGATGCTGTCGGCCACCGACGAGCTCATGCTCGAGCCCGACGGTGACATCCTGGTGTTCTTCCCCACCGAGGCCGACATCCGCGAAGCGGCCAAGGCACTCGCCGGTCGCCACCGTTTCACCGAGGTGCTCACCCTCTTCGGCCGACTCAGCGCCGCCGACCAGCACAAAGTCTTCGAGACGGGCCGCAACCCGGGCATCCGTCGACGCATCGTGCTGTCGACCAACGTCGCCGAGACCTCGCTGACCGTGCCCGGCATCCGCTACGTGATCGACACAGGCACCGCCCGCATCTCCCGGTATTCGACTCGGTCGCGCGTGCAGCGCCTCCCGGTCGAGGCCATCTCGCAGGCGAGTGCGAATCAGCGCGCAGGGCGATGCGGCCGTGTCGCCGAGGGCATCTGTATCCGGCTGTACAGCGAAGACGACTATATGTCTCGACCGGAATATACGGATCCCGAGATCCTGCGCACCAATCTCGCCAGCGTCATTCTGCAGATGGCCACGCTCAAGGTCGGTGCCATCAACGACTTCCCCTTTCTGCAGCCGCCCGATTCACGAGCGATCGCCAGCGGCATCGACACCTTGGTCGAGCTGCGCGCGATCGAGTCGCCCAAGGTCAGCCGTGACGGCGAGATGCACATCACCGACATCGGGCGGCGACTGGCCAGGGTGCCGATCGATCCCAGACTCGGGCGCATGATCGTCGAAGCACAGCGTCTGGGTGTGGCACACGAGGTGACCGTCATCGTGGCAGCGCTCACGGTGCAGGATCCCCGCGAGCGCCCGCGCGACCGGCAGCAGGCCGCCGACCAGCAGCACGCGCGGTTCGTCGACCCGTCGAGCGACTTCTTGGGCACGCTCAAACTCTGGAAGTACCTTGAGCAGCAGCGCCACGATCTCTCATCAAGCGCGTTCCGTCGGCTATGCCACAAAGAGTTCATCAACTATGTGCGGGTGCGCGAGTGGATCGATCTGGTGCGCCAGCTTGAGCGCATGCAGCCCGATGACCCGTCGTCGTTCCGCATTGAGAGCACGGCCGCAGTGAACGACACCACGCGTGCCGCAGCAGTCGGCGAGCGCGCGAACGACCGCGGTCACACGAAGAGCAGACACGGCTCCAACCAGCGCAGCGGGCGCCGACGCGGCGATGACGCGACCACCGAGGCTGCCGACGGTATCCATCGCGCTCTCATGGCGGGACTGCTCTCGCAGCTGGGCGTCTACGACGAGAAGAAGCGCAACTATCTGGGCAGCCGTGGCACGCGTTTCTGGGTGTTCCCCGGTTCGGGGCTGTTCAAGAAGCCGCCGACCGAGGTGATGACCGCCGAGCTGGTCGAGACCGAGCGGCTCTGGGCGCGCGTGAACGCCAAGGTCGATCTGGGCTGGGCCGAGGAGCTCGCCGGCGACCTCGCCAAACACAGCTATGCCGAGCCGCGCTGGTCGGCGAAGCGCGAACAGGTCGTCGCGACCGAGCGGGTGACGCTCTACGGCGTGCCCATCGTGGCCGGCCGGTGCGCGAACTACGGCCGGGTCGATGCAGAGGTCGCCCGCGAGCTGTTCATTCGGCAGGCGCTCGTCGAGGGCGACTGGCACACTCGGCACGCCTTCTTCGCTGAGAACCAGCGGCTGCGCGCGCACGTCGAAGACCTCGAGAACCGCAGTCGGCGACGAGACATCGCGATCGACGACGAGGCGCTCTTCGCGTTCTACGACCACCGCATTCCCGCTGAGATCAACACCGGCCGCGCCTTCGACCGCTGGTGGAAGCAGCAGCGCCGCGAGACGCCCGATCTGCTGACGCTCAGCATCGACGACGTGACCGACGATCGCGCCCAGTCGGTCGACGAGACCGACTACCCCAACACCTGGCGGCAGGGCGACCTGACGCTGGCCGTGAGCTACCGATTCGACCCCGGCAGCGACTCCGACGGCGTGAATGTGGATGTTCCGCTCGCCCTGCTGGCCCAGCTGCGACCCGAGGGCTTCGACTGGCTGGTGCCCGGGCTGCGTGAGGATCTTGCGGTCGCTCTCATCCGTTCGCTGCCGAAAGTGCACCGTCGCAACGTGGTGCCTGCAGCCGACTGGGCGCGGCGCGCGCTCGAGACGCTGCCGCAGCATCCTGACGGCCGCCCCTTCGCCGTCGCATTGGGCGCAGCCCTGCGCTCGCTCAGCGGCGTGCCGATTCCCGACGACGCGTGGGAGGTCGAGCGCGTGCCCGCGCATCTGCGGGCCACGTTCCGTGTGCTCGACGATCAGGGCCGCGCGATCAGCGAGTCGACCGACCTGCTCGAGCTGCAGCGAGAGCACCATGACAGCGCACGAGTCGCCGTGGCGGCGCGCAGCTCGGCCAGCGAGCGCACCGGGCTCACCGCGTGGGCGTCGAAGCCCGGCGACGAGGCCGCCGACCGCGGCATCGGCGCGCTGCCCGTCGAGACCGTCGAAGATCTCGGCGGCAACGTCGTGCGCAGCTACCCTGCCCTCGTCGACGAGGGCAGGAGTGTGGCGGTGCGACTCTTCGCCGCCCCGGGCGATGCGCTGCGCAGCCACTGGGCCGGCGTGCGTCGCCTCGTCGCGCTCAACGTACCCATGCCGACCGAGTACGTGCTGAAACACCTGACCGGCCCCGAGAAGCTCGCGCTGGCCTCGTCGCCGTACCGCTCGCCGCGGGCCGCGATCGAGGACGCGGCGCTGGCCGTGATCGACGCTCACCTCGCCGAGCTGGTGCTGCCGAACGCCGCCGGCCACACGGCGGGAGCAGACCCGCAGGCGGGGGCGAGCGGGGCATCCGCAGGCAGTCGTGACCGCGCCCGGCTGCTGCACCTCGCCGAGGCGCTGCCCCGCGACCCGCAGGCCTTCGAACAGTTCTGCGACCGAGTCAGCGCTGACCTCGTCGACGCCCTGTTCGCGGCGACCTCGCAGGTGGCGAAGGTGCTCGGAGCCCAGCGTGACACCGAGCGCGCGCTGAAGCAGGTCACCTCGATGGCGCTGCTCGGGGCGACCAGCGGCATCCGTGCGCACATCGAACAACTCGTCTACGAAGGGTTCATCCGCGCCTGCGGCACCGCGCGCCTGCCGCACATCGCCCGCTATCTCGAGGGCCTCGCGCTGCGGCTGCACAAGCTCGAGACGCAGCCCGGCCGCGACAACACGTGGCGTGCCGAGGCCGACACTGCGCTGCGGCTCTTCGAGGGCGCAGGAGGCAGCATTCCCTCGCCCGACTGGTGGCTGGGTGTGATCGACGAGCGCAGCCGCGTGCTCGACGAAGCCCGCTGGATGCTCGAAGAGCTGCAGGTCGGGCTCTGGGCGCAGGAGCTCGGCACGGCCAGCACGGCGAGCGTTCCCCGACTCAAGAAGCTGCTCGCGAAGCTGCCCAAGTAGGAGCCGAAGAAGACATATGTTTGACGATCGCTATGACATCGACCCGCTCGCCGACCAGTCGTGGCGGCGCACGGTGGGACCGAAGAGAGTCGCCGCACAGCTCGGCGAGGTCTATGAAGACGTCGCCAGCGGATTCTGCGGAGCTCTGGTGCGCTTCGACCGGCAGGTGGTCGAGCTCGAAGACCGGCATGGTGCGGTGCGCGCGTTTCAGTGGGGGCCCGGCCTGCTGCTTGAGGGCAAGCCGATCGATCTGGTGCATCCGGGGGATGCCGCGCGTGCGCAAGGCGGCGCAGGTCGCGCTGGCACGGCGGCCGGGTCGCCACGGGCGCGCGGAGCTGCCGGATCGGCCGGTCGCGCTGCGGAATCGCTGCGCATCGGAGCCTCGGGCATGCGGGTCGATCCGAATCAGCGGGCCCGGGTGGCTCGGGCCAGTCGGCTCTTCGTCGAGGGCAAGCACGACGCCGAGCTGGTGGTGAAGGTCTGGGGCGACGATCTGAAGGCCACTGGCGTGGTCGTCGAGCAGCTGCTCGGCGTCGACCATCTCGCCGAGGTCATGGCCGAGTTCGAGCCCGGCCCCACCCGTCGCATGGGGGTGCTCGTCGATCACCTCGTCAAGGGCTCGAAGGAGTCCCACATCGTCGACGCGCTGCCCGCCGGGCCGGCGCGAGACGCCGTGCTCGTCGTGGGGCATCCGTTCATCGACATCTGGCAGGCCGTCAAGCCCGAGCGACTCGGCATACGGTCTTGGCCCAGCATCCCCCGCGGCATCGATTGGAAGTCGGGCATGTGCCGAGCGCTCGGCTGGCCCGGCGAGACGGGGGCCGACGTCGGCAAAGCATGGTCGCGCATTCTCGGTACGGTGCGCAGCTACCGCGATCTCGAGCCCTCGCTCACCGGTCGGGTCGAGCAGCTGATCGACTTCGTCACCGAGATCCCGGAGTGACGTCGGTCGCCGCTCTGCTGCGGGGCGCACCCGCCGTCAGTCTTTGACCCGCTGGCCGCCGACACGGAGTCACGGCTCCGTGGGCGCGCGTCGTATTGCATCGCTGCCCCGCCCGCCGGCATGCGCCTATGGTGGAGGCATGAGCACGACCGGTGAGCATCTCGCAGAGTTCGCCATCCGGCCGCCGACATGGGCCCGATGGATCGCCGTCGCGCCCCTGATCTTCGTGGCCGCAGTGCTCGTCATCATCGCCATGACGCTCGACGGCGGCGTGATCGGCGTCGTGTTCTCGGTCGCGGTCGTCGTCGCCCTGGGGCTGGTCACCTGGTGGTGGATGCGATGGACGGTGATCCGCGTGCGCATCCAGTCGCATGAGGTGCGGCTCGCAGCCCCGTTCTACCGTGCGTCGGTGCACATCGCCGACATCGCACAGACGGCGGTCGTGGACGACGCGACGCTCGGCCGCTCCGGCTTCGACTGGGTGGTGATGGGTCGGCCTCGCGATCCACGCGGGGTGCGGCTCAATCTCGGCGGCGTGGCCGCGCTGCAGATGCAGACCTTCGATCAGCGGCTCTACACGGTCGTGTTCACGAGCTTCGACGACGCCGAGCGCGCTCAGCGAGTCATCGACTCGCATCGGTTCGGCGGCTGACCTCTGTCGCTGCTCCGAACAGCAGCATTCAGTAGTGTTCGGCAGCATTCAGTAGTGTTCGGCAGCATTCAGCAGTGTTCGGCAGCATTCAGTCGCATTATGGTGGCGACCGTCCCACCCCACTCCACATCCAGTCGTCCCAAATGACGCACCACGGCATCCAGACATGCCAAATGACGCACCACGGCATCCAGACGTCCCAAATGACGCACCAAGACATCCAGACATGCCAAGTTCCATGTCTCGATACCTAGGCAGGGCATTTGCCATGTCTGGATCAAGCCGGAGCCCCGTTGCGTGAGCTTTTGGCTGTCCACATCGCTCGGAATGCTCCAAGTGTGTTCACAATGCGCTCGCTGCGCTGTTCACATACGACCATCTCGGCGGAGACTGGGCGTATGTCGACATGGCCACCCAATCGAAGCGACGACGGAGCAGCTGCTCACACACCTCGCAGCGGCACAAAGCTACCGATGGAACTTCGAAACCGCGCGTTCAGCACAACAGAGGCGATCAATCTCGGCGTGCGAAGATCCGTTGTCGATGCAGTGGACCTGCTGGCTCCGTTCCATGGTGTGCGTATGCCCGCCGACCGTCCACAGCCGATCGCTGATGCGAAGGATCGATACGCAACGATTCGCAGACGCCTCATTGCGCTGTGCAAGGCCTATGTCAGCCGTGAGCGCAAAGACGCAGTCTTCAGCCACCTCACCGCGGCGATCCTGCACGGACTTCCAATCCCTGACCACTATCTGACCATTCAGGGTGCGCCCGAAGCGCTCAATCTGCATGTCTCAGTGCCGAAACGCCGTAATCGCCCTCGGGGTCGCGGCATCACCGGACACCAGCTCAACGCAGAGCTGATGGGTGCGACTGTCTGGCGCCATGGTGTGGCGGTGCTGTCTGAATCAATGACGTTCTGCACGGTGACGCAGATGAAGGAGTTCAGCCTCGATGATTTGGTCACGCTTGGCGATGCCATCGTACTGTCGCAGCCACTGCGCTCAGACCGTCGGGTGCCGAGTTGCCAGCCGACCGAACTTCAGAGTGTTGCGGCTGAGCAGCGTTGTCGGGGTGCGCAACGTCTTCGTGAAGCGGCCGAGCTGATACGCACAAGATCTCAGTCTGCACGCGAGACCAAGCTCAGGATGATCGTGCTTCGTGCTGGGCTGCCCGAGCCAGAGCTGAACTTCGAGATTATGACGAACTCGGGTGAGCTCGTTGCTCGGCTCGACCTCTACTATCCGGGCCTGCGGCTAGGCTTCGAGTACGATGGCCAGCATCATCGGTTGGATAATTACCAATACGCTCGCGACGCCGAACGCGGAGAGGCATTGGTACGCGCCGGGATTGTCAACCTCCGCTTCAACGCCAAACACATTCGTGAAGGCGAACTCGCCATTGCCCGCAAGGTGTGCGCCGCCTATTCAGAGGCATGGGCCAGAGCCCATCCTGCGCACGACTGATCGGTTCTTTCCAAGCGTTCCAAATGCCGCGTCTCCACATCCAGACGCCTCAAATGACGCACCAGAACATCCAGTCATGCCAAGTTCCATGTCTGGATCGGTTTAGGCATCATTTCCCATGCCTCGATGGGCTGAGACCAGATACGCCTCGGCAGATCCCATGGCTCGATGGGCTGAGAGCAGATGGTCTAGGTGAGCCCCAGCGGCCAACCGGCTGAGAGCGCCCACTCGCCCCCCTAGGCCTAGCCCAATCAGCAGAGTCAGACCCGCACAAGCCGTTCGAAGCGATAGCGCATGCCCGAGCGCGAGGTCGCCCAGTCTGCCTCGTAGGCGGCGACCGCCCGCCAGTCAGCCCCGAGTTCCGGAGCAAAGGTATCGCCGACGACACCCTCATCACCCGCTACGTCGACGTCGAGCATCGTGCGCTCGACCACATCGGCGAGCCCCGAATTGAGTGCCTCGGCGAACAGCTGGGCGCCCCCGATGATCCAGGCGTCGATCTCCACATGGGCACCAGCGCCGTGTGCAGCCGTGCCCGAACCAGCCGGACTCTGGGCACCAGCACCGTGGGCACCAGCACCCTGCGCACCAGCACGCGCAGCCGCATCGTGCGACATCGTGCCACCTGCGGTCGGCTGCGAGACGGGCGCAGGATGCCCCGCTCCCTCTGCCGCTGCATCCTGCGTCGCGAGCGTCACGGCTTCGCTCAGCGCGTGCACGACCTGCAGATCGCCGCGTTCGAGGCCGCGCCGGGCGCGCTCGTCGCTCGCCGCGGCGGCTTCGCCCCAAGAGTCCTGTCGAGTGACCACGATGTTGCGCCGCCCGGGCAGCGGACGGAACCGCGGGTTGAGCGAATCCCAGGTGCGCCGTCCCATGATCACCGGCGCGCCCATCGTCACAGCTTTGAAGTGCGCCAGATCTTCGGGCACGTGCCAGGGCATGCCGCCTTGTGCGCCGATCACGCCGTGGCGATCCTGCGCCCAGATCAGCCCGATCAACGGCCTGTGCTCGATGATCTCTTCGAGGCCGACGTCTGCCCCGCGTTCGCCACGAGCAGCCTGCTCAGCAGCATCCCCCGTGCTCACACCGCCACCGGAGCCTTGATCCCGGGATGGTGCTGGTAGTTCACGATCTCGAAGTCGTCGTACTCATAGTCGAAGATGCTCTCTGGCCGACGACGGATCTTCAGCGTCGGATACGGGTAGGGCTCACGCGCGAGCTGCCGTTCGACCTGCTCGGTGTGGTTGTCGTAGATGTGGCAGTCTCCGCCCGTCCAGACGAAGTCGCCGACCTCGAGCCCCACCTGCTGAGCGATCATGTGTGTCAGCAGCGCATACGAGGCGATGTTGAACGGCACCCCGAGAAACATGTCGGCCGAACGCTGGTACAGCTGCGTCGAGAGCCTGCCGTCGGCCACGTAGAACTGGAAGAAGGCGTGGCAGGGCGCCAGCGCCATCTTCGAGATCTCGGCGACGTTCCAGGCCGATACGATGATGCGTCGCGACTCGGGGTCGCTGCGCAGCTGCTCGATCACCTGCGCGATCTGGTCGATATGCCCGCCGTCGGGCGTCGGCCATGACCGCCACTGCACACCGTAGACCGGCCCGAGTTCGCCGTCGGCGTCTGCCCATTCGTCCCAGATGCTCACGCCATGCTCCTGCAGCCAGTGCACGTTCGACTCGCCGCGCAGAAACCAGAGCAGCTCGTATGCGACCGATTTGAAGTGCACGCGCTTCGTCGTGATCAGCGGAAACCCCTTCGAGAGGTCGTACCGAATCTGACGCCCGAAGAGCGAGCGCGTGCCGGTTCCGGTGCGGTCGCCCTTGGCTGCGCCGTGTTCGGAGACGTCGCGCAGCAGGTCTTCGTATGGGGTGGGAATCGCGTTGGTCACGCCGTTCACTCTACCGCGACCGATGCATCGATGAACACCCCGCTCAACGGCTGCAGATGCGAACGCAAAGACGTGTCGAGCGGATGCGCGGGCGGCTCCGCCTCATCAGTCGACTCCGCAGGCTGTCACCGTTCGCACAACGTCTCTCACAGCTGAATCACAGCAGCCCATATAATGAGTCGCATGCGCCACCTGCCTCGGTCTCTGCCGCTGTCTTTCGCCGTCGGCCTGCTCGGTCTGACACTCGCGCTGACGGGGTGCACTTCGAACAGCGCACCAGATGCACCTGCTTCATCCACCCCAGAGCAGGCCAGCACCGCACCGAGCACACCAAGCGCACCGACAGAACAGCGCGTGACCGTGAGCGCAATGGGCGACATGCTGCCGCATCAGGCGGTCAACGCCGAGGCGAAGACGACAGACGGCTACGACTACGGCCGTTACTTCGACGCGATCCGGCCGATCTACCAGAGCTCTGACCTGGTCTTCTGCAACGAAGAAGTGCTCGCCTCGGCCACATCCCCTGCACAGATCACGACCTATCCTCGGTTCCGCGCCCCCACTCAGTTCGCCGAGAGTCTGAGCCGCGACGTCGGCTGCAACGACATCAACCTGGCGAACAACCACATGGCCGACTACGAGCAGGCCGACATCGACCGCACCCGCGACACCTGGGATGCCCTGCAGCCGAAGCTCATCGCCGGGGCCAACCGCAGCTCCGAAGAGCAGCGCACGATCGCCTACGCCGAGATCAACGGCATGAAGATCGCCCAGCTCGCCTTCACCGCGCAGAGCAACATGGGGCACACGACCTTCGGTCTGAACACCACTGACGGCCCGCTCATGGACGAGCAGCTCGCCGAGGCCCGCAAACAGGCCGATGTCGTCATGGTCTCGATGCACTGGGGCACCGAAGACTCCACGGCGACCGATGCCCCGCAGCGCGAGCTCACGCAGAAGCTCGTGAACGCGGGCGCCGACGTCGTCATCGGCACCGGCCCGCACGTCCTGCAGCCGGCCGAGTTCATCGATCGTCCGGATGGCGGGCGCACGCTGGTCTGGAACTCGCTGGGCAACATGCTCTCGACGCAGGTGCCGGTCAACAACCGCACCGGAGGCATCGCGCAGTGGCAGCTGGTGCGCACCGGCGACGGACCAGTCACCGTCGAGCAGGCCACGTTCACACCGACGTTCATGGACTTCGTCGCTCGCGGCGTCTCGCTGGGGGCTCGACACGGCCTGCGCATCCTGCCCATGTCACAGGCCGACGAGCGGGTGCGCAGCGAGTTTCCCGGCGAAAGCGCCGACAGCCGCTACGCGTTCGTGCAGAAGACTGTGGGCGATCAGGTACAGGTGGTGCGCTGACGCTCAGCCGCGACCAGGATTGCTCGGACGACGCCCGCGCTTCGGCAGCCGGGCGGCCGGCCGGTTGGTGAGTGCGTAGCGTTCGAGGATGCGCAGGAAGTCCTGCTGCAGCTGGCGCCACAGCCACACGCTCACGCGTTTGGCGGGCACCTCGGGAGCTTCGGAGAGCCAGATCGAGATGGTCCCGATCACTGCACCGGCGAGAAAGGCCGCGTCGGCGTCGAACCCCATCGGCACTGCGGTGCTGCGGTCGGCGTACTGCAACAGACTCTGCTCGATGATCGCACGAAACTGCTCGCGCAGACGGTGCGTGACCGCGGCGCTGCCTTTCGGGCCGAGCGCCCAGGCATAGGCCGACTTGTATTCGGCGATGTGCTCCAGATACTGCATGAGCGTCTTGGGCAGGCCGGTCTCGGCGTCGTGCGGCACTCCGGGCGAGATCATGTTCGTCTGATTGACGCTGATCGAGAGCTCTTCGAACGCGTCGGCGAGCAGTTCGTCAATATCGCTGTAGTGCACGTAGAACGAGCTGCGGTTGACGCCTGCCTCACGAACGACGTCTGAGATCGAGATGACCTCGATCGGCTCCTGACTGATCAGGGTGAGCACGGCCGTGCGCAGCGCCTGACGAGTTCGCTGCGCCCTGGGGTCGAGAACTCTGTCATTCTGCCGTGGCACGCCCCTCATTGTATGCCCGTCTTTTGCATCGTGTGCGGCGAATCGTCACCACGTCTTCACGCACGTGTGCGCCAGCGCTGTCGAGGTTCCGTCGCCCGCGATCGGGCTGGCGCCTCCCCTCTGTGGTCAGACCTCAGAAGGGTGTGCGCAGGTGCGGCGCACGGGCGGTCGAGAACAGGTCATCGGCCAGGGCCAAGGTCTCCGCCTCGCATTGGCCCAGCCCACGGGCTCGCCCGGCACCAGCCAGCAGGCTCGCCGAGGTGTATCCGAAGAGCAGCGACCCCAGGTCGGCGACGTCCAGTTCCAGCGTCGGCACCGAAGCGTCCGTCGTCGCGGCGCTGCGCAGGCGTTCGACGGTGCCTGCGCCCAGATCGTCGACCTGCAGCAGATAGTCTCCGTCGGCATAGCCCAACGCGTCGCCGACGCGCAGCTGCAGCCGAGTTCCGGCCGGGCTGCGCGACCACGACCGTGCTGCAAGCGCTGAACAGACATCGAGCACACGCACCCAGAGCGAGTCGCTGGTCTGCTTCGCCGCGACCGCCCGCGGATCGTTCAGCAGCCACGGCAGCAGGAAATCGACCGGCTGGCTGCGGGCAGAGACCTCACCGACGAGATCGGTCGAGAGCAGATGGTGCCAGAGCGCCGCCTCGGCAGCGGGATCTGCAGCACAGACCTCGTCGACCACCAGACGGCCGTGCTCCTCGCCGCCGGAGACTCGGTACAGGGCGAAGCCTTCAAGTCGCCCAGTCGTGGCAGAGTCGACGCGCAGCGCAAGCGTGGTGCCTGAGTCACCGTGGTTGAACAGCCGCAGCGAGAAGACGCGCAGCGCCTGCTGCCACCACACGTCACATCTGCCGATGTCTCCGGCATTCCGCGCACGTTCGAACACCTGCGGCGCCTCGGCGCGCAGAGTCTGCGGCGCGACCAGCTGCACAGTCATATCGTCGTCTGCCTGGTCGCGCCATGAGACTCGTCTCGGATCGAAGCGCAGCGTCGTCGAGCGTGTGGCCGGGCCGAATCCGAATCTCCCGTAGATGCCGCCTTCGGTTGCGGTCAACACAGCGGTGGATGCTCCGCTCGCGATCGCTGCGTCCAGCTGATCCGTGATCATGGCTCGGGCGATGCCCCGCCGACGATGCGTGCCGGCGACCGTCACAGCAGAAATCGCCCAGGCATCCACCGATGCGCCACCGACAAGCGTGAGACCGGTCGGCCACCCTTGGGCGGTGCCCGCCGGCGATGCCGCGATCGCGCTGTGCATGGCCTCTTCGTCAGTCGGGTCTTCGTCGATTTCGCGATCACTCTGATCGGCAGAATCGACCTCGACGCTGAGAGCCTCGTCGTAGATGCCGATGATGCGGCTGCCGACCAACGTGTCGCGCAGCTCTCGACGCATGCGCGGTGTCGGCGGCAGCGCATCGAGAAAACCGCGCTCCATGGCGCCGAGCCAGCCGTCGACCGCGACCTTGTCAGACTGATCGATCACACGGCCCTGCAGCCGGGCGGCGTCCAGTCTGCGCTGCGCGTTCGACGAGAACTTCTCGAGCGCTTCGGCGTTCAGACGCTGCGACTGGTTCGGCGACATGGTCTCCCGCTTTCCTGAGTCAGTCCTCGATGGTCTCAGCGGCCGTGGCCTCCCAGAGGTCGCGATCGACGAAGTCGGCTTTGGGCGGAGTCACCGCGTCTCGATGCTTCGCGCGGTCGATGATGGTGCGCGCCTGCGCGAGCCTGCCGGCCTCGAGCGCGTTGCTGATGGTCTTGGCGTGCGCCAGAAAGCGGGGATCCTCAGCGGTGTCGATGCCCTCCCCGAGCGAGACGAAGCGCACGTGGCTCGCGCTGACGGCCTCAAGACTGTCGAGCAGGCTCACCGCGTTCAGACCGAGTACGCAGAGTTCTGAGACCACCGCGGTGTCGTCCGCGTCGAAGGTCTCCAGCGCCTCGCGAATGCGGTAGTGCCAGTCTTCCTGCGTGCGTGGTGCGATCTCTGTGCACTGGCTGACCTGGGCGTCGTCGAGGGCCGCGCGCTGGTCGGGAACGGTCGGGAGCCCGGGGTGGTCGATGATCAGTCCGTGTGTCGCCATCAGAAATCCTCATCCTGTCTCGCAGCGACGCGCCGACCCTCGACGCGTCCGAAGGGCATCCTGCCTCCACCACGTTACACGCCGCGATCGGCGGTCACGGCCCTCAGCCGAACAGCGGAATGCGCCTCTGCGGACGCTTCACGACGACGGCTGCACTCACGGCGCGACGCCTGCGGCAGCACGTTTGAACCCCGCTCTGACGTTCTCGCAGCAGCCTGGCCGACACACGTCGAACCACGGTCCGAGCGCGGTGGCAGACGGGCGATCAGCCGGATCGACCGCCGACATGCGTTCTTCGATGAGGTCGACGATGCCGGTCACCTGTGTGTGAGCGGTGCCGGGAGTATCCGTTCGCACGGCGCGAAGGCCGGCCTCTGACGCCGCTTCGAGTGCCTCGGTGTCGAGGTCCCAGAGCACCTCCATGTGGTCGCTGACGAATCCGATGGGCGAGATCGCGATGGCCTCGACCGACTCGCCCGGCAGCTCGGCGATGCGGTCGCAGACGTCCGGCTCCAGCCAGGGCTGCGCCGCGGGCCCTGATCGAGATTGGTAGACGAGCTCCCAGCTCACGTCTTTGAGCATCGCATTCTGATCGCCGACGCGACGCATCACCGCTGCGGCCACCGCCCGGTGCTGTGCCTCATACGCGCCACCCGGGCCGAAGTCTGCATCTCGTGGCCCCGACCGCTGCGCGTCGACGAGAGGAATCGAGTGGGTGGTGAAGAGCACACGCATGTGTTCGACGTCGGTTCCATCGTCGCGGAACCTCTGCAGAGCAGACAGAACGCTCGGAACGAATGAGTCGACGAAGCCCGGGTGATCGAAGAACTGACGAATCTTGTCGATCGTCATGGTCTCGGCGAGGCCGGTCTCTTCGAGCGCACGAGCGAAGTCTTCTCGGTACTGACGGCAGCTTGAGAACGAGCTGTAGGCACTCGTGGCGAGCGCCAGGAGTCGATGGTCGCCTGCCGCATCCGCCTCGCGTACCGCTTCAGTCAGATACGGTGCCCAGTTGCGGTTGCCCCAGTACACGGGCAGGTCGATGCCTCGCGCCGCCAGCTCGCGCTCGAGCGCCTTCTTCAGTGCTCGGTTCTGTGCGTTGATCGGGCTGATGCCGCCGAAGCGACGGTAATGGTGGGCGACCTCTTCAAGCCGTTCTTCTGGAATGCCGCGACCGCGCGTCACGTTTCTGAGAAACGGGATGACGTCTTCCTGCCCTTCGGGGCCTCCGAAGCCGGCAAGAAGAATGCCGTCGTATCGCTGCGGCTGGGAGACGAACGGCGCCCCTGCTGCGCTTGCAGGCGAGGCATAGGGCACAGCGGTGTTCTGCTCCATCGAAAGCTCCGATCATGGCGAGAAGGCGTTGGTGGCGCACCCCGAACCTGCGTACGCAGCCTCATCGCGTGAAAAGGCGTCAGTGAAGGTCGCTGACTTGATTTACCTAACTTAGTAAACAATATACCTTGCGACCGGAGTGCCTCATCCGCTCGCACCCAGCGCCCGCTTCCAACGCCACCTGGAACCGCACACCACGGCCAATAGCGAATGCGTGGAGGCAGCAGATCGAGGCCGCAGCACGGCCGCGTCAAGGTCAAGCGCGCCGCGACGCGTGAGCAGCTGTAGTGGGAGACTGCAGCAGGGGTGGCTGAATCCGAGGTGCACAAAGGTTTGTTCTCAGCGTCGGTGTCAGCGAGAGCCCCAACCTCAACCCGCCTGCCCCCTGCTGCATCGAGAGCTCAGGAATGCCGGGGTGTCGATTCTCGCGAGGGCGCACAGCCCACCTGCGCGGATCACTCGCTCTCTACCGCGATCACTCGCAAACCGGCCGATTTCGTCCAATCCCTGCAGGCAGAGTGCAATCGGCGCAGGTGCGCTCCAGCAGACAGAGCTCAGCACCTACCGCTGTGCCGGGTCAGATTAGAAATCCCAGTCGTCGTCTTCGGTGTTGACGGCCTTGCCAATCACATATGACGAGCCCGAGCCAGAGAAGAAGTCGTGGTTCTCGTCGGCGTTCGGCGACAGCGCCGAGAGAATCGCCGGGCTCACGTTGGTGACCGATGACGGGAACATCGGCTCGTAGCCGAGGTTCATCAGCGCCTTGTTCGCGTTGTAGTGCAAGAAGCGCTTGACGTCTTCGGTGAGCCCGGCCTCGTCGTAGAGATCTTGCGTGTACTCGACCTCGTTGTCGTACAGGTCGTACATCAGCGAGAACGTGTACTCCTTGAGCTCGTCGCGCTTGGCCTGATCGACCGCCTCGAGCCCCTTCTGAAACTTGTAGCCGATGTAGTAGCCGTGCACCGCCTCGTCACGAATGATCAGGCGGATCAGATCGGCCGTGTTCGTGAGCTTCGCATGGCTCGACCAGTACATGGGCAGGTAGAAGCCGGAGTAGAACAGGAACGACTCGAGCAGCGTCGAGGCCACCTTGCGTTTGAGCGGGTCGTCACCGCGGTAGTACTCGAGCACGATCGCGGCCTTGCGCTGCAGGTTCTGGTTGTCGACCGACCAGCGGAAGGCATCGTCGATGTCAGGCGTGTTGCACAGCGTCGAGAAGATCGACGAGTACGACTTCGCGTGCACGCTCTCCATGAACGCGATGTTCGTGTACACCGCCTCTTCGTGCGGGGTGATCGAGTCGGGAATCAGCGAGACCGCACCGACCGTGCCCTGAATCGTGTCGAGCAGGGTGAGGCCAGTGAACACACGCATGGTGAGCGTCTTCTCAGCCTCGGTGAGCGTGGCCCACGACTGGATGTCGTTCGAGAGCGGCACCTTCTCAGGCAGCCAGAAGTTGCCGGTCAGACGCTGCCAGACTTCGAGGTCTTTGTCGTCTTCAATGCGATTCCAGTTGATCGCGTCGACCCGGTCGACGAGCTTGAGCTTCGGTGCAGACATCTCTCTCCCTCAGAATGAAAATCGCGGTCACGGCAGCAGACAAGAGGAGCCCTCGCAGAAACGGGGACTCCTCCTGAGACTAGTCGCATCAATCGACCTGAGCCGACTGCCGCAGCCAAACAGTCACATCTGCGTTACAACATGCAGCTGACGCAGCCCTCGACCTCGGTGCCCTCCAGCGCCATCTGGCGCAGACGGATGTAATAGAGCGTCTTGATGCCCTTGCGCCATGCGTAGATCTGGGCTTTGTTCAGATCACGGGTGGTCGCGGTGTCTTTGAAGAACAGTGTGAGCGACAGCCCCTGATCGACGTGCTGCGTCGCCGCGGCATAGGTGTCGATGATCTTCTCGTAGCCGACCTCGTAGGCATCCTGGTAGTACTCCAGGTTGTCGTTCGTCATAAACGGCGCCGGGTAGTAGACGCGACCGATCTTGCCCTCTTTGCGAATCTCGATCTTCGAGGCGATCGGGTGAATCGACGAGGTCGAGTTGTTGATGTAGCTGATCGAGCCGGTCGGCGGCACCGCCTGCAGGTTCTGGTTGTAGATGCCGTGCTCCTGCACGCTCGCCTTGAGCTCGCGCCAGTCGTCCTGTGTGGGGATGCGCACGCCGGCCTGTTCGAACAGCTCGCGGCCGCGCTGCGTCGTGGGCTTCCACTCCTGCTCGATGTACTTGTCGAAGAACGCTCCGCTGGCGTACTTCGACTCGTCGAAGCCGTCGAAGCGCTCGCCGCGCTCGATGGCGATCTGGTTCGATGTGCGCAGTGCGTGGTAGAGCACCGTGTAGAAGTAGATGTTCGTGAAGTCGACGCCCTCTTCGCTGCCGTAGAAGACGCGCTCACGAGCGAGGTAGCCGTGCAGGTTCATCTGCCCGAGGCCGATCGCATGGCTGCGGTCGTTGCCCGCCTCGATCGACGGCACCGAGTGGATGTGACTGTGGTCGCTGACCGCGGTGAGACCGCGGATGGCGGTCTCGACGGTGGTACCGAAGTCTTCGGAGTCCATCGTTTTCGCGATGTTCAGCGAACCGAGGTTGCACGAGATGTCTTTGCCGATCTGGGCGTATGACAGATCTTCGTCGTACTGGCTGGGTTCGTTGACCTGCAGAATCTCGCTGCAGAGGTTCGACATGTTGATGCGGCCCTTGATCGGGTTCGCCCGGTTGGCCGTGTCTTCGAACAGGATGTACGGGTAGCCCGACTCGAACTGGATCTCGGCGAGCGTCTGGAAGAACTCGCGGGCACTGATCTTCGTCTTGCGAATACGGGAGTCGTCGACCCACTCGTAGTAGTGCTCGCTGACCGACAGGTCGGCGAACGCCTTGCCCGTGACGCGCTCGACGTCGTAGGGGCTGAAGAGGTACATGTCTTCGTTGCGCTTGGCCAGCTCGAACGTGATGTCGGGAATGACCACGCCGAGCGAGAGGGTCTTGATGCGGATCTTCTCGTCGGCGTTCTCACGCTTGGTGTCGAGGAACCGATAGATGTCGGGGTGGTGTGCGTTGATGTACACCGCACCGGCGCCCTGACGCGCACCGAGCTGGTTCGCGTAGCTGAACGAGTCTTCGAGCAGCTTCATGATCGGGATGACACCCGACGACTGGTTCTCGATGTGCTTGATCGGCGCACCCGACTCGCGAATGTTCGACAGCAGGAAGGCCACGCCGCCGCCGCGCTTCGAGAGCTGCAGCGCCGAGTTGATCGAACGGCCGATCGACTCCATGTTGTCTTCGATGCGCAGCAGAAAGCAGCTGACGAGTTCGCCGCGCTGCTTCTTGCCCGCGTTGAGGAACGTCGGCGTCGCCGGCTGGAACCGGCCCGAGACGATCTCGTCGACCAGATGCGTCGCGAGCTCCTGGTCGCCTGCTGCCAGGTAGAGGCTCACGATCGTGACGCGGTCTTCGAAACGCTCGAGATAGCGCTTGCCGTCGAAGGTCTTGAGCGTGTAGCTCGTGTAGTACTTGAACGCACCCAAGAAGGTCGGAAAGCGGAACTTGTAGCCATAGGCCCGTTTGAACAGGTCTTTGACGAACTGCCACGGGTAGAGGTCGAGGAACTCTTTCTCGTAGTACTCGTTCTCGATCAGATACTCGATCTTCTCTTCCAGGTCATGGAAGAAGACCGTGTTCTGGTTCACGTGCTGCAGAAAGTACTGCCGAGCCGCCTCGTGGTCTTTGTCGAACTGAATGTGTCCCTGCTCGTCATACAGGTTCAGCATCGCGTTGAGCGCGTGGTAGTCGAGCTGGCTGTTCTCGCCGCTTCCGGAGCCGGGGTGCGTGGTGTCCAAGATGGTTCTCAGCCTCGGTCTCAAGCCAGGCTTGCGACGGCGGATGCTGCGAGCGCGTCGATCTTGTCGGGGCGGAAGCCCGACCAGTGACCGCCATCGGTCACGACGACCGGCGCCTGCATGTAGCCGAGCTCCTTGACCTGGGCGAGCGCAGCGGCGTCTTCGGTGATGTCGACGACGGTGTAGTCGATGCCACGCTTATCGAGAGCGCGGTAGGTCGCGTTGCACTGCACGCATGCTGGCTTGCTGTAGACCGTGACTGACATCTTTCGTCTCCATTCTTCAGACTCGCACTCGCCCTCAGCGGCAGTTCGAATCGGTGTCTTCTCAGTGTTCTGGGCAGCTGCGCTCTCGATGATCCCTCTCTTGGAGCGCCTGCCGCAGCAGATATGAGTCGATACTACATCTAGTGGCGGGCCACGCAAGCCACCACTAGATGATGTGTAACACCAATGTAATTACCACGATGGCGTTCTGCCGCGGAATGACGCGGATCGCGTGCGCCAAGCGGGTGCGACACGCCACGAGAACGATTTTCTACAGCCCCAACAGGTGTCGCAGACGCTGCTCCGTATCGGGCCAGCCGGTCACCTCGACCGACTCCACTCCCAGAGCCCGCACGGGGTAGTCATTGCCGTCTTCATGGAGCTTGTCACCGAAGAAGAGCATCTCGTCGAGGCCGATGCCGGTCTGTTCGGCGAGCTGCCGGATGCCATACGCCTTGTCGATGCCGCGCCGCGTGATGTCGATCGACGTGGTGCCCCCCGCCCGCACCTCGAGGTCGGGCAGCACGGCCTGCACCGCACGTCGCAGCCCGTCTTTGCGCTCGCCGGTCGGATCCCACGTCTGCTTGGCCTCGACCGGCGCCTGCTGCCCCAACGCTGAGAAGGTGATCTGTGACCCGCGATCTTCGATGATCGGCCCCCACGTCTTCGACTCCCACAGTCCGAGCCGTTTCGCCTGCTCGGTCAGCGCACGCTCGGCGGCCGCCTTCTCGTCGGCGCTGAGATCCTGCGCGTACACCTCGTGCCAGGCGCCGCCTGCATGCCGGTGGTAGCGCGTTCCACAGGTCGGCATCAGGTGCAGCCGGTCGAGTTCGTCGTCGGTGCCGCCGGCGGCCTCGAGCGCATCGATGACTTGAGCCTGGAACTGCCCGATGTTGCCACCCGAGATCACACACACCTGGGTGCGGTCGAGCAGCCGGCGCAGCACCTGCGCCATCGATTCCGGCACGCGCGACTTCGAGGGCGCGAGTGTGTCATCGAGATCGAAGGCGACCAGTTTGGGCAGATCGGGCACGGGTGGTTCTCCTGTCAGAGTGTTCAGCGGATTCACAGGTACGGGAGGCGCACTCGACACCCGAACGTGGCGCGCATCGCTAACATGGGTTGAGCGTGCGGCACGCTCTCAACTGTACTGTTCTCTCAGCAGCCCGGCCGTGCGATGAGAGGGAAGGCCGCACATGCGTCGTCTCGTGACGGTGCTCTGGGCGCTCGTCGTGTTGACGCTGCTCGGAGCCCTCGCCTGGCTGCCCGCGCACCTCGGCCAGCAGATCGGCTTCGCACAGTTCTTCGCGATGCCCGCGCCGTGGCTCGCCGCCCTCGCTCTGATCGGCCTGCTGCTGCTGATCACCTCGCTGCTGCACCGTCGCGCACGGATGCTGACGCTGGTCTGCGTGCTCGCCGTCGCCCTCGCCTCGGTGCCATGGCTCTCGCCGCGCCTGACCGCCCCGCCGCGCGCTTTCGACGTCGCCAGCCTGCCCTCGGCATCCGCTGATGGCCTGCGCGTGCTCAGCTGGAACGTGGGCGGCTCAGCCGATTCGATCGACGACGTTGCAGCCCTCGCTCAGCAGGTCTCGCCGCAGGTCATCGCGCTCCCAGAGACGACCCCCAGCGAAGCGCACGCCCTGGCCGACCAGCTCGCAGCAGACGGTCTCGACATGCGAGTGCTTCCCGCGCAGGGCAGCGACAGCGCATGGCCGTCGTCGGTGCTGATCAGCTCGAAGCTGGGCAGGTACCGCGTCGTCGACGACACTTCGCAGTCGGTGCGTCCGGGAGTCGCCGCCAAACCGGTCAACGGCCAAGGGCCGACCATCGTGGTGGCGCATGCGCAGCAGCCGGGCTTCGCCGTGGAACAAGCCCAGATCTGGCGGGCACACCTGGGGTGGCTCGGCTCATGGTGCGACAGCGGCGAGGCCGTCATCGTCGGCGACTTCAACGGCACCGACGCGAACATCGGGCCGACGCTGGGCTCGTGCCGGGCGCCGGGCTCAGACACGCAGGGGTCGGCCACAGGAGGCACCTGGCCGAGCGTGCTGCCGGCATGGCTGGGAGCGCCGATCGATCGTGCATACACGACCGATCAGTGGCAGGTCAGAGGCCTCTGGCCGATCTCCGGCCAGCGAGTCACCGCGAGCGATCATCGACCGATCGTGGTCGACCTCAGCAGGTCAGCGACGCCAGCCGGCTGAGCGTCGAGCGAACGACCGCAGAATGGCTCGCCAGCCGAACATGAAGACGGCGAGCACCGTGCCGGTGACGATCACGAATCCGAAGGCGACGCCGTGCAGCGTGAGGCCGCGCAGCAGCACGCCCCCGACGAGGGTGAACAGCCAGATCGGCGCAGCGGTGTGCGAGAGGTCGAGCGGGCGACGCCAGGCGTGCGTCCAGACCCACCCGACGAACGCGCTCAGCAGGAACGGCCAGGCCACCTCGAGCACATGCAGGAAGCTCGGGTCGGCTGCGTGCGCACGACCGCCGATGAAGGCGAACAGCAGAATCGAGACGGCGTCGAGCACGATCGCTGTGATGATCCACACCGGGCCCGTGCCGACGCGCGAGAGCCGATCGGCTCGCTGCTGCGGCGTCTCGAGCTCGGCGAAGACCGTCGTGCTCTCGCCTGCGGCGACGTCGGTTTCGGCGGTCACATCTGGTGCAGTGGTATTGGTGCTCACACAGACAGCGTAGGCCTCGAAGCCGGTCTGCGCATTCCCCCTTGTCTGCAAGGGTATGCCGCGGCGAGGCGAGCTGCATCCTATTTGGATGCCCCGTCACGCCCGCCTGACCGCTCACGCGCAGCAGGACTGGCAGCGTTTCATGGCAGACTTCGGGCTGTTGCTCGCTCAGGTGCGGCGAGAGCGCGGCTTCAGTCAGGAGTACGTCGCCGCTCAGGCAGGCATGGCTCCTTACACATATGTGCGCTATGAGCAGGGGCGCGGCCAGGACGGTCGACCTGCAAACCTCACGCTCATCAACCTGATCTGTCTGGCGAACGCTCTGCACGTTCGCGTCGAAGACATCATTCCAGACCAGTACCCCGACATCCGCTTGGACTGAGCACTCTGCACAGACGACCGACCGACCATCGTCTGTGCACACTTCGATGGCCGAGGCCACCCACGTGCCGATCTGTCAGCGCCTGCCGGTGAACTGGCCGCATGAACGAACACGACATCCCAGAGCCCACGCCCGACGACGCCCCTTCGATCGACGCTCCCGCCACGTCGTCGCACGACCAGCGGCCTCTCGAGAACGCCCACGCACTGCATCTCGACTGCCCGTCGTGGTGCGTGTTGGGCGAGAGCCACCAGCACGACCTCGAGGTCGACCTGATGCACATGAGCGCAATGGTTCCCGTGCCATTGGTCGTACGCGAGACGCTGATGACCGACGGACAGGTCCTCTCGACGCCGCGCGGGCACGAATGCTGGGTCGGGCTGATCCAGTGCGGCACCGACCCCTACCTTACCTGCAGCACCGACGACGGCCTCGGCGTCGATCTCACACCTGAGAGCGCACAGCGTATGGTCGATGCGCTGATGCTGTTTCTCGGCGTGCTGCGATCGCCGTAGGATGCTGCCATGCCCACACGTCAGATTCCCGTCTTCGTGCTCGCCGGCTTTCTCGGCAGTGGCAAGACGACCTTTCTGAACGGGCTGCTGCACAATGCACTCGGTGTGCGCGTCGGGGTGATCATCAACGACTTCGGCGACATCCCCGTCGACAGCTGGCTGGTCGATGCCTCGGTAGACACCATGGTGACGCTCGGCGGCGGGTGCCTCTGCTGCGTCACCGACGCCGGTCAGATCGACGACATGCTGCAGCAGCTGCTCGACCCGAGCCTCGAGATCGACGCCGTCGTCATCGAGGCCAGCGGCTTGGCCGATCCGGCGAACCTTGCTCTGCGCGTCAGCCGCAGCAGCACGCGCGGCGTCAGATTCGCCGGCGTCGTTCTCATGGTCGACGCCGGCGAATACCTCGAGACGCTGCGCAGCCACCCGCAGATCGCACAGGACGGCCGCATCGCCGACCTGATCGTGCTGAACAAGGCAGACCTGGTGTCCTCATCCGACCTCGACCAGCTCATGCGCACGCTCGACGACTCCTCACGAGGTGCGCCGGTGCTGCCGACCACGTTCGGCACGATCGATCCTCGGCTGCTCTTCGACCGGGCCCGGCACGAACCGCCGCGATACGGCCAGGTGCCTCTGCCCTTCGAGAACCTGGAACGCCATGCTCACGACCGGCATCCCCCGCACCTGCACGACCAGTACGCCAGCGTCTCGTTCCGCACCGACCGCCCGCTCAGCCCGCATCGCTTCCTCGAACTCCTCTATCACCGCCCGGCAGGTCTCTACCGCCTGAAAGGGCACGTCCGATTCACCGTCACCCGGGGGCCGGGAGCGGCACGGCATCCGCTCGAGGTGCAGAGCGTCGGCGCACACGTGCGTTTCGCCCGCCAGCGCCAGTCGCCGAATCATCCGCTCGTCGACGAGACGCAGCTCGTGCTCATCGGCATCGGCGTCGATGCGGCCGACGTCGCCGCACGGCTCGCGGACTGCGAGGCCGAGACGGCCACATCAGACGATCGCACCGCCATGATCACGATCAACCGCTATCTCGACTGATGCGACGTCACTTGAGAAGTGGTAGCATCTTCTGGTGCCCGTCAGGGTCACGGGGCTATAGCTCAGTTGGTAGAGCGCTTCGTTCGCAATGAAGAGGTCTGGGGTTCAATTCCCCATAGCTCCACAGTCGGCCGTCGGTTCTTGCACAGACAAGACTCGGCGGCCGTTACTTTCTTTCACCTCCCCTGCATAGGCACTTTCCCGGCCTCATCGCCAGCCCTCTGCGCACATCTTCTGCACCTGCTTCGTGTCAGGAATGAACAACGTCTGAACGCAATGCAGACTCCCCGACATCTGTCGGGGAAAGAGACGTAGAGTGGAATCAGAACCGATCGCAGAGTGAGACTGAAACCGATGGTCTTCTACATGGCTGCGCACAGGTTCGCTCTGCGAAGGAGTGACGATGAGCCAGACACTCAAGCCCCAGACGTCCGCCGCGCTCGGTGCCGGCGGTTCTCGGAGTCGCGTCCTGCTCGGCACGGTGCTCGCCCAGCTTGGCCTGGGCACGGTCTACGCCTGGAGCGTGCTGAATCCCGCTCTCGCGCAGCGCATCTCGGGCGATCGCACGCAGACCTTCCCCATCGCGATCACCTTCTCGATCATGATGATCAGCCTGTCGGTGTCGACGCTGCTGATCGGATGGCTGCAGCATCGATTCGGCGTGCGTAAAGTGCTGGTCGCCTGCGGCATCGTGCTCGGAGCCGGCCTGATCGTCTCGGCCTTCGCCACCAACCTGTGGATGCTCTACATCTTCGCCGGCGTCATCGTCGGCGCCGCCGACGGCATCGGCTATCTGCTCAGCCTGACCAACGTCCTGCGCTGGTACCCCGACAAAGCTGGTGCGATCTCCGGCGTCTCGGTCGGCTCGTACGGCGTGCCCGCTGTGATCCTGCCGTTCATCGTCACGCCCGTGCTGGGCAGCGCCGACAACGGCTATGCCGGGCTCACCACCTGTTTCATCCTCTGGGCGGTCACGGTGATCGTGCTCATCGGCGGCGGCGGGCTGCTGCTCAAAGACGCCCCAGAGATCCCCAAAGACCACTCGCACGCGAGCAACGAATACACCATTCCGCAGATGCTTCGCCGCCCGCAGGCCTACCTGCTGTACTTCGGCATCACCGCGTTCTGCTTCGCCGGCCTGTTCATCATCGGGCACGCGGGTGACGGCGCGATCGCGGCAGATGATCCTTCGAAGTACCTGATCGGTACGGCCATCACGCTGGTGTCGCTGGTCGGGCTGGTCAACACGATCGGTCGTTTCTTCTTCGGCTGGCTCTCCGACCGGGTGCGGCGCACCCTCATCGTGGCCGTGGCTCTCGCGGTGCTCGCCGTCTTCGCGTTCGTCTTGGGTCTGGCCTGGCTGCCGCAGCCGGCGCTGTACATCGTCGGCTTCCTGCTCTTCGGCGCCTCGTTCGGCGGCTGCATCACGATCTACCCGACCATCGTCGGCGAGTTCTTCGGCAAGAACAACCAGGCGAAGAACTATTCCGTGATCTACCAGGGCTTCGCCAGCGGCGCCCTGATCACGCTGATCTTCAACATTCTGATGGCACAGAAGATCATCACTTTCGGCACTTCGCTGCTGATCGGCAGCGTGTTCTTGGCGGTCAGCGCGGTGATCCTGTTCTTGGTCCGCAAACCCGCCCCCGTCGAATGACCGACCGATTCTCTGCTCGCACTCCGGTCGAGCACCCGCAGCAATGAACAAGGAAAGGAACCACAGGCATGATGACCACACCTCATGGCCCTGAGGCCACACCGGCCACCGACGAGGCCACACCCATCGTCGACTTCGCGGCGATCGCCGAGAACCTCGGCGAAGAGTACGACCACCCAGTGAGCGTGCTCGACCGCAACAGCAACGTGGTCGACCAGAAGACTTTCGACTCCTACAGCGAAGACGAGCTCGTGCACTTTCTCGAGCTGATGGTCTGGGAGCGTGCGCTGCACGAACAGACGATCGTCTTCTCCCGACAGGGTCGCCTCGGCTTCTACGCCCCGACTCTCGGTGAAGAAGCCAGTAACATGGGCACCATCACCGCCTTCGAGCCCATGGACTTCCTCTTCCCTGCGTACCGCGACCTCCCCCAGCTCATTCAGCACGGTGCGATCACACCCGCTCAGGGCTATCTGTGGTCACGCGGCCACGTGCAGGGCAACGCGATGGCCGAAGGCCACCGCGCCTGGATGCCGCAGATCATCATCGGCGCCCAGTACGTCGAGGCTGCGGGAGCAGCCCTCGGCATCCAGAAGAACGGCGAGCCGAACGTGGCTCTGGCATACGGCGGCGACGGAACCACCTCACAAGGCGACTTCTACGAGGCACTGAACTTCGCCGGCGCGTTCCAGTCTCCGCTGGTGGGCATCATCCAGAACAACGGCTGGGCGATTTCGGTGCCGCGTTCGAAGCAGACCCATACGCTCACGCTCGCTCAGAAGGCCGTCGCCGCAGGCATTCCCTCGGTCCAGGTCGATGGCATGGACATTCTCGCGGTCAACGCCGTGACCCGCGCCGCCCGCGCCTACGCGGTCGCCGGCAACGGCCCCGTGCTGATCGAGACTCTGACCTACCGCTTCGGAGCGCACTCAAGCGCCGGCGACGATCCGAGCCGCTACCGCACACACGATGAAGAGATGCCGTGGATCGAGCGTGACCCGCTCAACCGTCTGCGTGACCTGCTCGTTCCCCGCGGCCTCTGGAGCCCTGAGAAAGAGAGCGACCTCACCGAGCAGTACAAGAAGTCGTTCCGTGAGGCGCTCGCAGAGGCAGACAAAGCGCCGAAGCAGACCGTCGCAGAGTTCCTGCGCAACACCTACGAGGTGCCCACCCCGGGCGTCGCCAAGCAGATCAAAGCATTCACCGCGAAGGAGGCCGAGTGAGATGAGCTCGAAAAAACTGACGTACATCAAAGCCATCACTGAAGGACTCGATCAGGCGCTCGCCGAAGACGACCGCACCCTCATCTTCGGTGAGGACGTCGGCAAGAACGGCGGCGTGTTCCGCACCACGCAGGGCCTTCAGGCGAAGTACGGCGAAGACCGCGTCTTCGACACTCCGCTCGCCGAGTCGGCCATCCTCGGACTCTCGATCGGACTGGCCGCCACTGGCTGGCGTCCCGTCCCCGAGATCCAGTTCATGGGGTTCACGTTCGAAGCCGCCGACTCGCTCAACGCGCAGATGGCTCGCAACCGCTTCCGCTTCGGCGGCAAGGTCGCGCAGCCCATCACCGTGCGCACCCCGTACGGCGGCGGCACGCACACCGCCGAGCTGCACAGCGACAACCTGGAGCATGTCTTCACCGGCACTCCCGGTCTGCGCGTGGTCACCCCCAGCAATCCCTACGATGCCAAGGGCCTGATCATCGCGGCGATCGAGAACAACGATCCGGTGCTGTTCATGGAGCACCTGAAGCTCTATCGCTCGGTCAAAGGCGATGTGCCCGAAGAACCGTACCGCGTGGCACTCGACACGGCGAAGGTCGTGCGCGAAGGCACCGACGTGACGATCGTGGCCTACGGCGCCATGGTGCAGCAGGCCGTCAAGGCGGCCGACGCACTGGCAGCCGACGGCATCAAGGCAGAGGTCATCGACCTGATCTCGCTGCAGCCGATCGACACAGACACGATCTTCGCCTCCGTCGACAAGACCCACCGCGTGGTCGTGGCGCAGGAGGCGCAGCGCATCGCCGGCGTCGGAACTCAGGTGGTCTCGGCCATCGCCGAAGAGCGCATCCTCAGCCTCGAGGCACCGATCATGCGCGTCGCGGCTCCCGACTCGGTCTATCCGTTCGCCGCCGCCGAGCTCGACTGGATTCCGAATGCCGCCGACATCGAGGCCAAGGCCCGCGAGGCCCTGACCTACTGATTGCCCACGCTGGTCACGACCAGCGCCGAAACGTCGATTGCAAAGCGCGTCTGCGCAGTGTGACTGCGCAGACGCCGGGCCCCACCGGGGCAATGAAAGGACTGTCAAGATGTCATTCAAGTTCAAACTGCCCGAGCTGGGTGAGGGCCTCTCTGAGGGCGTCATCTCAGCCTGGCAGGTCAAAGAGGGCGACGAGGTCAAGACTGATCAGACCCTCGTCGAGATCGAGAACGACAAGTCGGTCGTCGACCTGCCGTCACCGGTCAGCGGCACGGTGAAGAGCCTGAAGTTCAAAGAAGGCGACACCGTCGAAGTCGGCCAGGTCATCATCGACATCGATGACGGCTCGCCAGACGAGCCCGACGCGTCTGATGAGGCGCCAGCCGCGGATGCCGCCGAGCCCGAGGCGCCAAACGCACCCGCGCCCGCTGCACCGGCACCTGCGGCACCCGCCGCTCCGGCATCCCCGGCACCGGCTGCAGCCGCACCCGCGGCCGAACCCGCAGCAGCGCCGACAGCCGAGGGCGCTCCGGTGCTCGCGATGCCGTCAGTCCGCCTGTACGCCCGCGAACACGGTGTCGATCTGTCGACCGTGGTGCCCACCGGGGCACACGGTCACGTGCTGCGTGCCGATGTCGACGCCGTCTTCGGCCATCGCGCCGCGCCGGCGGATGCAGAGTCGGCTCCGGCCGTCGCCGCGAGCGCCGAGCCGCATCCCGAGGCAGCCGCCGCACCGACCGACGAGGTCAGCGTCACGCCGGCCTACGACGGCAGCGGCGAGCGTCGCACTCCCTTCAACGGCATCCGCAAGGCCACCGCGAACGCCGTCACGAAGGCGCACGAGATTCCGCCGGTCACCTTCTTCGCCGAGGTCGAGATCTCTGCGCTGCTCGCACATCGCAAGACGTACAAGCAGCTCGCCGTCGAACGCGACATCCATCTGACGCCGCTCGCCTACATCGTCAAAGCGCTGGTCGCCGTGCTGAAGCAGTTCCCCGATCTGAACACCCGGCTCGACCTCGACGCCGGTGAGATCGTCTACCGCGACCGCATCGACGTGGGCATTGCGACCGACACCGACCGCGGCCTGTTCGTGCCGGTGGTGCGCGATGCCGACCGGCTGAGCCTCTTCGAGGTGGCACAGCGCATCGCCGAGAACACCGAGAAGGCGAAGGCCGGCAAGCTCGGCCCCAACGACATGGGCGACGGGTCGATCACGATCAGCAACCTCGGCAGCGTCGGCGGCGGCTGGTTCACACCGATCCTCAACGCACCTGAGACCTCGATTCTGGGCGTCGGGCGCGCAAAACCGGGCCCGGTCGTCAACGACGAGGGCGAACTCGAAGTCGGGCAGCTGCTGCAGCTGTCGTTCACGACCGACCACCGCGTCATCGACGGCGCCAAGGCACAGCAGGCGCTGAACCTGCTCACCGCGGTGCTGCACGACCCAGCACGTCTGCTGGTCGAGGCCTGATCCGGCCGCGTCACGACACGAAGCATTGAGAGGAACATCATGAGCGACTCCACAGTCGAACACCGCGGCACCATCGTCATCGGTTCGGGGCCCGGCGGCTACGTCGCGGCCATCCGCGCCTCAGAGCTCGGGCAGAAGGTCACGCTGATCGAGGCCACCGATCGAGTCGGCGGCATCTGCCTGAACGAGGGCTGCGTGCCCTCGAAGGCTCTGATCAGCGTCGGGCACCGCATCCGCGCCGCACACGACACCGACCAGTACGGCCTGAGCTTCGAAGCACCGAAGCTCGACTTCGCCAAGACGCAGCACTGGAAGCAGCACGACGTGGTCGAGCGCATGACGCGTGGCGTGCGCGGGCTGCTCAAGAAGCACGACGTCGAGATCGTCCAGGGCTTCGCCACCCTCGACAGCGACACCGTGCTGCGCGTGATGCCGGCAGGCCCGCAGCAGTTCATGAGCGTCGACCTCGGCCGACAGTTCACCTTCGACGACCTGATCATCGCGACCGGTTCTCGCCCCATCGAGATCCCGAGCTTTCCTTGGGGCGACCGTGTGATCGACTCGACTGGTGCGCTGAATCTGCCCGAGGTGCCCAAGCGCATGATCGTCATCGGCGGCGGGTACATCGGCACCGAGCTCGCCGGCGCCTACGCCGACATGGGCGCCAAGGTGATCATCCTTGAAGGCTCCCCCAGCATCCTGCCGCTCTTCGAAAGCGATCTCTCGTCGATCGTCACGAAGCGGCTCGAGGCCAAGGGCGTCGAGATCCACACCGGCGTGCGGGCGCGCGACGTCGATGAGGATGCCGACGGCGTGCAGGTCTTCGTTACGCTGAACGACGAAGAAGAGACTCTTGAGGCCGACTACTGTCTGGTCACCGTCGGTCGCCGCCCCAACACCGACAACATCGGGCTCGAGTTCACCAGCGTCGAGATCGACAACCACGGTCTCGTCGTCACCGATGAGCAGGGACGCACAGCGTCACCGCACATCTACGCGATCGGCGACATCACGGCGGGGCCAGCTCTGGCGCACAAGGCGTTCTTCCAGGCGAAGACCGCTGCCGGCGCCATCGCCGGGCAGCCGACGGCGAACGACTACATCGGTGTGCCTGCCGTCTGCTTCAGCGACCCCGAGGTCGCGACAGTGGGCGTGACCAAAGACGAGGCCGAGAAACAGGGCGTCGCGGTCGAGACGGCGAAGTTCCCCTTCGCCGGCAACGCCCGCGCCGTGTCGCTGGGCGAGCCTGACGGCTTCGTGCGACTGGTGTCGACGAAAGACGAGGGCACGCTGATCGGCGCGCAGATCGTCGGCCCGGGGGCCTCCGACCTCATCTCCGAGCTCAGCCTCGCGGTCAACGCTCAGATGAACGTCGAAGACATCGCGCTGACGATTCACCCGCATCCGACGCTCTCGGAGCCCATCGCCGAGGCCGCCGACATCGCGATCGGGTACCCGACGCACATCTGATCGCCGGATGCCGGGAGTGCGCCCGATGACAGTTGGGGCATCGCTCGAAAGCTGAGTAGTGAAAAGTGTGGTCTGCAGCTCTGCAGACCACACTTTTCGTGTCTCTGGGGTGTGGCCCGAGGCCTCGGCACACGTCTGATTCTTGTGCCATCAACCACCTCCGTGCAACCCTCTGCAATGGTGTTCACCTGCACCCTCGACGTCAGACGGCCAGCGTAGTCTGAGATCAACCTGAAGTTGCCGGTATCGATGGAGACACCGAGGCTCATCCATCACCGTACCGACCACGAGTGAAGGGAAGAGCATGGCTCAGAGACAGGCGTCCCAGCTGACGAAAGAGCAGCTGCTGCACGCATTCCGCAAAATGGCTGAGATCCGCTATTTCGAAGAGCGAGTCCACCTTGAGAACCAGTCGGGTGAGATCCCCGGCTTCATCCACCTCTACGCCGGTCAAGAGGCCGTCGCCGTCGGTGTGTGCGAGAACCTGCGCCCCACCGACGTCATCGGCTCGACGCACCGTGGTCACGGGCACTCCATCGCCAAGGGCTGCGACCTCGACGGCATGATGGCCGAGATCTTCGGCAAAGAGACCGGCCTGAACCACGGCAAGGGCGGCTCGATGCACATCGCCGACCTTTCAGTGGGCATGCTGGGCGCCAACGGCATCGTCGGTGGCGCTGCTCCGCTGGCCGTCGGCGCGGCGTTCACCGGCAAGTACAAGGGCGAAGGCAACATCGGCGTCGCATTCAGCGGCGACGGCGGCTCGAACCAGGGCACCGTCTTCGAAGCCATGAACATGGCCGTCGTGCTCAAGCTGCCGGCGCTGTTCATCTTCGAGAACAACGGCTTCGGCGAAGCGACCGGCGCTGATTTCGCGGTTGGCAGTGGCGACATCGCCGCTCGTGCCGCAGGTTTCGGTCTGCCCGCCGAGAAGGTCGACGGCACCGACTTCTTCGCCGTGCACGAGGCTGCCAGCAAAGCCATCGCCCGTGCGCGCGCCGGCGAGGGCCCCTCGGTGATCGAGGCGAAGGCCTACCGCTGGTACGGCCACTTTGAGGGTGATCCGGGGCTCTACCGCACCAAAGAGCAGCTCGACGAGATCAAAAAGGCCAACGACCCGCTGCGCATCTTCCGTGAGAAGGTCGGTCGCAAGGTCACAGCCAAAGAGCTCGACGCCATCGAAGCCGAAGTCAAGCAGCAGGTCGACGACGCGGTCGAGTACGCCCGCAAATCGCCATGGCCCAGCGCTGACGAGCTGACCACCGACGTGTACGCAAGCTACTGAAGAACTGGGGAGACGAACGGCAATGAGCAAGAAAAGCTATAGAGAGGCCATCCGCGAAGCACTCGCCGATGCCCTGCGCGAAGATGAGAACGTCTTTCTGGTCGGCGAAGACCTCAGAGGCGGTAAAGGCGGCACGAACCCGGACAAGACCGTCGAGGCCTTCGGCGGCGTGTTCAACGTGACCGGCGGCCTGTGGACGGAATTCGGCGACGAGCGCGTCGTCGACACCCCGATCAGTGAGTCGGCCATCCTCGGGCTCGCCGCCGGTGCGGCCGTCACCGGTCTGCGCCCGGTCGCCGAGCTGATGTTCATGGACTTCTTCGGCGTCTGCTACGACGAGATCTACAACCAGGCGGCCAAGTTCCGCTACATGTTCGGCGGCAAGGCCAAGACACCTCTCACCGTGCGCGGCATCATCGGCGCCGGGGTGGGCGCTGCGGCGCAGCACTCGAACTCGCCCTACAACGTGTTCACCTCGACCGCCGGGGTGAAGGTCGTGGCCCCGTCGAACCCATACGATGCGAAGGGGCTGCTGCTGGCCTCGATCCGCGACGACGACCCGGTCATGTTCTGCGAGCACAAGGCGCTCTACGACATCAAGGGCGAGGTGCCCGATGAGCCGTACACGATTCCTCTGGGCGTCGCGAACTACACCCGTGAAGGCACCGATGTGACCATCATCGCGCTGTCGAAGCTGGTCAACACCGCCAACGAGGTCGCCGACAAGCTCGGCGCCGAGGGCATCTCGGTCGAGGTGGTCGACCCGCGCACGACCTCGCCGCTCGACGAGGCCGCGATCGTCGAGTCAGCCGAGTCGACCGGCCGCGTCGTGGTCGTCGACGAGTCGTCCGCACGCTGCGGGTTCGGCCAGGACGTCGCCGCACTGGTGTCGATCAAGGCCTTCAACAGCCTGAAGGCACCGGTCGAGCTCATCACCCCGCCGCTGACCCCGGTGCCGTTCTCCCCCGCACTCGAGAAGCACTGGGTGCCCTCGGCAGAGCGCATCGAGGCGTCGGTGCGCAAACTCATGGAGGCATGACCATGGCAGAGATCAAGGCCCTTGAGATTCCCAACTGGGGCATGACCATGGAAGAGGGGGCGATCGACTCGTGGAACATCAAGGTCGGCGACTCCTTCAAACAGGGCGACCCCATCGTCACCGTCGAGTCGACCAAGATCACCAACGACCTTGAGGCGCCGTTCGACGGCACGCTGCGGCGCATCGTCGCCGACTCGGGTGATGTGCGCCCCGTGGGCGCCATCATCGGCGTGAGCGCTGATCCGAGCGTTCCCGACGACGAGATCGACGCGTTCATCGAGCAGCGCAAGGCCGAAGACGCGGTTCGCTTCGGCGAGGCTCCGGCGGCAGCAGCATCGTCGGATGCGCCGGTCGCCTCCGCCCCGGCCGCTGCGGCCGTGAGCGCACCGGCACCGACGGCCAGCGCACCTGTGCCAGCGGCGGCGATTCCGGCATCCGCCGCAGCATCGCCCTTCGCAGCGACGGTCAGCGTGCCCTCGGGCGCGCCGGCGCAATCGGCCGCCGACCAGGAGTACCGCATTCCGGCGGCGCTGTCGGGCAGCACCGATGCAGATGTCGCAGCGACGGTGCACGCACGACGACTGGCTGACGGTGAAGGCATCGATCTGTCGAAGGTGACCGGCACTGATCGCTACGGTCGCGTGAGCGTCGAAGACGTGCGCAAAGCCGTCCTCTCCGCAGGAGGCTCCGTACCCGAACCCGTTCGCGGTCGCGGCGTCGTGCTGCGGTCGACCGAGGACGACTCGACCGTGCCTGCCACGCCGGTCGCTCGTCGGGTGGCGAAAGAGCTGCGCGTCAACCTGCACGACGCCAAGGCGACCGGTCGCGCCGGTCGTGTGACGAAGGCCGACGTCGAAGAGGCCGCACACCGTCTGCGCATTGCCGTCGAGGCCGAAGCCTCGGGAGTGACGCCGGAGCAGCTCGCCGAGCCGGCGTTCGAGACGATTCCGTTCACCTCGGTGCGGCGGGTCATCGCGCAGCGACTGCAGGCCTCGAAGCAGAACGCGCCCCACTACCGGGTGACGCACGAGGTCGAGGTCGACGCGCTGCTGAAACTGCGCGCCTCACTCAACGACAAGCTGCCCGGAGTGCACCTCTCGGTCAACGACGTCATCGTCAAAGCGGTGGCACAGGCATTGGTCACGGTGCCCGAGGTCAACGTGCAGTTCGACGAAGCGAGCCAGAGCATTCTGCAGTTCCGGCACGCCGACATCGCGATCGCCGTGGCGACGCCCAACGGGCTGATCACGCCGATCGTGCGCGAGGCCGACGTCAAGTCGCTGGCCGAGATCAGCGATGCGACTCGTCTGCTCGCGACCAAGGCGAAGGCAGGCACGCTGACCCCGGACGAGTTCCAGGGCGGCAGCTTCACCATCTCGAACCTCGGCATGTTCGGAGTCACGCAGTTCGATGCGATCATCAACCCACCCCAGGCGGCGATCCTCGCCGTCGGCGCCGCTCAGCGTCGACCCGTGTTCGACGCAGATGGGCAGGTCATCGGCCGCAGCATTCTGGCGCTGACGATGTCGAGCGATCACCGGGTGATCGATGGCGCACTCGCCGCCCGATTCCTCGCCGAGCTGGCGAAGATCATCGAATCGCCCGAACTGCTGCTGGCGTGAGGGGCTGAGATGACGACACAGAACGAACATGCAGATGTGCTCATCATCGGCGGCGGGCCCGGCGGCTACACCGCAGCGATC
This sequence comes from Pseudoclavibacter sp. CFCC 14310, assembly GCF_008831165.1. Lineage (NCBI taxonomy): Bacteria > Bacillati > Actinomycetota > Actinomycetes > Micrococcales > Microbacteriaceae > Pseudoclavibacter > Pseudoclavibacter sp. CFCC 14310. The sequence continues at coordinate 371,193 of NZ_WBKC01000001.1, read as the reverse complement.
CGCTCGGCGCAGCTCGGTCTCGACACCGTGCTCGTCGAGCGGGCCGAGCTCGGCGGCGTGTGCCTGAACTGGGGCTGCATCCCCACCAAGGCACTGTTGCATGGAGCCGACACGCTGCACAGCATCACGCAGGCCGGCCGACTCGGATTCACCACCGGTGAGCTCGGCATCGATCTGTCTGCTCTGGTGCGCTACAGCCGCGATGTCGCCGATCGCCTGTCACAGGGCGTCGCCGGCCTCATGCGCAAGAATGGCGTGCGGGTCATCGCCGGCGAGGCCGCGCTCACCGGCAAGGGCGAGGTGTCCGTCACCCCGGTCGCGGGCAAGGCGTCGGAGGCTTCTGCCGCCGACCAGACGTTCACCGCCGACCACGTGATCGTGGCCACCGGCGCACGACCGCGAGCACTGCCGGGCATCGTTCCCGACCGTGAGCGCATCTGGACGAGCGCCGAGGCGCTGATTCCCACCGATGTGCCCGAGCACCTGCTCATCGTCGGTTCGGGGGCGATCGGCTCCGAGTTCGCAAGTCTGTACCGCGATCTCGGTGCCCGCGTGACGATCGTCGAGCTCGCCGATCAGAATCTGCCGGTCGAAGACCCCGAGGTCTCGGCCGTGGTGCGTCGCTCGTTCGAGCGTCGCGGCATCGAGGTGCACACCGGTTCGCATCTCGAGCAGGTCGAGTCGACGGCCGACGTGGTCACGGCGGTACTGGTGTCGGGCGACGGTTCACGCACCGAGGTGCGTGCCGATCGTCTGCTGATCGCCGCCGGCGTGCAGCCCAACACCGAGGGGCTCGGCCTCGAACCCCTCGGCTGCGAGCTGACCGATCGCGGTCACTTCATCGCGGTCGATGAATGGGGGCGCACTAACGTCGCGGGGCTGTACGCCATCGGCGACGTGGCGGGCCCGCCGTGCCTCGCGCACAAGGCCGCGCATGAGGGTGTCGCGACGGTCGAGCACCTGGCCGGCGTGCGCAGTGCGCAGCCCGTCGACCGCGACTGGATCCCGGGGGCGACGTACACGCATCCCGAGGTCGCCAGTCTGGGCATGACCGAGCCGCAGGCTCGTGCGGCGGGTCATGAGCTCAACGTGGGGCATATGCCCTTCGTCGCGAACGGCCGCGCCATCGGCATCGACGACACCGAGGGCTTCGTCAAGGTGATCTACGATGCGGCCTCGGGCGAGCTGCTCGGCGCACACCTGGTCGGCCCGAACGTGACCGAGCTGTTGCCCGGGTTCAGCGTGCTGCGAGCTCTCGAGGGCACCGCCGAAGACCTTGAGCATGTGGTCTTCGCACACCCGACGCTCTCTGAGACGATGCATGAGGCGACGCTCGACGCGCTGGGCATTCCGCTGAACCAGTAGCGTGATGAGCCAGTAGCAACAGCGCACAAAGCTGACGAGCGAAAAGTGTGGTCTACCTTCGGGTAGACCACACTTTTCGCATATCATCCGTCCGGCCGGCCGAACAGTCGCCCGGCTGACCACCCACATCAGCCCCAACCGCCGCACGACCGCAGCTATCGCCTTCGTCCCGATGAGCTCTTCTGAAACAGATTCGCGCTCAGCCCCAAAGAGATCTAGTATCTATGTTGTATACGGTGAGTCCACCTCAAAGACGCGGGGTGTTCTCGAGCCAGTCGGTTCAGCGTCTCAGCGATGCTGCCGCTCCCTCACAGAGCGGCAGGCGCCATGACGAGACCGACCCGCTCGTCCACACTTTCCCACAGGTTTCCATCACACACATCCCGGTCGCCGGCACCAGCTGGCGACCGCACAGTTCAGGAGCAGCAATGAACAGCAGCGCAGAATCGGTGCGCAGCGCGAACCGCATCGTCGAAGCACTCGAGGCGGCAGGCGTGAAATGGGTCTTCGGCGTTCCCGGCGCGAAGGTCGATCAGGTCTTCGACGCTCTGGAGGATTCCCCCATCGAGGTCGTCGTCTGCCGACACGAGCAGAATGCGGCATTCATGGCCGCCGCCGTCGGTCGTCTGACCGGTCACCCCGGCGTCGCACTGGTCACCTCAGGGCCCGGCACCAGCAACCTCGCCACCGGACTGGTGACGGCGACCACCGAGGGTGATCCGATGATCGCGCTGTGTGGCGCCGTGCCGCGCGGCGACCGCCTGAAGCGCACTCACCAGTCGATGGATGCCGTGGGCCTGCTGTCGACCGTCTCGAAGTTCGCCGGCGAGGTCGACTCCGCAGACAACGTTCCCGAGGCGATCGTGAACGCCTTCCGCCAGGCTGAGGTGATGCCGCGGGGCGCCGCCTCGCTGGTGCTGCCCTCTGACGTGATGGCGGAGCACACCTCAGTGCCGCTGCCTCCTGTGCAGCCGGTGCCCGACCTCGGTCCGGCCTCTCAGAAGTCGCTGGATGCGGCAGCAGATCTGCTGCGCAAGGCCAAGTTCCCGGTCATCCTGGCCGGCGTGCGCTCAGCCTGCACCTCTGGGGCCGAGGCACTGCACCAGCTGTTGAAGACCACCGAGCTGCCGGTCGTCGAGACCTTCCAGGCTGCGGGGCTCGTGTCACGCGATCTCGAAGATCACTACCTCGGTCGCGTCGGGCTCTTCCGCAACCAGCCCGGCGACGTCATCCTCGATCACGCCGATGTGGTGCTTGCGATCGGTTACGACCCGGTCGAGTACGACGCGAAGATGTGGAATCACGACAGCTCGCGTCGCATCATCAACCTCGACGAGATCGCAGCCGACATCGACGCAAGCTATGCGCCCGCGCTCGAGCTGCGCGGCGACATTCCCACCACGGTCTCGGCTCTCGCCGACCGGCTGCAGGGGTTGAAGCTCGAGAGCGCGGCTCGCGAGGTCGTCGACTCGCAGCTCGCCCGTCTCGCCGAGAAGGCACGCCCGAGCGAAGAGCACGACGACAAGTTCGGACTCGACCCTGTGGCCGTGACGCTCACCCTGCGAGACCTCGTCAGCGATGACACCACAGTGATCTCAGACGTCGGCTCGCACTACATCTACATGGCCCGCTACTTCCGCACCTACCGCCCGCGTCGACTGCTGTTCTCGAACGGCCAGCAGACGCTCGGCGTCGCGCTGCCGTGGGCCATCGCCACCACCATGGTTCGCCCCGACGAGCCGGTGCTCTCGGTGTCGGGCGACGGCGGCTTCCTGTTCTCGGCCATGGAGCTGGACACAGCCGTGCGCCGCGGAGCGAACTTCACCCACGTCATCTTCAACGACGGCACCTATGACATGGTCGCCTTCCAGCAGATGAAGAAGTACGGGCGCACCTCGGGCATCACCCTGGGGCACCCGGATCTGGCTGCGTACGCCGAGTCGTTCGGCGCCCACGGCCGCCGCGCCACCTCGCTCGAAGAACTCGTCACCGAGGTGCGCGCAGGGCTCGCCGAGTCGGGCCCGACCATCATCGACGTACCGGTCGACTACCGCGACAACCTCGCGGGTCTCGCCGGTGATCTCAGAGAGGGAGTTCTGTCATGACCACATCATCCGACATTACCGATTCGACGTCGGCACCCGCCGCCAAACGGGTCTCGAACCACATCGTCCGCCACGAGGTCTTTCAGACCTCGCTGATGAGCGCACTGCTCGACGGCATCTATGACGGCGAGATGACCATCGCGGAGCTGCTCGGCCAGGGCAGTTTCGGTCTGGGCACCTTCGACGGGCTCGACGGCGAGATGATCATTCTCGATGGTCACTGCTGGCAGATGCGCGTCGACGGCTCAGTGCAGCCCGCACCACTCGACGCGCGCACGCCGTTCGCCGTGGTCACCAACTTCGTGACCAGCCTGAGTGCCGAGGTCAAGCCGCACTCCAGCCGTGAAGACGTCTCGGCGCTGGTCGACTCGCTGACGGTGTCGCCGAACTATCTGTACGCGCTGCGCATCACCGGCGAGTTCGACTGGGTCAAGACCCGCACGGTGCAGCTGCAGAGCAAGCCCTACCCACGCATGGTCGATGCGACCAACGACGAGCCGACGCTGCGCTTCGAGAATGTGTCAGGCGTCGTCGGCGGTTTCCGCACGCCGGTGTATGAGCAGGGTATCTCGGTGCCCGGCTGCCACGTGCACTTCATCGACGATGAACGCACCATGGGCGGGCATGTGCTCGACTTCCAGATGGCCAAGGGCACCGTCGAGGTCTGCCTCGGAACAGACCTGCGTCTGTCGCTGCCGCGCACCGAGGCGTTCGAAGAGGCCAACCTGTCTCCAGAAGACCTGCACGACGAGCTGAACCGCACCGAATCGCACAAGTGAGCGACTGACTCCGTATACGATTCCCGCGAGCCGGGGCCTCTGTCATCACGACGGAGACCCCGGCTCGCTGCATGTCTGGCGAGGTCACAGTGCCTGTGCGTATATGCACAGCCACTGTGCGCAATCACCAGCGCCGGTGCATAGACATGACACACCATCTCTTGCAGGATGTTCTCAGATCCCTGACTACAAGGAGGTAGCAGATGTCTGTGTCAGCCCCGGCAGCCCCGAAGAAAGGCCTGCGACAGGTCGTGCTCGCATCAATGGCGGGCACCATCGTCGAATGGTACGAGTTCTTTCTCTACGCGACGGCCGCGACCCTGGTCTTCAACAAGGTCTTCTTTCCGCCCAGCGAAGACCCCTATGCGCCGATCATCGCCGCATTCGTTACCTACGCCGTCGGCTTCGTCGCTCGACCGCTCGGGGGAATCGTCTTCGCACACTTCGGCGACCGCTACGGCCGTAAGCATCTGCTCCAGGTGGCGATCATCATGGTGGGAGCCTCGACGTTCCTGATGGGATGCCTGCCGACCTTCGCCACGGTCGGGTACTGGGCGCCCGCGCTGCTCGTCGCGCTGAGGTTCATCCAGGGCATCGCCGTCGGCGGGGAATGGGGCGGAGCGGTGCTCCTCGTCGCAGAGCACGCACCGGCGAAGTCACGCGGCTTCTGGGCCAGCTGGCCGCAGGCCGCCCTGCCTCTCGGCAACCTGCTGGCGACGATCGTGCTGTTGGTGCTCTCGGCGTCGCTTTCCCCCGAAGCGTTCCTGAGCTGGGGCTGGCGCATCGGCTTCTGGCTGTCGGTCGTCATCGTGGCCGTGGGCTACTACGTGCGCACGAAGATCTCTGATGCGCCGATCTTCCAAGAGACGCAGCGAAAGATCGAGCAGGAGGACGAGGTGCGCTACGGCGTCTTCGAGGTGCTCAAACGCTACCCGCGTGGCGTGCTCACTGCGATGGGTCTGCGCTTCGCCGAGAACATCCTCTACTACATGGTCGTGACGTTCTCGATCACGTATCTGTCGGTCTGGGTCAAGATGGACACCAGCAGCATTCTGGGGCTGATGTTCTTCGCACATGTCTTCCAGTTCGTGATCGTGCCACTGACCGGCGCGCTCACTGACCGGGTCGGCCGCAAACCCGTCTACATCGCCGGGGCCGTGCTCACCGGTGTCTGGCCGTTCGTCGCCTTCCCGATGTTCAACACGGCTGCGCCGCTGATGGTGATTCTGGCGATCATCCTCGGACTGTTCGTGCACGGCCTGATGTATGCCGGCCAGCCTGCGATCATGTCCGAGATGTTCCCGACGCGCATGCGCTATGCCGGCGTCTCGTTCGGCTACCAGGTGACCTCGATCGTGGCAGGCTCCGTCGCGCCCATCATCGCGACTGCGCTGCTCGGACAATTCTCCTCGTGGGTGCCGATTGCGCTCTACCTCGTCGGAGCCGCACTGATCACCCTGATCGCCGCAGTCTCACTGCGCGAGACCAAGGGAATCACCCTCGAAGAGATCGACCGGCGCGACCACGAACGACACATCGCCCCGTTGATGCAGAGCACACGCGCAGAAGCGACACCGGGAGCCTGAACGCATCCGTCACAGTCTGGCGGGCGGCCGAGGAGAGACCTCTCGGCCGCCCGCCAGACTCATTTCACGAAGTCGCTGCTCTGGGCGTAGGAGACCATTGCCGACAGGCAGGCCCCGACCGCCGGATTGCGGTCGTTCTCTTCGCGCAGCGCGGCCCAGTACGAGACACCGTGAGAGAACTCGTGTTCGAGCACCACGGTCAAGTCGTCGTACCGCTGCGCCACATAGTCCGGCAGCAGTCCGATGCCTGCCCCCGCACGCGTAGCAGCGACGTGTGCAAAGACGCTCGTCGAGCTGATGGCCTCGCGCATCCGCGGCAGCAGCTGCAGTGCAACGTCGAGATCGTCGACCTGCAGCGCCGATTCGATGTAGTAGTTGAGACGGTGCTCGGTCAGATCGGCGATCTTCGCAGGCCGACCCATCCGCGACAGATACTCCGCAGTCGCGTACAGCCGCAGCTGGTATGAGAACAGCTCGACGGTGACCGCTCGGTTGACCTGTGGCCGACCGACGACCACTTCGATGTCGACGCCTGAGCGGCGCTGTCGAGCCTGTTGCGTCGCCGCGACGACCTCAAGGTCGAGTGCGGGATGCCTGCGCTGCAGCCAGGCCAAGGCCGGCATGGCGATGAAGACCGCATACGCATCCGGTGCTCCCACGCGCACGAGGCCCCGAACGGCATCATGGGGCTTGTCTGAGACCAGATCGTGCACGGAGCGTTCGATGCGCTCAGCCGCCTGCATCGCTCTCGTGCCGAGCACGGTGAGCTCCCACCCCGTCGCACCCCGCACCAGCACGCGTCCGCCCAAAGCCTCGTCGAGCTGCCCGATTCTGCGCGACACCGTCGAATGGTTCACTCCGAGCGCTTTCGCTGCGGCGGTGAAGCGTCCTGAACGAGCAACAGCGAGCAACGTCATCAGGCCCTGCAGGTGCGTCTCGTCAAGTCTGTGTTCCATGGCCCCATTGTGCCGCATCCGCGTCATGAGCTGTGCATGAATGCACAGCTCTGGTGCACAAATGACGTCTCTCAGAGATTGCCACGCACAGAACCGGCGACTTAGCCTGTCATCACACATACGACTTTTCGACAACGGAGCCGAGGAGAATCATCATGGCAACTTTGGGCTGGATCGGGTTGGGCAACATGGGCGGTCGGATGACCGGCCATCTCGTGCGTGCCGGCCACACCGTGCTGGGCTACGACCTGAACCCGGCGGCGACTGCCGCGGCTCAGGCCGAGGGCGTGACCATCGTCGACAGCATCGCCGCAGCACTCGACGGCGCCGATGCGCTGTTCACCAGTCTGCCGAAGGGGCAGCATGTGCGCAGCGTCTATGAGGGTGCCGACGGCGTGTGGGCGCATGCCGCCACGTCGACGCTGCTGATCGACTGCTCGACGATCGACGTCGAGACGTCGCGCTATCTGCACGAGCAGTCAGAGGTCAGCGGACACCATTTCGTCGACGCGCCGGTCAGCGGCGGCATCAGCGGAGCCGCCGACGGCACACTCGCCTTCATGCTCGGCGGAGACCCGGCCGACACCGCTCGCGCCGCCGAGTACATCGAGCCGATGAGCGGCAGCACCATCGTCGCCGGAGGCCCGACCATGGGCATCGCCGCCAAGATCGTCAACAACATGATGCTGCTGATCGACGTGCTCGCGAATTCCGAGGGCTCGCAGCTGGCCGAGGAGCTCGGGCTCGACCCCAAGGTCTTCTGGCAGATCGCGAGCGCGTCATCCGGCCGTTCCTGGGCCCAGCAGACCTGGTACCCAGTGCCCGGCGTGATTCCGACCTCGGCAGCAGACCACAACTTCGACGCGACCTTCACCGCAGACCTCGCGAACAAAGACATCGGTCTGGCGCTTGAGGCCGGCCGACAGACCGGCGTGCATCTCCCGGCGGCGACGCTGGCGGCCGATCAGCTGCAGCGGCTGATCGACGAAGGGCTCGGCGGCAAAGACTGCACCCTGGTCGCCAAGTACGCCACACCTGACGGCACCCTGCGCGGCTGGCAGCCCTGATCATGCGCATGCGCCGCCCCCACCGCTCATCACAAACACCAGATTCGCAGCTACAGGAGCTCAGATGAACACCACCACCAGCACGACGCAGACGCTCACTCGCATCCCGCACGTCATCGGCGGTCAGGAGACGGACGAAGCAGAACGGTACGGCCCGGTCTTCAACCCGGCCACCGGGCGGCAGACCGCCGAGGTGCCGCTCGCCAGTGCCGCACAGGTCGATGCCGCCATCGCGCAGGCTGCTGAGGCCCAGCGGGCCTGGCGTCGCGTCGGCCTCGCGAAGCGTTCGCAGGTCTTCTTCCGCCTCGTGCACATCATCAACGAGCGCGCAGACGAACTCGCCCGCATCATCACCGCCGAGCACGGCAAGACCGTCCCCGATGCACGCGGCGAGATCGCGCGCGGGCTCGAGAACGTCGAGTTCTGCGCCGGGCTCACACACCATCTCAAGGGCGAATTCGCCGAGCAGGTCGCCACCGGCATCGACGTGCATCAGCTGCGCCAGCCACTCGGCGTCGTCGCCTGCATCACGCCCTTCAACTTTCCGGCCATGGTGCCGCTGTGGATGGTGACGACTGCGATCGCAGCAGGCAACGCCGTCATCCTGAAGCCCTCTGAGCGTGACCCCTCCGCATCAGTCTGGATCGCCGAGGCGTTCCGCGAGGCCGGTCTGCCCGATGGCATCCTCAATGTCGTGCACGGCGACAAAGAGGTCGTCGACGAGCTGCTGACCAACCCCGGCATCGCCGGCGCGGCCTTCGTCGGCTCGACGCCGATCGCACGCTATGTCTACGAGACGGCGGCGCACGCGGGCAAACGCGTGCAGGCGCTGGGCGGCGCCAAGAATCATATGGTGGTCATGCCGGATGCCGACCTCGACTCGGCTGCGGACGCTGCGGTCTCAGCGGCATACGGCTCTGCCGGCGAGCGCTGCATGGCGGTCTCGGTGTTGATCGCCGTCGGCGACACGGCCGACCCGCTCATCGAGAAGGTCGCGGCCCGCATCGCCGATCTGCGCATCGGCGACGGCTTCGACCCGGATTCGGAGATGGGGCCGCTGATCACCCGGCAGGCTCAGGAGCGCGTCGCCGAGTACGTCGGCTCTGCCGCTGGCGAAGGTGCGACGGTCGTCGTCGACGGGCGCGAGCAGCACTTCGAGGGCGACGGCTACTTCATCGGCGTCTCTCTGATTGACCACGTGCGCCCCGGCATGCGCGTGTACGACGACGAGATCTTCGGCCCGGTGCTGGCAGTGGTGCGCGTCGACAGCTATGACGAGGCCGTCGACCTGATCAACTCCAATCAGTATGCGAACGGCACCGCGATCTTCACCCGTGACGGCAAGACCGCCCGTGAGTTCCAGTTCGACATCGAGGTGGGCATGGTGGGTGTGAACGTGCCGATTCCGGTGCCGGTCGGCTCGTTCTCGTTCGGCGGCTGGAAGAGCTCTCTCTTCGGCGACACCCACATGTACGGGCCGGAGTCGTTCAACTTCTACACTCGCCGCAAGGTCGTGACCTCGCGTTGGCCGCACCCCAGCGAAAGCCAGATCGAGTTGGGCTTTCCGACGAACTGAGATGATCTGCCGATCGTCTGAGCGCTGACGCTGCCAGCGCTCGCGACGTGCAAGGGCCCCGTCCACGGAATGATCGTGGACGGGGCCCTTTCGCTCAGGATGCAGCGCTTCGTTCAGCGGCTGCGCACCGTTCAGCGCAGATCGTAGCGATCCGCGTTCATCACCTTGTTCCAGGCGGCCACGAAATCGCGCACGAAGATGTCACGAGCATCGTCTGAGGCGTAGTACTCGGCGACGGCGCGCAGCTCCGAGTTGGCCGAGAAGACCAGGTCGAAGCGGCTGGCCCGCCACACGACCTCGTCTTCGCCGTAGTGGCGCATCTCGAAGGTGTTCTGCGTCTCGTCGGTCGAGTTCCACACGTTGCCGTTCTCGAGCAGGTTGCGATACCAGTCGTTGCTCAGCACGCCGGGACGATCGGTCAGCAGGCCGAGGTCGGTGCCCTCATAGCCCGTCCCCAGTACGCGCAGCCCGCCGATCAGCGCCGTCAGCTCAGGCACACGCAGTCCGAGCAGCTGAGCACGGTCGATCAGCAGGTTCTCAGCCGGCAGCGAGTGCCCGGGGCGCAGATAGTTGCGGAACCCGTCGTTGGTCGGCTCGAGGTATGCGAACGTCTCGGGGTCGGTGTCGTCCTGAGTGGCGTCGACACGACCCGGTGTGAACGGCACCTCGATGTCGACGCCGCCCTCGTGAGCGGCCTGCTCGATCGCAGCGGAGCCGCCGAGCACGATCAGGTCTGCCAGCGAGATGTGGCGCGGCGCGTTCTGCTCGTTGAAATCGCTCTGGATCTTCTCGTAGACCGAGAGCACCTGGTCAAGCTGCTCGGGCTCGTTGACCTCCCAGTGGCGCTGCGGCTCCAGACGGATGCGCGCGCCGTTTGCGCCGCCGCGATAGTCGGTCGCGCGGAACGTCGAGGCTGACGCCCAGGCGGTCTTCACCAGCTGCTGTCGAGTCAGCCCCGAAGCGAGGATCTGCTGCTTGAGCTCGTTGATGTCGGCGGCCAGCACCGGCTCCCCGGTCGCTGCGGGCAGCGGATCCTGCCAGATGTAGTCGGCCGCGGGCACCTCTTTGCCGAGGTAACGCGACTTCGGGCCCATATCGCGGTGCACCAGCTTGTACCAGGCCTTGGCGAACTCCTGCTCGAAGAGCTTCTGATCGCCGAGGAACTCACGACCGATGCGTTCGTACTCAGGGTCGACGCGCAGTGCGAGGTCTGTGGTGAACATGCGCGGCTCGCGCCGGCCATCGGAGTGTGCGAGCGGCACCATGTCCTGCCCGGCGCCGTCCTTCGGCCGCCACTGCCAGTGGCCGCCCTCACCCTTGTAGCACTCCCACTCGTATGAGAAGAGAATGTGCAGGTACTCGTTGTCCCAACGAGTGGGGTGATACGTCCACGTCACTTCGAGGCCCGAGGTGATGGTGTCGTCGCCGATGCCGCTCTTGAAGTCGTTCTTCCAGCCGAGGCCCTGATCCTGGATGCCGGCCTCAGCCGGACTGCCGTGCACGTGCTCTCCGTCGGGTGCGGCACCGTGCGATTTGCCGAAGGTGTGCCCACCGGCGATCAGCGCGAGCGTCTCGCGATCGTTCATGCCCATGCGGTCGAAGGTCTCACGGATGTCATGCGCAGCGCGGGCCGGATCGGGCTGTCCCTCAGGGCCCTCGGGGTCGACGTAGATGAGCCCCATCACTGTCGCGCCGAGCGGCTTCTCGAGATCGCGCCGCTGCTTGTCAGTGATGCGGTCTTCAGTGCCCTTCCACTGCGGCTCTGAGCCCCAGTAGACGTTCTCGGGCTCCCACGCGTCGATGCGCCCGCCGCCGTAGCCGGCAGTCGGCAGCCCCATGATCTCGAGTGCGACGTTGCCGGCGAGCACGATCAGGTCGCCCCACGAGATGCTGCGACCGTACTTCTGCTTCACCGGCCAGAGCAGACGACGGCCTTTGTCAGTGCTCACGTTGTCGGGCCAGGCCTCGGTCGGCAGAAAACGCTGCTGCCCGGTGCCCGCACCGCCTCGTCCGTCGAACTGACGATAGGTGCCGGCGCTGTGCCAGGCCACACGGATGATCAGCGGACCGTAGTTCCCGAAGTCGGCCGGCCACCAGGGCTGCGAGGTGGTGAGCACCTCGGCGATGTCTTTCTTGACCTGGTCGAGATCGAGCGCCTCGAAAGCCGCTTTGTAGTCGAAGCCGTCTTCTTCGGGGTTGCGCTCACGGGGATTCTCATCGAGCAGCCCGACGTTCAAGTGCTTCGGCCACCAGGCGAAGCTGGCGTCGCCTTGCGTGGGATGCGGCAGCTCTTTCTGAGGGATTCCGGGCATGGTGACCCCGGTGGCATCGCCGCTGACCGGTGCTCCGGTCTCGTGGTCGATGGGGCACTTTGATTCAGACATGTGTGCTTCCTTCCGTGCTGTGGTTGTGATTCTGCGTGTCACAGGGCAACATCGCCCCTGTGTTCAGTACTGGGGGTCATGGTCGCGCAGCTTCTGCTCGCATTCGGGACAGACGCCGCGAAAAGTGATGTCGGCGGTCAGCACGCGCATGCCGTGCACGTCGTCAGGCGTCAGGCAGGGGGCATGCCCCACGACGCAGTCGACGTCTTCGATGCGTCCGCAGACCACGCACTGCACATGATGATGGTTGTCGTGAGTGCGCGTCTCGTATCGCGCGCTGCCGGAGTCTGGCAGATCGATGCGCCGCACAAGCTCGTGGCGGGTCAGATCGTGCACGATGTTGTGCACCGACTGCGCCGAGATGCTCGGCATGTCGTCGCTCAGTCCCGCGAGAATGTCTGCGGCCGAGCTGTGCGGGTGCTCGTCGAGATACTGCAGCGTCGCCAGGCGGCCGGCAGTGACGCGCAGTCCGCTCTCACGCAGCTGTTCACCCCACGATTCGGGAGCGATGGAGACATGAACGCTCATGCCCACAGTCTAGCAATATTTTGATGAACTCAAAATTATGAGCAGAACAAATCAGCCTGAAGCTGAGACGATGAGCACGTGCTCATCCGACGTTGCGGCGCCGATTCAGAATGTCGTCGAGGCGCCCCGAGTCGAAGCTCGCATCGACCCCGGCACGATCGTCGATCCAGTCGTATTCGTCGTGCTCGCCGAGCGATGCCTCGATCTCTTCGGCGACCGCCTCTGCGGCTGGCTGCGTGTCACGGCTGTGCGCTGGCTCTGCGGCGGATGCGCCCGCGGCGTCCGCCTGCGGAGTCACGACCGGGAGCTGGCGCACGTCTGCCTGCTGCTCGTCTGCAGCGCGGTTCGGCGCCGCGGGCCGAAGGCCGGGAGCCGAGTCGTCACCGATGCGCGCTGCCTCAGCGAGGGCTGCCGCGACGACTTCGTCGCGGGTGACGCCCAGCGGTTTCGGCAGCGGATTCGGCGTCCAGGTGTGATCCGCCTGGACGCCCTCTGCAGCTGCCTGACGCCGGGCATCGGCGTCGAGATCGTCGGCGACGTCATAGACCGGTGTCTGCTGCGCGGGAACCTGCTGCGCCGTCTGCTCGGCCGCGAGCCGACGACGCTGATGGCGCACGACTCGAGTCGCCCGCGCCCGCATGGCCAGCCCCAGCACACCGATGACCAGGCCGCAGCCGAGCCAGAGCCACCCGCTCGCACGATTTGTTACCTGCAGCGCCCCGATGATGACCAGGCCGAGAGCGATCAGGCTCAGTGTCGAGCCGACTCGCTGTCCGCGCACGGCAGCCCGCAGTTTCGGCGGCAGACCGGCTTCGCGGCGAGCTTCGCTACGCTGGGCACGCTGTCTCTCACGTTCCATTCGGCGTGCCTCTCTCGCGAGCACCGCTGCGCGGCGGGCGCTCACTTCTTCTTCGTATTCGTCTGGGAGTTCCTGGTTGCGAGCGATGACGTTGACAGCACGCTGCACACGCGTGGCGTTGCGAGCGGTGGTGCGCAGATTGCGTCGCTCGATCCAGCCTGGAGTGAGCACGGCGAGCCACAGCCCCACGATGCAGAGCACCAGCATGGCGCCGCCGATCTGCCCGAGAAGTCCACTCATGGCATTAACCTACGTTCGGCAGAGTCGTTTAGCGATGATTCGCCACGGTGTGGCGAGCATCCGCCGTCGGCCGCGAGGTGCGCGATCAGGCCGTCACGAGGAGTGTCTTCGGCCAACAGCGCGAACACCAGGTGATCGCGCCAGCGGTCACCGATGTGGATGTAGCCACGACGCAGCCCCTCGGGGCGAAAGCCGAGCTTTTCGGGCACGCGGCGGGAAGCCGCATTCTCGGGCAGCATACAGATCTCGATCCGGTGCATGCCCCACTCCCGAAACAGCAGATCGCAGATCAGGGCAGTCGCCGTCGGTGCGATGCCGCGACCGGCCACACGCTCGGCGACCCAATAGCCGATCGAGCACGAGTTCATCGCTCCCCAGGCGATCTGCGCCACGCTGACCTGACCGACGATCTCGCCGCGCCATTCGATGACGCAGGTGACCGAGAGGCCCTCGCGCATGCTGACGATCATCGATCGCACCTGACGTCGGGTGTCCGGCATTCCCGCCGGCTGACCGGGCAGCGTGGCCTCCCACTGCTGCAGCCAGGCCCGGCCGGCTCTCAGCTCGGCGTCGAGCGCCCGCCAGTCACGCTGCCGCACCGGGCGAATGGCGACCTCGCCCCAGACGCACCGATGCAGCGGCAGGTTCACAGCGTCTTGCTGAAGTCGTTGAGCCAGGTGCGGAATGCGGGCCCGAGATCGTCGCGCTCGCTGGCCAGCGTGACCACGGTCTTCAGATACTCGAGCTTGTCACCCGTATCGAACCGACGACCACGAAACACCACACCCAACACCGGACCAGCAATCGACTCATCCGCCGCCAACGTCTCCAACGCATCCGTCAACTGAATCTCATTACCCCGACCCGGAGCCGTGCGCGCCAACACATCGAACACACCCGGCTGCAGCACATACCGACCAATCACCGCAAGATTCGACGGCGACGTCCCCGGCTCCGGCTTCTCCACCAGACCCGTGATCCGCACCACATCAGCCTCACCCGTCGCCTCAACCTCGGCCACACCATACAAATGCGTACGATCAGCCGGCACCTCCAACAACGCCACCACCGACGCCCCCCGCGCAGCCTGCACATCCAACATCCGGCTCAGCAAATCCTCATCAGCATCAATCAGGTCATCACCCAACAACACCGCGAACGGCTCATCCCCCACATGCTCACGCCCACACAGCACCGCATGCCCCAAACCACGCGGCACACCCTGACGCACCGAATGCACATCAGCCACCCCAGTCGCCTCACGCACCGACGCCAACAAAGCATCCTTGCCATCAGCAGCCAAACGAGACTCCAAATACGGCGCCGCATCAAAATGATCCTCGATCGCGCCCTTGCCCGACCCCGTCACCAACAACACATCAGAAAGCCCCGCACCCGAAGCCTCCTCCAACACATACTGAATCGCCGGACGATCAACCACCGGCAGCATCTCCTTCGGCACCGCCTTCGTCGCCGGCAAAAAACGCGTCCCCAAACCCGCAACCGGCACCACCGCCTTCACCGCACGATGCTGTTGCGTACCACCCTGATTCTCTGCAGTCATACGCCTCAGCTTACCGGCACCCGTGCGCGCTCACGGGATTAGACTGATGCCGATGGCCGCTGACCCGATTCCAGACATGTCGCCGGGCACCGCCGCGGCCGAGCCGTCGACAGCCCGCAAGGCAGCGCTGCGTCAGCGCATCCGCGCAGCGAGGCGCCAGCCTCCAGCACCGACTCGAGACCTCACCCCCAATCTGCTGCGCCTGCTCAGCCAGCTGACCAGTGACATCCCGGCAACCGTCGCCTGCTATCTGGCCTCCCGAAGCGAACCGCAGACGCGCGGGTTCATCGCGGCCGCGCAAGAGGCCGGGCACCGTGTTCTGCTGCCGCAGGTCAGGGTCGACGGCGGCCTGGACTGGGCCGACGCCGCTGGGGCGGGCGAGCGCGACAGCGGCCTCGGCGTGCCCGAAGCGGATGCTGCCGCACTGCCTGAGGGTGCGCTGCGTGAAGCGTCGGTCATCGTCGTTCCTGCGCTGGCCGCCTCTGAAACCGGGGCACGTCTCGGGCAGGGCGGCGGCTTCTACGACCGCACGCTGGCCGACCGGGCGCTCACCGCCCCAGTGGTCGCCGCCGTCTTCGACGACGAGGTGATCGCCGATCTGCCGATCGAAGCGCACGACCGACCGGTCGACTGGATCGTCACCGATCGGCGAATCCTCGCCGTGACTCCGCCGACGCCTATACAGTAGAGAGTGGCGGCGTTCCACAGACGCTGCACAGGCGCACGGGGCGCCCCTCAACGCGCCATGCGTGCAATCACATGATTCAGGAGCAAACGCAATGAAACAGGTCTTCGCCGGATTCCGAGACTTCATCTCAAAAGGCAACGCGATCGAGCTGGCCGTCGGTGTGGTCATCGGCTCGGCTTTCACCGGGCTGGTCAACGCACTGGTCGAGAAGCTCATCATGCCGCTGATCGCGGCGATCTTCGGCAAGCCCGACTTCGACTCAGTCGGCAACTTCACGATCAACGGCGCTGACTTCTCAGTCGGCGCAGTGATCACTGCCATCGTGAACTTCCTGCTGATCGCGCTGGCACTGTACTTCTGCATCGTGCTGCCGTTCAACAAGCTGCGCGAGTACCAGGTCAAGCACAGCGCCAAGAAGCCCGAGGCACCGGTAGACCCGCGCACCGAGCTCGATGTGCTCAAAGAGATCCAGGAGGCTCTGCAGGCGCAGAACGGCTCCACCGGTTCCGGCGCTCACGCGCAGAAATGACCGGTGGTCGGGCGTCCTTCCGCTGGGCCCCGGCGAACTGTGTCGTGACAGAACCGTGTCATGACAGAGCCCCGCTGCCATCGCCCTATCGGCGTGGCAGCGGGGTTCTGTCTGTCTGCTGAGCGGCAGGAGCCGATCGCGCCGGCTCAGCCCCAGTGCGGAGGCCGCTGTGCTTTGAGCCAGCGGTCCTCTTCGGCTTCGGCCGTCTGATCGCCCCACTCCCCGTGCTCAGCGGATGCGTCCGCGGCCAGGGTCTGATCACGCCGGGTCAGCGCACGTTCGGCCTGCACGTCGTGTTCGTCGGGCACCTCGCCATAGACCACGCGCCGACTGCCGATGCGACGGATGCGTTCGGTCACTGCTGCCCTCGGCGCGCGTACTCGCGCTGCTGTCGCTCGGCCGCAGCACGATGCTGATCGAGCTCGGCCGCTATCTCGTCGGCGATGCGCTGCGGGTTCGCGAAGAGCTCGAACGAGTAGACCCGGCGAAACTTCCAGCCGAGCTTGGTGAGCAGCGTCGGGTGCAGGCGCAGCACCTCTCGAAGCGTGTCGCGGTTGTAGTCGGAGTCTGTCTCGATGATCATCTGCGTGGTGCCGTCGTCGACCGCCAGCCCCAGGTCGTCGTCGAAGTGATCGTTCACTTTGAGCCCCTTGCGGTGCAGCCGACGTCCGAGATCGACGAGCAGTGCCTGCGCTGAGAAGAAGCGGCGCTCTGGAGCAGGGTCGCGGTCTCCGCCGAGCAGGTCGAAGAGCACCCGCGGGGCTCCGGTCAGCCGTTCCAGTTCATTGCCTCTCGGCTGCAGCGCTGCCACCAGCGTGAGATGACGACGAGCGCGGGTGAGCGCCACCCCCAGCCAGCGCATCCCGCTGGGGTCTGGGGTGATCGCCCCGAACGCCGACAGCATCCGGCCGTGCGGCGTGCGACCGTATCCGAGCGCGAAGATCACGCGATCGCGACTGCGCGCCGCAGCCTGTGCGACCGTGAGCACTAAGAACGGCTCTGGCTGCCGCGGATCGAAGAACGTCTGCAGCGCCTGCCGCGTAGCCAGCTCGGAGCGCAGCGCCGCACGCACCTGCTGTGCCATGGCCTCGCTGGGCGTGACCACCATGAGCGAGTCGTCCGGGTGCCAGACCGCAGTGGCGAAGGCCAGATCGACGACCTTGGCCACCTCAGCGGGCAGCGCCTCGACGTTGCCGCTGTCGGGGTCGGGCGTGCCGCGTCCAGGAGCGTCGACCTGCACGACGTCGTAGGCTCGCTGTCCGGCGAACTCGGCTGCCGAGGGCAGCGCGCGAATCTGCAGGTCGTACCAGCGACGATTCACCAGCGACGCCAGGGCACGGCCGCCGGATCGATAGCTGAAGTCGAGGGTGAACTCGGGCAGCAGCCCGCGAAGCGCTGCGAACGCCGACGGCTCGTCGGTGATCGGCACCACCTCGGGGTCGTTCGGATCGATGCTGAACCGGCTGGGCGTGCCGAGCACCGGGTCGCCGATGGCGATGACCTGCTCGGACTGGGCGATCGGCAGCACCGCCTCAGACAGCGCCATACTCGCCGCATCGAGCAGAATCACCGTGTCGAAATGTGCTCGATCAGGCACATCAGATCCGAACTGGTACGGCGAGAACAGCCAGACCGGTGCGATGGCCCGCCCGACGACAGGCAGACGCTGCATGAGCGTCGATGGCGTGACGGCGTCGTCGAGCAGACGCTGCCGCAGTTCGGCCGCCTCGTCCGGATGCACGTCGATGGCCTCACGCCAGCGGCTCGCGAGCGTGGCTGCGAGCTCTTGGGCGTGATCGTCGACCACGCGGCGGTCTTCGAGCACGAAATCGCGCTCCAGCCGCGCCAGCACCTGCGTGTTGGCGTTGAGCAGCGAACCGTCGCGCTCGAGCAGCAGTTCGAGCACCGACTGCCACCATGCGAGTTCGAGCTCGTCAGCGGCGTGCTCGGCCGTCACATGCCGTCGGGCGAAGTCGTCGACGAGCTCAGAGAGCCCCTCGCGTTCGAGCGCTGCCAGCAGCTCGGCGCGCTCGTGCAGGTGCTCCAACGCACCGACGTCGCGCGACAGGGAATCGAGCACCTCCTGCACCCGCTCGATCGGCACACGCATCAGATCGCCGATGCGCTCACGGTCGAGCGGCCGCTGCAGCTCTTGCAGGTCGGCGGTCAGCGCGGTGTACATGATGTTCACGTCGCCGAGGCCGACCGGCACGTTGGGCGGTCGGTGGTCGGCCACCAGCTGCCCCCAGAGGATGCGCTCCTCCTGGATCTCCTGCAGCGCCTGGTGCACGTCGTTGACGTGGGCACCCGGCCGCTGATACTCCTTGGCCAGCTGACGCAGGCGACGGCGCGAGCCGACCGGCATATCCTGTTCGCGACGCGGAGCCGTCGCGATGATGAGCTCTTCGAGCGACCGGTCGTAGACCACCGGCTGAAAACGGTCGAGAGTGCTGCGCACGCGCAGCAGCAGAGCGAGCCCCTCACCGATCTCGGTGAGATTCGTGGGGCGGCGCAGACCGGCGTCTTGGAACACCCGCCGAGACTTCTCGACCAGTACCTGCAGGTCATTGCCCGCCAGCCGTTTGGCGAGCAGATAGATGTTCTCAGCGTCTTGCGGGGTGTCGAACTCGGCCCCGTACCATGACGAGTCGTCAGGCCCGAAGTCGAACTGGCCGAGATCAGCGGCCTTGCGCAGCAGAGCCGCTGCCGAGGTGCGGTCAACGGCCAGCGCCTCGAGAACGGTCGAGTGCAGACGCACCTTGGTGTGCGGCGGGTCGGGCAGCAGCGACAGACGAGCCAGCTCGCTCAGCGCCTGCTCGACCGAGACGCCATACGTCTGACTGACCTGCCCCAGACTGCGCCGGTAGCCCAGCAGCGCGTCGCGGATGCGGGCGTAGGCCCCAGCGCGCTCCTCACGGTCTTGGGGCGCCTGCGCACGCTCGTTGCGCGAGATCGCGTGCACCACATCCTGGCGCAGGTGCTGCGCCGTCACCGCCATGCCGGCCAGTCCGCGCGATGCCAGCTTCGCCGCCACGGCATCCAGCGTCGCGCGCGACGAGGCGACCACCGCGACCCGACGCCCGACCGGCACCAGGGTGGCCAAGATGTTCGACACCGCCTGGGCAACCCCTGACCCCGGCACTGTGCGCACGACGAACGATGTGCCGGTGCTGGCCTGGGCGACGACGCGCTCCTGCTCGGCGCTCGCATCGAGTATCAGCGCATCCGACAGCGCAGAGCGTTCGTCGGCGCTGTTCACAGTGACGAGCCGGGCCCGTTCCTGCAGCGAATCGGCCGCGCCCGGCACACCGGCGACCGCATCCAGAATGGGGTGGATGCGCGTGGCCGCCCGCGTCGAGAGACCGCTCGCCGCGGTGCTGTACGTTCCCATGACGAGTCGGCTCTGGAAGTCGACGCCGTCGACGAAGTGGAACTCGCGATCGAGACGGTGCAGCGCCTCATCCGGGTGAAAGCCGTTCTCGTCATGCACGGCCGCAACGATGCCGTCGACGTCGATCTCTGAAGAGAATCGGCGTTCCAGCAGCGAGACGACCTCGGGATTGATCAGCGAACGACCGGTGATGAGCAGCTCGAAGTCTCCGGGCACGGCCTGAATCGCGGCTGGCTGCACGATCAGAGGCAGGTGTCCGGAGCGCCCTCTGCTGCCGTGCCAGAGCATCTCGCCGGCGAGCAGGTGCACCGCGTCGATGCCTCGGTCTTCGGCCAGTTCGGCCGCCTTGTGCTCGATCTGCCGAGCGACCCGCATCGAACGTGCGCGCGCCTTCTCATCGCGAATGAGCGTCGAGAGACGGGTGACTCGCCCGCTGAAGAGTCGGGCGATGCCGCCGGGATGCGCGGTGCTGAGATCGAGGATCGCCGAGCGTTCGGTGCCTCTGCGGGCGCTTTCGCCGACTGCTGTGAGTCGATCGCGCCACCCCGCCCAGGCGGCGCTGCGCTGATCTGATTCTGCAGTCACACGAACTCCTCCGAAATCCGGTTGCACTCCATCTCTCAGCTTACTTGTCTGCCGCCGTTTGCGAGCGAGACAAAACTGTCTGCGAGACAGCCGGTGACATGCCGACTGCTCGACCGACAAGTGCCACCGGCGAGAATCGAACTCGCGACGCACAGTTTAGGAAACTGTCGCTCTATCCACTGAGCTACGGCGGCAGGCAGACCAACGACGACCATCGCTGATCTCTGATGGAGTCGATGGAAGAGGCTGCGCGACCGGGTCAGATGCGAATGAAGGTCGGCGACCCCCAGATCGCACGCTGAGACACGCCGACTCGCGGGTTGCCAGCGTCGAGGACCTGATGGTTTCCGGCGTAGAAGCCGATGTGCCCGGGCCACCAGACCAGATCGCCGGGCTGCGCCTCGGCCTCGCTGATGACCGTGCCTGCGGCCTTCTGAGCCGCGTCAGTGCGCGGAAGGCTGATCCCGTGCAGCCCGTAGACATACTGAACCAGTCCAGAGCAGTCGAAGCCCGTCTCAGGCCTGTTGCCACCCGAAACATACGGGTACCCGATGAACTGCGACGCGGTGGCGATGATGCTCGAGCCAACGACCACCTGCGGGCGCGCTGGCGCCGCGGCAGTCGCTGTGGCACCGGCAGTGGCGGCGGCCGCAGCCGCACCTGCACCCGGCGTGAGCACGGTTGTGGCCGCAGGAGTGACGGCGGGTGCTGCCGGCTCCGGTGTGGGCACGGACGCCGTGAGTGAGACAACGTCTGTTCCAGCAGCGTCCACTCCCGTTGACGCCGAGACCACCTGCTGACGCTGCATCTCTTGACGCACGAACTGCGACTCACCCGACTGCTGTGTGAGGCTCACCTCTGCTGCCTGCGAGGGTACGGCCGTAGCGAAGACGAGGCCTCCTGAGACCGCCAACGTAGCAAGGGTCCCGGTGAGCGTCGAAGAGTTGAGTCTGATCAGCATTCATTCATCCTAACGCACTCACGAATATCGAGTTCTGTCTGTGCCACTGGCACATCGTCTTTACGGTAGCGCGCGCTGAGCAGGTCATGACTCAGAAACGCAGGTACGTGGGGGCGCTGCCCCGAAGGTCTCCGACGGCACCGACGACGACGGTGGAACCAGGTTCGAGCGCATGCACGATCTTGCCGTTGCCGAGGTAGATCGCGATGTGTCCCGGCCACCAGACCAGATCACCCGGCTGCGCACTGCTCTCTGAAACGACTGTGCCGAGAGCACGCTGAGCCGATGAGGAGTGCGGCAGCGACTTGCCGTGCAGCCCATACACGAACGAGGTGAACCCCGAGCAGTCGAAACCTGCAGGGCTTGCCCCGCCCCAGACATAGGGAACGCCGAGGTACCGCAGAGCGGTGTCTGTGATGCTGCTGCCGACGACGGTCGCCCTGGGCGAGCTGTCAGACGCCGCGACAGCCGACTGTGCCCCAACGGCCGTCGTGGCGGTCGGCGACGGAGCGACGCGATCGTCATCTGCGGTTGTCAGCGGTTCTGGATTCGCCAGCGCCGCATGCACGAACTCCTGCTGCGTCTCGTCGAGCGGCTCTCGTATCGCGCCGACGCTCTGCCTGAACGCCTGAGCCTCAATCGTCTGATCGACGGCTGCTGAGACCTCTTGGGCCTGAGCCGGAACCGCCGTCGAGAAGAGAATCCCACCTACTACTGCTGCGGTGGCCAGCGGCTGGACAAGCTGACGAACGTGGAAAAGAGCCATATGTTTCAGAGTACAGGCAGTGGTCTGCTGACTCAACCCAGGCAGCCGAAGCCTCAGCTGCCACAAAGGTCAGAGGCGCACAGCCCTGACTCAGGCCGTGCAACCCGGCAGAGTCGCGGCATCGTGGGCTTGCAGCCAGTCAAGCCCGTCGACGATCGTGCCCTCACCCGCCCCGTAGGTCACATCGGCCCCGCCGTTGATGTGCAGTTCGAAGTGCAGATGGGCACCCTGTGAGTTGCCCTCGTTGCCGACCTCGGCGATCGGCTGACCGGTCTTCACCTGGTCACCGACCTGAACGCGCACCGAGTCGAGCGGCATGTGCAGATACAGAGTGTCGATCTTCGTGCCGTCAGGCAGTCGACTGGTCAGCTGGACATACGGGTTCACTCCGGTGAATCCGACGTTGGTGATCGTGCCCGACATCGCCGCAGCGATGGTGGTTCCGATCGGCGCAGCGAAGTCAACGCCCTTGTGCATGCGCCCCCAGCGTTCGCCGAGTCTGGAGCTCACGGTGTACGAGCCCTGCGGCACCGGAATGGAGAACTGGACGTCGTCGGTATAGGGGCTCTGCCCCAATTCGCAGACGTTGTTCACAGTGAGGCGCGCAGCCGATCGAGCCTCAGCCGTCAGCAGTTCGTCTCCGGGCTGCCCGACGGCACTCGCCGAAGAGGCGAGCAGTGCACCCGACTGCAGGTGGCCGTTGTCGACGAGCTCGGCCTCATGCCGGACGAGATCCTGCGGTGACGTGCGAGTCATGTCGACGGTTGCCGAGACCGACGGCGAGACCGCGTAAGCGGGAACCGCAGCGGTGAAGCTCAGCCCCATCGCCACAGAGAAGATGAGCGTGCTGCGCATACGGCGTGAGGAGAACGGCAGCGAGAGCGAACGCCGACGACGAATCGTTCCGCCATCGGGCAGCTGCTGCCGACGTGGCATCCGCTCTGACACAGGCAGGTGTCCGGGAATCGCCACCGGAAGCAGGGCATGCGTCTCAGATGTCGACGAGTCCTGAGCGCGCTGTTCGGCAAGACGATCCTGAGCTGCCCAGATCTCACGCATCTGACGTCGAGTCAGCGGCTGCTCTGCGGGCGTCTCGGCTCGAGCCGCGTCACTGTCGCTCTGCATTCGCGTGCGAATTCCTCTCTTGGGCGAACATACTCAGTGAACCAGCTTACTTTGCCCCGCTCTTCTTGTCACCATTGCGCCCGTCGCCCCCACGCAGGCTCGGGCTCAGTGGTCGTCCACGAAGATGTGCGTCGCGATCTCGGGTGCCAGCTCGAGCCCTTCGTCGCGCCCCTCGACTTTGACGCGCGTGTAGTCACCCACTGCCTGGATCGTGACCTCGGCGCCGGGCACGATGCCGACCTCGCGGAACTGTTTGAGCAGGTCGGGATCGAGCTGCACCGGCTCGCCCATTCGGCGCACCGCGCGCTGCAGCGACCCCTTGGCCGTGCGTGCCAGCGTGTGCACGTCGACCACGCCGTGCAGAAACTCCACGTTGCTCTGTTCGTCCAGCTCGTCCAGCCCCGGAATCGGGTTTCCGTACGGGCTCTCGTCCAGCCGCGAGATGAGCGGGATGATGCGGCGCTCGACGTCTTCACTCATCACGTGTTCCCAGCGGCAGGCCTCGTCGTGCACCAGCTCCCAGTCCAGCTTGATCACGTCTGAGAGCAGACGCTCGGCAAGGCGATGCTTGCGCATGACGCGGACGGCCTTTGCCCGCCCTTCTGCCGTGAGCTCCAAGTGACGGTCTCCGCTGACCACGACCAGTCCGTCACGCTCCATGCGGGAGACCGTCTGAGAGACCGTGGGACCCGAATGACCGAGTCGCTCTGAGATCCGTGCACGGAGCGGCACGATTCCCTCTTCTTCCAGCTCGAGAATGGTTCGCAGATACATCTCTGTCGTGTCAATGAGATCAGTCACCGAGCAGTCCTCCTTCGGCCGACGCCCGCACGGCCGTCACGCCAAGTTAGTCTAGCCTAATTATTTGGTCGACTCGGCGCACGATCGTCAATGATCGTCCCGATGTCCGGTCATGTCGGCAGCTAGCATTGACGCATGGCTTCCATCGAGATTCCCCAGACCCTGCTTCCCCGTGACGGCCGCTTCGGCTCTGGCCCGAGCCGAGTGCGAGACGAACAGCTCGACGCTCTCAACACCGCCGGACGCGCCCTGATCGGCACCTCGCACCGAGCTGCTCCGGTCAAACAGCTCGTCGCCGATCTGCAGCAGCATCTCACCGAGCTCTACGGTCTGCCCGACGGCTACGAGGTCGTGCTCGGCCTCGGCGGTGCGAGCGTGTTCTGGGACACTGCAGCCGCTGGGCTCATCGAGCAGCGCAGTCAGCATGTGGTCATCGGCGAGTTCAGCGCCAAGTTCGCCAAGGCCGCGAGCGCACCGTGGCTGCAGGCGCCCGACCTGCGTGAGGCGGCGTTCGGTGAGGCGACCGCCAACGTGCCGACTCCTGGCGTCGATCTCTATGCGTGGCCGCATAACGAGACGTCGACCGGCGTACAGCTGCCGGTTCGCCGAGTGGATGCCATGGGCGCGTTGAGCGTCGTCGACGGCACCAGCGCAGCAGGCGGCACATTCGTCGATCCCGCCCAGTTCGACGTCTACTACTTCTCGCCGCAGAAGAACCTCGGTTCGGAGGGCGGCCTCTGGATCGCGCTGATGTCACCAGCTGCGATCGAACGGGCTGCGCGCATCGCCGACGGCGATCGCTTCATCCCTGCCGCCCTCTCGCTGCAGGGTGCGATCACGAACTCGCGCAAGCATCAGACGATCAACACTCCGGCGATCGCCACGCTCTTTCTGCTCGATCAGCAGGTGCAGTGGCTGCTCGCCAACGGGGGCCTGGCATGGGCCGACGCTCGCACGAAAGAGTCGTCACAGCTCGTCTACGACTGGGCAGAGGCCGACACGCGGCTCACGCCGTTCGTCAGCGATCCGGCCGTGCGATCACAGGTCGTGACGACGATTGATCTCGACGAGAGCATCCACGCCGCCGATGTCACGGCAGCGCTGCGCGAGAACGGCATCGTCGACGTGAACGGCTATCGCAAGCTCGGCCGCAACCAGCTGCGCATCGGCACGTTCGTCGCGGTGGAGCCGGCTGAGGTGCAGCGCCTCATCGAGTCGGTCACCTACGTGCTCGACCGCATGTGATGCCGCCGGGGTCACTCCTGCGCGGGTGACCCCTCGGCCTCAGCCGTCGCCTCAGACGTCGTCTCAGATGTTTCCTCGCTCATCGGCTCATCCGCAGACTCGGACTCGGCGTCACCGTCAGACTGCGATTCGGCATCGGCCGTCGAATCTTCGTCGGCGTCGTCACGGCTGTCCGCGTCGTCGACGTCGTCAGAGTCGTCAGAGTCGTCAGAGTCGTCAGAGTCGTCAGAGTCGTCAGAGTCGTCATCATGCTGCGCCTTGTACTCGGCGAAGCGCTCGGACCACGGCACCCAGGCGGGCGGAACAAGCGCGCCCTCGCCGGGCATGAGCCCGACTTCGAGCACCGTAGGAGTCGATTCGGCGTCGACGCGGCCCAGCACGGCGGCCCATTCCCAGTGCGGGTAGCCGGGAACGTCAGAGGCGAACCGCAGAGTGAACACGTTCTCGTCGGGTTCGGGGTCTGCCCGCAGCAGCGCCCCGATCTGCCGGCGTGGTGCGATTTCGGCCAAAGCCGAGCGCGCAGCTGCCTCTTGAGCCAGGAACTCGGCGGGATCAGACACAGTCGGGTCAGACATCGAGTTCGTCCGCCACCTTTCGCAGCACCGCAGCGACCTTGCGCGCATGTGCGTCAGACGGGTAACGGCCGTGCTTCAGGCCGCCTCCGATGCCGTCGAGCAGCTTGATCAGGTCTTCGACCACGACAGACATGTCTTCGGCCGCACGTCGACGCGATTTCGCGACGCTCGGCGGCGCCGTCAGCACGCGAACCGAGAGCGCCTGCGCCCCTCGCTTGCCCTCGGCCACACCGAACTCCAGACGGGTTCCCGGGTGCAGCGAGGTCACCCCGGCGGGCAGTGCCGAGGTATGCAGAAAGACCTGTTGGCCGTCATCAGCGGTGATGAAGCCGAACCCTTTCTCCTCGTCGAAGAACTTCACTTTTCCGGTTGGCATCGCACATCTCTTTCGAGTTCACTCACGGTCTCGCGACATCTGCGCAAGATACTCCGTCGCGCGGATCGCGCACGACAAGTATTCTATAAGGATGATCCAACAAGACACACCCCGCCGTTCGCGAGCGGTGAACGTGCTCGGAGCGATCACGATCGGCATCCTCGTGCTTTCCTCAGTCTGTGCGCTGATCACCATCTTCTTCCTCTCCAGGCAGAGCGAACTCGGCACGTTCGCACGCATTGTCGAGACCGTGCCGCTCATCGGCCTCCCCATCGGAATCGTGCTCATCGCGGTGCTGACCACAGTCATCATCCGCCAGCGCCGTCGCGAACAGTCGTGATGTGAATGTCACAGACCATCGCCTACTCCGATGCCGTGGTCGCACTCTCCGACACCGATCTCGACACCGTCGTCTCGCTCTCGCACCTGCCCAGACTGCGCATCGCCGATCTCTACGATCTGAGCTCGCGGCTGGCCCACCCTGACGCGATCGACCGCCGACTCGCGGTACTCACCGACGAAGACCTGCGCGCGCTGCTCGCAGCCGACACCCCCAGCGCGGCAGCCACTGCACTGCTGCTGGCTGATGGCGCCGGGCATCCTCTTCCCGGAGTCGCAGATCGCATCGCGGCGATGCGTGGCTTGCCGCGCCCAGAGGTGTCGGCCATACCGGCTCTCGATGCACCCGCGCCGTGGCACTCCGTCGTCGCAGTGCAGACCGTCGTGCTGCAGGCCGAGAACTCTTCCCTGCCGCTGACCGCGACCGGCCATGTGCCGGTCTCCGCACTGACCGATCTGGGGCACATCCTCGACATCGAGCCCAGCACGGTGAGCGCGCTCATCTCAATCGCCACGACCGCAGGCCTGTTCCACACCGATGACGACCACATCTCTGCCGAAGCAGAAGCCGAGAGCTGGCTCGGCCTCTCACTGCTCGATGTCTGGCGCACGCTCGCCGACGCGACAGTCCCGAAAGACCTCGCGCCTGTCGTCGAGCAGGCGGTTCTGCACGGTGCCGAGACCGCACAGTCGATGTCTGATCGACTGATCGACGCGGCGAACACGCGCTGGCCGCTGGCACACGAGCACCTCGCCGCCCGGCTGCAGCGTCTGCTTCACGACTGGCGAGTTCTTGCGGTCATCGATGCGGCAGGCCAGCTGACCGATCTCGGTGAGGCGTGGGGCGCCCACGACGACGAACGGCAGCAGAGCCTGGCCGAACAGTGGCCCGCTCCGACCGAGTACGGCTATCTCTACAACCACCTCGAGCTGCTGGTGCCCGGACTGCTCACGCCGCAGCTCGCCAGGCAGCTGCGACGGATCGCGACGCCGACGCGACTCGTCGAGACGCACACCTACCAGATCAGCGAGCAGACGATCGCCGCAGCAGTGGGTCATGGCGAATCGGTGGGCGAGATCCGCGACTTTCTCAAGACGCTGCTGCGCGGCGATCTGAGCCAGCCGCTGCAGTATCTGCTGCGCTCCTTCGCCGAGTCGCCCCAAGCCGTCGTCAGCCCCAGCCGGCCAGACACCGCAGCCGCATCGACTCATGCTGCGCCCCGCACCTCTCCAAGCAGCACACCGAGCATTACGATGGAGTCCACCGACGACCGCGACCCGGTCAGCCGAGCACGTGCGCTGGTCGGTGAGTTCCGCGATTCGCCAGACGCACGCATCCGCCTGCTGCTCGAGACGGCGCTGCGCGAGCATGCTCCGATCTCGATCACGGTGCGCGTCGGTGACGCCCTGCGCACCGTCGTACTCGAAGTCATCGGCATGGGCGCGACGCGCCTGCGCGGGCGCGAGCCCGGTGCCGAGATCGAGCGCACGCTGCCGCTGAAGGCCATCGCCGAAGTGCATCCGATCACGAAGGAGACCTCATGGGACCACTGATCGTGCAGAGCGACCGTACGGTGCTGCTCGAACTCGACCATCCCGACGCCAACGCCGCACGGCAGGCGATCGGCGGCTTCGCCGAGCTGGAGCGCGCTCCCGAGCACGTGCACACCTATCGCATCACCCGCATGGGGCTCTGGAATGCCGCTGCAGCCGGGGTCACCGCCGACGAGATCATCAGCGCCCTGAACACCTATGCGAAGTTCGCGGTGCCCGACACCGTCGTGCGCACCATCACCGATGCGATCGACCGCTACGGCCGCCTCGACATCATCCGTGACAGTGAAGGCCGGCTGGTGCTCACCGCCGACGATGCCCGCCTGCTGACCGACGTGGCCAATCACAAGCGCGTCGCCGCGCTGCTGACCGAGCAGGTCGACCAGCGCACCTGGATCGTGCAGGAGTGGGCCCGCGGCCAGCTCAAACAGGAGCTGCTGCGCATCGGCTGGCCGGCCGAAGACCATGCCGGCTACACCGACGGAGACCCGTACGAGATCGACCTGAACGAGGACGACTGGCACCTGCGCCCCTACCAGCAGCAGGCCGTCGACTCGTTCGTCGCCGGGGGCTCCGGCGTCGTCGTGCTGCCGTGCGGCGCCGGCAAGACCATCGTCGGGGCGGGGGCGATGGCCGCGCTCAGCCGCAAGACCCTGATTCTGGTCACGAACACGCTCGCGGCGCACCAGTGGCGTGACGAGCTGCTGCGACGCACCCGGCTCACCGACGAGCAGATCGGCGAGTACTCGGGCGAGGCCAAGATCATCGCGCCGGTGACCATCGCGACCTATCAGATGCTCACCGCTCGTCGCAGCAAGAAGTACACGCACCTCAGTCTGCTCGACGCCGAGAACTGGGGCCTCATCGTCTATGACGAGGTGCACCTGCTGCCGGCGCCCATCTTCAAACTGACGGCTGAGCTGCAGGCGCGCCGCCGTCTGGGGCTGACCGCGACACTGGTGCGCGAAGACGGCAAAGAGTCCGACGTGTTCTCACTGATCGGGCCGAAGCGCTACGAGGCGCCCTGGCGCGACATCGAGGCACAGGGATTCATCTCACCGGCTGACTGTGTCGAGGTGCGCGTCGAGTTCACTGAAGACGAGCAGGCACGCTATGCGATGCTCGCCGATGCCGAGCGCTACCACGCGACGGCGCTGGCCGAGGCGAAGCTCGACACGGTGGCCGAGCTGCTCGACGAGCACGCCGACGATCAGACTCTGGTCATCGGGCAGTACCTCGACCAGCTCGAGCTCGTCGCTGAGCGCACCGGGCTGCCGCTGATCACGGGCAAGACGCCGACCCCGGAGCGAGAACGGCTCTTCGCGGCGTTCCGCACCGGTGAGCAGCGGGCCCTGATCGTCTCGAAGGTCGCCAATTTCTCGGTCGATCTGCCGGATGCGCGCGTCGCGATCCAGATCTCGGGAGCGTTCGGCTCGCGGCAGGAGGAGGCGCAGCGACTCGGGCGCATCATCCGCCCGAACAGCGACGGCTCACGCTCGATCTTCTACTCGATCGTGGTGGCTGACACCGTCGACCAGGACTACGCGCTGTCTCGGCAGCGCTTTCTGAGCGAGCAGGGCTACTCGTACCGCATCGTCGACGCCGAAGACCTGCCGGTGAGCATCCCCGCCTGAGCTGGCGACTGTCGCAGCTGCGTTCTGCCGCTGCGCCTGTGCTGAGCGCCAGCACCTGCAGCAACGCCCAGCACCTGCACCTACACCTGCGCCTGCACCAGCACCAGCACCAGCACCAGCACCTGCACCTGCACCTGCACCGATTTCAGAACACCACCGCCGATCGCAGGAAGTCGGTCGATTCCTGCCAATCCGCGACGAAGCCGCCCAATCCGTGGCGGAGCAGCAGCACAGCCCACGGCACCAGCACCAGCACCAGCGGCACAGCCGCGCAGACAGACAAAAGCCCTGACTGCGAAACGCAGCCAGGGCTTTTGTGACCAGATCAGTTAAACCGGTCAGCTGAACAGATCAACCAGACCAGTCAGCCGAGCAGGTCAGCCGATCAGAAGTCCATCCCTGCAGACGGGTCAGCCGGAGCAGCCGGAGCAGCCTTCTCGGGCTTCTCGGCGACGACTGCCTCGGTGGTCAGGAACAGGCCGGCGATCGACGCGGCGTTCTGCAGAGCTGAGCGGGTGACCTTGACCGGGTCGGCGATGCCGGCCTCGAGCAGGTTCACGTACTCGCCGGTCGCGGCGTTGAGGCCCTCGCCGGGCTTCAGAGTCGAGACCTTCTCAGCGACGACGCCGGGCTCGAGCCCTGCGTTCAGTGCGATCTGCTTCAGCGGTGCGGTGACGCCCTTGCGCACGATCTGTGCACCGGTCGCCTCGTCGCCCTCGAGGTCGAGGGTGTCGATGACGTGCGAGGCCTGGATCAGCGCCACGCCGCCGCCTGCGACGATGCCCTCTTCAGCAGCAGCCTTGGCGTTGCGCACAGCGTCTTCGATACGGGCCTTGCGCTCCTTGAGCTCGGGCTCGGTCGCAGCGCCGACCTTGATGACGGCGACGCCGCCCGAGATCTTCGCCAGGCGCTCCTGCAGCTTCTCGCGGTCGTAGTCCGAGTCGGTCTTCTCGATCTCAGCGCGGATCTGCGCGGCACGACCGTCGATCTGAGCCTTGTCGCCAGCGCCCTCGACGATGGTGGTCTCGTCTTTGGTCACGACGACCTTGCGGGCACGGCCCAGCAGGCTGAGGTCGGTGTTCTCGAGCTTGAGGCCGACCTCTTCGGCGATGACCTGACCGCCGGTCAGGATGGCGATGTCCTGCAGCATGGCCTTGCGACGATCGCCGAAGCCCGGAGCCTTCACGGCAACAGACTTGAAGATGCCGCGGATCTTGTTGACCACGAGAGTGGCCAGCGCTTCGCCGTCGACGTCCTCAGCGATGATCAGCAGCTCTTTGCCTGCCTCGCGCACCTTGTTCAGCACGGGAACGAGGTCGTTGATCGCCGAGATCTTGCCGTTGACGATCAGGATGTAGGGGTCGTCGAGCACGGCCTCCTGACGCTCCGGATCGGTGATGAAGTACTGCGAGAGCACGCCCTTGTCGAAACGCAGGCCCTCGGTGATCTCAAGATCGATGCCGAAGGTGTTCGACTCCTCGACGGTGACGACGCCCTCTTTCGAGACCGTGTGAATCGCCTTGGCGATGATCTTGCCGATCTCGGGGTCGCCGGCTGAGATCGATGCGGTCGCAGCGGTCTCTTCTTCGGTCTCGACCTCTTTGGCGGTCTCGAGCAGCTGCTTCACGACTGCAGCGGTCGCCTTGTCGATGCCGCGACGCAGCCCCACCGGATCGGCTCCGGCGGCCACGTTGCGCAGGCCCTCTTTGACCAGCGACTGTGCCAGCACGGTTGCGGTCGTGGTGCCGTCACCAGCGACGTCATCGGTCTTCTTTGCGACCTCTTTGACCAGCTCGGCGCCGATCTTCTCGTACGGATCTTCGAGCTCGATCTCTTTGGCGATAGACACACCGTCGTTCGTGATCGTGGGGGCGCCCCACTTCTTCTCGAGCACGACGTTGCGACCGCGCGGGCCCAGCGTCACTTTCACCGTGTCTGCCAGGGTGTTCAGACCGCGCTCGAGGCCACGACGGGCCTCCTCTTCAAAGGCAATGATCTTAGCCATGTGAAATCGTCCCTTCTGGACTCTCGGAAGTGTCAGCTTCGTTAGCACTCGGCATTCACGAGTGCCAATACATGATTAGCACTCGCACCATGAGAGTGCAAGTCACACGACGAAGTTCGTCAGGCGGCGGTCCGCCCCTCCGGCGTGGCCTGTCCGCTGCCGTCGGGCACCAGCTCTATCCAGCTCGATCCCGGCTGCAGACGAACCTCGCCGGCACCGTCGGTCGTGGTCAGCACGAACGGCGACGCGGCATCGGCCTTGCTCCACGAGACGTCGAGCACACGTCCGTTCGAGAGCACGTACCCCTGCCCGTTGGCACCGTCGAGCTGGTAGCGCGGCGAGAGGCCTTTCGGCCCCAGGTCGTAGGGCTTTCCGAGCACCGATTTGATGACCACGACGTTGTCTGCTGCGATCTGCTGCGACTGGGCAGCGCTGGCAGACTCGCCCTGCAGCGTGCTGTCGACCTGGCCGTTGGCCGTCGAACGCACCCACCGGTTCTGCGCAGCATCCCACGTCCAACGACGCGGGGCATCCGCCCCGACCGAGACCGACAGCCCCGTCAGCGCGTCGCCGCTCTGCGCGGCCGACGCGGGCTGGTCTTTCGCGGCGTAGGCGAACTGGGCGGCCGGCTGCGTCGTCCGCGCTCCGTCGTCGAGCGCATCGAGCGCGGCCTGCGGATGCGCGAACAGGTTGTTCGGAGCGCCTCGCCCCCAGCTGTCGTCACGAGTGAGCACATCACCATGGCTCTCGTCGATTCGGGTGGCCGCCATCGATCCGAGCACGTCGTCGAAAGCGCTGTGCGACCCCGAGTAGACGAAGGCTCCACCAATGGGCGACACGAGACTGGTGTCAGTGGGGCGGGCCGAACGCACCGGCCCTACGAGACTCGGCAGCTGCGAGTGGTAGACGGCCACATACCGGGTGATGCCACCTTCGACCTGCTCTTCGTAGACGAGGTCGGCCGAGTTGAGGTTGACCTGCGGGCGAGCGCCGTCGTTCGCGTTCGGCACTTTCACGGTGACCGCGGCATGGTTCAGATCGACGTCGGGCATCTCTTCGCCGGTGAGCGGAGCCAGAGCCGGGGCCGACGGGCTCGGCGACTCTGAGACCGGATCTGGCTCCGGCTCGTGCTTCGCGCAGCCGGCGAACCCCGCAGCCCCCAGCCCCAGGGCCAGCAGACCACCGATCACCGCCGTGCCTCGACGAGCGGTTCGCGTGCGGATGCTGTTCATGGGGTCTCCTTCGTGGTGCGGTTCGGCGACGTGGCCGGTGCAGGGCGGCCGAACGGTCAGCGGCGAGTCGAATAGTCGCTGCCGATCGCCACCGTGAGCGGCACTGACAGCGTCTGATTGAGCTGCGGCGAGCTGGAAAGCTGCAGATCGCTGCTGAGCTGTTTGGCGGCGTCAGCGTAGCGCTCATCGGTGTAGTACACGACCGTGGTGCGGTGTGTGCCAAAGCTGGCAGGAGCGTTGGTCACCTGCCCGACCTTCCAGCCGTTCGCCGTGAGCTTCGCACCGGTGCGTGCGGCCAGGCCGCTCTGCGCGTTGGCTCCCTGTGCGTTGAAGACAGTGACCTGGAGCGAGTGCGGGTTGACGGTCGGGGCCGACGGACTGGGCGACGGAGCCGGCTCGCTGGGCTCTTCAGACGGTTCGGCAGGTTCAGCCGACGCACTCTCAGACTCCGCTGGCTCAGAGCTCTCGCTCTGCTGCGGTGCGGCCGAATAGTCATCGAAGACGCTCTGACTGCGAGTGATCTGCATGACTCCGTAGACGATGCCGACCACGAGAGCCGTGGCGACCAGCGCGCCGATCACGATGCGCAGCGTGCGCCAGCCACGTTCGACCGCACGATGCGCGCCGACCTTGCGCGATACGGGCAGGTCGTCGAACTCGTCTTTCGGGAACTTCTCAGCCATGTCTCAATTCTCTCTCACTTCTGCGCACGTGGGTCGCGAGGCTCCTGACGGTGCAGTCGACGCTCGACGCGATGCATGACGTCGGGGGCGAACGCCACCGCGGCAGGCACGCCGACCAGTGATCGCAGAATCTGCTCGTAGCGCACGGCACTGAGGCCGAGTCTGTCGCGAATCGCCCGGCTGCGCCCCTGTCGCAGGTTCTGCAGCTCCATCTCGCAGCGCAGCACGTCACGCTGCAGTGAGGTGAGCCCGCCCGTGCACATGGTATGGGAGTCTACGCTATGAGTGTGGGGGCGTTCAGGCACGATTCGCCGTTGCGCAGACTGCGGTGAGGCACGGAGGTCAATCCAATGACAGATCAGCACGATTCACCCGCGCACGATGCAGACACGGCCTCTGACCCGGCGACGGTCACCGAGCCGCAATGGCGGCAGAGGCTCGACCCCATCGAGTACGCGGTGCTGCGCGAGGCGGCCACTGAGCGCCCGTGGACGGGCGAGCTGCTCGACGAGCATCGCGTCGGTGTCTACCGTTGCCGCGCCTGCGGCGCCGAGCTCTTCACCTCGACGACGAAGTTCGAGTCAGGCT
Organism: Pseudoclavibacter sp. CFCC 14310; assembly: GCF_008831165.1. Taxonomy (NCBI): domain Bacteria; kingdom Bacillati; phylum Actinomycetota; class Actinomycetes; order Micrococcales; family Microbacteriaceae; genus Pseudoclavibacter; species Pseudoclavibacter sp. CFCC 14310. Next base: position 337,107 of record NZ_WBKC01000001.1, on the reverse strand, counting down.
GCGGATGGCCCAGCTTCTACGATCCGCGCGACACCGACGCCGTGACGCTGGTCAGGGACGACTCCCACGGCATGGTGCGCACCGAGGTGCGCTGCGCGAAGTGCGGCTCGCACTTGGGGCATGTGTTCGAGGATGCTCCCCAGACGCCGACGGGACAGCGCTACTGCATGAACTCGGTGGCGCTCACGTTCGAAGCGGGCTCTGAGGCCTCTACTCGCCCGTGATTCCGGGCTGTTCCACTTGAGCCGACTGCGGGGCTCGAACCCGCCACCTCCTGTTTACAAGACAGGTGCTCTACCAGATGAGCTAAGTCGGCATCGACCGCGCGAACGGCCGAACCCATCTTAGCGGGTGATTCGGGCCGTCCGCACGATCATGCTCAGATCAGCCTGGCGCTCACTGACCTTCAGAAGCGCCGGCACCGGTCTGCGTCATGTCGATGCCGCGATCTTTGAGCTTCTGCTGCAGGGTGTCACTGACCTTGCTGAGGTCGTCAAGCGACTGTCCATCGATGTAGACCGTAGGCGTGCCGGTGAGGTTCGCCGCGTCCGTCGACCGTTTGACCCACTTCTTGAACTCGCCGTCACGGATCGATTTCTCGACCTGATCCTGCTGCTCGGGGTGGTCGTCGCCGATCACCTGGCGAGCCAGCTCGACGAGCCGGTCATCGCTCAGCCCGCTCGTGCTCTCGTTCGCCTGCACGCCGGGCTGCAGCAGCGTGGTGAAGTAGTTCAGAAAGCTGTCGGGCGCATACGTCGCGACCGAGGCAGCGGCTGCGGCAGACCGCGTCGAGTACTTGGTGCCCTGAGACGCCTGATCCAAGATCGACACCGGGTGGATGACCAAGTCGATGTTGCCCGCCTGCGCCTGCTCGCTGAGCATCTGTCCATACGTCTGCTCGAACTGACCGCAGATCGGGCACATGAAATCGGCGTAGATCTCTACGACGAGACGCCCGTCTGGCGAGGTCTGACGTTCCGGCTGCACGTCGGCGGCACGTGGCTCGGCCTTCTGCACCGCAAGACCTTCAGAGATCACCACACCGTCGTTGGGCATGTTCGCCGGCATGACCGAAGCCGCTGCCTGCTCGTGCTTCTGCACGCTCTGAATGATGAGCCAGCCTCCGAGGACCACAGCGACCACAGCGACGATCACGCCGATCTGAATGAGCAGTCGCTTGCGCTTGCGCTGCCGCTCCTGCTGCTCGCGAAACTGGCGGGCTTTCTCACGCGCCGCCTCACGGCGCTGGTTCTTTGTCGGGCGGCTCTGCGGATTGCCGCCTGATGTGCTGCCTGCCATGATCTCCCTCTGGTCGATTCGGCCAAATAAGTTGCACCTACAATGGATTGCGCATACCAGCATGCCACACAGCAGGCCGGATCGCGTGGTCTCACAGCTCTCACCGAGGATACCGCGTCACCCACTGCCTGGCGTCCCCGAGAATCGCGCATAATGAGACTATGCCCTCTCTGGTTTTGGAACGCGCCTCCTGCGTCTATCCGGGCGCGGCCGATCCCGCGGTGCGCGACATGTCGCTGTCTGTCGACGACGGAGCCTTTCTCACCCTCTTGGGCCAGAGCGGCTCAGGCAAGTCGACGCTGCTGCGCATGATCGCCGGCCTCGAAGAGACCGCCTCGGGCACTGTGCGCATCGACGGGCGAGAGGTCACACGCCTGCCCCCGAAACACCGCAACGTCGCCATGGTGTTTCAGAACTACGCGCTGTACCCGCAGATGTCAGTGCGCGACAACATCGCGTTCGCGCTGAAAGTCGCCGGCGTCGACCAGACCGAACGTGATCGCCGCGTCAGCGTGGTCGCCGACGGCCTCGATCTCGACGATCTGCTGAGTTCGTCACCGCACGAGCTCTCCGGCCGCGAGCGCCAGCGCGTCGCCGTGGGGCGGGCGCTCGCTCGCATCCCCGATCTACTGCTGCTCGACGAGCCCTTCACCAGCCTGCCCGCCGATGTGCGCCATCCACTGCTCAGCAGCATCCGCACTCTGGCTGCGCGACTCGGCGTCACCACGCTCTACGCGACCAGAGATCTCTCAGAGGCGGCGTTGCTCGACGAGCCCATCGCCGTGCTCGACGACGGCCGGCTGCACCAGATCGGTTCGCTCGCACATCTGCGCAGCCGACCAGAGGATCTCACCGTCGCCCAGACCGTCATCGACGAGCCGCTCACCTGCTGGACGGCCTCCGCCGAAGACGGCACGATCTGCGTCGGCGATCAGTGCCGCATCGTTCCGGGAGCAGACGGCCCGGTGGTGCTCGCGATCGCCTCGCGACACATGACGCTGAGCGACCAGCGCGAAGATCTCGGCGGCACGGTCGAACACATCGCACCGGGGCCCAACGGCGGGCACACACTCACCCTGCGCTTGGCCGACCGCGACCGCAGCGAGTGTCAGATGCGCACCGACGGCGTCAGGCTGCAGCCCGGTGACCGCGTGCGTCTAGCCGTCGCCGTCGAGCTCGCATGGGTGTTCCACGCCGACAGCGGACGACTACTCGCCGCTCCCGCTGCGCGCGGTTGAGACCGCATACATCGCAACAGCGGCGGCGATGCCGGCGTTCAGGCTCTCGACGCCGCTCGTGATCGGAATCGACACGATTTCGTCGCACGTCTCGCGCACCAGACGTGACAGCCCTTTGCCCTCCGAGCCCACAACGATCACCAGCGGATCGGTGGCGAGGTTGAGCTCGGGCAGCGACACGTCTCCGCCCCCGTCGAGACCGACGACGAACAGGCCGTCTTTCTTGAGCTGGCGCAGTGTCTGAGTGAGGTTGGGCACCATCGCCACATGCGTGCGCAGTGCGGCACCCGCCGAGGTCTTCCAGGCCGATGCCGTCACGCCGGCGCTGCGGCGCTCGGGGATGATGACGCCGTCAGCCCCGAAGGCTGCGACCGAACGGATGATCGCACCGAGATTCCTCGGATCGGTCACACCGTCGAGCGCGACGATGAGGGGCGCATGGTCGCTGGCCTGCGAGAGCAGGTCGTCGAGCTTCGCATACCGGTAGGGCGGCACCTGCAGTGCGATGCCCTGATGCACTGCACCCTCGCCGACCAGGCGGTCGAGTTCGTCTCGGGTGACGGTCGTCACAGGGATGCCGCGCCCGGTCGCGCGAGCGAGCGCGTCGCGAACGCGGTCGTCGGCGTCGATGTGCTCGGCCACATAGAGGGCGGTTGCGGGCACTTTGGCGACCAGGGCCTCGACGACCGAGTTGCGGCCACCGATCAGTTCGGTGTCGCGCTGCTTGTGCACAGTCGGCCGACCGGCGCGACTGCTCTGATGGCCGCGGTAGGGCTGTGCACCGGAGGCGGAGCGCTCGGCTCGGGCCTTCGCCTTGGCTTTGGGGTGATACGGCCGATCCTCAGCCTTCGGCGTCGGCCCACGGCCTTCGAGCTTCTTGCGCCCCTGACCGCCCGAGCCGGCCTGCGCGCCCTTCTTGTGTTTGCGCACGGCTCCCGCGCGACGACGTTCTGCCATCACTCCACACTCCATTTCGCCCCGTTGGGGGTGTCTTCGATCTGCAGCCCGGCTGCGATCAGCTCGTCACGGATGCGATCCGCAGCCGAGAAGTCCCGTTCATTCCGTGCCGTCGCACGCGCTTTGAGGCGCTCTGCCACCAGATGGTCGAGCACGCGTTCAGCCGCATCGTCACCGCCGGTCTCAGCGGCGAAGTCGTCGGGGTGCAGCCCCAGAACCCGCAGCATGGCTTCGACTGCAGCGCCGGCCTGGAGCGCCGTCGCCGCATCGCCATCAGCCAGAGCTGCGTTGCCGCGGCGCACCTGTTCGTGCAGCACGGCGAGTCCCAGCGGCACACCGAGGTCGTCGTCCATCGCCTCGACGAACGCCGTCGGCAGTGCGGCCCAGGGGTCTGCGCCGTCGTCCACGCCCTCGACGGTCTCATGCAGACGCTGCACGAACCCGTTGATGCGTCCGACAGCAGCAGCTGCCTCGTCCAGGGCACTCGGCGAGTACTCGAGCGTCGAGCGGTAGTGCGCAGAGCTGAGAAAGTATCGCACGGCCTGCGCCGGGGCGGCATCGAGCAGATCGGCTGCGAAGACCGAGTTGCCGAGCGACTTGCTCATCTTCTGGTCGCCGACGGCGACCAGACCATTGTGCACCCAGATGCGGGCGAACTCGAAGCCGGCGGCGGTCGACTGGGCCAGCTCGTTCTCGTGATGGGGGAAGCGCAGGTCGAGCCCGCCGCCGTGGATGTCGAAGGTCTCGCCCAGATACTGGGTCGACATCGCCGAGCACTCGATGTGCCAGCCAGGACGACCGCGCCCCCATGGGGAATCCCATGCGGCGGTCTCGGGCTCACCGGCCTTGTGCCCCTTCCACAGCGCGAAGTCTCTGGGATCACGTTTGCCCCGCGGATCTGCGTCTGCCGCGTCGGCCATGTCTTCGAGGCGTTGGTGGGTGAGCTCGCCGTAGGCCGGCCAGGACTTCGTGTCGAAGTACACATCGCCGCTGCCGTCTTCGGCTGCATAGGCATGACCGCGCTCGATCAGCCGTGCGATGATCTGCTGCATGCGCTGGATGTTGGCCGTGGCACGCGGCTCGTACGTCGGCGGCTGCACGCGCAGCCGGTCATATGCGTCGTTGAACAGCCGCTCGACCCGATAGGCCAGCGCCCACCAGGGTTCGCCGGTCTGCTCGGCGCCCGAGAGGATCTTGTCGTCGATGTCGGTGACGTTGCGAATCAGTGTGACCTCGAGTCCGCATGCCGTGGCCCACCGCCGCATGATGTCGTAGATCAGCGCCGATCGCAGGTGCCCGATGTGCGGCGCAGACTGCACAGTGGGGCCGCAGACGTAGATGCCGACCTGGCCGGGGTGCACCGGCCGCAGCTCGCGCAGGGCACGGCTCTTGGTGTCAAAAAGGTGAATCGTCACAGGGCAAGTCTACGTCGAAGGCTCAGATCGAAGACCAGGTCATCGTCGCAGCGTCGCGACCGCCTGGGCCAGCAGCCCGGCACCCGCCCCGATGACTCCGAGCCGGTCTGCGGTCGTCGCCGCGAACGACACCGGGGCCCCGACCAGCTCGGTGAGACGCTGCTCGGCCTCACGACGGCGGGGCGAGATCCGAGGCCGCTGAGTCATCACCTGCACGGCGACGTGTTCGACCCTCCAGCCGGCCTGTGCGACCAGCTGCAGCGTCTCGTGCAGAAAGACCTCGCTTCGGGCACCTGCATACTCGGGCCGATCGGTGCCGAAGTGCTCGCCCATATCACCCAGGCCCGCTGCAGAGAGCAGCGCGTCGCAGATGGCGTGCACGACTGCGTCGCCGTCGCTGTGCCCGGTGAGCGCAGGGGTGTCGGCCCAGTCGAGAGCCGCGAGGCGCAGGATGCCGGAGTCGCCGAACGCATGGACATCGCTGGCGATGCCGGTTCGCGTCGCGGAAGACGGAGCCTCGGGCGGAGTGGTCATCGAGGGAAGTTCAGAGGCTGCGGCCTCAGGAGGCCAGAACTTTGTCGAGCATCTCGCCGGCGCTGTCTTCGTCGGTCTTCTCGGCCAGGGCGAGCTCTGAGATGAGAATCTGACGAGCTTTGACGAGCATGCGCTTCTCACCCGCCGACAGGCCGCGATCCTGGTCGCGGCGCCACAGGTCGCGCACGACTTCGCTGACCTTGATGACGTCGCCGGAGGCCAGCTTCTCGACATTGGCCTTGTACCGACGCGACCAGTTGGTGGGCTCTTCGGTGAAGGGTTCGCGGAGCACGGCGAAGACGGTCTCGAGGCCCTTCTTGTCGATCACGTCACGAACGCCGACCTCTTCGACGCTGTCTGCAGGAACCTGAATCGTCAGGTCTCCCTGTGCGACCTCGAGCGTGAGATAGAGCTTCTCTTCGCCACGCACGGCACGCTTCTTGACCTCAGTGATCTTGGCTGCCCCGTGATGGGGGTAAACGACGACTTCGCCGACTTCAAAACGCATTGAATAACGCCCTCCGTAGGCCGCAAGGATACCATATTCATATGTCCGTTCCGCCGTGCCCGCCCAGAGTGACGAGAGACGCACAGAATTCGCGGTAGACTGACCGAGTACGTCTAGTATTTCACCGCCCGCGGCCGTGGGCGGGCACTACCGCGGAGGAAACGTGAGCATTCGCAGAGCATCTTTGGCCGCCCTCGTCGTCGCGCTGGTCTCGGTCGGAGCGGCCGGCTGCTCGTACGCGACGCCAGTCGCCACCGAGCGCACCTACAACGCCTCTGACGGCATCGTGATCGGCGTCGGCGACGTCACCCTGAGCAACATCGCTCTGATCTCTGATGACGAAGGCAGCCAGGCCCGACTCATCGGCCAGGTGGCCACCTCTGGAACCAAAGCGGCCAGCGTCACGCTGACCATCGAAGGCCAGCAGCCGATCAGCTGGAACGTCGAGCCGAACCAGCCGATCGATCTCGAGACCACCGAGAACGAGCACGTGCTCACCGATCTCGGCGCCAAGCCCGGCGCCACGCTGCGCGCGAAGGCGACCGCTGACGGCCAGACCGAAGATCAGAAGACCATTCCGGTCATCGCCGGGCACCTCAAGGAGTACTCGTCATTGGTGCCGAGCAGCGAGCCCAGCTCGCCTGCTGCGATCTCGTCGTCCGAGACGCCGTCGCCGAACGGGAGCACCGCATCCACCGCGCCGAACGAAGCCGCGACGCCGTCGCACACAACGCACTGACCGGCTCATCGCCGGCGGGCGCGCGAGACGTCACGCCTCGAGTTTGTACCCCAAACCCCGAACCGTCACCAGACGCTGCGGGTGTTTGGGGTCTTTCTCTATCTTCGAGCGGATGCGCTTGACATGCACGTCCAAGGTCTTGGTGTCGCCGAAGTAGTCGGGCCCCCACACCTGGTCGATCAGCTGGCCTCGAGTCAGCACACGGCCCACGTTCTCAGCGAGGTAGGCCAACAGCTCGAACTCCTTCAGCGGCAGATAGACCTCGCCGCCCTCGACGCTGACCACATGCGAATCAAGGTCGATGCGAATGCCGCCGGCCTCGATGACCGTGATCTCATCGCCGCCGACGTCGGCCCCGCCGCTGCGCCGCAGCACTGCGCGCACGCGAGCCAGCAGTTCCTGAGATGAGTAGGGCTTGGTCACATAGTCGTCTGCGCCGACCTCCAGGCCGAGCACCGTGTCGAGCTCGGTGTCTTTCGCGGTGAGCATGATGACGGGGACGTCCGAGGTCTGGCGGATCTGCCGACAGACGTCGAGACCGTTCATGCCCGGCAGCATGAGGTCGAGCAGAATGAGATCCGGCTCGACTTGGGCGAAGGCCTCGAGAGCCTTGAGACCGTCGTGCGCGACCGTGACCTCATAGCCCTCGCGTCGCAGCAGGTATGTCAGGGGCTCGCTGATCGACGGTGCGTCCTCGACTAGCAGCAGGTGCGTCAACGTGTCTTCCTCTCGTCGCGCGGCGGCAGCAGGCCGCCATCTTGCCAGAACTGGCTCTGGCATCTGTTGAACAGGGGGCGGATGTCAGAGGTCACGGCCGCCGCACCACCACGGGAGCAGCTGTGGGCGTCTCGCGATCGGTGCCGATCACCTGCCCGGTCAGGTCTCCGCTGCGCGGAAGATTCAGGGTGAAGCTCGAGCCGATGCCGACCCTGGACCAGACACTGACCGTGCCACCGTGGGTGCGGGCGACATGCTTGACGATGCTGAGCCCCAGACCGGTGCCCCCTGTGCCGGTGGAGCGCACCCGCGCAGGGTCGACTCGATAGAAGCGTTCGAAGATGCGTGACTGCTGCGCCTTCGAGATGCCCTCGCCTTTGTCGGTGACGACGATCGAGACGCCATCATCACGACCTGAGGCCAGCACACCGACGTCACTCCCCTGGGGCGAGTACTCGATGGCGTTCGTGAGCAGATTGGCGACCGCAGAGACCAGGGACTTCTCGTCGCCCTCGATGCTGAGATCGCCCTCTGTGCGCGCGGAGAGGCTGACCCCTTTGCGCTGTGCCGTCACCTGCGCAGTGGCTATTGCCGCGTCGACCACCGCCGCCAGATTGACGTCGGAGAACTGCGTACGCTGATCGAGCTCGCTCTCGATGCGACTCAACGAGAGGATGTCTCCGACCATGTCGCTCAGTCGCTGCGTCTCGGAACGCAGCTGCCGGGCGAACCGACCCACCATCTCAGGGTCGTCCGCAGAATCGGCGAGAGCCTCGCTGAGCAGCAGCACCGCGGCGATGGGCGTCTTCAGCTCGTGACTGACGTTTGTCGTGAAGTCGCGGCGCATGGCCTCGACCAGCACCTCTTGGGTGCGGTCTTCGACGACGACGAGAATGTACCGGTTGCCCAGCACCGAGACGTGCGTGGTGACGTGGCTGTCTGCCCGATCGCCGCGGCCGCGGCGCAGCACGAGCTCCTGCTGCACTGCGGTACCGGTCTCTCTGACCTGGTCGATGTCATGGGTGATCTCGTCGAGCACCACACGTCGGCCGGAGACGATGCCCAACGGCTTGAGTGACGGAGTGGTCAGCAGTACCTCGTTCGACGCGTTCACGACGAAGGCGGGAAAGGGCAGAGCCTCCAGCGACTGCACGACGCCGTCGGGCAGAATCTGAGCGACCATATACCGACCGCGTTCGCCCTTCTGATACGAGCGAAAGAGCAGCAGCCCGACGGTCGTCGCCACGAGCGCGCCGACCATTGCGGCGAGAACGACCGTCCAAAGACCCATGGGCACCATTCTAGGCAAGGAGGTTGGCGCAGAATCGTCACGGCCGTCGCATGGTAAGCTGCCGGTTCGTTCGTGTTCAGCGTCACTTCACCGGTTGTTCACTTCACTCCGAGATGATCAGCAGCGTTGTTCAGCATCGCTGACCCGTCACGTCGTTAGGAATCCCGTGCGCATCGTTTTCCAGCAGGAGCTCGAAGAGGTCCAGGGCAAGCTCGTCGAGATCTCGACACTCGTCTCCGAGGCCATCGAGAAGGCCGTCACCGCATTCAACGAGTCGAATGTGCATCTCGCCGAAGAGGTCATCGACAACGACGACCGCATCGACGAGCTCGCCTCCGATCTCACCGAGCTCTCAATCATGATCCTCGCCAAGCAGCAGCCGGTTGCGCGAGATCTTCGCACCATCGTGAGCACTCTGCGCATCACCGCATCGGTCGAACGCATGGGCGACCTCGCCGCGCACGTCGCCCAGCTGGCCAGGTACCGCTTTCCCGATCGCGTCGTTCCCGGCGATCTGCGCGACACCTTCATGCGCCTCGGCGCACTCGACGTCGCCATCGCCAAGAAGGTGCCGGAGCTCCTGGCCACCCAGGATCTCGAGCTCGCCGAGGCGATCCGTCAGGCCGACGACGAGGTCGACGCACTGCACAAGCATGTGTTCGACACCGTGCTCTCTGACGAGTGGAAGAACGCTGCGCTCGACACCGTCGACGTGACCCTCGCCAGCCGCTACCATGAGCGCTTCGCCGACCACGCGGTCAACATCGCCAACATGGTCATCTATCTGGCCACAGGCGACTGGGCGAACGAGGGCGACGAGAGCGACAGCAGCACGCTCTGATCGCCTCGCCCAGAGGCGACAGTCAGAAGAGGGCCCCGACACTGCTCAGTACAGTGTCGGGGCCCTCTTCTGACAGCTCAGCTGGTCACTGCTGTTTGCGCCCCTGAGCGGCAACGGCGGCAGCACCGGCCGCGGCGGCTTCGGGGTCGAGATACTCGCCGCCCGGCACGAGGGGGCGCAGCTCCTCGTTCAGACGGTAGACCAGAGGGATGCCCGTCGGAATGTTCAGCTTGGCGATCTCGTCGTCAGGCACCTGATCAAGGTGCTTGACGAGCGCACGCAGCGAATTGCCGTGCGCCGTGACCAGCACGGTGCGGCCGGCTGCGAGATCGGGCACGATGGCATCCTGCCAGTACGGCACCAGTCGCCCCAGCACGTCTTTGAGGCACTCCGATCGCGGCACGCGCTCGAGCAGCCCGTAGCGGGGATCGTTCGTCTGGGCGTACTCGTCGTCTTCGGCGATCTCAGGAGGCGCGATGTCGTACGAGCGGCGCCAGGTCATGAACTTCTCTTCGCCGTACTTCTCGAGGGTCTCACTCTTGTTCTTGCCCTGCAGCGCGCCATAGTGGCGCTCGTTCAGACGCCAGGAACGGCGCACGTCGATCCAGTGACGATCCGCTGCCTCCAGCGCGAGATTCGCCGTCTTGATCGCACGTTTGAGCACAGACGTATGCACGACGTCAGGCAGCACACCCGCCTCGGCGAGCAGCTCGCCTGCGTGCCGTCCCTCTTCGACACCCTTCTCGGACAGGTCGGCGTCGACCCACCCGCAGAAGAGATTCAGCTTGTTCCATTCACTGTTGCCGTGGCGCAGCAGCACCAACGTGCGCGTCTCTTGAGTCATGCGACAAGTCTACCCGGCCGGCCCGCTCCTAACGCCGCTCGAACGTCGCGCCTCGACGTCGTAGGTCAGTGCGCCCGGCGACGCGCCCGACGCAGATCGCGTACGGCAGAGGCGGCCAGTCCTCCGGCATCCGCCGGCACGATCGCCTCTTGACGAGCGACCATCGTCTCGTCGCCGTGCTGCACGGTCAGCTCGGCGTCGAGAGCGAGCCCGCGTCGCACCACCGCGAGCGCGACGGGCCCCATCTCCCAGTGCATGCCGCCGGTCGTGACCGTGCCGACCTGCTGGTCTCCTGCCAGCACGGCGTCGCCGTGTTCGACCCAGGTGTCACTGCCGTCGAGCTGCAGCAGCACGAGCCGCCGCGGCGGGTGACCCAGATTGTGCACCTTGGCGATCGTCTCCTGACCCGGATAGCAGCCTTTGTCGAGATGCACTGCGCTGCGCAGCCAGTCGAGCTCATGCGGAATCGTGCGGTCGTCGACTTCGTCGGCCTCACGCGGGCGGGCAGCCGCGATGCGCAGCGCCTGCCAGGCGTCGCCGCCGGAACGGCGCACTTCAGCGTCGTCGAGCAGCGTCTTCGCCTCGGCACGCCGGCTGCCGTCGACGAAGGCGATGCGCCAGGTCCACGTCTCATACTCGACTGTCTCAGCGTCGGCGTACTGCCAGCCTCCGACAGCCAGGTGCGCCCACGGGTCGCACCAGACGAAGTCGGCGAGCTGTTCGAGCGCCGGCTGCCAGTCACGGCCGTTGACGGCGAACCAGCCGACCTGCGCAAAACGCGAGGTGGCATCCTCGGCATCGACCCGCAGCATGAAGCGCATCTTGCGCACCCACTCGACCACGCGCTCGGCACCACCGCGCTCGGGCAGCAGCCAGATGTCGTCATCGGCGCCGCCGACGGCACCGACGGCGAACTGCACATGGCCGGCGGCATCGAGCAGCAGAGCCTCATCGCTGGCGCCTGCGGGCAGGGATCCGACGTCACGAGAGAGCAGCACGTTGAGAAAGCGCTCGCGATCGGCGCCGGTCACGTGAACGACGTCACGCGTGGGGATGCTCAGCACCGCCCGCCCCGTGATCAGCCGATGCTGCTCGCCGAGGGGGTCACCGAGCTGTCGGGGCTCGAGCGGTGCGCGGGAGGTCACTCAGCGGCTCCCGCATCTGCCCCGGAGGCACTGCGTCGAGCCAGCACACCCGAGGCCATCGAGGCCATCGGCCGGCCGAACGCGGCGATGTCCCACGCCCACATCAGCTGGCCGTCGACCAGGCCGTACATGCGTTCGGCGGCGGTATAGAGACGCGACTCTGCCGGGCGCAGCACGGCATCAGTGCCGATCTGCACGCGGGGCCCGTTGATGGTGCCGACATAGAGCTCGCTGATGCCGTCAGGGTGCAGCACGCTCACCTCGAGCGGAAACCCGGTCTCAGAGCGCAGCTCGTCGACGTCGTCGATGGTGCGTGCGGCACCGTCGGCTCCGGGCAGCAGCGCAGGCCCGTGATCAGCAGGCCGCTCGGGCGCGGCCAGGCGCCAGTAACCGGTTTCTGTCGTCAGCGGGGTGCGCTCATCGTCGAGCAGCCAGTAGTACGAGTTGTAGTGCAGGTCAGCCAGGCCCTCATTGGTGAAGCTGACACGCTGCCCAAATTCGTATTCGACGTGGTCTTCGTCGACCCCGTAGCTGACGACGCCAGTGCCCTCCCACACGCCGATCAGCCAGCTGAGCGGGTTGACCTCGGCGGGCAGCCCCTCTGGGATGTCAAACACGCTCAGCGCTGACCCTTGAAGAGCTTGACCAGCACGGTCACCGACACGAAGGCGATCGCGAGGCTGGCCAGTGCGAGCAGGCCGACGAAGAAAATCTCAAGTGCAACGATTCCGTCCATGCCAGCAGTCTAACCCGTTCCGCACCCCCTCGCGCACGTCCCGAGCAGGGGTATGGATGCGGCTGAGACGCGGCGCTGACGCCGATCGCCCCAGCCTCGACTATGATGAGGTCAACTTTCCCCAGGAAGGCCCCCAGTGTCGAAGCTCGTCGTTCTCACCAGCATGAAAGACGGCGTGCTGCCCGCTCTCACCCTGCTCAGCCACCAGGTCACGACCGTGCAGCCGTCGAGCAGCAGCGTCATGTCATGCATCGACGCCGACGTCGTTCTCGTCGACGCTCGGGCCGACCTGCCTGCCGCGAGACAGTTCTGCTCGCTGATGGCCGCCTCTCATCTCGATGTCGCGGTCATTCTGGTCGTGACCGAAGGCGGACTCGCCGCGATCAGCCGCGACTGGGGCGCATCCGACTTCATTCTGTCGACCGCCGGGCCGGCCGAAATCGACGCTCGCATACGTCTGGCCCGGCGCATCAGCGCAGCCGTCGAGCAGGACGGCCCCTCGGTCATCCGCGCTGCCGGGCTCACCATCGACGAAGCCAGCTACTCGGCGCGCATCAACGGCAAACCGCTCGATCTCACGTACAAAGAGTTCGAGCTGCTGCGCTTTCTCGCCGGCCGCCCCGGCCGAGTGTTCACCCGCGAGCAACTGCTCAGCGAAGTCTGGGGCTACGACTACTTCGGCGGTACGCGAACAGTGGACGTGCACGTGCGTCGTCTGCGCGCCAAGCTCGGCGAGCTCGACTCGCTGATCGGCACCGTGCGCAACGTGGGCTATCGCTTCAACCCGGTCGATCAAGAGCGCCCCATAGCCGCGGCGAACGGCGCCAGCGGAGCGGGCTTGTGATCGTCTCGGCGATCGACGGGCCACGGCCGGTGCGCCACGCCGACCTGCGAGCGCTGCGCGACCTCGCCGCACGAGCGTTCCAGGCTGACGGAGCCCAGCCCTTCAACGACCACTCATGGAGCCAGCTGAGCGAGGGTCAGGCCCGCGTGGCACTGATACACGCCGACGAGAAGACGCTGGCTGCCGCCGCAGTCGTCACCGGCGACGAATTCGAGCTCGTGGTCGCCCCTGACGCGCGCCGACAGGGGCTCGGCAGGCGACTGTGGCAGGCAGCGGTCGGCGCCGGCGGACGCCTCGTCTGGGCCCACGGGGGGCTTGACGAGGCTCGGGCGCTCGCCACGGCATGCGGCGCCGTCGCGATTCGCGAGCTGCTGCTGATGCAGCTGCCGCACCATGCGCTGCTGGAGCTGACCGATTCCGACGCACCTACCCGGACGCTGCCAGACGGGCTCGAGCTGCGGACCATGCAGACCGGCCGCGACGAGCAGGCCTGGCTCGATCTGAATGCGCGGGCCTTCGCAGCGCATCCAGAGCAGGGCCAGATCACCGCTGACGATCTCGCCGCGCTGCAGCGCGAGAGCTGGTACTCGCCCGACGACGTGCTGCTGCTCTGGCAGGCTGACGAACTTGTCGGGTTCAACTGGACGAAGATAGCCCCCGGCCCCGACGGCAGACCCGAGGGCGAGATCTACGCGATCGCGGTGAGCCCCGACCACAGCGGACGCGGTCTCGGACGGGTGCTCATGGAGCACGGCCTTCGCCATCTGGCAGAGAGCGTCGCCGACGTGTCGCTGTATGTCGAAGCAGACAATGCGCCTGCCCTCGCGCTGTACCGGCGACTCGGTTTCGAAGAGCGTTCACGAGATATTCATTGGCAGGTGAGATGATTGAGGAATGAGCGAACCGTCACAGCAGACTAAGACGAAGAACAGCCAGGGGAAGAGCACCGTCACAGAGCCTTCGCCCACGGCCGCAGCAGAGCCGAAGAGCGCACAGCTGCCACCTGACCGCTATCTGGATCGAGAGCTCTCGTGGCTGGGGTTCAACGAGCGCGTGCTGGAGCTGGCCGCAGACCCCGGACTGCAGCTGCTCGAGCGAGCTTCGTTTCTGGCCATCTTCGCGAACAACCTCGACGAGTTCTTCATGGTGCGCGTCGCCGGCCTGAAGCGCCGCGTGGCACTCGGCATCGCCGTTCCCGCCGTTTCGGGCTACGCCCCGCTCGAGCTGCTCAGCGCGATCTCGAAAGAGGCACACCGTCTGCAGGAGCGTCAGTCGAGCATCCTGCACGAGCACGTTCTGCCAGAGCTCGAGAAGGTCGGCATCGGCATCTCGCACTTCGACGACCTCGATCAGGCCGACCGCGCTCGTCTGCGCACCTACTTCGATGAGAAGGTCTTTCCGATCCTGACCCCGTTGGCGGTCGATTCGGCGCATCCCTTCCCGTACATCTCCGGCCTCTCGCTCAACTTGGCCGTGATCGTGCGCAACCCCACGACGAACAAGCGCGAGTTCGCCCGCGTCAAAGTGCCGCAGTCACTGCCCCGCTTCATTCGCGTCGGCGAGATCGGCGACGCACAGACGCATTTCGTCCCGTTGGAAGAGCTCATCTCTGCGCATCTCGACCAGCTCTTCCCCGGCATGGAGGTTGTCGAGTCGCACGCCTTCCGCGTCACTCGCAACGAAGACCTCGAGGTCGACGAAGACGAGGCGGAGAATCTGCTGCAGGCGCTTGAGAAAGAGCTTCTGCGCCGCCGTTTCGGCCCGCCGGTTCGCCTCGAGGTGGCCAGCGACATCAACCCGACGATCCTCGAGCTGCTGGTCAGCGAACTGGGCGTGCAGAACGAAGACGTCTACAAGCTGCGCGAGCCGCTCGACCTCACCGGCCTGTTCGCCATCTCGGGGCTGAACAGACCCGAGCTGCACTACCCTGTCGCCGTTCCCGTCACCAATCGCTTTCTGCAGGACATCGAGCCGCATCAGCACGCCGAGTTCTTCGGGGCGATTCGCAAGCAGGACATCCTGCTGCATCACCCCTACGAGTCGTTCGCGACCAGCGTGCAGGCGTTCCTGGAGCATGCTGCGGCTGACCCGACCGTGCTCGCCATCAAGCAGACGCTGTACCGAACCTCGGGCGACAGCCCGATCGTGCAGGCACTGATCGACGCGGCTGACGCAGGCAAGCAGGTGCTTGCCCTCGTCGAGATCAAAGCACGCTTCGACGAGGCCAACAACATCTCGTGGGCGCGCAAGCTCGAACGCGCAGGCGTGCACGTCGTCTACGGTCTGGTCGGGCTGAAGACGCACTGCAAGCTCTCGCTCGCCGTGCGCGAAGAAGAGGGCCGTCTGGTGCGCTACAGCCACGTCGGCACCGGAAACTACAACCCGAAGACCGCACGTCTCTACGAAGACCTCGGCCTGCTCACCGCCTCCGAGGAGGTCGGAGCCGACCTGGGCCGGCTGTTCAATCACCTCTCGGGATACTCGGCCGAGTCGGACTACAACCGTCTGCTGGTCGCCCCCAAGACCATTCGCACGGGCCTGATCGATCTGGTCGACCAAGAGATCGCGCATGCACGCGCAGGCAAGACGAGCGGCATCAAGATCAAGGTCAACTCGCTGGTCGACGAGCAGATCATCGATTCGCTCTATCGTGCCAGCCAGGCCGGCGTTCCCGTCGAGGTCTGGGTGCGCGGCATCTGCGCACTCAAGCCGGGCGAGCCGGGGCTCAGCGAGAACATCACCGTGCGCTCGGTGCTCGGTCGCTTTCTCGAGCACTCGCGAATCTTCTGGTTCGCGAACGAGGGCGACCCGATCGTGTACATCGGCAGCGCCGACATGATGCATCGCAACCTCGATCGTCGTGTCGAGGCGCTCGTGCGGCTGGTCGACCCCGACCAGATCTCAGAGCTCACCGATCTGCTCGCGATGGGTGTCGCCGACACTACCTCGTCATGGCACCTCAGCGCAGACGGCAGCTGGAAACGTCACTACCTCGACGATCACGGCAACCGGCTGCTCGATGTGCAGGAGGAGCTCCTGCGCATCGCCGCGACGCGCAAGGCTCGGGCCCGGGCGAAGCGCAAATGATCGTCGCCGCCGGAGTGCTCTGCTGGCGACGCATCGCCGGCGAGCCCTACATTCTGGTCATCCACCGCGCTGCCCATGATGACTACTCGTTTCCCAAGGGCAAACAGGACCCAGGCGAGAGCGTGCCTGAGACGGCCATTCGCGAGCTGCGCGAAGAGAGCCGGATTCGGGCCGCTCTCGGGCCGTATCTCGACGCCGTGCACTATCACGTCGGGGGCAAGCCCAAGGTCGTGCACTACTGGACCTCTCAGATCTCTGCCGAGCAGGTCAAAGACAGTGCGAAGCACTTCTCGCCGAATCATGAGGTCGACGAGCTGCTCTGGCTGCCCTTCGCAGAAGCGCAGCGACTGCTGACCTACGACTTCGACCGCGAGCTGCTCACTCGACTCGAGGGTCAGCTGCCCACACTCGACCGCCCGATCCTCACGGTGGGGGTGCTGCGACACGCCAAGGCCACATCCCGTGTCGACTGGAGCAAAGGCGAGGCCAGCCGCCCGCTGACCTCGCACGGACAGTCCCAGTCCACACACCTGACTGCGCTGCTGCAGTGCTGGGGAGCGTTCCAGCAGATCGTGACGAGCCCGTGGCAGCGCTGTCTGTCGACAGTGCAGCCGTATGCGACAGCCTGCGGAACGCGCGTGCGTCGTGCCAGCGAACTCACCGAGACCGACTATGCCACCGACCCCGAGGCCTCGGAGCATCTGGTCACCGACGTCGTCTCGCAGGGGCGTTCGGCTCTCTTCTGCACCCACCGGCCGGTGCTTCCGGGCGTACTCTCAGCAGTCGGCGCGCTCATCGACGAACCGGCCCGCGCCCTGCTGCTCTCACACGCCACGCTGGCACCAGCAGAGCTGGTGATCGCGCAGATCGCCCAGACGGGCGACGCCGAGCACCCGTTCGAACTCGTCACGGTGGCGACCTACGCTCCCTTCGACGAAGAGAATGAGAGCTGACCTGCCTGGCCGCTGAGCGAGCACGGCAACCTGCCCGGGGCATCCCTCCACGAGATGACCCGGGCAGACTGCTCTCTGCACAGAGTTACTCGACGACCTGAACGGCCCACCGTCGTTCACCTCCCGTTAAGACGCTGGTGAGAATCCCGACACCGAGCCTCCGTAGGTTGAGAGTCGAACCGGGCCGCTTCTCACTGCGGCCGCATGCAAGAAACCTGAAAGGGTACATCGTGAAGAAGACTCGCCTCATCCAGGCCGCCGCACTGCTCGGCGTCGCCGCTATCTCGCTGTCGGCCTGCGCCAGCAACGAGAGCGGCAGCAGCTCATCGACCTCTTCGCTGAGCGGTCAGATCAGCGGCTCGGGAGCTTCGAGCCAGAGCGGCGCGCAGGAGGCATGGAAGGCCGGCTTCACCGCTGCGAACTCGGGCGTGACCGTCAACTACGACCCCGAGGGCTCGGGCGCAGGCCGAAAGGCGTTCATCGGCGGCACCGCCGACTTCGCGGGCAGTGACGCCGCTGTCAGCACCGATGAGCTGGCCGGCAAGTTCGCCGCCTGCAAGACCAGTGACATCGTCGAGATTCCCGCGTACATCTCGCCCATCGCCGTGGCCTTCAAGCTCAACGGTATCGACTCGCTGAGCTTGGACGCTCCGACGATCACCAAGATCTTCGCCGGTCAGATCACCAAGTGGAACGATCCGGCCATCGCCGACCTCAACTCGGGCGTCGACCTGCCCGACACCACCATCAAGGTGATCTTCCGCGGCGACGAGTCGGGCACCACTAAGAACTTCCTGAACTACCTGAAGTCAGAGGCCGCTGACGCCTTCGGCGGCGCAGAGGTCGGCGAGACCTTCCCCTTCGCCTCAAACCCGAACGCACAGTCGGCTCAGAAGACCCAGGGTGTCAAGCAGGCGCTGAGCAGCGCAGAGGGTGCCATCGGCTACCTCGACGCCTCTCAGGCCGGCGACCTCGGCACTGTCGCCGTCAACGGCGTCAAGTACTCGGCCGACGCTGCCGCCAAGATCGTCGAGCACTCGAAGCTCGTCGACGGCCGTGGCGACGCCGACCTGGCGTACAAGCTCGACTACAGCGTCGAGGGCGCCTACCCGATCGTGCTCGTCAGTTACCTGATCGGCTGCCAGGAGTACCAGACCGAGGGCAAGGGCGAACTCGTCAAGGCGTACTTCGAGTACGTCATCAGCGCCGACGGCCAGAAGCAGGCTGCCGACCATGCCGGTTCTGCTCCGCTGAGCGACGCCGTCACTGAGAAGGCCAAGACCGCGGTCAACGCGATCAAGTAGTCCGAAACACCCGGCTCGCCCATCGCGAGCCTCGCTGAGGCGGAGCGACATTCCTTCGTCGCTCCGCCTCAGTCGTCTTTCAGCAGTTCTCTTCCACGCTCCTCTACGTTCTGACCCGATGGGAATCATGAGCACTACCGCAAGCCCTCAAGTCGCTCCGCGGGCGAAACAGCGCCCTGGCGACATCATCTTCTCGCGCACCTCGCTCATCGCCGGCGTGCTGATCCTGGTCATCCTCGCCGGCGTCGCGATCTTCCTGGTCGGGCAGGCACTGCCCGCGTTCGGAGCATCGCGGGCGAACGGCGACATTCCCGGCACGGCAGGCGACAACGTCTGGGAGTACGTCGGGCCGCTCGCCTTCGGCACGCTGTGGGTCGCCCTGATCGCCCTCCTGATCGCCTTTCCGTTCTCGATCGGCATCGGCCTGTTCATCTCGCACTACGCGAACCGCAAGTTCGCTCAGGTTCTCGGCTACGTCATCGACCTCCTGGCCGCCATCCCCTCAGTCGTCTTCGGCCTTTGGGGCATCGCAGTGCTCGCGCCGGCCATCAAGCCCTTCTACGACTGGCTGTCGACCTACCTCGGATGGATCCCGCTGTTCGCCGGCCCGGTCGCCAACCCAGCCACCTCGGTACTGACCGCAGCCATCGTGCTGGCGATCATGATCCTGCCGATCATGACTGCCATGAACCGTGAGGTCTTTCTGCAGACTCCTGCGCTGCACGAAGAGGCCGCCCTCGCTCTCGGCGCCACGCACTGGGAGATGATCAAGATGGCCGTGCTGCCCTTCGCACGCCCGGGCATCATCTCAGGTGCGATGCTCGGCCTCGGCCGCGCGCTCGGCGAGACCATGGCTGTCGCCATGGTGCTCTCGGCTACGCCCGGGCTGGTCAGCTTTGCTCTCTTGCAGGGTCAGAACCCGAACACTATCGCCGCCGCTATCGCGCAGAACTTTCCCGAGGCCTCAGGCACCAAGATCAGCGTGCTGATCTTCGGCGGTCTCGTGCTCTTCGTGATCAGCATCGCCGCCAACCTCGGCGCACGCTGGATCGTCAACCGCCGCAAGGAATTCTCAGGAGCCAACTGATGAGCACAGTCAACACCCTCTCTGCCTCTTCGGCGTTGGCCGGCAACAGCCGACGGCGCAAGACCAAAGACGTCACGATGCGCGTGGTCGTCTGGGGCGCATTCATCATCGCGCTGATTCCGCTCATCTCACTCCTGTGGGTCGTGATCTCGAAGGGTCTCTCGCGTTTCGACGGCGAGTTCTTCAGCAGCTCGATGCAGGTGCCCTTGGGCGCTCCCGGCGGCGCGATCCACGCCATCATGGGCACGCTCATCGTGACCGGCTGGACGGCGCTGATCTCAGTGCCGATCGGTCTGATGACTGCCGTGTACCTCGTCGAGTACGGCCACGGCAAGCTCGCCAAGTCGATCACGTTCTTCGTCGACGTGATGACCGGCATCCCCTCGATCGTCGCCGGCCTGTTCGCCTTCTCAGTGTTCGTGATCTTCTTCGGCGCCGACGCGAAGATGGGCATCACCGGTGCAGTCGCACTGTCGGTGCTCATGATCCCGGTGGTCGTGCGCTCGACCGAAGAGATGCTTCGCCTGGTGCCAAACGAGCTGCGAGAGGCCTCGTACGCCCTCGGCGTGCCGAAGTGGCTCACCATCGTCAAGGTCGTGCTGCGCACCTCGGTGGCCGGTATCATGACCGGTGTCATGCTCGCCCTCGCCCGCGTCATCGGTGAGACAGCCCCGCTGCTGGTCACCGCTGGGCTCGCTTCGAACATGAACTACAACGCGTTCTCAGAGCGCATGACGACCCTGCCGGTGTTCGTGTACAACCAGTACCAGAACCCCGGCATCGACGCCGACCCGTACTATGCGCGAGCCTGGGCCGGTGCGCTGACCCTGGTGCTCATCGTCATGGTGCTGAACCTCGCGGCGCGCATCATCGCCAAGATCTTCTCGCCGAAGTCGCGCTAGCACCCACCGATCATCTTTGACTCGCAGACCCACATCGTAAGGATTCACAGAACATGTCAAAACGCATCGTCGCCAAGGATCTCAACGTCTACTACAGCAAGTTTCTGGCCGTCGCCGATGTCAACATGGACATCGAGCCGAAGTCAGTGACCGCCTTCATCGGCCCCTCAGGCTGTGGCAAGTCGACGTTCCTGCGCACGCTCAACCGCATGCACGAGGTCATCCCCGGCGCCCGCGTCGAGGGCGAAGTGCTGCTCGATGGCGAGAACCTCTACGGCCCGGGCGTTGACCCGGTGCTCGTACGCCGCCAGGTGGGCATGGTGTTCCAACGCCCGAACCCGTTCCCGACCATGTCGATTCGCGAGAACGTGCTGGCCGGCGTCACCCTGAACAACAAACGCATCTCGCGCAGCGACGCCGACGAGCTCGTCGAGAAGTCGCTGCGGGGAGCAAACCTCTGGAACGAGGTCAAAGACCGACTCGATGCCCCGGGATCGGGTCTCTCGGGTGGTCAGCAGCAGCGTCTCTGCATCGCGCGCACGATCGCGGTGAAACCCGACGTGGTGCTGATGGACGAGCCCTGCTCGGCCCTCGACCCGATCTCGACGCTGGCCATCGAAGACCTGATCGAAGAGCTGAAGCTGCAGTACACGATCGTGATCGTGACGCACAACATGCAGCAGGCCTCACGCGTCTCGGACAAGACCGCGTTCTTCAACATCGAGGGCACCGGCAAGCCGGGTCGCCTCATCGAGTACGACGACACGCGCAAGATCTTCGCCAACCCGACCGAGAAAGAGACCGAGGACTACATCTCGGGTCGCTTCGGGTAAAGCGAACACCGGCCTGCCGTCGGCTTCGGAGGGGGAAGCCGACGGCGTCAGTGCCGGGTCACTCCGGATCGCTGGGATCAAGCGGGGCGTGATGGTCAAGTGCCACCACGCCCCGCTTCCAGTATCCCTGGACGTCAAGATCACGGCGGTCGAGCGTCTCAAGACCGCGCAGATGACGCCGCACCGGAATCAGCGCCGACGCCTCGCCGGCTGCCCACACGAACGTGCCCGCCGCAAAGTCGATCCCGGCGACAGCATCCTCGAGAGCCGATGACGGCGCATCCGCGGGCACCCAGTTCAGACTGGCGATGCGGGCTCGCAGCCGCGCGTCGAGATACTCGGCATCGGCCTCGTAGGTGCCCCACACGATCACGTCGATCACCGTGCGACCCGGCAGCGCCTCGAGCCAGCGGGCCAAGGCGGGCAGCGCGGTCACATCCGCGATCAGCACGGCGCGAGCGGCTTCAAGCGGAGCCGTGCGCGATCCACGCGGGCCCGCGATCACCAAGTGGTCTCCGACGGCCGCCGCACGCGCCCAGCTGGTCGCCGGTCCGCCTTCGTGCAGCGCGAAGTCGATGTCGATCTGCGCCTCGTGCCCGCTCTCGGCGGCACGCCATGCGCGTGGGGTGTAGTCACGGCTGGTCAGCGGCGCATCAGGGCGTCGCAGGCGGCCCTCGGCATCGACGGCGGGCGCGTTGATCACCCCGTGCTCGTCAGGCAGAAAGAGCTTGACGTGATCGGCTGGTCCGGGGGCGAGAAAGTCGTCGAGCGTCGGCGACGAGAAAGTAATTCGCCGCATGGAAGGCGAGACCTGCGAGACGGCGCTGACCGTCACCTCGCGAACTCTGAGGTCATGGCGGATGCGCTGGCGGTCGAGCATGTCGGATCCTGTCTCTCTCGGGGAGGCAGCCGATCGGCA
Organism: Pseudoclavibacter sp. CFCC 14310; assembly: GCF_008831165.1. Taxonomy (NCBI): domain Bacteria; kingdom Bacillati; phylum Actinomycetota; class Actinomycetes; order Micrococcales; family Microbacteriaceae; genus Pseudoclavibacter; species Pseudoclavibacter sp. CFCC 14310. The sequence continues at coordinate 314,914 of NZ_WBKC01000001.1, read as the reverse complement.
CGTCATCGCCCTCGATCAGAAGTGGTGTGGCCAGGCCGCGAACGCCTCTCGGCGGAAGGCCGCTCGAAGCGGCAAAAGTTGGAGCCCGGGGTTACACGACCTGGCCAGCTCCCGTTGCCGAGAGCCATGTCAGTCTAGGGCATCCTGCGTCCAGAGCACAGCCCCCCTGCGAAAGACCACGACCATGTCGGTGAGCGTCCCGGCCTGGCGGGTGAGTCGTGCAGCCGCATCCGGCTCGGCGAGCTCGATCACGTCGACGTGCGCCAGGCAGCCGGCCGCGAGAACGCTGCAGAACGCCGCCGCCTGCATCAGAGCCAGGTGGAAGTCGCCGCTGAAGACGCCGCGCAGGATGCGTTCGCTGAGTCGCTGCACCTCGAGCACCTGTGCGGGCGTGTCGAGCCCGGTGACGATCGGGTCTGCGGTGCTCAGCCGCCGGGCCCCGAGGTCGTAGAGCGCGGTCACCTCTTCGGTCGACGCCATGATCAGGCTGCGCAGCAGATAGATGCGCCAGAGCACGCCGGGCAGACTCTCGGCAGAGGCGGTCGCCCAAAGCTCCGTGATCGTTTCGACGCCGTGCTCGTCGGTGTAGTGAGACAGTCGTTTGAGCACGTTCTCATCGTCCATGCCTCGAGCCCGAGCCATCAGAGTTCGGGCGGTCTCATGAGCTAGGCGGTAGACCGCCGCCGGGTCGGCTGCGCCTTCGATTCTTTCGAACTCCCCGTCGCCGAAGAGCACGGGTCTGTGGTGTTCTCTCACCGCTCCAGTGTATGCGGAGGCCTCTGCCGCCGCTGCACTCGGCGACGCCGTCCGAGCCTGTCGACGTCGATCACGGCGATCTCGGTCGTCACGGTCGAGACCGGCTGAGTGACAGGCTGCCGATCGCTGTCGCCACCGGCCCCCGCGTGCCCAGCTCTGGGCTTCGAGGCGGCCGCAAGATCGACATCCGCCGGTGTGCGAGCCTCACCCCCGTCGAGCTCGATGACGAAGGCATGACGCAGCCCGCCGTCGGGGTTGCGGTGCAGACGGCCATGGTGCGTGAGAAAGAGCCACCAGGCCGCCGCTCCTGCTGCTACCAGACCCGAGGCTGCGGCGACGACCAACGACCAGCGGGGGCCGAACGTGTTCGCCACCCAGCCGACCAGCGGTGCGCCGAACGGGGTTCCGCCCATCAGCAGCGCCATGTAGAGCGCCATCACGCGGCCGCGCACGGTGGGGGCACTGGTCAGCTGCACGTAGCCGTTGGCGCTTGCCAGAATGGTCTGCGTGCACAGCCCCAGCGCGACCAGTGCGATCGCGAAGGTGAGCAGCGTCGGGGCGAAGGCGGCTCCGAGCATGACGAAGCCGAAACCGACGGCGCCGAGCATCACGCTGCGCAGCCGAGGCCGTTCGAGAGAGGCGCTGATGAGCGCACCGACGAGCGAGCCGATGCCGAGCACCGACGAGATGACGCCGTACTCCTGCGCCCCCTGCTGATACGTGACGGTGACCATCGCCGAGAGCAGAACAGGAAAGTTCATGCCGAACGTGCCGATCAAGAAGATCATCAGCATCACGAGCTGCAGATCGGAGCGTCCGCGCACGTAGCGGATGCCCTCGAGGATGCCGCTGGTGCGCGCCGTCTTGGGCGTGGTCGCGACGGGTTCGCCGTAGTAGTCGCGAGGACGAATCAGCAGCAGCGCCGCGATCACCCCGACGAAGGTGAATCCGTTGATCACGAACACCCAGCCCGCGCCGACGATGGCGATGAGCACACCGGCGACGGCCGGGCCGGCCATGCGCGAGAGGTTGAACGACGTGGAGTTGAGCGCGACCGCGTTGCCGACCGCTCCACGGGGAACCAGGTCGCTGACGAACACCTGACGGGCCGGGGTGTCGAACGCACTGACGACGCCGAGGGCAAGGGCGAAGGCATAGATGTGCAGCAGATCGGGGCTGCCGAGCAGCACCCAAGCGCCCAAGGCGAAGCCGAGCAGCCCCATGACGATCTGGGTCACCAACAGCACACGACGACGCTGGAACCGGTCGCACACCATTCCGGCCAGCGGCGTCAGCAGGAGCTGCGGGCCGAACTGCAGCGCCGTGATGACGCCGACGGCAGCCGCGTCGTGGTCGGTGAGCTGGGTCAGAACGATCCAGTCTTGGGCCGTGCGCTGCATCCACATGCCGACGTTCGAGACCAGCGCGCCGGCGAACCAGCAGCGATAGTTGCGCACCGCGAGCGAGCGAAAGGTCGAGATCATCGGGCGGCGACCTCGCTGAGGTATGCGGCGGCGCGGCCGAGCTCGGCGCGCTGCTCGGCGGTGAGAGCCGCGAGCTGCCGCCCGAGCCATTCGTCGCGGTGAGCCCGGGTGCGGTCGGCTTCGACTCGGCCGGATGCCGTGATGCGCAGTCGCGTCACGCGACGGTCGGTCTGCGACTGCTCGCGCTCGACGAGACCGGCCTCGACCAGATGCGACACAGTGCGGTTCATCGACGGAGGGCTGACCATGACGATCTCGGCCAGCGACCCCAGCGTCTGCTCGCCGCTGCGGTCGAGGGTGAGCAGCACGGTCAGCTGGGCCGGAGTGACGCCGCCGGGGTTCTCTGAGCGCAGCCGCCGGTTGATACGAGCCACCGCAGTGCGCAGCTCTTCGGCGAGGTCGGCGATCGTGCGGAGCGAGGCGGGGTCAGAGCCGTCAGCGATCGCCGGAGCCGGCGGAGTCGACTGGGGCTGTGATCGGGAGACAGGTTCAGAGGTAGAAGAGACACTCATGTTGGCTACAACACTAGACAATTAGTTAGCCTAAGTAAATAGGAGCGCTGGTAGCGAAAGGTTCGGCGATTGTGGCAGAATGATGGGCGGTGCGCCGCAAAGCGCACTGGGCCCCTCTAGCTCAATCGGAAGAGCAGCGGACTTTTAATCCGCGGGTAGAGAGATCGAAACTCTCGGGGGGCACGTCACGAAGGCTCCTCTCCCCAGTGTTTACACGGGAGAGGGGCCTTCTTTCGCACCCGGCGCACTCTTGGCCGAGCGGTGTGCCACGAGAAGCCGCCCGACATCCGCCCAATTCGTCCGGCCTGCTGCGCGAAACAGCGTTCAGTGTCGTATCCGTGACACGCCGTGCGATGCAGACGACGTACCCCGCCAGTGGCATGATGGCGATCATGTTCGCCTCGCGCAGAAACACCGGTGAGAGTCATCCGTACACCGGCCCGGTCACGACGCAGATGACCGCCCTGACGGCATCGAAGCGCGGTCCAATCGCTGCGCTCACCCTCGGCGCCATCGGCATCGTGTTCGGCGACATCGGCACGAGCCCGCTGTACACGCTGCGCACGGTGCTGCGCTCTCACTCCGACGCCGACATCAACGAGCAGAGCGTGCTCGGCGTCATCTCGATGATCATTTGGTGCCTGATCGTCATAGTCACAGTGACATACGTCGGCATCATCACCCGAGCCGACAACCAGGGCGAGGGCGGCATCATCTCACTCGCCGCCATGATTCGACGCAAAAACGGACGCGGTGCTCGCGTCTCCGGGTTCGCGATCGCAGTCGCCGTGGTCGGCGCCGCGCTCTTTCTGGGCGACTCCATGATCACCCCGGCCATCTCCGTGATGAGCGCGTCGGAGGGGCTTTCGGTGGCAGACCCCGACTTCGGATCCTGGGTCGTGCCGATCTCAGTGGTGATTCTGGCTCTGCTGTTTCTCGTGCAGCCTCGGGGCACCGGGCGCATCGGCAAGGCCTTCGGCCCGATCATGGCGTTGTGGTTCGTCGTGCTCGCCGTGCTCGGCGTCGGCTGGCTCGCCACCGACCCCAGCGTGCTGCGAGCGCTCTCCCCGACGTACGCGCTCTCCTTCGCAGCCGCTCACCCATGGGTCGCGTTCATGGCTCTCGGAGCGGCTGTGCTCGCCGTCACAGGCGCCGAGGCGCTCTACGCCGACCTCGGGCACTTCGGCCGACGCCCGATCGTGCTCGGCTGGCTGATGTTCGCCTTCCCGGCACTGCTGCTGAACTACCTCGGCCAGGGTGCGATGCTGCTTCATGATCCTGACGCGCTCAGCAGTCCGTTCTTCCGCATGGCGCCGAGCTGGGCGCTGGTGCCGATCGTCGTGCTGGCAACGCTGGCGACGGTGATCGCGTCGCAGGCCGTGATCTCGGGCGCCTTCTCGATCGTGCGCCAGGCTGTTCGTCTGAGCCTGCTGCCGAGGCTCAAGATCGTGCAGACCTCACGCAGCAACGCCGGACAGATCTATCTGCCGGCGGTCAATGCGCTGCTGCTGGTCGGCGTGCTCGCCTTAGTGCTCGGATTTGGGTCTTCCGAACGGCTCGCCTCTGCCTACGGGCTCGCGGTGACCGGCACCCTGGTGCTCGAGCTGACGCTCTTCTTGGTCTTCGCCCGCACGGTCTGGCAGTGGTCGTGGCCGGTCATCGCAACGATGGCGGTGCTCATCGGCGGGCTCGAGATGCTGCTGCTGGCGGCGAACTCGCTGAAAGTGATCACCGGCGGATGGCTGCCGCTCACGATCTCAGCGATCTTCGTCGTCATCATGTTCACCTGGAGCCGCGGCTCGAAGATCGCCTTCGGCCGACGGCACGATATGGAGGGGCCGATCGGCGACCTCGTCGACGAGGTGCGCTGCGGCGGCATCGATCGCGTGCCCGGAGTGGCCGTCTACCCACATGGCGACATCGCGACCACGCCGCTGGCTCTGCGCGCGAACATCGACTTCACGCACGTGCTGCACGAGCATGTCGTCATCGTCTGCGTGCGCAGCCTGGGCGTTCCGCATGTGCCGGTCGACCAGCGGATCGTCGTAGACAATCTCACCGACACAGAGGACGGCATCGTACAGCTGCGCTACCAAGTCGGTTTCAACGATTCGCAGAACATCCCTGCTGCGCTTGAGCAGTCCCGTGGTCTCTCGCCAGAGCTCGAGATCGATCCGTCGACGGCGACCTACGTGCTCTCCGTGTTCCGCATCGAGCCCGGTGCGACAGAGCACGTCGCCCACTGGCCTCGGTGGCAGCGCCGCCTCTTTCGTGCGCTTGAGCGACTGTCGACGAACCGCACACAGGCGTTTCACCTGCCGCCAGAGCGCACTGTTGTCATGGGGGCCGAGCTGCAGGTGTGATCAGTGCTCGGCAGTGATCACCGGATCGCCCCGATGCCACACCGACTCCTCGCGATCACGGCCGGTCACTGGTCTCCCCCGCCCGCTCGCTGTTAGGCTGCTGGGCAACGACTGGCTGATACCTGAGAAAGGCACTGACATGACCATTCCTCCTCCCTATGAGCCTCCGGCGTCGCCAAACGGCCCCAAGCCGACCGATGGCAGCGGCCAGCAGCCGCCACAGCCACCGCGTCCCCCGCAGCCACCGCAGTATGCCGCGCCCCAGCCTCCCCAGGCCGGAGCCCCCCAGCAGCCGCAGTACGGTGCACCGGGCCAGTACGGTCAGCCTCCGCAGCAGCCGCCACAGCCGCCGCAGTACGGAGGCCCGCAGGGATACGGCCAGCCCTCGGGGCCGCTCGGCGCAAGCGATCCCGACGACCTCACGCTCCCGCTCTACGGTGCGACGATCAAGCAGGCGGTCGTCCGCTGGCTCAAGAACTACGTGAACTTCTCAGGGCGTGCCAGCCGCAGCGAGTTCTGGTGGGTCATGCTGGTCAACGCCGTGATCTCGTTCGTGCTGAGCGTGCTGACCGGGGTCGGCTCACGCACCGAGGTCTCGACCGTGCGCGTCGGCGACCAGCTCATGACCACCCAGCAGTCCGTGCCCGGGCCGTTCGGCATCGCTGTCGCCGTGATTCTGGTGCTTTACAGCCTGGCCGTGCTGCTGCCCACGCTCGGACTCGTCTGGCGCCGCTTCCATGACACCGACAAGTCGGGCGCCTTCTACTTCCTGTCGCTGATCCCGTTCGCCGGCGGCATCATCGTGATCGTGCTGCTCGCCCTCGACTCCAAGCCCGAGGGCGTACGGTTCGATCGAAGGTAGCTCCCTCTGAGCTGCCGCCGGACGTTGGAGCTGCGGCAGCCGGGCATGACACAGGCCGGGTCTGACATCAACGAATGATGTCTGACCCGGCCTCTTCGTCTGTCTGCAGCGTGTTCAGCTCATGTGTGCAGAACGAACACCCGCCGAGGCATCGAGACATGGCAGATGTCCTTCTGAAGCATCCAGGCATGGAATTTGGCATGTCTCGATGGGGAGGACAGTCATTTGTCATGTCTCGATGGGGCAAAGCCCGGAACGAACACGTCGGGCTGCAGAGCACTGCATCCGGGGGACGTGAGGCCGGCAGCAGACGACGAATGCCATGCCGTGGGCACTGCCTCAGGCAGACAGGAACCCAGCCAGACAGGCACCCAGCTGACAGGTGTCAAGCAGCCAGGCACCAAGCAGCCAGGCGCCCAAGCGCCAGACGCCCAAGCAGACAGGAAAGGGCGGGATGCGGCATCCCCCGATTCCGCATCCCGCCCGTCTGTAGACGCCACCCACGCTCATGCCCAAGTGACGCCGGTCTGTGAGTCGCGGCCCCGTCCGATTCGGGTGCCGCAGTGCAAGCCTATCCCTCGAAGCCCGGCACGTGCCGCTCATCGACGCCGTTGTACAGCGAGAGCGGGCGAATCAGCGCGTTGCTCGCGCGCTGCTCGATGATGTGCGCCGTCCAGCCGGTGACGCGGGCCGCCACGAAGATCGGCGTGAACGTCGGAATGTCGAACCCGAGCAGAAAGTACGCTGGGCCGGCCGGGTAGTCGAGGTTCGGCTTGATGCCCTTGGCCTCGTCGACCTCTTTGGCCAGCGCGTCGTAGAGACGCTTCAGGTCGTCGCGGTCGTAGCGCTCGATCAGCTCGAGCGTCGACTGCTGCATGGTCGGCACACGCGAGTCGCCCTTCTTGTAGACGCGGTGCCCGAAGCCCATGACCTTGCGCTTTTCGGAGAACGCCTGAGTCAGCCAGTCGTGCGCGGCCTGCTCGATCTCGACGCCCTGCTGCTCGGCCTGCGCGTTGATCTCGTTGAAGATGTGCAGCACCGCCTCGTTCGCTCCGCCGTGCAGCGGCCCCTTCAGCGCGCCGATCGCGCCGGTGACCGCCGAGTAGAGGTCGCTGAGCGTCGAGGTGATGACGCGGGCGGTGAAGGTCGACGCGTTGAACGAGTGCTCTGCGTACAGAATCAGCGACACCCTGAATGCGTCGACCTCGAAGTCGTCGGGCTCCTTGCCGAAGGTCTGCCAGAGGAAGTTCGCCGAATAGTCGAGGTCGGCGTTCGGCTCGACGTATGCCTCGCCGCGGCGGCGACGCTGATCGTACGAGACGATCGACGGCAGCTTCGCGAAGAGGTTCACCGCCTTCTCGAGCTCGGCCTCGGGCGACTCGTCAGCCGTCTTGGGGTCGTTCGCGCCGATCACGCTGACGGCCGTGCGCACGACATCCATCGGATGCGAGTCAGTCGGCAGCGAGTCGATGACGGCTTTGACGTTCGCATCGAGACCGCGCAGCGAGCGCTCGGTCGACACGAACTCGGCGAGCTGCTCGTCGTTGGGCAGCTCACCGTGCCAGAGCAGATAGGCGACGGCCTCGAACGACTGCGTCGCAGCGAGCTCCTGCACGGGGTAACCGCGGTAGAGCAGCGAGTTCGTCTCGGGGTTCACCTTCGAGATGGCGGTGTAGTCGACGGGCACACCGGCCAGGCCCTTGTAGATCTCAGTCATGATTGTCTCTTTCGAAATGCGGATCAGTGGTAGTTGTCGCGCTCGACGTCGAAGTTGAACACCGAGGTGTCGAACTCGCTGTACGCCGGGTAGTCGACCAACTCGTAGAGGTCGGCTCGGGTCTGCATGTGCTCGACCTGCGAGCTCAGGCTGCCTTCGCTGATGATCGCGTCGAGCCCGCGCTCAGCGGCGCCCAACGCCAGTCGCTGCAGCGAGACCGGGTAGATCACCAGGTTAAATCCGAGATCCTGCAGCTGCTGATTCGTGAACAGCTCGCTCTTGCCAAACTCGGTCATGTTCGCCAGCAGCGGCACGTCGACCGCCTGGCGGAACGCCTCGAACTCGCCCAGATCTCTCAGGGCCTCCGGGAAGATACCGTCGGCGCCCGCGTCGACCAGGGCCTTCGCGCGGTCGATGGCCGCTTCAAGCCCCTCAGACCCCCTGATGTCGGTGCGTGCCAGGATCACCAGGTTCTCGTCGCGACGCGCCTCGACGGCGGCGTGGATTCGATTGACCGCCGTCGCCTGATCGACGACGGCTTTGCCGTCAAGGTGGCCGCATCGCTTCGGGTTGATCTGATCTTCGATGTGGATGCCGGCGACGCCCGCATCTTCGAGCTCCTGAACCGTGCGGGCCACGTTCATGGGCTCACCGAAGCCGGTGTCGGCGTCGACGAGCACCGGCAGATCGGTCGAGCGCGCATAGGTGTGCACGCGACCGGCGACCTCGGTGAGCGTCGTCAGGCCGATGTCGGGAAAGCCGAGATCGTTGGCGAGCACGCCGCCCGACGCGTAGACCCCTTCGAAGCCTTTGCGCTCGATCAACCGCGCCGAGAGCGCGTTGAACGCGCCTGGCAGCCGCTGCAGTCGTCCGCTGGCCAGCCCGTCGCGAAAAGCTCGGCGCTTCGCCTCGGGGGTGACTTTCGAGTACAGCATCAGAAGATTCCCTTCGGGTCGTTGACACTCTCGAGCAGGCCGGGCCGGGCCACGATGGTCAGCTCGCCCAACTCGTCGGCGGTCAGGGTGTCAAGGCGCTGAGCGACATCAAGGAAGCGCTCGATCTCGCTGGGTTCGAGCACGGGCTCGGCGAGGGTCTTGAACTTCTGGATGTAGTTCTCTCGCTGGAACGGGCGTGCGCCCAGCGGGTGCGCATCGGCGACGGCGATCTCTGCCGTGATGTGCGAACCATCGGCGAGCTCGATCTCGGCACGGCCGCCGAAGGCCTTCTCTTCAGGATCGATCGAATGGTAGCGACGGGTCCACTCGGCATCCTCTTCAGTGGTGATCTTGTGCCACAGCTGCACGGTGTCAGACCGACCGGCCCGCTCGGGAGCGTAGGAGTCGACGTGGTGCCAGCGTCCGTCCTGCAGTGCGACTGCGAAGATGTACGGAATCGAGTGGTCGAGCGTCTCACGGCTCGCGGTCGGGTCGTACTTCTGCGGGTCGTTCGCGCCCGAGCCGATCACGTAGTGCGTGTGGTGCGAGGTGTGCAGCACGATCGACTTGACGTTTGCGGGGTTCGCCAGTTCCGGGTGCTCGTTGTGCAGCTTACGGGCGAGATCGATCCAGGCCTGCGCCTGGTACTCGGCTGAGTGCTCCTTGGTGTAGGTGTCGAGAATGCCGCGCTTGACCTCACCGCGCTCGGGAAGCGGAACCGAGTAATGCGCGTCGGGGCCGTCCAGCATCCACGCGATCACGCCGTCCTCGCCTTCGTAGATGGGTTCGGGGCTGGTCTGGCCGCGCATCGCGCGGTCGACCGCCTCGACAGCCATCTTCGCGGCGAATGCCGGGGCATGCGCCTTCCAGGTCGAGATCTGCCCCTTGCGAGACTGACGCGTCGCGGTGGTGGTGTGCAGTGCCTGGCCGATCGCCTGGAAGATCACCTCGGGATCGAGATGCAGCAGCGTACCGAGGCCGGCGGCGATCGACGGGCCGAGGTGGGCCACATGGTCGATCTTGTGTTTGTGCAGGCTGATCGCGCGCACCAGGTCGACCTGGATCTCGTAGCCGGTGGCGATGCCGCGCACGACGTCGTGGCCGGAGACCTGTGCGCTGCGGGTGCCGGTGACGTGCTGGGCCACGGCGATCATCGCGGGGATGTTGTCGCCGGGGTGCGAGTACTCAGCCGCGAGGAAGGTGTCGTGATAGTCGAGCTCGCGCACGGCGACGCCGTTGGCCCAGGTGGCCCACTCTGGCGAGTAGCGTTTGGGAATGGGCAGGCCGAAGACCGTCGAGCCGCCCCGCGTGAACGGGTGAGCCTTTGCCTGTGCGCGAGCGGAGACGATCGGGGCGCGCAGCAGCGATGCCGCGGCCACCGAGGCGTTGTCGATCACACGGTTGATGACCTCGTCGGTCACCTCCTGGCTGACCTCGACGGGGTCAGCGGCGACCTCGGCGATCTTCCAGGCGAGCTGATCCTTGCGAGCCAGGTTCTCTTCGCTCTTGTACACACGGACGTCATGCTGTCTCACGAGCATCTCCTTCATCTGGGCTGACGGCGTCAGCGGAGTGGGTCTCGAGACTGGCGGCCTTCGCCAGTCGGTGGGAAAGACTGTTGTAGAGGTGCACATGCGTGGCGTGCGCAGCGAGATCGCCGTCGCCGTCGATGATCGCCTGCACGATGAGCGCGTGCTCGCGGGCGGCGTCCATGAGTCGGGCGCGATCGCTGCGCGCCATGTGGCGGATGCGAGCGAGATGCGTGCGCACCGTCGCCATCGCCGAGACCAGGTAGGGATTCCGCACGGCCTGGTCGAGGGCGTCGTCGAGGCGGTTGACGAGTTCGTAGTAGTCGTGCCGGTTGCGGTCACGGGTGTTGAGCAGGTCGCTGACGTGCTGGAAGTCCACGAGCAGCGCTCGGAACACGTCGACGTCACGATTGCGTGCGGCGAGTCGAGCAGCCTGGCATTCCAGGGCCAGGCGCACGTCATAGAGCTCGCTGATGTTCTCGAACGAGACCTCTGAGACCTCGACGCCGCGCGGCCGCTGCACTGCCAAACCCTCGCTGATCAGCTGCCGCAGGGCCTCGCGAACCGGGGTGCGGGAGATGCCGAGGCGCACTGCCTGCTCAACCTCGCCCAGCACCGTGCCCGCGGGCAGATCGCCGTTGGTGATCTCTTCACGGAGAGTCTGATACGCCCGGTCACCTGCGCGCATGATCCCCTCCTTCGGTCATCGTCGATCGATCGCCATCAGTGTATACACAAATCACACGTCAATGTATACACAGTTTCGCAGAAGCCCGTCATCTCCCGCGATCAAGCGCCGTATTTGGCACATTGCATCTGCAGTTCATTGTTGATGTTTGCATCTGTGTATACAACGTCGGTATATTGATCCCATGCTTCGAGGATGAGGCGCCACAGAGCCGTCGTGTCGGCATCCTCGGGAGGTACTCAATGAGGAGGACACGATGAACATCACGCGTGACCAGGTGCGTGAGAGAGCCTACGGGCAGGCGTACCAGCAGAGCATCCAGGATCCAGAGTCGTTCTGGCTCGACGCCGCTAAGGCCATCGACTGGCATTCAGAGCCCACACAGGCGCTCGATTCGTCCAACGATCCGGAATACCAGTGGTTTCCGAACGGCACGCTGAACGTCGCCTACAACGCGCTCGACCGACACATCGAGGCGGGCCGCGGCGACCAGAAGGCGCTGATCTACGAATCGGCGGTCACAGACAAGTCGCGCACGTACACCTATAACGAACTGCGCGACGAGGTCGCTCGCTTCGCCGGCGTGCTGGCCTCCCACGGCGTCGGCCTCGGCGACCGCGTCGTCATCTACATGCCGATGATCCCCGAGGCGCTGATCGCCTCGCTCGCCTGTGCTCGACTCGGAGCCGTGCACTCCGTCGTCTTCGGCGGGTTCGCTGCCAAGGAGCTCGCCACCCGCATCAACGACGCGAAGCCGAAGGTGCTCGTGACCGCCGACGGCGGCATCGAGCCGAACCGCATCGTCGAGTACCTGCCGATCGTCGCCGAGGCCATCGCCCTCTGCGACCACTTCGTCGACTCGATCATCGTCAAAGACCGCCCAGAGATTCCCGGCGGCGCGAAGGACGGCTCCGACTGGGTCGCCGACCTCATCGAGACCGAGTGGTACGACTGGGACGACGAAATGGCCCATGCGGCACCGCACAAACCGGTGCCGGTCGTCTCGACGCATCCGCTGTACATTCTCTACACCTCGGGCACCACCGGCGCGCCGAAGGGCGTCGTCCGTGACACCGGCGGCTACGCCGTGTCGCTGGCTTGGACGATGAAGAACCTCTACAACATCGAGGCCGGTCAGGTCATGTGGACGGCGTCGGACGTCGGCTGGGTCGTCGGGCACAGCTACATCATCTACGGCCCGCTGCTGGTCGGTGCGACCACCGTCGTCTACGAGGGCAAGCCCGTCGGCACGCCGGATGCCGGCCAGTTCTGGCGCATCATCGAACGTCACAAAGTGCGTTCGTTCTTCACTGCGCCCACAGCCATCCGCGCCGTGCGCAAGGAGGATCCGAAGGCCGAGCTCGTGAAGCAGTTCGACATCTCGTCGCTGCAGGCGCTCTTTCTCGCCGGCGAGCGCACCGATCCCGACACATATCACTGGGCGGTCGCCAACATCCACCCGAAAGTGGTCGACCACTGGTGGCAGACTGAGACGGGCTGGGCGATCACCGGCAACTTCATCGGTCTGCAGCCGGTCGAGTCTCGGCCGGGATCGTCCGGGCTGCCCACCCCCGGCTACAACGTGCAGATCGTCGACGACGAGGGCAACCCTGTGCCGAACATGGGCGAAGGCAACATCGTCATCAAGCAGCCGATGCCGCCGGGAACGCTGACCACGCTCTGGCGCCGTCACAAGCGCTACCAGCGCTGCTACCTGAAGCCGTTCCCGGGATACTACCTCACCGGGGATTCCGGGTACATCGACCGTGAAGGCTACGTCTACGTGATGGGCCGCACCGACGACGTGATCAACGTCGCCGGCCACCGCCTCAGCACCGGCCAGATGGAAGGCATTCTGGGTGCGCATCCGGCTGTCGCCGAGGCGGCGGTCATCGGGGCCGCCGATGCGCTCAAAGGAGAGAAGCCGTTCGGGTTCGTCGTGCTCAAGCACGGGTTCGACAGCACCGAAGAGGTGCTGCGCAAAGAGCTCGTGCAGAAGGTGCGCAAAGAGCTCGGCGCCGTCGCGGCGTTCAAAGACGTGGTCGTCGTCGAGGGGCTGCCCAAGACGCGCTCAGGTAAGATCCTGCGCAAGAACCTGCGACAGATCGTCAACGGCGAGAAGCTGATCGTTCCGCCGACCATCGAAGACACGGCCACGCTGACGCTCGTGCAGATCGCCGTGCACAACTACGAACGCGAGAAGGAGACCGCCTGATCGCCCACTGACTGCGTTGAAGTCGGCGCATGCCCGTGCCCCTGGTCAGGCATCGGGCGCTGCACCGCCCAGATCGGCTGCACACCGTGACCGGTGCACTGCAGGGCCGACTTCAGCGCGAACCACGCCGGCCCGGCTCACTTCGGGGGATGTTGAGTCGGGCCGGTCTCTGTGCCCAGAGTCAAGTCAGCTCATGCTGCTGAGAGGTGTGCCCAGCCAGACGCGCTCTCACGGGCGCAGCGCATAATGGTCGACGATCGCGCTGCCAATGCGGTCAGTTCTGACCAGCTCGTAGCGGTCATCGACCAATAGCTTCCCTGGTTCTTCCATCCGCAGCACCGTCAGCTCAGGTGTGCCGATAGACGATGATGAGGAAATTCGCCGGTCACTCCCGTGAAGTGGAGCGTATCCACCGTGAAAGGCCACCTCGTCATTGCTGGCGAAGTACAGCGGACAGTCCGCAAAGTAGTAGCTGAATCCGATCCCTTCCAACGGCGTGTCGGCGACAACGGTGTTCTGTGGACTGCATTCGACCGAATCACGCACTTCGCGGGCATGATTCGTGGTCAGATTATCGAAGTTGAAGTTGCCGGTGGCTTTCAGCGTGGTCACGCCCACGATCTGGAGCGCGACGACGCTGCAGGCGCTGATGATCGCGACCCAACGCTGCTTCCTGCCATTTCGCCTCCAGACCAACCAGAGCAGAACAGGAAGGAGCGCAAGCGGATAGACAACCGTGTGAGAGATGTACCTATTGACGAAATGTGGTGACAGCGGAGGCAGTGAGACGCACATCTCGAACAGCATCGGCACCATGGAGAGAAGGGTCAAGAGGCTGATCGCGTCACGGTGGCTCTGCTCGATCACGACATGACGCAATGAGTAGAGCACGAGCAGCACTGCCACAAGAGTCAGGCACGAAAGCCATGCGCCCGCCCGCCAGATCGGGGTGTACGTCAGACTCATTGTGAAGAAGTTGACAGCCTTCTCGACCGTGACCGCTGATTCGATCCCCGAAGACGCACTGTCTCTCAGCTGGTTCATGACCACCGGGACATACGCCGCGAACAGCAGAGCGGCCGCTCCGAACGCGAGGAGCCACGGTTGCTTGACAAGCGGCCCCGTTCGCAGTCGGTGCCATCGCGCTGCAAGCCAGATCGCATGCGCAACCCAGACAACGGCACACATGTACATGGTGTACATGCCGAGTACGACCAGAAGGCTGTAGGCAGACCACTTGAAAATTGTCTGGCGCCGCGTGTTCTCCGACAGCACGACGCTCACCAGGCACAGAGTTGCCAACGCACAGATCAATCCGGCGATCGCATACATTCGAACTTCATATGAGTACCGAAGGGAGTACGCCGACAGTGAGACGAAGGGCAACGTCATAAGCGCGATTCTCGACGAGAACATCCTTCGCACGATGCAGAACATGACGAAGACGGTCGCACCTGCCGCCAATGCACTCAGACTGCGAAGCGACAGCTCACTCCACCCGAACACTCCCGCCCATGCTTTGACCAAGAGGTAGTAGAAGGGCGGGTGGGCATCCACCGCGGTCAGCGCAAACAGGTCGTCAACAGGGCTCTGAGCGACCAGTACAGAGTAGGCCTCGTCGTACCAGATCGACTGCCCGGCAGCCAGCCATAGCGCGAGAAAGAATACGCCAACCGAGGTGACAGCGGCCAGAGCCCAGTCCACAGCCAACCATCTCTGCCAGCTTGACGCCATTCTGGTCATTCCGGCCTGCTCTCATGCATCGACTGAACGAGATATGCCGGTCGGCGTTTCGACTCCATGAAGATGCGACCGATGTACTCGCCGATGATGCCAAGACTCAGCAGCTGCACCCCACCAAGAAACAGCATCACCGCCATGAGCGATGGGTACCCAACAGCTGTGTTGCCCCACATCAGCGTTCTCACGACGATGACGAGCAGATAGGCGAAAGCGGCGATCGAGATGACGGCTCCCATGAAGCTGGAGAACCGCAGAGGAGCCGTCGTGCAGGATGTCAGCCCGTCAATGGCAAGATGGACCAGTTGGCCGTAGTTCCATTTCGTGATGCCCCCTTGCCGAGCCGGGCGATCGTAGACCACTTCGACCTTGCGAAACCCTATCCAGCTGAACATCCCCTTTGTATACCGTTCCGACTCCCTCAACTGACGAAGGGCTTCCACACATTTGCGGTCAAGAAGCCTGAAGTCTCCGGTGTCCATCTGCAGCTGCACACGGGTCGTTCGCTGCAGAATTCTGTAGTAGAGCTTTGACGTGGACTTCTTCAGCCAAGACTCTCCGCTGCGCGTTCTTCGACGAGCATAGACATCATCGAACCCGCGCTCCCACTGTTCGATCATGCGAGGAATGAGCTCTGGAGGGTCCTGGAGATCTGCGTCTATCACCACGGTGGCGTCGCCACGGACGTTATCCAGCCCTGCAAGCATGGCAAGCTCCTTGCCAAAGTTGCGAGACAGGCTCACCCACGCAATGCGTGCGTCTGTTGCGGCCAGGTCGCGGATGATGCTCATGCTCGCATCAGCACTTCCGTCATCGACAAAGAGAAACTCAAAGCGGTAGGCATTCAAACCCTCAGCCATGTTCTGCAGTTTGCTGTACAACTTCTGGAGCACTTCAGCTTCGTTGTACACCGGAATGAGAATGCTGATCAGTTTTGCGTCTTTCACAAACTCCACACCCCCTCAATCACGATCGAATTCTCTTCATGCCCGCATCCCTCAGACTTCGTCACATTGCCCCTCTCGGTCATGCCTCGCAGTCCGCCCCATGGCGTCCCTGCTCGTCAGGCCGTCGGCGCAGACCTGTGTGACTCATTGTCCGTGGACTTATCAGCCCTTCGTCTACAAGGTTGATGGGTGGATACTCCAGCTCATCGACTTGCATTCGGACGGCAGCTCCGAAGGCTCCGTCGCTCCGCGGGGTGGACGTCGCAGGAGGCCTTCGCCCTCCATGCAGGGTTAGACCGCACGTACGTGTCTGGGATAGAACGCGGCCGCCGAAATCCAACCTTGGACACGATTGTCAAACTGGCCCAAGCGCTTCAGATACCCCCAAGGGCGCTCTTCGGTGAGTACTACGACAGCCTGGCTTCACCAACCTCATTCATCGACTCCGCGGGCAGCCAGACTGGGTCGCAGGCCGCAGCAGCGCCGCCGCACCAGGCTCGGACTCCCCCACGCTCAAATGCCCCTTCTGCCCAGCCGAGGCCCGATACCTTGAAGAGATGGGCTCCCCGAGCTGATCGCCGATCACCGTGAGCCTTCTGGGACATTCACAACCCAGTCCCCACTCGCATTCCGCACATAGTTTGATGACAGCTCTGTACGGCCTCCGTCTGGAGTCTTCTCTAGGAGCATGACGCTCCCGTCTGGGAGCGACACAACGGTCGCAGAGCCAACGGCCCAGGAATCACCGAGACCGAGCTCTGCCAGGCGTGTCGATGAGACGCCGTCCATCTGAGCGACAAACCGCACCTGCAGAGGCGTCCCACCCCCTCTGATCGGCGATGCGCAGGAGACATCCTGTGTGCCGTCTGGATATGCTCCGTCTCCTGCAGGCGAAGCCGACTGCTGAATGGAGCACTGCCCAGACGTGCCGCCCGTGGAAGTCGCCTTCTCACCAAGCCCCGTAAACGTGAACGACTCTATTTTTGGAAGGGGCACTCCATCAGCGGTCAGCTTCTGTTTCAACGAGTCGGGCAGAGATATCGTGATCTTCTTCGCACGGAGAGGCAGCTGCTGGGACGGGTCATAGGCATACGTCAATGAATCCGGCACATCGGCCGCGGTAGCGTCGGTGCCCTCCTGAGAGCCTGAGGTCGTATCACTGTCGGCGGGCGATGAGGCACTGCTCTCGTTCTGCGAGCCGCCAGAAGACGTAGCGCAACCGGTTGCGAGCACGCTCACCGCGAGGAGAAGCGCCGCCACTCGCGCGCCGGTACCCGCATGGTTCACAGTTGCCCCGTCTTGGGAGTTCGTGAGATAGGTCTTCCGAAACATGCCTGCCCTCATCATGTGCTTTGTGATCCCGTCTGTGTCATTCCTCATCACAGAGGCCGTTTCGGCACCCAGTTGCCGCCCTGATCCATGACGTACATCTCTTTGTCGACTTTCGTCCCCACTTGACCATCAAGGTCGCCGACGACCTCAACGGTGCCGTCATTCATCGGTGCGACTGTTACTGATGCGACGACAGCTCCACCACGATCACCGCCGGTGGATAAGCCCTTGTCAGCGAATCCCAGCTTCGACAGAGTCGACGCTGGCACTTGAGACAGATCCACTTGGAAGGTGTACGACACGGCTCCCTTTCTGCCGTTGAGAGATTGATCTGGCTTCCCACAGGCAAGACGAAGGGCTTCGTCTTCATCACCAGACCCATCAGATCTGACCGCCTTCGCCTTGAGCGTGCACAGATCCCTCGATGAGTCATTCTGCGGATCCGCCGCCGCAGCGGCGAAAGTGTATGACTCGAATTCTGGGCGAGGCAGCCCGTCTGCGAGAAGCCTGGCCTCCAAAGCAGTAGGCAGCCGGACCGTGATCGTCTTGGCCCGAACAGGCAGAGAATCCGCAGAGTCATATTCGTAGATCGCAGTGTCGGGGGCAGGTTCGACATTCGAGCCGTTCGCATCTTGCTGCGCCGATTCCTGCACTGCATCATTTGTGCCGCTGGTGCTGGTGGTGGTGCTCGAGCAACCGACAAGCAAGACACTGGCCAGTGCAGCGACCCCAACCAGCCCGCCCGCAGGCTTGACTATGCTTCGCACATTCCCCCCTCATGGAATTCCCGCATGCTCAATACAAGAACCCGCATGCGGTCAACGACGCGTTCATCTAATCACAAATGTGACTCATAGGCAACATTTCTGAGCGTACGAAGCTGTCCTACAAGTACATGTCCACCGAAGTGCCATCACTGCTGTCAGACAGACGGGCAAGCTGCCCGAGCCGAAGGGTTCTCACTGGGGCAACCAGCGTTCGTGAAGACAGCAGCCGCCGTTCGTGCAGGCAGCAGCAACGGGCCGAGATCCATGCTGTCGTTCGTTCACAGCAGCTCGAGATGGAAGGGCAGCCCGACGGTGCCCCTGGCAGGGCAGACCTCTGCATGGCCGAGGATAGGGAGAAAAGAATGCGGAGCAATCACCGTGCACTGCAGGCCAGCCGGCGTGTCAAGCGGGGTTCATGGATTCAGCCTACCTGGCAGGCAGAAAGGAAACACAGAGAAGATTCGAGAGCCACCTGCGAGAATCGAACTCGCGACCCCTTCATTACGAGTGAAGTGCTCTACCGACTGAGCTAAGGTGGCCAATGCCTCGCGGCACCGCCGAACAGACTACCAGAAGTTCAGCCGGATTCACCATTCGCAGCACGACGCACAGCACAACTTGCGGCGCGGCTTGCGCACTACTCGCAGCGCAGCCCGTCGGCCGGCTGCTCACCGGCGACGAGAAAGCGCTCGACCGCACGCGTGATGCAGACCGATGCCATGCTGTTGTAGGCGGTGTGCCCCTCGCCCACGTTCGTGACGAGAAAACCGTGATCGAGCTGGTCCGCCAGCGACTGCGCCCAGGCATACGGCGTCGCTGGGTCGCCGGTCGTGCCGATCACCATGATGGGCGCCGAGCCGGTCGCGCTGACCTTGTGCGGCGCTGCCGTGGGCGGCACCGGCCACCCACTGCACATCGCCGTGCCATTTGCCTGGAACTGCCCGAACACCGGCCCCGCCGCCCGGATGCGCTCGTTCAGCCGCTGCACGCCTTCTGGGGTCTGGTCGGCGGGCAGGTCGATGCAGTTGACCGCAGTGAGCACTTCGGTGGAGTTGTCTTCGTATGTGCCGTCGGCCGAGCGCGAGTTGTACTGGTCGGCCAAAGCCATCGCACCTCGGGCGTCGCCCTGACTCACGCTGGTGATCGCCCGAGCCAGCGCGCCCCACTGCGAGCGCGAGTACAGCGCCGAACTGATCGCGGTCACCATGGTGTCACTGCCCAGCTGACGGCCGTCTGCCACTGACAGCGGATGCTGGTCGAGCCCGCCGATCAGTGCGGCCAGCTGTGTGGCGGCTTCGTCTGCAGTGCCGGTGAAGGGGCAGGAGGCGTTCGAGACGCAGTTCTGCAGGAATGACCGCGCCGCCGATTCGAACCCGCCGACCTGTTCGACCAGCATGTCTTCGGCCGACAGCGATGGGTCGACGGCCCCATCGAGCACGAACGCCCCGACTCGATCAGGGAAGAGATCGGCGTATGTAGCGCCGATGCGCGTGCCGTACGAGTAACCGAGGTAGTCGAGCTGCGGCTGCCCCAAGGCGGCGCGGAGCACGTCGAGGTCACGGGCGACGCTCGCCGTGTCGACATGCCCGAGCAGCGGGCCGGTGTTGGCCTGGCAGGCCGCACCGAACGCCTTCGAACTCGCCTCTGCCTCGGCGATGTAGGCCGGGGTGCCTCGCGGCGCGGCCGGCAGGTCGTAGAGGTAGTGGTCCATCTGCTGCGCATCGACGCAGCGCACCGGTGTGGACTTGCCTGCGACGCCTCGCGGGTCGAAGGTCACGATGTCGAACTCACGCTGCAGCGCAGACCCGAAGAAGTAGTCGCGGTACGACTTGTCGGTGGCGTACTCCAGGGCTGGAGCCCCGGGGCCACCGGGGTTCATCACCAGTGCCCGGTGATGCCCGCTGCCGTCGGCAGCTTTTCGGGCGAGAGCGACCGAAACGGTATCGCCCTGCGGCTGCGACCAGTCGAGCGGCAGCGTGAGCGCCGCGCAGTCTGCGCCGTCGCCGCAGTCTGACCAGTCGAGCTGCTGGCCGTAGAACTGCTGCAGCTCGGCGGGCACACCCTGCGTCGGGTCGAAGTCGTCGGCCACACCGGAGTTCGGGTCCGATCCCGAGACGACCGGACCGAGGGCGCATCCGCCAAGAGAGAGCGCCAGCGCAACGAGACCGGCGAGCGCGGCCAGCAGCGGTCTCGTTCGAGCCGACCGGCCCGCCCCGCTCACTGCAGCACCCCCGGAACGAGACTCGCCAGATACGCGTCGAGCACGAGGGCCGGCGAGACGTTGTGCGCCAGCTGGCCTCTCGCCTGCTCGGTGGCGTCGATGCCGTGCAGCAGCTGAGCCTCGGTGTAGCGCCGTGCGAAGGTCTGCAGCTCGTCGATCAGGTCGCCGTTGATCAGCTGCTGCCCGCTGCCCAGCTTCGACAGCAGTGCGTCGCGCAGCAGCGCCTGAGCATCGGTGAGCACCCGGTCGACGCCGTCGGCCAGCGCACGTTTCGAGCGACGCTTCCAGTTGTCTTCGGCCTCGCGAAGCTGCGAGCGCAGCTTCGGCGGCACCCGGTCGTCGGGGCCGAGCCCCATCTGACGCATCAGCTTGGCGCGTTCCTGCTGCTCTTCGTCGCCGACCAGCGCAGTGGCGTCGTCTTTGGCGATCTGCAGCAGCTGGCGCGAGACGGCCATGGCACGGCTGAGACTGTCGATGCTCAGAATGCCGGTGAGTGATGAGCGGCGCCGTTCCCGCGCCGCCGCGTCGGTGGCCAGACGCCGCGCCATGCCGATGTGCGACTGCGAAGCGCGTGCGGCCAGCAGCGCCAGGTCGCGACTCACGTTCGACTCGCTCGTGAGCAGATCGGCGATGGCGTCTGGAGAGGGCGTGCCAAGCCGCACGATGCGCACGCGCGAGCGGATGGTCGGCAGCAGATCGGCCTCGCCCGGTGCGCAGAGAATCCACACGGTGCGGTCGGGCGGCTCTTCGAGCGATTTGAGCAGCACGT
Source organism: Pseudoclavibacter sp. CFCC 14310 (assembly GCF_008831165.1). Taxonomy (NCBI): domain Bacteria; kingdom Bacillati; phylum Actinomycetota; class Actinomycetes; order Micrococcales; family Microbacteriaceae; genus Pseudoclavibacter; species Pseudoclavibacter sp. CFCC 14310. The sequence continues at coordinate 294,077 of NZ_WBKC01000001.1, read as the reverse complement.
TCGAGGTGTGCTCGCTCATGCGGTCGGCGTCTTCGATGACCTGGATGCGCCAGCGCCCCACCGACGGCGACAGCTGCGACTGGCGCACGATGTCGCGCACCTCGTCGATGCTGATAATGACCTTGTCGGTGCGCACCACCTGCACATCGGGGTGCGTGCCCGCCTCGACCATGACCCGCTGGTGATCGGGATCGCTGGCGCCGATCGCCTGCAGCTCGGCGGCAAAGGCGAGCGCGGCGACCGACCGGCCCGACCCGGGCGGGCCGGTGAACAGCCAGGCGTGCGTCATCACTTTGGGGTCGTCGGCGTGCGCGATGGTGTGCTCGAGCTGGGCGACGACCTGCGGCTGGCCGACGAGTCGCCGACTCAGTGATGCGGATGCTGCGGGTGCGTTCATGTGTGGAGCCTAGCGTTCGCCGCTGACATCAGGGTTCGCAGGCTCGCTGACAGAGTCGTCGGCCGCGATCTGCCCAGTCATTCGCTGCATGACGGCGCGGCGGATGCGCTCGGCGATCTCGTCGACCGCCAGTCGGGCGTCGATGATCTCGAAGCGCTGGGGGTCGGCGGCTGCCAGCGCGAGAAAGCCGCTGCGCACGCGCTGGTGGAAGTCTGCCCGCTCGCTCTCGAGACGATCTCGTTCGCCGGGCTCGGCATCCACCCTCGACGCAGCCTGCGCAACCGGCAGATCGAGCAGTACGGTCAGATCGGGCAGCAGCCCGTCGGTCGCCCAGAGCGACAGATCACGGATCTCGTTCGCGAGCAGGCGTCGCCCGGCGCCCTGATAGGCGATCGACGAATCGAGATAGCGGTCAGAGATCACGACCGCGCCGCGTTCGAGAGCGGGCCGCACGACTTGATCGACGTGCTGGGCGCGGTCGGCGGCATAGAGCAGCGCCTCAGCGCGCTCGGAGACGGGACCCTCAGTATGCAGCAGCAGCTCTCGCAGACTGACGCCGAGCGGCGTCGCACCCGGTTCGAAGGTCGAGACGACTTCACGGCCGGCATCGGTCAGCCAGTCTCGCAGCAGAGTCAGCTGTGTCGATTTGCCGGCCCCATCGATGCCTTCGATGGTGACGAAGAGGCCATGCCGCTCAGCCTTCTCGGTCACTGGCCGGTGCTCTCGCCGTCACCTGCGGTCGCGGGCTTCGCTGCCGTGGTCGTCTTGGCCGTTGTCGCCTTCTTCGACGGGGCCTTCTTCGCCGGGGTCGTCTTCTTGGCTGTGGACGTCTTCGCCGCCGGGGTCTTCTTCGCCGCGGTCTTGCGAGCAGTCGACTTCTTCGCGGTCGTCTTCTTCGCCGGCGCCTTCTTCGCGGGAGCCTTACGAGTGCGCTTCTTGGCCGGCCCCTTCTCTCGCTTGATGGCGAGCAGTTCGACGGCGCGCTCGTAGGTGAGCTCTTCGGCGTTCTCGGCCTTGGGCACGGTCGCGTTGATCTCACCGTCGGTGACGTACGGCCCGAAGCGGCCGTTCTTCACGACGATCGGCTTCTCACTGACAGGGTCGGGCTTGTCAAACTCGCGCAGCGGCGGAGCCGCCGCGCGACGACCGCCGTACTTCGGCTGGGCGAGCAGCTCTTTCGCCTTCTCGAGGTCGATCGAGAAGATCGCATCCTCGTCGGGCAGCGAACGCGTCTCTTTGCCGTGTTTGAGGTACGGCCCGTAGCGGCCGTTGAGCGCCTCGACCGGCACGTCGTCGACCTCGCCGACCACGCGCGGCAGCGAGAGCAGCTTCAGGGCTGTGGCCAGATCGACCGTCGCCGGCTCCATGCTGCGGAACAGCGACGCCGTCGGCGGTTTGACCCCCTTGGGCCACTCCTCGCCCTCGGGCAGCGTCTCGGTGACGTACGGCCCGAAACGGCCAGCCTTGACGACGACGGCGTGCCCGGTGTCGGGGTTCACGCCGAGTTCGCGATCACCGCTCGGGCGATCCATGATCTCGACGGCCTTCGCAGCGGTGAGCTCGTCGGGTTCGAGGCCGTCGGGCAGGCTCACCCGTTTCGGGGTCTCCTCTCCGTCGACCTGCTGCTCGAGATACGGGCCGAACTTGCCCATGCGCAGCGTGATCGCGTCGGTGATCGGCGTCGAGTTGATGCCGCGGGCGTCGATCTCGCCCAGGTTGTCGATGACCGAGCGCAGGCCGGGGTGATCGCCTTCGCCGAAGTAGAACTGACTGAGCCAGTGGCGGCGGTCTTCCTGACCGGCCGCGATGCGGTCGAGGTCGCCCTCCATGCCTGCGGTGAAGTCGTAGTCGACCAGCGACGTGAAGTGCTGTTCGAGCAGACGCACCACTGAGAACGCGACCCACGTCGGCACGAGTGACTGCCCCTTGGGTGTCACATAGCCGCGATCGACGATGGTCGAGATGATCGCCGCGTACGTCGACGGGCGCCCGATGCCCAGCTCTTCGAGGGTCTTGACCAGGCTCGCCTCGGTGTAGCGCGGCGGAGGCAGCGTCTCGTGCTGCTTCGACTCGGGTTCGATCACCGAGACGAACTGCCCCTGCGCGAGCGCCGGAAGCCGATGCTCTTTGGCGGCGCGCTCTGCGGTCGCATGGCGGTCGGCGTCGCGCCCCTCTTCGTAGGCGTCGAGAAAGCCGCGGAACGTGATGACGGTGCCCGAGGCGGTGAACTCGCTCTTCATGCCCTTGCCGTCGTAGCGCAGCGTGGCTGTGGCGGTCGAACCGGTCGCATCGGCCATCTGCGAGGCGACGGTGCGCTTCCAGATCAGGTCGTAGAGCTTCAGCTCGTCGGCGCGCAGGTTCGAGCGCAGATCGCTGGGCAGCCGAAAGTGGTCGCCCGACGGACGGATCGCCTCGTGGGCCTCCTGCGCGTTCTTCGACTTGCCGGTGTAGACACGAGGCTTCTCAGGAACCGAGCTCTCACCGTAGAGCGACTTCGCCTGCGCCCGGGCGGCGGTGACCGCCTGATGCGACAGAATCGGCGAGTCGGTTCGCATATAGGTGATGTAGCCGTTCTCGTACAGCCCCTGCGCCAGGCTCATCGTCTGTCGCGCCGAGAAGCGCAGCTTGCGTGCGGCCTCCTGCTGCAGCGTCGAGGTGGTGAACGGTGCTGCCGGACGACGACGATACGGCTTCGATTCGACGGATGCGACCTCGAGCCGCGCTGATTCGAGTGCGGTCGCGAGCGCCTTGGCCTCGTCGCCGGTGAGCACATGCGCAGCGGTCTTCAGCTCACCTCGGTCGCTGAAGTCTCGCCCCGTCGCGATCTTCACACCGTTGTAGCTGACCAGTCGGGCCTCGAACTCGGTCGCGTCTTCATCGGCCTTGGCCTCGACGACGACGTCCCAATACTCGGCCGATCGGAAGGCGATGCGCTCGCGCTCACGGTCGACCACCAGACGAGTCGCCGCCGACTGCACTCGCCCTGCCGAAAGCCCCGGCCCGACCTTGCGCCAAAGCACGGGCGAGATCTCGTAGCCGTAGAGACGGTCGAGGATGCGTCGGGTCTCCTGCGCATCGACCAGCGCGGTGTTCAGATCTCGGGTGGTCTCTTTCGCCTTGGTGATCGCCTCTTTGGTGATCTCGTGGAACACCATGCGCCGCACGGGAACCTTCGGCTTGAGCACCTGCAGCAGGTGCCACGCGATGGCCTCCCCCTCGCGGTCCTCATCAGTTGCGAGATAGAGCTCGTCGGCACCTTTCAACGCTCGGCGCAGCTCGGCGACGGTCTTCTTCTTCGAGCTGCTGACCTCGTAGTACGGCTCGAACCCGTGGTCGACGTCGACCGAGAATTTGCCGAGCGAGCCCTTCTTCAGCTCTGGCGGAAGGTTCTTGGGCTCGATGAGGTCACGCACGTGACCGACCGAGGCGAGCACTGTGTAGTCTTCGCCGAGATACTTGCCGATGGTCTTCGCCTTGGCCGGAGACTCGACGATGACCAGCCTCTTCGTATGTGCCACTTGAGATTCCTCACCCCGCGCACTAGCGGTGTTCCTGCGGTCACAGCTCGCCCGGCGACCTTGAGATTCAGTCTTCCGCCAGTTGTGACTCGTCGTTCCACAATATAGGGGAGCGCTCTCGGTTCTACAAAGGCGACGCCCGCAGCTCGACAAAGACGAGGCCTGCGACAAGCTGTGCAGCGCCTGAGCGATTCGGTATCTAATCTTCATCGCTGCGGCCGGCATGCGCTGTGGCGGCCGCCCGGCCAAGCAGCGTGTCACGAGTCAGCGTGACGAGCATGCCGCGGTCAGTCTCGCCGCACGACGCCACTGTCGCCGAGTGAGCGACGGCGACTCGTTCGGCTCGTGAGCACGGAACGTCTGCGATCAGCCCACGCTGTGCGTCAGCGGCCTGCAGCGCGGCGATGCCTGCAGCCGCTCGCACCTGGTCGTGCTGACTCTGTGCGGCGATGACGCCTGCCAGCGCAGCCAGCAGCGCCACAGCGGCGACCAGCACGACGATGCCGACGGTCATGCTGCCCCGTTCTGAGTCGTTCGTCACCGTTCGTTCCTCTTCTCTGCGACTGTTCGCATGTGGGCCGGGAGCTCTGTGCGCTCGCGGCGAATCGGGTGTTCGACGCAACCCGGCGTGTCAGCACGCGCTGGCGGCGGCGCAACGCCCCTCAGCGGCCTTCGCGCGGCACGCACACACGTTGGGTGATATCGAGCGGCAGCGCACCGAGCAGACGCTGGGCAGAGTTCGCGCGCACACAGACCAGATCGCCTTGGTCAGAGATCTGCAGCTTCGCGTCTGGCTGCACCGCTGCGGCGAGGCTGCGCGCCTGTGCCTGAGACTCGCCGCGGCCCAGGCTGCGCGCGGCGGCCGCAGCGGCCTCTGTGGTCGTGGTGATGCGCGCCGACGCCGCGCCGGTGCCGAGCACGAGGCCCAGCACCAGCACGACGACGGGCAGCACGACGGCCAGTTCTGCGGTGGCCGACCCACGCTCCTGCTCGCAGGCATCCCAAGCCCTGCCGCAGACGGCGCCTTCGGCACGCTCGCCTCTGGTGCTGCGCACAGTCATATTCTCGGGTGCCGTTCTAAGGCGCCGCATTGAGCGCGTTGCGCACAAGGTTGGTGAGCACCCCGCGCACCTCGTCGCCGCGCAGGATGACCACGAGCACGCCGGCGAAGCCCACGGCGGCCAGCATCGCAATGGCGTACTCAGCAGTGGCGGCCCCGCTTTCCTGCGGGCGCGCCCGGAGCTCGTTCAGACGCTGGAGCGCCAGCGCAGCCGCCGCGGCCGCGACGTCGGTGACGGCCAGCGACACGCGCAGCAGCAGCGCGCTGGCGACCGCGTGCAGAGCTCGGCGGCCATGCGGCTCTGAGGGGTCAGTCACTGTGGTGATCGTCGGCATGGTGTCCTCTTTTCTTCGATGTGCTTTTCTCTGCTCTGTCAGGGATGACCCTGGCTGTGCTTTCAGCGTCGCGGAAACCGAGGAGAGAGCGTTGGGATACGTGACCGCTGTGCACAGATCAGCGCAGATCGACAAATGTGGAGAACAGAATCGATGCGATCATCGGCAGCACGGTGACCACGATGAAGGCCGGCAGTGAGCAGACGCCCAGTGGCAGCAGCAGCAGCGTCTCGAGCCGGGCGGCACGCACTCGCAATGCGGCCGCACGCATGCGTGCCACGTCATCGAGCTGACCGTCGAGCAGCCCCAACAGCGGCACGCCGGAGCGCTGCCAGAGTGCGACCAGACGATCCAGTCTCGCGCGCTCGTCGTCGCGGTCGGCGTCAAGACCGGCGCGAGTCAGCATCCGCTCGCTCAGGTCGATCGCGCTGTCGGCGGCATGCCCCGCACGAACCCCCAGCGACACCATTAGCAGGAGCATGCCGTCAGAGTCATCGGGCGGCTGCAGCGAAGCGAGCAGCCTCTTCTGCCAGCGAGCACCAACCAGCATCAGCACCAGTGCGACGACGAGGCAGCCCCACCCGAACGGGGTGCCGAAGAGCACTCCGAGCGAATCGACGCCGAGCAGCGCCCCCAGCAGCACGCCCACCAACGGCATCGCCTGCAGCAGTCGGGCCGTGGACGTCGGACCGGATGCGGCGATGCGCGACTCGGTCTCGATGCGCTCGAGCTGCTCGAGCATGCCGGACATGCGCCGCAGCGCGTCGGCCAACGGTGCCCCGGCTCGTTCGGCGATGCCCCAGACTGCCGCGATGCGACGCCAGCTGCGAACCGACTGCTGCAATGTGCGCCCACGCTGCTCGGCGAACCGGCGCGGCGCGTGGGACAGTCGCGCCGCCGCATCGAGCAGCGACGCCGAGGCACCGTGCTGCCGGACTCTGGGCAGCGCCTCGGCGAGCACCTCGCCGTCGAGACCGCCGACGCCGTCGGCCACGAGTTCGAGCGCTCGCTGCGGGGCGACCCCCGCATCGACGAGCGCAGAGAGTGCGCTGAGCGCCTCTGCCGTGCTGCCGAGCGACTCGGTCATCGGCCCGGTGCGTGCGTGTTGCGGTCAGTGGCCCACGGACGCCGGTGAAGGCCCGGATGTTCAGAGTCGACGGTCAGGACCCGTGCGACGAGCAGCCCGTCTGCGTCGACTTCGAAGCGCCCGACCTGTTCGAGACGCCGCACACCGGCACTGCGCCCGAGGTGCAGGACGAGGTCGAAGGCACTGGCCGCCTGACGCGCCAAGGCTCGTTCGCTGATGCCGCTCATCAGCGCCAGTGCCTCGAGCCGAGCCGGCACGTCGGCGACCGAGTTGGCATGCAGCGTGCCCGCCCCACCTCGATGCCCCGTGTTCAGCGCGGTCATCAGCAGCATCAGCTCGGGCCCACGGCACTCGCCGACGACGATGCGGTCGGGACGCATACGCAGCGCCTGGCGCAGCAGGACGTCGAGGCCTACTGCGCCGAGACCGTCGGCATTGGGCTGCCGCGTCTCGAGCTGCACGACGTGCGGGTGCCGCACATCGAGCTCGGCGACGTCTTCGACGCAGATGATGCGCTGATCAGGCTCGACCAGCTGCAGCAGCGCCCGCAGCAGCGTCGTCTTGCCGCTGGCGGTCGCCCCCGTGATGAGCAGATTGGCCCCTGACTCGATGGCGTCGCGCAGCAGCCTTTCGTGCCCGGCGACGATCATGCCGGTGCCAAGCAGCGAGCCGAAGTCGTGCAGCCCTCGCTGGGGCACACGCACCGAGAGCTGGACGCCGCCGACCGCCACGGGCGGCAGCACCGCGTGCACGCGCAGCTCGCCCAACCGCACGTCGACGAAGGGCGTCGCATCGTCGAGATGCCGACCTCCCGCGGCGATGAGCGAGACCGCGAGTGCCCGCAGCTGACGCTGACCGCTGAGACGCAGAGGCACCCGCTCGACGCCCTTGCCCCGATCGATCCAGATCTCATCGGGAGCGGTGACGAGCACGTCGGTCACTCCGGCGCGGGTGATCAGCGTGCGCAGCGGACCGAACGCGCCGAGCGTCTCGGCATCGCAGGCGGCGGATGCGGCTGGCTGCAACTGCGACGGCGACGGGAGCGCTGTGGTCGCGAGTTCCGCCATCTGCCCACGTGCTGCTGAGGCGGTGAGAGAGACTCTGTGTCTGTGCGGCATGCGCCCATCGTGCAGTGGTCTGACCGCGTCCGCCACAGACGAAGGCGACCTGTGCACAGCCTCACGGTATGAAACAGTCTGTGCGCAGATGAGCCTGTGCACAGGTCAGGCAACACAGATCAGTCGACGCAGACCAGCTGGCAGAGATCAAGACCAGCCAGCAGAGATCAGTCAGCGACGAGCTCGACCGTGATCTCGACCTCGACCGGGGAGTCGAGCGGCAGCACCGCGACGCCGACGGCGCTGCGTGCGTGCGCTCCGGCCTCGCCGAAGACCTCGCCGAGCAGCTCGCTGACGCCGTTGATCACGCCGGGCTGCCCGGTGAAATCGGGTGCCGACGAGACGAAGCCGACCACTTTCACGACGCGAGCGATGCGGTCGATGCCGCCCGCGGCATCCGCCGCCGCCGCGATCGCGTTCAGACCTGCCGTGCGCGCCAGGGTCTTCGCCTCTTCAGGCGGCACCAGCCCCTCGCCGACGCCGACCTTGCCCGTCGCCGGCAGCTCGCCGTCGATGAAGGGCAGCTGCCCCGAGGTGTGCACCAGGCTGCCGATGCGCAGCGCCGGCACGTAGTCGGCGACCGGGGCTGCGACCGCGGGAAGGGTGATGCCCAGCTCGTTCAGCCTGCTGGTGAAACTCATGCCTGCTCCTCGATGGGTCGTTTGAAGTAGCCGACGAGGCCGCCGGTGGGCCCCTCGACGATCTGGATCAGCTCCCACCCTTCGGATCCGAAGTTGTTGAGAATCTGCTGGGTGTTGTGGATGATGAGAGGGGCGGTGAAGTACTCCCACTTGACCATGGCTGCTCCATTCATAGGATAATCGCGTAGCATCTAGCCTATGTCTTCTCACCTGCCCGCAAACCGGCGACGTTCCAGCCGCGCGATCGTGCGGTTCATCGCCGCGTCCGCCGCCCTCGGCCTCGTCGCAGTCGGCATGTCGACACCTGCTCTGGCCATCGCTAGCGTGTTCGGCGCCGACGCGGTCAACATCGCGAAAACCCTGCCCGCCTCACTCGCAAACGTCGAGCTGCAGAGCCCGTCGACCCTGTACGGCAAGCTCGATGGCCAAGACGTGGCCTTCGCCACGTTCTACGAGAAGAACCGCATCCCGCTGACCGCAGACCAGATGCCTGACCTCGTGAAGAATGCGGTCGTCTCGATCGAAGACCCGCGCTTCTACGACCACGGCGGCGTGGACTTCGCCGCCGTCGCCCGTGCGGTGCTGCAGAACCAGTCGAGCGGCTCGACTCAGTCAGGCGCTTCGACGATCACCATGCAGCTGGTGCGCAACCTGCGCATCGAGGCAGCCGAGTGGGAGAACGACGAGTCGGCCATCAACGAGGCCCGTGAAGAGAGCGCCTCGCGCAAGCTGCTCGAGATGCGCTACGCGATCGGCCTCGAGCAGAACTACTCGAAAGAGCAGATCCTCACCAGCTATCTGAACTACGCCTCGTTCGGCGGCAACGTCTACGGCATCGGCGCCGCGGCTCAGTACTACTACGGCAAGAACGCTTCAGACCTGACGCTGCCCGAGGCGGCCCAGCTCGTCAGCGTCTTTCCCTCGCCCAACGCCTACCGTGTCGACGCGCCTGAGAACCTCGATCGCGCCAAGGCCCGCCGTGATCTCGTGCTGAACCGTATGGTCGAACACGGCTACATCGACCAGCCGACCGCCGATGCGGCGATCGCGACCCCGATCGAGCCGCACATCACTCAACAGCCTCGAGGCTGTGAGGCGGCCACCCACAACGCAAGCTACTTCTGCGACTACGTCGTGAACCTGATTCGCAACGACTCTGCGTACGGCGACACTCCCGAAGACCGCACGGCTCTGCTGCGCCGCGGAGGCCTGCAGATTCACACCAGCATCGACCTCGGGCTGCAGGACGACACCCAGGCAGCCATCGACAAGAGCATCAACCGCAACGACAAGATCGGGGCGGCCACCACGGTTCTGCAGGTCGGTACCAGTAATGTGCTGGCCATGGCGCAGAACCGCACCTTCTCGCAGACGGATGACACCGCCGGCGACACCAGCCGAACCGCGATCAACTACAGCACCACGAAAGACGAAGGCGGGTCATCAGGCTTCCAGCCTGGTTCGACATACAAAGTGTTCACCCTGCTCGACTGGCTGAAACAGGGCCATTCTCTCAATGAGCGACTGAACGCACCCGCGCCGGCCACGCTGAGGCAGAAAGACTTTCCCGATCGATGCCAGCCCGGCGGCTATGTCGGCACCTGGCAGCTCGACAACGCTGTGTCGAACATGCCCTCGTCGTTCGACGTGCGCTACGCCACGAAGAACTCGGTGAACACCGGTTTCGCCGCGATGGCGCAGCAGCTCGACCTCTGCGACATCAAAGACACCGCGGTCTCATTCGGCATCACGAAGTCGGCCAACGGCAAAGACCTCGACCACGTGCCGACCAGCATCATCGGCGGTTCGGCGAACACCATCGCACCGATCCAGATCGCAGGCGCCTACGCCGGCATCTCGAACGACGGCACATACTGCACGCCCAAGGCGATTCTGAGCGTCGTCGACGGCAACAACGGCAGCGAGCGCCCGACACCGGCCTCCCAGTGCTCCGAAGCAGTGACGCCGACGGTCGCCCGCACCGCCACTTCTGCACTGCAAGGGGTGTTCGATCGCGACGGCACCGCCGGTCAGGCGAATCCCTTCGACGGTTCGGCGGTCGCTGGCAAGACCGGTTCGACCGACAGCTACCATCAGACCTGGCTGGTCGGCTACACCACTTCGACGGTGCAGGCGACCTGGATCGGCAACACCGGCACGACCAACAACAAGGCCGACCTCCGGTACTACCGCATCAAGGGCGTGGCCGGCTGGAACGTCCGTTACTCCATGTGGAAGGACATCCAGCGAGGCGTGCACAACAGGTACCCGGGCGCGGCATCGTTCCCGGCTCCCGACGACACCTCGCTGACCTTCCGCAGCACCGATTTGCCCGATGTGACCGGCAAGACGCCCGAAGAGGCGCAGCAGCAGCTCGAGGACGCCGGCTTCCAGGTGGCCATCTCGCCTGAACGTCGGCCCTCCGACTCCGTGCCTGCAGGCCAGGTCGTGGCCACTGATCCCGCTGCCGGCTCGGCCGACGCTGGGGCACTGGTGACCATCTACCTCAGCTCTGGCAAGGAAGGCGCATCGAACGCCCCCGCAGACGGGTCGGGTGCCTCGCCGAGTCCGTCAGCACAGTGATGACTGCTGCGGCATCAGGGTCGTCGGCGCCCAGCGCAGAGAACGACGCGAGGCTGCCGGGTCTGCGCACGTTCGCATCCTCGCTCGGCATCGCCGCGCTGGCTGGAGTCGGCGCGCTCGCGTACGGCTCGCTGATCGAACGCAACAGCTTCGCGCTGCGTCAGTTCACGGTGCCTGTGCTGCCCGAGGGCAGTCGGCCTCTGCGGATGCTGCACGTCGCCGACCTGCATCTGGCGCCTTGGCAGCGTGCGCGCGTCGCGTGGACCCGTGATCTGGCCTCGCTGAAGCCCGATCTGGTCATCAACACCGGAGACAACTACGGCCATGCGGAGGCACTGCCGGCGATTCTGGACGCCCTGGAGCCACTGGTGGACGTACCTGGCGCCTTCGTCTACGGGTCGAACGACTTCTTCACACCGACTCCGAAGAATCCGCTCTCGTACCTGCTGCACTCCAGCCGCGTCCGACGTGAGACGCCGGATATCGACACCGCCGCACTCACCCACCGTCTCGTCGAAGCCGGCTGGCGCAACCTGAACAATCGAACCGCGCAGCTGACCGTGAACGGCAGCCGGATCGGTCTGGTCGGCACCGGCGACGCACACCTCGGTAACGATGATCCCGAAGGGCTGCGCCGACGCATCGCCGGAATGCCTGCAGACGTCGATCTGACGCTCGGTGTGACGCATGCCCCCTACCAGCGCGTGCTCGACGGTTTCACCTCGATGGGTGCCGAGCTCATGCTCGCCGGCCACACGCATGGCGGCCAGGTGTGCGTGCCGTTCTTCGGCGCGCTGACGACCAACTGCGACCTGCCGCGGCCTTTTGTGAAGGGGCTGCACGAGTGGACGACCGGCGATCGCAGCTCGTGGCTGCACGTCAGTGCCGGGTTGGGCACCTCGATCTATGCACCGGTGCGTTTCAACTGCCGTCCCGAGGCCACGCTCCTCACTCTGGTGGCGCGAGACGAGGATGCGACAACCGCACATTGAAACTGGGCCTCAGAATGGACTAAGCTATAGCAGTTGCCGCTGATTCTCAGCGACGGGGTATAGCGCAGCTTGGTAGCGCGCCTCGTTCGGGACGAGGAGGTCGTGGGTTCAAATCCCGCTACCCCGACAGAAAGCCCCCGAGAAGGTCTCACGATCTTCTCGGGGGCTTCTTTCATGTCGCACCCGAACGTTCAGGTGCCGCCCGCGCTGTCAGGCGCAGGCATCCGCTCAGCGCAGCGACTTGCCGAACTGGAACGCGCGAATGATCTGCGCGACGCCGAGCACGATCGCCGAGACGCCCAGCAGCAGCCAGAGCACGGCGGCGCCCCACAGCGGAGAGAACAGCAGCGTGATGCCGGCGATGATGCTGAGCACGGCGAAGATGATGCTCCAGGCCTTCGAGTCGGAGTCTCCGACGAAGGCGAGGGCTACGATGCCCTCGACGAACCAGGCGATGCCGACGAGAATGCCCAGCACGATGCCGAAGGCTGCAGCGGCCGAGCCCAGGTTCGCGAACGCCACGATGCCGACGATGATCATGAACACGGCCAGCAGGATGTCGCCGACTCGGCCCCAGCCCGACTGCAGTTTGCCGAAGATCGAGATCGCGCCGTAGACGAGACCGCCGATGATCGTGTAGATCGCGACGATCGCCACGGCGAGTTCGGCGCTGCGCCCTGGCCAGAACGTGATGGCGATACCGGCGAGCAGTGTCAGCACACCGCTGATGCCGAGTGCGGTACGAATCGACCCGATGCCCTTCTTGACGAGATCTGAATCGATGCTGTTTGACATGAGGTTCCTCTCAACGTCGCACCAGTCTGCAGCTCGGGAGGTTCCCTGTGCACTCGCCGGCGCGTGATGTCCGACTTCCAGTCTAAGGTCAGTGAAGCCGCTGGCGAAGGCTTGTTTATCCACTGGTCAATACTTGGGAACTCATCACGCGCCGCTACCCTCCATGCCGCCACCCGGGACCATCCGCCCCGCCACCCGGGGCGCGTAAGGAGCAGAGGGAGCCCTCACTGTGACGAACATCAGTGGATGCTGATAGCATGTGTCGTGGCAGAGGACTACCCTGCGCTGTGGACGCGACACCCTGCCAGCGACTACGATCAATTGGTGACTTCTGATTCTGCCGCTGGTTCTTCGTCTTCTCCCACATCTTCTTCATCTTCTTCTGCACCATCTGCTGACGCGAGCGACGCGTCAGCTGCCATCGACACCGCTGCCGAGCACACGCCAGCAGCTGAGGAGCACACCCCTGTGAACACCCCTTCCGAACGCCCTGCTGAGTCCGAGTCTGCTGAGCCTGCCACCGAAACGGTCACCGAGACCAAAGCTGAGGCCAAGACCGACGAGACGACGGACAACGCGTTCGCCGATCTCGGGCTGCCCAAGCCGCTGCTCGACGCGCTCGACGCCATCGGCTACGAGACTCCCTCGCCGATCCAGTCAGCCACCATTCCGACTCTGCTCGCCGGACGCGACGTCGTCGGCCAGGCGCAGACCGGCACCGGCAAGACCGCGGCCTACGCACTTCCGATGCTGGCATCCGTCGACCCACAGGTGAACGCACCTCAGGCGCTGGTGCTCGCACCCACCCGCGAGCTGGCGCTCCAGGTCTGCGAGGCCGTCGAGCGGTTCGCGCAGAAGATGCCCGGCGTGCGCATCCTGCCGGTCTACGGCGGCCAGGCCTACGGCATGCAGCTCTCAGCACTGCGCAAGGGCGTGCACATCGTCGTCGGCACCCCGGGACGCATCATGGACCACATGAAGCGCGGCACCCTCGACCTGTCGCAGCTGCGCATGCTCGTGCTCGACGAAGCCGACGAGATGCTGCAGATGGGCTTCGTCGACGACGTCGAGACGATTCTCGCCAGCACCCCCGACACCCGACAGATCGCACTGTTCTCGGCGACCATGCCGCAGCAGATCCGTCGTCTCGCCAAGACGCACCTGCATGACCCGGCAGAGATCACGGTCAAGACCAAGACGCAGACCAACACCAATGTGTCGCAGCGTTTTCTCGTGGTCGCCGGCCGCCAGAAGCTCGACGTGCTCGCACGCGTGCTCGAGGTCGAGGGCAGCGACGGCGTGATCGTGTTCGTGCGCACCCGCGGCGACACCGAGACGGTCAGCGAGCGGCTGCGAGCACGCGGCTTCTCGGCCGCCGCGATCAACGGCGACGTGCCGCAGGCACAGCGTGAGCGCACCGTCGAGCAGCTCAAGAACGGCCAGATCGACGTGCTCGTCGCCACCGATGTCGCCGCTCGCGGGCTGGACGTCGAACGCATCACACACGTGATCAACTACGACATCCCGAGCGACCCGGAGTCGTACGTGCACCGCATCGGGCGCACCGGTCGTGCCGGGCGCACGGGGGCTGCGATCAGCTTCATCACCCCGCGCGAGCGCCGTCTGCAGGAGCAGATCGAGCGCACCACTCGTCAGAAGATGGACCGCATGTCGCTGCCGAGCGTCGACGAGGTCAACGAGTCGCGGCTGAGCCGCTTCGACGACGGCATCACCGAGGCGCTCGAACGCGAGTCTGAGATCAGCGAACTGCGCGATGTGATCGACCACTATGTGCGTCACAACGACGTGCCCGAGGCCGACGTCGCCGCGGCGCTGGCTCTGGTCGCCCAGGGCGATCGCCCGCTGCTGCTCGATCCCGAGCGCGATCACCTTGAGGCCGTGCCGCACCGCAACCGCGACGACCGTCAGGGCGGCTACAACAAGGGCGGCTACAACAAGGGCGGCTACAACAAGGGCGGCCGCGGAGGCTACCAGGGCGGGCACGACAACCGCGGTGGGTACCGTGGCGATCGCAGCGAGCGTGGCGACCGAAACGGTCGCGGTGATCGCAACGACCGCGGCGGACGCGGGGGCTGGCGCAACGATCGGAATGACCGGAACGACCGCAATGATCGCAATGACCGCGGCGGGTACAAAGGGAACCGGCGCGACGGCGACCGTTTCGACAACCGACGCGACGACCGACGTGACGGCGGCCGCGGCGGCTGGAACCGCGACGACCGCCATGACGGCGGCCGTCGGGACTGGAACCGTGACGACCGACGCGACAACCGCGATAACGGCGGCCGGCATGAGCATCGCGACAATCGCGGCGAGGGCGACTTCAGGCGCGACGGTCACAGCGGGCCCAAACGTCGTTGGACGGCTGACGACCGCGCCGCCCGCGACAGCCGGGACAACGGCCGCGGCGGCAAGGGCAAGAGCTACCGCCCGGCATACAAGAGCGACCGCCGCGACGGGCACAAGGGCGGCCCGAAGGGCGACGGCAACCAGACCTGGTAGCCCGGACTCAGTGATCATGCAGACCCGGTGACGGCTGCCGAACGCCGGGCAGGACCTCTCGACCTGCCCGGCGCGGTACGCTGGCCGCATGACTTCGCACGCATCGCATCCTTCGTCTGACCTGCTCTCACAGCGACTGCTGCACACCGGTCTTCCCTACGGACTGCCCGACTTCGCCACGATCGGCGAAGACGACTACGAGCCGGCGATTGCCGACGCGCTCGTGCAGCACGACCGCGAGATCGTGCACATCGCCGACAGCGACGAACCTGCGACGTTCGAGAACACGATCGTGGCGCTCGAGCGCAGCGGGTGGGCTCTCGATCGGGTGCTCTCGGTGTTCTTCAACCTGACGAGCACCGACGGCACCCCGGCACTGCTCGAGCTCGAAGAGCGCATCTCGGGCGTGCTCAGCGAGCACTACGACGCGATTTCACTGAACCCGCGTCTCTTCGAGCGGGTGCAGGCGGTCTACGACCAGCGCGACGAGCTGTCTCTGGATGCCGAATCGCGCTGGCTGATCGAGCGCACACATCTCGGGTTCGTGCGTGCGGGTGCGGGGCTGGAGCCTGAGGCGCAACAGCGCCTGCGCGAGATCAACACCGAGCTCTCGACGCTGAGCACGCGCTTCGGCGCGAGGCTGCTCGACGATTCCAATGCACTCGGCGTGGTGTTCGATGACCCGGCCGAGCTCGACGGCCTGAATGCGACGGAACTGGCCGCGGCATCCGCCGCCGCCGACGAGGCGGGCTACCACGGCAAGCACATGGTGACCCTCGTGCTGCCGAGCGGGCATCCATGGCTGTCGAAGCTCACGGTGCGTGCGACGCGCGAGCGCATTCTGCGGGCCTCTCTCGAACGCGGCGCACATGGCGGCCCCAACGACACCCGGACGATTGCGGTGCGCATCGCTCAGCTCAGGGCACATCGTGCCGAGCTGCTCGGCTATGCGAATCATGCCGAGTACGTGCTCGCCGACGAGACAGCGGGCAGCCTGGAGGCTGCCGACACCCTGCTGCAGCGGCTCGCTCCGGCAGCAATGGCGAACGCCCAGGACGAAGCACGTGAGCTGCAGAAGCTGATCGACGAAGAGAGTGAGAGCGGCGAGGCGAACGGTGCCGCCGAGACCGCGTCTGCCGAGCGAGGCGAGGGGTTCACGCTTCAGGCCTGGGACTGGCCGTACTACACCGAGCTGCGTCGAAAACGAGAGTTCGACATCGACGCCGAGACCCTGAGCGAGTACTTCGAGGTGGAGCGGGTACTGCGCGACGGCGTGTTCTACGCGGCCGAGCAGCTGTACGGCGTGCATCTCGAAGAGCGGCCCGACCTGCACGGCTATCACCCCGACGTTCGTGTGTTCGAGGTCTCGCGCACGCCCGTCGCTGAAGCCGGCGATGCTCCGCAGCGCGAGGCGGTCGGCCTCTTCCTGCTCGATCTCTATGCCCGACCGACCAAACGCGGCGGTGCGTGGATGAGCTCATTCGTCGACCAGTCACGACTGCTGGACGAGCGTGCGATCGTGGTGAACGTGCTGAATCTGGTGAAGCCGCCGACGGGCGAGCCGACGCTGCTGACGCTCGACGAGGTGCACACGCTCTTCCACGAGTTCGGACACGGGCTGCACGGCCTGCTGAGCGACGTGCGCTACCCGCAGTTCTCGGGCACCAACGTGCCGCGTGACTTCGTCGAGCTGCCGAGCCAGTTCAACGAGACGTGGGCACTGCATCCTGCGGTGCTGCCGCACTATGCGAAGCACGTGTGCACCGGCGAGGTGATTCCGCAGGAGCTGATCGACCGTCTGAAGGCGGCCAGCACGTTCAACCAGGGCTACGAGACCACAGAGTATCTGCAGGCTTCGGTCATCGACCTGGCATGGCACTCGCTGTCGACCGCTGAGGCGGATGCGCTGGTCGAGCCCGCTGCAGCGGGTGGTGACGGCGTCGACTCAACGTCAGAAGGCGAGATCGTGTCGCGTTTCGAGCAGCAGGCCCTGCTGCAGCGGGGGCTGGCCTCGAAGCTCGTACTGCCGCGCTACCGCACGAGCTTCTTTCAGCACATCTTCTCGGGCGGCTACTCGGCCGGGTACTACTCCTACATCTGGAGCGAGGTGCTCGACGCCGACACCGAACAGTGGTTCGCCGAACACGGCGGTCTGTCGCGTTCTGCCGGCGAACACTACCGTCGCGAGCTGCTCACACGTGGCGGCAGCCAGGACACCAAGAAGACCTACGTCGAGTTTCGGGGTGCGGATGCCGCAATCGAGCCGCTGCTGAAACGTCGCGGTCTCACTGCGAGCGTCGCAGACTGAGGTGTCGCTGATACTGGAGCGCATCTGGCTGCCGTTCAGGAGCCTCGCTTCTCAGCCGCGTTCAGCCCGGCTTCGGAGACACGCCCAGAACCCGCTCTCAAACGGCACCGGGTCACCGCCATCAGGCAGGTCGGGCGGGTCGAGATCGATCAGGCTCCCGACATCGACGGCATCAGGCGGCTCCTCAAAGCCCGGCCCATGGCGGATAGGGCCAGTGCACGGTGCGAAAGTCTGGTGGACTGCGCCGGTCGGGCTCGTCCACAGCAGGTCGGCATCGTCGTTGACGTGCATCACGCTCCAGCTGGAATGATGCTTCATCACATGATGTCGCCGGCACAGACACGCCAGGTTGCTCGCATCGGTCGGCCCGCCCCACTGCCAGTCGAGCGTGTGATCAATCTCGCAGTTCTGCGCCGGCACCGCGCACCCCGGGAATCGGCAGGTCTGGTCACGCTCGCGCACGAACCTTGCGAGCGCTGCCGGCGGCCGATAGACACTGCGCCCGACTTCGAGCACCTGCCCGGTGGCCGGGTCAGTGAGGATGCGGCCCAGACCATCTGCAGAAGCGGCGAATTCGAGTGCGGTCACCGGGTCGATCGCACCGTAGCCGCGCAGCTCTGCCGTCGCGCCCGAGCTGATGACGGGGTGGCCGGCGATCTCGTCGATCAGCAGATCGACCGGAACGACCACCTGCACCTGTGCGCGCACGCCTTCGCCCAGTCTCGGCAGGTCGTGGGCTCTGCCAGAGTCTCGACCCGAACTGTCGGAGTCTCGGTATGCACCGCTGGCATCTCGGCCCGGGGTGCCCAAAGCGACGGAACCGCCTTCGAGCGCCTTGGCTTCGCAGATGCCGTGCACCAGCAGGTCACGCACCACATCGGCGTGCAGCTGCGAGAATGTGCGCCGGTCGACAGTGGGCGCGGCCTGCGTCTGATCGCCCTGTGGCATCGTCTTGGCCGCCGCCTGCAGACCACGGGCGATCGCGCGAGTGCGCTGGTGGGCGGCCACTGCATCTACCGCAGGCAGACGCACGCTCAACCAGGCCATGCCGTCACGGTCGGGCTCGATCGTCACGAAGCGCTCTGCTCGGGCGGCACGATGACGCTCGGCCATGGTCTCAGGCTCGAACGTCTCGGCCAGGCGGCGAGCCAGATCGCGCAGTCGCGCCGGAGGCATCGGCCGATCGACCATGCGCTGCAACAGGGCCTGCTCTGTCTCACGGCGCCGGTCTTCGTCGAGGCCGCCGAGCTCGGCGTTGAACACCTCGGCGTGCTGACGCCCGAGCTCGCCTCGCTGCCAGGCTTCGAGGGTGGCGGGCAGCTGACGCTGCAGGCTCTCGGCCAGATTCATGAGCCGCGATACCGTGCGCTCAGACCAGCCCAGGCGCGTGCCGATGTCTGCGTAGACTCCGCGCAGGTAGACGCCAGGGTCGACCCGATGCTGCCGCGCCGCATCGACTGACGCAGCGTGCACGGCGACGAGCTCGGCGGCCTGCCTGCCTTCGGCGGCGAAAAGGTCGCGCTGCCCCGAGCACGCAGACTCAACCAGATCGGCAAGTGCCGCTGCGCTGGGAATCTGGCTTCTCGTGTGCATGGTCAGAGTCTGACAGCACCCACCGACATTGCGGCACCGGCCTGACCGAGCCCTGCCCTACACGCCACAGCCGCGCTCAGCCACAGCCGCGCTCAGCCACAGCCGCGCTCAGCCACAGCCGCGCTCAGCCAAAGTCACGCACCCCCAGATCGACGAACACCGTCGCGCAGGGCGCATGGCTGTCGCCTGCGTTGTCGGTCAGCGCGAAGAGCCGCCCGCGAGCATCGACCGTGACGCCCTCGAGCTTCTCCTGCACCTGTCCACCCGGTTCGCGCAGCCACGGCAGCAGATCGGCCACGAGCCGCTTCGGCACCGGCACGGTGATCGGCACCAGGCTGCCGGTGCTGTCGGTCGTCACCTGCCCCGGATGCTCCAGATCGACCGCATAGATGCGTTTCGTGCGCGCGCGGTCGCCTTCCTGTTTGTCGCGCTCGGCGAGCACGAGCGTGACACGACAGCCGGGATCGTCAGAAAACCCTCCCTCGCCGGTGACCGTGGCAACCGAGATCTCGGAGACGCCGACCCAGTCGTTCTTGCGATCCGACGCCGGGTCGAGGCCGTAGCCGTGCCAGCTCCATGCGGCGTCCGACGAACCTCTCTCATCGCTCACGCCACCGTCATCGCCCACGCCACCAGCGCCATCACCCGCGCCGCCTGTGCCGCCTGTGCCGCCTGTGCCGCCTGTGCCGCCTGTGCCGCCCAGCGCAGCATCCACACGAAGGCAGCCGATGCGGATCACGTCGGGGCCGTCGACGCCCGCCTCACGAGGCTTCGCCGCCGGGTCTTTCCAGAGCGGCCGCTGAATCACGACGAACAGCCACTCCTGACCGCGCGGGTCGGTGAACGCCGTGACGCCCTCGAACCCCCATTTGCCCAGGTGACGCGAGACCGCCTCGGGCAGACGCACCGTCGCACGGATGCGCCCCGCGGCATCGACTCTGTGCACGGCGTTGCCCGGCCCGGTCGCGCCTTCGTCGGCGAGCCAGAACCCGCCCTGCGGCCGTGCGAAGACGCCCTCGACGTCGAGATGCGCCGGCGACCCGTCAGCCTGCGTCACGGTCAGCGCCGCGACGGCCTCGACGGGAGTCTTGGTCGCGTCAAGCGTGAACACACGAGTGAGTCCGACCGAGTCGTCGTTCACCGCATAGAGCAGCCCGGGATGCGCCGGGTCAGCCGAGAGGCCGCTGAGCGCCGTGCACTCCCCCGCCCTGATCACGCCCTCCTCGACAAGCACATCGGAGACGACGGTCGTGACCCGGTGCGGCTCGGCAGCCGGCGGCTGAGAGACCTCCGACGCACCTTCCGCAGGCCGCCCGGATCGCCCAGACTGCGCGGATCGCCCAAGCTGCCCGAAATGCCCGGCTTGCCCAGACTGCCCATCTCCGATGCTCCCGGACACCGACCTGCCGTGCAGCGCGACGGCCACCGCATAGCGTCCATCCACCGGCTGCCGCCCGGCCAGAAACTCGCTGTGCGAGAAGAACCGCGCATCGCTCACCGTGTCGATGCCGCTCTCGACGATATGGCGCCGCTTCAACCCGGCATCGCGCAGCTGCTGCGGCACCACTTCGGCGAACGACCGATCACCCAGCGCGTGCAGCGGATAGCTCTGACCGTTCGGCGACGGCCCCAGCCACACGACCAGCTGAGCAGGGTCGCTGCGGAACCGCCGCTGCATCCACTCGACCGTGCGCTGCCCGCCCAGCTGCTCGACGCTGTGACGACCGAGATGCGTCAGCGCGACCACCTTATGCTCAGGGTCATATGCCACGACCGGCATACAATCGGCGACCGGCAGCAGCAGCGGTGTGCCCGGCAGTCCGGTGGCGAGCGCGTCGCAGGCGGTGGACGCGTCATCCGCGAACCGAGCGCTGATCGTCTCGTGGCGGGTCGCGTCTCGTTCGTCGCCCGCGCCGTCGGCTGCACCGTCGTCTGCCCCGTCGGCAGTCACCTCGTCGACCTCGCGGTACTCGCAGAAGTCGGATCGATCGTAGGAGATGCGCACGTAGGCCGCGCGCTCGGGGTCGAGACCGGCCTGACGCAGCAGCGCACGTCGATTTCGCCGCGCCTCAGCCCACGTCTGGGCGTCGTCGCCGTTCGCCCCGGGGGCTGCGGCTTTCATGGTGCCGTCACGCACCTCCGAGACGACCAACGTGAGATCGGGATGAAGATCGATGTTCAGCACTCTGCCAGACTACGCTGAGACTCATGCTCCCAGACCAGCCGCCCGAGCTGCTCGCGGCGCGAGTGTCCTCCGGCGACGGCACACGCCTGTATGCGGATGCCACCGCCGGCATCGCCGCCGACCTGCGCTGGCAGCGTGGCGCGTTCGTTCCCGACCACGCGATCGTCATCGACGCCGACTCGCCACGCCAGCGCATCCTCGGATTCGGCGCGGCGCTGACCGACGCTTCGGCCGAGGTGCTGCTGAGCATGCCCAGCAGCCATCGCAGCGCGCTGCTGCACGAACTCTTCGCCACGCGGGATCTCTCCAGGCGGGAGGCCACCGCGCTGGAGGGTGCCACGCAGGACATCCCGACGCTGGGGCTCACCACACTGCGACTCACCATCGGGTCGAGCGACTTCTCAAACAGCATCTACAACTACGAACCGCGCCCCGGCGCGTTCACTCTGCAGCACGACGAACGGCGGATCGTGCCGCTGCTCGACGAGATCCGCAGCATCCAGCCCGACCTGCGCCTGATCGCATCGCCCTGGTCGGCACCACCGTGGATGAAGACCCGACCCACCATGTTCGGTCGGTTGGGTCCGGGACTCGCCAGACGCACCGCACGCCCATGGCTCACCTGGCTCGGACGGCGTAGCCGACTTGATCGCCGCCACTTCGGCGACTATGCGAACTACCTCGTGCGCTACTGCGAGCGCATGGCCGAGCTGGGGCATCCCGTCGACCTGCTGACTCTGCAGAACGAGCCCGGCCTGGCACCGGGGTATCCCGGCATGGTGATGAGCGTGCACGATCAGATTCGGCTCATCGCCGACCACCTCGGGCCGGCGCTGGCCGCCTCGTCGGTGCACACCCGGCTGCTCGCCCACGACCACAACTGGGATGCCGCTTCCAAGGTGCTGCGACTGCTCGGCGACCCGGCGTCCGGCCGCTTTCTCGACGGCACGGCCTGGCACGGGTATAAGGGCGAACCCGACGCGCAGAGCGTCGTGCACCGTGCGTTCCCCAAGCGCAGCGCCCATCTGACCGAGATCACCTCGTTTCGCGATCCGAAGACGCTGCTCGCCCAGCCGATTGCGCACGACCTGCGCTGGCACATGCGGATGATCGCCCTCGGGGCGACGCGCAACTGGGCGGAGTCGATCACTTACTGGAACCTTGCGCTGGACGGCCACGGCGGCCCGTTCCTCGGGCCTGGCGCGGTTCCCGGCAGACGCCACGGCTCGCAGATGGAGGGTGTGGTCGACGTGATCGCCTCCCCGCAAACGAACCCGGCAGGCAGCCCGGCAGTCGGCACAGCAGGCAGCGGACAGACGACCGTTCGGCGCAACGTGGGCTACTACAGCCTCGCCCACCTCAGCGCCGTACGGCCCGGGGCCCGATGCCTCACCTCGACCGGACACGAGACCGGGTACACGCTCAACGCCGCTTTTCAGAACCCCGACGACTCGCTCGTCCTGATCATCGCCAGCGACGCCCGCGAGCGACGCACGACGACGATCGCCGTCTCGGGCTGGCACGCCGAACTCTCACTCGATCCGGGTGACACGGTCACCATGGTCATCTCTCGTTCACCTCGGGCCATTAGTCTGCAGTGATGTCGAACGATCTGCACCGCGCCGACGGCAACGCGGCCGCAACCGCAACCGCAACGATCCCGCCGACGCGAGGTCGCATCCTGCGCTGGGCGTCGTGGGATTGGGGCTCCGCAGCGTTCAACGCGGTGACCACGACCTTCGTGTACACCGTCTGGCTGACCAGCACCGCCTTCATCGGCGACCACGCGCTCGTCGAGCAGCGCAACGCCGACAGAGCCGCCGGTCTCACGTCGAGCCCCGCCATCGATCAGGTCGAGGCCATTCTGGCGCAGCACTCCTCCTGGCTCGGTCTGGGACTGTCTCTGGCCGGGCTGATCGTCGCCCTGCTCGCGCCGGTGCTCGGGCATCGCTCCGACGAGTCGGGCAATCGCCGCCGCAACCTCGGCATCATGACCTTCGGCACGGTGGTCTGCATGATCGCCATGTGGTTCGTGCAGCCCGACCCCGACTGGCTGTTCTTCGGCATCGCGCTGATCGCCGTCGGCAACATCTTCTTCGAGCTGGCCAGTGCCGAGTACAACGCGCTGCTGCCCGGCGTCTCGTCGCCCAAAGACGTGGGCCGGGTGTCTGGCATCGGCTGGGGCATGGGCTACATCGGCGGCATCGTGCTGCTCGCCATCGTGCTGGTCGGTTTCATCAACCCGGCGGTCGGCTGGTTCGGCGTCGGCGACGAGAACGGCACCCGCTACCGCGCCGTCGCGCTGCTTGCCGCGCTGTGGTTCGCCGTCTTCGCGCTGCCCACGCTGCTGCAGAGAGACGGGCTGCCCGAGCCGGCCCGCGCATCCGGCCCGCGCACCTCGTTCTTCGGCGTCTACCGCGAGCTCGGCCGCACCATCGCACGACTCTGGCGCAGCGCGCGCAGCACTCTCGTCTTTCTCATCGCAAGCGCCGTCTACCGCGACGGCCTCGCCGGGGTCTTCACCTTCGGCGGCGTACTCGCGGCCGGCACCTTCGGCTTCTCGAGCAGCGAGGTCATCGTCTTCGCGATCGCCGCGAATGTGGTCTCTGGCATCGCCACGATGCTGCTGGGAATGGTCGAAGACCGCGTCGGCCCCCGCGTGCTGATCACAGTCTCGCTGATCGGCATGATCGCCGCGGCGCTGCTCACACTGCTGACCTCGGGCGGCGGCAAGACCTTCTTCTGGATCTTCGGCATGCTGATGTGCGTGTTCGTGGGGCCGGTGCAGTCGGCGTCGCGCTCGTTCCTCACCTCGATCACCCCGGCTGGGCGCCACGGCGAGATCTTCGGGCTCTACGCCACCACCGGCCGCGCGGTGAGCTTTCTGGCACCGGCCGCGTTCAGTGTGACCGTCGCACTGCTCGGTGCGCAGATCTGGGGTATCTTGGGCATCGCGGCAGTGTTGCTGGTCGGGCTCGTGCTCTTCACCAGGGTGCACGTCGCACGCTGACCACGACCGTATGAACGTCCCCGCGGCCACGTGCCACCGGGCACGAGACTGCGAGCGTTCTTCACGGCGCCCCCGACGCAGTGAACAGGAGCTCCCATGGCATCCCTCGGTAAGCCATCATCCACGCCGCCCGCCGCACCATCGCGAGCACGGCTGGTTCTCGACGCCCTGATCACCGTTGCCGCAGGCCTGACCATGCCCGTGCAGTCCCGCATGAACGGCGCCCTGGCCAGCGAGATCAGCGACCCCGTCTTCGCGGCGTTCGTGAGCTTCGGGTCGGGATTCGTGCTGCTGACGGTGCTGCTGGTGCTGCCCGGCAACCGGCGTGCGCTCAGTGCGCTGTGGGCGGCGATCCGCAGTCGACGGATGCAGCCGTGGCTCATCGTGGCCGGCGCGCTGGGTGCGTGGCTGGTGATCGCGCAGAGCATCAGCGTGGGGGTGTTCGGCGTGGCGCTGTTCATGATCTCTCTGATCGCGGGGCAGACCGTGAGCGGGCTGCTCGTCGACCGACTCGGCTTTCTGTCCGACCGGAGGCAGCCCCTGACGCCACTGCGAGTCATCTCTGCCGCCGTCACCATCGTGGCGGTGGTGTGGTCGGTGTCGGGCAGCATTCCCGCCGGGCTCGCCGTCGGCACGATGCTGCTCACCGCGCTGCTGCCGCTGAGCGCCGGCATTCTCAGCGGGTTCCAGCAGGCCATGAACGGGCGCATCGCCACGATCGCCAGAGCACCTTTCAGCGCGACCTACATGAACTTCGTGGCCGGCAGCGTCGCCCTGCTCGTCGTCACGCTGATCGAACGCACCTCGCGCGGGCTGGCAATCGTGCCGCAGCTGCCAGGCGTGTGGTGGATGTATCTCGGCGGTGCCATGGGCATCGTCTTCATCTTCACCGGTGCGCATATGGTGCCACGCATCGGCGTGCTGAGCTTCACCATCGCCGCGATCGGCGGGCAGCTGCTCGGCTCGCTGCTGCTCGACTGGGTCTGGCCGACGTCGACGGCCGGTGTCTCGTTCGCAGCGATCGGCGGCGCCGTGCTCACGTTCGGCGCCATCGCACTGTCTGCGCTGCCTGATGTGCGGCGGCGACGGTAGAGACGGCAGTTGAGACCAGGCTCGAGCCGATCAGATCTGATCGAGCGCCTGGGAGAGATCAGCCTGCAGGTCGTCGACGCCCTCGATGCCGACCGAGAGGCGCACGACATTCAGCGGCACCGCGAGGGGCGTGCCCTTGACTGAGGCATGGGTCATCTCTGACGGGTAGTTGATCAGCGACTCGACACCGCCGAGACTCTCGCCGAGCACGAACAGCTTCGTGCTCTCGGCGAAGGTGCGGGCGGCCTGCTCGCCGCCGGCGACGGCCACCGAGACCATGCCGCCGAAGCCTCCGTGCATCTGTTTCGCCGCGACGTCGTGGCCGGGGTGGCTGGGTAGCCCCGGATAGAAAGCCTGCTCGATCTTGGGATGCGATGAGAGCCATTCGGCGAGCTGCTGCGCGTTCTCGGAGTGGCGCTGCACACGCAGGCCGAGCGTCTTGATGCCGCGCAGCGTGAGCCAGCAGTCGAAGGGCGACGAGATCGCACCCAGAGCGTACTGGCTGAACCAGAGCCGGTCTTCGTATTCGTCCGTGGCGAGAACCACCGCACCTCCGACCACGTCGGAGTGCCCGCCCAGGTACTTCGTCGTGGAGTGCACGACGAAGTCGGCGCCCAGGCTGATGGGCTGCTGCAGCACCGGCGATGCGAAGGTGTTGTCGACGACCACCAGAGCGCCCGACTGATGGGCGATCTCGGCGAGTGCGGCGACATCGCTGATCTGCATCATGGGGTTCGTGGGTGTCTCGATCCAGACCACGCGCGGCTGGGCCTCTTCGATCACGCCGCGGGCGAGGTCGACGTCAGAGAGATCGGTCTCGACTGAGTGCACACCCCATTCGCCCCAGATCTTCGAGATCAGACGATGCGTGCCTCCGTAGACGTCGTTGCCGCTGACCACGGTGTCGCCGGGTTTCAGCAGAGTGCGCAGCAGGGCGTCTTCGGCTGCCAGACCAGAGCTGAAGCTCAACGCCGCTGCTCCGTTCTCGAGCGAAGCGAGGCTCACCTGCAGGGCGTCGCGAGTCGGGTTGCTCATGCGGCCGTACTCATAGCCGTGGCGTCCGTGCCCGATGCCGTCCTGCACATAGGTCGACGTCTGGTAGATGGGCGGCACCACCGACCCAGTCTCTTTGTCGGGGTCGAGCCCCACGTGCACAGCGCGCGTCGCCATGTCGGCGTCTCGGAATCGTTCGCGATTGTCGAAGAATCCCTCAGCGTGCTGTGCCATCTGCGCTCCTGTGCTCGGAAGATCGTGCCCTGCCAGTCTAGGCCGGTCGAGGGGGATGTTACCGGTGACTGAACCGTTTGGGCGCAGTTGCGCCCAGAGACAGAGAAGACCGCCAGGGCTGTCACGAATGACAGTCCTGGCGGTCTTTCAGAGACTCGGCTCGGAACGGGGTCAGCCCCGGCTCGTCACCGATGCTCGCTGTGTGCAGGCGACCGAAGTCGGCCGCTCACTCAGTCGAGCGATCGACTCACTTCAGGGTGACCTTGCCGCCTGCAGCCTCGATGTCGGCCTTGGCCTTCTCGGCGGTCTCCTTGTTGGCAGCCTCGAGAACGGTCGCAGGAGCGCCGTCGACGAGAGCCTTGGCCTCGCCCAGGCCCAGGCTGGTCAGGGCGCGAACAGCCTTGATGACCTGGATCTTCTTGTCGCCAGCAGCCTCGAGAACGACGTCGAACTCAGTCTTCTCTTCGGCAGCCTCGGCGTCGCCGCCGGCAGCCGGGGCAGCAGCCACGGCGACGGGAGCGGCAGCGGTGACCTCGAAGGTCTCCTCGAATGCCTTGACGAAATCGTTGAGCTCGATGAGGGTGAGCTCCTTGAAGGCCGCGATGAGCTCTTCAGTTGACAGCTTTGCCATGATGGTTCCTTTATCTCAGATGTCTGATGTGTGGTTTGCGGATGAAACCGTAGTGAAGACCGAAGAGGTCTTACGCCTCGGCCTCTTCTTTCTTCTGACGCAGCGCGTCGACCGCGCGAGCGGCCTGCGACAGCGGTGCGTTGAACAGGTATGCGGCACCGAACAGCGAGGCCTTGAACGCGCCGGCCAGCTTTGCCAGCAGCACTTCGCGGGTCTCGAGATCGGCAAGCTTCTGCACGTCTTCGGGAGTCAGAGCGGCGCCATCGAAGTAGCCGTTCTTGAGCACCAGAAGAGGATTCTCTTTGCTGAAGTCACGCAGCGCCTTGGCCACAGGGACCACGTCGCCGTGCACGAACACCAGCGCGCTCGGGCCGGCGAGAGCATCGTCGAATGCGTCGATGCCCGCCTCCTTCGCGGCGATCTTCGCGAGCGTGTTCTTCACCACAGAGAACGTGGCATTCTCACGGATTGAATCGCGGATCTTCTTCAGATCTGCAACCGTGAGGCCGCGATACTCGGTCAGCAGCACTGCGCTTGAGCTACGGAATTCCTCCGTCAGCTCGGCGACTGCAGCTTCCTTGTTCGCCATTGCACTCCTCGTGATGTCATGCCGGCGGCCCGATGCCCACAAGAATGAAAAAAGCTCCGACGTAGATGTCGGAGCTCGATGCACGGCGCGTTCGACACGGTCGTGCATGTTGTTCGTTCACCTACGCAGGTCGTCACTCTCGTGACCTTCGCCTGTCACTAGACAGGAACCGGCGGTCTTTGGCCGTCGACTAGCCTACCGGTTGTCAGGAGTCGACACAAGCGGGTCTTCGACCGGCGTTTCCCCAGACGCTCGATCCTCGTATCGATGAGAGCACTCCGCCGCACGCACGTACCGACACAAGAGCGCATACCCCTACCCTTGTGAGCAAGGGAAGTTATCCACAGTCGTCTGATTCCAGTTGCAGTCTGCACGAACTCCGGTGGAATGGGACTGACGCGGTCGTCAAAGGAGCCGACCCGTTCTGGTCTGGTCACTCTGACGGCCAGTGGAGCCGCGGACGCGGCTTAGGGGGGAACGCTGATGATCAATGCCTATTGTCCACGCTGCCATCTGCCGCTGAGTGCGCATGAGCGAGGTTGCCCCGCTCCCGAGGCGAGCTCGTTGTCGTTGAATCGGCTGGCACAGATCGGGCTCAGACATCTCGACCGTGCATCGCGTGCGCACCTGATGCGCTGGGGCATCGGGGGTGAGCGTCACGTCGAGTTCGACATCGCCACCGGGCAGCTGACCTGGTGGTTCGACGACGCTCGAAGGTTCCGAGCACCCGCGCAGGTCATCGGGCTCTATCGGGCCGCCCAGGGCGTCTTCTGTTGGGGGTCGGCCCTGGGCTTCTCCTGCGCGTCGACCCAGGTCAGCGAGCGGATCGCCCGCTGGGCGCACTGCGACGACTGGGCTCGACTTCTGCGGCAGCCGCTGCCCTGCAGCCACAGAGAAGCGCAGGCGATCTCTGCCGCAGCGATGGTGCTCTGCCGAGCCCACGGCGTACAGGAGGCGCCGGCTACGCCTGGAACCTCGTGGTACACCGTGTTCAGCCTGCGCGGCCTGGGCTGACCGGTTCCGTGCCGGTGCGCCGGTTCTGCGTCAGTGCGCCGATCTGTGCCAGTGCGCCGGTTCTGCGTCAGTCTGCGAGAGCGGTGGCTAGGCTGGAGGGCGTGACTCACGTTCCCGACTTTCTGCGCTCCCGCGTGCTCGCCGACAGCCACGATCGCATCAGCTGGCTCAAGGCCCGCAGCTTCGGCATCACCGCGACCGACGCAGCGCACCTCGCGACCCCGCGATCGGTGGATGGAGTGGTGCGGTCGAAGTGCGACCCGCACGGGTTCTCGGGGAACGCCTACACCGACTACGGTCGCGAACGCGAGCCGGTGATCGCCGAGTGGATGCGCCAGAACTTCGGGCTGCACACCAGCACGGTGCTCTTTCGCTCGGACGGCAACGCCCGCCATCTGGCGACGCCGGACGGCATCAACGAATGCAGCGGATGCAGCGACCTGCTGCTGGCCGAGATCAAGACCAGCACGAAGCCGATCGAGAAGCTGCCCCGCACCTACCTGCGTCAGATCTGGTGGCAGCAGTACGTGATGGGCGCCCAGCGCACGCTGCTGGTCTGGGAGCAGCACGAGGACTTCCGCCCCTTGGGCGACCCGGTCACCCGCTGGGTCGATCGAGACGATCAGCAGATCGCGAAGCTCGTGCAGCTCGCTGACGAGACTCTGGCCCGGCTCGACGCCGTGCCAGAGCCCGACTTCGTCTGACCGCTACTTGCGCTCGCCGGTGACCAGCGCGTAGGTCACACCGGCGAAGATCGCACCGAGAACAGGTGCCAGGATGAACAGCCAGAGCTGCACCAGTGCGTCACCGCCCACGAAGATCGCCGGAGCGATCGAACGCGCGGGGTTGACCGAGGTGTTGGTCACCGGGATCGAGATCAGGTGGATGAGGGCGAGCGTCAGGCCGATGGCCAGCGGTGCGAATCCTGCCGCTGCGCGCTTTCCGGTCACGCCGATGATCACGTAGAGGAAGATCGCGGTGAGTACGAACTCGATCACGAACGCCGGCAGCATGCCATACCCCTCAGGCGAATGCGCTCCGTACCCGTTGGTGGCGAAGCCGTCGCTCAGGCTGAAGCCGGCGCGGCCCGAAGCGATCACGAGCAGCACGGCCGAACCGACGATGCCTCCGACGATCTGGGCGGCGACGTAGGGCAGCACATGCTTCCAGGAGAATCGGCCGGCTGCGGCGAGACCGATGGTGACCGCCGGGTTGAAGTGGCCGCCGGAGACCGGGCCGAAGGCGTAGGCGCCGACCACTACGGTCAGGCCGAACGCCAGGGCCACACCGAGATAGCCGATGCCGTGGTCGACCGTCGCCGCCAGCACGGCTGCGCCGGTGCCTCCGAAGACGAGCAGAAACGTGCCGAGAAACTCCGCACCGAGCTGATTGCCGAGCTTCGGCGCGGGAAGTGTGGTGGTGTCACTCATGACTGGATCCTCCTATGGATCGTGCTCTGGATCAAACTGCAGAACGCCCTCTGGAGCGTTCCATGCGATTGGGAGGGCCCAGTAATGCTGTCCCCCCACCTCAAGTATGGCGAAGTCGACGAGGTCTGCCCACTCGCAGCGTGCAGAGAGTCTCGATGCATCCGCGCCCACGAACGGCTGACGAGATGCGGGCCGACGATGCCAGGACGCATCCGGCGCACATCATCGAGAAAGCCCCGCACACTCAGTGAGGGTGCGGGGCTTTCTGCGAATGCGCAGGTCAGGACGACCGGTGCGACTACTTGGCCGGAACGACCAGTGCGTTGACGTCGAGTGGGATGCCCGGGCCGAAGGTCGTCGAGACGACGCCCTTGGTCACATAGCGGCCCTTGGCAGCCGACGGCTTCAGACGAATGATCTCGTCGAGTGCGGCCTGGATGTTCTGCGTCAGCGCCTCGGGGGTGAACGACGCCTTGCCGACGATGAAGTGCACGTTGGCGTGCTTGTCGGTGCGGAACTCGATCTTGCCGCCCTTGATGTCGGTGACGGCCTTCGCCGGGTCGGTGGTGACCGTACCGGTCTTGGGGTTCGGCATCAGACCGCGGGGGCCGAGCACCTTACCGAGGCGACCGACCTTGCCCATCAGGTCAGGGGTTGCGACGGCCGCGTCGAAGTCGGTCCAGCCTCCCTGCACCTTGGCGATGAGCTCGTCGCTGCCGACCTCGTCGGCGCCGGCGGCTGCAGCTGCGTCGGCCGCGTCGCCGTTGGCGAACACGATCACGCGGGCGGTCTTACCAGTGCCGTTCGGCAGGCTGACGGTGCCACGCACCAGCTGGTCGGCTTTGCGAGGATCGACGCTGAGCTTCAGCGCCACCTCGACGGTTGAATCGGTCTTGGCCGATCCGGTCTCACGGGCGAGGGCGACAGCCTCCGCCGGAGTGTAGAACTTGCCGGGCTCGATCTTCTCGGCCGCGGCCACATAGGCTTTTGAACGCCTGGTCATCTGCTTCTCCTGTATGTCTCGGGGATGGCTCCCCGTTGCAGTGTTTGGTGCAGTCGTGGTTCATCGGGTCGGCGTGACCCTCCCACTCCTGTCTGGTGCGCCGTCGAGAGCCGACGGCGGTGGGAACTACTTCTTGATGGTGATGCCCATCGAGCGCGCTGTGCCCTCGATGATCTTCGCCGCGTTCTCGATGTCGTTCGCGTTGAGGTCGTCGAACTTGGTCTGAGCGATCTCTTTGGCCTGCTCGTGCGTGATCGAGCCCACCTTGTCGGTGTGCGGCACGCCGGAGCCCTTGGGCACGCCTGCTGCCTTGAGGATCAGCTTCGCTGCAGGCGGGGTCTTGAGCTCGAACGTGAACGAACGGTCTTCGTACACGGTGATCTCGACCGGGACCACATTGCCGCGCTGAGACTCAGTCGCGGCGTTGTAGGCCTTGCAGAAATCCATGATGTTCACGCCATGCTGACCCAGTGCCGGGCCGATGGGCGGTGCGGGGTTCGCTGCACCAGCTTCGATCTGAAGCTTGATGAAACCCACCGCTTTCTTCTTCGGTGCCATTTTCTTTCCTTCTTACCTATGTTCTCTCCGCGTTCTGCACGGAAAGTCTGGGACGAGTCGGCGACGACGCATCAGGATGCGCCGCGTTTGCGCCGTCTCAGAGCTGTTTGGTGACCTGGTCGAACGAAAGCTCGACCGGAGTCTCGCGCTCGAAGAGCGAGACGAGCACGGTGAGCTTGCCGCTGGTCGTGTTGATCTCGCTGATCGTACCGGGCAGGCCCGCGAACGAGCCTTCTTTAATGGTGATGGTCTCACCGATCTCGAAGTCGACGTCGACCGGGATGACCCGAGCGGGCTGTGCCTTCGACTTCTTCGACTTGGGTGCGGCGCCCTGTTCGGCTTCGGCGGCCTTCTCTGCCTCGGCCTGCGCCTCCTGCACCACAGTGGTCTTCAGCATGTCGAAGACCTCTTTGCGGCGCAGCGGCAGCGGGTCATGCGCGTTGCCCACGAAGCCGGTCACGCCCGGAGTGCGGCGCACCAGCTCCCATGAGTCTTCGTTGAGGAACATGCGGACGAGCACGTAGCCGGGGATGCGCACGCGCTTGACGAGCTTGTACTGGCCGTTGCGAACCTCGCGCACGGTCTCGATCGGCACCTGCACCTCGAGCACGTCGTCGCCACCGGCCTGCGACTCACGGCGCTTCAGAATCGAGTTCTTGACGCTCTTCTCATAGCCTGCGTACGAGTGAATGACGTACCAGTCGCCTGCGGCACGCCGCAGCTCACGACGGAAGTCAGCCAGGACGCGTTCCTCGTCGCTGACCTCGGCGGCATCCGCTTCGGCCGGTTCGACAGCCGCCGTCTCATCGGCAGAAGTCGCCTCAGCAGCGTCAGCCGTCGCCGCGGTCTCGGCTGTCGCCTCGTCGACCTGCGGAGTCTCGGTCACGGCCTGTTCAGTCTCTTCTTCTGCCACGTTCGTCTTCCTCGATTTGCTGCTATGGATGTGCCGGTGCTGTCAGACGACAGGCGCTCAGGCGCTGCGTTCGAACAGGAAGCCCACGCCCATGCCGAAGACGAAGTCCAGCAGAGTGATGATGGCCATCATGATCAGCACGAACACGAGCACGACCAGCGTCTGGTTGGTGAGCTCTTTGCGAGTCGGTGTGGTGACTTTTCTCAGCTCGCCGAAGACCTGACGAAAGAACAGGAAGAGACGCCCGAAGATGCCCCGAGCCTTGGCCCGGTCAGTCTCTGCGTTCTCGACCAGGTGCGCGTTCAGCTCGTCGCTCGACGCTGCAGCCATGTGGTTCCATCCCTCTCATCAACCGTGCCGGTGTGCACAGCACCCCGTTCACACGAGATGTGCAGGGCGGACAGGACTCGAACCTGCAACCTGCGGTTTTGGAGACCGCTGCTCTACCAATTGAGCCACCGCCCTTCACGTGGTTCACACGTGAGGCCCTCGATCTTCACCGACACGCGGTGCGCTGACGTCGAAGGCACAGTTCAGCTTGGTATCTGTCAATACCGTCTGCCAGTGTAGCGGGCTGCGCGCATCATGTCCATACGGCTGCTCCGGCCTCTGCCGTGGGGTGGGTCGCACTTCCGATCGACTGTGCCGCAGCCCGCTCACCCGTTGCGCTGCTCAGAGTTCGCAGGTGTCGCGAAGAGTCTTGAGCTTGTCGGTGAAGTCTTTCGTCTTGTCGCTGAACTCAGTCGCCTTGGTCTGCAGCTGCTTCGCTGCCTCGAGGTCAGTGACATTGGTGTCGATGCCGTTCGCGAAGTTCTCGGAATAGTAGTCCGAGACACCGCGAGCCGAAGTCGCAGCGTCGTCGACCAACGGTTTGACCTCTTCGTTGCTGATGCCGGAGGCAGCGTTCTCCAGCGTGCTCGCCACATCGGAGAGCGAATCTTTGGCCGCACCGGAGCGCACTTCTGACGCGCTCGGCGTCTGAATGTCGCTGCCGTCGATGTTGCGCAGCTGCGTGCAGGCGTCGTCTTTCGACTGCGCCGTGCTGCAGGCGCTCAGCGAGAGCACGGCTGCGAGCGCGACAGCGGCGGCGGCGCCGGTCTGGATGAATCGGTTTCTCATGGCTGCTCCTCTGGCTGTCAGCGTTCGACTGAACGCTGTTGACCCTCACCTGCTCAGAGTCTTCATTTGTCTTCTGTGTACTGCTTCGCCTCGCGCTGTGCGGCGAGGCCAGGAGCGACGCCGCCACGAGGTTGGGACATTCTCTCATGGACGCTCCCTCTCTCACCAGGTATGCCATCGCCCGCACCCGACGACGGTGCGCGCAGAAACTCAAGTGCATTCTGCAACTCAGCGCATTCTGCGCGCGTCGACTGTGGCCGCGACCGACCACCTGCTCGTAGACTGGAGGCCGTGAGCACTGAACTTCCTCTCTCCCCACGCATCCTGGCCATCAACGAATCAGCCACTCTGAAGGTCGACGCAAAGGCGAAGGCCCTGAAGGCATCCGGCCGACCGGTGATCAGCTACGGAGCCGGCGAGCCGGACTTCTCGACACCGGCCAACATCGTCGACGCCGCACGTCGCGCACTCGACGACCCCGGCAACTTTCGCTACACGCCCGCGGCCGGTCTGCCCGATCTGCGCAGAGCAGTCGTGGCGAAGACGCAGCGCGACAGCGGCCTGACGGTCGACCCCTCACAGGTGGTCATCACCAACGGCGGCAAGCAGGCCGTCTATGAGGCGTTCGCTGCGCTCGTCGGCGAGGGTGACGAAGTCATCCTTCCCGCGCCCTACTGGACGACCTACCCCGAGGCGATCCGGCTCGCCGGCGGCACCCCGGTCGAGGTCTTCGCCGGCGCAGACCAGGGCTATCGCGTAACGGTCGACCAGCTCGAAGCGGCCCGCACTGAGCGCACCCGACTCGTGCTCTTCGTCTCGCCCTCGAACCCCACGGGCGCGGTGTACACGCGAGAGCAGACCGAGGCGATCGCACGCTGGGCGGTCGAGCACGACATCTGGATTCTCGCCGACGAGATCTATCAGAACCTGACCTACGACGGAGTGACCGCGACCAGCATCGCCTCAGTCATTCCCGAGGCCGCCGACAACACCGTGCTGGTCAACGGCGTCGCCAAGACCTACGCGATGACCGGCTGGCGAGTCGGCTGGCTGGTCGGCCCGCAGCGGGTGGCCAAGGCCGTCTCGAACCTGCAGTCGCACCTCACATCGAACGTTTCGAACGTGTCGCAGCGCGCGGCCGTCGAGGCCCTGACCGGCCCGCAGGATGCCGTGGCCGAGATGCGCGCGGCGTTCGACCGCCGCCGCCGCCTCATCGTCGACGAGCTGTCGAAGATCGACGGATTCGTCGTTCCGGTGCCCGAGGGTGCGTTCTACGCCTACCCAGATGTGACCGGAGTGCTCGGCCGCGAATGGCACGGCGTGACTCCCACCACGACGCTCGAGCTGGCCGATCTGCTGCTCGATCAGACCGACGTCGCGGTCGTGCCGGGCGAGGCCTTCGGGCGCAGCGGCTACCTGCGTCTCTCATACGCGCTCGACGACGAGTCGCTGCTCGAGGGCGTGCACCGCCTGCAGCGATTCTTCAGCGTAGACTGAGGGCCGGACTCAAGGAAGGCGACACGATCATGACTGAGAGACGCCCGATCAGCACTCTGTTGGGAGACATCTCGACCGGCGTGCAGGATCTCGTTCACCAGGAGATCGAGCTGGCGAAGGCCGAACTCCGCGACTCAGGTCGCAACGCAGGCATCGGCGGCGCGCTGTTCATCGGCGCGGGCGCCATCGTCGTCTTCGCTCTGCTCTTTCTGTCGCTCGGCGCCTGGTGGGGGCTCGGGCTGCTGGTAGGCAACGGCTGGTCGGGATTGATCCTCGGGGTGTTCTGGCTGATCGTCGCAGGACTCGCCGTGCTCATCGGCGTCAAGCGGTTCAAGAAGGTCAAAGGCGCACCGAAGACCGTCGAGTCGGTGCGCGGCATCGTCAGCACCATCACCCCGAACAGGAGCGAGCGATGAGCAACACCGACCTCGGCCAGGGACTCTCAGAGATCGAGCGCATTCAGGCGAAGATCGAGCACACCCAGCGTCTGCTCTCGGCAGACATCACCGAACTCACTGCTCGTGCGAATCCGTCAGAGTACTCGCGCAAGCTGAAGCGCTTCGGCAAGACCGCAGCGATCGTCGGCAGCTCGGCATTGGGCGTGCTGCTGGCAGCG
Organism: Pseudoclavibacter sp. CFCC 14310; assembly: GCF_008831165.1. Taxonomy (NCBI): domain Bacteria; kingdom Bacillati; phylum Actinomycetota; class Actinomycetes; order Micrococcales; family Microbacteriaceae; genus Pseudoclavibacter; species Pseudoclavibacter sp. CFCC 14310. The sequence continues at coordinate 258,243 of NZ_WBKC01000001.1, read as the reverse complement.
CGGATCTTCCGCCGCCGCTGAGACCGACTCAGTTCTCGCCGAATCCCAGCAGAATCGGCTCCGGCTGCAGCGCGATGCCGAACTCGTTGGCCACCCGCGTCTGCACGAACGTGGCGAGCTCGACGACCTGTCGGGCGGTCGCGCCACCGCGATTAGTGATCGCCAGCGTGTGCCGAGAGCTGATGCCCGCCTGGGACCCTGGCAGCGCGAAGCTGCGGTGCACTCCTGCGTGCTCGATCAGCCATCCGGCACTCAGCTTGACCAGACGCCGACCGCTCTGTCGCCCCTGCTGACCGGCTGCGTACAGCTCGTCGCCGCGAAAGCGATCGAGCGGGATCACCGCTGCGACAGCGGCATCCCCTGCGTCGCTCGCGGGCGCGCTCGCCGAGCCGGTCGACGATTGCCCGTTCAACGCTTCTTCCGAGACGGGCCAGCGCGGGGCATCCGCCGGCAGCCCGTTCGCAAACGAGGCGTGCACGATCGGGTTCGTGAAGAACGACCCGCACCCGTGCGAGTCGATGTCTGCCGGGTCGTAGACCATGCCTTTGCTGCGACGCAGGCTCAGCACCGTGTCACGCACCTGCTGCACCGGTGCGCGATGCCCGACCTCGACGCCGAGTGCCGCTGCCAGCTGGGCATACTGCAACGGGGCCGAGAGCCCGTCGCCGTGCAGCCGCAGGGTGATCGCTGTCACGACGCCTTCGAGCTCTCCGCGTTTGAAGGCACTGGTGCGGTAGCCGAGCCCCAGGTCGGCGGCTGAGATCGTACGCAGCTCACCGGTGGCGGCATCGGCGAAGTCGACGGAGACCAGCGCCTCACCCACCTCGTGCCCGTAGGCGCCGATGTTCTGAATCACCGCCGCCCCGACGCGGCCGGGAACACCGCTCAGCGCCTCGATGCCGCCCAGGCCGGACTCGACCGTTCGGGCCACGAGGTCGTCCCAGACCTCGCCGGCGGCCACATGCAGGTCGAGCACGCCCTCGGCGTGCACGCGAACGTCGGTGCCCTCGTTGCGCACCCGAAGCACGGCCCCCTCGAACCCCTCATCGGCGACGACCAGATTCGACCCGCCGCCGAGCACCACGAATTCGTCATGCACGCCGTCGACCTCGCCGAGTGCCTCCAGAGCCTCGGCCGGTGTGGTGATGTCGAAGACACGCTCGACCCCGCCGCCGACGCCCATCGTGGTCTCGTCGGCGAAGCGGAACGTCACAGCAGCACCTGCGCCAGCGCCTTGCCGAGCACCGTGCGACCTTCGAAGGTCGCGGTGATCGTGACCTTCGCGGCACGCTTTCCGGTGTGCACGCCCTGCTCGATCGTCTCGATCGCCGTGACTTTGGCGCTCACCTGCACGTCGGCACCCGTCTCGACGTCGACGAGCACCGGGCGGGTGAACCGCGCCTGATAGTCGAAGACGCGGCTGGGATCGCCCGCGGCGACCCAGTCGACGACCGGCTGAATCGCGAGACCCATGGTGAGCATGCCGTGGGCCAGCACGCTGGGCATGCCTGCCTGCTTGGCCGCATCGTCACGGTAGTGAATCGGGTTGAAGTCACCGGACGCCCCGGCATAGCGCACCAGGCTGTCTCGCGTGAGGTGCACGGTTCTCGGGCCGAACTCCGCGCCGACCTCGACCGCAGGCAGATCGCGGGTGTCTGCGGCAAGCTGCGACTCTGTGTGCGGCTCGACCTGAGGTGTCTGCTCTGCGTCGCTCATCGTGCGTCCTCCTTGCTGCCCTGCGCCGGCTCAGGCACCGTCTCGGGTGCTGTCTCAGGCGCGGCCTCGGCCGGCTCCTCGCGAATCACGAAGGTCGCGATGGCAGTCGACACCAGCTGCTGGTCACGGTCTCGAATCTTGGTGACCGTCGTGACCATGGCGTTGTGGCCGAGCCTGCGCACCGCGGTGACGGTGAGCTGAGCGGTCAGCTCGTCGCCGGCGACGATCGGCCGCTCGTGGATGAAGCGCTGGTCGCCGTGCACCAGACGGGTGAAGTCGATGCCCGCGTCGGGGTCGAAGAGCAGGCGCTGTTCGGCGCGCTGCGAGATGATCACAGCGAAGGTCGGCGGTGCGACGACCCCGCTGTATCCGCTGTCGAGGGCGACCCGCGGATCACGACTCAGCGCGCTGTTCGAGAACACCGCGGAGGCGAACTCGCGCACCTTCTCGCGTGCCACCAGATAGGGCTCTGTGGCCGGATACGTCTTGCCGGCAATGTTGAGATTCACCACGCCTTCAGTGTACCGATGCCGGCCCGGCACGCGATAATGGTCGCCATGCCCGAACACGACCCGCTCACCGACGAGCGCCCCAGTCGTTCCGGGGCCGACGATCGCCGCGAGGCGTGGCGCATGGGACTGTCTGTGTCGATCGCCACGGCCCTCTACGGCATCAGCTTCGGAGCGCTCTCGGTGGCCGCGGGATTCACCACGGTGCAGTCGCTCGTGATGAGTCTGCTGCTCTTCACCGGCGGCTCGCAGTACGCGATCGTGGGCGTCGTGACCACCGGCGGGTTCACCCCGGCCAGCGCGGTGAGCGCCGTCGCGAGCTCGTCGCTGCTCGCCATGCGGCACAGCCTCTACGGTCTGCAGCTGGCGCCGATCCTCGATCTGCCCGGGCTCCGTCGTCTCGCCGCCGCGCAGTTCACCATCGACGAGACGGCCGCCGTCGCACTCGCGCAGCCGACGAGGGCGGCGAAACGCCTCGGGTTCTGGGTGACCGCCGTCGGCGTCTACCTCGGCTGGGCGGCCATGACGCTGGTCGGCGCACTGATCGGCGAACAGATTCCCGACCCCCGCGTCTGGGGTCTCGACGCGGCCGCGGCCGCGGCCTTCCTCGGGCTGCTCTGGCCGCGCCTTCGCGGACGCGAACCGATTGCGATCGCGATCGCCGCCGCAGTCGTCGCGCTGGTGCTCACGCCGACGACCCCCGCCGGCATCCCCGTGCTCGTCGCCGCCGCGGTCGGGCTCGCCATCGCCTCCATCGGCGAGGCGCGACGCGTCAACCCTCGACGCCGACCGCGTGACCGACAGACAGATCGGGGCATGACACGATGAGCATCGCCTGGGTCATCATCCTCGTCTCGGCCGTGATCGCCTTCGGGCTCAAGCTGACCGGCTATCTGATTCCGGCCGGAGTGCTCTCGTCACCGCGTGTGCAGTCGGTGCTCGGCGGCGTCACCGTGGCGCTCTTGGGTGCACTGGTCGCCGTGCAGGCGTTCACCACGAACGGTGCGGTGGTGTTCGACGCGCGCGTGGTCGCCCTCGGCGTCGCCGCGCTGCTGCTGTGGATGCGAGCGCCCTTCATCGTGGTCGTGGTCGCAGGTGCGGCGGTCGCGGCGCTGCTGCGGCTCTGGCTGGGAATGTGACCGTTAGACTTCGGAGCATGGCTATGCCCGGAAAGCTCGTTCGAGCGGCTCGCACGACAAGCGGCCATCTCACGATCAACGGCCGCGAGATGTATGCCGAAGACACCCGCCCGCACGACGTCGAGGGTGAAGACGCCGGTTCTGCCGAGCGCGCCCCGGTGCTTCTGCTGCATGGCGGGTTCTGCTCGCTCGAATCGCTGCGCCCACAAGCGGATGCTCTGGCCGCGGAACATCGCGTGCTCGCGTTCGAGCGGCCCGGTCACGGCCGAAGCGCCGATGTTGCCGAAGCGTTCGACTACGACCGAGGCGTGGACGACGTGCTCGCCTATCTCAATGCGATGGGCGTCGACCAAGCGCATGTCGTCGGCTACAGCGACGGCGCGATCATCGGGCTGCTGCTCACGATGCGGCATCCGCAGCGGGTGCGCTCGCTCGTGGCCATCAGCGCGAACCTCGACCCCTCGGCCTTCCATATGGGCGACGAGGCGGGCTCGTCGCCAGAGCCAGAGTCACAGCCAGGGCCAGAACCAGAACCAGAGCCAGAGCCAGAAGCGCAGCCTGAGCAGCCGACGGTCGAACCGGGCAGCGAGCGCGACTGGTATCAGCGGCTCTCGCCAGACGGCCCGGAGCACGTCGACGTGGTGCTCGACAAGCTCATGGAGCTCTGGAGCACCGAGCCGCACATCGCTGCGGCCGACCTCGGCGCCGTCACTGCCCCGACACTCGTCATGGCCGCAGATCGCGATGCCGTTCCCGTCGAGCACACCCTGCTGATCGCGAAGTCGATTCCCGGCGCCCAGCTGTGCATCGTGCCGGGAGCCACACATGCGCTGGTCGCCGAACGCCCCGAGCTGATCAGCACGGTCATCGGCGACTTTCTGCACGAGCGCTGAGCCTGCGGCCCCGCTCCTCCGCCCAGCGCGTCGCTCAGCGCGACCGACGCATCAGCCAGGCGAAGTAGGGCGCTCCGACCAGCGCGATCATGAGCCCCGCCGGAATCTGCGAAGGGGCGATCAGCGAGCGACCGAGCGTGTCTGCGATCGCGACCAGCAGTGCCCCGAAGACCATCGTCACGGGAATGATGCGGCCATGCCGCGCGCCCACGATCGAGCGCGCCAGATGCGGCGCCACCAGACCGACGAATCCCACCACGCCGATCGAGACCACGCTGACGGCCGCGAGCACCGCAGCCATCGTGAGCAGCGTCAGGCGCGTTCGTTCGAGCCCGATGCCGAGCAGACGGGGAGTGTCGTCGTCGATCGACACGACGTCAAGCTGCCGACGCATGGCGAAGAGCACCGGCGTCAGCAGCACCAGTGCGATCGCGACCGGCAGCACGTCGACGAGCGTGCGCCCGTAGGTCGTGCCCGAGAGCCAGGTGAAGATGCGCGGGGTGTCCCAGGGATCCGCCCGCAGCAGCAGGAACGTGGTGATCGCGGTCAGTCCGTAGCCGCAGCCGATGCCGATCAGCACGAACCGATCGGGGCGCAGACCGCCGCGCCAGGCCAGCACGGCGATGAGTGCGAACGTGGCCAGACCACTGAGCACGGCCATGCCGATCAGCAGCGGTCGGCCGCCGGCGCCGCTGGTCACGACCCAGACCGCGCCCAGCCCGGCACCGGCGGTGATGCCGAGGATGCCGGGTTCGGCGAGCGGGTTGCGCACGGTGGCCTGCACGACCGACCCCGAGAGCGCGAGGGCGGCGCCGGCCAGCACTGCTGCGGCCACCCGGGGCAACCGCTCGTCGAGCGCGCGCTCGATCAGATCGGGTGCGGCTCCCTGGACCCAGAGCACCAAGTCGCCCAGCCGAAGCCAGAGGCTGCCGGCCAGTAGCCCGACGACCGCCACCACGACCAGCAGCACCAGGCTGCCGACCATGACCGCTGCGAACCGCCGGCTGCTGCACAGCCCGGAGCGAGCACGCTGATGCGGCCGTGAGGCACCGGCATCGCGCAGCCGCAGCGCGAGCACGACGATCACCACCGCTCCCAGCAGTGCGGTGGGCACGCCGGTCGGGATCGAGGCCGCCGCCTGGGCCCCCATCAAGGCCCGCAGCAGCGCATCGGCTGCGAGCAGCAGGAACGCGCCGAGCAGCCCCGAGGCGGGCAGCAGCAGCGCGTGTCGACGCAACGTCGGCATCCGGCTCGAGATCAGCCGCGCGACCACCGGCGCCCCCAGACCGACGAAGGCGATCGGGCCGGCGAGCGTGACGGCTACAACGGTGAGCAGCACGGCGCAGGCCACTGCGACGCTGCGCGTGCCACGCACCGAGACGCCGAGCGACGCGGCGGTGTCGTCACCCAGCCGCAGCACGTCGAGGCGCCGAGCGAGCAGCAGCGCAGCGACGAGCACGACGACGATCATCGGCATCGCACGCATCGCGGCGTCGAGATTCAGCTGCGCCAGCGAGCCGCTCCCCCATGCGAAGAGCCCGGTCGTGCTCTCTTTGAAGAGGATCAGCAGCATGCCGGTCGCGGCGTCGAGGGCCATGGCGATGGCCGATCCGGCCAGAATGAGCCGTGTGGTGGCCGCGCCCGACGCGCTGCCGGCCAGCCCGAGCACGACTGCCGCAGCCAGCAGCCCGCCGGTGAATGCGACCAGCCCCGAGGCCCACAGCGGCACGGCGATGCCGAATGCGGCGACGACGGCGAGCGCGAAGTACGAGCCTGCGGTCACCGCAAGGGTGTCAGGCGAGGCGAGCGCGTTGCGGGTGATCGACTGCAGCAGCGCGCCGGCGACGCCGAGCGCGAAGCCCACCGCGATGCCGGCGAAGAGTCGGGGCAGGCGTGACCCGGTGAGCACGTCGACGAGCGGCACCCCGCCGACCGTCTCGCCAGACCCGGCGAGCGCCCGCAGCAGTTCCCAGGCGCCGACACCCGAGGTGCCCTGGGTCAGGTGCCAGACGCCGACCGCCATGACCGCGACGGCGAGCCCGCCCAGCACGACGACCCCGCCGGCGATGCCGGACGGGGTCGTCGTGTGCTGACGCGGCTCGGTCACCCCTGGGTGATCGCGTCGACGAAGGCGTCGATCGCCTGCTCGTTCGAGCGCGGCCCTCCGGCGCCCCAGACGCCCGAGGGGAAGGCATGCGAACGGTGCTGCTGCACGGCGGGCAGCGACGACCAGATGGGGCTCTTCTCGAGCTCGGTCACATAGCTGTCAGGCGTGTCGTCACTGGAGTAGAACAGGTTCGCGTCGCCCACGGCGGTGAGGCCTTCGATGTCGGTCTGGGCCAGGCCGTAGGCCGGGTCGACGCCGCCGCTGCCGTAGGCCGCGTTGATCTCGTCGGTCCAGGCAGGCTCGAGGCCCAGCTGCTGGCCGAGTGCGGTGAAGAGCGCGCCCTTGCCGTAGGGGCGGATCGCGACGTTGCCGCCCTCGATCCAGCCGTCGAAGAAGAGGAAGCTCTTGGTGGGCAGATCGACGTCGGCCACTTTGTCTTTCGCCGCAGCGAGGTGGTCGTCGAACTCCTTGATCACCTGGTCGGCGCGCTCCGTGCGCCCGGTGGCCTCGCCGATCTGCGAGAACACCTTCTTCATGTTGCCGATCGGGTCTGCCGCGTCGGCGCCCAGTGTCGCGAGCACGGGCACACCGCGCTGCTCGAGCTTGCCGATCAGCTCGTCGTCGGCGCTGAACGCCTCGATCACGATCAGATCGGGGTTCGCCCCGTAGAGCGCGTCGAGGTCGGGCTCACCTCGCTCGCCGATGTCGGTCACCTGGTCGGGCAGCTTCTCGGCGCTCACGTAGGTCTTGTAACCGTCCGGGTCTGAGACCGCGACGGGCGAGGCGCACAGACTCAGCAGGTCTTCGGTCTGCTGCCATTCGAGCACGGCGACGCGTTCGGCGGGCTTGTCGAGGTGCACCTGACGGCCGACGCCGTCGGTCAGATCGACGGGGCCGGTGGATGTCGTGGTCGTGTCGTCGGCGCAGCTCTGCGAGGCCGGCGACGCGGCTGCGTCGCTCTGATCGACCGTCGTGGTGCCGCAGCCGGCCGCGGTGAGCGACACCGCGATCAGCGCTGCCGCCGCAGCGGCGATTCTGGGGGCGGAGATCATTCGTGATCCTTTCGGGTTTCTTCTCGGGGGATGGAGGCACGACGCCGACGGCGTCTGGAGACCGGATCGATGTGCAGCGCACCGCTGCCCGGGTCGACGCCGACGTCGACGGGGATGCCGTAGACCGCCTGGATGTGCTCGGCGGTGAGCACCTCGTCGGGCTCGCCTTCGGCATGCACCCGCCCGTGGTCGAGCAGCAGCAGCTCGTCGGCCACGCTCGCCGCCTGCTCAAGGTCGTGCAGCACGACGCCGACGGCCACGTCATGCGCTTCGGCGAGCTCACGCATCAGATCGAGCGTCTCGACCTGATAGCGCAGGTCGAGGTGGTTGGTGGGTTCGTCGAGCAGCACCACACCGGTGCTCTGCGCCAGACACGCGGCCAGCCAGACACGCTGCATCTCGCCGCCCGAGAGCTCTGCAGCGGCGCGACCCGCCTTGCCCTGCAGCCCGGTCACCTGCATGGCATGGTCGATCGCCCGCCGGTCGTCATCGCTCAGTCCACCGAGTCGGCGGCGGTACGGGTGCCTGCCCAAAGCCACGATCTCGGCGACGCTGAGCCCTTCCGGGGCGGCATGGGTCTGCGCGAAGAGCGTCACCTCACGGGCGAAGTCGCGACGGGTGAGCAGCGAGACGGGGGTGCCCGGCGCATCCTCGTCACCGAGCAGCACCTGCCCCTCTGCGACGTCGTGCAGCCGGGCCAGCGAGCGCAGCAGCGTCGACTTGCCGCTGCCGTTCGGGCCGACGAACGCGGTGACCCGGCCCGGCCGCAGCCGCACCGAGACGCCGTGCACCGCGACCGAACGGCCGTACTGCAGCACGAGTCGATCGCCCTGCAGGCTCCTCGCTGGCCTCATCCGCAGATCACAGCCGCAACGTGGTTGCATCTGAGGGAGGTAAGGGTTGCCTGCACGCACAAAAGAATAGAGACGGCGAAGAGCTGGCCGCAATCAGGACTTCACGACAGCGAGTACGGCTTTTCGGCCACGTAGACGCCCGGCGTCACCCCCATCAGACGACGGAACGTCGCGATGAAGGTGCTCGGCTGCGCATACCCGAGTCGGGCCGACACCCGCTGCACGTCGTGCCCCTCGTCGAGCAGCGCGAGCGCATGATGGATGCGCAGCGACTGCCGCCACTGGCCGAACGACAGCCCGGTCGAGGCGCGAAAGGCGCGCGAGAGCGTGCGCACGCTCATGTTCAGTGCGAGCGCCCATTCCCCGAGCGAGCGCCCGTCGGCGGGGTCGTGCAGCAGCACCTCGGCGACTGGGGCGATCCTCTCGTCGGCCGGCAGGCGCAGGGTGAGCTGTCGACTCGCCGGTCGCAGCACGTCGAACACCACTGCCTCTGCCCGGGCCCGCGCCGCCTCGGTCAGACCGGGACTCACCAGGTGTGACAGCAGGGCGTGCAGCAGCGGGCTCATCTCGATCACCGTCGGCTCTGCGAACGCCACGGGGGTGCGCCCTGCGGCGAAGAAGGCATCGTGAAACTCCACCTCGGCGGTCAGCCGCCCGGCGTGCACCATACCGGCCGGAATCCACAACCCGCAGCCCTCCGACACCGTGAACATGGCGTCGCCGACACGTGCCGTCACCGTGCCGCCGTGACTCCAGACCAGCTCGTGGTGGGGGTGGGAGTGCGGGGCCCATTCCTGGGGAGAGTGCGCCACCTCGGTCTCAGCGAGAATCGTGAACGAGCCGGGTACGGTCGGCGGCGCCGTCGTTCCGGTGCGCACGTGGGTGCTCGGCTCCCGACGCCAGGTGCCGCGTATCGATCGACGCGACGGGGGATGCGCCGTCTGTGTACTGACCATCGTTGCAGAATACGTCATTCGGCTCACTAGCATGAGAAGAGGACACTTGGGAAAGAGGTTCTGTTCGATGGGCAACAACGATTCCCCAACGGTCGGCACGATGACCGCCGCACCCACCGATTTCTCCACGATCTCTGCCGACGCGGCGCTGCAGACGCTCGACACGTCGCGTTCCGGGCTCAGTTCGACCGAGGCATCCGGCCGGCTGGCCGAGAACGGCCCCAACCGCATCGCTCAGGTTGGTCGCGTCAGCCCGGTCATGCGCTATCTCGCCCAGTTTCGCGACTGGCTCGTGCTGCTGCTGCTCGCATGCGCCGTCGTCGTGAGCTACCTGGGCGACTGGTCGACCGCCGCCGTGCTGGTGGTGCTGGTGCTCATCAACACCACGATCGGGTTCGCCCAAGAGGCTCGCGCCGAACGCACCATGCAGGCGCTCGAAGCACTGGTGACGCCCACGGCCGACGTGCTGCGCGACGGGCGCATCACCGAGGTCGACACGGCCACGCTGGTGCCCGGCGACGTCGTACATCTGGCCGAGGGCGACTCCGTACCCGCAGACATGCGGGTGATCGAGGCGCAGGCGGTCAGCGCCAACGAGTTCGCACTGACCGGCGAGAGCAATCCCACACGCAAGACCGTCGCCACACTGGAGTATCCGGTGCCGCTGGCCGACCGGCGCAACCTGCTCTTCACGGGCACCGACATCGGCACCGGCGAGGTGTTCGGCGTCGTGACCGCCACCGGCATGCGCACCGAGCTCGGGCGCATCGCCCAGCTGAGCGATCAGGCTCCGACGACCCCCAGCCCGCTGCAGCGTGAGATGTCGACGATCGCACGCGTGATCGGAATCACGGTCGCCGTACTCGCAGCCGTGCTGCTGGTCTTCGCCGTGATCGCACAGATGCCCTTTCGCGAGGCGCTGCTGTTCGCCGTGGGGCTCGCCTGTGCGCTCGTGCCACAGGGTCTGCCCGCCGAGGTGAACACAGCCCTTGCGCAGGCCTCAGAGGTGCTCGCGCGTCGCCGTGCGCTGGTCAAGAAGCTCAGCGCGGTCGAGACGCTGGGCGCGACGCACGTCATCTGCACGGACAAGACCGGGACGCTGACCCGCAACGAGATGACCGTGGTCAGCGCCGAGATCGGCTTCGCGCCGTTCACGGTCACCGGCAGCGGCTACGCGCCCACCGGCGAGGTCCACGACGCGCACGGCGCCCGTCTCACCCCGACGCATTGGCAGCGCACGTTCGCCGAGACCGGCGTGCTGGCCAGCAACGCTCGCCTGCTGCCGCCCGATGACGAGCATCCCGACTGGCACGTGCTCGGCGACCCCACCGAGGGCGCGCTGCTGCCCTTCGCCGTCAAGGCCGGTGTCGACCTCGACCAGCTGCAGCACGACCGCGTCGAAGAGCACGAGCTGCCCTTCGACTCTGAACGCAAACGGATGACCTCGGTGCGTCGCGTGGTCGGGGCGAGCCCGACCCGCCACATCGCCTACGTCAAGGGCGCGCCGGAGTCGCTGCTCGATGTGTGCACGCGGGTGCTCGACGGCGACACCGTGCGCCCGCTCACCGACGACGATCGGCGTCGTTTTCTCGACGCTCAGCGTCAGGCCGCCGGGCAGGCGCTGCGCAACCTGGCCTTCGCCGTGCGCGACGTGACCTCGCTCGTCGCAGCGGCATCCGCCGACCCGGCCGACTCAGCCGACTCGACGTTCTCGACGCTCGGCATCGACGACATCGAGCACGACCTGCTGCTGCTCGGGTTCGTGAGCATGCGAGACCCGCTGCGCGACGAGGTGCCCGACGCGATGGCCGAGACACGAGCCGCCGGCATCAATGTGAGCATCGTGACCGGCGACTCGGCGCTCACTGCCGGCGCGATCGCCAAGATGGCCGGACTCGCCGACCAGACCGGCCACCTCGCCGTGGTGACCGGAGACCAGCTGCACGCCATGCCCGACGCCGAGGTGCTGCGGCACGCACTGGGCGGAGGCGTGGTCTTCAGCCGGGTGGCTCCCGAAGACAAGATGCGCATCGTGAACCTGGTGCGCGACAGCGGACACGTGGTCGCGGTGACCGGCGACGGCATCAACGACGCGCCCGCACTGCGCAGCGCCAACATCGGGGTGGCCATGGGACGCACCGGCACCGACGTGGCCAAGCAGGCGGCCGAGGTCGTGCTGCTCGACGACAGCTTCGCCACCCTCGTGCACGCCATCGGGCAGGGACGCACGATCTACACGAACATCTCTCGCGGCGTGCTCAGCTGCCTCACCTCGAACGTGGGCGAGTTCGTGGTCAACATGATCAGCCTGGCGCTGACGACGCTGCTGGGCATGCCGCTCGCGATCAACGTGCTGCAGATCCTGGCAGTCGACGTGCTCGGCGAGATCATCCCGATCTCGGCGCTCGGCTCCGACCGCGCCGAGGGCGAGAACATGCGCCGGCCGCCGCGCGACCCGAAGGCCCGCATTCTGCAGGGGCACTCGATCACCGATGTCGTGTTCAGCGGCACGGTCATGGGCGTGCTCGCCGCGCTCGCCTATCTGGTCGCCTACCCGCTGCAGGGCCTCGGACTCGGCGAGGGCAGCGCGACGCAGATCGCTGCGGCCACAACGGTGACCTACGCCACGATTCTGCTCACGCAGCTGGTCAACATCATGCATCGTCGCAGCGTGCACGGCATCTTCAGCCGACACCAGCTGACCAACCGATGGTTCTGGCTGTCATGCCTGCTCGCGATCGCCGTGATGCTCGTGATCGTCTACGTACCGTTCGTCGGCGCCTTCTTCGGCACCGCGCCGCTGTCACCGCTGCTCTGGCTGCCGCCGATCGCCGCGATGATCGTGATGGGCCTGGCCCGCGAGGGCTTCGCTCGTGTCAGCGGACATCGGGTGTGAGCGCCGTCTGCGTCTTCGGCAGATGTTGCCGCAGCGTTGTCACGGGCGAATCTGATGGGAATGACGAAGGCCCTGCTCCCCAGTGATTCTGCGGGGTGCAGGGCCTTGCATGTGCTGTAGCTGGGGAGGGGATCGAACCCTCGACCTCACGATTATGAGTCGTGCGCTCTTACCATCTGAGCTACCCAGCCATGGATACGGTGATCTCAGCGGCACGATGACACGCCTGATCGCAACCAAAGTACTCTAGCATTCGGCTTTCAGTGCAGGCAAGTCTCGGCCCCTTGGCGAGCAGCGAACTCTGTCGCCGCAGAGCCCTGACCCACACTCAGAAAGCTCGATGCCGCAGGCACATCACAGATGTGGGGCCGGTTCCTCGACGGAACCGGCCCCACGCTGTCTGCGATCAGCTCACAGACTCACCTGCTGGATACTGCTCAGTTGGCCGACTTGCTGCGATTGCGCCGTGCCAACGCCACGACTCCGCCGCCCAGCAGCAGCAGGATCATGCCAGCGATGCCGCCGATGCCGTCAAGACCCGTACGTGCGAGCCCTGACTGCTGACGCTCGGCATAGAAGGGATCCTCGTCAGTCACCGTCTGACCGGTGATCACGCCGACTCCCGTCACGGTAGCGCTGTCAGCGTGCAGGTCGCCGGCGACAAGACCGGTGATCTGACCACGGCACTCGAACGATGCACGAACCTCGAAGACGCCGGCCCACGAGGTGCCAGTGCTGCCGTCGGGGAAGGTGCAGACGATGTTCTGAACCTTCGCGCCGCCCTTGATGACCGAGTCAGAGAGCTTCACATCTTTCAGGCCCTCGTCGCCGTTGTTCGTCACCGTGAACTTCAGGTCGCGCGTGTCTGCGTTCACGATCACCTTGTCAGACTCGGTGTCTGCGTCGTTGCCGTCGGTATCGGTCTTCTCAAGATCGATGCTCGGCTTCGGCGTGCGAGCGTGGTACTCGTTCACATCGGTCACGGGCACGCCCGACCAACGGCCGTCGCCCACGACGGTCGCCGCGTCTGCGTGATCGTCACCCGATTTGACTCCCGAGAGCTTTGCCGTGCAGTCGAACTTCTCGCCGACCTTCAGCGGCCCGGCCCATGAGGTTCCCTGTGTGCCATCGGGGAAGGTGCAGACCAAGTCGGTCACGGTCGCATCTCCCTGGGTGATGGCGTCAGAGATCTTCAGGTTGACCAGCTCTTCGTCACCGGTGTTGGTGATGGTGAAGCGCAGGTCGGTGTCTCCGCTCGGCAGAGCAGCAGCGTCTTGGGCTGTGTCTGCGTCGTTACCGTTGACGTCGTACTTCTTGATCTCGACGGTCGGCGTCGTCGGGACGAAACCGAAGTCGAGTGTGAGGTCTTCGTCGCCGGGGGCGTTCAGCCCCTCTGAAGAAGCAGACCCTGTCGAGGAGTCGTCAGCGCGATCAGTGCCAGCAGCGTTGGGCTGCGTCGGTGAGTACTTGCCCAGCGTCTCTGGCTGTCCGTCCTTGTCGAGCACCACAGTGTAGTGCTGGCCTGGAGCGAGCGTCGGAAGATTCGCGAATTCGTAGTACCCGTCGTCATTCGTCTTGACCGGACCGACCGGGTTGCCGTTGACGTCAGTCACCTGCTTGCCGTCAGGGCCGACCAACGTCAGGGTGACGTTCGGAATGCCCTTCTCGCCATCGTCCTGCTTGCCGTTCTTGTCGGCGTCGAACCAGACGTAGTCACCGATCTTGACCTTGGGCATGAAGCCGAAGTCAAGGCTGCGATCTTCGGCGCCCGGCGTCGAGAGATCCTTGATCGAAGAGGCCTGGCCCGTCGATGAGTCTTTCTCGCGGTCTGACCCCGCACCTGGTTTGGTGGGAAGGTACTTGTCGAGGACGGACTTCGTCTGCTCGTCGTCGGACTTGATCTTCGTGACGTACTTGCCAGCCGGTGACGGCAGGCTCGGCAGGTTCGGGAAGAGGTAGGCACCCTTGTCGTCTGTGCGCTGCGCAGCGACCGGGGTTCCGTCAGGGTACGTGGCCGGAATCAGCGTGCCGTCAGGCCCCTCGACGAACAGCTCGATGAGCACGCCGGGAATGCCCGGCTCACCCTCGGTCTGCAGACCGTCGCGGTTGTCATCCTGCCAGACATAGTCACCGACGCTGACGCTGCCGACGAACCCGAAGTCGAGCGACGAGTCACGCTGCTCGTTCTGGTCGAGTGCGGGCTGGCCGTCTTCGCCTGTGGTCGCCTGTGCCGTGGACGAATCCTTGGCGCGGTCGTCTCCGACTGCCTTCTTCGTCGGCTGGTAGGCCTTCAATGCGTCCTGCGCATTGTCGACGTGCACCTGGTACTTCTTGCCGTCGGTCAGGACCGGCAGCAGACTGAAGTCGTAGGCGCCGTTGGCATCAGTCGTGACCTCGGAGACATCCTTGCCGTTCACGTCCTTGACGGCGTTGCCGTCTTGGTCGGTGATGGTCAGCTTGACTCCGGGGATCCCCTTCTCGCCGTCGTTCTGGATGCCATCGCCGTTCTGGTCGAACCAGACGTAGTCACCCACTGAGACAGCCGGCTTGACGAATCCAGCGTCAAGGCTGTGATCGACGAGGTGGTCGGTCGTGATCTTGACCGTCTCAGACGGCACGTTCAAGCCGGGAACATCTGAGTCTTTCTCGTTGTCACCGCCCTGGTCAGCCTTGGTCGTGACGTAGCCCTCAGGACCTTCGACAACCTTCACCTTCCAGTCGCCGACCGGAACCTCGAACTTGTACAGACCGTTCGAGTCGGTCGTGGCCGTGACGGGGTTGCCGTCGACGTCTTTCACCTCGTTGCCGTTGCCGTCGAGCAGCTGGAACTTCACACCCTCGACCGGCTTCTCGCCGGCATCCTGGATGCCGTCGCGGTTCGCGTCGTACCAGGCGTAGTCACCGATCTCGCCGAGCACAGAGCGAATGGAGACCTTGGGTGCCTCTGCAGGCAGCAGATCACGTTCGCTCGTGCTGGTGCGGAAGGCGAGGTTGTTCCATGCGTACTCGGTGTCGCTGCCCGTCTGCTGCGCAGGATGCGGAACCCCGAACTGGAACTGAGGAATGTCAGCCCGGTAGTCGAGATTGAGCTCCTGACCCGGCGTCAGCTCATCGATCGTGTACTTCAGAGCACGAACGTCAGCAGGGTTGGCGGGCAGCTGGTCGCTCCAGTTGTCATCGCCGCCTGAGACCCCGAGCTCTGGACGAGTCGGGTTGTTCGACGTGGAGTACTGCACTTTCACACCAGCCGGAAGCTGACCGGTGAGCTCGCGGAACTTCACGTCGAACTGCGAGCCGCGATCCTGACCTGCCAGGGTGCTGCCGATGGCCTTGTCACCTGCATACGGAAGCACGTCGTAGACGACCGTGTTCTGCAGAGGAGTGGTTCCGCCATTGTTCACCTTGAGGCGATAGTCGACCGCGGTGCCCGAGTTGTCAGTGCTGGCGGCTGAGACCGCTGCGCTCGACCAGTCCTGGCCCGAAGGCTGGTTGTCGATGCCGTGGTCCTCGCCGACGGTGCCCTTGACCTGCTTCTGAATCGTGGCTCCGCTGGTCGCCTGAACCGTCCAGGTGGTCGTCGAGGCAGCCACTCTGTCGGACGTCTGACCGTCGCCGTTCACGTCGTACTTGTCGTTGTCGTTGCCGCCGTTTGAGATGGACGCATTCTGGTCGTAGAGCGCGACATACTGCGCGTCTTCGGCAGAGTGGGCACCGGCCGAAGCCGCCACGCTCACCTTGGTGTCAAACGTCAGCGATGCCGTCTCTTGAGTCGGGAAATCGCTGTCGAACTTCCATGAAAGCGTGGTGCGCTGCTGGCCGTTGACCGTCTTCTGACCGATCTCTGGCTCGCCGGGCGCGGTCACCCCCGCGGGCACTGATGCCCACTTTGTGCTGCCGGGAACGTAGTCGAGCCCTACTGGCAGCACATCGGTGATGCCGGGCTTGATCTTGCGGTCTTCGGGAATGGTCGCATTGACGCTGGCATCGATCTTCCAGGTCACGGTGTCGCCGATCGCGAGCTTCGAGACGTCGCCCTGAGCTGACTTGCTGATCTGCATGTCGACAGTGGCATCGTCGAACTGCTGCACTCGAGGCTCGGAGCCGGCCGAAGTCTTGCCGTTGCCGACGGGGTTCTGCCCCTTGGCCGAAGCTGGGTCAGATGCGTCAGTCATCTTCTGCGGATCGTTCGACGCAATCACCGATTCGGTGTTCGTCTGCGCCTTGAGCCCGGACTGCGCGAACGCAGACGTGCTGGTGCCCCACAGCGAGTAGTTATTACCACCCATGTTGTTCGGCTGATTGCGGTAGTGCACCACGAAGTCGGTCACGATTGCGTCATCGGCGAGTCCGAAGGAGGGCGCACCCTGCGCAGCCGTGCTGCCGTACATGTAGAGATATGCGTAGCCTTTGCTGCCGCTGTCTCCGACGTTGACTGTGCCCTGCTGCGACAGCCCCTGATCGAAGTACTCGATCTTCGACTTGTGCTGGCCGTTCTCGAGATAGGTGATCTCGACCGCTGCGACGTTCGAGATCGACTCGGGCTGCAACGTGCTGTTACGGAAGAAGATGCGGTCGAGTCTGTACGAGGGGTTGTTGCACAACGGGGCGTCGGCATCTTTGTCTGGCATGCCCCACGGCGTCAGTCTGCCGTCGGCGCCGAAGTTATAGGGGCTCTGGTAGGTGTCACCGCCCCAGGCGTAGGCGAGCGACTCGTTGCCCTTTTTGCCGAGAGGTGACTTCGCCTCGGTGTTGCCGTTCTGGTCGGGGGCCAGGCAGGGAAGGCGATCCATATCGCTTACCCACCGAAGCTCCTTATCGTAGTCAGGGTAGACCTTGGAGTCGCCCTGCCATGAGCCGGCCATCGTCCAGCCCCACTCTTTGGTGGTACTCGTCGTGGGGACCTTGCCGACGGTCGTGTTGTTCGAGTCGGTACCGGCCCCTGCTTCGTCGTTCGTGCGCTTCCACGTGACAGCGATCAGCTGACCATATGAGCCACCGCCGGGCCGAGCGAAGGCGTGCTTCAAAGCCGACTGGCCGCTGATCATCGTGCCGCTGATCGTCTGCGCAGTCGCATCCAGGGTGTTGGTGACGTCATTGGTTGGGTTGGGGTCATCCTGGCTCGCCGGCGCCAGAATATCGTTCGAGTAGGTGACCTGCACACGCCGCGTCACCGGCTCAGACGACTGCCCGCAGCGAGTGAGGGTCTGGCCGTCAAGATCGATGTCGTACTTCATCTGTACGGCATTCTGCCCGTCGAGCTGGATGACGGACGGCTGTGTGACCGTGTCACCGGCCTGCTTCGAGAGGTCTTCGACCTTGATCGTGTCAGCCGTGATGCGCTTCTTCGAGTCGGTCACGGTATCGGTGATCGTCACATGTGAGAGGTTCTCCATGCCCTCGGTGTTGCCGGGCACGCAGACGGAGAGATCGTAGACGGCGGGCAGGTTGCCCTGGTCGTCGAAACCGGTTCCGCTGACGACCTTCGGCGAGACGAGCGTCTTGGTGACCGAGATCTGCGGAGAGGTCTTGGTCACGATCGGTGCGGGATCGTCACCGACCTTGGCAGCCTGCGTGTCGGTGCCGTCGGCCTTGAACACCACGGTGGGATCGGTCTTAAGCTCTTCGCCGGGCTTGACCGTGAAGTTGTCGACGGCCCAGCTGATGCTGAGCTGCTGCGACTCACCCGGTTTCATGTCGTTGAGGGCGACCGTGAGCAGACCGGTCTTCTCGTCGTAGTTCTGCGACTTGACCGCCGGCGAGCTCACGACCGGAGTGTGCGCCACGACCGAGCCGTCGTCGTTCTTGGGCGCGGGGAACGAGATGACCGGCTGCGCGCAGTCACCGGGAATCATGTTCGAGCATTCGACCCGAAGCTCGTAGCTGAGCCGCCCGCCGGTGCTGACTGCGTCGTCTTTGCTGGTCGATGTCGTCGTATACGTCATCTTGGCCGTGCTGTCGGCACTGGCAGCAGTGGCTGCGGCAGGAAGACCTCCCAGCGCCAGAGCGCCGCTGACCAGTACGGCGAGCGAACTCCTCCAGCGGAACCGCGTCTTGCTCTGGGACGGCTCGGTGACGATCCCCCCAGAGAACAACGATGGATTCTGCATAACCATCCTCATATCTCTTATGTATGTGCGAACCCGGGGCGCAGACAGCACACCGGCTACAACAGCCTATGCACCGAAAGAGGCACGATCATCTGTCAGAGACATGTTCTGGGGCTGTGAGACCTCTTTCACCTCGCCGAGTCACCCTGAAGACGAAAGAACGCGAGAATCGTGCGGATTCCTGGCCGTGAGAAGAGGGAAGGATGCTCTAGTCATGGCCGCCCTCAGTGCATGAGGTGGCCGCAGCAGACGGAGGAGAAATGAAGAGAGGAAGAACCGGAGAGCCTCGAGCGAGGATTGAACTCGCGACCCCTTCCTTACCATGGAAGTGCTCTACCACTGAGCTATCGAGGCATGCACTCTGACCGACCGGCCGAGGCACCATAAGACAATAACATCTTCAGGGCCCCGGTCGACAAACCGGAGTGCGAGCGGCGAATCGACTGCGCGACTGCGTCGTGCATGCCGAATTCGCTGCTCGGCGTGGCGGGTGCAGGATTCGAACCTGCGAAGGCTGTGCCGGCTGATTTACAGTCAGCTCCCTTTGGCCGCTCGGGTAACCCGCCGTGCTGCAGTGTTTCAAGAAGACCGCAACCAGATAAGGATACTAGCAGTATCGACCGCTCGCAAAACAAATCCACAGTTCTTCTCTGTATGATCGGTCACATGGCAGACTCCTCTTTCGACATCGTCAGTTCCATCGACCGTCAAGAGGCCGACAACGCCCTGAATCAGGCGGCAAAAGAGATTTCGCAGCGCTATGACTTTCGCGGCACCGGAGCATCCATCGCCTGGAGCGGCGAAGACGTGCTCATCATCGCCAACAGCGAAGAGCGCGCCAGCGCGGTGCTCGACGTCTTTCAGACGAAGCTGATCAAACGCGGCATCTCGCTCAAAGCCTTTACCGCTGGCGAGCCTGCTGCGAGCGGCAAGGAATACCGCATCCAGGGCTCGTTCGTCGAAGGCATCGCCCAAGACCAGGCGAAGAAGATTGCGAAGCTCATTCGCGATGACGGCCCCAAAGGCGTGAAAGCGCAGATCCAAGGCGATGAGCTGAGAGTGTCGTCGAAGAGTCGCGACAACCTGCAAGAGGTCATCGCGTTGCTGAAGGGTGCCGATCTCGACGTCGCCCTGCAGTTCACGAACTACCGCTAGGGGTTCCTGTATATGCATAGTGAGCCGACGGAGCATCTGTGGAGGCGCATCGCCGAACAGGCGTGGAACGTCGCGAAAGACTCAGACCCCGAGTCGACCGTGCGCCTGTTCGAAGAGCTCGTGCCCTTCATGGACGCCCAGGATCCTGACGATGTCTTCCAGCTCGCCAGCGCGTACTACTACGCCAACAACCATTTCAAGGCGCAGCTCTTTCTCGAGTTCGTGATCAAGCGCGGTCTCAGCGAAGAGAACCGCCCGCTGGCCATCCTGCAGATGGCCGATTCGCTGCGCTCGCTCGGCCGCGGAGAGGACGCTCTGCGCTGGCTCGACTTCGGTCTCGCCGAGTATCCCGGCGAAGAGCCCGGCCGCTGGTTCGCCGCTCTCAAGGTGCGTACGCTCGCCGACCTCGGGCGGCACGACGAAGTCGTCGACATGGCCTTGGGCCTCCTCGGAATGCCCGCTGAGCTGCGTCAGCCGCCCAAGCCGTCAGACTCGGTGCCGCCCCAGACCGATCCGACCGACCGGGTGCGCGCGACCCTGCGTCGTCGCGACCTGCGCCTGCAGTCGATGGATGTCACCTCTCGTCGGTCTGCACCGGGCGGGCCCGCCTGTGACCAAGACCCGTCGGCCACGGCATCCGCCAGTCACGCCGACCCTCAGCGGGCCGCTCGCCGAACCGGCCGCCGGGCGTCTGCACCGGTGCGCCGCCGTGATCTGCGAGACGACCACGCGTCGACCGCGACGCCGAAGCACTCGAAACCCGACGCGGATGCCGACGACGGTTCGAAGAACCGAGGAGCGAAATGAGCCAGGGCAAGAACAGACAGCCGGCGGCGAAGCCCACCGAAAAAGAGCGCGCGCTCGGCAAGCGGCAGATCATCCGCGGGCTGATCATCGGCGCGATCGTCGGGCTGATCATGTTCGCGATCACCGGCGAATGGCTCTACTCACTGGTCGGCGTGGGCATCGGCCTGATCAGCGGACTCGTCATTCAGCCGTCGAAGGTCAAAGACGATCAAGACGGCAAGAACGGCAAAGGGGCCCAGCGCCGGCGCTGATCAGCGCACCGACGCGGCCCCTGCCGCCTCAGTACCCGGGATGCGTCTGCCGTGCGCGTTCGATCGCCGCATCAGCCTCAGGCGACCCCTCGACCACCGGCTCGGTGCGCCCGGGAAAGGGCTGCAGCACACTGAACGCCGGCCGGCCATCGGCTCCCACCGGCAGCGGAGTGATGCCGTCTTCGAAGACGGGCCACGGCAGATGCGGCGTGGGCTCCTCGGTAGCGGCCGGTGAGACGACGGGCTCGGGGTGGACAGAAGCCGCTGGGTACACAGAAGCCGCTGGGTACGCAGGCGCCTCTGGTGCGGCTGCAGGCATGGCGACCGGCGCGATGGGAGCGCTCTCAGCGGCCCACTGAGCCGTCTCTGAGCCGTATGGCCGCTGCCGGGACTGAGCCAGACGCTGCTGACGTTCCAGGCGGCGGGCACGCCGTTCGTCTGCGTTGAACGTCCAAGACAGCAGAATGAACACGCTGATCGCCAGGAACGCGAGCATCAGGACGATCACGATGAGACGCCCGAACCATTCGCCTGCGTCGACACGGAACGAACGCTGCAGCAGCGTCGGCAGAAACAGGATCACGGCCAGCAGCGAGAACAGCCCCGCCGAGGCGACGGCGAGAAACTTCAGCACAGCGTTCTCACCGGCCTGCTTGAACGTGAACCGAGCCGCGGCGACCGGTGCCTTGGCCGCGATGATCAAGGGGATGAGCAGCCCGAGCGCCAGCGCAGCGTTCTGCCCGGCGGTCGAGACGCTGCTTCGGTAGGAGTAGACGTCGCTGATCTGACGCGCCGGCTCTATCCAGGTGAGCATCACGCCGAATGCCACGACGTAGACACTGCTCACGATCGCCAGCGGCACGGGATAGAAGCGATCTCGGTCGGCGATGCTCAGTTCGCCGATCGTGATGCCGATGAACGCCGCGAAATAGATCACCGTGACCGTGACCTTGCCGCCCTTGGCCGGAACGTCTCCGAAGAACAGCGACACGATCACGAAGAGTGTGACGGCGATGAGCGCGCCGATGGCGATCCAGAGGTTCGTCGGGATCTTCTGAGCCACGCGATTGGATCGCGGCCGCAGCGCCTCTCCGAAACCGGCAGCCGTCGGATAGGGGCCCGAAGGCGGCGCCGATGCCTGCGGCTCTGCGCCTGCAGAGCGCGGTTCCACAGGTGGCAGAGGCGGCTGCTGAGCGGGATTGGGATCCTGCGGGCTGGGGGCGTTCATCGTTCTCTCCTGACCTCAGGTGTTCGGGCGTGCAGCTCAAGCCTAGCCGGGGCGGCCAACTGACGACAGGCACCCCTGATGCGGGCACAGGCCGCCACACACGTTACAGTCAGAGAACCAGCTGATCGTTTGAACGAGGAGCAGACATGCCCGATCCGTCCACCCCGAACCCGAATGAGCACCGGTACCAGACTGGCCCCGAGGCCTACGGCACGCCGCCGCAGAATCCTCCCGCATACGACGCGCCGCCGGTCTCCAACGGCGCTCCCACGTACCCAGGCACGCCGACCTATCCTGCCGCTCCGGGCTACCCCGCAGCACCGGCGTATCCTGCTTCACCGGCGTATCCTGCCGCACCGGCGGGCCAGGGGCAGTACGGCTACACGCCGGCACCGCCGACCAACACGATGGCGATTCTCTCGTTGATCTTCGCATTCGTGTTCAACGTGCTGGGCGTCGTCTTCGGGCACATCGCGCTGAACCAGATCAAGACTCGTGGCGAAGGCGGCAGAGGTCTCGCCCTCGCCGGGCTGATCGTGAGCTACGCCAGTCTCGGACTGACGCTGCTCTGGCTCGCGTTCATCTTCATCATCGTCGCGAGCACTGCCTCATACAGCTACTGAGGCCTGCGGTCACTCGATCGAGTCAGAGCTCTTCGCAGTTCGGCTCGCATCGAGCATGCCCTGACGCGAGACGATCTTCACACGTTCGCGGTCTGCTGCCTCGCCCAGCGCACGCTCAGCGGCATCGAGGTTGTGCCAGCCCTCCAGGGTAGTGAAGTCGACGCCACGCTCACCGAGCAGCTCCGGAATGGTCTCTTCGGCAGCGACGGTCGGCTGCCAGATGCGACCGGCATGCACGTCTTCGATCAGGTTGGTGACCGTCTCGAGCGCATCTGACTTGGTCGAGCCGATCAGCCCCACCGGGCCGCGTTTGATCCAGCCGGTCGAGTATTCGCCGAGTACGGTCTGACCCTCATCGACGACGCGACCGCCCTCGTTCGGAATCACGCCGTGCACCTCGTCGAAGGGCACCTGCTCGAGCGGCGACGAGTAGTAGCCGACCGCACGGTAGAGCTGACCGAGCTCGACGTCGTGCGTCTCACCGGTGCCGACCACACACCCCTCGGCGTCGACCTGCGTGCGCTCGAGGCGCAGCCCCTCGACGCGCTCGACGCCGAGCACCTCGACCGGGCGCTGCCAGAAGTGCAGGTGCAGCCGTCGCGATGCCGTGCCCGGCTCACGCTGCAGCCACTTGTCGAAGATGCGCCGGATGACCTTCTTCTGGTTGTTCTTCGCGATCGCGGCCTCGTCGGCCTCGGTGTAGACGAAGTCGGCCGGGTCGAGCACGATGTCGACGTCGGGAACCTCGCCCAGTTCGCGCAGCTCAAGCGGCGTGAACTTCACGTCGGCGGGGCCGCGTCGCCCGAAGACGTGCACGTCGGTGATCTTCGAGGCCTTGAGCCCGGCATAGACGTTCGCCGGAATCTCGGTGGGCAGCAGATCGTCGGCGTGCTTGGCGAGCATGCGCGCCACATCGAGCGCGACGTTGCCGTTGCCCACCACACCGACATGGGGCGCGTCCAGCGACCATTCCCGAGGAAAGTCGGGGTGCCCGTCGTACCAGTTGACGAAACGGGCAGCACCATACGACCCGGGCAGGTCGATGCCCGGAATGCGCAGGGGCGCATCCTCGACCGCACCGGTCGCGAAGATCACCGCGTGGTAATGCGAGCGCAGGTCGTCGAGCGTGATGTCGCGCCCGAAGTCGACATTGTCGAAGATGCGGATGTCGCCGCGGTCGAGCGTCTCACGCAGCGCGTTGATGATGCCTTTGATGCGCGGGTGGTCGGGGGCCACGCCGTAGCGCACCAGCCCGTACGGGGCGGGCAGCCGCTCGAACAGATCGATCGACACGTCGAAGTCGCGCTCGGCCTTCAGCAGGATGTCGGATGCATAGATGCCGGCCGGCCCGGCGCCGATGACGGCGACCCGGATGCGCGCCGGCTGTCTCGCTGACGACTCTGACATGCGCGATGCTCCTTGCTGAATCTGGGATCTCAGTGACTTCTGCTGACGATGTAGTCGGCCAGCCGTACGAACAGGTCGCGCACATGGCCTGCGGGCAGCGCCTTGAGCGCGTCGGTCGCGTCTTTCGCCCAGGCCTTCGCCTGTGTGAGCGCCTCATCGGTGACCGGATGCGAGGCGAGCGTTGCGAGAGCCTGGTCAAGCGTGTCGTCGTCGGCGAGCAGACGCTTCACCTCGTCTCGCACGGCCGCGGCCTCGGGGTCGGTCTCAGCCTGTCGCTGCAGCAGCAGCCACGGCAGCGTCGGCACGCCCTCGCGCAGATCGGTTCCCGGCGTCTTGCCGAGCTCGTCGCTCGTGCTGCGCAGATCGATCACGTCGTCGACGAGCTGGAAGGCCACGCCGATGCACTCGCCGAAACGACGCACCGCGACGCGGTACTCGTCTGGGGCGCCGCCGAGCAGCACGCCGAGCTCGCCGGCGGCGGCGATCAGCGACCCGGTCTTGTCGGCGAGCACCTGCAGATAGTGCTCGATGGGGTCAGCGCCCTCGTCCGGGCCGAGCGTCTCATGCAGCTGCCCGAGGCACAGGCGCTCGAAGGTGTGCGCCTGGATCATGATCGCCTGCTGGCCCAGCTCGCTGACGATCATCGACGCGCGTGCGAACAGGATGTCTCCGGCCAGAATGGCGGCGTTGTTGCCCCAAATGCGGTGGGCGCTGGTGACCGAGCGGCGGGTGTCGGCCTCGTCCATGACGTCATCGTGGTACAGGCTCGCCACGTGGGTCAGCTCGACTCCGGTGGCCGCTTCGAGCACGCCGTCGTTCACACCCTCGCCGAGCTCCGAGGCGAGCAGCGCGAGCAGCGGCCGCACGCGTTTGCCGCCTGCCTCGACCAGGTACCGGGTGGCTGCATTGGTCACCGAGTCGGCCGAGGTCGACTCCTTGACGATACGCCGCTCGACGTCTTCGAGCCCCTGCTCCATGCGGCCGACCAGCTGGCGATCCTCGGAGCGCAGAAAGAACCGTTTGGGTCCGCTGACCAGTCGGGTGGTGTCGTTGCCGCGTGCCATCAGTCTTCGTCCTTCGCCGCCGGCTTCCATGCACGATGCAGGGCCACGATGCCGCCGCTGAGATTGCGCCACTGCACATGCTTGAACCCGGCAGCGCGCAGATGCCGGGCGAGCGAGCGCTGATCGGGCCAGGCCTCGATCGACTCGCTCAGATACGGGTAGGCAGCGTCGTTGGTGCTGGCCAGCTGTGCCAGACGAGGCAGAACGTTGCCGAGCCACCAGTCGTAGACTTTGGCGAACGGACGCCACGTCGGCGTCGAGAACTCACAGATGACGTATCGGCCGCCTGGCTTCAGCACTCGCAGCGCCTCGCTCATCGCTTTGTCCATGTCGACCACGTTGCGCAGCCCGTACGAGATGGTCACCGCGTCGAAGCTGTCATCGTCGAAGGGCAGCGCCGTGGCGTCGGCCCACTCGAACGTCAGGAACGGGTAGCGGCGGCGGCCCTCGGCGAGCATGCCTTCGGAGAAGTCTGCCGAGACCACATCGGCGCCGGCCTGATGAAAGGGCACGCTCGACGTGCCGGTGCCTGCCGCGAGGTCGAGAACACGTTCTCCCGGCCTCGGGGCGACGGCACGCGTCGTGGCCTGTCGCCACTGCCCGACCTGCCCGAACGTCATCACCGTGTTGGTGCGGTCATATCCCGGCGCGACCTGGTCGAACATCGCCGAGACCTCTTCGGGTCGTTTGCTGAGATCTGCGCTCGTCACAACGCCCCAGTGTACTGACTTTCCCCGAGCAGGGCACGACGGCGTCTCGTCATATCGCCGACAGCGGACGGCTCCGGGCTAGGATCTTGCACGTGTTCCAACTCACCACCCGCACAGTCCAGGTGCACGCCTTCGACACTCCCTTCCCTCTGCTCGACGCCGCAGACCCCCTGCTCTGGTGGCGAGACGGCGAGGGGATGCTGGGCATCGGCCGCGCGCTGACCCTCACGTTCTCGGGCCCGGAGCGCTTCGATCAGGCCCGTCGCGTCTGGAAGTCAGTCGCCGACTCGGCCCACCAGCTGGGTGCCGCAGCAGAGCCGGGAACCGGTCTGGCCGCCTTCGGAGCGTTCGCCTTCGACGACGCCGCAGCCGTGCCCAGCGTGCTCGTGGTGCCGAGCCTGCTGATCACACAGCGCGGCGGGCGCACCTGGGCCACCCGGGTGATCGACTCGAGTGCGGGAGCCTCCGTCGACGACCGGCTCGACCCCGATCGCATCAGAGCCGAGGTCGACCATCTGCTGGCCGCATCCGCCGACCGCCGCGCACACCGAGCAGCCGCCCTCGCCGCCGACTCGGTCGCGACGCTGCACGCCGATGCCGACGCGCCCGAACGGCACGCGCACGCAGTTCGCCGGGCACTCGACCTGATCGAACACGGCACGCTGCAGAAAGTGGTCGTCGCGCGGTCGGAGCACGCGAATCTGCCCGAGGCCTTCGATCTGCCCTCCGTGCTGGAGCGGCTCGAGGCCGCCTACCCCTCATGCTGGAACTTCTGCGTCGACGGGTTCTTCGGCGCCAGCCCCGAGACGCTCGTCGAAGCGCATCACGGGCATGTGCATGCGCGGGTGCTCGCCGGCACGCGACCGCGTGACGCGAACCCCGCCGTCGACGACCTCGCCCGCGACCTGCTGACGTCGTCCAAGGACCAGCACGAGCACGCGCTCGCCGCACAGAGCCTGCTCGATACGCTGGCCCCGCATGTGGGCGATCTCGGGGCCGACGGCCCCTTCGTCCTCGAGCTGCCCAATGTGCTGCACCTGGCCACCGACGTCGACGCCGAGCTCGCCGACGGCGCAGACGTGCTCACCCTGGTCGCCGCAGTGCACCCGACGGCTGCGGTCGCCGGCGTTCCGCGTGAGGCCTCGCTGCAGACGATCAGCGAGATCGAAGGCGTGAATCGGGGACGCTATGCCGGCCCGGTCGGCTGGATCGATGCGAGCGGCGACGGCGAATGGGCCATCGGGCTGCGCTCGGCACAGCGCATCGGCTCGACGATCACGGCATGGGCGGGCGGCGGCATCGTGGCCGGGTCTGTGCCCGAGCAGGAGTTCGCCGAGACCAGCGCCAAGCTGCAGCCGATTCGGCAGGCTCTCGCCGGCTGAGCAGGTTCAGCCCTCGGGATCGGCGAGACGACGACGCGCCTCGGCCAGATCGGCCGCCGTGGTGACTTTGCCGTTCGCCGCGTCGCCGGCGACGACCAGCACAGCGACGTCGGGTCGGGCATGTCGCACCACTGAGCCGTCGTCGGTGGGAGCGAACTCCGGGTCGTTGCGCACACGTCGATGCGCGTCGAGGATCACCCCGAGACGAAACGCCTGCGGGGTCTGCACCAGTCTCATGTGCGACCGCGGCGGCGTCACCGCCAGCACCTCTGAACGGCACCCGCCGACCTCTTCGTCGCGCACTTCGATCACGGTGTCGGCGCTGGGCACCGCAGTGACCACCGCGTCTGCACGTTCGAGGCCGGCGTCGACTCGCCTGAGTACCTCGGCGCTCACGAACGGACGTGCGGCATCGTGCAGAAAGACGCGCGCGTCGTCAGGCAGCCGACCGGCCAGATGCTCGAGGGCGAGACGGGACGAGTCGCTGCGCTCGGCACCGCCGGGAATCACCGCGCGCACCAGCGGATGCCGACGAACGCCCGACCCGTCGTCGCCGACCAGCGCGCGCACCGCATCCACATGGTCGGGATGCATCACGACGAGCAGCTCGTCGAACAGGCCGCTGCGCTCGAACGTCGCGATGGTGTGCTCGATGAGCGGCCGCCCGGCGACCTGGGCCAGCTGCTTCGGTAGGCCGGCGCCCACGCGAGCGCCCACTCCCCCGGCGAGCAGCACCCCGACGCGCACGACATCGGGCTCGGCGGCCGCAGTCACGCGTCGATCACGACCTCGACGATGCCCGGCTCTCCGGCCGCCACCAGACCGTCGAGCTCGGCGACGTCGCGCGCCTGACGGTAGGCCCATCCGTAGGCCGCGGCGGTCTCTCGCACGCGCAGCGGCTGCGGCGTGCGCACGACCCGCTCATAGAGCGCCGGGTCTGCGGTCGCGACCTCGAGGCCGGCGAAGATGCTGCCACCGTGGTCGTTGACGACGATGATCTGCAGCGGCGGTGCGGCCTCGCACTCCGGGCGCAGCAGGCCGCCCACATCGTGCGCGAAGGCGAGATCGCCGATGACCAGGCGCGTGAGCGCGCCGACACCGGCTGCACGCCGTGCGTCAGCGACGCCCGAGGCGGCCGAGATCGTGCCGTCGATGCCGGCGAGACCTCGATGCCCGAATACGGGAACGGCGCTCGCCCCCACGCGTTCGTCCGCCACGCGCACCATGTGCGACGAGGCGAGATAGATCGCATCGGCGCTCGGGGCATCGATGCGGCTATGGCGCCAGACCGCGTCGATGACCGCTTCGCGGGTGAGGGCCTCACCGGTCAGCGACGCATCGGCGACGACCGGCGCACCGGGGGCATCCGCTGCGCCGTCGCCGTGTGCGTCACCCCCCTGCGCGCTCGCTTCGAACCGCAGCAGGTCGACGCGACGCGCCCGATGCCCTGGAGAGAAGTGCTCACGCCCGGCCGGAGCCACCGCGATCACCTGCACGTCGGCGCGTTCGGCGAAGTGCCACACCTGCCGCGAGAGCGACGGCAGGCCGGTGACGATCATCCTGCACGCGCCGTCGGCTCCGTGATCGAGCCACTCTCGGTAGCCCTTGACGGTGTGCCACTGCCGCGCTCCCGACGTGATCTCGGCGATGACCGGCACGCCGGCGTCACGAGCCGCTCGCACCAGATCGACGTCGGCGCCCAACCCGGCGACCAGCACGGTGCCGCGCGCCGGCACGGTGGCCGCCTCTTTGCGCGTCGCGTTCAGCAGCGGATGCTGTGGCCGCTCGTCGTCGATACGACGGCGCACCAGCGCCTGCAGCGCGCTCGTCTCGGTGTGGCGCCCCGACAGCGGCTCGACGAACTGCACGTTCACCTGCATGGGCCCGCGCAGCGAGATGTGTTCGTCATCGATGCCGGGTCGGTTGAGCTCGGCGAACGGCAGCACCTCGCAGGCGAGTCGAACCGCGAGACCCACTGGGTCGTGCGCGTAGTCTCCCTCAGCGAGGTCGTGGTCGAGCGTCGCCAGATCACCGAGAATGTTCGCCTGTCGAGTGGTCTGGTTGGCTCCGGTGCCGCGCAGCTCGGCCGGCCGGTCTGCGGTGAGCAGCAGCATCGGCACCTGTGCGCGAGAGGCCTCCATCGCGGCAGGCACCAGATTGCCGACAGCGCTGCCCGAGGTCGTGATCACGGCCGCCGGGCGTCGTGTGGCCATGCCGATGCCGAGCGCCAGAAACGCCGCATCTCGCTCGTCGATGCGCACGTGCAGGTGAAGCAGGCCAGCGGCCTCGAGCTCTGCCGCGGCGAGTGCGAGCGCCTGAGACCGCGACCCCGGGCTCACGACGACGTGCTCGACGCCGCGCTCGACGAGCGCCAGCAGCAGGGCCGTTGCGAATTCGCTGGATGCCGCCACAGCGGCGGTCACTGATCGCCCTTCGAGGATTTGTCTCCGCCGTTCGGCCGATCGTTCTCTTCTTCGAGGTCGGACAGCTGCTGCTCGAGCCAGGCGATGCGCTCGTCTGCCGTCATGCCGTGCATCGCGCTCTCGCTGGGAAGCTCGACTGTCGGGCGCACGCCGCCGGCATCGTCGTGCGACGAGCCCGCACCACCGGGCCGACCCTGCTGTGCAGACGATGAGCCCTCGGCGGTCACCGATGCGCGCGGACGACCCGCGTACCACCAGAGCACCGCCCCGATGACCGGCAGCAGCACGATCACGATCATCCACGCCCATTTCGGCATCACGCCGGTGGTGCCGCGAGGCGTCAGGGCGGCATCGATGAACGCCACCACCATGGCGGCCAGAGCCACGAGAGCGACGACGATTCCGATGCGTACCATGCCGTCTATCGTACGCGAGACCGCTGTCAGCGAGCTGGGTGACGTATCTGATCTCGAATCTCGCGACGTGCCCGCACAGGCTCGTCATGAGCGGAGCCTCTAGACTCAAGGGCGTGAAAAAGCTTCCCGCCTGGCTCGTCTACACTCTGCTGCGCGTCGGCATCGTGCTGGTCGCGCTCATCATTCTGCTGCTTCTGGGATTCAACCCGTTCGTCGCCGCCCTGATCGCCGTCGTCGTCGGCCTCTTGGTCTCATACCTCGTGCTCGGCAAACAGCGTCAGGCGTTCAGCGACGAGCTCGCCCGGCGCAAGGCTCACCCTGAAGAGGTGCGGGCGAAGCGTCGCCTCGGTCGCGTGGCCGACGACATCGAAGACGCCGAACTCGACGAGGCCGAGCGGCAGGCCGATGGCCGTGCAGACCGGCCGGCGAAGCCCGACGACGCTGCGAAGCCTGACGACGCTGCGAAGCCCGGCGCCTGAGCTCAGAGCTGCAGGCCGACGGCGAGCAGCACCGCGAAGGCCAGCGCTCCGAGGCTGGTGAATTTGAGCGAGGCGATCTGGTCTCGCGGCGAACGCGGGTGCAGCCCACGCACCACGGCGAAGGCGACCGGCACCACCGCAGCCAGCGAGATCCACCCGAGTGACGCATCCGGATGCAGTGCGACCGCTGCGATGACGAAGGGCAGCCCGCACATCAGCAGGTAGGCGATGTTCGCATTGCGACGACCGAGACGGGCCGCGAGCGTGTGCTTGCCGGCCACGCGGTCGGTCTCGATGTCTCGGATGTTGTTGATCATCAGCACCGCACACGAGAACAGCCCCATGGCCACGGCGGCCCACACGCCGACCCAGCTGGGCGCGCCGGTCTGCACGACCTCGGTGCCCATCGTGGCGACCAGACCGAAGAAGACGAAGACGGCGACCTCGCCGAGACCGGCGTAGCCATAGGGGTGTGAGCCGCCGGTATAGAACCAGGCCGCGACGATGGCCACCAGCCCGATGATCGGAAACCACCAGAACCCCGAGGCGAACGACAGCCACAGGCCGAGCACTGCAGCCAGTCCGAAGCAGACGAAGGCCGCCGCCTTGACCACCAGGGGCTTCGCCAGCTTGCCGCCGGTCAGACGGGCCGGACCGACTCGATGCTCATCGGTGCCGCGAATGCCGTCGGAGTAGTCGTTGGCGTAGTTCACCCCGATCTGCAGCAGCAGCGCCACCGCGAGCGCGAGCACCGCGAAGAGCAAGTTGAAGCGGCCGTAATGGCCGGCAACGCCAGACCCGGCCACGACCGGGGCGATCGCCAGGGGCAGCGTGCGCAGTCTCGCGCCTTCGAGCCAGTCGCCGAACGTGGCTCGGCGGGTCAGGGAACCGGAGGGATCCTGAAAGTTCATGCAGCGGGGGTCTTTCTCGTCAATTCGTCATCGATCAGTCATGAGGCGGCCGGTCGTTGCGGTCAGATGGAGTCTTTGGGAGAGGGGCGCTGAGCTGCGAGCGCCGAACCCGCCAGCGCCTCGGCCGTCTCGTGCAGCGAGCGCAGATCGACCTTGCCGCTCGACAGCCGAGGCAGCCCGAAGGGGAAGTATGTGATTGCGGCGGCACCGGCATGGCGCCCGAGACGCTCGCGCAGCACGAGGTTCAGCTCTTCTCGCGTCATGCGCTTGACCCGGTTGCGCCCGTCGGCGTAGACGGCGAAGCGGGTGCCCCACTTCTCGTCGTCGAAGGGAACCGCGACGGCATCGTCCAGGCCGGGCAGGCTGTGCAGCACGTCGTGCACCTCGTTGAGGTCGAGTTTGACTCCACCCGTGATGATGGTCTGATCGTCGCGTCCGGTCACGGTCAACACTCCCTTAGTCAGGTCGCCGAGGTCGCCGGTGGCCAGCCACCGGCTGCCGCCGTGCTCGACGAAGGTCTGTGCAGTGCGCTCGGGGTCGGCGATATAGCCGCTGGCAAGCACAGACCCCGAGACGAAGACGCTGCCGTCTCTGACTGCAAGTGTAGTGTCACCCACCCGCCGCTGCGAACCATCGGCGAGCGTGTAGACGCAGCCGCCGGCCGTCTCGGAGCTGCCGTACGTGGTGACCACGTCGATGCCGGCGTCGCGGGCGGCCTGCAGCAGACCGGGCGCCGAACGCTGCCCGCCGACCATGATGTGCGCATATCGACGCAGGGCGTCGAGCGTCGCCGGGTGCGCGGCGGCGTCTTCGAGCAGCACATGCAGCTGTGTCGGCACCAGCGCGGTGAGCAGGTGTGCGGCGGATGCGCTGGGGGCGTCTGCCCGCGCGGACGCGTTCGGCTGCGCCTCGGCAGCGGCCTGCGCCACCAGCTCGTCGGTCGCCGCGACGAACGCCTCTGGGGTGAAGTGCCGGTCGACGCAATCACTGCGCAGGTGGTGTGCGACGACCGGGGTGGTGCCTGCTGCGAGCGACCGCACGAGCACCTGCAGCCCGGCGATATAGTGTGCCGGCAGGGCGAGCAGCCAGTGCCCTTCTCCGAGAATCTCGTTCGTGCCCCGCGCGCTCGACACCAAGGCCTGCGCCGAGAGCCCCACGCGCTTGGGACGCCCCGTCGACCCCGAGGTGCGAATGACGACGGCGACGTCGGGGTCGACGGCGACCTCCATACCCTCGAGACCGCCGGCCTGCTCGACGAACGCACGCTCAGCATCCGCCGTCTCAGCGGGCGACGGCAGCAGCGCCGGCCCCTGCCCGGCCAGCACGTCGGGCAGCGCGGTGAACAGCGACATCGGGTCGGCGTCGACCACGACCAGCGGTCGCGCCAGCCCCGGTGCCGACGCCACCTCGAGCGGGGTCAGAACTGCCACGGGAACGGGCTCCAGTCGGGGTCGCGCTTCTGCAGGAACGAGTCGCGGCCCTCGACGGCCTCATCGGTGCCATAGGCGAGGCGCGTGGCCTCGCCGGCGAAGATCTGCTGACCGACCATGCCGTCGTCTGCGGCGTTGAACGCGAATTTGAGCATGCGGATGGCCGTCGGCGACTTGGTCAGGATCACCCGCGCCTGTCGCAGCGCCTCGACCTCGATCTGGTCGTGATCGACGACGGTGTCCACCGCACCCATCTCATAGGCGCGCTGCGCGTCGTACTCCTCGGCCAGGAAGAAGATGCTGCGGGCGTTCTTCTGCCCCACCTGCCGGGCGAGCAGGGCCGACCCGTAGCCGGCGTCGAACGACCCCACGTTGGCGTCGGTCTGCATGAAGCGCGCGTGCTGGCGGCTCGCGATGCTGAGGTCGCAGACCACGTGCAGCGAGTGGCCGCCGCCGGCTGCCCAGCCGCCGACCACCGCGATGACGACTTTGGGCATGAACCGGATCAGCCGCTGCACTTCGAGAATGTGCAGGCGCCCCGAGCGGGCCTGGTCGGCGGCGTCGACGTGCGTCTCGTCGTCTGAGTATTTGTAGCCGTCGCGGCCGCGGATGCGCTGGTCGCCTCCCGACGAGAACGCCCATCCGCCGTCTTTCGGGCTGGGGCCGTTGCCGGTCAGCAGCACGACGCCGATGCGCGGGTTGCAGCGCGCGTCGTCGAGCGCACGATAGAGCTCGTCGACGGTGCGGGGGCGAAACGCGTTGCGCACCTCGGGCCGGTCGATCGCCACACGCGCGATGCGGCCGCTGACGTCGTGGTGGTAGGTGACGTCGGCGAAGTCTTCGAAGCCCGCGACTGCGCGCCACTGCGTCGCGTCGAAGGTCTCAGAGACCGATGCGGCCGCGTGTTCTGCCGAATGTTCTGGGGTGGATGCCGGGGTCGAGTTGTTCGCGTCGCTCACGACGCCGATTCTAGCGGTCGGTCTGGCAGAGCCGCAGTGTTTCCCAGTGGAAACATGCTTGGAAGAGCGCCGAAACAATACGTTCGTATAACAATGGTGGGTTCTTATTCCGTGCAGGTTCGAGCGACACGGCTTCACCTCCCGTTCGGCAGAAGAGGTTCACAATGGCGTTGTCCGCCCTTCATGTGCCGTTGCAGCCGACCCGGCGATGGAGCGGAGACGGCAGCGTGCCGAACCCCGGCGAAAGGCCGGCACCCGGATGATCAAGCACTCCACACCAGCTGCCAGAGTCGTCGACGTCGCCGTGGTCGGCGTCGGCACGATCGGCTCCATGGCGCTCTGGGCGCTCTCCACAGCACGACGGCGATCCGCGAGCACGCTGCGCGTGCTCGGCATCGAGCAGTACGGCACGGTGCACACCCACGGCGCCTTCACCGGAGAGTCCCGACTGTTCCGCGTCGCCGCCAAAGAGGGACGTCATCTCACCCCGGCGCTGCTCGAAGCGCGCACCCGGTGGCTCGAGCTCGGGCGACTCGCAGCTCGTGATCTCCTCATTCCGGCTGGTGCCATCCACATCGCTCCCAGCGGGCACCCGGATCTTCACGCGGCCTTGAGCGCCGCCGAGGAGTTCGACCTGCCCCATCGACACTTCGACGCCGACGACCTGCGACGCCAGTACCCTCAGTTCGCAGTCGACCACGGCGACGAGGGCTTCCTCGACGAGCTGGCCGGCGTCGTGCGCCCGGAGAGCGCGGTCTTCGCGGCCTCACGACAGGCCCAGGCCGACGGCGCCGAGGTGCTGTACAACACCGTCGTGACCTCGCTGAGTCCGACGGGCACCGGGGTTCGCATCGAGACCTCTGCCGGCGCGGTCGAAGCCGGTCACGTGATCGTGACGGCCGGCCCGTGGACGGCTCGTCTGGTGCCGGGCCTGAGCCGGATGCTGACGGTCGCGAACTTTGCACTGGCCTGGTTCATGCCCGCCGACATCTCGGCCTTTCTGCCCGCGAGGCTGCCGGGGTTCATGCGCGACTTCGGCGACATGCACGCCTTCGGCGCGCCGAGCATCGACGGCTTCAGCGTGAAGGTCAGCCCGCACCTGCACCTGCCGACGGTGGCCAATCCGGCCCGTCGTCCGATGACTCTCTCGCGAGAGCAGCTGCGCTGGCTCGGCACTCAGGCGCAGCGCATCTTCCCGAGTCTCGATCCCGAGCCCGTCCGGTGGTCGGTGCACCCCGACTCTCAGAGCCCCGACAGCCGGCCGATCATCGACACCATCGGCGAGGGACGGATCTCGATCGCCGCCGGCATGTCGGGCAACGGCTTCAAGTTCGCTCCCGTCTGGGGTCAGGCCCTCGCCGATCTGGCACTCACCGGTGCGAGCCCGTGGCAGGATGCGGAGTTCACCCTGGCGCATCATGCCGACCCCGTGGGCTGAACCGCATGCCACCGGTCGCGCTCGGTCAGAGCAGCCGGCGGGCGAGCGCCCACGCGGTCAGCTCGTGCCGCGACGACATCTGCAGCTTGCGCAGCACCGACGAGACATGCGTCTCGACGGTCTTGACCGAGATGAAGAGGTCGGCCGCGATCTCTCTGTAGGTGTAGCCCTGTGCGATCAGGCGCAGCACCTGCTGCTCGCGCCGGGTGAGCCGGTCGAGTTCGTCGTCGGCCTGCGCGGTCTCTCCGCTGGCGACTCCGAACGCGTCGAGCACGAACCCGGCGAGGTGCGGCGAGAAGACCGCGTCGTCGTCGGCCACCCGCCGTACCGCGTCAGAGACCTCTTCGGCCGAGGAGCTCTTCGTGATGTAGCCGCGAGCACCGGCGCGAATCACTCGCACGACGTCTTCGGCCGAGTCCGAGACGCTCAGCGCGAGAAAGCGCGTGTGCGGCGCCGAACGCTGCGAGCGCTCGATCACCTCTGCTCCGCCACCGCCCTGACCACCGGGCAGATGCACGTCGAGCAGCACGATCTGCGGCTGGGCCTCACCGATCACCCGCACGGCGGCGTCGACGTCAGGAGCCTCGCCGACCACTGCCAGGTCGTCGGCGAGCGACTCGCGCAGCCCCGCCCGAAAGATCGAGTGGTCTTCGACCAGCACGACGCTGATGCGTGCTTCATCCGTCTCGTTCATCTGCCGCCCCGCTCCGTCGTCATCGCGTCCTGCTCATCGAGGGTGAGCACCACGCGCGTACCGTGACCGCCCGGGCCGGCGGTGATGCGCGCCTGCCCGCCAGACCGCCGCATGCGCGCGATGATCGACGAGCGGATGCCGTGTCGGTCATCGGGAATCGCACCGAGATCGACCCCCGGGCCGCGATCGGTCACCGTCACGCTCAGCCGGCGACGTGGCATCGCATCCGCAGCCGCCGCACCCGCGTCGACACCGCCCTCGACCAGCACCGAAATGCGCCCGCCGGCGTGCCGGGCGGCATTCGTCATCGCCTCGTTTGCGGCTGCCACCAGGGCGTCGGCACCGCCGCTCCCGCGCAGCGCCCCGGTGACCACGACATCCCCAATCGTCACCACGTCGAAGGTGCAGCCGTGCTCCTCGTCCAGCCGCTCCGCGATCGCGCGCAGCCGTGCGCCGACGTCGCTCGGTTCGGCGCGCTCCTCGTCTGTGAGCCCGGTGTCGCGCACGAACAGCCAGTCGCGCAGCTCGCGTTCCTGGCGCCGGGCGATGCGTGCGACGTCGCTGTCCGGGGCAGACTTCTGCCGGATCAGCGCCAGCGACTGCAGCACCGAGTCATGCAGATGCGCGGCGATGTCGGCTCGCTCGTTCGCCCGAGCACGCTCCGCCCGCTCGTTGGCCAGCGTGCGCATCACTTTGACGACCCACGGCGCCAGCGCGACGCCGGCACCTGCCAGCACCGCGAGTGCGCCGCCGAGCACGCCGGTGGGTCGCCCCTCGCCGCCCGGCAGCACGAGCAGGATCACACCGACCACGACGAGCGCCGCGCCGCCGATGACCTGCCAGGTCACCTCCCGCGTTCCAGCTGCGCCGTCGCTGATGAGCCGACGCCAGGCCAGCACCAGGCCCACGACGGCGATCGCGGCGGGAATCAGAATCTGCAGCGGCACGCTGCCGGTCGCCACGGCGATGGCGAGCGCGAGCAGCCCGACGCCGATCAGCAGCGGCACGGCCGGGTTGAAACGACGGCTGGTGGAAGATGCGGGATCCGACGTTGTCCGAGCTGCATCGCCGGGTCGCTGCAGGATGCTGCCCGCGACCGAGGCGGCGGGTGGCTGACGTGCCGGGTCGTCGGCGTCCGGCACCAGCAGCCACAGCCAGAAATAGAGCACGATGCCGGCGCCGCCGAAGAGGGCCGCGACCACCATGCCGATGCGCACAGCCTGCACCGAGACGTGCAGATGCTCCGCGAGCCCCGCGCACACGCCGCCGAGCACACGCGGGCGCGTGCGCAGCATCCGGCGCTGCGAGACGGGTGGGCTCATGCCTCCATCCAACCACGGACGCCTGCGGGGATCGCTCGCTCTCTACCGCGATCGCTCGTCAACGGCCGTTTCGGAGCGATCCGTGGTCGCAAGAAGCGATCCGTGGTGGCAGGGAGCAATCCCCGCAGGGGAGAGTGCCCTGAGCAGAAATCAGGGTGATCCCTGATAGCGGCGGCCCCGACCCGGCACGCACACTGGTGAACATGAACGCTCACCCCACACCTCCAGCGCCCGAAGGCCCTGCCGACGCCGGCCACTCCGGCGACGGTGCCCAGACCGACCACGGCGCCCAGACAGACCATGGAGCCCAGACCGACCACGGCGACCAGAGCCGGCAGACCGGCTTCTTCCCCTGGCTGCGCGGCCTCGGGGTGCCCCGTGGCGAAGACCGATGGTTCGCGGGCGTGTGCTCCGGCATCGCGCATCGCTTCGGCATCGACCCGCTGATCGTACGCGGCATCGCCGTCGCACTGTTCTTCGTCGGCGGCATCGGCGTGCTCACCTACCTCACGGCCTGGCTGCTGCTGCCGGCGGCCGACGGTCGCATCCATCTCGAAGAGGCGCTGCAGGGCCGCGCGAGCACCGGGGTGTGGGTGGGTCTCGGCGCCGTCGTACTGCTGCTGCTCACCCCGATCGGCGGTCACGGGTTCGGCATCGGCTGGTTCTGGGATGACGATGTGCTGCACCTGTCGGGCCTCGCCATCGCCCTGCGCGTGATCTGGACGATCGCCGTCACCGCCGCGCTGATCTGGCTGGTGGTCTGGCTGATCCGGCGCGCGAGCCGGTCGGGCGGCGGCCCTCAGCCCACCGCATACGACGACGCTGCGCAGCAGACCCGTGACGCCTTCTCTGACGCCGCACAGCAGTCGAAGGCCGCGTTCGCCGCCGCGAACGCCCAAGGTCGTGCGCAGGCGAGAGCAGCGCACGAAGAGGCCCGAGCACGCGGGCGGCAGCAGGCCCAGCAGGCGCGGATGCAGGGTCAGGCGGCAGCGGAACGCGCACGTCTCTCGCATGAACGCAGCCGGCCGGGCAGCGCGGCCGTCTCGATCGGCTTCGGCATCGCGCTCGTCGTCGGCGGGGCGGTCGGCGGTCTCGCGCCGATGATCAGCTCGGAGATCAGCGCGCTCACCGCCGTCGCACTCGGATTCGCCGCAGCACTGCTCGTGCTCGGCGTCACGATCACGGTTCTCGGGCTGATGGGTCGACGCGGCGGCGTGCTGAGCTTTCTCGCCGTGGTCGCCGCTGCCGCCACGCTGACGCTCAGCCCGCTGACCGTCGTGCGCACCGGACCCGTAACGGTCGCCGGCGACGCGCACTGGAGTGTGCAGCCGAGCGACCTGGTCGACGAGGCGTCGGCACCGTCGTTCTCCATGGTCGCCTCGACCGGCCGGCTCGATCTTCGGGCGCTCGACGACGCTTCGCACACCCCGGCGCCGATCGACGTCTCAAGCACGGCCGGCACGCTGTCTCTGATGATTCCCGATTCGGGCACGTTCCGCATCGTGACGACGGCCACCGTCAGCACGCTGAACCAAGACGCGCTGCCCGGAGGTGAGTCCGAGCAGCGCTCGGGTCTCGGCTTCAGCTCGATCACCGTGGTGCGCGACGGTCGGGTCGTTTCAGGCGACACCGACGATTCTGCGGGCGTGACCGTCAACGCGCATCTGATCGCCTCGACGATGAGCCTGCAGCCGGCACGATGACCCTCGGCCACCCGCACGAACGCGCTGAGCCCGCTCCCCGATCCTCTTCTCGAAAGGTCATTCCGATGTCACTTCCCACCACACCCGAACCGCGCGATCCCGACCAGCAGCCGAAGACGAACGCCGAAGACATGCACGACACCCTGCCGCTGCACGAGCCGCTGCACGAGCCGCTCGGCGCGACCACGGCATCCGCCGCAGCTGGAGCGCCCCCTGAGACTGGAGCGCCCGCTGAGGCTGGAGCGCCCGCTGCGCCCGCCGACGCACCGACTCAGGTGCAGACACCCGAGCAGGCGCCGGTGCAGGCGCCGGGACGCCCCGGCCCGCGCATCGGCACCGTCGTCTGGGGGCTGATCGTCATCGTGGCGGCTGTGCTCGTGGTCGCCTCGCTCACACTGCCGTTCACGATCGACCCAACCATCGCGATCATCTCGGTGCTGATCGGCTTCGGCGCGCTGCTGATCATCGGGGGCATCTGGGCCGCGATCAGTCAGCGCGCAGATCGACGTTAGTCGGTCTGCCGGGCAGCAGCCGCTGCGGCGGGACTGCCGTCGGTCTCGACGCTCGGCGTGCCCCGGCCGCCGAAGTGGTTCGGCCGCTGATAGAGCAGGGCAACCAGCCCGGCCACCGTCAGAGCGACCGCGGGCAGGATTATGGAGTCTGACATCGCACTGGTGAAGCCAGTGGCGACGATCTCGGGCAGCGAGCCTGCGGAGCCTCCGGCGCTGGCAGCCCCAGACGCACCGGGCAGGTAGTGATCGAGTCGCGATGTCATCACGGCGGCGATCGCCGCAGCGCCGATGACGCCGCCCATCTGGCGAGCCGTGTTGAAGACGCCGGATGCCGCTCCCGCCAGCTTCATCGGCAGGTTTCTGGTGGCGGTGGCGCTGACCGGCCCCCACATGAAGGCGTTGCCGAGACCGAGAATCATCGACGGCACGAGCAGCAGCTGCCACGGCGTGTCTGTGTGCATGACGAGCAGGTAGGCCCACATGCCCAGCGCCGAGCACAGCGTGCCCGTCGCC
The DNA here is from genome assembly GCF_008831165.1 of Pseudoclavibacter sp. CFCC 14310. Taxonomy (NCBI): domain Bacteria; kingdom Bacillati; phylum Actinomycetota; class Actinomycetes; order Micrococcales; family Microbacteriaceae; genus Pseudoclavibacter; species Pseudoclavibacter sp. CFCC 14310. The sequence continues at coordinate 218,587 of NZ_WBKC01000001.1, read as the reverse complement.
GCGAGGAGGCGCGGGTGCACCCGGTCGGTCAGCCGCCCCGAGATAGGGGCCAACAGCATGCCGAGCACCGAGGCGGGCAGGGTCATCAGCGCTGACTGAGTCGGAGTGAGGCCTCGGACGATCTGAAAGTAGTAGACCAACGGAATGAACATCGCAGTGATGCTCAGACCGATCAAGGTGATGGTGGTACTCGAGACCGAGAAGTTGCGATCGCGAAAGAGCTGCAGCGGCACCAACGGAGCGACGCGCTCTGCGCGCTGCCACAGCACGAATGCAATCAGGAAGACCACACCGCCGATGATCGACAGCATCACCCACAGGTTCCAGTCGTAGCGGTTGCCCTCCTGAATGCCGAAGACCAGCAGGAACACGCCGACCGCCGAGAGTGCGACGCCGAACCAGTCGAAGCTCTCGCGATGCGACTTGAGGTCGGGCACCAGCCAGACGGCCAGCACGAAGCCGATGACGCCGATCGGCACGTTGACGACGAAGATCCACTCCCAGCCCAGACTGTCGACCAGCAGACCGCCCAACAGCGGCCCGACCAGCGTGGCCAGACCCGCGACCGAGCCCCAGACCGCCATGGCGCTGCCACGGCGATGCGGCGGAAACACCCGCTGCACCACGGCCATGGTCTGCGGCGTCATGAGCGCCCCACCAAACCCCTGGATCGTTCGCGCCAGGATGATGTTGACGAAGCCGCTGCCCGGCAGCCAGCCGGAGAGACCGCACCACAGCGAAGCGAGGGTGAAGATCACCAGCCCGACCAGGTAGACCCGCTTCGGGCCGAAACGATCGCCGAGACGACCAGCCACCAGCATCGGCACCGAATAGGCGAGCAGGTATGCAGAGGTGACCCAGATCACCTCATTGACGTCGATGCCCAACCCGTGCTGAATGCTCGGGTTCGCGACCGACACGATGGTCGTGTCGATCAGGATCATGAAGAAGCCGATGATCAGCGCCCACAGCGCCGGCCACGGGCCGTGTGGGGTCTCGGGGGGCGTCATGACGTCGTGGTCAGACGGTTTTGCGGTGTTCACTTGTTCTCCCATTCGAGGTGCTCGGTGCGGATGTCGTGGATCAGCTGACGGGTCCAGGTCAGGTCTGCTGTCACGAGGGCTTTTCGATAGTGGGCGCCGAGCAGATAGCGGCGTGCGGCACCGGCGGCCTCGGCGCTGGCGAGGTTCGAATCGATGAGCGCCTCGATCTCGCTGAGATGCTCGACTCGACGCTGCAGCAGCTCGACGATCAGCGGCGCAGGCAGATGATGGGCTTCGGCGATCGCCACGGCGAACACCGGGTGTTCGTCAGCCGGCGTCTTCAGCAGGTCGGCGACGCGATCGCGCAGAGCCTCGATGCCCGCTTCGGTGGCCTCGTACGCGGTGCGTTCGGGCCGGTTGCCCTCGCACTGCGTGCCGACCGCACGGATCAGCTGCTGTTCGGCCAGGCGATTCACTGTGTGGTAGAGCGTGCCGGTGGTGAGACGCATATATCGGTCGGCCCCACGGCTGAGCATCACCTGCTGCAGCTCGTACGGGTGCGTCGCCCCTTGCTCTTCGAGCAGAGCGATGACCATGATCGCCATCGAGCTCAGTGGCCGGTCTCTGGGCATGCGTCACTCCTGTCGGCATCAAGCTGGAACGTGCTGTGTGCTGCGGCATGTGTGTCGCAGCACCTCTCAGCGCGACAGATGCGAGCATACTCCACTTCGAATACTCCATGCCAAATACACTCATGTCTCTTCAGATGACCCCTGCACGCACCGAGATCGGTGCACCGCGATCGAAGCACCGCGCTGACGCTGAGCGCCTGGCACGCAGAACGTCACAGACGCCGTGGAGTAACGTGGGCACATGAGCACACTGCCCCCGCTCGACGAGCTGCTCGACACGCTGCGAGTCGTCTCGCTGCCCATGAACACGCCTTTTCGCAACGTCACGGTGCGTGAGGCCGCCCTCTTCGAGGCGCCCGGCGGCTGGGTCGAGTTCTCGCCGTTTCTGGAGTACGAGACCGCCGAGGCGAGCACATGGCTGGCCGCCGCGCTCGACGCCGGCTGGCAGACGCAGCCCGAGCCGGTGCGGCACAGCGTGCCGGTCAACGCCACGATGCCTGCCGTGCCAGCCTCACAGGTGCCCGAGGTCATGGCGCGCTACGGCGATCTCGCCGGGCTGCACACGGTCAAGGTGAAAGTGGCCGCGCTCGACGAGGCCCTCGAAGACGACCGGGCCCGCCTGCGAGCCGTTCGCGAGGTCGTCGGCGACGACGTGCGCATCCGCATCGACGTCAACGGGCGCTGGTCGCTCGACGAGGCCTTCGCAGCGCTCACCCAGCTCGAGCGCTTCGGGCTCGAGTACGCCGAACAGCCGGTCGCGACGGTCGAAGAGCTCGCCCGGCTGCGCGAGATGCTCGCGAGCGCCGCAGTCGCTGTGCCGATCGCGGCCGACGAGAGCATCCGCAAGGCCGAAGACCCGATGCGGGTCGCCGCTCTCGGTGCCGCCGACCTCATCATTGTGAAGGCCCAGCCGCTCGGCGGCGCACGCCGGGTGCTCGACATCGTGCGAGAGACCGGGCTTCCCGCGGTCGTCTCGTCGGCGCTCGACACGGCGGTCGGCATCGCCTTCGGCGCGCGCGTAGCGGCCGCACTGCCGACACTTGAGCACGCCTGCGGGCTCGGCACCGGTGCGTTCTTCGATCGGGATGTCGTGGCCGGCCCGCTGGTGCACGACTTCGCGATCGCCCCGGGGTGGCCCGAAGTCGATGCGGATGCGCTGCGCCAGCTCGACGCCGGCACGGCACGCACCGGATGGTGGCGCGAGCGGATCGCTGACTGCTACGCGCAGCTCACGCGCGATTCACCCGACGCCGACTGAGCCAGAGGCCTTGCCCGAGCGGGTCAGCCGAGCCCGGCGTAGGCGTGCAGCCCCTTGAACAGCGTGTTCACCACGCCGAAGTTGAAGAGCACGCAGGCGAACCCGATGATGGCCAGCACCGCCGCGCGAGTGCCACGCCAGCCGCGGGTCGCGCGGGCATGCAGGTAGCCCGCGTAGACCACCCAGATGATGAGCGTCCAGGTCTCTTTGACGTCCCAGCCCCAGTAGCGTCCCCAGGCCTTCTGCGCCCAGATCGCGCCGAAGATCAGCGTGAACGTCCAGAGCACGAAGCCGATGATGATCACCGTGAACGAGAGCTGCTCGAGCTTCTCGCTGGACGGCAGCGCATCGAGGTAGGCGTTCTTTCGGCGCTGGTCTTTGGGTTTGGCCTCACGTCGGGCCTGCACGAGCTGCAGTGCGCTCAGTGCGGCGCCCACCGCGAAGAAGCCCGTGCCGAGAATGGCCACCAGCACGTGGATCACGATCCAGGCCGACTCCAGTGCGGGCATCAGCGGTTTGACCGCGGTGTACCAGATGGTCGTCGCGAGCAGCAGCACGATCACGAGAAACCCGGTGACGAACATGCCGGTGAAGCTGACGTCGCGCCAGAGATTCACGAACAGATAGACGCCTGCGATGATCGCGACCGCAGTGATCGAGAACTCGTGCATGTTCGACCAGGGCACACGCTGTGCCGCGACGCCGCGCAGCACGACCGCCGCCACGATGACGACGAACCCGAGCCAGGACAGCGATGTGCCGATGCGCAGGCTCTTGTGCGTGCGCGCCGATGCCCGCCCCGCCGTACGCACCGCGAAGTCGTACGCATAGAAGATGAATGCGAGGCCGAAGATGATGCCAGCGGTGACGACCGCGGTCATCGACCATTCCTCGAGTTGCGCCAGATCCATGGTTGCTTAGCCTAGCCCTTCTTCACCGCGTCGCCGGCCTGGGGCCGGTTGTCGTTCGTGTCGTCGTGCGCCCGCGCGAGACGGGCGGCGATGCTGCGCACCGCGTCTTCGAGCAGGTGGTCGTCGCCGCGAGCGAGGCCGCCGATCTCGAAGACCGTGCGCGTGCCGTCGGCGGATGCCGTCTCGCCTTCGCCTGCCGGGTTCGGCCCGGCTGCGGGCACGGGTTCGCTCCACGCGCGCACCCAGATGCGGCGACGGGGCACGAAGAGCGAGGCGATGAGCCCCGCGGCCGCGAGGAGCGCGAAGCCGAGCACCCACACCTGGCTCGCATCGTGACGCATCTCGAGGCTGACGTATGGCCGCACCTCGTCGAAGGTGACCGTGCCACGGCCGCCCGGCAGGTCGACGGTCTGCCCGGGTGTCAGCCGCAGCGACTTCGCCACGCTGCCGCCGTCGCCGGAGTTCGGCCCGCCGGCGATCTGTTCGAGACCGTCGGGGTCGAGGGTGTAGACCGATTTGGGTTCGCCCTGGTCGACGCCGAGGTCGCCCACGTAGACATTGAGGCTGAGCACCGGGTTGTCCAGCGCCGGGTAGACCGACATCGACATGCCCTCGTGCGCCGACGCCTCAGTGGGATAGAAATAGCCGAGCATGCCGATCTGCTGCGGAGCCACGTCGGTGACCTTCACCACACCCATCGAGGTGAGGTTGGAATCCTGTGGCAGGAACGGAACGGGGTCGGAGAACACGACCTGCCCCTGTGGGTCGCGCACGGTGATCTTGGGCGCATAGCCGTTGCCGAGCAGAAAGACGTCGGTGCCGTCGACGTTCAGCGGCTGGTTGACCTTGATCTGGCCGGGCGCCTCGCTGCCGTCGGCGTGGTGCACGGTCACGTCTGCGGTGTAGTCGAGCGGCTGTCCGTAGGCACCGCTCTTGATGTCGGTCATCGTCTCGGCGTACTTCGTCTCGAACGAGTCCAGGGTGATGGCGAAGGGCTTCAGCCGCTCCGAAGAGAACCAGCGGCCTGGGCTGAACGAGTCGTAGCTGCTCAGCGTGTTCGGAAAGGTGCCGCCCTGCACGATCACACGCTGTCCGTGATACGAGATGCCGCCGCCGATGCCGACGGCGATCAGCACGCCGACGAGGGCGACGTGAAAGAGCAGGTTGCCGGTCTCGCGCAGATAGCCGCGCTCGGCGCTCACGCTCACTGCGGCGGGCCAGCGCTTCGACTCGGGCCGGTCATAGCGGGCACGACGATAGTGGCGCCCGGCCAGCAGCCGATCTGCTGTGGCGATCACCTGCTCCGGCGTCGCGGCCACGGCATCCGCCGTCGACGGCAGCTCGACGCGCTGGTAGCCGGCCAGACGACCCAGCCGCACCGGCGTCTTCGGCGGCTTCGAGAAGAGCGCCTTGGCGTGCAGCTTGATGCGCGGCACGATGCAGCCGATCAGCGAGATGAACAGCAGCAGGTAGATCGCCGAGTACCACGGCGACGCGTACACGTCGAAGAGGCTCAGCTTGTCGAGCACCGGCGCGAGGTCGGGATGCTCGTTGAAGTACTTGGTGACGCCGTTGGGGTCGGCGCCGCGCTGCGGCACGATCGATCCGGGCACCGATGCGATCGCCAGCAGCAGCAGGAGCAGCAGGGCGATGCGCATGCTGGTCAGCTGTCGCCAGAGAAACCGCAGCCAGCCGCCGAAGCCGAGTTTGACATCCTGCGGCAGTGCCTCGGTCTGCCGGCCGGTCGACAGCGTGGTCGCCCGGGCGTCGGCCTCGGCTCGAGCGCGGTCGGCGGCGGAGGCCTTCTTCGCGGCCTCGGCCTGCTCGGCCTCGGCGGAGTTCTCAGATGAGCGTGACATATGCACCGATCCATCCTTGCAGAGTGTTTATCCACGCGGTCCACAGGCCGGTGGCGAGAGCGAGGCCGAGCACGATCAGCAGCGCGCCGCCTGCCAGATTGATCGCGCGCACGTGTCGACGGGCCCAGCCCAGCGAACGGTTGGCCCACCCCCACCCGGCGGCGATCAGCAGAAAGGGCACGCCGAGGCCGAGCGCGAACGCGAAGCTGAGCACGGCGCCGACCCAGGCGTCGCCGCTGGTGAAGCTGAGCGTCTGGATCGCGGCGAGCACCGGGCCCATGCACGGCGTCCAGCCGAGCCCGAACACGATGCCGAGCAGGGGCGCGCCGATCAGACCGAGCCGCGGCTGCCAGCCGGGCTTGATCGTGCGCTGCATGAATCCGAATCGTCCGACGAAGACCAGACCGAGCGCCATCACCAGCACGCCGAGCACCCGAGTCACGATCTTCTCGTACGAGAGCAGGAACATGCCGAGCGTGCCGATCGCCCCGCCCACGATCACGAAGACCAGGGCGAAGCCGAGCACGAAGAGCAGCGCTCCCACGAGAGTGCGCGAGCGGCTGGGTGATGTCAGCGGCTGAGTCGCGGTCTGAGTCGCGGGGGATGTCGAGGCAGGAGTCGAGGGCCGAGCCGAGACCTGCTGCCCCGGCGTCACCGCCCCCACATAGGCGAGGTATCCCGGGATCAGCGGCAGCACGCACGGAGACAGAAAGCTGACCAGCCCCGCGAGCAGCGCGATCGGCACGCCCGCCCACAGCGACCCAGAGAGCACGATCTCGGCGAGAGAGCCGCCCATCTACTCGGCCACGGCAGTCTTGATCAGCGCCCGCAGCGTGCCGGCGTCGAGCTGCCCCAGAATCGTCGCAGTGACCCGGCCGTCGCGACCGATCACCACGGTCGTCGGAACGGCCTTCGGAGGCACGCCGGCCGCGGCGAAGGCGGCCTGAACGGTGCCTCCGGCCGCCTCGGCGTCGAGCACCGAGGGATAGTCGATGCCGTAGTTGCGTTCGAAGGCCTGCGCGGTCTCGCCGCCGTCGCGAACGTTCACGCCCAAGAACTCCACGCCCTGCGATTCGAATTCGCTGTGCAGCGTCTTCAGGTCACCGGCCTCAGCACGGCACGGCGGGCAGGCCGCGTACCAGAAATTCACCACCGAGACTTTGCCTGAGAGCTCGTCTTGGGTGATCTGCCGACCGTCTTCGGTCGTGCCCGAGAAGGTGACGGGTGCCGGGCGCTGGTCGGCAGCGAACTCTTTCACCGCGCCGGTGCCCGAGATGTAGCCCTTGTCGGCCGAGTCGCCGTACTGCTGTTCGGCGAGCGGGTCTGCGTTCGAGCACGCCGCCAGCGAGAGGGCGACGCCTGCTGCGAGCGCAGCGGCGACCAGACGACGGATGCCGCGGCCGGCCGCTCGGCGTGCCTGCGGTCGGTCTGCGCGCTGCTGGGCGGCGTGCGTTGTGGAGAGGTTCTGTGCGGAACGGCTCTGCGCGGAACGGCTGTCGTAGTGACGGATGCCCGGGGTCATACGGCTCCCTGGTCGATGCTGGGCACATCCGCCGCCGGATCGCAGTAGGCGACCTCGTGGAACACGTCGTGCTCTGGGTCGTACTCGAAGCTGGTCACGCTCGAGAGCGCGCAGCGGCGGTGTGCGGGGTTGTGAAAGAGTGCGTCGCCGGCGATCGCACGATGCGCCATCCAGATGGGCGACTGATGGCTGACCATCACGATGTCGGCATCGGGGTCGGCGTCCAGACCGGCATCCTGCGCCCGATGGTCGTCGACCTCACGTTGGCGCGCAAGCCAGGCGGCGCGCATCACGTCGATCATGCGATTGGCGATGTGCCGGTAGGGCTCGCCCCAGCTCGGGCGGAAGGGGTTGTAGACCCGACGCCACTCTTTGGGGTCTCGCAGCAGGTGCAGGCCCGGTTTGCGAGCCGTGCCCTCATACTGGTTGCCGGCTTCGATGAGGCGATCGTCGGTCTGCAGCGGCAGACCGGTGAGGTCGACGAACGGCGCGGCAGACTCCTGCGCGCGCTGCAGCGGCGATGCATACAGCGCAGTGATCGGGCGGCCGTCGTCGACGAGCGCCCGGGCTGTGGTCTTCGCCATCAGCTCGCCGCGGTCGGACAGCCGGAACCCGGGCAGCCGCCCGTAGAGCACGCCGTCGGGGTTGAAGACTTCGCCGTGGCGCACCAAATGGATGCGTCTGGGAGACATATGCGGCATTCTACGCAACCCTGCGCGCGCGTGCGAGTCGGCGAGCCGCGTCACCTGCGGGGATCGCAGCTGCCTGCACCGATCTCGCGCAGAGCGAGCGATTCAGTCCAATCCGTGGCGGCGAAGTCCAATCCGCGCAGATGATGCCGAGCCTGGCACGGCTCGGCACAGTAGAATCGACGGGACATCACATTCTTCGGAAGGACATCTGTGCTGCGTACGCACGAGGCCGGGTCGCTCGGCAAAGACTTGGTAGGAAAGACCGTCACGCTGGCAGGGTGGGTCGATCGTCGGCGCGACCACGGCGGCGTCGCATTCATCGATCTGCGTGACTCGACCGGCATCGCTCAGGTCGTCATCTATGACGAGGCCGTCGCACACCCGCTGCGCAGCGAGTTCGTGGTCAAGGTCGTCGGCGATGTGCGTCTGCGCCCCGAAGGCAACGCGAACGAGAAGCTCGCCACCGGCGAGGTCGAGGTCGTCGCCACCGAGGTCGAGGTGCTCGCACCCTCCGCCGCCCTCCCCTTCCAGGTCTCCACCGCCCTGGCCGGCACCGAAGAGACCGAGAGCGTCAGCTCCGATGTGCGGCTCAAGTACCGCTACCTCGACCTGCGTCGTCCGGCACCGGCGAAGGCTCTGCGCCTGCGCGCCGCGGTCAGCCGCGCCGCCCGCAGCGTGTTCGACGCGCACGGTTTCGTCGAGGTCGAGACCCCCACGCTGACGCGGTCGACACCTGAAGGCGCTCGCGACTTCGTGGTTCCCGCACGCCTGTCGCCGGGCAGCTGGTACGCCCTGCCGCAGTCGCCTCAGCTGTACAAGCAGCTGCTGATGGTCGCCGGTCTCGAGCGCTACTACCAGATCGCCCGCTGCTACCGCGACGAAGACTTTCGCGCCGACCGCCAGCCCGAGTTCACCCAGCTCGACGCCGAGCTGAGCTTCGGCGGGCAGGAAGACGTCATCGCTCTGGCCGAAGACGTGCTGACCGCAGTCTGGGCCGAGATCGGCGTCGAGATTCCTCGACCGATTCCTCGCCTGCCCTATGCCGACGCCATGCGCCTCTATGGTTCGGACAAGCCCGACCTGCGCTTCGGCAACCCGATCACCGAGCTGACCGACTTCTTCGCAGACACCCCGTTCCGCGTCTTCCAGGCCCCGTATGTGGGCGCCGTGGTCTACGAGGGCGGCGCGTCGCTGCCGCGTCGCCAGTTCGACGCCTGGCAGGATTGGGCCCGTTCGCGCGGTGCGCGCGGCCTCGCCTACGTGACGTTCAAAGAAGACGGCACCCTGGCCGGCCCCGTGGCCAAGAACATCTCGGAGTCGGAGCGCGACGGTCTCGCCGCCGCCGTCGGTGCGAAGCCCGGCGACGCAGTCTTCTTCGCCGCCGGATCGGTCAAGCCCTCGCAGGAGCTGCTCGGCGCGGCTCGTGTCGAGATCGCCCGCCGCAACGGCCTGCTGAACGACGACGAGTTCTCGTTTGTCTGGATCGTCGACTTCCCGATGTTCAAGCGCGTCGGCGAAGAGGGCGATGACGACGTAGCCGTCGGCGCCGGCGCCTGGACGAGTGAGCATCACCCCTTCACGAAGCCGACCCCTGAGTGGATCGACCGCTTCGAAGAAGATCCTGAGCACGCGCTCTCGACCGCCTACGACATCGTCTGCAACGGCAACGAGATCGGCGGAGGCTCCGAGCGCATCCACCGCACCGACGTGCAGGAGCGCATCTTCGAGTTCCTCGGCATCTCGGCCGAAGACGCCCAGGAGAAGTTCGGCTTCCTGCTCAACGCCTTCAAGTTCGGGGCTCCGCCGCACGCGGGCATCGCCTTCGGGTGGGACCGCATCAACGCCCTGCTCTCGCGCACCGATTCGATTCGCGACGTCATCGCGTTCCCGAAGTCGGGCAACGGCCAGGATCCGCTGACCGGCGCCCCGGCCCCGATCTCTGCGCAGCAGCGCAAGGAGGCCGGCGTCGACGCGAAGCCAGAGAAGAAGGGCGACGCGCAGCAGCCCGATCAGAAGTCGGCTGTCGCAGAATAGCCACTGACGTCGAGACCGCGGCCGAGCAGCGCCGCAGGGCCGGAGCGTTGCGTCTCGTGACAGAGACGTTCCGCTTCGGCTCTTTCGCGCTGTGCGGTCAGCGAGTACTGTGCCGATCAGATGACATGAGCCCGGGCACGGCAGAGCAGCCGTTCGCCACAGCAGGCAGACGTGTTACGAAGGAGCCACTCATGACCGACCTCGTCCAGGGGTTCAAGAACGCCTTTCGCCGGCATCCCGCCGGTGTCGCCATCGTCGCCGCCGAATCGGCCGACGGACGCTTCGGGCTGACCGTCTCAAGCGTCGCCTCGGTCTCGGTCGACCCGGTGGCCCTCGTGTTCTCGGTGACGAAGTCGAGCGGGTCGGCCGGGCAGATCATCGGCGCCGACTCCTTCGTCGTGCACCTGCTGGGCGAGGGTCAGGCTGACGTGGCCGACGCCTTCGCGCGCAGCGGCGAACCCCGCTTCACTCCCGAGCAGCGCTGGGGCACTCTGCCCACCGGCGAGCCCCTGCTGCTCGACGCCCCAGTGGCCCTGCGCAGCCGTGCACTCGACACGCTCACTGTCGGGCGATCGCAGCTCATCGTGGCCGAAGTGCTCGACGTGCACGAAGGCCCAGAGTCGGGGCCGCTGATGTATCGCGATCGACAGTACTTCACGCTCGCCGACAGCGCAGCGGTCACACGACCCTGAGCGCGGCACGCCCGCTCTGAGGTGACGCGGGCGCCGTGAGACCTGCCGAGCCAGAGGTGACGCAGCGATGTGAGACCTGCCGCGGCAATTAGTTGCGTTCTGCAACCAACTATCTATACTGATGTTCGTGCAAGACCAGACCGCCATCCAGCTCGTGAGTGAGACCGCTCGATTCATCCGCAACGCCCGTGCGGTGTCGTTCGAGGCCACGAAGGCAGGCGCGCTGAACGTTCCGCTCAGCCTGGTGCTCGAGGCACTGCTGAATCACGGCAGCTGCCGTGCCGCGCAGGTCGGCGAGCAGATCGGCTTCACCCCGTCGGTGCTGAGCAGGCACATCGCCGAGCTCGAAGAGCACGGCCTCGTCGAACGCGTCGCCGACCCAGACGACGCTCGTGCACGTATCGTGACGATCACCGAGCACGGCCGAAAGCGCCTGCACGAGTCACAGCAGCTCAGAGCGCGACGGCTGATCGACCGCATCGGCGTCTGGGACGAGGTGCAGGCTGCCGAGGCGGTGCAGGCACTCGGCCTGCTCAGCGACCGCCTCGAACGAGGCGCCGCAGACGCACGCCCAGACGACGACGCACAGCCAGCTGGCGGCAGCTGATTCGCCCCGCCGCCCCACCATCCACCACGTACCTTTGAACCGAGGCCTGTTTGTCCCCCGCATCCAACACACCTGACAGCTCTGCAGCCATCCCAGTGCCCGACAGCGCCACCCAGAATCTGACGTTCAGGCAGGTCGCGAAGGTCATCGTCGGTCTGCTGCTCGCGCTGTTCACGGCGATGCTCAGCACGACCATCGTGGCCAACGCGCTGCCGCAGATCGTCGGAGACCTGCACGGCTCGCAGTCTCAGTACGGATGGGTCATCACCGCAGCTCTGCTCGCAAACGCCGCTTCGACTCCGATCTGGGGCAAACTCGCCGATCTGCTGAACAAGAAGACGCTGGTGCAGCTCGCGATCATCATCTTCACGATCGGTTCGGTCGCCTGCGGGTTCGCCCACGGAATGCCCTGGCTGATCGGCGCGCGCGTGCTGCAGGGCCTCGGCATGGGCGGTCTGATGGCCCTCGCCCAGGCGATCATCGCCACGATCACCCCTCCGCGCGACCGCGGCCGCTACACCGGTCTCATCGGCGCGGTCATCGCCGTCGCGCAGACCAGCGGCCCCCTCGTCGGCGGTCTCATCGTGGACAGCGCGCTCGGCTGGCGCTGGACGTTCTTCGTCTGCGTGCCCTTCGCGATCGCTTCGTTGGTGCTGCTGCAGTTCACGCTGAAAGTGCCGAGTGTGCGCACCGGCCCGGTGCACATCGACTGGGCCGGCTCGCTGCTGCTCACCTCAGGCGTCAGCGTGCTGCTCATCTGGGTCTCGTTCGCCGGCCCCCGAGGTTCGTTCGACTGGGTCTCGCCGGCCTCGTTCGCCATGGTCATCGGCGGTGTGCTGCTGCTGGTCGCCACGCTCTTCGTCGAGTCGAGGGTCGCCGAGCCGATCATCCCTCTCGGGCTGCTGCGTGACCGGACCACGGCGCTGGTGCTGATCGCGTCGATTCCGATCGGCGTCGCACTGTTCAGCGCATCGACCTATCTGGGCGAGTACTTTCAGATCGCTCTGCAGCAGACCCCCACAGCCGCCGGCCTCCTGCAGCTGCCGATGGTCATCGGCATGATCACCGCGAGCATCAGCACCGGCGTGCTGATCAGCCGAACCGGCCACTGGAAGGTGTTCCTCGTCGTCGGCAGCCTCTTGGTGACGACCGCGCTCACGATGCTCACCTTCACCACGCACGAGACGCCGATGTGGCAGACCGGATGCCGCATCGCGGTGCTCGGCCTCGGCATGGGCATGCTGATGCAGAACCTCGTGCTCGTCGTGCAGAACACCGTGAGCGTGCGCGACGTCGGTGCGGCCAGCAGCATGGTCGCGTTCATCCGCACCTTCGCCGGTGCGACCGGTGTCGCCGTCTTGGGCACCGTGCTGTCGAATCGAGTCGGCGATCTGGTCAGCAGCGGCTTCGCCGCGTTAGGGCCCGGCGCTCAGGCGGCAGAGGCGACGTCAGGCGCGCCATCCGGGCTCGACCTCTCCCAGCTGCCCGACTTCGCTCGCGACATCGTCACCAGCGCCTATGGCGACGCCACCGGCCGCATCTTCCTGATCTCTGCCTGCCTGTCGGTGCTCACCGTCATCGCAGTGCTGTTCATTCCGAACCGGCCGCTGCGCAAGACCCTGGACATTCAGGAGTCTGAGACGGCCTGATCGATCTGCGACCGCAGCCGCGCCGGGTCGACATGCCACTGCGCGACCTGTCGGTCGCCGATGAAGACGACCGGGATCAGCTCGCCGAAGCGCCTCTGCAGGTCTGCGTCATCGAGGATGCTCCGCTCGCGCAGCGTGACCGGCTCGCCTGCCTCTCGCGCCTGGGCAATCACCTCTGCGACGATCGTGCGAGCGTCGTCACAGAGGTGACATCCGGGTTTGCCCAGCAGCAGCACATCGATGGTCATGTCTCGATTCTAGGAATCTCGGCGAGTCATCGAGGCTCCGACACGTCTCATCTCGGCGCGGGCAGGTAGGATATGCGGTGATGTCATCCGCCTCCCCTTCTGCCGAGATCGCCGTCTTCGACCTCGACAACACCATCGTGCGCGGCTCCGCTGTCTTCCACTTCGGGCAGGGTGCCGTCAAGCAGGGTGTCATCCGCTATCGCGACATCTGGTCGTTCGCCTGGCAGCAGTTTCGCTTCTCGCACCGCGGCGAGAACACCGGCAAGCTCACCGACATCCAGGATCGCGCGCTGGGCATCGCCGCAGGGCACCGTCTCGACGACCTGCGTGCGCTCATGCCGTCGATCTACGGCCGCTACATCGCCAAGCGCATCTGGCCGCAGATTCCCGGCCTGATCGCACGCCACCGGGCGGCAGGTCGCGACGTCTGGATCGCCACGGCATCCCCCTCGCTCATCGCCGACTACATCGCCGAACGCCTCGGCTGCACCGGCGCCATCGCCTCGCAGCTCGAGCTCACGCCGACGGGCGAGCTCACCGGACGCTTCGCCGGCCCGGTGCGTCACGGCGGGCAGAAAGCGGTCGCCGTGCGCGCACTTGCCGAGGCCCACGGCTACGACCTCGCCGACTCGTATGCCTACACCGACTCGATCAACGACCGCGCCCTGCTCGAGCTGGTCGGGCATCCGGTCGCGGTGAACCCAGATGCGCAGCTGCGCACGCTGGCTCTGCAGAACGGATGGAGCATCCGCCGCTTCACCCGACGCCAGCGCCCTGACGCCTGACCGGGCACGCACACCCCGACGCACACGAACAGGGCACGAAGAAGGGCGCCAGGAAGGAATCCTGACGCCCTGGTCAACACGCGTTCGCGCGGTCGAAGACCGTTCGCGAACCCTGCGACCTACTTCTTGTTGCGACGCTGGTGGCGCGTCTTGCGCAGAAGCTTACGATGCTTCTTCTTAGCCATCCTCTTGCGGCGCTTCTTGATCACTGAACCCATAGGGAAACCTCACTGAATGTTCTGGTCGGGTGCCGACCTTTTGCTCAACCCGGTTATTCTACCAGCAGCTGCACGCCGGCACTACCTCAGCGGCGGCCGAACGCCCGGCCGACCCGCCGCGCACCGGCGATGAACGGCCGCGCGACCGCTGCGGCGACCTGACCGAGCGTCTGCGCCACCCCGCGTTCGATCGGGTGCTCTGGTGTGCCGAGACGCGCGGCCAGCGGGTCGTCGTCTTTGAACTGTGCGCCGTCGGTCGGGCATGGGGATGCCCCCTCGCTGCCGCCGGTCGCCCCGACGGTCACCGTGGCCAGGCCCGTGGGCTCGGGTTCGGGGTAGAACTCGTCGATCCACTCGCGCACCGGATCGAGCGCTGTGACATTGATGCGGTACAGCCGCCGCTGGCCGTCTTCGCGCACCTCGACGAGGTCGTGGTCGCGCAGCACTCTGAGGTGTTTCGAGACCGTCGGCTGGCTGACCTCGAGCTGGTCGACCAGCTCGGAGACGCTCAGCTCCGCTCCCGCATCGTGGAGGGCTTGGAGGATGCGTCGACGAGTCTGCTCGCTGACGGCTTCGAATACCGAGCTCATGCCCTCTAGGCTAGCCAATCGGCCGCGCTTGCGACACCGGTCTGCGCGAAGACCCGACGCGGCAGCACCGCCGACCGTGCAGGAGGCACGCACCCCAGCATGAGAGATAGGCTTGAGGGCATCGGCGAAGTGCGGCCGATCACGAACCACGGGAGCAGAAATGGCCGCTGAAGTCGGCATCGGTGCGGGGCAGACACGTCTGCGTCGCCTGACCGACCGTCTCAAGACCTATGCGGGGCGCTCTCCCTCGCGTTTCGCGATTCTGGCGTTCACCTCGATCATCTTCATCGTCACACTCGTGCTCAGCACGCCGATGGCCAGCGCGAACGGCACGTGGACTCCTCTGCACGAGTCGCTCTTCACGGCGACGAGCACCGTCTGCGTCACCGGGCTCGCGGTCGTCGACATGGCCACGCACTGGTCGCCGTTCGGCAATGCGGTGATCCTGATCGGCGCACAGATCGGCGGCATCGGTGTGCTGACGATGGCCTCGATGCTCGGCATGGTGGTCACGCGGCGCCTCAGCCTGCGCCAGCGGCTCATCGCGGCGAGCGACACCAACCCGCTGCGCACGCACGCCGGCCCGGTCAGCGAGGGTCAGGCCATCCGTCTCGGCGAGGTCGGCGGGCTGCTCACCACCGTGCTCTTCACATCGCTGATCGTCGAGTTCGTGCTGTTCGTCGGCATCCTGCCGAATCTGCTCATCGGCGGCGCCTCGTTCGGCACGGCGGTCTATGACAGCGTCTATCTCTCGGTGAGCGCGTTCAACAACGTGGGGTACACGCCCTTTCCCGAGGGTCTGGCCGCTCACGAGTCGAATTCGTGGCTGATGGGGATGCTGGTGTTCGGCGTGTTCGCCGGCTCGCTGGGATACCCGGTCGTGTACACCATCATGCGCAACCTTCGGGCTGTGCTGAAGCGCAGCACCCGTCACCCGCACTGGAGCCTGCACGTGCGGCTCACCCTGGTCGCCACGGCGGCCATGGCGCTGCTCGGCACGCTGGCGTTCTCGCTCTCAGAGTGGAACAACCCTGAGACGTTCGGCGACAGCGTCGCATGGAGTCGACCCTTCGAAGCGCTGTTCTACACCACCATGACCCGCTCGGGCGGCTTCGCACTCTTCGACCCGGCCGAGCTGAACGACTCCAGCCTGCTGATGAGTCAGCTCTTCATGTTCATCGGCGGCGGCTCGGCCTCAACGGCCGGCGGCATCAAGGTGACCACCGTCGCCGTGCTGCTGCTCGCGGCCCTGGCCGAGGCGCGCGGTCAGGGCGAGATCCAGGCCTTCGACCGCCGCATCCCCAACGACGTGCTGCGCGTCGCCGTGAGCATCGTGCTCTGGGGCACGACGATCGTCCTGGCCTCGACCATCGCGATTCTGCCGTTCACCGATCGGCCGCTGGCCGACGTGCTCTTCGACGTCATCTCGGCGTTCGCGACCTGCGGTCTCTCCACCGGCGTGACCCAAGAGCTGCCCACCCCCGCGATCGTGGTGCTCTCTGCGACGATGTGGGCCGGCCGTGTTGGTACAGTGACGTTGGCGGCGGCGATCGCGTCTTCATCGCGTCGCCAGCTGTACAAGCACCCAGAAGAGAGGCCGATCGTTGGTTGAGAGAATCGCCGTCGACGCACCAGTGGCCGTGATCGGTCTGGGGCGGTTCGGAGCCGCCACCGCCGGTCAGCTCAACCGACTCGATCGCGAGGTCTTGGCGGTCGACACGAACCCGTCTCTGGTGCAGAAGTGGTCGGAGCGCGTCACGCACACCGTCGAGGCCGACGCCCGCAACCCCGAGGCGCTCAAGCAGATCGGCATCGGGCACTTTCAGATCGTTGTGGTCGCCGTCGGCACGCTCGAGGCGAGCGTGCTGATCACCGCGAACCTCGTCGACCTGAAGGTGCCGCAGATCTGGGCCAAGGCGTCGACGCAGTCGCACGGCAAGATCCTCGCGCGCATCGGCGCCAACCACGTCGTCTACCCCGAGGCGCAGGCGGGCAATCGCGTCGCGCATCTGGTCAGCGGCCGACTCCTCGACTTCATCCAGTTCGACGACGACTTCGCGATCGTGAAGCTGTACCCCCCGAAGATCATCCGCGACAAGCCGCTGGGGCGCTCGATCGTGCGGTCGAAGTACCATGTGACCGTCGTCGGCGTGAAGTCACCGGGCAAAGAGTTCACCTATGCGACCGAGAACACCGTGATCACGAATCACGACCTGGTGATCGTCTCAGGCCGCGTCGCAGACATCGAGCGCTTCGCCAACCTCGACCGCTGAGCCCGACCCCACACAGCTCGGCCCGGCTCCAGGCACGAGCCTCGGCGGGCGTCAGGCGTTCTCAGCCGCCATCTCCTGCGCCCGATCGATCGCCGCATGCAGCGCCTCGGTGAGGTTCTCGACCTGACCGCCCCGCGAGATCACTGCGAGCGCCTCCTGCGTCGTGCCGCCCGGGCTGGTCACCGCGATGCGCAGCTGTTCGGCGGTCTGCCCGCTCTCGTCGAGCAGACGTGCGGCACCGATCACAGTCTGATCGGCGAGCAGCCTGGCCTCGTCGGCGGTGAAGCCGATGTTCTGTGCCGCCTGCTCGAACTGCTCGACGAACGCGAACAGGTAGGCCGGCCCAGACCCCGACACCGCTGCCAGGTCGTCGATGCGCGACTCGGGAATCTCGAGCACCGCACCCACCGTCTCAAACAGCGACTTCACCAGCATCCGCTGTTCTTCGGTGGCGCCGGGCCCGGCGGCCAGCCCCGTCACCCCAGCGCCCACTCGGGCCGGGGTGTTCGGCATGGCGCGAAAGACCGGCGTGCCCGAAGGCAGCGCGCCGACCATGGAGGCGATGGTCACGCCCGCGGCAACGCTCACCACGATCGCCCCCGGCGCGAGATCGCCGCGAATATCACGCAGCACCTCTGAGACCTGATACGGCTTCACGCCCAGCACGACGATGCCCGCCCCGCGCACCGCCGCCGAGTTGGCGTCGGCCTCGCGTTCGCCGCTGAGCGCATGCACGCGGCCGCTGTACTCGCTGGCCAGGGCGTCGGCCTTCGCCGCAGAGCGATTGGTCGCACGGATGCCGTCGTCGGCTCCGTCGGCCACGGGGATGCCCGAGGCGATCAGGCCGTGCAGAATCGCGCCGTTCATCGAGCCGACGCCGAGAAAGGCGATCGCAGGAAACGAGTTCGGTGCAGCCGCCGACGGCGAGCCGGCGTCAGCTGCGACAGCGGATGTCGGATGCAGGTTCTCAGATGCGCTCTCAGTCATGGTGGTCAGTGTAGTAGCGTGCGGACCCGCACCGCAGCGCGACGAGTATTCTGAAAGGATGACAACGAACGCGTCAGCAGCGACACCCGCTCCTGCCAGCACACCCACTCCTGCCAACACACCCGAGCCACGGCAGGAGGGCACCGGCGCGATCATCGCAGCGCTGCTGGCCAACTTGGGCATCGCCGTCACGAAGTTCGTCGCCTACCTGATCTCGATGTCCAGCTCGATGCTCGCCGAGTCAGTGCATTCCCTAGCTGACACTGGCAACCAGCTGCTGCTGCTCGTCGGCGGGCGTAAGGCGCGCCGCGAGCCCACGCCTGAGCATCCGTTCGGCTTCGGGCGCGAACGCTATGTCGCCGCATTCGTGGTGTCGATCGTGCTGTTCAGCCTCGGCGGTCTCTTCGCCGTCTATGAGGGCTTCGAGAAGATCATGCATCCGCATCCGCTCGACAACTGGTGGCTGCCGATCGCGGTGCTCGTGGTGTCGATCGTCTTGGAGTCACTCTCGCTGCGCACCGCACTACGCGAGTCGAAGGCCGCACGCGGCGACAGCAGCGTCTTGGAGTTCGTCCGGCGTGCGAAGGCCCCGGAGCTGCCCGTGGTCATCCTGGAGGACACCGCCGCTCTGACCGGGCTGGTTCTCGCCCTGTTCGGCGTCGGGCTCACTGTGCTCACCGGCAACGGCGTCTGGGACGGCGTGGGAACGATCGCCATCGGCGTCCTGCTCATCGTGGTGGCGCTCGTGCTCGGTGCCGAGACCCGCAGCCTGCTCATCGGCGAAGGCGCGACCGACGCCGACCTGAACCGCATTCGCACCGCCGTGCTGGCCGGTGACGATGTCGATCAGATCATTCATCTGCGCACGCTCTACCTCGGGCCCGATGCGCTGCTCGTCGCGATGAAGGTCGCGGTGCCTCCGACGGAGTCGGCGCGCGAGCTGGCTCAGGCCATCGATGCGATCGAGGGGCGCATTCGCGCACAGGTGCCGATCGCCACGACGATCTTCATCGAGCCCGACGTCCTGCGCACGGCTGCATAGTGCCCAGCCGTTCCGGGGTCTTTCGGCAGGTTTCATCCGTCTCACCGAGACGCAACTGAAGCGGTTCGGCGCCGTCGACGAGCGCTCAGCGCGAACGCCACGCTGGCCACGAAGGCCAGCGCCAGCACGGCGATGCTGAACTCTGCCGAGCCGTCATAGCCGGAGGGCTGCGCGAAGCTCTCCCCATTCGCCGTCGCCATGATGAGAAAAGTGGCGCTGAGCGCACTGCCCACGGCATACGCGACACTGCGGTTCAGCTGATATGTGCTCATCGCGCTGCTGGTCTCTGCAGGCGGAACCCCATCGGCGATCTGCAGCGGATTGATCGCGTAGACGAGTCCGACGCCGAGTCCGTTGAGCGCCATTGCGATGATCAGCTCCGGATACGTGGAGCGCGCGAAGAGAAAGACCACATACGATGACAGCGGGAACAGGCAGCCCAGCGCGACGATGATCTCGTACGAGAGATGTCTGGTCAACATGGGCACGAGGTGTGAGGCCGCGAAGCTCGCCAGCGAGAACGGCAGAAGCAGCAGCCCTGCTGTCAGGATCGACGCTCCGAATCCGTAGCCGGTCGACTTCGGAGCCTGCACCAGCCGGACCACCAGGGGCGCCAGTGGGTAGAACCCGATCGCGACCAAGAACACGGTGACATTCGCACTGGCCACAGCCGGCCGTCTGAACATCCGCAGATCGATCAGTGGATGCGCGGCGCGCAGCTCCCAGAGCGCCCAGACCGCCAGCAGAGCCAGAGCGACGATCGCCAGCATGATGACCGGCGCAGATGCCCACCCCCACTCGGCTCCCTCAGAGAGCGCCACCAGCGTCAGGGTCAGTCCTGTGCCAAGCAGAGCAGAGCTGACGAGCCCCACATGGCTCTGTCCGGCCGTCGTGGCGGGAAGCACACGGATGACCGCGACCAGACAGACCGCACTGAGTGCGGCAACGAACCAGAAGGGCGCAGCCACACCCCCGAGTTCGGCGAGCGCACCCACGACCGGGTATCCGATGCCGATGCCCGCCGCAGTCGTGACGCCGATCGCGGCGATCGACCTCGCCCGACGTTCCACGGGAAGATCATTGCGAGCGGTCGCAAGCGCCAGCGGCACGAGCCCGAGCCCGAGCCCTTGGATCGCCCGCCCGAGCAGGAACACGGGGAATCCTGCTGGAAGCGCTCCGAGCACACAGCCGACGGTCATGCCTGCAACCGCGCCGATTGTGGTGGCTCTGTGCGCCGGCCCCGACCCCAGCCTCCCGATCACCGGCGTGACGACTGCACCGACGAGCAACGTGATCGTCAGTGCCCACTGTGACTCCGACAACGAGACGCCGTAGTGTTCCTGAACCGCCGGCAGCAGCGGCGTGCCCAGGCTCGCGACGGAAGTTGAGAGAACGGCCAGGAAGATCAGGGTCGTTTGAAGCCCTTTGCGAGAGTGTCCAACAGTCATGCTGACAATGGTCGGCCCACCCAGCGAATACTTCCAATACTCATATTGTCTCGTAGATATAATGCACAGTTATGGAGCTGCGTCATCTGCGATACTTCGTGACCACCGCGGCCGAGGGAAATGTGACTCGTGCGGCCGCAAAGCTGCATGTGACTCAGCCCGGAGTCAGCGCCCAGCTGCGCCAGCTCGAACGTGAGCTCGGCCAGCCGCTGCTCGATCGAGTGTCACGCGGAGTCCGCCTCACCGCCGCAGGCGAAGCCTTCCTGCCTTATGCGCAGGCCGCTCTCGATGCCGCGGAATCCGGCGCTGCGAGCGTCTCTGCCGTCGCCGGTCTGGTCACGGGGCACCTCACCATCGGGACAATCTCGACCATCAGCTCCGCCTCCGTCGACCTGCCCGCACTGCTTGCCGCCTTCCGTGCCGAACACCCCGATGTCGACATCACACTCCGCGAGCTGACCAGCGCCCGACTCCTCGACGGATTGAGCCATGCGCGCCCGGAAGTCGGGCTCGTCGGGCTGGGATCCGCCCTGCCCGGGGACAAAACTGCGACGCTGGAACTCGCCCGTGAACAGCTTGTCGCCGTCAGCTGCAGCTCCCCCCTCCCCGCACAGCTGTCAGTGCCGCTGAACGCGCTCGTCGATCAGCCGCTCATCGTTCCCAGCACCGGAACCGGGCTCCGAGATCGCCTCGACACGGCATTCGCAGGTATCGGAGCCCGGCCGCACATCGCCTTCGAATCAGGTGACCCCGACCTCCTGCTGCGCCTCGCCCTCGCCAGACTCGGTACGGCCGTCGTGCCGGAATCGGTCATCCTGCGATATCGAGGTGACGACCTCACCGTGAGAGCGATCACACCTCGCATCGACGGCACCATCGGACTCGCATGGAGCACGGCTCGTTCGCTGACTCCGGCTGCCCGCGCCTTCATCGACCTCACACGCCAGTCGCTCAACTCGACGGCAGAGAGCTGAAGACCGCTCAACGCCAGACGCAGAACGGGCCACCCCACAGCTGTGGAGCGGCCCGTTCTCTCAGCTGACCTCTACCAGTCGACGCTGAGACGCGAGTGAGCGCCTACTTCTCGAGGTTCTCGTCGGCCCGGACGATGATGACCGGCGACGGAATGTTGTTCAGCACACCGTGGCTGACAGACCCGAGGAAAAGACGTGTGAGGCCCTTGCGCCCGCGGTTGCCCACGACGAGCAGCGCAGCATGCTTGGCGGCCTCGACGATGCCGCGCACCGGCTCGGCCTCGATGAGCTGCGTCTCGATCTTCAGGTCGGGGAGCATGCCCGATACGAGATCTTTCGCACCCTGCAGCACGGCGCGCGACTCGTTGCGCACTTCTTCGATGATCTGTGCGCTCCATGCGACATCGGTGGCCGGCATGGCGGGAATCGTCCATGCCGAGATGATGTGCAGCGTCTCGCCGAGCGAATCCGCAGCCCGAGCCGCATATTCGAGGGCGACATTGCCCGTGGGGCTGCCGTCGACAGCGACGTAGACCCCGTGGCGCTCGCCCAGATCATAGGTGGGCACGACGGCGACGGGCGAATGCGCAGACGCGGCCAGGCGGATCGGCTTCGACCCGAAGATCACGTTCGGCAGCTTGCTGCCCTTGTGGGTGCCGACGACCATCAGCTCGGCGCCCTTCGACTCCTCTTCGAACACCGCAGTGGGCGTGCCGGGAGCGAGGTTGGTGGTGTAAGTGACATCGGGTGCGACGGACTTCGCATATGCGACCTCCTGATCGAGCAGCTTCTGCCCTTCAGTAAGAGCCTCGCTCTCGAACACCGGCGTGTCAGAGAACGGGGTGAGGTCGATCACGTAGAACAGCTCGACCTCGGTCTTCGCGCGCTGGGCGTAACCGACGCCCCAGCGCAGCGCTGCGCGAGCCGGTTCTGAGCCGTCGACACCGATCACGATCTTCTTGGTCATTCTGGCCTGCCTCCTCAAGGTTCGGCGGAGCCAACTGCCCCCGCCTTCACTCTCAGGCTACCTGTTTCCGCCTCGGCATTGAGGTTGTGTCGCAAAGATAAACGATCGGAGATCAGCGCCGAGATTGAAAGAACTCCTGCAGCAGCGCAGTGCTCTGCTGCTCGCGCACGCCGCCGATGACTTCGACCTGGTGATTGAGCCGTCGATCACGCAGCAGGTCGTAGACCGACCCGGCAGCACCCGCTTTGTCGTCCCAGGCGCCGAAGATGACGCGCGGGATGCGGGCCGAGAGAATCGCACCTGCGCACAGCACGCAGGGCTCAAGCGTCACGACCAGGGTCGTATTCGGCAGCTGCCAGCTGTTCCACGCCCTCGCCGCACGGCGAATCGCCAGCACCTCGGCGTGAGCGGTCGGGTCTTCGAGCTTCTCGCGCTCATTGTGCGCCACCGAGATGACGTTGCCGAGCGCGTCGAGCATGATCGCCCCGACCGGGACGTCTCCGGTCTCGAGCGCGCCTCGCGACTCCTCGAGTGCGGCATCCATCCACTGCTCGAAAACGGGGGAGACAGGCATGTTCACGAAAGGTTCCTCACTCACGGATCGGCTGTGCAGCGCCACGTCCAACTTACCCCAGCGTCACAATCGTCATTGTTCGTCACATCCGACGACCCGCCTTGACTCATCCCCTTCGGTATCGCAGACTGGACGCCATGAGCATTTTCGACCACACCAGCGCAGCACGCATCGAGGTGGCAGTGAGCCGCCGCTCGATGATGCGCATGGCGGCCGAAGCGTCCCGAATGTGTCGTTGACCCGACACCCCTCCGAGCAGCCAGACCGGTTCGAAGCGCACACTGACCCACTGTCAGACACTCCGCAGCCTCACCGGTCGAACCATACCGGCGCTCACCCCGCGGAGCATCCCGCGTCCGATCAGACGGCAGCGCGCGAGCATCCGCACACAGACATCGCTCACGACACCAAGGACTCACTCATGACCACTTCATACGATCAGCGCAGCCTCACCGAAGACGTGCAGACCGGCAACGGCGCCCGCAGCGCACACACCCAGAGCGCGCACACCACGCGACCGGCCTCCCGTCAGACAGACCACGGGCAGCATCCGCACGCCCGCCGCGACGAGAACGTCGAAGCTCGCGGCTTCGCACTCTACGTCGGCTTCGACGAGGTCAGCGCAGCCGCCAGCGGCGTCAGCCTGCAGCAGCTCGTCGCCGCTCTCAAAGAGACCGCCGAGGCGCTGGTGCCCGACATCAAGACGCACGCGACGCTCGCGATCGCACCGCGCGGCGCGGGCGGCCGCGATGTGGATGTCGTGCGGCTGGCTCTGCGCGACCCTGCGGCCCAGCGCGCACGGCAGCAGGAACGCCAGACGCATCGCCGCGGTGTCGTCATCGACTTCTCTCGCCAGCGTGTGCTCGTCGACGGCCAGGAGGTCGCACTGACCTACAAGGAGTTCCACCTGCTCGGGCACCTCGTCGAGCATGAGGGCGAGACCGTGCACCGCAACGACCTGCTCGCCGACCTCTGGGACGAAGAGGCCGAGGGCGTGCCGAACGAGCGCACCATCGACGTGCACGTGCGCCGCCTGCGCGCGAAGCTGGGCGACTACCAAGAGATCGTGCGCACCGTGCGCGGCATCGGCTACCGCTTCGACCGACACGCCGACGTGGCCGTCAAAGCCGACTGAGTCGCTTGCTCTGACGCCCCGCCGATCGGTATCTTTGTAGGGGCCCACACCACGATCTGCAAGTGCTGTGGGCGTGCGGAAACGCACAGCGCCTGCTGTGGCGCAGCACTCTTCTGAGTGCGGGCCGGCTGCCCTCTTCCCCTGGGGCAGCTGGCTCATCCCACAGCGGCGACCCCTCTCACACCGTGTCGAGCGCATCATTGAACCTGTACCGTACTGGAATTCGCAGCCAATCGAGCGCTGCACCCGAGAGGAACCACATGACCGACGCATCCGCCTTCGACGAGCTCGCAACGAGCTGGGACGCCATCACGATCGACCAACTGCGCGCCGTCGGCGGCCGCAAGTGGGCACACTATCCGAATGCCGTGGGGGCGTTCATCGCCGAGTCGGACTTCGGCGCAGCGCCCGAGATCACCGCGGCGCTCGAGCGCTGGGTGCGCGAGGGCCGCTTCGGTTACCTGGTGCCGCAGCAGGCGCTGGCCCTGCAGGAGGCCACTGCGAAGTGGCACGGCGATGCCTACGGATGGAAGCTCGACGCCGACCATGTGGGCCGGCTCTCCGACGTGGTCAGCGGTCTCGAGGTGACGCTGCAGCACTTCACGCGCAGGTCGGACAGCAAGGTGATTCTGCCGACCCCGGCGTATATGCCCTTCCTCTTTCTGCCCGAGCAGGCCTGGCAGCGTGACACGGTGCAGGTGCCGCTCGAGGCCGACGGGAGCCTCGACCCGGACGCGCTCGATCGGGCCTTCCGCGCAGGTGGCGAGGTGCTCGTGCTGGTCAACCCGCAGAACCCGACCGGGCACGTCTACACACGCGACGAGCTCGTCGCCATCAGCGAGGTCGTCGAACACCACGGTGGCAGGGTGTTCGCAGACGAGATCCATGCTCCCTTGGTCTATGCCCCCAGGCGTCACGTGCCCTACGCCTCGGTGAACGAGGCCGCGGCTTCTCACACGATCACAGTGACCAGTGCATCGAAAGCCTGGAACCTCGCGGGCCTCAAGACCGCCCAGGTGATCTTCTCGAACGACGACGACCTGCGCATCTGGCAACAGGTGCGCTACTGGCCCGAAGACGCGGCAAGCCCGCTGGGAGTCGTCGCGAACACCGTCGCCTACAATGAGAGCCGCGGATGGCTCGGCGACCTCATCGCCTATCTCGACCGCAATCGCAGCGTGGTCGACGAGCTGGTGGCCACACACCTGCCTCGAGCGCACTACCGTCGCCCCGAAGGAACCTTTCTCGCCTGGATCGATCTGCGCGACTATGGTCTGCCGCGGCCGCTCGGAGACTTCATTCTCGAGCAGGCCGGCGTCGCGGTCACCGACGGAGCCGCCACCGGCCCGAGCGCAGCCGACTTCATCCGCATCAACTTCGCCACGCCACTGCCGATTCTCACCGAGATCTTCAAGCGCATCGGCGACGCGGTGAACGCCGCGTCGCGCTGAGACATGCGCAAGCATCGGCTCAGCCAGATAGCATGACTGCATGAGCGAAGCCGCAGACGCAACGACCAGTCAGAATCCCGACCTGCACCAGCCGACGCGCGACGAGCTCGTCGAGGCGCTGCGCGTGCGCTTCGGAGGTGACGGTGCGCCGACGTTCGACGCCGTGAACCCGACGATTCTGCGACAGCTGCAGCATCGGTCGGTGCGCAGGTTCAGCGACCGCGACGTCACCGACGACGAACTGCGCGCGATTCTCACCGCCGCACAGGCCGCATCCACCAGCTCGAATCAGCACTCGTGGAGCGTCATCGTCGTGCGCGACGAGGCTCGCAAAGAGCAGCTGAAGCCGCTGATCGGCAACCAGCCCTTCATCGACAAGGCGCCTGTGCTGCTGTTCTGGATCGCCGACCTGCACCGTTCTGCGGCGCTGGCCGAACGCGCCGAACAGCCGTTCGTCGGCGGCGCACTGCTCGAGGCCACGCTGGTCGCGTTCATCGACGCCGCGCTCGCCGCACAGAATGCCGCGGTCGCAGCCGAGTCTCTGGGCCTGGGCATCACGTACATCGGCGGAGCCAGGAATCACCCCGAAGAGACTGCAGCCGCCCTCGCACTGCCGTCGCACGCAGCCGTCGCCTTCGGCATGACGCTGGGGTGGCCGAGTCCGACCGACCGCGCGAAGATTCGCCCGCGCCCGCTGCCCGAGGTCGTCGTGCATCAAGAGCAGTACGACGCCGACGTGCTGCCCGGACTGGACGCCTATGCCGAGCGCATCAACGGCTTCTTCGCCGACTACGGGCGCGAGTTCGACTGGGAGAGCTACATCACCGAGCACTTCGCCGACTACGCCGACTTCTACGGGCGCGAACGACTGCGTGACGCCCTGCGCAATCTCGGACTGCCGTCTAACTGAACGGGTCGATGCGCAGGCGAACCTGCTCGGCCAGGTACTCTGCCAGCGGCTGCAGCCGTGTGCCCGTCGTGTGGGGATCCCACCGAACCATGATCTCGCCGTCGACCTCGACGAAGGGGCACGCCTCGGTCTCACCGTGCCCGCTGCTGTTCAGGTCGATCGGCACAGCTTCGAAGTTCACCGTGTCGCCGGGTTCGAAGGGGCCATTCCAGGCGAGTTCCTGCAGCTGTCGGCGCTCTTCGATCGCGAGCGCCGTGTTGCGCGGCCACGCCGGTTCGACCGCCCGAGTCGTCGTGCCGACGATCCACGCGTCGCCTGCCTCGTCGACCAGGAGCGTTCCGATGCGCCAGACACGGCAGACGGGTTCGAGACGGGCGCGGCGGGTGAACATCCATCGTCGACGCGGCGCCACATAACGGGCCAGCGCCTCATCGTCGGCTCCGGCCGCACGCAGCGACTCGACCGCTTGTGTGAGCAGCGCACGCACCTGATTCAGCTGCTCGGTGTTCACTTCGCGCTCATGTTCTCTCGCGTCCATGTTCATCGCACGGGTATGAAAAAGGCCCCGCCGCAGCGGAGCCTTTTCGGTGGTGCGCCCGAAGGGATTCGAACCCCCGGCCTTCTGATCCGTAGTCAGACGCTCTATCCAGCTGAGCTACGGGCGCATGTCCGAAGAATCACTATACACACTGCACACCCGTCGCACAAGCTCTGATCGGCTGGCGCCTGGCCGCGATCAGCGATCGACTTTGAGCTCCATACGGTAGAGCCCGAGCGCGAACGGGCCGTCGAGCGGAGTCGCGGTGTTCGGGGTGATCTCGACCTCATCGTCGGCCGTGCCCAGCGTCACGCCGTTCGTCGACTCGAGATCGGTGATGAACCAGCCGCCGTCGACCCATTCCAGCTTGGCGTGCGTCTTCGAGATCGTCTTGTGCGAATCGGGGATGCGCACGATCTGATCACGTCGGCTGAACTCACCTCGTGGGTTGCGTCCCAGAATCGCCACATCGGCCTCGATCTCGACGCTGTCACCAGACTCCAGCAGCAGGCGGCTGACCGGACGATGATTGCGGCGCACCAGCACAGTCTTCTCGACGTCGTCGTCTTCGACGTCGGAGGCGGTGCCGAAGCCCGTCGAGCCGAAGCTCTCAGCACCGCCGAAGATCGGGGACTCCTGCTGTGCAGCGGGCTGTGGCTCGAGCGCATGCTGGGGCTCGGCGAACGGCGCCTGCTGTTCTGCCGCGAATGCCTGTGCCGGTGCCTGCGGCGTGCCGAAAGCCCCATCGGCTGGCGGTTGCGCAGCCGTGAACCCGGGCACCGAGTCGATCACCGGGGCCGACTCCTGGTACCACGAGTCCGTCTGCGCCTGGGCCTGCGCTGCCTGCACGACCTGCTCGACCACGACCTCCTGCTGACCGAAGCCGTCGTCGGCCGTCGCCTGCGTCGCGAGTGTCTGCTGCGCCTGCAGAGCCTGCTCGTACTGATCGGTCATGGCCTGGCGCACGTCGTCGCCGCCGTACTCCCACAGCCAGGTTCGCAGCGCGTCATCGACGCTCGGGTTCACCGCCACGACCGCGGAGAGCGAGGGATCCTGCTGGATGATGACGCGCATCTGCTCCGGCGAGGTGGCCGGATCGGCCGCCTGCTGGGCGAGGGAAGGACCACCGGTCCAGTCGTTGGATCCGTACGAGGGAAACTGCGGATTCGTCATCTTGTCTTTCCTCTTCCCAGCCCCAAGCGGAAACGTTGGGGCACCTGTGCGAGAATGCGCACGCGTCTAACATATCCTGTCAGCGATTTGGGCGACAACCGCGCCTTCCACCGCTGCCAGCGGGTTCTGCCCGCCACCATCCGAGCACGCTCGGCGTCGACGAGTCGCCAGTACTCCGCTGCCTGCTCGGTGCTCAGTGCGACTCCAGAGAACGCCGCCCAGTCGGCGAGGTCGGCGAGCTGTCGGCGCTCGCTGCTCAACGGCTCGGCGATCTCGCGTCGCGTGGCCCGAATCGGCGCGCTGCCCCCGGCGTCGACGATGTTGTCGACGTGTTCGTCCCAGCCGGCGACGACGCGCTGGTCAGCGGTGCCCCGAGTACGACGACGGCGACGTCGCAGAAGCTTGAGCAGCAGCACTCCCCAGAGCGGCAGCGTGATCAGCGCAGCCCAGAAGAGCACCGTCGTGGCGAGGCGCACGATCGCGAGCACCTGAGCGAGTGTCTGGCTGCCGCTGGCCACATCCGACCCGAGGTCTCCCCCCGACGGGTCTTTGTCCGGCGGCGGCACCTGCCCTGCGTTCTGCTGAGCCGTCGTCGGGCTGTACCGTTTGAACGCGTTCTGGTCTGGGTTCTCGACGAAGCGGTTGTCGGTGCGCGGGTCGGCGTCGATGGCGACCCACCGACCGTCGCTGGTGAGCACCTCTGCCCAGGCCGTGACATCCCGGCCCCGCACTTGGCCGTCGTCGTCGACCTTCGCCCCGTAGACGACCCGAGACGGAAAGCCGACCACCCGCGCGACGAGCGCGGTCGCCGTCGCATACTGCTCTTGGTCGCCGACCGTGGCCGCGCACTGCGACACCGTGCTCGAGCAGTCGAGATAGCGGCTATCGAGCATAGAGGCGAACAGCCCGTCGATACGTGCACGCGTATGCCCGGCGTCGCTGCTGCGAAACTGATAGTCCCGAGGCAGCCAGCTGTTCTCATCGTGGCCCGGATCATCCTTGCTGTGCCCCAGATAGCTGCGCTGGATGAGCAGCCGATTCAGCCGCTGCACCTCGCCGAGCGTGGCCCCGCCCTCGCGCTTCTGGGCGACCCACTCGTTGAGCGCGGGCATCAGATCGGCGCTGACCCCGTCGACCGAGCCGACTCCCGGGCCCACCTCAGACGACGGCTGCTCGTCGTTCGGGGCGAACGAGAACGTGTACTCGTCGCCCGAGCGAAGACCCTGCTGGCCCGCCCGATCGGCGAGCTGGAGGCCCGACTGCAGACGGTCGCTGAAGAAGAACCGGCTGCCGAGCGACCGCTGGTCGCCGCCGTCGAAGTGCAGCTGCTCGAGCTGCTCGCCGAGGGGCACCCACACAGACTGGTAGTCACCGACCGTGACCGTCGCGTCGCGCGTCGCGCCAGCGGTGTCAAGAACGAACGGCACCCGGCGAAACGCGGTGTCGGCGCTGTTGCTCTGCTCGGGATCTGCCGTGCGGAAGACCTGCCCGTCGTATTCGCCGAGAGTCGCGAACCGCAGCCGCTGCGGTGCGTCGCCGCTGACGCTGAGCAGCGTCTGGTTCAGATGCGCCGCGGTGAAGTTGCGGCGGAAGGCCGCCAGCGGGCTGTTCAGCGGCGGAACCTGCGTCTCGGGTTCGACGACGCTGCGGCCGACGATGCGATCGCGGTCGCCGAGCAGCGGGCCGCTGACCGTTCCGGCCACCACCGCGGCGACGACGGCCATGCCGACGGCCAGAGCGATCCGTCGCAGTCGTGCGGCGCGCCTGCCTGAGGACGCGACGGCGACCTTCGCGGCATCGGTCGACTTTCGAGCGGTCTCGCCCTCGGCATCCCCGAGCACATCGCTGACGTAGGCGACGCGAGCGGCCAGGCGCTGCCGTCGCTGCCGCACGATCGGCCAGGCCAGCAGAAGGCCGAGGCCCAGCAGGCCGCAGATCAGGTGCACCGGTGCACGCAGGGAGAGCAGCGGCACCGTCACCGTCTCGGCGGCGGCGCGCGCGCCGAAGACCGTCGGAAAGAGCAGCGCCACCGCGAGCGCCGCCAGAGCGAGCCCCCAGAACCGCACCAGACGCAGCGAGAAGAGCACAGAGAGCAGGGCCGCAACGTAGACGACCAGAAAGAGCGGCAGCTGCATGCCCTGAAAGTCGCCGACCGGAATCGTGATCGTGAGCAGGTTCTTCCAGCCCGTGACCGGAGCGGTCAGCACCTCGAGCGCGCCGTCACCCAAGGTGGCCGGCAGCGCCGACCACGTCGACGGCACCGCTGCCAGCAGCCCGACGACGGCGTAGGTCGCCAGCGCGAGTGCCAGTGCCGGCAGTGCCCGCAGGCGCCGCCGCACGATGATGAGTCCGACGGCCAGACCTGCGACGAGCGCCGCTGCGCCGGCCACAAAGAGGGTGGGTTTGCGATAGATCGGCCAGGAACCGATGATCACGAGCGCCAGCACGACGCTGGTGAACACCAGAGTGGCGACCAGCTGTGCACGTGAGACGGCCCGCGCCTGACCCACGTCACTCATGACTGCACCACCCTCGCCATCAGATGCCGAAGGTCGTCGAGCACGCCCAGCGTGAAGACGGTGATGTCGCCGATGCGCTGCACCCCGGGCTCGGTGTCGAGGTCGACGCGCACCACGACCACCGCGGTGTCGAGACCGAATCGGTGCGCTGCCGTCTGCAGATCGTGCAGTGAGAGGGACGAGCCGCACACCATGAACACCAGCGACAGCCCGTCGATCTGCTGGGCGGTCAGCGTGGCCACCTCGTCGAGGCGCATCATCTGGGCGCTGCGGTCGACCCCGCTGAAGTCGTTGAGCAGAGTGATCGGCGTGAACGTGCTGAGCCGACGTGCCGACCGGATGACTCGCCGGGCCGACTCGGGCACCTCTGCGCTGACCACCACGTCGAGATCTCGCCGGTCACGAATGAGACGCACGCCGATCGACGCCGCGGCGCTCACCGCGAGCTCGAACTCATCGTCGGCGGCGAAGTCGTCAGCTGCCATGCCGAGCACGACGCCGACCTTCGAACGACGCGTCTCTTCGTATTGACGCACCATGAGCGTGCCGGTCTTGGCCGTCGACTTCCAGTGGATGTTGCGCGGGGCGTCTCCCGGCATGTACTCGCGAACGGCGTGAAACGAGATGTCGTCGCTGACCAGCACCGATGAGGGCGTTCCTTCGAGGTCGCGCACGAAGCCGCTGGCGGTCGTCGGCAGCGACACGGTCTTCGGGTGCACGAAGAGCGTGTGCCTCTTGGTCCACTGAATGTCACGGTGCAGCAGTCCGATGGGGTCGGCGCGCACCGAGCGAACCGGCCCGACGGCGATGACGCCGCGACGCTGGGCGGGGATGCCGATGCGCTGCGCATGCGTGGCTCCCGCCAGCAGCAGGGGCACGTGCGTCTCGGCCAGGGCGGCGCCGATGGGAATCTCCAGACGCCCCGGCAGAACAGGCCGCCGCGAGACGTTCGTGACGGTGATGTCGCCGGTCACCTCGTCACCGGCGACGACGTGATCCTCCAGCACACCGAGGTCGATCTGGTAGGCGTTCGCCCCGAAGAGGAACACCGATCCGATCAGCAGCAGCACCAATGCGGCGAGCCCGGCGACCAGCCACTCGACGATCCCCAGGCTCAGCCCCAGCAGCGTCGCCAGAACGGCGACCGCGACGGCGACCCACCCCGCCGCCGTCACGGTCTCGCCGAGCCACCGGACGGCATGCCGCATCCACCGCCGGGCCCTGCGCACGGAACGCGCGCCGAACACGCTCAGCCGTGCGCGAGCACGCGTCGAGACGCTGCCCTGCGCGAAGCTGGTGACGGTCTCGGTGCGCGTCGAGGTGCGAGTGCTGGGGTCGAAGGTCACGACTGGGCAGCCCCCTGCGTCGGCGGAGCGGTGTCGAGCAGAACCTGCCCGATGACTTGGTCGGCGGTGACGCCGTCGAACTCGGCTTCGGGGTCGAGGATGATGCGGTGCCCGAGCACCGGCAGAGCCAGCGCCTTGATGTCGTCTGGCGTGACGAAGTTGCGCCCGTGTGCGAGCGCCCAGGTGCGCGACACGTTGGCCAGTGCGAGAGCGCCGCGCACACTGGCGCCCAGCCTCGTCTGCGCCGCGTCACGCGTCGCTTCGACCAGCCGTGTGATGTAGTCGATGAGCACCGGTTCGATGAACACACCGGCGGTGAGCGCGATCATGTCGTTGACGGCCTTGGGCAGAATGATGCCGGGAATCTGATCGGTGGTGACGGCGGCGCCTTCGAGGATGCGACGGGTCGACGCCGAGTCGGGGTAGCCCAGCGAGGTCTTCATCAGAAAGCGGTCGAGCTGCGCCTCGGGCAGGCGGTAGGTGCCTGCCTGCTCGATCGGGTTCTGCGTCGCGATCACCATGAACGGCCTGTCGAGCGGCCGGGTGACGCCGTCGACGGTGACCTGCCCTTCTTCCATGACCTCGAGCAGCGCCGACTGGGTCTTCGGCGAGGCGCGGTTGATCTCGTCGGCGAGCACGATGTTCGCGAAGATCGGGCCCTTGTGAAACTCGAACTCACCGCGCTTCTGGTCGTACACGCTGATGCCGGTGATGTCGCCAGGCAGCAGATCCGGGGTGAACTGCACCCGCGACGAAGTGCCCTGCACGGTGCGCGAGAGCGCCCGGGCAAGCGCGGTCTTGCCGGTGCCCGGAACGTCTTCGAGCAGCAGGTGCCCGCGGGTGAGCAGCGCGGTGAAGGCGAGCTCGATGACGTGGCGTTTGCCCACGATCGCCTGCTCGACGTTGTCGACGAGGCGCCCGAAGGTGTCGCCGAACCACGCCGACTGCCCGGCGGTGATGCTGCTGCTCATGCGTTCTCCTGTTTCGATGGATGCTTGGTGACCTCGCGCTGACCGCGTGTGGCGATCACGAGCGTCACGGGGTGGTCGCGGGTCTGCCGCCCTCGCCGCCTCCAGGCTCAGGCTCAGGCTCAGGCTCCGGGGCAGGGGCAGGCGGCTCATAGGCCTGCGTCTTCAGGGTGAATTGCCGCTCGGCTGAATTCGGATTCTCCAATTGGTTCTTGAACTTCACGGACCACTGGAACGTGTAGGTCGCCGTGCCCTCGGGCAGCTTGACAGATGTGGTGCCTGCCTCCAGCTCTTGCCAGCTCCCGCCGCCTTTGCGGTACTGCACCGTGACCTCGTAGTCACCGCTCGAGGCATTGACGGTCGGCATCGCAGGCAGCGTGAAGGTCCACTCTGCCGCACTGGTGAAGGTGTGCTCCACGGTGCCGCTCTGCCAGCCGCTCGACTCCCCGATGGAGAAGGGGTACTGCGGCTTGCCGGCTGGGCCGACGGTGTAGGTCTGGCTGTCGGTCGTGCCGTCGGAGAATCTCCATCGAATCGTGTAGCTCTGATTCGATGCGCTCGGGAGCGGGCCCTCGCCCACGGCAGTGAAGCCGTCGTCTTCGCTGTCGGCCAGACCGCCGAACGTGCCGTCGTTGTTCACCCGATACTTGACTCTGCCTGCACTCGAGGGGAATGTGATCGGTGTCGCAGAGACACTGTTCGACTGCGATGTCGTGTCCCACCCGACGCTTCTGCCCTCAGCGTCGAGACCTTCGGCCTGCAGCACGAAGGTGTTCGGCATGTTCTTTTTCAGGTCACTCGGGCCGAACGTGGTCGCCGCGTTGCCGCCAGACCCCTCACGTCTGCATTCTCCGTTGACGATCCAGCAGTATTTGGTCTGACCGCCTTGGGCGCTGATGTCGCCGGTGACCGAGACCGAACCGTTCTGGGCCGACGCAGAGACGCCGGAGATGCCCGGCTTGCCGACGCCGTAGGCAGAGGTCGTCGCGGTGCCTGCGGTGGTTGCGGGCGCCTGGCGGAGTCCGGTCGGCACGTCGCGGGCGGATGCGGTGACGGTGACTCCTGTCGGCGCATTGTTCACGCCGATGGTGGTGGTTCCTCCCGAGCCTCCCAGCCCGGAGGAGCTGCCGCTCTCACTGGTCAGGGTGATGGTCGAGGCGCTGTCGTCGGGCACGCTGACCTCGATCCTCGCTTGGCGGTCGCCAGAGGGTGCGACGGTGCCGATGCTGGGCGTCGACGGCGCCTTGTACGCGAAGCCCGACACCGACGCCGTCTCACGCGACGACCCGACGTCGTTGACCGCAGCGACGGTGAAGGTCTGGTTCTCGAAGTTCTTGAGGCCGCCGATGGTGCAGGTGCCGCCGACGGCACAGTTCTTCGAGCCGCCGCCGTAGGTCACGTTGAAGCCGGTCACGGCCGGCACGCTCAGCGTCTCGCTCTGGGCGATCGCCAGTGTGACCGTGCCGTCACCGACCGTGTCGAGTCTGACGCTCGGCCTGTTCGGCCGCGCCTGGTAGTTGACCTCGATGCGCCCCTGACCGGTGTTCCCCTGCGCGTCTCTGACCTGGTAGGTGCCGCTCTTCACGCCGCCGGGGGAGTTCGCCGCGACCTGCACCGAGATGTTCGAGCCGCTGATCGAAGCGGTCACTCCTGCGGCGCCGGCAAAGCTCACACCGGTCAGCTCGACCGGGCGATATTTGCTGATCGAACCGTTCGGAGCCAGCGCGTCGACGCTGCCCGAAGCCGCGCCGCCGTCGCCCTCCGAGACATCGATCGACAGGCCGGCCGCCGACAGCGTCTGCGGCGGCAGCGTGCCGACCTGCACGCTGAGCCTCGCACCGGGCTGCGGGGCGAACGACGGCGACACGATCTTCGCGTCGAAGCCGGCCACTGACCCCTGCTGCGCGTCGGCGGCGACCGTGATCGTCGCCGAAGAGCCGCTGCAGGTCACCGTGACACCGGGCGCGCCAGACGCCGGCCCGCACTGGAAGCCGAGTTTGCCTTTGTCGTCGGTCCACTGCACCGAGTCGGTCAGCGAGACGGTCTTGGACTCGGCCGGCGCGACGACCGCGATCTGCTGCGCGCGCATCTCGGGCGGCGGGTTGTCGAGTGTGATCCTCATCGGCAGAGCGACAGTGCTGCGGGTGCCGTCGTCGCCGGCCCACTGCACCTCGACGCTGCACGTGTCACGCTCGACCTGGCTGTCGCCGCCGGCCGCATAGGTGACCGTGGTGCCGGATGACGAGCAGGTCGCCTGCGAACGTGCGCCGGATGCCCGGGCCGCGTTGACCTGCAGCGTGCGACCGCTGAGCCGGCCGATCTCATCGACGAGATTCACCGAGACCTGCTGCTGCTCGCGCACCTCGTACACCTTGGTCGGGTCTTTGAGCTGCGGCCGGAGGGCGTCTTTCTTCGGCACGCGGACGAACGCCCACGTCTGCGGGGCCTGTTCGGCGTCGCCTTTGGGCGCCGTGACCGAAATCGGCACGATCTGCCGGTGGTCGCTCAGCGACCCCTGCACCCGATCGCCGTCGAGACGCATGCCGTCGGGAGATCCGCGCAGTTCGATCGAGAGGTCAGGGCCCGACCAGACCAGCTTGTTGGCGATGACGTCGGCGCCGAACGAGTCGCCGTCGATCTCTCCGGCGCCGATCACTGTGTCGACCAGCACCGGGTACTGCGGCAGGGCGTCGTTGGTGACGTTCAGCACGATGCTTCCAGTGGCGGTGCTGCCGCCTGCGCTCTGCACCGTGTATGTGAAGACGGTCTTGCCGACGGACCGACCGGGGTGCAGCGTGACCGTGTTGTCAGAGACCTCGACCGGCGATCGCGCCGCGTCACCCTCTGCCGCCGCTGACACCACTTCGTCGGCCGACTGCAGTTCGAGCTTCTCGTCGCCGACGCGGGTGTCGTTGAGCGTCGGATCGATCGTCACGGCATCGGTGCCGGGAGCGGCTTCGACGTAGTCGTTGTAGGCGATGGGAGCCAGCGTGGTGTTCGTGATGACACCGACCCGCATGTGCGCGGTACCGGTCGCTCCGCGCGAATCGGCGACGGTGTAGTCGAACTCGATCGGCCCGGCGTCATCGGTGCTGCTGACCTGCACCCGCCCGTCCGCGAGCACCTGCGCCGACCCACCCTGTCCCGGCTGCGTGACCGAGACCACGCTGACGTCGTCGCCATCGGCATCCACGCCGAAGCTCGGCACGCTGATCATCGTGCTGCTGCGCGCCTCGACACGAGCGTCGATGTTCTTGGGGGTCGGCGGCTGGTTGCCGTCCTCGGTGGTCACCCGCACGTTCACTCGGCCGATCGAACCCTCTCCCGGGTGTCCCGCGGAATACGTCCGGTAGTCGATCGTATAGCTGCCCGGCGTGTCACTCGCCAGATAGCGCAGCACTGAGCCAGAGGGGAAGGCAAGACCCGGCAGATCGTCGGTGGTCTGCCGCGGGTCGAGCATCAGAGTGCCTCCCGCCGGGGCGACGTCGTTGTCGAGCACCGGGATGTCGATCTGATCGCCCGCCCGCACCGTCACCTGATCGGCGACGGCGACCGGCTTCGTCGACAGGCTCTCGTCGAGCTGGAAGACCGTCGCCTGACCGGTGATCGTCTGCGCCCCGTCGGTCACCGCGTAGGTGAACGTGCCGATGCGGCCAGGGAGCTTGTCGGGAGTCTGCCCGCTGACCCGCAGCGAGCTTCCGCCGACGGCCGCCGCATTGAGCGACGACCTCGGGTCGGCCAACGAGTACTGCTGGCCGTCGCCGACCATCAGCACTCGCCCGCCGGGGTTGCTCACCGGCTGCAGCGGATCAACAGTGACGTCTTCGTCGGGCCGCAGGAACACGCTGATGGGCGGGGTGCTCATCTTGTTCTCGGCGGCACTGGCCGTGATCAGCATCGTCGCGGTCGCCTGGCTCGACCCCGACTTCACCTCATACGTCACCGGGTAGACTCCGGCCTCGCTCGCCATAACGCTCACCGAGAGCGAGTCGCTGCTGGGCTGCACGCGCACCTTCGACTGCAGGCTCTCGTCGACGGTGGCGCGGCTGAGTTCGACGCGGCTGCCCTCGACGCCACCACCCGAGACACCGCTGACGAACTCGCTGAGGTCGATCGACGGCGAGGTGCCGACAGTGACCGTGCGCGAGAACGAGCGCGCCTTGAGCAGCGGGGAGTCGGCGACGGTCACCGGCACGTCTCGCGTCGCGACGCCGCCGCGGCCGTCGGAGACCTCGACGGTGATCACGACGCGTCCGGCGGGCTGGTCGTCGTCGGCCTTGTAGGCGATCATGCCCGACGGCGTGGCTGCGGCGGTGCCGACGGATGCGGTGGCCTGCGTCACGTAGACCGGGTCGCCGTCGGGATCGACCCATCCGTTCAGCCCGTTGAACCGCAGTGAGCCGCCGGGAGCGACCTGCAGGTTGGCCAAAGACTGGTCGTTGACCGCGCGATACTCCGGTGCGCTGTTCTCGCTCATCGGGTGCACGGTGACTTTGGCCTCGGCGTTCACCCGGCAGTCGGAGCCGTCGGTGATGACGAAGCCGATCGTGCCGCTGCCCTCGGCGGCCGTCGGCGCGAGCGCGACGGCCTGATCGTCGTTGACCGCCGACAGATCGCCGAGACCGCCCGCATTCCACTTCGGGCTGTCGGCCGACGGCACGATCGAGATCGTGTCCTGCGGATTCGGATCGAGTGCCGACACCAGAACGGGAATCGTGGTGAGCTGCCCGGGCCGCACGCCGAACTCGGCGTTGGCGCCGCTGGCCGGAATCGGGCACTCATTCTGCCGGGCGTCCTGGTTCTGCTGCGCGTCGCTGGTCTCTTCTTGGTCGTCATCACGCTGCCAGGCGACCGACGACGGCACCAGTGTCCAGTCGTCGCCCGAACGCTGCCAGATCAGCCCGGAGGCGACGTCGTTGAGCACGAAGCCGCCGTTGTTGCGTCGGAACACCGGCTGGCTCGCGCTCACAGCCGCCTGAGTCGGCACGTCGAGCGACTGCGAATCACCGCCGCAGTCCGAGACCGACATCGCGCTGCCCGACCCCCAGGCGGCATGCAGACAGCCGGCCTCCCAGACCGGGGCGGCGGGAGCGCCCTGCGCATCGACGCTGATGTCGCCGTGAGAGCCGTGCGCGTCGAAGGTGCGCAGCCCCGATTCGTCGGATGTCGCAAGCTGGTCGGCTTCTGCATCGGCGACGGCCAGCCGTGCACCCGCGCCGAGCTGAGCATCCACCTGGGTGCCGTCGATCCACAGCGTCGCACCGCTGTCGCTGTGGTCGAGGGCGGCCCAATGCTCGCCGAAGACCGTCATCTCGACTTTGTCACCCGACGTCGGTCCGTCGGTCGACCGGCGAGCGACCTCTTTGTCGCTGGTGACGTCGAACTCGACGAGGTCTCCCGCGCTGCTCAGCCCGAAGAGGCGCCCCCGCTCGGTGACGGCACCGGCCACGAAGCGTTCGGTCTCATCGCCCTCACGCCGATTGATCGGCGACGGCGAGACTCCTCTGGCCAGATCACCGATCGACTCCGCGCCCAGCGTGCCGGTCTTGCGGTTCAGAAAGGCGACGTAGCCGCCGGAGGGCACGATCACATCGGCGTCGAAGGGCGCCGCCGTGACATCCTGCGGGTCGTCGACACTCACCGGATTCGTCGGGTCGACCGTCTTCAGCTTCTGCTGATCGCTGTAGAGCACGACGTCGGAGCCGCTCTGCAGCACACCGCTGATCTTGAACGCGCTCGGGTCACCCGCGTGAATCGCCCCCAATTCGGTGACGTCGGTGTTGACCTGCCCGTAGAGCGGACCCCGACCGTTGACCGACCACACTGTGGGGTTTCCCAAGTCGGCCTGCTGGGTGGGCACTCCGCGCCAGACGATGACGCCCACCGCTGCCAGCGAGACGATCACCAACAGCGCGATCCACCGCGTCCACCGGCTGCGCAGCAGGCGCTGCAGGCCGGCGTTCGCACCTGCGACGCCGACCGCGCCTTCCCCCGCCGGGCTCACTGCCCGACCACCCAGACGGTGACGGCCACCGCGATCACGACGAGCGCAGCGGTCACGCCCGACCAGA
The DNA here is from genome assembly GCF_008831165.1 of Pseudoclavibacter sp. CFCC 14310. Lineage (NCBI taxonomy): Bacteria > Bacillati > Actinomycetota > Actinomycetes > Micrococcales > Microbacteriaceae > Pseudoclavibacter > Pseudoclavibacter sp. CFCC 14310. The sequence continues at coordinate 179,531 of NZ_WBKC01000001.1, read as the reverse complement.
GCCACAGTCGGCCCCGCCCCGAAGCGCCTCGGGCCTCATCGACCACCTCGGTCTGCGTCGCCAGCTCGCGCACGCTGCGCCCGTGCCGCCGCCGGCCCGAGGCCACCGGCACAGCCGCACGTTTCGGTCCGCGCAGCGCCGCGTCATCGAACCCGAGCACCGACCCGGCGCCCGCCCACTCTGACGAAGCCACTTCGAGCTGCGTGGGCACGACGCCGATCTGCTGCTGAATCTGCTGGATCGCGCGGGCGAACTCGAGCGCGGTCGCCGGCCGCTCGGCAGGATTGGTCGACAGCGATCGCTGCAGCAGCTGCTGCAGCACGGGCGGCACGTCTTCGCGGTTGATCGGCGTGATGCGGCCTTTGACGATGCGCGCCTTGAGCCGGTCTGCCGAGTTGCGCCCAGAGCCCGGTATCTCGAACGGCGAATGCCCGGCCAGCAGGGTGTAGACGGTCGCGGCCAGTGAGTACACCTCGGTGGCGACCGTGCCTCTCGTCTGCTCGCGCACGACCTCCGGGGCACTCCATGGCACCGACATGGCGAACAGATCGGTCGCGTGGCGGCCGGAGAGCGAGGTCGCGATGCCGAAGTCGGCGAGCACCGGCGTGCCGAACGAGGTGAAGAGGATGTTCGAAGGCTTGATGTCGCGATGCAGCACCCCCGCCCGGTGTGCGGTCTCGAGCGCGCTGCCCATGCGCACCGCGATGTCGAGCACCGTCGGCAGCGGCAGCACCTGTTCGCGGTAGGCCGGGGAGACGCCCGTCGGGCAGTATTCCATGACCAGGTAGGGGCGACCGTCGGGTGCGATGCTCGCCTGATAGACGTTGAGAATCGCGGGATGCGAGCTGAGCCGCGCCATGACGTCGGCTTCGGCGTTGAACATGCGCACGACGTCTTCGTCGACGACGTCGGAGAGCAGCACTTTCACTGCGACGGGGCGACGGGGCATGTCCTGTTCGAACAGGAAGACATCGGCGAAGCCGCCGGTTCCCAGTGGACGCACATAGGTGCAGCCGGAAAGCGCAGGAGGAGCGGACGGCAGTCTTTTGCCCATGTCACCCTCCCGAAGTCTCTAGCGATTCTAAGGCACAGGAGGGCGAAGACACACGTCGAAATGACTATTGCGAACGTTCGACGGATGCTCGCGCACGCCGCTCGCGGCGAATCGGCCTGGTGTCGGCCCCGTCGGAGGCCCGGCCGACCGGCACTGTGTCGTCGATGTGTTCGACGACACACTCGTCTGGGACAGCAGTCGGCCCGCGCCTGATCACGACGGTGTCGTCGTCGAGGTCGTCGTCGAGGTCGTCGCCGGACTCACTGGGAGTGATCAGCACGGTCTCGTCTGCCTCAGTGAGGATTCGCGCCCGTCGGCTCGATCGAGAGACATAGCGGGTGTCGCCGGTCTCTGCGGAGTGCTCGACTTCATGATGAGCCGCGCTTCGACGCTTGTTGTGCACCAGCGCCGCGTCGGCCCGTGAGGCGAGGCTTTCGCTGGGCGACTCCGGATCGCTGAGCAGCCCGCCAGACACCACGTCGACCACGATCACCGTGACGTTGTCGGTGCCCCCGGCGATCAGCGCACGCTCCACGAGCGAGTCGGCCGTGGTCTGGGGAGTGCCGCCCATCACGAGCGAGGCCCGCAGCGCCTCGGCGCTGACCAGACCGTGCAGCCCGTCAGAGCAGATGAGCAGCCGCTCGCCGGTGACGACCGGCGCCAGAAAGAAGTCGGGATCGGAGTCGTCGCCCCCGACCGCCTTCGTGATCTCGTTGCTTCGTGAGCTCTCTGCGGCCTGCTCGGGCGTGATGCGACCGGCGTCGAGCCACTGCTGCAGCTGCGAGTGGTCGCGCGTCCACTGCACCAGAGACCCATTGCGCGACCGGTACACGCGCGAGTCGCCCACGTTGAAGACCAGCCAGTGCGGCTCGCCTGCCGACTCGACCAGCGCGACGCCGCTGACGGTCGACCCTGCCCCATGGGGGCGACTCGCCGAGAGCTCGGCAACCTCGCGCTGGGCCTGCCGCAGAGCATCCGCCACCGCATCCGCCGATGTCGCACCACCGGTCGAAGCCGCTGCCAGCGCACCCAGCCGTTCGACCACCAGCTCGCTCGCGACCTCGCCCGAGTCGTGCCCGCCCATGCCGTCGGCGACCGCATAGACCGGTCGCTCGGCGATGCCGGAGTCTTCGTTCAGCCTGCGCCGCAGACCGACGTCAGTGGCGAGAGCGGCGTTGATCTGCAGGGCGTTCACGGTGGTGGGCTCCTCATGTCGGCGGCGATGCTCGCCTCAACGTTACCCTGCCGCTTCGCCCGAGTCGTCAGCCGAAGGGCGTCACAGCCGCGCGAGCAGCGGCTGAGTCCCGCTCACTCGGCCGCGCCGCTGAACTGACTCTCATAGAGGCGACGATAGGCGCCGTGCTGTTCGAGCAGCTCGTCATGACTGCCCTGCTCGACGATGCTGCCGTGCTCCATGACCAGAATCGTGTCGGCGTCACGAATCGTGGAGAGTCGGTGGGCGATCACGAACGAGGTGCGATCGGTGCGCAGGGCAGCCATCGCGTGCTGCACCAGCGCCTCGGTGCGGGTGTCGACCGCAGAGGTCGCCTCGTCCAGGATCAGCAGCGTCGGTCGGGCGAGGAACGCTCGCGCGATGGTGATCAGCTGACGTTCGCCGGCCGAGATGCTGCCGTTCTCTTCGTCGATGACGGTGTCGTAGCCATCAGGCAGCTGGCGCACGAAGCGATCGACGAAGGTGGCCTGTGCCGCGGCCACGACCTCGTCGTCGGTCGCATCGAGTCGGCCGTAACGGATGTTCTCGAGGATGCTGCCCTTGAACAGCCAGGTGTCCTGCAGCACCATGCCGGTCTGCGAGCGCAGGTCGGCGCGTGAGATGTCTGTGATGTCGACGCCGTCGAGCAGGATGCGCCCCGAGGTGAGTTCGTAGAACCGCATCAGCAGATTGACCAGAGTGGTCTTGCCTGCCCCGGTCGGGCCGACGATCGCGATCGTCTGGCCCGGCTGCGCCTCGAACGAGAGGTGCTCGATGAGCGACTCCTCCGGGTCGTAGCTGAAGCTCACGTCGTCGAAGGTGACGCGCCCGGTCGGATGCTCGGGAAGCTCCTCGGTGACGGTGTCGGGATCCTGTTCGTCAGCGTCGAGCAGCTCGAAGATGCGCTCGGCCGAGGCGACGCCCGACTGCAGCATGTTGGCCATGCCCGACATCTGTGCGAGCGGCTGAGTGAACTCGCGCGAGTACTGGATGAACGCGGTCGCGTCGCCCAGCGTCATCGTGCCCGAGGCGACCTTCAGCCCGCCGAGCACCGCGATGCCCACATACGACAGGTACGAGACGAACTGCATCACCGGCATGATCATGCCCGAGACGAACTGCGCGCCCGCCGACGCCTGGTAGAGGCGGCCGTTCTGCTCGGTGAAAGCCTGCTCCATGCGGTCGCTGCGCCCGAAGATGGTCACCAGGTCGTGCCCTGAGAACGACTCCTCGATGGTGCCGTTGAGCTGGCCGGTCTCTTTCCACTGAGCCGCGAAGAGCTTCTGCGAGCGCACGCCGATCACGCCCGTGATCACAGCGGCGAGCGGCAGCGCGAGCAGGGCGACCAGCGCAAGCTGCCACGAGACGACGAACATCATCACCGTGACGCCGATGACGCTCAGCGCCGACTGCACGAGCTGGGCGAAGGCCTGCTGCAGGGCGTTCTGCACGTTGTCGACGTCGTTGGTGACGCGCGAGAGCAGATCGCCGCGTTTGCGAGTGTCGAAATAGCTCAAAGGCAGCGCGTTGAGTTTGTCTTCGACCCGAGAGCGCAGCTTGCTGACGGCCTGCATGGTGATGCGGTTGAGCACCTCGCCCTGCGCCCACATGAACGCCGACGAGATCACATACATGCCCAGCACGATGACGATGATGACGCCGAGTCGGGTGAAGTCGATGCCCATGCCGGGCACCACGTCCATGTTGGCGAGCATGTCGGCCATCTGCGTGTTGCCCTGGGCACGCATCTGCTCGACGAGCTGATCTCGGCTGACGCCCTGCGGCAGCTGGCTGCCGACGACGCCGTTGAAGATGGTGTCCATCGCCTGCCCCAGCACCTTGGGCGCCCAGACGTTCAGCACCACCGAGCAGGTGACGAACAGCAGCACCAGCACGAGCGGCAGCTTGTGCGGCGCGAGCAGGCCGAAGAGGCGTCGCACCGACGGCCAGAAGTGCTGGGCCTTGGTGACCGCTGGGGCGTCTCCGAACATGTCGCCGTCGCCGGGCGTCGGTGTGAAGTCCTCGTCATCGGGTTCGTGCACGTGTGAGGCCGCGGCCTTCGTCTGTGCCGCGTCTCGCTTGTCTGCGCGTTCGCTCATCACGCCACCTCCTCTGCCGACAGCTGCGATCTGACGATCTGTTGATAGGTCTCGTTCGAGGCGAGCAGCTCATCGTGCGTGCCCTGACCGACGATGCGTCCGTCGTCGAGCACGAGGATGCGATCCGCCTCGCGAATCGTCGCGACGCGCTGCGCCACGATGATCGCCGTCGACCCGGCCAGCGCAGGCTTCAGGGCGCGCCGCAGCCGCGCATCCGTCGCCACGTCGAGAGCTGAGAACGAGTCGTCGAAGAGGTAGACGTCGGGGTGCGCGACCAGCGTGCGCGCGATGCAGAGTCGCTGCCGCTGGCCGCCCGAGACGTTGGTGCCGCCCTGCGAGATGCGGCGTTCGAGGCCGTCGGGATGCTCGCGCACGAAATCGGCCGCCTGTGCGACCTCGAGCGCCTGCCAGAGCTGGTCGTCGGTTGCGTCCTCGCGCCCGAAGCGCAGGTTGCTCGCGATCGTGCCCGAGAACAGAAACGGCCGCTGTGTGACCAGGCTCACCCGCTCGGCGAGCTGACGGCGCGAGAGCTCGTCGACCGGCACGCCATCGATGCGAACCTCGCCGGCGGTCGCCTGCATCAGTCGCGGAATCAGGCTGAGCAGCGTGGTCTTGCCCGACCCCGTCGAGCCGATGATCGCAACCGTCTCGCCGGGACGCGCGGTGAAGGTCAGGTCTGCGAGCACCGGCTGCTCGGCACCCGGGTAGCGAAAGCCCGCGCCGTCGAACTCGACCACGCCGATGCGCGGCACCTCGCGTTCGTGCTCGGGCTCGGTCTGATCGGGCTCAGTGCTCAGCACTTCGTCGATGCGCTCGGCGCACACGACGGCGCGCGGAATCATCATGACCATGAAAGTGCCCATCATCACGGCCATCAGAATCTGCAGCAGGTACTGCAGAAATGCGGTGAGCGAACCGACCTGCATCTCGCCTGCGTCAACCCGGTGGCCGCCGAACCACAGCACTGCTGCGGTCGCGAGGTGCAGCACCATGCCGATCACGGGGAACATGAGCACGAAGATGGCGCCGACTCTCAGTGAGACGTCGGTGAGACGTCGATTCGCGCCGGCGAAACGTGTGGTCTCATGCGGTTCGCGCACGAACGCCCGCACAACGCGGATGCCGATGATCTGTTCGCGCAGCACGCCGTTGATGTCGTCGATGCGATCCTGCATGCCGCGGAAGAGCGGCATGAGTCGGGCGACCAGAAAGCCCACGATGACCAGCAGCAGCGGCACCGACGCCCAGACCAGCCACGACAGCCCGACGTCTTCGCGCACGGCCATGACGATGCCGCCGATGCACATGATCGGGGTCGACACCATGAAGTTCAGGGTCATGAGCAGCAGCATCTGCACCTGCTGCACGTCGTTCGTGCCTCGGGTGATCAGCGTGGCGGCACCGAGTCCGCTCACCTGCTGCGCGCTCATCGACGTGACGGTGTCGAACACACCGGCACGCAGGTCGCGCCCCACGGCCATGGCGGTGCGCGCACCGAACCAGATGCCACCGACGGCGGTGACCACCTGGACGAAGCAGACCAGGAGCATCCTCGCGCCGATCGACCAGATCAGATCGGTGTCGCCCTGGCTCACGCCGTCGTCGATGATCTCGGCGTTCAGGCTGGGCAGGTACAGCGCAGCCAGCGTCGAGACGAGCTGGAGCACGAAGACCGCCACGACCCAGGGCCAGTAGCGCTTCGTGAATGCGGTCAGCAGTCTGAGCAGAGTCATGAGCGTCTCTCTGCTGCGGGGACACGTCAGCGGCCCGGCGAGCACATCGGCCCTGAGCCTCTGCGAGCGCTCTCGACTCGGTGGTGCACGCCTCGCGATGTGTGGCCTGCCGTCCCGACTGCGAAATCGGCTGGGGATGCTGGCTCAGGTGGTCGCGCAGCGCGTCGCCTTGAGCGTTGTCAGGAGCGTCGCGGTGTGGTGCGAACGGGTGTTCGCATTGTCGGAGGTGCAGGAACAGATGCGTGTCGCGTTGGGGGATGACAGCGCAGCTGCATCAGTATGCCAGACGCATGAGGTCCGGCTCAAACTCGAAGCCCCGACTCAAGCTCGAGGCCCCGGCGCGAACTGCAGCCCAGGCAGGAAGCAGAAGAGGGCCCCACCAATGGTGGGGCCCTCTCACCGATGCGATGTCATCGTGCTGCGACCCTCAGTCGAGGGTCAGACTCATCGCTGCGAGCTGCGACGACGAGCCAGCAGCACGCCTGCGCCTGCCAGCGCGATGGCGGCCGCGCCGGCGGCGAGCAGACCGAACTGCCCGGCCTCGGCACCGGTGTGTGCGAGCGTGCCGTCTTTCACCGGCTCCTCGGCGGCAGGAGCGGCCGGCTTTTTGTCGCCGGCAGGCTGCTGGTCGCCACCGGGCTGATCCGTGCCGCCCGGCGTCGGTGCAGACTGGATGCTGAAGGCTGCCTGAGCCTCAAGCGACGCGACTGCGTCGACGGTCTGCACTGCGGTGATGCTGTGCTGACCGGCCTCGAGACCAGCGGGGACGGCGATGCTCCATTTGCCGTCTTCGCCGACCTCAGTGGTGACGGTCTGTGGTTCGGAGCGCACGGTCACAGCGAGTTCGGCTCCGGCGATGCCGGTGCCGCTGATCGTGGTCGGCAGCTGATCGTGGGCGAACTCCGTGCCGTTGATCGGGTTCTCGATGACTGGAGCTGCGGGAACCACCTTGAACTTCGAGGTGGCTGCCTGCTCAGAGGCGACCTCGCCGAGCTTCTGCACGGCATTCACGGTGTACTGATCGTTGCTGTAGTCCAGGGCGTTGTCGAGCTTGACGCTCCACTTGCCGTCTGCACCCACCGTTGTCGTCTGCGTGACGTCGCCGGTCAGGGTGACGGTGGCTCCGGCGACGCCGGTGCCCTCGATCACGCTCAGCGGCCCGGCGACGGTGGAGCCGTCAGCCGGTGTCGTGATGGCCGGTGCGGGCACGACGGCCTCGACCGAGGTCTCGACCGTGGCCGACTTGTTGAAGCCCTTGTCCTTGTCAGTGACATGCAGGGTGAAGCTCTGCTTTCCTGCCGGGGCCTGAACCGGGAACGACCAGTTGCCGTTGCCGTCGACGTCGACACTCGTGGTCTTGCCGCCGTTCTCCACGACGAGCTTGGTGTTGGCCGGGGCGGTGCCGGTGATCGGCGACCCGAGTTCGACCTTCGCACCTGCCGGAGTCGTGACCTTCGGCGCGTCGAGATGCAGCGCGATGCTGTATCCACCGGTCGCAGGCAGCGAGTCGACGAGAGATGCGCCCCAGACGATGGTCTTCTTCGTGCCGTCGCTGTAGGTGACGTCGCCTCCGCCTGAGACCACGCCGACTGCCTTGGTGCCTTGGACGATCGACCCGCCAGAGTCACCGTGATCAGCCGATGCATCCAACATGAAGCCGTGCACAAACTTGTTGTCGACCTGCATCCATCCGTCCACAGCTGAGACGGCACCCGTGCTCGGCTTCGTCGTACGCCCTGAGCGCGTCGCCGACTGTCCGATCTGAGCTGCACCCACTGAGGTCACGACTGACGTGCTGCCCGAGAGATCGCCAGTGGATGCGGTGCTCCAATCGGTGACTTCGGGGAGCGTCCGTGCGGAGGGATCAGTCACATCGACAGCGGCGATGTCGATCGAGTTCTTGTCGCCTTCCGCCCCGGCAGTCCCGTTCGGGCCGCCGAACTGGGCAAACTTCTTGGTTCCGAGAGCCACGCCGGCAAAGTCTGCGGACGCTGCGCTGCCTGCACCGGCGAACGCCTCGTCATGCCGAGGATCAGTCCGGTAGACCGTGTCGCCATAGGTATTGGGGAAGCAATGACCAGCAGTGATGAAGGCCGGGTCGCCCTTCGGGGACCACGCTGAGAAGCCGACTGAGCAGAGCCCGTACGGCAGCCCTTCAGCCGTCGGAGCACCAGGTGTGGCGAAGCCTGCGCCGCCGACCAGGTCGTCGCCCGCGAGCGCGGTGAGACCCTTCTCTGAGGTCAAAACCTCGACGCCTTTGTCTTCCAGCTGCGTCTTGAGCTCTACGGCCTGGTTCAGCTTCTGGTCGTCGCCCGTGTTCACGATCGCGATGAGTTTGCCGTCGGCCTTGGTTGCCGCACCCTGCAGCAGCTCGGCCTTCTCAGGCCCTTGGTTCTGCACCTCGGAGATCAGCGCCTCTGCGCTCCCCGGAGTGTCAGATGTGGTGTTCTCTTGAGCGGCCACAGACGTGGCGAACACGCCTGTGACAGTCAGGGCCGCCAGTGGCGCCCCGACTGCGGCCACCGACTTCTTCAGCCAGCTCGACTTCATTGGTTCCTCTCGTCAGCTTCATTGCGACGCGGGAGCAAACACTGCCCGAGGACAGCGTCTCTGCGTTCCCCCCAGTCAGCGCAAAGCATGTCGTTGTCTTGACAGCCGTCTATTTCAACAGCCGACGCGAGACTATCAGATGGCTGTGAATTTCTAGTCAACTCTGTGCAACAATCACAGCAAGACCCAGCTTCTTCGACTGAGAGGGTTCATCATGCGCCTGCATCATCTCGCCACCGTCACACTCGTGACCGCCATCGCATTCTCAGCCGCAGGCTGCGGCTCCTCGGGGTCTGACCCCACACCCACCTCGTCAGATTCTGCTGCTGACGAACCTGTCGCTTCGTCTGCGATTCCCGACCTCCAGGCCTCCCTCATCGGCTCGTGGAAAGACGACCCGACGGGTGCCTATCTGACGTTCTCCGACGACGGAACGTTCATCGGATCGGACAACTGCAACAATCTCTCTGGCAGCTTCTCGCCAAGCGGCGAGGATCGCACGACGCTCCGCTTTGACATGCACACGCTGCGCGGATGCAGCGTCATTCTCGACTGGCTTGACAAGACGCGCGAAGTCAGCGTCGAGGGCGACCGGATGACGGCCTTCGACGACGCCGGCGACGTGCTGGGCACCCTGGAGCGCGGCTGACGACTCACCGCGCCGGCTTCGACGACGACTTCAGCGCATCGAGTTTCGCGCCCTCCACATCGACGTCGGGCAGAATGCGGTCGAGCCACTTGGGAATCCACCAGGCCGAGCGCCGCAGCAGGTACAGCGCCGCAGGCACGATCGTCATGCGCACCAGGAACGCGTCGATCAGCACGCCGAACGCGAGCGCGAAGCCGATCGGGCGAATCATGGTCAGCTCCGAGAAGACGAACCCGGCGAAGACGCTGATCATGATGATGGCCGCAGCCGCGACCACGCGACCGCCGACTTTGTAGCCGTGCAGCACTGCCTGGCGCGGGGTCGCCCCGTGTGCGAAGCTCTCGCGCATGCCTGACCCCAGAAACATCTGGTAGTCCATGGCCAGGCCGAAGAGCACGCCGATCAGGATGATCGGCAGGAAGCTCAGCACCGCGGCCGGGTCGTGCACCCCGAAGACAGAGCCCAGCCATCCCCACTGGTAGATCGCCACGACCGCTCCGAGGCTGGCGGCCAGTGAGAGCAGGAATCCCAGCGTCGCGAGCACCGGCAGCAGCACCGACCTGAACACCAGAATCATCAGCACGAGCGAGAGCCCGACCACGATCGCAAGATACGGCGGCAGGGCGTCACCGAGCTTCTTCGACACGTCGATGTTCGCTGCGGTGAGCCCGGTCACCCCGACCTGCGCGCCGGTCTGCTGCTCGATCTCGGCGGCATCGGCGCGAATGCGCTCGACGAGCTGCTCGGTCTGCTCCGTCGACGGGCCGTCGTTCGAGACGACCTGCAGCACAGCGGTGCGGTGATCGTCGCTCGCTCCGCCGGGCACCGCGGCAGCGACCCCGTCGATCGAACGCAGATGATCGGCCAGGTCGAGTGAGGCATCCTCCTGCTGCTCGGCCGTGGTGACGCTCTCGGGCAGCTCTGCCACGACGACCAGCGGTCCGTTCGAGCCGGCCCCGAAGTTCTCACTGATCAGCTGGTACGACTTGTACGCCGTGCTGCTGGGCTCTTCGGAGCTGCCGTCGGGCAGCCCGAGCCGCAGCTGGCCGGCGGGCAGCGCAAGCACCCCGGCGATGATGACTCCGGCGAGAAGCGCCAGCCACGGATGCGCAGTCACGATGCGCCCCCAGCGCGGGCCCGCCTTGGACGAACGTTTCGAGGCGGACGGTGCGGCAGCCTGCGACGAGGCCTTCGGTGCCTGCTCTGCCGCTGCGTCTGCCGTTTCAGCGGCAGGGTCGACGCTGGAGCTCTGCAGCGCACGCCGCTCCCGGCGGCTCAGGATGCGCATCCCCACGAAGCCGAGCATGGCCGGCGTCAGCGTGAGCGCGACGAGCACGGCGACGATGATCGTGCCGGCACCGGCGAGACCCATCACGGTCAGGAACGGCAGCCCGGGAACGGCCAGTGCGGCGAGCGCGATGACCACGGTGAGCCCGGCGAAGAGCACGGCGTTGCCCGACGTGCCCGAGGCATGTGCGATGGACTCGTGCATCGGCATGCCCTGTTTCAGCTGGATGCGATGGCGATTGACGATGAAGAGGGAGTAGTCGATGCCGACGGCGAGGCCGAGCATCAGCGCGAGCATCGGCGAGACCGAGGTCATCTCGATCACACCGGTGAGGGCGAAGGTCGTGCCGACTCCGACGACCACTCCGACGATCGCCATGAGCAGCGGCAGACCGGCACCGATCAGCGTGCCGAGCATGATGACGAGCACGATCGCGGCGACCAGGATTCCGATCGCCTCGCCCGGGCCGAACAGGCCTGAGATGCTCGACGCGATCTCGGTGCTGTACTGAGGCGTCACGCCAGAGCCGTCGAGAGCCTGGTTGACGGCTTCGACGACGGCTTCTTTGTCTTCGGCCGAGACGTTGTCGGACGAAGTCGTGAAGGTCACCTGCGCCTGTGCGATGCGGCCGTTGTCTGAGACCAGCTGCACCCCGGATGCGGCATCGAGAGAGCGCTCGGCACGAGTAAGTTCGGCCTGCTGTCGGTCGAGTTCGGCGCGACCGGCGTCGATTTTCTCTTGCTGGGGCGCCAGCTGCTGCTGCGCGGCCTCGAGCTGCGCAGTCAGGGCGTCGGCCTGCGCGGTGGCCTGCGCGGCTGCAGCGGACTGCCCGGCATCAGCAGCCTGCTGCGCCGCCTGCTGCGCGGCGTCGCGGGCCTGCTCGAGCTGAGTGAGGGGGCTCTTCGCCGCATCCAGCTGCTGCTGACCGGCGTCAAGCTGCGCCTTTGCGGCGTCGAGCTGGGGTTTGCCCTGATCGATCTGCTGACGGCCGGACTCAAGCTGCTGCTGCGTCTCGAACGGGTCGATCACAGTGGCGACGGCGTCCTGCTGCTTCACGTCGGCGAGCGCACGCCCGATGGCCGCCTTCTGCTCGTCGGTGAACTGCATTCCCTCGCCCGCATCGAAGACGATGCTGCCGGTGCCGCCCGATGCCGCGGGGATGCGATCGGAGAGTCGGTCGATCAGCGTCTGTGACTGGGTGCCCGGGATCGTGAAGTTGTTGCTGGTCGTGCCGGCGAAGGCGGCGACCGCCCCGCCCACCGCGATCATGATGATCAGCCAGATCGATGCGACCATGCGCCGGTGCGCCGCGCTGAAGCGCCCGAGTCGGTAGAGCAGTGAGGCCATGGAGAGATTCCTTCGTGTGGGGGCGGGCTAGAGCGCGGTCTGCGGGTAGGGGGTCAGCATCAGAGATCCTGATATCCATCGCGCACGGTCTTGACTGCTTCGAGCAGCTGGTCTTTGAGGTTGATGAGGTCGGCGTCGGTGAGCGCAGCGCCTGCGAAAGGCACGTGCGTACGAGACGAGTCAGCGGCACCGATTGCCGCTGCGCCCTGATGTCGCTCGCCGAGCCAGACGTTGATGGTCGCACGGCAGCTCGCCAGCACCGACGCGACGAACACCACCAGGCGTATGCGTGGCATCCCCTCAGGCGCGCGCTGCTGCAGCGCGGTGACGAACCGGGATTCCGCCTCATCCCACGCCATCAGTTCGTACTGCAGGAATTCGGCGTGCCCGTCGAGGGCAGCAGCCAGTTCGAGGCACTGCTGCAGATAGCTGGACGTGACGCTGCTGGAGAAGACCTGCATCACGACATCGATGACGGATTCGTCAGCGGGACGATTCTCGATCTGCTGTCGGGCCTTGACCAGCAGGTCTTCGGTGGGCGCATTGAGCGCTGCGTCGATGCCGGGAAAGTAGTTGAAGAAGGTACGTCGTGAGACCCCTGCATGCTCGGCGATCTGCTCGACGTTCACGTGATCGCGCCCATGCTCGAGCACCAGGCTGATGGCGGCATCGATGATTGCCGCTCGGGTGGCCGCGCGATTGAGCTCGCGTCGGCCAGGCTCACGCACAGCGTCGGGACGCGACGCTGATTGTGGTGCAGAAGAGACGGGCATGAAATTACCCTACGTGCAAGTTTGCCCGGTGTGCAATGACTTGAGCTGAGCGGACGCTGTGAACATGCCCTCTTCATCGCCTTCGACGTGCGGTCTGATGCAGCAGCGAACGAATCTGCGGCGGCCGGATCTGCGGTCTGCCTTCGCACATCGTGATCTGCCAGGCTCCGTTGTCGATGTGACGGTGGTGCCACCAGCACAGCAGCACGCCATTGCCGACATGCGTCTTACCGCCCTGCTGCCAGGGCACGACATGGTGTGCCTCACACGCATGAGCAGGGATGCGACAGCCCGGAATCGCGCACTGGTGACCGTCTCGAGCCGCGATCGCCCGCCGCTGGTGCGTGCTGAACACCCGTTGCGTCGTCGTGAGCGAGACGAGGGCTCCCTGTGCGTCGAGCCGTGCAAGCTGGTCGCCGCCGTCACAGGCCATTCGACCGATCGTCTGCGCGGCGACCGGGTCGTCGACGCCCGAGATGCTGCCGGTCTCGGCGACCGGTCCGATGCCACAGCATCTGCCAGAGAGAGCGGCCTCTGCAGAAGATGAGCCAGAGCCACTGGCAGAACCACTGGCAGAGTGATCCGCAGCCGGGATCGTCACGATCACCGCAGGCGGCATATGGAACTCTGGGCTGCCGGTGAGCGCGGCGACCATGGCGGCGAAGACGTCGGCGCGCTGTTGGCCGAGCGTGCGCGTCTCGGTCGGTCGACTGCCGCTCACGCCATCTCGGTGTTCATCACCTGTCGCATCTGCACCGCCGACGACGTCACGCAGAAACCGCGGCGGGGTCTTCGCACTGAGACAGGCGTCGAAGACCGCGAGCGCACGAGCTGCGACATCAGCTGGGATCGTACCCCGCACAGCATGCAGCCCGTTGCGAGCCCGAGATGAAATCCAGAAGTCGCGTCGATTGACCGCCTCGTCTTCTCGTGGCTGCACCCCATCGGGGTCGAGCGCCTCTCGCCAAGCTCGCGCCTGCACCCGAACCAGATCTGCGGAAAGGCCGGGCACACGCTGCAGGTATCCCGACTCACCATGATCGTCGTCGCCTGCAGCATTCGGTGAGCCGACATTCGTCTGCTCAGACTCGCGCTGCGGGCACGCCCCGTCGACGAGCGCGCACTCGGCTGCATCCAGCAGCTCAAGATCAGCCCGGGGAGCCGCTTTGCCCAGTTCGCTCACGATGGCCTCGGCCGCTTCGACGCCGAGGTCACCGGCCGCAAGCGCCGCACCAGCCTGCGCGAAGAGCGGAGGCAACGGTAGGCCGGTGTCACTCGTTCGCCCGAGCAGCTGCTCGCTGAGCCGCACCCGACGGCGTGCCTCCCGAGCCGAGACTCCGGCCACGTACTCGATGAGTTCTGCCGCAGTGCGCTGTCCGTACTTCGTCGACAGACGCTCGTCGCTGTCACACGCCGCGCACCGCTGAGCCACCTCACCGGCCACCTGCACACGCAGCGAATCTATGGCGCGCCCTGCGTGCTCGACGAGTTCGACGGCCGCGACCAAGGCATCCCCTGTCAGGTCGCCCCAGCGCGAGCCGGGCCCACTCGTGTCAGCATGCTCGGCCCCCGACACAGCACCAGACGTCGACGCAGGCCCAGATGCCGCCACAGGCGCTCCGGTCTGCGCACCGACCGCGCCGGCCACGCGACCGAGCGCGATCAAGGCCTGCAGCGGGTCTGGCTGCGAGGGCTGCGCGAGGTGCGTTGTGGCTTCCATGTCCTGATTCAACACACACCCTCTGACATTCGACGACTGCAGTCACCGCCCCCGCGAGCCCCGGAATGGCGCCGAAGCACGCCTCATATGGATGCTGTCCGATAGACTCGACTGAAGATGACTGCTGAGAACCCCGCCAGCCCCCGGCTCAACCGCAGAGAGCAGTGGGCACGGCGCCTGAGCATCGCACTGCCACTCTTACCGCTGGCAGTCGCGTCGATCTGGTACGCCCTGGTGGCCGTCACCTCTCCCGGCCCATACGCCCCGCTGATCTTCTTGGTGGTGCTCGTCTACGGCTTTCCGGTCGTGCTCGTGCTCGGCATCGCGCTGCACATTGTCATTGGGGCCGGGTCGTGGAGCTCCCGCTCGACCAAGGTGTTCGTCTCGTGGGCGCTGGGCATCCTGCTCTATCTGCCCGCGGTGATCTTCGCCGCGCTCTACGCGCTGACCTTCACTCTTTAGGCGACGGCTCCGCGTCTTTCGCAACCACCGCATCCGACCGCACCAGTTTCAACCCGATCACCGCCACGACGACACCGCCGACGCAGGCCGCCTTGGGCCATGAGAACGACTCGGCACCCGTCGCCATCGCGAAGACCACCGTCAGCACCGCACCGATGCCCACCCAGACCGAGTAGGCGGTGCCGATCGGGATCGTACGAGCCGCACGACTCAGACCAGCCATGCTGATCACCAGTGCGACGAAGAAGACGATGACCGCGACCGGCTGCGTGAACCCCTGGGAGCTTCCGAGCGCGGTCGCCCAGACAGCTTCGAGCACGCCGCTCACGACGAGGATGACCCACGGCATCAGCTCACCACCTTCAGGCCGATGACGGATGCGACGAGCAGCACGAGCAGCAGCACACGCGCGATCGAGGCGCGTTCTCGACCGCTCACCATCGACCAGACCACCGTGAGACATGCGCCGATGCCCACCCAGACGGCATAGGCCGTGCCGGTCGGGATCACCGACATTGCATATGCGAGGCCGGCCATGCTCGCGCTGAACGCGACGACGAAGAGGATGCTGGGCCAGAGTCTGCGAAAACCTCGCGACGCCGCGAGCGCTGCCGCCCAGACGGTCTCAAGCAGACCTGATGCGATGAGTATGATCCATGCCACGACGTGACCCTCCTACGAGTCAGTCTTGTCGTATGCGGGTACTGCTCCCTCGTCCGCAGGCCGGCATTCAGGCCTCGAAGACAGGTTAGCAGCGGCAGCGAACAGATGGCTCTCACGTTTCTGAAGACACGATAACAAAGGCCCCGCATCCCGGTGATTCTGTGGGATGCAGGGCCTTCGACTCAGCGCGGAGACGGAGGGATTTGAAACCGCTTCGCTGTCTGGCCCCGATGCGGGAACCATCTTGACTCTAGTAAACAGGTGGGATGGTGGTCACATCGATGTCGCTGGATCACAGCAGACTGTGGGCAAAACGTGGGCACGAAAGTAACCCTTGACTTTCTAACATCTTTCCCTCTGCTAGAGCGCGTTCTCTTCCGGGGAGCTATTGGCAGATCGCCTACCTCACATGTTTGCTGAATGCAGCGCAGGTCGGGCAGATAGACGTTACCCTTCAGCGCCGTCGGGCTGTTCGTTGGTCTTGCGATGAGCCCAACTTGCATTCTCTTTCAGCTCTCGAGCAAGCTTCTTGATGCTTCGCTTACTCCTTGGCGCCGGCTGGAGACGGAAGTCGATGGATGCATGGCCCGTCACTTCCGAAACATTCGCAGAATCATCGATCCAGCGCAGACCCGCGGATTGAATCCGGCTCAGCGGTACCGCACAAACTCCATCACTTGAGCGACCACCTTGCGTGTACTCGTTGAAGTGGCCTTCTGCCGTTACCAATTTCTCCCGTGCAGTAGATCGTTCTCCTGCGTCATCCTCTGAAGGCTCATAAACCTGCGAGGTGAGATCGTCTCCACGGTGATGATTGGGATGCACATTTCTCCACGCACACTCGTCGCGTTCAAAATCAGAGTCAGAGATGACTTTCTCTCCCGGGCTCAATGGAACAAATCCATTCTCAGACATCTGTCTCCCCATATAACCAAGAAATTATCCGTTCCGGAGATTCCTCCGACGTAAAGGTCCGCTCGCCATCGGCATCCCGTTCATCAGCAAGGGCATATGCGATTTCGGACCCATCAGAGAGAACATCAATTTCAAACTCAGCATCACGCCATTCAATCTGAACTCCTCCGTCCGGCCTTGGGAAAATCGACACGTTTCTATGATTCGACGTGCTAATCACCTCGGCTAGACGTTCGACGCGGTCGACTACACTTGCGGATATGCCCTCCCCGTGCCCATCGAACCACCCCGGCTCTAGTCCGGCTAAGGATTCGATTTGCTCAGCAAGATCTGGCGGCAACGCCTTCTCGGCGTTGAAGATATCCTGAAGGCCCTCTATCTCGCCAGTCGATGTCAGTTGCACCTTGGCAGAAATGGCAACCATCGGAGCGCGCTGCTTATAGCCTGACAGGGTATGGAGGTCGGCCCACAGACTTGGGTCTTTGAATGATCCGCGAACGATGCGCTGTTCATCAGAAAGGAGGACCGAAACCTGGTGCGGACTTGACTCGACACCAGTAATTTGGCCGAGGACTACGGTGTCCTTGATCGTAGGCGAGTCTTCGACCACCTCAGCCAAGAGTGTTCGCAGCTCCGAATTAAGCCGTGCCCACTCTGAGCCGTCCTGAGACCGGAGCGCAATATTCTCGCTTTCGCGCAGGCCTCGCCCCAAAACTGCAAGACGGGATCGCGCTTGTACTGGAAATGTGCTGGTGAACTCGTGAGTTTGAGCAAAAGATTGAATCTCATCGTAAACCAAGTTGCGAGATCGTTCGAAATAGTCCGTGGCTGCGATGTCGAGCTTTGTATCGTTAGCCTGCGGCCGCGTGAGAACCGCTTCGACACACCCAGCCCGAAAATCTGCTACTCGCAGGTCAAAACTGGCTCGAAAGCCACGAGCGATACGCTCTCGGCGAGGATGCTCGCGCTTATAGAGCTCAACTGCAACCTCTTCGAGCAAAACCTCAAAACGTCGGAGTTCCTGCAGCGCGGCTACGGGCATACCGTCTGTATTAAACCGCCCACCTGCAAACTCCAGGAGGCCGAAGTGTCCCCGTTCTTCGCTCATAGGTCAATCTTCGCACACTGGCGGTGCGGTTCGTCCTGCATACCCCCGTGTTGCCTGGTTCGTCTATCCCCACAGCATGGACGCCCTTCCCGTTGACCGCGGTGAACCGCTGTGTCCCACTGAGACTAAGCAGATTTTGCCTCTGCGCCTTGGCCCGCACCATTCTTCTCGGCGCAACTAATGCCGGGATGCTGACTTTGGGTACTTCGAGGCCGGAGCTTCGCGCGCGCGCGACCCCCTATTACAACCCCGGGGAGAGAGGAACACGGCGCGCGGGAGGTGGTCCGGTCAGTCGATCGTGCTGGATTTTTCGGCGGTCTCGATGCCAGGTGCTGCGTGAGTGGCTGGCGCCGTTCCTGGCTCCTTCACATTGGTGTCACCGTTGTGACAAGAGGCTAATCCCTCAGAGTGTGAAGCACGGCCGCCTCGTGTGATTGAGACGGCCGTGCTGGCGCCCGCTGTGCACATCTTCCCGAAAGGAGAGGTTGATGTGTGCGGGCGGGGCGGGTGAGGCATGCCGTTGGGCATCATCCGAGCCTCTGCCCGTCCCGGTCTTGTGGTCAGCTCTGCAGGATGTGCGTGCGTCGCTGCTCGAGTTTGGTGGCCGCGTCGGTGGGAGTGTTGAGTCTGAGCCCTCCACGTGCGATTGCGAGCCAGTCGATGCCGTTGTTGAGGCTGTTGTTCACACAGTAGGTTCCGTCGAGTGACCAGTTATCTTCTGCTGCGAACGAGATGGAGTGGTCGAGCTTGTTGGCCATTCTGTTTCGCCCCTGCAGCAGTAGGATGCCGTCGACCTCGGCAGGTGTCGGGCTGAGCTCGAACGTCTCGCTGATGGTCGTGCGCAGTGTGGCGATGGGGCGTATGGCTGCCCAGGCTGTGCGCACGTCTCTCCATGTCTGGGATGCGTGTTCGTCGGCCAGGTCGATAACTTGGTCAGAGGTAGTACCCCAGGTGAACCCGTACGTTTGTGCTGCTGTGGTCAGTGGAGCGACGATCTCGTCGAAGCGCGGCTGAAGGTCAGTGACGATCTGGTCGAGGTCGGGCAGGACTGCTTCGCGTACTTCTGTGAGTAGCTGGTCGCGGAAGGATGCAACACCTGCACCGAGGCCTATCTCCCACGTGTTCGCAGTGGTATGTCTGCGTAGTGCGATGTCGGTTACTCTTTGGCATGCCTGCTTGTCGGTGAGTCCGAGCAGACTGCCGGTTGGCTCCTGTGCGTGCTTCTCGACGGCCTCAAGCAGCTCGAAAGCTCGGGTGATGGAGCCGGGCACTTTGATGCCTGCTGCTTCTGCCGTTGCCTGGAATTTGATGAGTTCGACGTAGTTGATGCTCATCAGCGTGCACCTCCGATCTCACGGATGAGCCCTGCCGTCAGCAGATGCTGGACTTGTGCGGGGTCGGTCTCTGGCGGGAGCATCCCACCGTGGTAGACGTACGTCTCTTGCCCATTGACGAGGCGAGCGACTACAGCAGTGGCTGTCACTTGGTAGGTGTGAGTTCCGAGAATGAAACGATTGATTGACGCGGCCATCAGTGGGCACCTCCCCGAGGATGCTCCTGCTCCTGGGTAGTGGTGCCCTTATTGCCCCATGCCAGCTCGTAGAGCTCCTCGACTGTGAGCTCGCGGGGTTTCTCAGCCTGTCGGACCGACTGCTTGCGCTGCTGTGGCGCCTTTGTACGGTAGGGGCCAACGATAGTAGCGCCGCGCGTGGGTGGGTTGTCTGCATTGACCTGGTTGAGCAGCGCTCGTGCCCAAGGAGGCGCACCGACGGACTGCTCGCAGGTTTGTGGATAGTGATGTGTCATGAGATCTCCGATGACATGCTGGAAAGATCACGAGCGGGCACTGCCTCGACTTCGTGTTCCCCACCGGGGAGATGCTGGCTGCAAGCGTGGGGGCCCTGCCTCCACAACGCTTCGCCTTGGTCTATTCTATCGGGTTTCGCGGCGAGTTCCGGCCTACGACGCAACAGGTCGTCGACACGGTTATCAACCTTGACCCAGTCGATCCGGCCGTGCTCGTCGAGTACGTTGTCAACGCCTACGAAGCGCTGGAAGTCATCGGTTCGCAGCAGACGGCCAGCCAAACGCACAGCGAGCAGTTGTGCCCGAAGCTCCCGGACAAGAACTGCTTGCCCCGCCAGAGTCCGGCGGGCCTCATTCCGCTGAGCTTTGAACCGGATGACATCTTGCAAGAGTTTCTTCTGTGGATCCCTGCGATCAGTCATGGGTATTTCCTTCCGTGTCGTGGTGGCCGTTGATTGTCTCGGCGGTGTCGACGAGTTGATCGCTGAGCCGGTAGGCGTGGTCTGGTTCGATCGCAGTGAGAAACCGTCCTGCGCAGTAGATGCGGATGATGGGTCTTGTGCTGCCGTCAGGGTCACGCCAGGTCGACTGCTCGGCGTAGACACCTCTGAGCTCAGGCATGCTGCACCTCGTGTTCGATGGGTGTCGCGATGGCTTGCCGGTAGGCCGGTGTGCAGCACGGGTGCATGCCCAGGCTGGTCGCCGCGGCTTGCCGCATGGGCATGTGGCACTCGGGGCACCAGTAGCCGGTGAGTGGCCAGATGCTGCCGTCTGGGGCTGTCCAGGTGTCAGGCACCGTGCTCTCCTCTCACTTGGGCGAGACACTGCGCGCAGGCGTTGTCCACGAGCGGGATGTTGTGCACAGGGCAGAGCGCCGTGTGTTCATCGACGACCTGCAGATGCGCGTGCCTCTGTGCCGTGGCCAGCCTGGCGATGTTGTCGGTGCGTGGCGAAGGTGCCACCGAAGGTGCCGAAGATGCCACGTTCTCGAATGCAGGCACCTTGGGCACCTTCGTGGCACCTTGGGCGCCGTCCTCGTCGATGCCCCAGACCCAGCCAGCGCCGAACCCAGACTTGCGCGAAGCGATCCTCGGGTCTTTCGAGCGCTTGCGGGCATGCTTGAGCTCGTTGTCTGAGAACCCTGCTGCGCGGCCTGCTTTGAGTACGTCGCCGGCTTTCGCTTCGAGCCCGTCGATGTTCTTGAGGTAGTCGAGGATGAACGCCTGGGCAGCGTTTCTGTCCTCGCCGTCATCGTCACCTGCGGGTTCGCGGTTGATGATCTCGCTGACAGACATCTCGGTCTCACCGATCTCTTCGACGTGAGCGATGTCCTCGATGGTGCCGTCACTGGTCGCCACCTCGGTGTTCTCGAGTCGGAATGCCCAGGACTTTCCGGCAGCGGTCGAGTAGTTCGACTTGTCCAGGGTGAGCACGCGGTCGCCGGTCTCGTCATCGGTGGCGATCAGGATTAGGCTGCGCACGGTATCTCGGAAGGCGTGAGATCCGCTCACCTTGTCGCTGGCGCGGCCGCCGCCCTTGCCGAAGTGTGCCACGCCGACGATCGCGATGTGCAGGTCGCGGGCGATGGCAGCCAGCGGGTCAAGGCTGGCACGAACATCGTCACGACGATTGCTGTCACCGGCGATCAGCCCGGTCAGCGGGTCGATCACCCAGACCTTCACACTCGCACGGTCAAGCTCGCGGCGGATCTGCGGCAGATCCTCGGGAATGCGGGGCACGCCCTCGACGTCTTCGCCGGCCACGTCGAGCAGCGCGTCGAGGAACAGCACCCGGTCAAGATCCGCGCCTGCCGCCTCAAGGCGAAGCCTCTGCAACGGTTTGGCATCCTCGGTGGCAGTGATCGCCACAGTCAGACGCTGCCCCTGGTAGTCACCCTCAAGCTCGCCACGGGTGGCCTGGGCGAGCTTGTGCAGTACCCAGGTGGACTTGCCCTCACCGGCACGACCAGCGACCAGAGAGAGCACGTCCTCGGGCCAGAGATCCGCTGCGACGAACGACTGGTGCGTCGTAGTCACGTCCGAGGCTTTGGTCAGCGCGACCCGCCGTGCGGGCCTGTGCGTCGACACTGTGCGCAGGTCGTTCGGCCCGTGGCCGGCCATGATGTGATCGGCGATGTCCTTGCAGCCTTCGGCCGGCAGCACGACGTTCACAGACCCGCTACAGATCTCCTGCAGGCGCTGATACAGACCCTCTGCCCGTTTCCTGCCGGGCTCGTCATCGTCGGCCGCGATGGTCACCTGCAGGGCGTGAGCAAGCGGCGTGTAGTCGGCTTTCTCCCAGGACTGCGCGCCCTGTGGGCTGGTCGTGGCGACCTCGCCCAGAGAGCGCAGCACGTCGGCGTCTTTCTCACCCTCGCACACCCAGATGCGCTTGCCAGCCCTAACACCCGCAGTCACCTCGTCGAGGTGATAGAGCGGGGTCACGCTCTTGTCGACGATGTCCTGGCGGAACACCTTGCCGGGTGACCGGTAGACCGTGCGAGCCAGAGCTCCGGACTCGGTACGGTACTCGTACTTCACGCCACGAGGCTCGTCGAACAGATCAGCCGGCTGCACCCCGACCGCAGCCAGCACGTCGGCTGTCGGGTCGCTGAAGCTGTGCACGAGCACCTGCCCGTCGATGCCCTTGATCGACACCGACAGGTCTTTGGCCGAATGGCCCGGCGCCTGAGCCGAAGCGCTACGCGGCCCGGTGTGCTTGACCTTCAGCCCAGCAGTCTCGAACGCTGTCATCAGCCTGTCGAATGCGGTCGTCATCAAGTTCCTCCTCAGAGGTCATCAGGTCATGGGTGAGAATGCGGATGGTGCCAACGATCAGCAGCACCACGTTGGCCAGCAGCAGCGTGTTGTCAGCCGGCGCCCAGAGCAGGCGCACCAGCCCCAGCAGGGCCGCGAGAACGAACCATGTCACAGGGCATCACCTGCCCGAGCCTCAGCACGGTCGGCACGTTCCTCGGCCACGATCAGCCTCACAACCATCTGCACGGTCTGGCCGAACAAGCCGATGTTGTCGCGGCACTCGACCACGTTGAGATCACCGTCTTTCGCTGCGATCTGGCGCAGGATGTTGAGTGGCACATCGCACTGCTCGCCAGTCAGCAAGCCGTACCGCGTGAACAAGGGAAGCAAACGGGCCTTGAGGTCATCGAGGATGTCTCGAGCTTCGGTGCTCATAGTCCGCCCCCGATGCCGTCGATAGCAGGCTCAGCGCAGTAGTCGACCGGTCGTTGCAGGGTCTTGCGTTCGGTGATCGAGGTGCCGGCGTCGATCAGGGCGAGCAGCACGGGCCCGAGCTGGTCTGGGCGCAGGGTAATGGTGTTCTGCTCTATGCCGATGACGATCAGCTCTTCGCCCTTGTGATTGGTCATGGTGTCGACCGTCAAGACGCTGGGGAAGGTCACGTCGCTGAAGGTGAACTTACGCATGTTCGACCGCCTCACGCTGACGGGCATCCATGACCTCGACCGGGCACGCGAAGTCCAGTTCGAGATCAAGGGCGATCTGCTCGAACGAGGCTTCGGTATCGATGAAGTCGCCCAAGTCTGGTGATGAGAAGTAGTAACCGTCGCGTGCTTTGAACTTCCATCTGCGCCATGCCTTCGCGGGCACATTGCGGATGCACCCGTACTTGAGATAGACCCTCGCCGTCAGCAGCGCCAGGCGCCTCTCCTTCCGGGTCGAGCCTCGGAAGTACCAAACCCTGAGAACTCTGTCGCCGGGTATGCGCTGCAAACGGAAGTAGAAGCGAGCCCATGAACCGGATCTGTCATCCCTAGACAGCCGGCAGTGGCTCTCAGATTCACGCTCTACGATCTCGTAGTCAAGGTATGATGTGGACATATCGGTTCTTTCCTCTAGCTGATTGATCGAATCGTTCGCCCCGGTTGGTGTTGGCGCACCACCGGGGTTTTTCTTTGCCTGGTCGGTCATGCCACAGCTCCCTCGGCCGTGCCCTGGCGTTCGCTACCTTCGAGCCATGCGTCGAGGTCTGCGCGTCGATAGAGCACAACTCTCGGCGTCGGCTTGAGGTACTTGGGACCTTTTCCGAGGTATCGCATCTGAGCCAGGTTGGCGACGCTGAGACGCGTGTACTCGCTCGCCTCACTGGGCTTGAGCAAATCGGTGTTTGTCACCCTGCATCCTTTCGTTGAGTGAATCACATATATCGTGATTGGGTCACGTTGTGAGTGTACAGTCTCGTTCATCGTGATGCAACACTGCTATCGTGACTCCATGGCTACTCCTTCACACAGCGATGTCGTCTTTGCCGAACAGTTCCGAGTGGCGCGAGAGCGACTTGACCTCAAACAGAGCGACGTTCTTCGAGAGATGCAGGAGCGCGGGTTCGAATGGAACAGGAATACACTCAGCTCACTTGAACGGGGGCAACGGGGCGTCTCCCTTTCCGAAGCGCTCGCCCTTGCTGAGATCATCGGACAACCGATCGGCTCTCTTTCTGACGAGAAACGCCTCAACGTTGACTATCTGGCAACTCGCGTCGAGCGCGCACGAGACCAAGCAATCCGGGCGCTTGCGTACTATTACGGTCTACGCTTCGATCTGGCGAAGAACCTCGACCAGTTGAGGGCTAAGACAATCCCGAAGAAGACAGCCGAGTTAATTACTGCACCAGAGGATGTACTCGAAGCTGCGTGGGATGCTGCTCTGGCTCTTGAGCACGGGACAGCATTCGCTAATTCACCTAAGCCTGGTGCATTCTTCAAGGCCGCCACAACGAAACGCTAGCAATGGCCAGCATCGAGCCGTACCAGACGAAAGCCGGGAAGCGTTGGCGGGTCAGATACCGCAAGCCAGACCACTCGAGCACTGACAAGCGCGGCTTCACGACGAAACGCGACGCCCAGCAGTGGCTCGCCACCGTGCAGGTCGCCGATGCTCAAGGTGCGTTCGTTGATCCGGCCCTGGGGCGCGCCAAGGTCGCCTCGCTCGCCGAGGCATGGCTCGACACGAAGAAGCAACTCAAGCCCTCGAGCTATGCGCCACTTGAGGCGGCATGGCGCAACCACGTCGAACCGGTCTGGGGTCATGTCGCCTTGCGATCGATCACGTTCAGCGCGGTACAGCAGTGGGTGTCCAAGCTCAGCGACCAGGGCAAGTCACCAACCGTAGTGATCCGAGCCTTCGGTGTCCTGCACGGCATCATCACCACCGCCATCCGTGACCACCGCATCACCATCGACCCGTGCGCCGGCGTACAGCTGCCACGCAAGACCGAGAAGCCCCGACGCTACCTCTCGCACGAGCAGGTAGCTGCGCTGGCGTCAGCGTCCGGCGAGAGGGCTCTGCTCGTGCTCGTGCTGGCCTACACCGGGCTGAGGTGGGGTGAGGCCATCGCGCTGCGCCGCTGCGACCTCGACGCGAAACGCGGGCGGGTCAGAGTGACGAGAGCCGCCATCGAGGTGGGGTCGACCATTCACGTCGGGGAACCCAAGACGTACGAACACCGCGACGTGCCCGTGCCTGCTTTCCTCCTAGAACGACTCACAGAGCTCTCACACAGCCTACAATCCGACAGCCTGCTCTTCCCAGGCGATTCTGGGCAGTTCCTGCACCGACCCGGCACAGGCGCAAAGAAGCGCTCCTGGTACAAGACCGCGCTTACTCACGCCGGGCTCGAGCCGATGACTGTCCACGACCTGCGGCACACTGCAGCGAGTCTGGCGATCTCGGCCGGCGCGAATGTGAAGGCCGTGCAGCGGATGCTCGGACATGCCTCCGCGTCGGTCACCCTCGATACGTACAGCGACCTCTTCGACACCGACCTCGACGCTGTTGGGAACGCCCTCAATCATGCAGCTCGCGCTGCAGGTGTGGGCAAATTGTGGGCAGAGAGCACCGTCACGAAACAAGAAGAAAGCCCTGCCCCCCAGTAGTTATGCGGGGTTCGGGTTCTTCGAGGAAGTGCGGAGACGGAGGGATTTGAACCCTCGGTCCCGAAATTCGGGACTCCACCTTAGCAGGGTGGTGCACTAGGCCAGACTATGCGACGTCTCCAGATGTGCCCGCGAAAGGCACCATGTCATCATAGCGGATTCGCACGGGCGCGCCACACCGCTCAAGCGCAGACCTACCGGTTGGCCACCGCACAGGTCTGGTCTCGGGCAGTCTGCCCGACGATGCCCTCTGGAAGCACCGTCGCCGGCTGCGAGGCCTCCGGCGCAGGCGACCCCGAGGCGGGCGAGGGCTGCGCTGACGTCGACGGCGCGGCATCTGCCGGCTGCGAGGCGGCGGCGTCAGGCGCCTCACCCACCGTCTCTGATCCGATGCCCGTCTTGCTGTTCTCGTTCAGCCGCACGCCCTCGCCCGAGGCGATCGCCTGGAAGAGCGGCGTCGACAGCGTCGGATCGAGCACGACGCGGTTACGGTCGCGGGGGTCTTCGGTCACTGGGGCCTGGACGAAAGCGACGTTGTCGAGCGAGATGCCAGCCGCCGTCGCACCCAATGAGACCAGCATGCCGGTGTCTTTCAGGTTCGACGAGAACTCCATGTTGCGGGCTGCGGCAGAGGCGAGGTCGTAGAGCCGCACCGGGTTCGTGAGCGCACCCTGAGTCTGAATCGTGCGCACCAGCGACGAGAGATAGACCTGCTGCGAACTGATGCGCCCGAGGTCGCTGCCATCGCCCACGCCGTGGCGATTGCGCAGGAACGCCAGAGCGTCCGACCCCTGGATCGTGTGCTCGCCGGCCGTCAGGTGCAGACCGGAGTCGTTGTCGTTGATGTCGTTCGTCACGCAGACGGGCACGCCGCCGATCGCGTTCGACATCTCAATGACGCCCTTGAAGTCGATCTTTCCGACGAAGCCGATGTCGACGCCGGTGAGCTTCTCGATGGTGAGCGCCGTGCAGCTCGGCCCGCCGTACGAGATGGTCGAGTTGATCTGCACCCGGCTCTGCGCCGGGTAGGTGCCACCGCTGCCGTCGGTCTTGGGGCACGCGGGCATCGAGACCATCAGATCTCGCGGAAAGCTCACTGCGGTCGCCGTCTGATGGTCGGCCGAGACGTGCAGCAGCATGATGACGTCGGCCAGGTCGGCGTCTTTGTCTTCGGCCGTGAAGCCCTCACCCTGGTCTTTGCGGGTGTCAGAGCCGATCAGCAGAAAGTTGACCGGGCCGTCGACGGTGGCGACCTGCGGGCTGCCGTCCACGTTCGTGAAGTCGAAGTAGCCGATGTCTTTCTGCACCGACCAGACCATCAGCCCGGCGAGTGCGATGCCTCCGACGATGACCATGGTCACGCAGAGGGCGAGCCACTTGAAGATCGCCTTGGGGCCGCCTCCGGCCGGCGCGAGCGCACCGTGGCGTGCGACCGCGGTGAAGCGGTTGTCGTTCGCAGCGGAGGACGCCTTCGCCAGGCGACGTTCAACCTCACGTCGCTCTCGTCGCGACTGCGCCATCAAGGCCCCTTTCGCCAGGTCAGTCTGATCTACAAACTCTACTAGTGTGCCGATGTTTCATGTGAAACGCCTGTCTGCCCGTCTACAATGCCGATGTGCGTCTCGTCATTGCTCGCTGCACGGTGGATTACGCCGGGCGGCTCACGTCTCACCTGCCCCTCGGCACCCGTGTGCTCATGCTCAAAGCCGACGGCTCGCTGCTCGTGCACGCCGACGGCGGCTCGTACAAGCCGCTGAACTGGATGTCACCGCCCTGCAGCCTGACCGTCGACGAGCCCGACGACGACCAGCGCAAGGTCGGCGTCACCGAAGTCTGGCGCGTCACCCAGCGCAAGACGTCAGACCAGCTGATCGTGGGCATCCACGAGATTCTCAGCGACACCTCGCACGAGCTCGGCACCGACCCCGGACTGATCAAAGACGGGGTCGAGGCGCACCTGCAGGAGCTGCTCGCGGCACAGATCGAGCTGCTGGGCGAGGGATGCGAACTCGTGCGCCGAGAGTACGCCACCGCGATCGGGCCGGTCGACATCATGGCCCGCGGGGTGAACGGGGAGCACATCGCGGTCGAGCTCAAACGTCGAGGTGACATCGACGGGGTGGAGCAGCTCACCCGCTACCTCGAGCTGCTGAACCGCGACCCGCTGCTCTCCCCCGTGCAGGGCGTCTTCGCCGCACAGGAGATCAAACCGCAGGCGCGCACCCTGGCCGAGGACCGCGGCATCCGCTGCCTCGTGCTCGACTACGAGGCCATGCGCGGCACCGACGACGCCGACGAGCGGCTGTTCTAGGCGCGCTGCACCCAGCGGTCGCCCCGCAGACGCAGCCCGAGAGTGAGGGCGCGCATGATCATCAGCCCGCCGCCGAAGCACGACCACACCGCGACGAGCTTCCACTGATCGGCGACCATGGCGCCGTCGAGCAGCCAGAGCACCGCCGCCATCCACACAGCCATGCCGGCCAAGTTGAGCAGCCCGGCCAGCGCCAGATAGCGTCCGTCGCCGGCGCCGATCAGGATGCCGTCGAGCACGAACACGTACCCGGCGAGCGGCAGCGTCACCCCCATCGCGATCAGCCCCGGGGTCAGCATCGACAGCACACCCAGGTCGCTCGTGAACGCTCGCCCGGCCCACGGCGAGGCAGCCACGAAGACGACGGTCAGCGCTGCCCCGACCAGAACGCCCCACTGCTGCAGCCGTCGACTCACCACGCGCACGCCGAAGGGAGCCGTCGGAGAGCCCTTCGAGGCTCTGGCGTCTGCCGACTCTCGTCGCTGCCGCTCACGCTCGCCGAGTTCGAGCCCGACCAGCGCCTGACCGGCGACGGCGAGCGCGTCGAAGGCCATGCCCAACGCACTGAACAGCGAGAAGAGCACCTGGTAGCCGGCGAGGGTGTCAGTGCCGAGACGCGCGGCGAGCCAGACCGTCGCGAGCAGTGCCACGCGCAGCGTCGCCGTGCGCAGAAACAGCCAGCCGCCTTCGCGCATCGAGCGGCCCACACCCGCCCATTCGGGCCGCAGGCCAGCACCGACGGCACGGGCGCGCCGCACGACGATGCCGGCCAGCACGAAGCCCATGCCGCACTGGACGACGACGGTGCCCAGCGCCGAGCCTGCGACGCCCCAGCCCAGCCCGTAGATGAAGAACGCGTTCAGTCCGACGTTCGCACCCATGCCCGCTGCGACCACCACCAGCGGCGTCTTGGTGTCTTGCAGACCGCGCAGCACGCCGGTCGCTGCGAGCACGACGAGCATCGCCGGCAGGCCGAACAGCGAGACGCGAAGATACGCATGCGCGTGGGAGGCCACCTCGGAGTCAGGGGTGAGCATCGCCACAAGCGGGTCGGCGGCCCACCACCCCACGACCGAGAGCGCGACGCCGGTGAGGAGTGCGAGCCAGAGCCCGTCGATGCCGGCGGCGAGCGCTTCGGTGGGCCGCCCCTGGCCCAAGCGACGTGCGACGAGGGGTGTGGCCGCGTAGGCGAGAAAGACCATCAGGCCGACCGCCGTCTGCAGGATGCTCGCCGCGGCTGCGAGCCCGGCCAGCGGAGCAGCGCCCAAGTGGCCGATCATCGCCGAGTCGATCAGCGTGAACACCGGCTCGGCGACGAGCGCGCCGAGCGCCGGAACCGCGAGGGCCGTGATGCGCCGGTCGAGGCTGTGCCGCGGTTCGGTCATACAGGCACTCTAGCGGCGACGCCTGACACGTCGCCGGGGTAGCGCCTCGATCGCGCTAGCGCTGGTAGACGCCGACCAGCGTCGCGCGCGCGAGCGTGTGCGAGAAGAGGTTGAACCCCAGCACGGCCGGCGTCGCGTTCTCTGGCAGATCGAGATGGTCGACGTCGACGGCGTGCACCACGAAGTAGTAGTGGTGCGGCTTGTGCCCGACGGGCGGTGCGGCACCGACGAAGTCGCGACCGAGCGAGTCGTTCGTCAGGGCGATCGCACCCGCGGGCAGCGATCCGCCGCCGGTCGAGGCGTTGCCGGCACCGGCATCCAGCGAGGTCACCGAGGCGGGTACGTCATAGACCGCCCAATGCCAGTAGCCGCTCGCGGTGGGGGCGTCGGGGTCGTAGGCCGTGATCGCGAAGCTCTTCGTGCCGGCGGGGAAGCCCGACCACGACAGCTGCGGAGACCGGCCTTCTCCGCCGGCGCCGACCCCGACTTGGGCCGACTTCAGCGTCTGACCGTCGACGACGTCGTCGCTGGTGAGCGTGAATGAGGGAACCTGTGGCAGTTCATCGTAAGGATTGACCATGTTCCATGCTAGGCACACTCTGCGGCCGCATGCGAGGGAAATCGACCGGGTGCGGGCAGACAGGCGGACACCGCCACGTCGACAACTATGCTGTGGGCATGACTTCTGCTGCCTCTCGCGACTCTCAGCCCGCCGACCTCTCATCTGGCATCCGCGTCACCGACCTCGACCCTGCGGTGCGCCCGCAGGACGACCTCTACCTGCACGTCGACGGACGCTGGCTCGAACGCACCGAGATTCCGGCCGACAAGTCGCGCTATGGTGCATTCCTGCAGCTCGCCGAGGCGGCCGAAGACGCGATTCGCACGATCATCGAGGCCGACGCCGAGACCGACGCGAACGCAGACGACGCCTCGACCGCCGACCGCCGCAAGATCGGCGATCTCTACGCGAGCTTCATGGACGAAGACCGCGCCGAGCAGCTGGGCGCTGCTCCGATCGCCGACGACATCGCCGCCGCGCTGGCACCGCAGACCGTCACCGAGTTCGTGACCGCGGTCGGCCGCGCCGAGGAGCGCGGCTCGAGCGGATTCTTCGGGCTCTACGTCGACAACGACCCGGGGCAGCCCGACCGTTATGTGCCCTTCGTCATGCAGGGCGGCATCGGCCTGCCCGACGAGTCGTACTACCGCGAAGAGCAGTTCGCCGACGTGCGAGGCAAGTACCTGATCTACCTGCAGGTGCTGCTTGAGCTCGCCGGCGTCGACGCCGCCGCCGAGCGAGCCCGCGACGTGCTGCAGCTCGAGACCGACATCGCGGCCGCACACTGGGACGTCGTCGCGAGCCGCGAGATCGAGAAGACCTACAATCTGCGCACGTTCGACCAGCTCGTCGCCGCGACGCCGAACATCGACTGGAGCGCCTATCTCGAGGCCGCGCAGGTCGACCCGAAGGTGCTCGCCGAGGTCGTCGTCGCACAGCCGTCGGCACTCGAGGGTCTCGCCGCCCTGCTCACCGAAGACCGGCTGCCGGCATGGCGATCATGGCTCGCCGTCAACGTCATCCGCGGTGCCGCCCCCTACCTCTCGCACGACTTCGTCGAGATCAACTTCGACTTCTACGGCCGCACGCTGAGCGGCACCCCCGAGCTGCGCCCCCGCTGGAAGCGCGGCGTCTCGCTCGTGCAGGGGGGCTTGGGCGAGGCCGTCGGGCGCGAGTACGTCGCGCAGCACTTCCCTCCGACGGCGAAGCACCGCATGGACGAGCTCGTCGCGAACCTCATCGAGGCCTACCGCCGCTCGGTCGACTCGCTGACCTGGCTCGGCGACGACACCAAGCGTCTGGCTCTCGAGAAGCTCGCGAAGTTCACCCCGAAGATCGGCTACCCCGTGAAGTGGCGCGACTACTCTACGCTCGAGATCGACCGCGACGACCTGGTCGGCAACGTGCGTGCGATCGGGCGCTACGAGCAGGCGCGTGAGCTGGGCAAGATCGGTCGTCCGATCGACCGCGACGAGTGGTTCATGACCCCGCAGACCGTGAACGCCTACTACAACCCCGGCTTCAACGAGATCGTGTTCCCGGCCGCGATTCTGCAGCCGCCCTTCTTCAACGCCAAGGCCGACGACGCCGCGAACTATGGCGGCATCGGCGCCGTGATCGGCCACGAGATCAGCCACGGCTTCGACGACCAGGGTTCGAAGTACGACGGCGACGGTCGACTGGTCGACTGGTGGAGCGCGACCGACCGCGAAGCCTTCGAGAAGCTCACCGCCGCGCTCGTCGCGCAGTACAACGCGCTCGAGCCGCTCGACGCTCCCGGCCACAAAGTCAACGGCGCGCTCACGCTGGGTGAGAACATCGCCGACCTCAGCGGCCTCTCGATCGCCTGGCAGGCATACCTGCTGTCGCTGGGCGTCGACCCTGCGCAGTCAGCGGCGGATGCCGTGGCCCAGGCCGCCCGTCAGGCGCCGGTCATCGACGATCTCACCGGCCCGCAGCGGTTCTTTCTGTCGTGGGCGCAGGTCTGGGCCGAGAAGCGTCGCCCGGAAGAGGCAGTGCGTCTGCTCACCATCGACCCGCACTCGCCCAACGACCTGCGCGCGAACCAGATTCCCCGCAACCTGGACGCCTTTCACGAGGTGTTCTCGGTCGCCGCAGACGATCGGCTGTGGCTGGGCAGCGACGAGCGCGTTCGCATCTGGTGATTCTCGCCGAATGAACGCCGCCGAGCTATGACCCGGTCTGGCCGGTGATCATCGACCAGGCCGGGCCGGGCAGCAGCCCGATATTGGCGATGCGCCAGTCGAGCCCCGGGTCGTCGATCGACTGAGAGATCAGCACCGGCGCAGAGCCGACCTGTTCGCCTGCTCGCTCGATCAGCACCGTGCCCACCTGTGATCCGGATCGCGCCCCAGCCTGCACCGATGCGCCGACGAACCGCCCCGTGACCGGCGTGCCCTGCCAGCTCAGCACGTGCACCGTGGCCGCAGACTGCGCATCAGCCGACGCCCCCCACGACGTGGTCAGCGTTCCTGCCGACTCACCGGCGACGAGCACATCACGCGAGATGATCGACTGCCTGATCGACTGAATGAGCTGATCGACCTCAGGCTGCAGCTTCGCATGGTCTTCGGTGCTGCCGAGGGCGGCTCCGATCAGCTCGAACGGAACCCCGTCAACGGTGAAATGGGCGGAGTAGGCGAGATTGAACACGTCGGCCAGGCTGCCGGTCTTCAGCCCGTCGACACCCTGTTGGCCGAGCAGGGAGTTGTGGTTCTTTATCTCGCCGACCCCTGGGATGTCAGCTGTCTGCGTCGAGACGATCTGACGCACCACCGGGTTCGCCAGCGCGAGCTCGCCCAAGTGCACGATCTGCTCTGGGGTCGCCTGGTTGCGCTCGTCGATTCCGGTCGGGTCGGCGATCGTCATGCCGCCCAAGCCGTTCTCCTCCAACCAGGCCGGGGTGCTCTCCAGATAGTCGTCGACGCTGCCGAACGCCCAAGTCGCCAAGCTGGTGGTGTAGTTGTTGCTCGACGGCAGCAGCGACAGCTCGAGCATTTGGAACTGGCTGATCGACGCGCCGACGGTCACCGGCTCGACCGAACCGTTCTGCTCCACGTAGCTCTTCATGAGGTCTTCGTCGGCCTGCGTCATCGTGATCGACGGCCCTTGGTCGCCGACCTGCAGCGGCCGACGATCGAGCACGCGCAGCGCGGTGACGAGCTTCGTCACGCTCGCGATCGAGTAGGCCTTCTGCTCGCCGTGCGTCATCGAGACGCTCACCTGGCTCGCCGCAGGCTGATCGCCGAGGCTGCGCAGCACGAACGCTCCGGCTCCGGTCGACGGCCAGGCCAGCTGGGCATCGGCAGGCTGATCAGCACCAGCGCCCGCACCGCCGCCGACCGCCGCGGTGTCTGCGGACTCTGCGCCGGCATCCACCTGCTGCAGCGAGGTGTCGGCGAAGGCGATGCTCGCCGACTGCACCGGCAGCGGCCCCCACGCCACCCACGCCGCGAGCGACAGCAGAATCGAGGCGACGACGACCGTGATGGGCCACCCGATGCCGCGCGCAGGCTTCAGCGCTGCGGCACCCCCCTGCGCGAGCAGGTCACTGCGTCGACGAGTCATGCTCCGTGCTCTTCCCCTGCTTCGTGATCGCACGAGGACCGACCGCGAGACGCAGAACCGAGTGCACAATCGTATTCGGTCTCGTCTGGCTCAAGGGCCTGTGCGTGCCGCGCGCGCGCGCGGGCGGCATACCCGAACCACTCTACGATGATCGCGCGCAAAGAAGAGGTAGCGACGTCAGTCTGCAGCCGATTGGCCCCGTCGGCCGGGCTCCCGATGTCATCGATCAGTCGGGTCGTCTGCGGGCCGACCACGGCACGAGTCGTGTTTCCCGCGATCTCGGCCACCGGCAGCCTGCCGGCCAGCACCCGGTCGATCAGGTCGAGCGCTCCCTGTGCGTCGCGCCCCTGCAGATCGTTCATCAGCAGACGCCCGACCAGTCGGGCCCGGGGGTCGTCGAAGCGGATCTCAGGCACCACCGTGCCGTCGTCAAAGCGGATCTCGGCGAATTCATGGCGCAGATCGCGCTGCTGCAGCGCATCGTCTGCTGACTCGTGGGCGTGACTCATCGCTGCACCGGGTACGCCGTGATGATGCGCCCTCGGTCGTCGAGCGCCATCTGTATCGTGAGCCCGCCGCCGCGCCCGACGAACGCGTCACCCTGCGCGCGACGACTGTCATACGCCTCATTGATCGCGTCGACCACCTGCTGCGCGCTCATCGAGGTCGGGTAGAACGTCGAGAAACCGCGGTTGCCCGCTTTGGCCCGCCCGTCGACCGTCACTTGGGCGGTGTAGACCCCCTGCGTGTCGGGAGGGGTCTCGGTGCCGCCGACCACCGCGCCCTTCGTTCCGGTGAACGCCTGCGAGTGATAGCCGACCGCTTTGCCTGCACGGCTGATCTCACCAGAGAAAATATGGGTGAGCGCGTGGCGGGTGAAATGGTCGGTGCCCTGCAGCCGGCTGAGCCCGCTGATGTCGCCCGAGCTGCCTGCGTGCGCCCCCGGGGCGTCGAGCGAGGTGTCTTTCGGGGCGGCCTCGCTCGGCTTGGCGCGCGATACTCCGCTCTCGTTCGGTGCGGCGGATGCCGAGGTGTGCGCCCCGGCATCGTGCGCAGCAGGGCTGGTGGCTTCGTTCGCGTCGAAACCGCGCTGCACGAACACCCAGATCGCGAGCACCGCCACAAGGGCCAGCAGGATCAGATTGCGCGTGAGGCGCTGTCTGCTGCCTCGTCGTGACGTCATGATAGGAGTATATGGAGCCGACCAGCCGCAGGGCCTACACTGCGCTGTGCAGGCACTTTCCTTCTCGACCACGCACACACGCAGGAGCCACATGTCTTCGACCACAGCATCCACCGCTCGCCACGCCGTCACCGACGCCGATCTCGCCCCGGCCATCGCCGCCCGCTGGAGTCCGCGCTCCTTCGACGAACACGCGACCGTCGACAAGTCGGCGATCGCCGCAGCGATCGAGGCAGCGCGCTGGGCGCCCTCTGCGTTCAACAGCCAGCCCTGGCGCTTCGTCATCGGGCGTCGCGGCGAAGACGGCCGACGCGGCGCGATCTTCGACCGCGTGCTGCCGCACCTGACCGCCTTCAACCAGGCCTGGGTGCACCGGGCAGGCCTCGTCATCGTGAACGCGGCGTACATCGAGGCCGACGGGCACACGCTGCCGACCGCAGCGTACGATCTGGGTCTCGCCGTCGCGAACCAGACTCTGCAGCTGCAGTACGACGGCTATGACACCCACCAGATCTCGGGCATCGACGCCAGCGGCCTGCACGACGAGTTCGAGCTGCCAGACGAGATGCAGGTCTTCACCGTGACCGTCGCCGGTCGGCACGCGTCTCCAGACCAGCTCGACGAGGGCGCCCGTGAGCGCGAGGTCGCCCCGCGCGTGCGTCGCGGCAGCGACGAACTGGTGCTGCTGAGCGACTGAGCAGCTGGCTGAGTGCGCGGCTCGGGGCCGGTAGCTCAGGGCCGGCGGTAGCTCAGAGCCGGCGGCTGAGCGCAGTCAGCTCAGGGCACTCGGTAGAGCCACTCGTCGCTCGAGAACTTCGTCGCGGCGAGCTCTTCGGCCGCCGCCAGGTGCTCGGGCGACAGCGTGCCGGCGGTGAGTCCGTGCTCTTTGGCGAACACCTCGCACATGTGGTCGATGATCGCCTCACGGGGCAGACCGGTCTGCGACTTCAGCGGGTCGACGCGCTTGTTGGCCGAGCGGATGCCCTTGTCGCTGAGCTTCTCTCGACCGATGCGCAGCACCTGCACCATGCGGTCGGCGTCGATGTCGTAGCTCATGGTCACATGGTGCAGCACGCCGCCGCTGGTGCGCCCGCGCCCGGAGATGCGCTTCTGCGCGGCGCCGCCGATCTTGCCTGCGGTGCTCGCGATGTCGTTGAGCGGCTTGTAATAGGCGTCGATGCCGAGCTCACGCAGCGCCGTGACCACCCACGAGTCGAGAAAGGCGTAGGAGTCTTCGAAGCTCAGGCCGGCGACCAGACTGGCCGGCGCATACAGCGAGTAGGTGACCACGTTGCCGCCCTCCATGAACATCGCACCGCCGCCCGAGATGCGGCGCACCACCGGCACGTCGAAGCGGGCTGCCGCCTCGAGGTCGACCTCATTGCGCACCGATTGGAACGAGCCGATGACGATCGCGGGCTGGTTCCAGTTCCAGATGCGCAGGGTCGGCTTGAGTTCGCCGGCGGCGACCGCCTCGGTGAGCACCTGGTCGAGGGCGAGATGCACCCGCGGGGGCAGCGGATCAGTGCGCACCAGCTGCCAGTCGTGGTCGCGCCAGGTCGTGGCATGCGTGATCGCTCGGCGCACGGCCGTGACGATGCCCGGCACGGTGACGCCGACGAGGTGCACCTCTGGGCTCAGTGCCGACTCGATGCGCTGCTGCAGCGCACGGGCGGATGCGTCGGCCGGCATGCCTTCGACCGCCGCGTTGATCGCGTCGAGGGCGTGGTCGGGCTCGAGAAAGAAGTCTCCGGAGAGCTGGAATCCACGAATGAAGCCGTCGACGTCCTGCAGATCGACGACGACCAGCTTGCCGCCGGGCAGCTTGTACTCGCCGTGTCGGTGTCGGCTCTGGTCGTCGGGCTGGCCGGGCTGATCGGGCTGCTGTGCTGTTCCGTTGTGCGCGCTCACGTTCGGCAGTCTACTGACTGCCCTGCCTGCAGATCGGTGTGCTCGGGTTGCAGAGCGTTGCAATTGGCATTTTGGCCGCATCGGAATACAATCCGCCTCTCAGCGTTCATGACTATGGCAACCGGATCATGTGGCCTGACCACTAAAATGATTCGGACATCCTGGCGGCCGTTCCCGACCGCCACACGACGGCGACGACGAATCCGGGTCTGCACCCGGCCGATCTCGTGCCCGCAAGGCACCCGAGGTCTTCGTCGTCGCATCGAGAAAGAAGAGGTTCATGGCATACGCAACCACCAACCCGTTCACGGGTGAGGTCGTCAAGCAGTTCCCGAACGCCACCGAGCAGGAGGTCGACGCCGCACTCGAGCAGGCGCACAAGACGTTCCTCGACTGGCGCGAGACCAGCTTCGAGCACCGTGCCGAGATTCTGGCCAGCGCGGCACAGATTCTGCGCGACAACAAACGCGAATACGCAGAGATTCTGACCCTTGAGATGGGCAAGCTCATCGGCGAGGCCGAGCTCGAGGTCGAGCTCTGCGCGCAGATGCTCGACTACTACGTGAAGTTCGGAGCCGAGGCGCTCAAGCCTCGCTTCCTGCCCGCCGCCGGTTTCGGCGACACCGACGTGCAGCTGGTCAGCGACCCGCTGGGCGTCATCTTCGCCGTGGAGCCCTGGAACTTCCCCTATTACCAGGTCATCCGCATCACGGCCCCGCAGGTCACAGCCGGCAACGTCATCGTGCTCAAGCACGCGTCGAACGTTCCGCAGTCGGCGCTGGCCATGGTCGACCTGTTCGCCAAGGCGGGCGCCCCTGAAGGCCTGCTGACCAACCTGTTCCTGCCGCATGATCAGACCGAGCGAGTGATCGCCGACCCGCGCGTGCGCGGCGTCGCTCTGACGGGCAGCGAGAAGGCCGGCTCGCTCGTGGCCGGGCTGGCCGCGAAGCACCTCAAGAAGAGCACTCTGGAGCTCGGCGGCGCCGACGCGTTCATCGTGCTCGAGGATGCCGACGTCGAGAAGGCCGCAGACTGGGCCGTCTTCGGCCGCCACTGGAACGGCGGTCAGGTCTGCGTTTCGTCGAAGCGTCTCATCGTGGTCGACGCGGTCTACGACAAGTTCGTCGCCCGCTACCGCGAGGGCGTTGCCAAGCTCGTCGCCGGCGATCCTATGGATCCCAAGAGCACTCTGGCCCCGCTGTCGTCGCAGAAGGCCGCTGACGATCTCAAGGCGCAGGTCGAGCAGGCCGTCGCAGACGGCGCCAAGGCCGAGACCCTCGCCGCCGACGTGCCGGCTCAGGGCGCGTTCTTCCAGCCGACCATCCTCACCGAGATCGACGAAGACACCGATGCGTTCCACACCGAGTTCTTCGGCCCGGTGACGCAGCTCTACCGTGCCAAGGACGAAGACGACGCCGTGCGCATCGCCAACGACTCGCCGTTCGGCCTGGGCGGTTCGGTGTTCAGCCAGGACATCCACCGTGCTCAGGACGTCGCTCGTCGCCTGGACACCGGCATGGTCTACATCAACCAGCCCACCGGCGTGAAGGCCGACATCCCCTTCGGCGGCGTCAAGAACTCGGGCTACGGCCATGAGCTCATCGACCTCGGCATCAAGGAGTTCGTGAACGAGAAGGTCGTCGTCGTCACCGACATCGACGGATCGTTCTGATCGGTCTCGCCCGACGTTCTCATTGAGAGAACCCGGCTGGCCAGCACAGACGGACCAGCCGACCGCAGCAGCACCCCCGCACAGCATTCGCTGTGCGGGGGTGCTGCTGTCTGAACCCGGATTCGCGGCTCACCACACAGCGCGAATAGTCCGACGGGAGCTGGCCACAGCGCCAGGCACAGCAGCCCCCGGCCTCAGGTGAGGCGCGACGCCTGCGTGTTGCCACGCCTCTGCGCGGCCTCTGCCCGATCGGCGTCGCAGGCACGCAGGAACGCCAGGATGGCCTCGGCAGCCGGGTCGGCATCCGCGATCATCGTCTCGTGCCCCACACCGGGCAGCTGCACGAACGTCGCTCCGGGAGTCAGCTGCGCACAGTGCCGCACCCAGGGCTCGGGGCAGACTTTGTCATCGCTGCCACGCA
This sequence comes from Pseudoclavibacter sp. CFCC 14310, assembly GCF_008831165.1. NCBI lineage: Bacteria > Bacillati > Actinomycetota > Actinomycetes > Micrococcales > Microbacteriaceae > Pseudoclavibacter > Pseudoclavibacter sp. CFCC 14310. Next base: position 141,204 of record NZ_WBKC01000001.1, on the reverse strand, counting down.
GCACCAGCGTCGGGACACGGATTTGGGGCAGCACCTGCTCGATACGATGGTCGAGCATGATGCCAAGCTTGTCGGCGAACCACTTCGGGCCCACTTTGACGTAGTTCGCCAGACCGAGGCCCAGCACGCGCAGACTGTCGTCGCGCAGGTCGTCGGCCATGCGCAGCGCCTGCGTCGCCGCAGATCGCGCCGAGGCGTCGACCGTCGGCGCCATCAGCACCAGGCGGTCGACGAGCTCAGGGTGACGCACGCAGATCTCGGCGGCCACCTGAGTGCCCATCGAGTGCCCGACCAGCGTGACCGGGGTCGGCACACCGGCCACCCGCATCCATTGGGCGAGCAGGTCGGCGGTCTGCGGGATGTTCAACGGGGTCGGGCGCTCCGGAGAGTCGCCGAAGCCGGGCATGTCGGGTGCCCAGACCTCTCCTGCCGAGCTGAGCCGCTCGGCGAGACCGCTGAAGGTATTGCCCGCCATGCCGATGCCGTGCAGCACGACGAAGCGCCGAGACGCGCTCACACCGGTCACGGCGGCGAGATGCAGCATCGAGATCTCGCCGCCGTCGACCGTCACACGGCTGCAGGTGATATGTTCCGAGCGCCGGGTCTCTGCCACGGCAGGCTCAGCTGCGTTTGCGAGTGATCGCGCCCCAGATCAGCAGCACGATCAATGAGCCGCCGATGGCGAGAGCCCAAGAGCCGATCGAGAAGAAGCGGTTCATTTCGGCGCCGAAGAGCACGTTGCCCAGCCAGCCGCCGAGCATCGCACCGATGATGCCAAGTACCAGGGTCGAGATCCAGCCGCCCTCAGACTTGCCGGGCAGAATGGCTTTGGCGATGGCGCCGGCGATGAGGCCGAGCAGAAGGAATCCGAGAAAGCTCATGATGTCGTTCCTCTCTGTCGAGAGGCCAGCCGTCTACCGGTGTCGCAGGCTACGGCACCGCTGCGCATGACCTCGTGTGGTTATGGTAGCCGCTCGTGTGAAGGGATGTCTAACTGAGTGAGACGTCGCTCGTCGCCTCACTGCGCCGCAGCGAAGTCACCAGCTGATCGAGACGCATGCCCGGAACGTACGCCTCGGTGACGGCGAGCGCGATCGACGACAGCGCCGAGGCATCCGGATACACCACTGAGATCTGCTGCTCTTCGGGCTGGAACTTGCGCTTGAAGAAGAACAGCGAGCGAAAGCCGTAGACCGGCTCCAGGGCGCCGCTGATCGCGGCCAGCAGGCGGGAGAGCGCCGAGCCGTCGTCTTCGTCGAGACCGGCGAGCGGTGCCGCTGAGAGGCTCATGCTCTCGGCCTCGCCCTCCTCTTGCAGCCGCTCGGCCATGCGGGCGATCAGAAACTCCATCACGCCGTTCGAGCTGTCGGGGTGGCGGCGCATGAAGTCGAGCGTCCATCCGACGACCCGCCCGTCGCGCCAGAACGGCAGCCAGCTGGTCACGGCGAGCACCTGACCGTCTTCGTTCTCGGCCAGCAGCAGGCGCACCCGGCGGTCGCGCAGCTGTTCGACGCCGCCGAGCGTGAAGCCCATCTCGGGCAGCGCCTTCTCGCTGACCCATTCCTCGCTGATGGCCTTGATCTGCAGCTGGGTGGCCAGCGAGAGGTCGGCGAACACCGACAGGCGGTCGGTCACTCCCTCACGCTTGGCGCGGTTGATCGCCGTGCGCACATCCTGCCAGCGCTTGCCCTTCGTCTGCCAGTGCACCGGGTCGATGACCGACTCCAGGCCGACCGGCTGAGAGCTCCACCCGTGCGCGGCCAGCAGGTCGCGGCAGTGGTCATGCACGCTGTAGAACACCGGCACCAGCGCGTGATCGTCGCAGAAGCGCACGAACTCCAGCGTGGCCGAATCGATCTCGTTCTCAGCGCCGAACGGCTCGCCCACAGTGAGCGCGACGCCGTGCGACGCACGATAGGCGATGCCGACTCGTCCGGTCGACGAGAACCAGTACGTATTGTGCGGCCAGGTGGCCATGAACGAGAGCGAGTGGCCGCCTTTGAGCAGCAGATCGTCGACCTTCGCCCGTGCCGCGCGCTCCGAACGCGGCGGCACCACCTGCAGCAGCGAGATCGAGCTGATGACGACCACCAGCCAGGTCACCGGGCCCATCCAGTGATAGATCGTGCTGGCGAGCGCCTCCACCGGCAGGAAGCCGGGTCGTGTGAGACCCAGGAACCCGGCGGGCAGAAACCGCTCGGGCAGGTCGGCCAGCAGCCCGCCCAACGACACCTGCGGCGTGAAATCTCCGGGACGCGCCACACCGACGGCGAGATACAGCGCCGAAAGCAGCACGAAGGTGCCGAGGCTGGCGGTGATCGCACCGATCAGACGTCGGCGCGACGGGCGCAGCTGCAGGTGCCTGAGCCCGCCCACCAGCATCGCCGAGACGACGAGCGGGGCCAGCGCCGAGGCCAGCAGCACGAAGGTGATCTCGCCGACCCCGTGATGGTGGTTGAGCGACAGCCCGCCGATCAGGAACGGCCCGATCAGGAAGTACCAGAGCGAGAGCAGCGAGTAGGCGAGGTTGATGCCGATGGCCATCCAGGCCGCCACGCGACGGCCGCGCAGGATGCCATACGCGCTCACGAGCAGCAGCAGAGTCGGCAGAATGGTCACCACGATGCCGCTGATCGTCGAGACGCGCGCCACCGAGAACTCGTGCAGACACCCGGTGAGCTGGTCGCTGGCGAGGCACCGTGCCAGGTGGTCGGAGTTCGGCCCCGACCCGCTGATGTCGATGTCACCCTCGCTGAGCAGCAGACCGAGGGGGGCGAGCGGGCCGATCGGCATCGCCGAGAACACGGTGAGCACCGGGCCGACGCCCAGTACCGCGACCATCGTCGCCAGCAGCACACGGGCCTCGTGGTGCGAGCTGCGGCCGACCACGTGCACGTGACGGTCTCTGCCCCACCACATGCCCAACAGCTGCCCGATGACCGCGGCCAGCAGCGCATAGAGGTGGCCCGGGGTCGCGCCGAAGAGCAGCAGCGCGATCAGAACGGAGTAGCCGACCATACGCACCCGACGACGCCAGAACACGTTCATGACGCCGGTCGCGGCCAGCAGCACGCCGGTCAGCGGCGCCCACACCGTGCTGCTCGACTGCGCGACCAGGCTCAGCGACCACAGCTCGTTGATGTGCAGCCCTGCAAGCAGCAGCAGCATGCCGATCACCGTGCCGCCGAGGCCGGCGACGACGAGTCCGACCAGCGCGCGCAGCCAGCCCAGCCGGCGCTCCGCGACGCCCAGCAGCACCAGGGTGAGCGCAACGTGCACCGCCACCAGCATCCACCGCTCGCTGATCAGCATCGAGACCGGAACGAACAGCGCACGCCCGGCCACCGTCTGCATGACGCTGACGCTTGACAGGTCGGTGCGCAGCGACGTGCCCAGCACTTGGTCGAGCACCCGCACCAGCACGTTGGCGGCGATCAGCAGAATCACCACCGTCACGGTGAGCGGTCGGGCGCGCAGCCAGCGCGGCACGGCAGCGAAGAGGCGTCTCATCTCGTCGATCATGGCGTCGCCCTCACGACGTTGGGCCAGGTCTGGGCGGGCTCCTCCTGATCGGCCAGGCCGAGCCGGTTCCCGAGCGCATCGATGATCGGCGGCAGCACTGCGCGCACCGTGTACCAGTCATGGCCGGTGCCCTGCGAGATGAAGGTCTGCACCTCACGGCCCGACTGCTTCGCGACCGGAACGAACTTGGCGATCGCGGCCTGCGCGTCGGCGTCGTTGCTGCCGGCGGCCAGAAGAACGTCCTGACCTTGGGCCGGATGCTGTGCGAGCGCCCCGAGCGGAGTCTTGGCGACGAATGCGCTGCGGTCGCCCCCGAAGTACTGATCGATCATCTCGGCCTCGGGTGCGTTGTTGGGCTGCATCTCGCTCGAGATCGCGAAGAGGTGCCCGAAGCGCGCCGTGTTCGCGGGTCCCATCTGCATGGTGCAGGTGGCGCCCTGGCTGAATCCGCCGAGCGTCCACTGACTCGACTCGGTGCTCACCGGCAGGTGGTGCGAGATCCAGTCGGGCACATCCTGCATGAGGTAGGTCTCGACCTGTCCCATCTGCTGCGAATCGACGCAGATGGGATTCTGGTAGGCGTCGCCGAGCTGATCGGGCACGACGACGATGGGGGCGATGCCATCGTGTTTGGCGGCGTAGGCATCGAGCACCGGCTGCAGCTGGCCGGCGGTGAACATGTCGTCAGGCGCACCGGGCTGCCCGGTCATGGCCACGATCACCGGAAGCTGCGGCGGGTCGTCGGCGACGGCTGCGGGCGGCAGGTAGACCACGCCGTCGCGAGGGCGGAAGTTCGAAGCCTGCGTCGGAATGTGCACCGAGACGACCGTGCCGTGATCGGGCAGGTCATGGTGCCGACCGCGCCAGTCGCCGAGCGAGAGATCAGAGGTGCGCAGCAGCGAGTCGTTCGCCGGACCGAACTTCGAGATGCCCAGTGCGGCGTGCAGCGTCGGGTACTGCCCGAAGGTCGAGTTCACCTGCAGAGCGGTGAAGCACAGCGAGGCGACCGCCACCAGCAGAGCGACCCATCGCCGCCAGCTGCGCCAGCTGCCTGCGACGACGATCACAGAGATCAGCAGGCCGAGCTCGGCGAACCCCAGACCGACCCGCCGCATGGCGACGGCGCCGATGCTGACGCCGAACACGTTGAACACGTCTGAGACGAGCCAGGCCCCCAACCATCCCAGGCCGCCGCTCGCCACGGCGATGCCGATCACCACGAGCAGCGTTCTCCATCGGCGCCACATCGACACCAGCAGCGCGACGATGCCTGCGAACACGACGATGCGCAGGGTCGAGACGAGCGTGCCGTCGACCAGGTTGACGTCAGGCAGCCAGTTCAGCATCACCTACCGAGCTTTCGCGTAGCGGGCGACGACGTCATCGCACAGCAGCACCTGCCCCACGTCGCCGGGCGCGTGCCCGAGAGCGGTGACGAGGTCGTCTGGCAGACGGTCGAGGTCGTAGTAAGTCGTGGTCGGGGCGCCGGTTAGCGCACAGCGGCCCACCTGCGCTGCGTGGTCGCTGAATGTGATCGTCTTGCGGTCGTCGAAGACATAGAGCGACCCCTGCCAGAGGCCGTCGTCGCCACGCTGCTCGCCGTACCGGACGATGCCGCCGTCGATCTGGTAGACCTCGTCGAACCCACGAGCGCGCATCAGCGCCGAGAGCACTTCACAGCGGATGCCGCCGGTGCAGTAGGTCACGATCGGCCGGTGCTTGAGGTCGTCGTAGTCACCACGGTCGAGCACCTCGACGAAGTCTCGGGTGTGCTCGACTGGCGGCACGACGGCGCCAGCGAAGTGTCCGACCTCGGCTTCGAAGGCGTTGCGCCCGTCGAAGAACACCACCTCGTCGCCGCGTTCGGCGACCAGCTGATCGACCTGTGCCGGGCTGAGATGCCGCCCGCCGCCCACGACGCCGTGTTCGTCGACCCGGAGCTCTCCGGGAGCGCCGAACGAGACCAGCTCGGCGCGAACCTTGACCCGGAGGCGCGGAAAGACCTGTTCGTCGGCCGACGACCACTTCACTTCGAGGTCGTGGAACGGCTGATACTCGCGTGTTCGCCGAACGTAGGCGCGGCACGACTCGATGTCGCCGCAGACCGTGCCGTTGATGCCGTGCTCCGAGACGATGATGCGTCCGCGCAGATCGAGCCCCTCGCACAGCGCGATCTGCCAGAGCCGCACGGCCTCGGGGTCAGCGACCGGAGTGAAAAGGTAATAGAGCAGGACCTTGCGCATGATTTCACAGCCTATCTGTTTCCGGTCGGCACAGAACAGTGATGCCGCTACAGTGAACCTCATGACAGCGACTGCACAGGTGCTCGAACAGTACCTCGATCACCTGCGGCGATCGGGTGCCGAAGTGCACACCATGATCGACCGCTGGGGCGTTGCGAACTACCACTATGTGTGGCGCACCGAGTCCGAGCGGTCGCGCGGTGTGGTGCAGCTGGTGCACGGCATCGGCGAGCACGCCGGTCGCTACATCGCGATCGCAGGTCGGCTCACTGCGGCAGGGTGCGACGTCGTAGCCGACGATCATCGCGGCCACGGTGCGACCGGGGCGGCGGCGCTGCTTGACGTACCGGAGGACGACCCCGCCGTGGCCGCACAGACCGACACGCTCAGAGCGATGGGGCGGCTGAGAAAAGGCGGCCTCGAGGCCACCATCCTCGCCGTGCTCGCCGTCTCGCGAGCCGCTGCAGAGCTCGGTGACGGCCGGCCACCGGTCATCTTCGGGCACAGCTGGGGCTCGTTCATCACCCAGCACCTGCTGAACATCCGCTCGCAGACGTACTCTGCCGCAGTGCTCACAGGAACCGCCTACTGCCAGCCCGGGTGGGTGACTCCCAGCCGTTTCAACCGGCGATGGGACGCCCCTGGTGCCAGCGGCTACGAATGGCTCAGCAGTCGTCCCGAAGTCGGCCGAGCCTTCGCGGCAGATCCCCTGACCACCGACCGCACCGTGCTCTCCAGCCACGGCTTCTGGGACGCTCTCCGGCTGTTCACCCGGCCCACGCCGCGCATCCGCAGCGACATCCCACTGCTGATCGCCAACGGCGCCGACGACCCGGTCGGCAGCCCGAAGTCGGTCGAACGACTCGCGCAGGCCTATCGAGACGTCGGTCTGCAGCACGTCGACGTGCGGCTCTACGAGGGCATGCGGCATGAGATCTTCAACGAGGTCGACGGTGATCAGGTGATCAGCGACATCATTGCCTGGATCGAGCAGCAGCTGTGACCCACAGCACGACTGACACGACGGCCGCCGAACTGACCGAGCTGACGCGCGGTCTGGCTTCGGGGCACGGGCTGCTCATCGAGGGCGAGAGCGGCCACGTGCTGCCCATGCTCGACGACGGCTGCTGCCAGCTCATCTACATCGACCCGCCGTTCAACACCGGCCGGCGGCAGACATCGCAGCGCATGTCCGCTCGACGAGTGAACGACGAGTCAGACGGCCAAGCGCCGGCTGATGGTGACGCCTCGGAGCCGAGCACATGCGGGGCCGCGGCCTCCCAAGCCGGCGCGACCACGGCATCCACGGCACAGCCGGCCGGACGGCTGCGCACCGGCTTTCAGGGCGCCTCGTATCGCGCCGTGCGCGGTCGACTGCGCGAGTACGACGACCGCTTCGACGACTACTGGGGGTTTCTCGAGCCGCTGCTGATCGAGGCCTGGCGGCTGCTCGACGAGACCGGCACGCTCTATGTGCACCTCGACTATCGCGAGGCTCACTATGCCAAGGTGATGCTCGACGCCGTCTTCGGGCGCGACTGCTTTCTCAACGAGCTGATCTGGGCTTACGACTTCGGAGGCAAGTCGCGGCGACGCTGGCCGGCGAAGCACGACACGATTCTGGTCTACGTGAAACGCCCGGATCGCTATTTCTTCGACTCGACCGGCGTCGACCGAGAACCGTACATGGCACCGGGTCTGGTCACCCCCGAGAAGGCCGCACGAGGCAAGCTGCCCACAGATGTCTGGTGGCACACGATCGTGCCCACCAGCGGGTCGGAGCGCACCGGCTACCCCACGCAGAAGCCCGAAGGCGTGCTGCGTCGCATCGTGCAGGCCTCGAGTCGGCCGGGCGATCTCGTACTCGACTTTTTCTGCGGATCAGGCACCACCGGAGCAGTCGCGGCCCAGCTCGATCGGCGCTTCGTGCTGATCGACCGCAACCCCGACGCCGTCGAAGTGACCGCAGCGCGCTTGGGCGACCGGATCACCACGATCTGATCAGCGAGGCCTGACCGCGGGGGTCTGCTGCTGCCACGCGTCGAGCAGCGCGGGCAGCTGCTGCTGCAGCACTGCGAGATCGGCGCCGGATGCCGTGGCCGCGTAGCCGTCGACGAAGCGCTGATACTGCTGCGGCACCGATGCGTTGCGCTGCACCGGCAGTGCGCTCCACGAGCGCGCGATGTCGCTCTGCACCCCATCGTCGAGCAGCAGATCGACGAGCTTGCGCGACTCGTTGACGTGTGCGGAGCCCGCCACTATCGCGGCGTAGCGCACCCGCGGCGTGCATGTCGAGGTCACCGCATCAATATTCCCCTGAGGGAATATATCGACGGCGCGCATCGCCGAGGCGAACACCACCGGGCGATCGCCCCCGCCCATTGACGAGGCCTGCAGCGCCTGCGTCTCGGTGGGTTCGATCTGCGCCTGACCGAGCTGGCGCAGGGAGTCGGTCAGCTGGTCAGTGCCGCTGCTCTGCCGGTCGACGGCTGCGAGCGCCACCAGGCCCGAGCTGTCGCTGGCCGGGTCGGGCATCACCAGGCGGTCGGACTGAGCGACGACGTCGTGCAGCGATGTGGGCGCCGGCCTGCCGTTGGCAGCCACCGCAGAGCCATCGACCAGCGCACAGACCAAGTCGTAGCTGACCGCGGTGAGCCGGTCGCTGCGATCGAGCGCGAAGTCTGCGGCCCCGTCGCCGGCACGAGGCGAGACATACGAGACCAGACCGGCGTCGCCGTCGATGCCCGAGGAGTTCGCGGCGCTCACACCCAGGACGAGATCGGCGTCGCCATCATGCAGATGTGCCGCCAGATCGTCGGCGCTGTGCGAGTCGTCGACCGACAGCGACATGCCGGTCTGCTGCTCGAATCGTTCGGCGACACCGTCTGGCAGCGACAGCCCGGCGGCGATGCGCACCTCGAGCGGCCCGGTCGTGGTCTGCGGAACGGTGGGCGTCGTGCACCCGCTGGCGGCGACGCTCAGCGTCAGAGCGAATGCACCTGTGACGACGGCGCGGGGCACACGGCGGAGACGACCACCAGCGCGACCGCGGGCACGAGGATGTCGGGAGAGCAGCGGTGAGAGCACACCGAGGAGTCTACCGGCGACGCTCAGTCGCAGCCTTCCAGACCTCGTAGACTGAGTTGCGCTGACGTTCGGGCTGCTGCACAGCCGCCCGACGGCGCGATTCAGCCTCAGATGGGTTGAAGTCACAGGTGAAAGCGATGAGTGCATGACCGATTCCACGACGCAGGCCGTCTACAGCTACCTGGGCCCGGCGGGCACCTTCACCGAAGACGCACTGCGCCAGGTCGACCCCGAGCACCTGGGTCGGTGGCAGCCGGTGACCTCGGTGGTTCAGGCCATCGACGACGTCGCCACGGGTCGGTCGACCCACGCGGTGATCCCCATCGAGAACTCGATCGAGGGCGGCGTCAGCGCCACGCTCGACGCCCTGGCCACGATGCCGGGCGTTCGCATCCTCGGCGAACGCCTGGTGCCCATCACCTTCCATCTGCTGGCCCGACCTGGCACGACCCTGAGCGAGGTGCGCCACCTCACCACGCATCCGATGTCGTACCCGCAGTGCCGCACCTGGCTGGCCGACCATCTGCCCGAACACGATTTTCTGCCGGCGCCGTCGAACGCCGCAGCCGCCGCGAGCGCGCTGCACGATCAGAACATCGACGCCGCCATCGCCGGCGAACGGGTGCTCGATCACTACGACCTTGAGGTGCTCGCCCGTGACATCGGCGACAACCGCAACGCCGTGACCCGGTTCGTGCTGCTCGGCCCCGACCGCGGTCTGCCCGCACCCACCGGAGCAGACAAGACGAGCCTGATCGCCGAGCTGCCGGTCGACGAGGCCGGAGCGCTGCTGAGACTGCTCGAGCAGTTCAGCACCCGCGGCATCAACATGACTCGCATCGAGTCGCGCCCCATCGGCGACGAACTCGGCCGGTACCGCTTCAACATCGATCTCGAGGGGCACGCCATCGACGCCCGAGTCGCCGAGGCGCTGCGCGGTGTGCACCGTTTCAGCCCCAACGTCGTGTTCCTGGGCTCCTACCCACGAGCGACGCGCGAAGCCTGCGAGCCCATGCCGCATCAGACCAACGACGACTATGAAGACGCCGCCCAGTGGTACGAGGCGCTTCTGCAGTGATCGACCGCCGTCTCCCCACTCCACCCGGTCGCCGCGCCCAGCTGCGCCCGGGGCAACATCCGCACCAGATCGCCGAACATCGCCGTCAGCTGCGCATTCGTGTGGCGACCATCACCATGACGCTGCTGGCCGTGCTGATGATCGCGCTGGTGCCGCTGCTCGAACGCGGCGAAGGCGACGCATCCACCGCGGCCCAGAGCGACGAGGTCGCCACCGAGCCGCCATCCGCGGCCGAGCCGCACGAGCAGATCAACTGGTCTGACACGTCGGCGCTCCCTCCGCTCGACACCGATCTCGACCTCACCCAGCACTCCACCGACGATCCCTCCTCGATCTGGGTCGTGACGAACAAGGCGCGCCCGCTCTCTCCGATCGACTGGCAGCCTGACGATCTCGACACCGTCAACGTCTCGGTGAACCGTGACGGCGAGCGCCTGCGGCACGACGCGGCGGCCGCACTGCACGACATGGACGCCGCCGCTCAGCGCGAACTCGGCCAGGGCATCCAGATCATCAGCGGATTCCGCAGCTATCAGCGGCAGCAGGCCCTCTACGAGACGTACGAACGACGCGACGGGCAGGCCGCCGCCGACCGCTACTCGTCACGTCCAGGCCACAGCGAGCACCAGACGGGCCTGGCCTGCGACATCAACGAGACTCAGCCTCCGTGCGAGCTGTGCAACGAGTTCGCTCACACCGGGCTCGGCACCTGGCTGCAGCAGAACTCTTGGCGTTTCGGCTTCGTACAGCGCTACGAGACCGGCCAGGAGCAGACCACGGGATACATGGAAGAGGCCTGGCACTACCGCTACGTCGGCGTGCCCCTGGCCAGCTGGATGCGACAGCACGACGTGCACACGCTCGAGAAGGTGTTCGGGCTGCCCGACGCGCCAGACTATCTCAAGCCCTGATGCGGCGCTGCGCGAGTGGCCGCCTGCAGGCTGCGGTCAGTCGGCGAGCCCGGCAGGCACCTGCACCAACAGCGCCCCGCGTCTGATCCGCGCTTCGAGACCGATCGCCTCGCCGAAGACGTCGCCGTCCAGCTCGCACGGCACCACCCGTTCGACGCTCACATCGATGGTCTTGCCCACCGTGTGCGAGAGCGTGGTGAGCCGGTGGGTTCCGCCGAGCTCGACCAGACGCTGGCCGGTGCGCGAACGCGTCAGCTGATGCTCGACCACGATGCGCCGCCAGAGCCCGAACCAGTCGCTGAGCCTCCGTGGAGAGATCGCGAGCACGTCGAGCTCGCCGTCGTCGATCGAGGCGTCGGGCACCAAGAGCAGATTGCCGGGCAGCATGCCGCAGTTGCAGATCAGCACCGTGTGCGAGCGCGTGCGCATGTCGCGGCGCCGGTCGGCGGTGATGCGCGCGCGAAAGCGTTCGGCCCGGTTGACCGCGCGCAGCGCACCGGTCACGTACGCGACCCAGCCGAAGAGCCGCTTACCGCGTGAGCTGGTGCTGACCATGATCTCGGCGTCGAGGCCGAGGCCTGCCATCACGACGAACGCCTTGGTCTCGATCTGGCCGTCGACACGGCGGATGCGGGCCTCGCCGACGTCGACGGCTCGCGGCTGGCCGGTGAAAGCGACTTCGATCGCGTCTTCGACGTTCGCGAGGCGCAGCTCGAGGTTGCGCGCGAGGACGTTGCCGGTGCCTGCGGGAATCAGTGCCACGGGCACGCCTGAATCGGCGACCTCTTCGGCCACCACGCGCACAGTGCCGTCGCCGCCGGCGACGAGAATGAGCTGCACGCCCTGTTCGAGCGCAGTACGGGCCGCAGCGGCGCCCGAGTCGTCGGCCGAGGTCTCGAGCCAGAGCGTCGACCCCCAGCCGTGGCGTTCGGCCTGACGCTCGACGATCGGATTCAGGCGCACACGGTCGAGTTTCACCGGGTTGTAGACCACGGCGGCTCGACGACGTTTCGCGCCCGGGGATCTGACCATGCCCTCAATCGTAGCCGCGCATTCTGAATGCCTGCTGTGGCTGCCCTGCGCGTGCTGCGCGGGTGGTTTACGCTGGTGGGGTGATTGACGTCGAACTGCTGCGTACCAACCCAGATCTCTTCCGCGAGAGCCAGCGCGCCCGTGGAGGCGATGTCAGTGCTGTCGACCAGGCTCTTGAGGCCGATGCCTCGCGCCGGGTGTCGCTGACCGAGTTCGAGACTCTGCGTGCTCAGCAGAACGCCTTCGGCAAGCAGGTCGCCAAGGCGCCGAAAGAAGAGAAGGCCGCACTTGTGGCTCAGGTCAGAGAGCTGGCCGACCAGGTCAAGCAGGCCGAGGGGCGCGCACGCAAGGCCGAAGAGCAGTTCTCGGTCGCCGTGCGCGGCATCCAGAACCTCGTGCTCGAGGGGGTGCCCGAAGGCGGCGAAGACGACTTCACCGTCGAACGCGAGATCGGCGAGCACCCGCAGTTCGACTTCGAGCCGAAAGACCACGTCGCGATCGGCGAGCACCTCGGGCTGTTCGATCTGGAGCGCGGCGCGAAGGTCTCCGGCGCGCGCTTCTACTACCTCACCGGCTGGGGCGCTCGGCTGGAGCTCGCCCTGCTGAACCTCGCACTCGACCAGGCGATCGAGAACGGCTTCACCCCGATGATCACACCCACGATCGTGAACCCCGAGATCATGCAGGGCACCGGCTTCCTCGATCAGCACTCCGACGAGATCTACCACCTCGACGCAGACGACCAGTACCTCACCGGCACCAGCGAGGTCGCGCTGGCCGGGTATCACTCCGACGAGATCATCGACCTCACAGCCGGGCCGAAGCGCTACGCCGGCTGGTCGACCTGCTACCGACGCGAGGCCGGCTCGCATGGCAAAGACACCCGGGGCATCCTGCGCGTGCACCAGTTCAACAAGCTCGAGATGTTCGTCTACACGACGCCTGATCAGGCTCTCGCCGAGCATCAGCGACTGCTGAGCTGGGAGGAGCAGATGCTGCAGAAGGTCGAGCTGCCGTACCGAGTGATCAACACCGCCGCCGGCGATCTGGGCTCATCAGCCGCTCAGAAGTTCGACACCGAAGCCTGGATCCCGACGCAGCACACCTACCGCGAGCTGACCAGCACGTCGAACTGCACCACCTATCAGGCACGCCGCCTGGGCATCAGATACCGCCCCGAAGAAGGCGGCAAGACGGCTCCGGTCGCCACCCTGAACGGCACTCTCGCGACCACGCGCTGGCTCGTGGCGATTCTCGAGAACCACCAGCAGGCCGACGGATCGGTGCGCGTGCCGGCAGCACTGCGCCCGTATCTGGGCGGCATCGAGGCGATCACGCCGGGCGCCTGACGCCCCGCTCCGTTCGCCACAGTGTCACCGGCATGGGCTACTGTGCGGGTGAACGAAGAGGAGCAACATGGTTGGCAACGCACTGCCTTGGCACGCCCCGGGCAAGGGTTCGTTTCCCGAGACCGGCAGCATCCCGCTGCCGCCTGTGCATGATGAGGGCCGCTGGCTGATCGCACTCGACCTCGACGGCACCACGGTTGACGCAGACAACCGTGCCAGCGCCGCCGTACAGCGCGCGATCGACATGGCACAGGCCGCTGGCCACGTCGTGATGATCGCCACAGGGCGCCCCATTCAGGGTGTCACAGGCATCTACCGCGAACTGGGCCTCACCGCCGAATACAGCGTGTGCTCGAACGGTGCGCTCGTCTGCGGCATGCGCGAGCCGACAGGTCAGGCCGCCCAGGGCATCCGCACTCGGGCGGTCGACGACAGCGGCGTCGAGCCGCACGAAGAGTGCACCGGGCACTGGCGCGTCGTCGACATGACGCTCTTCGACCCGGCACCGGTCATCGACGCCTTGGTTCCCTCGCTGCCTGACGCCAAGTATGCCGTCGAAGACGCCGACCAGGGCTGGCGGTTCTTCCGCCCGTTCAACGCGGGCACCTTCAGCGCTCCCGCCGAGCTGGTGTCGCTCGACGACCTGCGCTCACACCCTGTGACACGCGTCGTCGTGTTCTCTCCCGCGCATGACACCGCCGAGTTTCAGCGCATCGTCGAGGGCATCGGCCTGCACCAGGTGAGCTACTCGGTGGGCTGGTCGGCCTGGCTCGACATCGCACCCTTCGGCGTGAACAAAGGCACGGCGCTCGAGAAGGTGCGGCGCCGGCTCGGCATCCCGCGCAACCGCGTCGCGGTCGTCGGCGACGGGCTCAACGACATCGAGATGATCACCTGGGCGGCAGAAGAGGGCATCGGTGCGGCCATGGGGCACGCACTGCCCGAGGTCAAAGCGATGGCCAACCGAGTCGTGGCCGATCTCGAAGGCGACGGTGTCGCCGATCTGATTCATTCGATCGTCGGTTGACGAGCGCTCTCGTCGCCACAGAGCCAGAAGACGCATCCACGCGGGGCCGGCCCTTGTCTTGTATAATGGTCTGGTTGTCTCTTGCTCTCGCATCCCGATCTCGACTGATAAGGCCGCGCGGCGAGACCGACATGGTGGGCTGTCCGAGCGGCCGAAGGAGCTTGTCTTGAAAACAAGTGAGGGGCAACTCTCCCTGGGTTCGAATCCCAGGCCCACCGCCATGAACTGTGAACGGGAGTCGGGTCGACGTGAGCGCTGAGTCGCAGCCGCAAGCCGAGGGCACTCCCGCGCCACGGCATCCGCTCGACGTCGCCATCGTCGTCGTCACGTACAAGCGCACCAAGCTGCTGCGCGTACTGCTCGACAGCTTCACTGAGCTCAAGACCTCGCCCTCATGGATCGTGATCGTGGACAACGCCTCGCACGACGACACCGGCGAGATCGTCGAGTCGTACCGCGAGCGCTTGGGCAAACGCGCCGACGGCCGCGATCGCCTCGTCTACGCGCCCCAAGAAGAGAACACCGGCGGGGCCGGAGGCTTCAGCGCGGGTACGAAGATCGCCTACGACCTGGGCGCCGAGTGGCTGTGGCTGATGGACGACGACGTGGCCGTGCTGCCCGAGGCGATCGAGCGGCTGACCCCGTGGACCGACCGTTTCAAGGTCATTCAGGGGCGCAGGTACAACTACGACGGGTCGCCGTTCTACTGGCAGTTCGACTTCAACGTGCCGCTGGGCATTCCGAACCCGGTGGCCAAAGACGACTTCAGCGCCCAAGACTGGCTGCCGATGAACACGGTCTGCTTCGAGGGCGGGCTCTTTCATCGCGACGTCGTGCGGCAGGTCGGGCTGCCCGATCCCCGCTTCTTCATCTACTGGGACGACACCGTCTATGGCTACCTGACCTCCAAGGTCACGACGCCGGCGCTGGTCAACACCTTCATTCTGCGGCGCACCCGCGAGATCAAACGGCTCGATCTCGGCACCCGCAAGCTCAACGGCACCAGCGACATGGTGCGCTTTCACATCATGCGCAACCGCGGCTACATGGCGCGGTACTTTCGCCTGCATGGCGACTACAACCGGTTCGTCTTCGGCTTCGGCACGCTGCTGACGCTCGCGAAAGAGGTCATCCGCATCGTCACGGTCGACCATTCGTTCAAGTCGGGGCTGTCGGCGCTGTTCAAAGGGATGCGCGGGGCGCGAAAGATCTACCGCGATCGCTCTTGGAAGCCGATGCCGCCGCTGGACTAGGGCCTGGCTCTGCAGCACCTTTTGTGGGGAAAGCGCCCGTTCGCCACAAGAACTGCTACACGGCTGCAGCGATGGCACAGCCCCGAAGAAGTTCCTGCGGCGTCGCCGCCGCCGTTCGCTCCAGATGCACCGCGTTCGCTCCAAATCGCCCCCACTTCGAGCGATCGGCGGCAGCAACGAGCGATCCGTGGCGACGACAGACGAGCTTGGAGAGTCGTGTCAGTCGCAGCATGTAGAGTGCCAGTAACCAGCACGAAGGAGCCTCTTATGACAACTCTCACTGTAGGCAGTGCAAAGCTGCATCGACGCACTGTGACGCCGTCCGAGCTCCGACGAGAGATCGACGAAATCACACGCGAGTTCGGCCCGCTTGAGATGCTTCGCTCCAAAGATGAACGCGACGCCCTCACAGCTGACGAACGAGCAGCCATGCGCCGGCTCGACGGTCTGACTTTCCTGCTGCACGGCAAGTGAACAATGCCCCGCTGCCGCTCTGGCAGCAAGCTGCGGATTTCGCACTGGAGCTCATGGAGACTCTTGCAGGAGTGCTCCCGACGGGTGACCTCGGGCTCGAGCTCACAGCAGAAGTCAACAACGCGACCTATCAGTTGACGACCGCTGACCCACATGGCATAGAGCTCCGGGTCGATGACAAACCAGCCTTTCGATTCGAGATCGACTATCGGCTGGTCACCAACACGCGCGGTGACTGGTTGAAAGTACAACGGTCATCGTTTGCAGTCGTTCCCGACGGCACAGGCGCGCCCTTCTTTCGCTACGACTTCGACGTTGACGCTCGCAGCGTCCCCCGCGCGCATCTTAATGTGCACGGCCACCGCGACGACATGATCGAAGCCCTGCTCGGAGGAACAAGTTCGCGGTCCAAGTCCAGACGCCAGCGGTACCTCAAAGAAGGCAGACTCCCCCGCCTGTCAAACTTCCATTTCCCTCTCGGCGGCCAACGGATGCGGCCCTGTATCGAGGATGTTCTCGAAGTCGTGGCTTCAGAGCTCAACATTGATGTTCGAGCGGATTTCGAACAGGTGCTCCAGAACGGTCGTGAACGATACCGCCGCAAACAGCTTCAGGCTGCCGTCAGAGACTCTCCTAGCGCTGCAGCTGAGGCGCTGGCCAGCCTCGGCTACGACGTCACCATGCCTGCGAATCCTGCCGTTGACCACTCCGAGTGGCTCCGCCTCGTCTGAGCCTCACGGCTCAGACCGCGTCCTTGCCCACCACGGTGTCGTACAGCCCATAGCTACGCAGGCCCTTGTGCGAGTCGATGCCCGTGTATGACAACGATGCATCCTCGTAGCGGCGAAACGCGAAGACCGCCTCGTTCATGCGCTGGCCGTTGAACACACCAATGCCTCTGAGCAATTCAAAGTCGGCCACGGTCAGCCCGGTGACTCGCCTAAACAGATCCGGCTCGATCTTTGTGATGACGTCGTCCAGGCGCTGCTCCCGGTAGTCGGTCAGATACATGAACGCCGGGATGCGCGTCGCGAACTTGATCAGCTTCTCTTGAATCTGTTTGCGCTTCGACTTGATCTCTTTCTCATCAGCAGAGAGCTCCTTCTTTTCCGTCTTGCCGAGATCATCGCCCTTCTCACGCTTCGCCTTGCTGACCGCCTCGCTCTTGTTGACCACGGTCTCGAACACGTCAGACCCCAGCGCACGAAAGCCCTCGATGTTCATCACCGCCCGCATGGCGTCCTCGTCGCTCATGATCTTCTTCAACGTCTGGTTGTCCACGTTCACCAAGACGGCCGACTCCCACTTGCGGGCGAGCAACGTCGCCGACGTTCCGGCCATCGCCATGTCGAGAATGCCGCCGGCATCCACGCGCACCATGTTGATGCCGTCGTACGAGAGCACCGGCAGAAAGCGCACGAGCTCTTCGACGGCCCGCTCTGGATTCGGCTCCTGCGGATCGAGCCCGATGCCATACTCACTGATCTGGCGCAGGGCGCGCGTGGGTGCGAAGTCGAAGACGAAACACACCGGTTTGAGAATCTCCAGTGCCGCAGGATCATCGCCATCCGGGTTGCGGATCACCCACGGCGACTGCACGCGGAACGCTGCCTGAAAATAGGTCTCCGGCGCCTGCAGGTTCCGCAGCATCAGAATCGACGACCACTGAGGCACCGTGACTCCGGTCGTGAGCTTGCCAACGGTGAGCGTGATGCTCTTGGTATCGAACCCACTGCCGATCGCCTCGCGCACCGGCGGCAACGCGTCCAGCCCCACACCGATTTCAGGGGCAGAAACGTTCACCACTGCGTAGTCATACCAGAACACGTTCTGCCGTTCGGCCAGCAGGTTCTTCATCGCAGCGCACGACGCCTGACGCGGCAACAGCCACAGTGAGTGCTGCAGATACGGCAGCAGGCGCACGTCGGAATAGGGCAGCGGCGGCTTCGAGCCACGCTTCAAGTCGTCGATCTGCGTCGGCGCATAGCTGCCTCGGATGATATCGAGCCACTTCTGCACATCGTTCTTGTGCACGAACTCGGCTTCGTCGCCTTCGCCACGCGCCTCGAAGAAGGCGTTCAGATCGAACTCGTCGAATTCGCCCTGGTTGGCGATCGCGATGAGTTCGTCTGGCATCTTGTACGTCAGCAGGCGCATCTCGGGCAGCGACGCATACGGGTTCGGTTCATCAGGATGCTGGGTCGCGAACCGCTGTTTGGCTCGCTGCTCGTCGGTATAAGTCCAGTTGTAGATCTGTTCTTCGATGAAGCGGCCGGTCGCGAGCGCTTTGAACGGCGTGCCCGACAGATAGAGATAGGCGCGCGCCGCAATGGGAACGAAGGTGTCTTCATCGTGACCCTTCTCCTCCATCTCATCAGCGAAAGTGGCGTGGTCTTTGGTGAACTCCTGAGCCTCTGCCTTGCGCTGAGTCGTATCGTCTTCGCCCTCGAAGAGCTCTTTCGCGGTATCTCGCCACGCCCCGAAGTGGTACTCGTCGAAGATCACGAGATCCCACATCACATCGCTCAGCCATGCATGTTTGGGTTTGAAGTTTCCCGCTTTGTCTCGTCCGAGCAAATCCTGGAACGACCCGAAGAAGACAAGCGGACGCCGTGGGTCGGCCTCGGTCGGGTCACCTCCGGTGGCGCGAGAGTAGTACTGCCAGCCGTCGAAATCGACGTGGGATGCGAGATCGCTGTGCCAGGAGTCCTCGACGGCTGGCTTGAACGTAACGACCAGCACCCTGTTGGCCCGCATCCGCTTGG
Source organism: Pseudoclavibacter sp. CFCC 14310 (assembly GCF_008831165.1). Classification (NCBI taxonomy): domain Bacteria; kingdom Bacillati; phylum Actinomycetota; class Actinomycetes; order Micrococcales; family Microbacteriaceae; genus Pseudoclavibacter; species Pseudoclavibacter sp. CFCC 14310. The sequence goes on along the minus strand of NZ_WBKC01000001.1, from coordinate 122,463 downwards.
CAAGCTTGTATGCGGTGAACGTCTTGCCAAAGCGCATCTTGGCATTCCATAGGAACTCCGGCACAGCATCGTCATCCTGGGCCCAGACCGAGTTAAAGTACCCGATCGTCTTCTCAACCGCGGCACTTTGTTCCTCGCGCATCGCGAAGTCCTGGTGGTGCGCTCCCGAGTAGGTGCGTCCGTCACGCAGTTCTGCAATCGCCGTGCGCACTGCCGCAGCGTCACAGCGCATCCATTCGCGGCTGGAGCCATAGACGACGTTCTCGTACCCCTTCTCGATCAGACGTCGGCGCACTTCGGTATCGGTGAAGACCGAGCCGTCAGCGCGATCAGCCGATTCGTTCACTTCGAGCGAGTATGCGACCTGCGCCTGGCCCTGTGACTCATGGATGCGCGTGTTCACGTCGCGCGTGGTCTGCCCGACTTTCAGACATCCACGCCACCGTTCGGCGACCTCGTCTGATGACCACGCATAGATGCGCGGGCGCGCCTCTGGCTTGTCAGGAAGGAGTTCTTGTCCGTCGAGAAGCTCAGGCATTGTCGGCCTCGCTGCTCGGCTCGAGTTCCATCGGCTTGATCATCGACTCGATGAAGTCGATCTCTGCGTCAGTAAGCCCGTACTTTGCGTAGAGTTCTTCGTCTGTCCAAGGATGTGAGAAAACTTGATCTGGAACGAAAGAGAAGCGTTCCTTTGTAATATCTTGGGTTGATGACCTCAGCGAGACTAAGAATCGGAAAAAGCGTGTGCAGGCATATGTGAGACAGCACTGCGCCTCTTCTTTTGAGCTGAATATTCCAAGCAGAATATAAGACTCAGTCACAATGGAGTTCGGCGGAGCAATCTCCGTCCGTGATAAGACTCGCCTTCTACCATTCTTATCGCCTTGTCCTCCATGATCGTGAGAAGCCTTAGAGGTGAAGACTTTCCAACGATCAATGCTAGATCTTCCTGAGGTAATCTGTTTGATAGCTAACCAGTCGACTCCGCCACTCCGGATCACGCGTACGTCGTTGTCAGCTGACGGCTCGCCCTTCCCACGAAAGTTGGTTGCCAATCCATAGGGTTTACGCGAGCTCACTCGTCGTTGGAACTGTTTTTCTGGACATAGAGCGACCGAGTCAGGTTGACTTGGAATCCCATCCTTGCTGGCGATCTTCCGCAGAATACTGAGTGCTTCGTTTCTTCGAATGAAGATGTTTGACCCAGCCACCAACAGAGGCCGAGTAATAGCGGTCTGCAAGGTACCTAAATGAGTTACCACTTCGCAATCACGGTCAACTCCGCGCTCCCACAGGAAGTAGCAGATACCGCCCGCAACATCTACATCAGGGAAACAGTCACGGCTATCTGGGAAATCATGAAGCTCGACGACCTGACGATCTCCAAGCATCTTCGAGCGGAAGGTAGCTAGTCCTTTGCCACCAGAGTACCAGCGTGCTGGCACAACCATGGTCAGAAAATGCGGATCTAGCACTTGAGCCTGCTCGATGAATTCTTGATATATCGGTGCCGCACTCGTACCAAATCCACCATCACTCAATTGATAGGGCGGGTTCCCAATAATGACGTCAAAATGCATGTCGGCTCCAAAGATCTCGGCGAGACGACGCTTCGGGTCGTCAGTGTGAATGAACGCGTAGGCATGAGTCTCAAGATCGTCGTCGCGTGAGTACTCGCCTTCGGCAGCCCCGCAATATCGACACCTTCCCGTGCCGATCTGCTCGACGACCTCGTCGTCGCCGGTCAGAGGGTTCGCCTGCCGTACTCTCTTGCGATGCTCCCAGGTGTGCTCGGTACGCTCGAACCAGATGTTTCCCCAGTCACGCTCGAAGCTCTTCACAATCGAATGCCTGCCGGTGGCATCCTTCGAGCAGTACACGCTTCGTCTCGCCAACAGCGCGGTCAGCTCAGTGATGCCGATGCCGAAGACCTGCTTGGTGAGCACATGATCGACGCGCTGCTGCAGATCCGGAATCTTCCCAGCCAGGCCGGCGACAAGGCGACTGGTGATCTCACGCAGAAAGACGCCCGACTTCGTGAACGGGTCAAGAAAGGTCACGTCAGGGTCGGCCCAGATGCTCGCTCCATCATGGGCGTCTGCCCACGGCTGCTCGAGTGAGTCGAGCATCTCGTTCGCGAATGTGGGCGGAGTGAACACCTCGTCGTTCGACAGATTCGCGATGCAGGTGAGCACATCCGGGTTGTGCTCACCCAGCGACAATGGTGCCCGTTTCGGCGCTACTCTCGGCGTCATGACGGTTGAATCGGTCATACGTGGCCTCCCCTTAGTTCCCGTTCGACCTCTGCTCGTCTTGTGACGGCTGAGACTGCGACGTGTGAAGATCTGCGATCTGCTCGACGGTCATCACGGGATACGTGGTCACCGGAGCGAAGAGGGTCTCTTCGTCGAACTGTTCGAAGAGTGTGCCGTCGGCAAGCGAGCGCTGCGTGAGGTCTTTGTAGGCGAAGTCACGGCGCTGATACTTGCCTCGCCCGAGATAGCCCCATTCGGGAAAGACGATCGGTTCGCCGTTGGACGTGGTCATCGCGAGCGCATCACCGCGCACGATGTTCACGTCGAGAACGGCCGCAGCAGCGCGAGACCAGATGTCGTCTGCAGAGACTTTGAGCGTCTTCGTGAACAGCTGCAGCAGATTGGCGCGACATTCCGCGGCGTTGTCGGGGAGCAGTTCGATGCCGTACGAGCACATGAGCCCGAGCAGGGCTGAGTGGCGGAATTCGAACTCGCTGCGTCCGTGCTTCTTCTGAGCGGATGCCAACTTGCGTTCCAGTACCGCAACCAGGAAATTGCCCGACCCGCACGCAGGTTCGAGGAATCGCGAGTCGATGCGAGCAGCTTCATCCGAGACCAAATCGAGCATGCCATCCACCAACCAACGAGGAGTGAAGACCTCGCCGTGGTCAGCAACTCGCTGACGAGAACGGACCAGTCGTTCGTTCGCGCGCGCTTCATCCCCAACAGACACGAGAACAGGGTACGGGTACCCGGTGCGAAGGCACTGCTGGACACGCGGGTACTCGTACTCTGGCCCGTGTTCAGGTGACTCGCGAACCTAGTGGAATGGCACGAGTACCCTCAGAAGCTGCCCGGATCATCGGGCAGAGGATTCGGGATCGTCGCACCGATCAGCAGCTCACCCAAGACAGGCTGGGCGAACTCGCACAGATCGACCCCGCCAACGTGCGGGCCTACGAGTCAGGGCGCCAGACGATCAGTCTGCGTTCGCTCACACGCATCGCGTTCGCCTTGGACACCACACCTGGGGCACTCATCAAAGAGATTCACCCAGACATGTTCACGCCCACCTCGGTCGCGGTCGAGCTGGAGTCGGCGACCAAGCCCTCTACCCGATAGCGGCACGCACTGACATAGTCAAGGCTGGTACTTGAGGCCTTTTCAGATCCCCGTCTGACTGATACACGCGAGTGGGGATGATCCTAGTTTTCACCCAATCGGTGCAGCACTTCTTGTGGTTAAGCGGGTCGTTCTCCACAACAACCGCTGCACGGCTGCACGACACCCCACGTAGTCGGCAGACGCGCTGTTGTGCCCGCACCTCCCACGACCCACTTGCGGCCTCCAGCAGCTCCTGCGCTGTATCCGCACCGCCGTTCGCTCCAGATGCACCGCGTTCGCTCCGAATCGGCCCCACTTCGAGCGATCGGCGGCAGCAACGAGCGATCCGTGGCAGCAACGAGCGATCCGTGGCAGCAACGAGCGATCCGTGGCATCAACGAGCGATCGGCGGCGGCGAAGTGCAATCCACGGCGGCGAAGTGCAATCCGTGGCGGCGGCCGCCTTGCCGCAAGAGTGTCTGCAGCGGCAACAGCTGAGCCCCGGCCGTAGACTTACTGCATGGCCGAGAAGAGCACGGAGCAGCCCGCAGACGCTGCAGCACCAGAACCCGCACCCGCATCCACTGAGGAGGCCGCACCGGTTCCAGCGTCCCAGCCCGCAGACGCGCAAGCAGCTCAGCCCGATACTGAGCAGACCGACGCGGCACAGACAGCTGCGGCACCAGCAGCACAGTCCGCAGCCCAGCCCAGCGCGACCACGGCATCCGGCCCGCTCTCGCAGCAGGCCGTCGACGCCGTCAAGGCCGGCTACACCTTCGAAGGCACGACGCTCGACATCGGGGCACTCGTCAACGGCGAGCCGCTCAAAGACGTGCAGGTGCGCATCCCGCTCGGCATGCTGAACCGCCACGGCCTCATCGCAGGCGCCACCGGCACCGGCAAGACCAAGACACTGCAGGGCCTGGCCGAGCAGATCGCCGCCAACGGCGTGCCCGTCTTCGCCGCAGACATCAAGGGCGACCTCTCCGGCCTCGCCGTCGCCGGCACTCCCAGTGACAAGCTCACCGCACGCACGCAGGGCATCGGCCAGGACTGGCACCCCGTCGCGACGCCCACCGAGTTCTTCTCACTGGGCGGCGTCGGCCAGGGCGTGCCGCTGCGCGCGACGGTCGACGGCTTCGGCCCGACGCTGCTCGCCCGTGTGCTCGACCTCAACGAGACGCAGGAGTCGAGCCTGGGCCTCGTCTTCCACTACGCGAAGCAGAACGACCTGCCCCTGATCACCCTGGACGACCTGCGCACTCTGCTCAGCTGGCTCACCGGCGACGAAGGCAAGGCCGAGCTCAAGGGCATCGGCGGTCTCTCGCCGCAGACCGCCGGTGTGATCCTGCGCGAGATCGTGAACTTCGCCGGACAGGGCGCAGACGTGTTCTTCGGCCAGCCCGCCGTCGAGGTCACCGACTTTCTGCGCACCGCATCTGTGACCGGCGCAGACGGCGCGACGACCGAGTTCGGCGTGGTCAGCATGCTCGAGGTGCCCGGCGTGCAGGATCGCCCCGCGGTGTTCTCGACCTTCCTCATGTATCTGCTCACCGAGCTCTTCCGTGCGCTGCCCGAGGTCGGCGACCAGGACAAGCCCAAACTCGTGTTCTTCTTCGACGAGGCGCACCTGCTCTTCAAGGGAGCCTCGAAGAGCTTCGTCGAGACGATCACGCAGACCGTGCGCCTGATCCGTTCGAAGGGCGTCGGCATCTTCTTCGTCACACAGACGCCGAAAGACGTGCCCGGAGACGTGCTGGGCCAGCTCGGCAGCCGCATCCAGCATGCCCTTCGTGCGCACACCCCCGATGACGCCAAGGCGCTCAAGGCCACCGTCTCGACCTACCCGACCAGCGAGTATCAGCTCGGCGAGGTGCTCACGCAGCTGGGCACCGGCGAGGCGATCGTGACCGTCATCAACGACAAGGGCGCGCCGACCCCGGTCGCCTGGACGCGTGTTCGCGCCCCGCAGGGCTCGATGGATCCGATGCCGGCAGACGCCATGTCCCAGGCCATCGCATCCTCGCCCCTGCAGGCCAAGTACGGCACGCCTGCGCAGACCGAGGGCGCCGCCGCGAAGCTGCAGGGTCGCATCGACGCCGCCTCGCAGGCTGCGTCTGACGCGGCGGCCGCCAAGCAGGCCGATGCGGATGCCAAGGCCGCCGACCGAGCAGAGCGCGAGCGCCAGCGCGATGAGGCCGCCCGCGAGCGCGAGTCTCGGTCGACATCGCGCTCAGGCTCCCGAACCGCCAAAGAGCACGGTGTTGCCGACGTGATCGACGACGTGGTCAAGTCGCGCACGTTCCAGACCGTGGTGCGCGAGGTCATCCGCGGCATCTTCGGCGGCAAGAAGCGCTGACTCGCGCGCCGAGTCGGTCGGCCGGCCGGCACGCCTTCTCCTGCGTGGTCTGACCACGCAACCAGGTCGATGCACCCGTGTAACACCGGGGAAACGCAGACCTCTCAAGCTTGTTCTCATGAACCTGTCCGACAGCCAGACTGCAGGAGTGCCACCGGCCAACCGTCTCGGTGCCACCGAGTATGTTCGCCAGAACCTCGAACACGCCATCAGTGCCGGGGTGGTGAAGGTCGGCCAGCGCCTGCCCTCAGAAGCCGCACTCGCCGCACGGTTCGGCGTCAGCCGTTCGGTCGTGCGCGAAGCACTGCGCGTCCTCGAGGTGCGCGGCACGACGGCCACACGAGTCGGGGTCGGCACCTTCGTGATCGCGACCGAACCCATCTCACAAGTCGACTTCGCCGGGTTCGGCGCCACTGACCTCGTCGAGGCCAGGCCGCACATCGAGATTCCGGCCGCAGGTCTCGCTGCCGTGCGCCGCTCTGAGCACGACCTCGAGCATATGCAGGGGCTCATCGAGAGCATGCAGCGCACTGATGATCCCGACGAATGGGTCAGGCAGGACACCGAGCTGCACCTCGCGATCGCCGAGGCCTCGGGCAACCTCGTCTTCACCACCGTGCTGCGCAGCATCAAAGCGGCTCTCGCCCTGCAGTCCGGCCAGCTGAACGACGGCTCCAACCGCCGTCTTCCCTCTGAGCACGAGCATCGCAGCATCGTCGCCGCGATCGCCCAAGGGTCGATCACCGAGGCAGAAGACGCCATGCGCTTCCATCTCGATCAGGTCAAAGACGTCGTTCTCACAGAACGGTCGAACACACACGAGGGAGAGAACCGATGACACAACAGCACTCGAAGCCCGACGGCCTCTCACCGAATACGGGCACCGTCACCACCGCTGCACCCGAAGAGAACATCTTCATCGAAGAGGAAGCCGGCTTTCACAAGGGCCTCGGGGCACGCCAGCTCCAGATGATCGCGATCGGCGGCGCGATCGGCACGGGTCTCTTTCTCGGCGCCGGCGGCCGTCTCGCACAGGCCGGCCCGTCTCTGCTGATCATCTACGCCTTCTGTGGCGTGTTCGCCTACCTGATTCTGCGAGCGCTCGGCGAGTTGGTCGTTCACCGTCCCTCTTCGGGATCTTTCGTCTCGTACGCCCGCGAGTTCTTCGGCGAGAAGGCGGCATTCGTCAGCGGCTGGATGTACTGGGTCAACTGGGCGACCACTTCGATCGTCGACGTGACGGCGATCGCGATCTACGTGAAATGGTTCGGGCAGTACTCTCCGTTCATCGCCTCGATTCCGCAGTGGACGATCGCTTTGCTGGCACTCATCATCGTGGTCGGCATGAACCTCATCTCGGTCAAAGTGTTCGGTGAGATGGAGTTCTGGTTCGCGCTGATCAAGGTCGGTGCGCTGGTCCTCTTCTTGGTACTCGGCGTCATCTTCGTCATCTTCGGCACACCGACCGGCGATCCACGCGGTTTCACGCTGATCTTCGACAACGGCGGCATGTTCCCCAATGGCATCCTGCCTGCCCTGGTGATCATGCAGGGCGTCGTGTTCGCCTACGCAGGCATCGAACTCGTCGGCACCACCTCTGGCGAGACGAAAGACGCCCGCAAGGTCATCCCGAAGGCGATCAACACCGTGATCGTGCGCATCGCCGTCTTCTACGTCGGCTCGGTGCTGCTGCTGGTGCTGCTGCTCCCCTACACCGCATACAGTGCCGGCGAGAGCCCGTTCGTGACCTTCTTCAGCCACATCGGCATCGATGCGGCCGCTCCGATCATGGAGCTGGTGGTGCTCACCGCCGCTCTCTCGTCGCTCAACGCCGGCATGTATTCGACCGGACGCATCCTGCACTCCATGTCGATGGCCGGCTCGGCGCCCAAGTTCGCACAGAAGATCTCGCCTCAGGGCGTGCCCTACGGCGGCATCCTGCTCACCGCGATCGTGACTCTCATGGGCGTCGTGCTCAACATGTTCGTTCCCGAGCAGGCCTTCGAGATCGTGCTGAACCTCGCCTCGATCGGCATCATCTCGGGCTGGGCCACGATCACGCTCGCGCATCTGCGCTACTACCAGCTCTCGAAGCAGGGTCTCTACCGACGGCCGAAGTTTCGTATGCCGGGTGCGCCATATACGAACTACGCCACACTCGCGTTCCTGCTGCTGGTCATCGTGCTCATCGGCCTCGACTACCCGACCGGCACCTACACGCTGGCGTCGATGCTCATCGTGATCCCGCTTCTGGTGATCGGCTGGTATGCCTGCCGCTCCGAGGTCAAGCGCATCGCCACTGAGCGCATCGGATTCACCGGCGCCTTCCCCGTGGTGGCCAGCCGGCCTATGGCCGACGAGCTCGCCGAGGCAGAGGGCAGTGAGGCCCCGGAGGTCACGATCGCCCGCGAGGTGCACGAGGCCAACATCGCCTCGGGCAACCCGAACCCGCTCGACACCGACGGCGACAAGCACTGACGCGCTGGCGCCGGCTCGAGGCCAGCCACGGTCTCGAGCCGGCACAGGCCGAAGGCCGCCGCTGCACGCGACCGTTTCAGCCGAGGTGCGAGCGAGCCTCGCGCGGACGATTCGTGATGATCGCATCCACGCCGGCCGCGGCCAGCGCATCCCAGTCGACAGGCTCGTCCGGCGTCCACACCGCCATCTGGGCGCCCAGTCGCTCGTGCACCGCCCGCACCAGGTCGGGTTCGGCGAGCGCACGCCTCCAGCGCGGGTTCACCGCCGAGACGCTCAGCAGTTCGGCGGTCTCGATCTCGGGGTAGTGCGCGGTCTCATCGATCAGCAGCCCGAGGGCGTAGTCGCCGGCGCGCAGCTGCAGCGAACGCACCGTCCTCGGGTCGAAGCTCTGCAGCACCAGACGCTCCCCCACTCCGGCCGCCTCGAAACTCGCGACCGTCGGCGTGATCTGCTGGGGTGACCACGCCCCCTTGTACTCGACCAGTACGTGGGCGGTCGGGTTGGCCGCGATCCACTCGGCCAGCTCGGCGAGCGTGGGGATGCGCTGGCCGGCGAACGCCGCATCGAACCAGGTGCCGGCGTCCAGCGTGCGCAGCTCGGCCGAGGTGCGTGCCGAGACGGCTCCCTGCCCCGACGTCGTGCGATCGAGTTCGTCGTCGTGGATCACCACCACCTCGCCGTCAGCGGTGTGCTGCAGATCGAGCTCGATCCAGGCGGGCGCACCCGGCCCCGATTCGCGTGCGGCAGCATCCACCGCCGCATCGAACGCCGCGAGCGTGTTCTCTGGCGCCTCGCTGCTCGCGCCGCGGTGCCCGATGATCGTCGGGCTGTGCCCAGCTCGCCATGCTGCCCTGCGTGCCATCTTCGTCTCCTTCATAGGGTCGTCGATCTGCGATGCGGGCCCACCTGCCTGAGCAGAAACGCGCAGAGACGAAGAAACCCCCGAAACCGTTGAGGTTCCGGGGGTTTCTCTCATCTCACTGAGATGAGCCTGTGCCCGAGGGGGGACTTGAACCCCCACGACCTTGCGATCACTAGCACCTGAAGCTAGCGCGTCTACCAATTCCGCCACTCGGGCATTGCACACTCCGACTGGGTCGAACTGCGCGACTGCACTGGAACAGATTAGCATGAAAACGATGCTGCTCGGCAACTCGACTCCTCGTCTCACAGCTGAACCGGGTACCATAGCTGCGACAGATCGGTGTGAGGAGACGAGTGGGACTACTCGATAACGTGGAACGCGGCTTGGAGCGTGCTGTCAACGGCGCCTTCGCCAAGACGTTTCGCTCCCGCCTGCAGCCGCTCGAGATCTTCTCTGCGCTGAAGGGAGAGCTCGACTCGAACACGCGCATCCTCTCGCGTGACACGATTCTGGTGCCGAACGCCCTGCGCGTGCGCATCAGCCAGGCCGACTTCGACCGTCTCAGGGCGCAGGGCTCTTCGCTGGCGAACCAGTTCGTCGCCGACCTGCACACCTATGCCCACCAGCAGGGGTATCAGTTTCCCGGCCCGCTCACCGTGGCCATCGTGCCCGACGACAGTCAGAGCGTCGGCATGCTCGACGTGACCAGCTCGACCACCGTCGGCGACGTCACCCTCGTACCGGTGCTCGAGGTGCAGGGGCAGTCCTACCCGTTGCGCCATGGGGTCACGACCATCGGGCGCAGCCATGAGTGCGACGTCACCGTCAACGACTCAGCGGTCTCGAAGCAGCACGCCAGTGTGACCTGGGACGGCACTACCGTCGTGCTGCGCGACCTCGGCTCGACCAACGGCACCAAGGTCGACGGCCAGCGCATCACGACCCTGGAGCTCGCCGGCCCCCTCGACTTCGTGGTCGGCTCGACCCTGATCTCATACCATCGGGCACCGAAGGCGGTGGGCTGATGAGCGGCGAGCTGCTCTACCTGCTGATCAGCGCCGTGTTTCTGGTGCTGCTCTGGCTGTTCGTCTTCTCGGTCATCTGGGCCGTGCGCTCCGATCTGTTCGGCCCGAAGGTCAAGCGGATGCGCGGAGCAGCCGCGAGCGCCGGCTCGGCTCCGGCGGTCTCTCCTGCCGCTGCGCCTGCCGCACCTGCGGCCTCGGGACGCCGTGCGGCATCCGCAGCCTCGACAGGCACGCCCGCCCACCTCGTGTTCACCGCAGGTCCGGTGCGCGGTCGCCAGCTCACGCTCAGCCAGGATGCCCTGACCTTCGGTCGCAGCGTGGACTCAAGCGTCGTGCTGCGTGACGACTACACCTCGACGCACCATGCCCGCCTGTCGAAACGCGGCGACACCTGGATGGTCGAAGACCTCGGCTCGACGAACGGCACCATGGTCGGCGGTCAGCGCATCTCGCGCCCGACGCCGGTCGGCATCGGAGTGCCCATCACCATCGGCACCACCGTCATGGAGCTGCGAGGCTGATCTCATGACCGTGCTGAGAGCAACTGCGCTGAGCCACACCGGCAAGGTGCGGCGCAACAACCAGGATTCGGCCATCGCCGGTCAGTACCTGTTCGCCGTCGCCGACGGCATGGGCGGACACGCCGGCGGCGACATCGCCTCGGCGCTCACCGTGCAGTCACTGGTCGACCTCGACCGACGCTTCGACACCGTCGACGAGGCCGCGAAGGCGATCGAGCTGGCGCTGCGGCGGGCGAACGCGACGCTCTCCGAGACCGTGGCCGACTACCCGGAGCTCACCGGCATGGGCACCACGTTCTCGGGCTTTCTCGCCGTCGACGACTCCGCGGTCATCGCGCACATCGGCGACTCGCGCATCTATCGCTGGCGCGATGGTGAACTCACCCAGCTGACCAAAGACCACACCTTCGTGCAGCGTCTGGTCGACGCCGGTCGCATCACCCCAGAAGAGGCGCTGGTGCACCCCCGACGGTCGGTCATCATGCGCGTACTCGGCGACATCGAGGCCAATCCCGACATCGACGTCTTCACCGAGCAGATCAACCCCGGCGACCGACTGCTGATCTGCTCCGACGGTCTGAGCGGGCCGGTGGGCGACGAGGCGATCGCCAAGACTCTGGCACGAGGCGACAGCGCCGATATGACCTGCGCGCATCTGCTCGAGCTCGCGCTGCGCAATGGTGCGCCTGACAACTGCACTGTGGTGCTGGTCGAGCCCGATGCCGACCCCGACGCCACTCCGCACGGCACACCCGGGCATCCGGTCATCGTGGGCGCGGCGGCACGCGAGGTGCGCTTCGACCACCTCGAACGCATCCGCACACAGAAGGCGCAGAGCCTGCACGCCCTGCGTGAGGCGGCCAGCCATCTCAAGCCGCGACGACTCGAGCCCACTCAGTTCGAGTCGCAGGCCGACGAATACCTCGACGAGCTGATCGCCGAGACCAGACGCCGCACCGTTCTGCGCCGGGTCGTGGTCAGCGTGCTGAGCGTGCTGATCATCGGCGGCATCGGCCTCGGCGCCTGGCTCGGCTGGCGCTGGACGCAGACGCAGTACTACATCGGCGAAGACGCCGGCTACGCCGTCATCTACCAGGGTGTGAATCAGCAGGTCGGCCCGTTCAGGCTCAGTCACACCGTCGACGACTCGCGGCTGCCGCAGATTCCGATGTCTGACCTCGACGAGCTCACGCAGCAGCAGGTGCGCGAGACGGTGGCCTTCCCCTCGCTCGACGCGGCCGCCAGTCGCCTCGGTGAGCTGAACAGCGAGCACCGCCGACGCGACAGCACCGAGCAGCCGCAGTCGACGCAGAGCCCGCAGCCCGACGACGGCACCGGGCCGGTCTCGGTCGCCGAGCCCGATGAAACTCCCCTGACCGCGCATCCTGACGGCAGCGCGTCGCCGCGCGCCACGACGAACGGGGCCGCCCAGTGAGCCGCCAGCACAACCTGCGTCTGGTCGACCGGAATCTGCGCGGCATCGAGCTGATGCTGCTCGTTCTCGGCGCCATCGTCTCGGCACTCGGTCTGGCAGCCGTGCAGCTCGGCGCGCTCGGCGCGCTCGACATTCCCCCGTTCGTCATCGGCGCCGTCTTCTGGGCGGCCGTGCTCGCCCTGCACATCGTGCTGCGTGTGCGGGCGTCGAAGGCCGACCCGATCATCCTGCCCATCGCCGCGACGCTGAACTCGATCGGCATCGTCGCGATCTACCGCATCGACATCGCCCAGGGGTCGACCGGTTCGACCCCCGCGATGCGACAGGCGCTCTGGGCGACGGCAGCCGTCGTCATCGCCGCGGTCGTGCTGTACTTTCTGCGCAACCACCGCGTGCTGCAGCGATACACCTACGTGTTCATGCTGGCGAGCATCGTGCTGCTGGTCCTGCCCATGATTCCGGGCATCGGCACATCGCTGGGCACCAATGCCGAGCTCTGGGTCAAGCTGGGGCCGGTCACCTTCCAGCCCAGCGAGTACGCGAAGATCACGCTCGCGGTCTTCTTCGCCGGATACCTGGTCGCACGCGGCGAGAGCATCACCGCTGCCGGCCGCCGCTTCGCCGGCATGACCTTCCCGCGCCCCAAAGACTCCGGGCCGATCCTCGTCGTCTGGGCGATGGCGATGACCGTGCTGGTGGTGCAGAAAGACCTCGGCACCTCGCTGCTCTACTTCGGCCTCTTCCTGGTGATGCTCTACGTCGCCACCGGGCTGGCCAGCTGGGTGGTCATCGGGCTGCTCATGTTCGTCGCCGGCGGCCTCGCCGCCTACCGCTTCATTCCGCTCGTGCAGGGCCGCATCCACGCCTGGATCGACCCGCTCGACGACACGCTCTACAACCAGCAGTACGGCGGCAGCTACCAGCTCGTGCAGGGACTCTTCGGTCAGGCGCACGGCGGCATGTTCGGCACCGGCTGGGGGCGTGGCTACCCGCAGCTGACCCCGCTCGCTCGCTCTGACTACATCTTCACCAGCATCGGCGAAGAGATCGGTCTGATCGGCATCTTCGCCATCCTCTGCCTGTTCCTGCTGCTCGTCGGCCGAGGGCTGCGCGTCGGCTTCACCGCGAGCGACGACTTCGGCCGCCTGCTGGCCACCGGGCTGTCGTTCGTGCTCTGCCTGCAGGTGTTCATCGTTGTGGGCGGTGTGACGCGGGTGATCCCGCTCACCGGCCTGCCCACACCGTTCCTCGCAGCCGGCGGCTCGAGTCTGCTGGCGAACTGGGTCATCATGGCCCTGCTGCTGCGCATCACCGACTCGATTCGCTCGCAGGCCGACCGATTCGGGGCCCTGCGCAGCACGGCGGACGCTGCCCCGGCATCCGCCGTCGGCTCGCCTGCCGAGAAGGAGGCCCACTCATGACCACGCGTCTGCGCCGGGTCGCGATCGTCGTCTTCCTGCTCTTCATCTCGCTCTTCGTGTCGACGAGCCTGATTCAGGGCATCTTCGGCGAGCAGCTCAACAGCGACCCGCGAAACTCGCGCGCCATCCTCGACGGCTTCAAGGTGCAGCGCGGCAGCATCGTGGTCGGCAACCAGGTGATCGCGCAGTCCGACCCGGTCGACAACCAGTACCGGTTCACCCGCAGCTACCCCGGCGGCGAGATGTACTCGGCCGTCACCGGCTGGTACTCGCACAGCCTGGCTCCGACCGGCATCGAGAGCGCCGAGAACCTGACGCTGACCGGCACCAGCCGCGGTCAGACCATCGACCAGCTCGTCGACCGCATCAACGGCACCGAGCCGCGGGGCTCCGACGTGGTGCTGACGATCGACCCGGCCGTACAGAAGGCCGCGTGGGATGCCTTGGGCGATCGCAAGGGCGCAGCGGTCGCCATGGACCCCTCGACCGGACGCATCCTCGCGATGGTCTCGAAGCCCGGCTTCGACGCCGCCAAGCTCGCCGACAACGACACCGCTCAGGCCAACCAGGTCTTCGATCAGCTCAATGCGGCGGAGGACAAGCCTCTGGTGAACCGCGCGATCGGCGGTGACACGTATCCTCCCGGGTCGACGTTCAAGCTGATCATGTCGGCGGCCGCACTCGAGAACGGCTACACGCCCGAGAGCACCTTCCCCAACCCCGGTTCGCTCACCCTCACCGGCACCAGCACACAGATCTACAACGTCACCAAGCGCGCCTGCGGCAACGGCGGCGCCGAGACCACGCTGAAGACCGCGCTCCAGTACTCGTGCAACATCCCGTTCGCAGAGCTCGGGCCGCAGCTGGGCGAAGACAAGGTCGCTTCGACGGCCAAAGACTTCGGTTTCGGCGAGAACCAGCAGATTCCGCTCGACGTCACCGCGAGTCGATACCCGACCGGCATGAGCACCGCGCAGCTGCAGCTGTCCAGTTTCGGCCAGTACGATGTGCGCGTCACGCCGCTGCAGGTCGCCTCGATCTCGGCCACGATCGGCAACAAGGGCGCCCGCATGCAGCCCGGGCTGATCGACGCCGTGCGCGGCCGCGATCTGTCGGTCACACAGCAGTTCTCTCCGCAGAAGCTCAACCAGGCCATATCTGCAGAGAACGCACAGACTCTCACATCGATGATGGTGAACAATGTCTCATCGGGCGAGATTTCAGGTGCAAGAATAGACGGGGTTGAGGTCGCCGGAAAGACGGGCACCGCTGAGACCACCAAAGAGAGCCAGTACAATCTCTGGTTCACCGGCTTCGCGCCGGCGAACGATCCCAAGGTCGCAGTCGCGGTCGTGGTCGAAGAGGGCGGCGCTTACGGTGACTCAGAGGGCTCGAACCGGGTGGCGGCTCCCATGGCGCAGAAGATCATGAAGGCGGTGTTAGACAGATGAGACCCACAGAAGGCCTCACGTACGGCGCACGATACAAGCTCACGAGCCGTATCGCGGTCGGCGGAATGGGCGAGGTCTGGAAGGCCTATGACGAGGTCATCGGTCGCGACGTCGCCATCAAGATTCTGAAAGACGAGTACATGGGCGACCCCGGGTTCTTGGAGCGCTTTCGCGCCGAGGCTCGGCATGCCGCACTCGTGAACCATGAGGGCATCGCCAGCGTCTACGACTACGGCGAAGAGAAGGGCAGCGCCTATCTGGTGATGGAGCTCGTGCCCGGCGAACCGCTGTCGAACGTGCTCGAACACGAGCGCGTTCTGCCGGTCGACCAGGTGCTCGACATCGTCGCCCAGACCGCGCAGGCGCTTGCCGCCGCGCACAAGGTGGGTCTCGTGCACCGCGACGTGAAACCGGGCAACCTGCTCATCACGCCCGATCACCATGTCAAGATCACCGATTTCGGCATCGCCCGCATCGCCGATCAGGTGCCCCTGACGGCCACTGGGCAGGTCATGGGCACTGTGCAGTACCTTTCGCCCGAACAGGCGAGCGGTCACCCGGCGTCACCGGCCACCGACATCTACTCGCTGGGCATCGTGGCTTACGAATGCCTGGCCGGTCGTCGGCCCTTCACCGGCGAGAGCCAGGTCGCCATCGCAATGGCCCAGATCAACGAGACTCCCCCGCCGCTGCCCACCAGTGTGCCTGCCGCGGTGAACAAGCTCGTGATGAGCTGCATCGCCAAGAACCCCGCCGACCGCCCGCAGTCGGCCACGCATCTGGCCAAAGCTGCTGAGGCACTGCGCGTGGGCGACATCCGCACTGCGGCCATGGAGGTTCCGCAGGTCACGCCGACCGGGCAGCAGACCACCGCGCTCGAAGAGACCGCGCTGATCGGCACCACACAGGATGCCACCCAGCCGGCCACTGCCATCATCGGCACACAGAACGGGCAGCCGCTGCTCGACGCCAGCGCAACCCAGGTCGACGATGCCAAAAAAAGCAAGCCGAAGAAGAAGCGCAACAAATGGACGTGGCCCCTGGTCGCGCTGATCGTGCTCCTGCTGCTCGTCGCCGGTGGCAGCGTCTGGGCGCTGCTGGCCAATCAGAGTGCGCCCGAACCGCCGGCCCCGAGCCCGACGGTGACTGAGACGCCCTCAGAGACTCCCTCTGAGAAGCCGTCTCCGACGCCGACGCGCACGCCGAGTCCGACACCAACGCCGACACCGACACCCACGCAGAACACGGTGACCATTGCGGCCGACGAATTCGTCGGGCAGGACATCGCCGCTGTGCGGGCCCAGTTGAACGGCAAGGGGCTCTCGGTCAACCAAGTCGAACAGTCGGTGAACTCGCAAGACCAAGACGGCAAAGTGCTCAGCCATGAGGCCGGCACCTTCCAGCCTGGTGTGAGCATCAGCGTGACGGTGGGCCAGTACACGAAACCGGCATCCTCCTACACGGACAAGGCGTCCTGTGAGAACGCCGGGCACACTTGGACGCCACCTTCGACGGCAACTCCTACGCCAACACCTGCGCCGACAGGTAAGTGCAGCTGATCCAGTTCCCCAGTCTGCAGACGATCTTCGGCTGTCACGCTGTTCATCTCAATGCGCTCACAGGCAGCACTTGCCCGGCGACCAGCGACACCGTCTGAAGCATATGCGAACAGCAATTTGTCTCACCAAAGCCTGTCTGCGGTGGCAGCTGCCGTGCTTCCGCTAGACTGGCCGACGGAATCTACTGTCTATAGGTGGGTGTATGAGTGAACAGCCGTTGTTGAGCGGCCGATACAGAGTCGGCCGTCTCATCGGGCACGGTGGTATGGGTGACGTCTACCTTGGCACCGATACCCGACTTGGTCGCACCGTGGCCATTAAACTGCTTCGACCTCAGCTGGCAGATGATCCGATCTTCCAGAAGCGCTTTCGCAATGAGACCACCGCTGCAGCTCGCATGATCAGCCCGTACATCGTGCGCACGTACGATGCCGGGCAGGACATGATCGCCACGGGGCCGAACGCGCGCCCTCAAGAGGTGCCGTTCCTCGTCATGGAATACGTCGAGGGGCAGACGCTCAAAGAGAAGCTCGCGAAGGGCACGATCGACCGCGCCGAGGCGCTGAAGATCACCGACCAGGTGCTGCGTGCCCTCGAGTACTCGCACCGGGCCAACATCATCCACCGCGACATCAAGCCCGGCAACATCATGATCACCTCGAGCGGCGACGCAAAGGTGATGGACTTCGGCGTGGCGCGTGCGCTCAGCGAGAGCGAGGGCACCGTCGCCCAGACCGGTTCGGTCGTCGGCACCGCACTCTACTTCGCACCTGAACAGGCTCGCGGCGACCGTGTCGACGGTCGTTCAGACCTCTACAGCGTCGGCGTCATCCTGTACGAGATGCTCGTCGGTCGTGTGCCGTTCAAGGGCGACAGCCCGGCGTCGATCGCCTATCAGCATGTGAACGCGACCGCGCCGACCCCGAGCAGCCTCAACGACGCTCTCGGCGAGAACGACGACCGCGTCATTCTGTCGGCCCTCGCGAAAGACCCGACGCGTCGGTACCAGACCGCCGAAGACTTCCGAGCCGACGTCGATCGACTGGCGCAGGGTCTGCCCACTCGCGGCCCGAGCTACGATGCGGCGAGCACTCTGATTCTCGAAGACTCCCCCATCGACGACGCGCTCGATCTCGACCCTGAAGACGACGACCCTTCGTCGCGGTTCATCGATCGCGAGCTGCGCAAGGGAGGCATCGGCACCATCTGGGCCATCGTGATCGGCGTGGGCGTCATCGGCGTCATCGCCGTTCTCTGGCTCGCCTTGCTGCAGCCGCGCATCGCCAGCCCCGAGGGGGCTCAGGTCGCCGTTCCGAACCTGGCCGGAGCCACCTATCAGACCGCCGAGCAGCAGCTGAAAGACCGCGGGCTGAACCCGGTCAAGGTCGATCAGACCGACGACTCGGTCTCGCCTGGTCGCGTCATCGAGACCGACCCCCCTGCAGGCGCCCTGGCTCTGGCCGGCAGCGACGTGCAGGTGAAGGTCTCCAGCGGCGCCCCCATGGTCACCATCCCCGACGTCTCGAAGCTCACTCAGGACGAAGCCACCAAGAAGCTGACCGATGCCGGTCTGCAGATCGGTCAGATCACGCAGGTGATCAACGGCGACATTCCCACCGGTCAGGTGATCGCCTCTGAGCCCACTGCCCAGAGCCAGGTGCGCTCCGGAACCTCGGTGCGCCTGCAGGTCTCTTCCGGCCGTGTCGTCATCCCAGACGATCTTGTCGGCAAGCCGATCAACGACGCGATCAGCCAGCTGCGCGACCTCGGGCTCTCTGCCCGGCCACAGCCGGTGCGCCGCTGCCAGGCCTCGTCCTACACCGTGCAGTACTCTGACCCGAAACCGGGTACCGAACTGGCTGCGAACGCCTCGACCGAGGTCATCCTGTACTACTACATGGCTGACAGCTCGAAGTGCGCACCACCACCGTCGCCGTCGAGTGAGGCACCGGCCCCTGAGTCGTCGGCACCGCCGGCTCCGTAGTCGGCTCGGCGGCTCACGCCTCGTTGATCAGCGGGCTGAGGTGGGCGGCGCGTTCCGCAGCCCCCTTGACGCCGGCCAGTTCGAGCCAGTTTCCGAACTGACGGTAGCCGTGCTCGGTCAGCACCGACTCCGGGTGGTACTGCACACCCCACAGAGGCAGCTCACGATGCTGGAGCGCCATGATCACCCCGTCATCAGTGCGAGCCGTCACCTGCAGCTCGGGCGGCACCGTGGCATCCACCACCGCCAGTGAGTGGTATCGCGTGGCCTGAAACCGCTCGGGAACACCCGCAAAGAACGGCACGTCGTCATGCACGACGTTCGAGAGCCGGCCATGCATCAGCTGCTCGGCGTTCGACACCGTGGCTCCGTACACCTCGGCCAGCGCCTGGTGCCCCAGGCAGACGCCCAGCATGGGCAGGCGATGTGCCGCAGCCCAGCGAATGGCATCGGGGCTCACTCCGGCATCGGCCGGGGCTCCCGGTCCAGGCGAGATCAACAGCCCGGCGACGCGGCCCAGAGCCTCGTCGAGATCACTGGTCTGCAGCTCGTCGTTGCGCACGACCGTCGTCGTCGCGCCCAGCTGCTGCAGGTAGCCGTTGATCGTATAGACGAAGCTGTCGTAGTTGTCGACGACGAGAATGTCGCTCATCAACCCACCGTCGCTTCGCCGGTGTCGACCAGGGTGTTCACCCAGGGAAAGACGACCCAGTTGAGCAACGCGAGCACTGCGCCGACCAGAATCAGCGACTGCAGCAGTTTGACCGGCCACGGGCCCGGCAGAATTCTCCAGATCAGTCCGTACATGGGTCAGCCTTTCTGCAGATAGTCCAGTGACGCGGGCGCCCCGGCCGAGCGCGGCTGGAAGTTGTCGAGCACACCGTACGAGATGATCCGCTCACCGTTCGTGAAGGGATACGGGTTGCAGCTCGTGACCGTCAGCAGCCGGTCAGTGGCCTGCACGCTGCTCTGCGGCACCGGATTCAGCACGTTCACGTCGACGTCCATGACGTACTCGGTGTTGCGGTAGGTGTAGGTGTACCAGCCGTCTTTGGTCTCGACGACCATCTTGTCGCCGACGGTGAGGCTGTCGACGTAGCGCAGGCTCGATCCCTGACCGCCACGATGTGCGGCGACCGCGAAGTTGCCGACCTGGCCGGGCATGTTCGTATCGGGATACCAGCCGAAGCCGATGTGGTCGAGCACGGGCTTCTTCTCGACTCCCCGAGCGATCGGCCGCTGCCATTGGTCGCCGAGTCTCTGAATGTAGAGCACTCCGAAGATGTCGTTGCCCTCTGGGTGGATGCTCGGGTCGCCCGGCGTCGACGTGGCCTGCCCGCCCGTTCCTGGGGCTGCCTCCTGCTGCCAGCCCTGCGAGATGCCTGCTGCGGCTCTCTCCTGAGAGCGGTCGATGTTGGAGTCGTTGAGCGACATCTTCCAGCCGATGAAGAGCAGCACGAGCACACCCGCTGTCAGCATGAGCTCGCCGATCACCGTCACGATGGCCGACCCTACCGAGCGACGTGCGCGGCGCGGCTGCTCGCTGCGGCGGCGCTCTCGGCGCGACATCGATTCACTCACAAGTCTGCACTCCTTGGGCTACACTGTACTTCCGTGGCGAACAACAAGAAAAAGAACTCCGACCGGCAGGATTCGACCGAGACGGCCGGCCGGTCGAAGAACACGAAACCGAACCCACCGTGGTTCAAGTTCGTCATGTTCGGCCTGATGGCCATCGGCCTGCTCTGGATCATTGTCTTCTATATTAGCTTCAGCGCCCAGTGGCCGATCCCGGCCCTCGGCCAGGGCAACATCCTCGTCGGCTTCGGCATTCTGATGGTCGGCTTCTTGATGACCACTCGCTGGCGCTGACCTCGGCCGCGGTGCCGGTGAACGACCACATCACCACCTAGCGCTGCCAGAGCATCCCCGGGGCGATCGCGAAGAGCACCACCATGACCACGCCGAGCACGACGAAGTAGACGATGCGCAGCGTGCGGTCTTTGGGCTGACGCGTCTCGGCCAGAATGAGCCCGCTGAGCAGCCCCACGACGAGACCGCCGAGGTGCGCCTGCCAGCTGACCCCACCGGCGAAGAACCCGTAGAAGAAGTTGATCGCAAGCAGCACCAGCAGCTGAGTCGTCTGACCACCCAGTCGACGCTGCATCACCAGCAGCGCGCCCATCATTGCGAAGAGCGCGCCTGATGCGCCGATCACCGCTGTCTGTGGCGAGAGCAGGTAGACACCCAGTGCGCCGCCCACGAGACCGAAGACGTAGAGCGTGATGAAGCGTCCGCGACCGAGCATCGGCTCGAGAATGGTGCCGAAGATCCAGAGGGTGTACATGTTCAGCAGCAGATGCAGCGGCAGCACTCCGAGCGTGGAGTGCACGAAGCCGTAGGTGACCGCACGCCAGGGCTCAAAGGGGATCAGTCCGGAGAAGCCGGACTCAGGGCCGGCGAGAAAGAAGGTGCCGACATATGCACTGTGAAACTGCATCAGCGAGGTGAAGCCGGGCACGACGAGCTGCAGCAGATAGCCCAGCACGCACAGGGCGATGATCACATAGCTGACTACGGGTGCGCCAGGACGTTGGAACGCCCGACGCACCCGCTGGGTCAATGACGGCATGCGTCAGGCCTTGACGACGTCGACACCGGTGATGACCACGTCCTCGACCGGGCGGTCGCCGGGCTGAGTGGCGACGGCGGCGATCTCGTCGACCACCTTGCGCGAGGCGTCGTCAGCAACCTCGCCGAAGATGGTGTGGTGGCCGTTCAGCCATGGGGTCGCGTCGACGGTGATGAAGAACTGCGAGCCGTTGGTGCCATGCCCGCCGCGCTGGCCGGCGTTGGCCATCGCGAGCAGATAGGGCTTCGTGAACTGCAGCTCGGGGTGAATCTCATCGTCGAAGGCGTAGCCCGGGCCGCCGGTGCCGGTGCCGATCGGGTCGCCGCCCTGGATCATGAAGCCTGGGATCACGCGGTGGAAGATCACATTCTGGTACAGGGGAGTGGTCTGAGTCTCGCCGGTGCCCGGGTGCTTCCACTCTTTCTCGCCGGTGGCGAGACCGACGAAGTTCTCGACGGTCTTCGGTGCCTGAAAGCCGAAGAGGTTGATGACGATGTCACCGTGGTTCGTGTGCAGAGTCGCAGTATGCGTGTGCTGAGTCATGCGTCGATTCTCGCACAACCGGCGATGCTGGCAAGATGCGTTGAGTTTGTCACAGATGTCTGACGGCCGCTGCCTGAGATGGCACAATGGGCACAGGAGGTCACACCATGGCAGACAAGGCAACTGAGAACGTCGAACAGCTCAAGACGCGCCTCGAAAAGGCGATCCGAGACTTCGAGCACTTCACGAACAACACCGTCAAACCCCTGGCGCAGAAAGGCGCAGAGGTCGCCGGCCAGACCACACAGGTCGCAAAAGAGCGCTTCTACAGCGATGTGGTGCCCGCCGCGATCACGGCTGTCGGCACTGCGAAAGCCGTGCTCGAAGCACTGAAAGAGGCACCGGTCAACGCCGATGTCGCCGAGAACGTGCGCCGCGGGGCGGCCGATCTCAAGCAGAGCGCCGAGCAAACTGCGGCAGAGGTGAAAGATGCTGCGGTCGAATCGGTGAAACAGACGAAGAAAGCGGCCAAGAAGGCGGCCAAGAAGGCGAAGCAGGCAACGCACGAGGTGTCCGAGCAGGTCGCCGACGCAACCGAGCCGAAGAAGGCGGGTGCCGGGCGGTGGCTGCTGCCGACGCTGGGCATCGCGGCCGTCGTCGGCATCGGTGTCGCCATCGTGCGTGCGGTGACGCTGGCCGACGAACACTGGATCGGCATCGACGACGAGTTCGACGACGATCTCTGATTCTCTCGTCTGCACCGATCAGCACTGCTGACTAACAGCCGCGAAGTGTCCCAGAACAAGACACTTCGCGGCTGTTTCTCTGCTGTTCAGAGGTCGTCGTCTCACCGCCGATACACTTAAGCCGACGGGGGAATCCGTCGACCCAACACTGCGACAGCCGCCGTGCGTGTGCTGTCGCGCCACGCAAGGGAGACAACCACACCATGAAGGCAGCACGCTTTTACGACCGCGGCGACATTCGCATCGAAGACATCGAGCCCCAGCAGCTGAAGCCCGGCACGGTGCGCATCGATGTCGCCTGGTGCGGCATCTGCGGCACCGACCTGCACGAGTTCCTCGACGGCCCGATCTTCGTGCCCCCGGCAGGCCATCCGCATCCCATCTCGGGAGAGTCGGCTCCCGTCACCCTCGGGCATGAGTTCTCAGGCGTCATCAGCGAGGTCGGCGAAGGCATCGACGATCTCAAGGTCGGCGATCACGTCGT
The DNA here is from genome assembly GCF_008831165.1 of Pseudoclavibacter sp. CFCC 14310. Taxonomy (NCBI): domain Bacteria; kingdom Bacillati; phylum Actinomycetota; class Actinomycetes; order Micrococcales; family Microbacteriaceae; genus Pseudoclavibacter; species Pseudoclavibacter sp. CFCC 14310. Next base: position 99,662 of record NZ_WBKC01000001.1, on the reverse strand, counting down.
CGTCGAGCCGTACATCATCAGCGACGACGTCTACACCGGCCCAGAGAGCAAGGACTACCACCTCTCGAAAGACATGAACTTCATCGGCCTCGCCGGTCGCGGTGGCGGCCTTGCCGAGAACGTCGTGGTGCGCCGCCGGTGGGTGCACAAGATCGATGCAGGTCTGCCCCTTGATCAGGCCGCACTCATCGAGCCGCTCTCCGTGGCCTATCACGCCGTCGAGCGCTCCGGCGTTCAGGAGGGCCAGACCGCCATCGTCGGCGGTGCAGGCCCCATCGGTCAGCTGACCGCAGCCGTGCTGCACGCGCTGGGCGTGAAGGTCATCATCTCCGAGCTCAGCCCGCTGCGCCGCCAGAAGGCTCTCGACGCCGGCGTCGCCGACTACGCCTTCAACCCGGCCGAGGTCGACGTGGTCGAAGAGACCCGCAAGCTCACCGACGGCAAGGGTGCCGACGTCGCGTTCGAGTGCACCAGCGTCCAGGTCGTGCTTGACACCCTGCTCGACGCCGTGCGCCCGACCGGCGTCATCGTCATCGTGTCGATTTGGGGCAAGAAGGCCGAGCTCGACATGCACAAGATCGTGATGAAAGAGCTCGACATCCGCGGCACCATCGGCTACGTGAACAGCCATCCGGCCACGATCAAGCTCGTCGAGAGCGGCAAGATCGACCTCAAGCCGTTCATCACCGGCAAGATCGCGCTCGATCACCTGGTCGACGAGGGCTTCGACACGCTGATCCATCGCAATGAGAGGGCCGTGAAGATCCTGGTGTCGCCCTCCGGCAAGGGCCTCGACCAGAAGTAGACACGACGGCGGTCGGTGCACGCACACTGACCATGATCGAGAGGCGGGTCGTATATACCACTGTTGGCATATACGACCCGCCTCTCAGACGACTACGCTGAACCACGGCCCCCGCACGAGCACCGACGCTTTCTGAGAGTCGTGCCTTCGTGCGCCGACTGACGAACAGAGGATCCGCGTGAGCGATCAGCCCGCACCGTACGGCACTGCAGCACCGAAGCCGACGAGCCGAGTGCGCATCCCGCACCTGCAGCAGATGAAAGAGCGCGGCGAGCGATGGGCGATGCTCACCGCGTACGACATGTACACCGCGCAGATCTTCGAAGAGGCCGGCATACCCGTACTGCTCGTCGGTGACTCCGCGTCGAACAACGTGTTGGGCAACGAGAGTTCGCTGCCGGTGACCGTCGACGAAATGATCATGCTCACTCGTGGCGTCTCACGAGCGGCGAAACGCGCGCTGATCGTCGCCGATCTTCCCTTCGGGTCGTATCAGGCGTCGCCCGAGCAGGCCTTCCTCACCGCTGCACGCTTCATGAAAGAAGCTGGCGCACACGCGGTGAAGCTCGAAGGCGGGCTTGAAGTCGTGCCGCAGGTCGAGAAGCTCGTGCGCAGCGGCGTTCCTGTGATGGCGCACATCGGCTTCACCCCGCAGTCCGAGCATCAGCTCGGAGGCTATCGTGTGCAGGGCAGGGGAGACGACGGCGCCCGCCTCGTCGCCGAGGCACGAGCGCTCGAGGCCGCCGGGGCATTCGCCGTCGTTCTCGAGATGGTGCCCGCGGCCGTCGCCGCAGAGGTCACCGCCGCCCTGCACATACCGACCGTCGGCATCGGCGCCGGCGCCGAATGCGACGCTCAGGTGCTGGTCTGGCAGGATATGGCGGGGCTGCGCGCCGGCCGCATGCCGCGCTTCGTCAAGCAGTACGCCGACGTTCGCGGCGTTCTGACGGATGCTGCGCGGGCGTATGCCGCAGAGGTCGCGTCCGGCGCATTCCCCGGCCCCGAGCACCAGTTCTGAGTCGCTGCGCACTCATCTGCCGCCCCGAGCAGTACCAGCGCCCCAACCATCTCGCACCCTCAGCACCAGCACCACCACCAGCACCAGCCCACTACGCACAATTCGTGGTTTACCCCAAGGTTTCCCACATCTATCGCTACACGTCGACCGGCTGACCGTGCTTGGTTCACCATGAGTGCATGACCCGCCGTGCGAAGCCACTCCCAGACGTTCTTCCGAACGTATTCTCCGTCTCACAGGCGTTGGCCTGCGGCGTCTCCCCCTGGCGGCTTCGTGGCGCCGATCTCTACACGCCGTTTCGCGGTGTCCGCGCTCAGGGCGAGGCTGCTGAGCTCATGCACTGGCAGCTCCCACAGCATCCCAACCAGCACCCGTCGGCGCTGTCGGTGCAGCGCCAGCACGAGCTGATCCGCACACTTGCGCACGCATACTCCTATCTCCTGACTCCTGACCAGTGCTTCAGCCATTCCACCGCTGCGCTGCTCTTCGGACTGCCGCTTCCGCGGCTTTCGCACCATGACATCCACCTGGCGACGACGCACCCCGGCCGGAGGCCCCGTGTGAAAGGAGTCAGAGGCCACCTCTTGACGCCGGGCACTCAGCGCATCGTGCGCGAGTGGATGCCGCTGGTGAACGTCGCCGACACTTGGGCATCTCTGGCCGACAGCCTGGGCCTCTTCGATCTTGTCGCGGCCGCAGACGCTGCCGTGCGCATCGACCGTCGGCCGTGGCCCGTCAGGCGGACGCTGCAACGACCTCCGCTCACCACGCTGACCGAACTGCGCCACGCAGTCGACCGCTACCACCGAGCGGGCGCCCACACGCTGCGCCGCGCACTGACACACGTACGCGAGGATTCCTGGTCCAGACCGGAGTCATGGGTTCGGCTCATCCTCGTCCAGGCGGGTCTCCCAGAACCTGCGCTCAACAAGGATCTCTTCGACGACACCGGAGCCTGGATTGCCTGCGTCGACGGCGCGTATGAGCGATTTCGCGTCTGCTACGAGTACGAGGGTGGCCACCACTTCGCAGACCGCAAGCGCTTTCTGCGCGATGCGGAGCGTCGAGAGCAGCTGCAGGCCGCCGGCTGGATCGTCATCGTGCTCACCGCCGACCACGTCTTCAATCGCCCCGCCTTGGCCATTGCGCGGCTGCGCAGCGCGCTGACTCAACGAGGGATGCGATTGTGAGACGACGGGGATGCGATTGTGAGGTGACCTCCCGCACACGCGCACAGCGCACTCGGGAGCAATCCGATCTACACTTTTTGCGGAAATATCGACCTTTGAGCACGAAAATCGCTACACAGACGCAGGGGGTGTGAGAATCCCGTGCAAAACCAGTAGGACGAAGAAAACAGAAGAGACGAAGAAGCCAGAAAGGACGAAGAACGCCCCGTCCGAAGACGGGGCGTTGGGGTACTGCTGACGTGGAGCCTGCGGGAATCGAACCCGCGACCTCCTGCTTGCAAAGCAGGCGCTCTACCAATTGAGCTAAGGCCCCGCGTGCTCAACCTGTGAGTCTGGATGAGTCTGAGACGACCAAACCCACAAGTATGCGCATTGGTGGGCCTACCTGGACTTGAACCAGGGACCTCTTCGTTATCAGCGAAGCGCTCTAACCACCTGAGCTATAGGCCCAATGCACAGCACCAGAAAAGCTTAACGTATAAACGGCGCTGCGCACAAGTCGAGATGCACGCGGGCATCTCGACCCGTGAAATCGCTACTTGACGTTGCTGAACGTGAGCTTCACGCCGCCCACGATGCGCGCCACCGCGTTGTAGATCACGGCCATCAGCCCGCCGCCGAGCGTGCCGAAGATCACGGTCACGACACCGGCCAGCAGAGTCAGACCCAGAACGCGACCGAAGCTGAAGATGCGCGCGACGTTCTCAGAACCGTCACTCGTCGTCGTCGACAGCAGGTCGTTGATCGGCTGGAACATGCCCAGCTGAGCCACGAAGAGCCACAGCACGAACGAGCAGACCAGCTCGACGATCATCAGCGCCAGACTGAGCAGAAACGACACCTTCAGCGCCGACCAGGCGTTGATGCCAGACAGGCGCAGGTGCACCAGACGACGTGAGGCTTTCGGGCCAGAGCCACCCACCGGCGGGGGAGTCATGTTCATATTGTGGGTTCCTCTCACTGCTCTTCAGCCACAGCGGGCTGATCAGTGTCTTCAGTTGACGGCTCGACCGCTGCGGCTGCCTCGGCACCCGCTTCGGCATCAGCCACGGCCTCAGCCTCATCGAGGCTGTGCTCTTCGTTGCGTGCGACCGAGATCACGTGGTCTTTTCCGTCGGCGCGCACGAAGACGACACCCATCGTATCGCGTCCCTTGGCCGGCACCTCCGCGACCGACGAGCGAATCACCTTGCCACCCGCGAGCACCACGAGCACTTCGTCGTTCTCGCAGACGATGAGCGCTCCGGCGAGATCGCCGCGGTCGTCGTTCAGCTTGGCCACCTTGATGCCCTTGCCGCCTCGACCCTGCACGCGATACTGGTCGACCGCGGTGCGCTTCGCATATCCGCCCTCGGTGACCACGAAGACGAACTGCTCCGCGGCATCCGCATCGGCCGGAATCACCGACGCCGACAGCAGCGAGTCGCCCGCCCGGAAGGTGATGCCCTTCACCCCCGAGGTGTCGCGGCCCATCGGGCGCAGCGTGTCGTTGTCGGCGACGAAGCGCAGGCTCAGGCCCTTACGCGACACAAGCAGGATCTCGTCGTCGTCGTTCACCAGCAGCGCCGAGACGAGCTGGTCGTCATCACGCAGGTTCACGGCGATGAGACCGGCCGAACGCGGTGAGTCGTAGGCCTCGAGCCGGGTCTTCTTGACCAGACCGTTGCGCGTCGCGAGCACCAAGTACTGCGCCTGGTCGTAGCCCGAGATGTCGAGCACCTGCGTGACCGTCTCGTCGGGGTTCAGCGCGAGCAGATTCGCGACGTGCTGTCCCTTCGAGTCGCGTCCCGCCTCGGGAACCTCGTACGCCTTCGCACGGTAGACCCGCCCGGCGTCGGTGAAGAACAGCAGCCAGTGGTGCGTCGTGGTCACGAACAGGTGGTCGACGATGTCGTCAGCCCGCAGCTGTGCGCCCTTGATGCCCTTGCCTCCGCGGTGCTGCGAACGGTAGTTGTCCGAGCGGGTGCGCTTGATGTACCCGCCGCGGGTCATCGTGACGACGACCTCTTCTTCGGGAATCAGATCTTCCATCGACATGTCGCCGTCGAAGCCGAGCTGGATCGCGGTGCGGCGATCGTCGCCGTACTTGGCGACGATCTCGCCGAGCTCCTCGCCGACGATCTCGCGCTGGCGCGCCTCGCTGGCCAGAATCGCGTTGTACTCGGCGATCTTGGCCTGCAGCTCGTTGTACTCATCGGTGATCTTCTGCCGCTCAAGCGCCGCGAGCTGACGCAGCTGCATGTTCAGAATGGCGCGCGCCTGCAGGTCGTCGATGCCGAGCAGCTTCTTCAGGCCTTCACGGGCGTCTTCGACGGTGGCGGATGCGCGAATCAGAGCGATGACCTCGTCGAGCGCATCGAGGGCCTTGAGGTAGCCCTCCAAGATGTGGGCGCGTTCCTCGGCCTTGCGCAGACGGAACTTGGTGCGCCGAACGATGACCTCGATCTGGTGCGTGATCCACAGGCTGATGAACTGGTCGATCGAGAGGGTGCGCGGCACCCCGTCGACCAGGGCGATCATGTTCGCGCCGAAGTTGTCCTGCAGCTGCGTGTGCTTGTACAGGTTGTTCAGCACGACCTTGGCCACCGCGTCGCGCTTGAGCACGATCACCAGGCGCTGGCCGGTGCGGCCCGAGGTCTCGTCGCGAATGTCGGCGATGCCCGAGACGCGTCCGTCTTTCACGAGCTCGGCGATCTTGATCGCCAGGTTGTCGGGGTTCACCTGGTACGGCAGCTCGGTGATCACGAGACAGGTGCGGTTGTGGATCTCTTCGATGTTCACCACAGCGCGCATCGTGATCGACCCGCGACCGGTTCGGTAGGCCTGCTCGATGCCTTTGCGGCCCAGCACGAGCGCGCCGGTGGGGAAGTCCGGGCCCTTGATGCGCTGAATCAGGGCATCCTGCAGCTCTTGGCGCGACGCATCCGGGTGTTCGAGCGACCACTGCACGCCTTCGGCGACCTCACGCAGGTTGTGCGGCGGGATGTTCGTGGCCATGCCGACGGCGATGCCCACCGAGCCGTTGACCAGCAGGTTCGGGAACCGGCTGGGCAGCACGACCGGCTCCTGCGTCTTGCCGTCGTAGTTGTCCTGGAAGTCGACCGTGTCTTCGTCGATGTCGCGCACCAGCTCGAGCGCGAGCGGCGCCATCTTCGTCTCGGTGTATCGCGGCGCGGCGGCGGGATCGTTGCCCGGCGAGCCAAAGTTGCCCTGGCCGAGCGCGAGCGGATAGCGCAGGCTCCACGGCTGCACCAGGCGCACGAGGGTGTCGTAGATCGCCGAGTCGCCGTGCGGGTGATACTGGCCCATGACCTCGCCGACCACACGCGAGCACTTCGAGAAGGCCTTGTCAGGTCGGTAGCCGCCGTCGAACATGCCGTAGATGACGCGGCGGTGCACCGGCTTCAGACCGTCGCGCACGTCGGGCAGCGCACGCCCCACGATGACGCTCATCGCATAGTCCAGGTATGACTTCTGCATCTCGACGTTGAGGTCGACCTGCGAGATGTGCCCGTGGTTGTGGGTGCTGCCTGCGCTGCCGAACGAGACGCCCGAGTTCGGCGTCACGCCGGTGCTCTGGTCGTCGGTGCCCGGGTTCTCGGGGCCCTGTGTGTCGTCTGCCATGTTCTGCTTGTCTCTTTCGTCTGTGCGATTCGAGTGTGCGATGCGGATGCTGGGGTCACGCGCCTGAGCGCGTCACGATCGTCAGATGTCCAGGAATCGCACGTCTTTCGCGTTGGTCTGGATGAAGGTGCGTCGTGAGTCGACGTCTTCACCCATCAGCACCGAGAACACTTCGTCGGCCTGGGCCGCGTCTTCGAGCTGCACCTGCAGCAGCGTGCGCGACTCGGGGTTCATGGTGGTCTCCCAGAGCTCTTCGTAGTTCATCTCGCCCAGGCCCTTGTACCGCTGGATGCCGGAGTCTTTCGGCAGACGGTGACCCGCGCCCTTGCCCTCGGCGAGCAGTTCGTCACGCTCTTCGTCGGAGTAGGCGAACTCATGCTCTCGGTCGCTCCATTTGAGTCGATACAGCGGAGGCTGGGCGAGAAAGACGTGGCCCTGCTCGATCAGCGGCCGCATGTAGCGGAAGAAGAACGTGAGCAGCAGCGTCGCGATGTGTGCGCCGTCGACGTCGGCGTCGCTCATCAGCACGATCTTGTGGTAGCGCAGCTTGTCGTAGTTGAACTCCTCGCCGATGCCGGCGCCGAACGCCGTGATCATGGCCTGGATCTCGTTGTTCTGCAGTGCGCGGTCAAGACGCGCCTTCTCGACGTTGAGGATCTTGCCTCGCAGCGGCAGAATCGCCTGAGTCTCGGGGTTTCGGCCCTGCACCGCAGAGCCGCCTGCCGAGTCGCCCTCGACGAGGAAGATCTCGCAGATCTCAGCGTTCTTCGACGAGCAGTCTTTGAGCTTGCCGGGCATGCCGCCCGACTCGAGCACGCTCTTGCGCCGGGTGGCCTCACGGGCCTTGCGTGCGGCGAGACGTGCCTGCGAGGCCTGCATGCCTTTGCGCACGATGTCTTTGGCCTGCTGGGGGTTGCGGTCGAACCAGTCGGCGAGCTGCTCTCCGGTGACCTTCTGCACGAACGCCTTGGCCTCGGTGTTGCCGAGCTTGGTCTTGGTCTGACCCTCGAACTGCGGCTCGCCGAGCTTGATCGAGACGACGGCGGTGAGTCCCTCTCGCACGTCGTCGCCCGAGAGGTTCTCGTCTTTGTCTTTGAGGATGCCCTTCTCACGCCCGTACTTGTTGATCAGCGTGGTGAGCGCGGCACGGAAGCCCTCTTCGTGCGTGCCGCCCTCATAGGTGTTGATCGTGTTGGCGTAGGTGTGCACGCTCTCGGTGTACGCGGTCGTCCACTGCATGGCCACCTCGAGCGACAGACGCTTCTCGGTGTCTTCGGCCTCGAAGTCGATGATCGGGTCGTTGATGACCTCGGCCTTCTTGCTCGAGTTCAGAAACTCGACGTAGTCGACCAGACCGTGTTCGTAGTGGTACTTGACCTCGACCGGCTCTTCGCCGCGCAGGTCGGTGAGGGTGATGGTCAGTCCCTTGTTCAGAAAGGCCATCTGCTGAAAGCGCTGCCGCAGGGTCTCGAAGTCGTAGACCACGGTCTCGAAGATCTCGGGATCGGCCCAGAACGTCTGTGACGTGCCGGTCTCTGTGGTGGCCTCGCCACGCTCAAGTGCGGCGACCGGCTGCCCGCCGTCGCGGAACGACTGACGCCACACGTAGCCGTCGCGTTTGACGACGGTCTCGACTCTGACCGACAGCGCGTTGACGACCGAGATGCCCACGCCGTGCAGACCGCCAGAGACGGCATAGCCGCCGCCGCCGAACTTGCCGCCCGCGTGCAGCACCGTCATGACCACTTCGACGGTCGACTTGTGCTCAGTGGGGTGCTCGGCGACCGGAATGCCGCGTCCGTTGTCGACCACACGCACGCCGTTGTCGGGCAGCAGCGTCACCTCGATGTGCGTCGCGAAACCGGCGAGGGCCTCATCGACGCCGTTGTCGACGACTTCGTACACCAGATGGTGCAGCCCGCGCGGGCCGGTCGATCCGATGTACATGCCGGGGCGCTTGCGAACCGCCTCCAGGCCTTCGAGAACGGTGATGTCACTGGCATCGTAGGAATGCGGCTCTTGAGTCATCGCGACGTGGTGCTCCTGGTTCTGTGGTGTGACCGACTCTGACGCAGAATCGTCACAGCTCAACTCACCCATTCTATCAAGAATCCGTCTCAACGGGCCGTATTGCCGCCTCAGAGCGAATGACCAGTCCTCCGCGTACAGACCCACGCCAGATCAAGGGGTTCGCGTTCAGACGCCGCTCGTACGATCCGCGACCGCACCCCACCGCGAACAGGCAGGCAGAGAGTCATCCGTAGGTGTCGCGCGGCCCGCGCCCGTTCACCGAGCGGATGCCTCGCTTCCACGAGGGCGCATCCGGCCCGATGAATCGCATGTCAGTGACCTCGACCTCGGGCAGCAGCTCGGCGATGCGGCCGATCAGACGGCTCTTCATCAGCCGCAGACTGGCCGCCCACGACGTCGACTCGCAGCGCACCTCGACCACGGTTCCGTTCAGCCGCGCGCTGGTGCGCTGCGCGACGTCCTCGCCCACTATGGTGTGCCATTCGCTCGCCAGCCGCGCCTTCTCGAGCGTCGGCTCCCAGCCGCGATCCTGGGCGAGCCGACCGAGCACCTGGCCGATGCCGCGAAAGTCGCGGCCGGCCGCGAAGGGCTCGTCCGACCCGTCGCCGCGAAGGTTCCGGGCGCCCGTGCGGGCACCGCGGCGGGCGAAGATGCGGCGCATGCGCAGATAGACGAGGGATGCCTCATCGCGAATCTCGGCCATCGTCACCTCGCTCTGCGTTCGGGTGCTCGTCGTCCGCAGGCGCGCCCTCGACGTTTCCGTAGACGACCCCGTCGCCGGTCAGCTCGCCATGAGCCACGTGCACCGTTCTCGTCTCACGATCGCCGAAGCTCGGCACATCGTCAAGCACCGCGGCGGTGATCAGTACCTGCTCGTAGCCCGCAGCCAGCTCGATGAGTCGGCTGCGGCGGGCGCTGTCGAGCTCGGCGAACACGTCGTCGAGAATCAGCACGGGGTCGCCTGCGGGGGAGGCCAGGCGCAGCGCCTCGGCCCCGGCGAGCCGCAGAGCGAGCGCGAGCGACCAGCTCTCACCGTGACTCGCATACTCGCGGGCAGGCAGATCGTTGATCGACAGCAGCAGGTCGTCACGGTGCGGCCCGACCGTGGTGACGCCGCGGTCGAGATCGGTGTCGCGAGCGGCGCGCAGACGGTCGGCGAACGCGGAGCGCACATGCTCGAGGTCGCCCGGGCGATCGGCCACCGTGTTCGTGACCAGCTGCGCGGTGGCTCTGGCGTCGGTGTCGGCGATCAGGTCGTAGAGGCGGTTGAGCGGTTCGACCAGGCGAGCGACCAGGTCGGCGCGCTGCACGAGCAGTTGGGCTCCGAGGTCGACGAGCTGCTCGTCCCAGATGTCGAGGGTGTTGAGCCCTGCGGCCGCGGTGCGTGCCGCCCGCGCCGATTTCAGCAGGGTGTTGCGCTGTCGCAGCACACGCTCATAGTCGCCGAGCGTCTCGGTGAAACGGGCGCGGGTGCCCACGCAGAGCTCGTCGAGAGCACGCCGCCGCACCTCTGGGCCGCCTTTGACCAAGGCGAGATCTTCGGGAGCGAAGAGCACCGTCGAGAATTGGCCCTGCGCCTCGCCCACGCGTTTGGGGGCACGGTTGATGCGGATGCGATTGGGGCTGTCGAGATTCAGCTGCGCGTCGATCTGCAGCTGACGGCCCTCGTGCAGCACTGTCGCACGCACCACGGCCTGGCGCTGGCCGGCACGCACCATCGGAGCATTGTTTGAGACGCGATGCGAGCCGAACACCGAAAGATAGCGCACCGCCTCGACGAGATTGGTCTTGCCCTGGCCGTTTCGGCCGGCGAAGACCCAGATCTGCGGCCCCAGAGTGAGCTCGGCGCGCGTGTAGTTGCGAAAGTCGTGCACCTGGAGCGACTGCACGTACACAGCGGCTCGCTAGCGCAGCAGCAGGTTCGGCTGCAGCAGGTACTTGAACGCACCCGGCTGCTCGCCGTCTTTGCTGGTCTGGCCCGTGATCAGCACGGGACCGGGCTTGTGCGGGTTGTCCGTCTTTGTGAAGGCCATCTTGGCGAACTCGCAGCGAGTGGAGTTCAGCCCGTCGATCAGAAACTGCGGCTTCATCGAGATGACGACCTCGTCACCGGTGAGAAACGCCTCGACACGCTCTCGAGCCTGCGCCTGGTCGTTGCCTGCCGCATCGAGCGTGACGCCGTCGAGGTTGAAGGTGAAGCGCAGCGGGCTCTCGCGATCGAGCACCAGCGAGACGCGGCGCACGGCCTCGATCAGCTCGGCGGTGTTGACCACGGCGTAGTTCTCGACGGTCTCGGGGAACAGCCGGCGAACGGGCGGGTAGTTGCCTTTGATCAGCAGCGACGTGACGGTGCGTCGGTTCGCGCTGAACGCGATGATCTCGCGATCGTCGTTCTTGATCAGAGCGACTTTGACGCTGCCCTGATGGGCGAAGGTCTTGGCGACCTCGTTCAGTGTGCGCGCAGGAACCAGAGCGTTGCCCTCAGCCTGTTCGTCGTTGTTCCACTCGATGCCGCGCACGGCGACGCGGTAGCGGTCGGTGGCCAGGAACGTGAGTTCGCTCTCGTCGATCTCGATCTGCACGCCGGTGATGACCGGCGTGACGTCGTCTCGTGATGCGGCGACGGCCACCTGGGCGATCGCGTCGGCGAACTTCTCGGCGTCGACCGTGCCGACCCACTGATCGATCTGCGGCAGGCTCGGGTACTCCTCGAGCGGCATGGTGTAGAGCTCAAAGCGTGCTGCGCCGCTGACGACGAGCAGTTTTCCGTCTTCGAGCGAGAGGGTGACGTCGTCGCCGGGAAGCTTCGACGAGATGTCGGCGAGCAGGCGTCCGCTGACCAGCACGCTGCCCTCTGTCTCGATGTCTGCCGCCACAGCAGTCTGCGATGAGACCTCGTAGTCGAAGGTGGCCAGATGCAGATCGCCGCCCTGTGCTTCGAGAAGAATGCCACCGAGGATCGGCAGGGTCGTGCGCTGAGGCAGCAGCTTCACCGCGAAAGAGACAGCCTCTGCGAGCAGGTCACGATTGATCTGGAGTTTCACGGATGCCTCTCTGTCGGAACTGCTGTCTTGGCCAGCGCATACCGCTGCACCCGCGCGACGTCTCGTCACTGAGACGATCGACGGTTCGGCCTGGTGCGCGGCGTGTCGCCGATCACAGGCACAGAGGTACTGGTATGCGCGTGAGCGCACCCACCATCTTCGCACAATTCTGCGTCGACACAATTCTGGTGTGTCAGCGTGCGGCTCGAGGTGTTCCCGTCTGCTCAGAGCCGCTGAGACAACGAACATCAGAGCAGAGCACGCGTCTCTTATTGAGAATCAGCAAGCGAGGCTGAAACAGACGTGCAGCAGAGCTGCTCTTCTGCAATGTGCTGGAGCAGCGCTGCGTCGGCCACGACGCTCGCTCTTCATGAGCATATCTTTCCCAGGCCTGCCGAGTGGGGAAGAGAAGGTTCGTAGAGAGTTCGCTGTTGAAAGATGTAACTCTGCAAGGTTAACAACGCTTGTGGATTCCGTGCATGACCTGCTGTCGGCCACAGAAAACGTGGGAACGACATCGATGTAGTTTGTGCACAGCTTGTGGAGAGCGCTGTGGAGAAAAGAGCCCGGGTTTTGCCAGAAGCGGCGTCTGTACACAAAAACCGGCGATTTCTCCCCAGTTTCACCCAGTTATCCACAGATCTGTGGAGAGATATGTGGATAAAGTCGCGCATTTGCTGTTTTCTCTAGTTATCCACAGGGTGTGGACAAACCCGTGGATAGTTGCGGCCGCCCAGAACTACACCGGTGTAACTTGTGGAATTGACCTGTGGATTGTGGATAACTCGATCATCCGCCAGAAACCTGTCGTTCACCTTCGCGGCCTTGTCCAGAGTGCGATTGAGAGACTGTCCGGGCCGGCGAAATGTGCCCTCCTGCGGCTCGAACCGTGCGCAGTGGGGGCATGCAGGTGCGCAGGAGTGTGTATAGGAGAGGCGTGGATCGTCGCTCTGGAGCGAGGGCGCACCAGAGGAGATGTGCGTCCAGGCTGGCAAGGGCACACGCACGCTGTGGGTCGACGGCGGCCGCATCCTCTGACGCTGAAGGGATGACCCTGAATGACCCTGAGAAGGAAGGGATGGCCCTGAGAAGGGGAGAGCGAACCGTCAGCCGGGCACAGCCGGCGATCTAGCGGTGCGCCTGCTTCACAGCGGTCGAGATGTCGGTGACCTGGGTATAGATGTTGCGCTTCTCCTGCATCAGGCGCGAGATCTTGTTGTTGGCGTACATCACGGTCGTGTGATCGCGATTGCCGAAGATCTGCCCGATCTTGGGCAGTGAGAGGCTGGTGAGCTCACGGCAGATGTACATCGCGATCTGGCGAGCCAGCGCGATCTGCTGTGAGCGTGAGGTGCCGACGATGTCGTTGACGCTCAATGAGAAATAGGTCGCCGTGGTCTGAATGATCGTGTCGGGGTCGACCAAGTTGTCGTCTGCCAGCGTGATCATGTCTTTCAGCGCCGTCTGCGCCAGGGGAAAGTCGATCGGCTTCTGCTCGATGCTCGCATAGGCGATCACTCGCAGCAGCGTGCCCTCGAGCTCGCGGATGTTCGAAGACACCTTGCTGGCGATCAGCTCCAGGATGTCTCCGGGCACTTCCATCTGTTCGCTCTCGGCCTTGCGGCGCAGAATCGCGATGCGCGTCTCGAGATCGGGCGCCTGCACATCGGTTGTGAGGCCCCACTCGAATCTCGAGGTCATGCGCTCCTGAAAGCCGGTCAGCTGTTTGGGCGGCAGATCGCTGGTGATCACCAACTGCTTGTTGTGATCGTGCAGATTGTTGAAGGTGTGGAAGAAGGCCTCCTGAGTGGAGTCCTTTCCCTGCAGAAACTGGATGTCGTCGATGAGCAGCACGTCGATGTCGCGATAGCGCGACTGGAACTCGGCCGCCTCGTTGCGCTGAATCGAGTTGATGAAGTCGTTGGTGAACTCTTCAGAGCTCACATAGAGCACTCGGATGTCGGGAAACAGGCTGATCGCGTAGTGGCCGATCGCATGCAGCAGATGGGTCTTGCCCAGTCCGGACTCGCCATAGATGAAGAGTGGGTTGTACGCCTTGGCCGGGGTCTCGGCGACGGCGAAGGCAGCAGCGTGCGCGAAGCGGTTCGACGCGCCGATCACGAAGCTGTCGAAGGTGTACTTCGGGTTGAGTCGGTTCCCGTTGCCGCCGGCCGTGGGCTTCGGTGCGGTCGCCTGCACGGTGGGCACGCTCGGTCGAATCGGCGCTGCCGGCGACGTGGTCGCCGAGGGCTGTGTGGCGGATGTGCCGCTCGCCTCCGCCCCAGGCATGTCGGCCGTGATGAGGCCGGTGACGCTCGCGGCCGCAGCTCCGGGCTGGGGCGCAGCAGCGGCGTCCGTCGTCGACGACGGGGCGGGAGCATGCGGATCGATGTCGAGCGCATGCAGACTCGGCTGCCGGGTCGAGGGCTTCTGCGGCGTCTGCTTGCTGACCATCTCACGCAGCGACGAGTTGACGACCACGGCGAAGCTGGTGATGGCGGGGCCATCGGGCTGAACTGTGGTGAGCGCACGCATCATGGCGTTGCGCGCCCGATGTTCGATCATCTCTCGGGCGAGTTCGTCTGGCACTTCGAGAAGAATGGTGTCGCCGATGGCGCCTTTGGGATGGATCAGCCCGATGAAGCCGGAGAGCTGTCCGGTGATGTCAGGGTCGGACTGCAGGGCGTCGGCCATCTGCTGCCAGAAGCCCTCCGGGTCTGCTGTCGCATCGATCTGCGGCATGATGCACTCCCGGCCCTTTGTCACGATTCCACAGGGTTATGCACAGGATTAACCACATGTGTATAACTGTGGAAAGCCACTCCTATTGAGCCGCTCCGGATACGCTAGCGCGCTCGGATGCTCTTCGCAAATCTTCGTGCGCGGATTTCGGCGTGTCAGAGCCGGGTTCGGCTCGTTCTGTGTGCATGATTGTGGATTGTCATGTTTGTCGGCTTGACCTGTACCGGGTTGATCGGTAGGTTTAACCGCTAGTTGCCCGAGTATATCGGCATGCCCTTTTACCATCTTTCGGAGAGATCATGAGCAAGAGAACGTTTCAGCCCAACAACCGTCGTCGCGCCAAGAAGCACGGCTTCCGCGCTCGTATGAGCACCCGCGCCGGCCGCTCGATCCTGTCGGCACGTCGTCGCAAGGGGCGCACAGAGCTCGCTGCGTAATACGCATGCTCGACCGACCGCATCGACTGAGAACATCCGCTGATTTCTCCAAAGTGAGTCGTCGCGGTCGTCGTCGTGGCACCAGGCACCTGTTGGTGCACCTGCTGGCCACCGACGACGACACGACCACGAGAATCGGGTTTGTCACCAGCCGGGCGGTCGGCAATGCCGTCCAACGCAATCTCGTGAAACGCAGACTCCGTGAGATCGCTCACGAACTGCTCGAGACGGCTCCCAGAGGATGGCTGATCGTCGTACGAGCGAAGCCCAATGCGGCGCGGGCCACTTATGGCGAACTGCGTAACGAGGTTCGCGATTCCGTGATCGGTCGTACCGAAACGAAGAGGGCGTCATGACGGTCAGTCCTGTTCCCTGTTCCACACTGCTGTGCGAGGTCGGGGTCTTCGTCTGGATGCTGCCGCGTCGTCTTGCCGTCTTGGTGCTGCGTGGCTACCGCCGATTCATCTCTCCGCTCTATGGAGACGTCTGCCGCTACTATCCGACCTGCTCGGCCTACGCCCTCGAAGCCTTCGAACGTCGAGGGTTCGTGATCGGCACGGGGCTCACGGTGTGGCGGCTGCTGCGCTGTCAGCCGTTCTCCGCGGGAGGCGTCGATCCCGTGCCGTCAGGTCGTCATGAGCCCCAGCACACGCATCACGCGCATGACGATGGCCTTCACCATCGGCGGTGACCGCACTGAGCCGTGGCACTGAGTGCCCGACATCACTAAAGACCAGCTGACCGCTTCAGACGAAAGAAGAACACGTGGATCTCATCGGTAGCATCCTGTGGCCCATCAAGTGGCTCATCGAGCTCGTGCTCGTGAGCTGGCATTGGGTCTGGGTCAACATCTTCGGCTTGGGAGCCTCTTCGGGCTGGGCGTGGACGCTCTCGATCATCGGTCTTGTGCTCATCGTGCGTGCGGCGATGATCCCGCTCTTCGTCAAGCAGATCAAGTCCTCCCGTGCATCGATGGAGCTCGCCCCGAAGGTGCGCGCTCTGCAGCAGAAGTACAAAGGCAAGAAAGACCAGCTGTCACGCCAGGCCATGGCGCAGGAGCAGATGGCTCTGTACAAAGACGCCGGCACGAACCCGATGGCCGGCTGTCTGCCGATGCTGGTGCAGATGCCGGTGTTCTTCGGTCTGTACACCGTTCTGCATGAGGCCGCGCAGGGGCACAGCGGCATCGGCGTGCTGAACGGCGACCTGGCCAATGACTTTCAGCATGGCTCGATCTTCGGCGCACAGCTGTCGACCACGCTGATGAACTCGATCAACGCCGATCCGATTCAGTGGCAGGTCGTGCTGCTCGCCGTCGTGCTGGTGATCTTCATGGTCTCGTCGCAGCTGTACACGAGTATTCAGATCATGGGCAAGAACATCTCAGAAGAGACGAAGGCGTCTCCGATGTTCCGGCAGCAGAAGATGCTCATGTACGGCATGCCGTTCCTGATGATCTTCTCAGGTGTGGCCTTTCCGATCGGTCTGCTGATCTACTGGTTCACCTCGAACCTCTGGACCATGGTGCAGCAGGCCATTGTGATTCGCAGCATGCCAACGCCGGGCAGCGTCGCGTACTTCGCTCGACAGAGCCGTCTTGAGGCCAAAGGCAAGCTGACCGATCGTCAGCGCGAAGAGCTCGCCAAGCATGAAGGGCGTGGGCAGGGGCAGCGCCAGCAGCCGGTGGGCAAGAGCCGCGCCAAGAAGCAGGGCGGGCAGCTGACCGATCAGCAGCGCGACGGCGCGGCCGGTGCGAAGTCGACCGAAAGCGACCATTCGGGCGCAGCTTCGGCATCCGCATCAGGCTCGAAGCAGAGCAGCCCGCAGGGCGCTCAGCCGGGCGAGAACACGAGCCAACAGGGTGACCGGAGCCAGCAGAACGCTGGCCAGGGCAAGGGCAAAGGCTCGAAGTCGAGCCGGAGCAAGAGAAAGGGCAAGCGATGAGCGACGAGCAGAGCAGCGAGACGCGCAGCGCACTCGAGATCGAGGGCGATATCGCGGCTGACTACATCGAGGAGTTTCTCGACATCGCCGATTTCGACGGTGACATCGACATCGAGGTGCGCAGCGGGCGGGCATACATCGGGGTGAACTCCGACGACGAAGACTCCAACCTTTCGACGCTGGCGTCGCCACGCGTGGTGTCGGCGCTGCAGGAGCTGACGCGTCTCGCGGTGCAGCAGAAGACGGGTGAGTTCAGTCGCCTGGTGCTCGACGTGCAGGGCTCGCGAGAGCAGCGTGAGCACGAACTCGAAGAGCTCGTCCAGGATGCAGCCGAGCGGCTGCAGTCGGGTGACGATCGTGTGGCGCTGCCCGGCATGTCTTCGTACGAGCGAAAGCTTGTGCACGACTTCGCGCGGGCCGAGGGCCTCGAGAGCGATTCAGAGGGTGAGGGTCGTCGTCGCCATGTCGTGCTGACACTCGGTGGCGATGAGGCGACCTCTGAGCACGAGTCAGACGGGCAGGGGTCGTCGGCAGACGAGGCATCGAACTGATGTCGAGCGATCAGCAGCAGATCGGCGAGCTCGAAGACGAGCCCGACGTCGTCGCAGAACGCTTTCCCGTCGCGCGTGTGCAGCTCGTGCAGCTCGCCAACGATCTCTATGAGCAGGGCGAACGTCTCGGTCTGCTGGGGCCGCGCGAGTACGGTCGGCTGTGGAGTCGGCATCTGCTGAACTGCGCAGCAGTCGAAGAGCGCATTCCCGAGGGTGCCCGTGTCGCCGACGTCGGCAGCGGAGCGGGACTGCCGGGCTTGGTGCTGGCGATCATCCGCCCAGACGCCGAGTTCACCCTGATCGATCCCATGGAGCGGCGCTGCACATGGCTCGAAGACGAGAGTGCACGGCTGGGGCTGACGAACGTACGGGTGATTCGCGCGCGTTCGCAGGAGGTCACCGACGAGGTCATGGTCGACGTGGTGACGGCTCGAGCGGTCAGCGCGCTGAAGACGCTGATCGGCTGGACGGCTCCGCTGCTGCGGCCAGGCGGTTCGCTGGTGCTGATGAAAGGCCGCTCCGCTGCGGCCGAGATCGAAGCGGCGAGCAAGCCGATTCGCAAGTTCGCATTGCAGGACGTCCATGTCGAACATCTCGGCGCCGACTACCTGAGCGAGCCGACCACGGTGGTCTGCGCGACGCTGCCGACCATTGAAGACGAATAGAGCGCGGTCGCATCGTGAGCGCGGTCACGAACCCGGATGGAGAATGTGATGAGTGACGAGAGCACGCAGCTCCCAGAGATCCCGGCTGATGTGGCGAAAGGGCTCGGGTCCCCGGTCGGCTCGCCAGACGGCGCCCGCGGATTGGGCTGGCCTCGGGAGTACCCGGTCGGCGAGACTCCCGATCTCGAAGACGCCGAGGGCATGCCTGCGCCCGGCGTGCACGAAGAGTCGTGACCGCCTCCCGAGTGATGTTTCACGTGAAACGTCGCTCGGGGCGCACGGTTTTCTCGATACGTCGTCGGTGAGGGTGTTTCACGTGAAACACCGACGTCGTGTCAATGTCGGCACCGGGCACTAAACTGAACACGTCCAATGATGACCCGGTGGGCATCTGCATCGGGCATGATCTAGATCTCGAGCGAGGGTGAAACACGCGTGGAATTCGATGACTCGACACCGCTGGCCAAAGAACTGGCCAGTCTGTCGAGACGCCGCAAGGCCGTGGCCGAACTCGACTTCAGAAAGCCCAGTCGTACGCGCGTCTTCAGTGTGACGAACCAGAAGGGCGGAGTCGGCAAGACGACGACGACCGTCAACCTGGCTGCCGCTCTGGCACTGAACGGTATGCGCGTGCTGGTGATCGACCTGGACCCTCAAGGCAACGCCTCAAGCGCGCTGGGCGTGAACATCCGTGAGGGCGGCGTGGGCATCTACGACGTTCTGATCGGCGATGCCAGGCTCGGCGAGGTGATCGTTCCCAGCGCAGAGAACGATCAGCTGTACTGTGCGCCGTCGAGCATCGACCTGGCCGGCGCCGAGATCGAGCTGGTGTCACTGCCGTCGCGCGAGTATCGACTGTGGCAGGCCATCGACGGCCTGAGCCAAGACCGTGAGACGCACTTCGACTTCATCTTCATCGACTGCCCGCCTAGTCTCGGGCTGCTCACGGTGAATGCGTTCGTGGCGGCGCACGAAGTGCTCATTCCGATTCAGTGCGAGTACTACGCGCTCGAAGGGCTGAGCCAGCTGCTGAAGAACATTCTGCTGATCAACGACCAGTTGAATCCGGATCTGTGCCTCAGTGCGATTCTGCTCACGATGTACGACGCCCGCACACGGCTCTCTGAAGAGGTCGCCGACGAGGTGCGATCACACTTCACCGAAGAGACGCTGCAAGCGGTGATTCCGCGTACGGTTCGCATCGCCGAGGCACCCAGCTATGGGCAGAGCGTCATCGCGTATGATCCGGGGTCAAAGGGAGCGATCTCATACATCGAAGCGGCTGCAGAGCTCAGCCAGCGAGAGGAGCATCATGGCCGGTAGAAAAGGTGGTCTCGGTCGCGGCATCAGCTCGCTGATCCCCACACACACGGAGCAGCGTCGTGGCGGTCGGCCTGAGACGGCTTCTGACGCTCGCAAGCGCCCAGTCGATGTCTTCTTCGACGGCGCACCCGCAGGAGGGCAGGCGCACTCCGACGTCGAGGCCGCAGAGGCTGCAGAACGCGGTTTCGAGGCGTCTCGTCGCGGCAGCAGTCGTCGTGAGCGCGCTGATCCGACTGCTGCAGGCGGTTCTGACAGCGCGAATGCCTCGAAGAAGAGTCGCCGCCAGAAGACGGCGAAGACTGTGCCTGCACCCGACGCTGTCGAGGTCAGCGAGGCAGATGTGCGCATCGAAGTCGTCGAGCAGGAGCGAAACACAGCCGCATCGGCAGTGCTGCGTGCCGCAGACGAGGCGGCTGCGGCAGAGGGCGTATCCGTCGACACGGTGGAGCAGACACCGGCAGAGACAGATCTTGCTGCGGTGCCCGGCCTGACCCTGATTGAAGTCTCGCCTCACGACGTGGTGCCGAACCCGGTGCAGCCTCGCAAGGAGTTCGACGAAGAGGCGCTCGATGAGCTGGTGCACTCCGTCCGCGAGTTCGGGGTGCTGCAGCCGATCGTGGTTCGCCGTCGTGAAGAAGGCGGGTACGAACTCATCATGGGTGAGCGCCGGCTGCGCGCTTCAAAGGCAGCCGGTCTCGAGGCGATTCCAGCCATCGTGCGCGAGACTGCCGACGAAGACATGCTGCGCGACGCTCTGCTCGAGAACCTGCATCGTTCGAATCTGAATCCACTCGAAGAGGCGAGCGCCTACCAGCAGCTGATGCAGGACTTCGGCATCACACAGGAGCAGCTTGCCCAGCGCATCGGGCGGTCACGCCCTCAGGTGAGCAACACCCTGCGCCTGCTGAAGCTGCCGACGGGCGTGCAGTCGAAGGTCGCTGCGGGAGTGCTCTCGGCAGGCCATGCCCGTGCGCTGCTGTCTCTGGCCGAGACTCATGACATCGACAAGGTGGCAGACAAGGTCATTCACGAGGGGCTGAGCGTGCGTGAGACCGAGCAGCTGGGTGAGCGCACGCCACGACGTCAGGCCAAAGCCAAGGCACGTGCCGGTGGAATCCAGGATCAGCTGCACGAAGTCGCGGAGCGTCTCGAAGACCAGCTGGACACGCGCGTGCGTGTCTCTCTGTCGAAGAAGAAGGGGCAGATCGTCATCGACTTCGCGACGGTGGGAGATCTGAACCGCATCGTGGGCGCGCTCGGGGTGAAGGGCTTCGGCGAGCACTGATCGAGAGATGACCACCGCGTCTCGCGAGATGTTTCACGTGAAACATCTCGCGACGCTCGGCTCGCCAGCTCAGGCTTGTGCGCGCGAGATGGCAGCGCGAGCGATGTCGAGATAGACCTCGCCCTCAGTGCGACCCGCGCCACGAATCGCGAGCGGTGCCAGCGAGGTCTCAGTCGCCCCAGGTGTGACGTTGGCGTCGATGAACCAGGGCGTGCCCTCGGCGTCGACGATCAGATCGATGCGGCTGAAGTCGGCGAGCCCGAGTGCGGTGTGCACGGTGACGGCGTCGGCGGCCACCCGGTCGGCGACCTCTTCGGTGAGCCGTGCGGGCACATAGAAATCGGTGTCACCGGCGGTGTAGCGCGCCTCGTAGGTGTATCGGCCTTTCAACGGGCTGATCTCAACGATGGGCAGGGCCTCTGGGCCGTCACCGGTGTCGATGATGCTGACGGCGACCTCAGTGCCGCTGATATGGCGTTCGACGAGCAGCCCGTCTGAGTAGCTGTACGCGTCGACCAGTGCGCGAGGCAGCTCGTCGGCGTGCTCGACGACTGAGACGCCCTGTGCCGAACCGCCCTTGACCGGCTTCAGCACCAGGGGATACCCGAAGCGATCGGCCACGGCCGTGAGCACGCTGTGCGCGTCGAGCTCGCTGAACGTCTCGCGCGGAAACACGGCGCACTCCGGCGTCTGCACGCCGGCACGACGGGCGATCTCTTTGGCAGTGGGCTTGTCCCACGCCAGACGTGCCCCTGCCGGACCGCTGCCCACATACGGAATTCCGGTCAGCCGAAGCACGTCACGCAGCGCGCCATCCTCGCCGCTTGCACCGTGCAGCACCGACCAGATCACGTCGGGTGCCGCCGCGGTGATCTCATCGAGCAGGCGAGCGTTCGGCTCGAGCACGCGGGTCTGCGCGCCGGCACGGCGAATGGCCTCGGCCACGCGGTTGCCGCCGCGCACTGAGACCTCGCGCTCGTGAGAGATTCCGCCGGCGAGCACCAGAACATTCAGCGCCTCGGCCTCGCTCTCACTGACGTCACTCGCGGTGGCGTTCTCGCTGCTGACGTTCTCTGCGGTCATCGGTCTGCCTCTCTCAGTCTCATCACGATCGCATCGTGGGATGCGATGGTCGGTCCGTGCTCTCGGCTCGCGTCCGGGTGGGTATGTCCTGTACTCAGACGGTGTCTGGCGAGGGAGTGCTCACTCCGTGCTGCGCGTCGGTGCGAGGGCGGGACGTGCCGAAGGTGGCGAGCAGATCCTGCTCACGGTGCACCACACGGCTGAGTCGTTCGATGCCGGTGCGAATCTCTGCCGGTGTCGGGTAGCAGAACGACAGCCGGATTTTGTCCTGGCCGGTGCCGTCGGCATAGAAGGCCGTGCCCGGGGTGTAGGCGACGAGCTCGTGTACGGCGAGCGGCAGCATCTCTTTGGAGTCGAAGCCTTCAGGCAGTGACAGCCAGATGTAGAAGCCGCCGTTGGGATGCGTCTTGTCGAGGGTCGGCAGAAACTCGTCCAGAGCCGAGATCATCGCATCACGCCGATCGCGGTACAGGCCGCGGAAGGTGTCGATCTGCCCGCGCCAGTCGTTGTGCTCGAGGTACTCAGAGACCATGACCTGGCCGAAGGTCGTCGGCGAGAGCACTGCGGATTCGTTGGCGAGCACGAGCTTTTCGCGCACCGCATGGGGTGCGAGCACATATCCCAGGCGAAAGCCCGGGGCGAAGATCTTCGAGAACGACCCCAGATACACGACGCCGTCGCTGTCGAGCGAGCGGATGGCCTCAGGGGGCACACGATCGAACCAGAGGAGCCCGTACGGGTTGTCTTCGAGCACGAGGATGCCGTGCTGATGGCAGATGTCGAGCACCTCGCGTCGACGCTCCATCGTCAGCGTCACACCCGCAGGGTTGTGGAAGTTGGGAATCGTGTACAGGAACTTGATGCGCCTGCCGGCCTTTTCCAGCCGCGCGATCGTCTCACGCAGCGCCTGAGGCTGCAGGCCGTCGTCGTCGATCGGCACGTGCACGGTCTCGGCCTGATACGAGCGGAAGATGCCGAGCGAGCCGACATAGCTGGGGCCTTCGGCGATGACGACGTCGCCGGGGTCGAGGAAGATGCGCGACATGAGGTCGACCGCATGCTGCGAGCCGGTGGTCACGACCACGTCGTCGGGGTGAGCGTGGATGCCCTCCAGGCTCATGATGTCGCAGATCTGCTCGCGAAAGTGCGGAATGCCCTGCCCTGAGCCGTACTGCAGGGCCTCGCCGCGACGCGTGGTGGTCGCGATGCGAGCGGCGTCGCCGAGGTACTCCTGCGGCAGCGCCGAGACGAAGGGCATGCCACCGGCGAGCGATACCACCTCAGGGCGTGAGGCGACGGCGAACAGGGCGCGGACTTCGGAGGCACTGAGCCCGGAGGCTCGCTCTGCATACTGATCGAGCCAAGGGTCGAGACGAATTGAGCTCTGCGACGAGTTCGTGGACGGAATTGCATTATCGGACACCGTTGTACCTCCAGATTGCACCAGCATAACCTCCTCATGTGTCGCGCAGGTCACAGAGCACCCGCATGGCGCGCGTGTCGCACATTCCGAACGGGTGGCGATGATACAGAACTCCCCGCCGCGTGAGTCTCCGAGGGGTGGAGACCCGCGCGGCGGGGAGCAGGGAGAGGGGTCAGCGAGATTCGCTCAGGCCACGTGTTCGGCGAGATCCTTCTCGAGCTGCGCCTTGGGGCGGGCGCCGATGACCTCGGTGGCGACCTCGCCCTTCGAGAACAGCTTGAGCGCGGGAATCGACGTGATGCGGTACTGGCCGGCGAGGTTCGGGTTCTCGTCGACGTTCAGTTTGGCGATCACGATCTTGCCCTCGTGGTCGTTCGCGTACTCTTCGAGCACCGGCGCCATGGCACGGCACGGGCCGCACCATTCCGCCCAGAAGTCGACGAGCACGGGCACGTCGGCGTCGAGCACCTGCTGCTTGAAGTTGGATTCGTTCACATTGATGACGGTCATGTCAGCTCCTTTTGAGTTCAGTGTTGGTCTGAGGCCTCGGGTCAGACTGCTGCGGTTTCGGCGGATGCCAGGGGCACCCCCGCCTCATCGGCCTGGTCGTCCAGGTCGGCGAGGTAGTGCTCGCAGTCGATCGCCGCGACACAGCCCGAGCCGGCGGCGGTGATCGCCTGGCGGTAGGTGGCGTCGAGCACGTCGCCGGCCGCGAAGACGCCGGGCACACTGGTGCGCGAGCTGCGCCCTTCGACGGCGATGGTGCCCTCGGTGGTCAGGTCGACCTGGTCGGCGAAGAGATCGGTGCGCGGGTCGTTGCCGATCGCGATGAAGAGCCCTTCGATGTCGAGCGTGCTGCGTTCGCCGGTCACGGTGTTCTGCAGCTCGACCGAGCGCAGCTCATCCTCGCCTTCGATCGCGACGACCTGGGAGTTCCAGATCGGCTCGATCTTCTCGTTGGCCAGAGCGCGCTGCTGCATGATCTTCGATGCGCGCAGCTCGTCGCGCCGGTGAATCAGGTAGACCTTCGACGCGAAACGGGTGAGGAACGTGGCCTCTTCGAGCGCCGAGTCGCCACCGCCGACGACGGCGATGACCTTGTCTCGGAAGAAGAAGCCGTCGCAGGTCGCGCACCACGAGACGCCGTGCCCAGAGAGTCGGTCTTCGTTCGGCAGGTCGAGTCGGCGGTAGGCCGAACCGGTCGAGATGATGACAGAACGGGCCTCGTAGGTGTCTCCGAGGCTCGTGGTGAGCACCTTCGTGTCACCGAGCAGCTTGACGTCGGTCACGTCGTCGTAGACGACTTCGGTGCCGAAGCGCTCGGCCTGCTGCTGCATCTGGGTCATGAGGTCGGGCCCCTGCACGCCGTCGGGAAAGCCCGGGAAGTTCTCGACCGCAGTGGTCTTCATGAGCTCGCCGCCGGTCTCGACCGAACTGGCGATCACCACAGGCTTCAGACCGGCACGGGCGGTGTAGATGGCTGCGGTCCAGCCAGCGGGGCCGGAACCGATGATGACGACGTCATGCACGCTCATGTGGAATGTCTCCTGTGCTCTCGTGATGTGACCGCGGCCGCACGCTGAGCGTCGGCTGCGGGGCCTGAATCGCAGGCCGACCTCCAGCCTACGGCTGTGTCGACCGGCTCTCGACCCACATCTCAGGTCAACCTCGGATCGAAGACGCCTATTCCCGCCGTGAGGTCATCCGCGGCTGCGAAGGCGACCCAAGATCTTGCCGACCGGACGCAGCAGCGTGCCCAGCTCATCCACACGAAGCAGACGCAGCATGACGATGTAGACGACGCCCATGACGACCGCGAGCAGCACGCAGCTCACGACCGCTGTGACCTTTGAGGCGAGGGCGAAGCCACCGGGGGCGAATGCGCCGAGCAGCACCATCAGCCCGAGGCCGACCGCCGCCGAGACCACGGCGCCGAGCAGCATTCGCACGTGCACGCGCACGACATGGCGGCCGTCGATGCCGCCGAGACGGCGGCGCAGCAGCCAGAAGAGCACCACGGTGTCGAAGGCGATGGCGCAGCCGGAGACCAGGGTCTCGAAGAACACCACCGAATGCGGGTCTCCGCGGGTGGTCAGCCAGTAGCAGGGCAGTACCAGCGCCATGCGCACCAGGGCGACGAAGAACGGAGTTCTGGTGTCGTCCAGGGCATAGAAGGCGCGGATGGCGAAGAGGTTGGCGCTCACCACGATCAAGAAGGGCATCAGCACGAGCAGCACGCGGGCGAAGGCCTGGTTCTGGGCGAAGTCTCCGGTGGTGAAGATGCGGGCCATCGGCATGACGACGACGGTCATGGCGGCGGCGGCGAACACTGTGAGCACCCCGGTGTGGCGCAGGCTGGCCGAGAGATCGCGCGTGAAGGCGACGTGATCGTGTGACGCCGCGTGCTCGCTGAACCTCGTGAAGTAGACGGTGGCGATCGACACGGCGATGATGCCGTGCGGCACCAGCTGCAGCAGGCTGGCCGTCTCGAAGCTGGTGAGGCCCATCAGCGTGGTGTCGCCGGGGGTGCGATACGGCTCGGTCGAGTTGGCCACGACGGTCTTCACGAAGGAGTGCAGCCAGTCGAGCGCGACCATGCCCAGAATCCACACGGCGGCCACGAACGTGGGCTTGAGCCCGGTGTGACGCCACTGAAAGTCAGGCCGAAAGCTCAGACCGGCTCTGCGCCACCAGGCGAACATGATCGCGGCCTGCAGCGCGACGCCGAGCGTCGCCGAGAGTCCCAGTGTCGAGATCATGCCGGGCGTCCAGTCGCTGACCGGGGTGTTGCCCTGGGGGTCGGCGCTGAAGAGCCAGATGAAGACGAGGAAGCCGGCGATCGAGACGACGTTGTTGAGCACGGGAGCCCAGGTGTACGGGCCGAAGACCCGACGGGCGTTGTAGATGCCGCTGAGCAGCGCATAGAGGCCGTAGAAGAAGACCTGAGGCATGCACCAGTATGTGAACGCGGTGGCGAGGGCGAGGTTGTCTCCCGACCAGCCTCCGGTGAACGCCTTGGTGATCATGGGCGAGAGCAGCGTGAGCAGCAGCGTGACCATGAGCAGCGCCGAGAGCACCAGCGTCATGATCTTGTTGATATAGCCGCGGCCGCCGTCCGCGCCGCGGGTCGCCTGCACGATCTGGGGCACGAGCACGGCGGTGAGCACGCCGCCTGCGGTGAGCTGGTACAGCAGCGACGGAATCTGATTGCCCGTCATGAAGGCGTTGGACGCGGTGGTGCTGACGCCGAGTGCCGCCACGATGAGGAACGTGCGCACGAAGCCGAGCAGTCGTGAGACGGCGGTGCCGAGGGCGAGCACGAGCGAGCTGCGCCCCACAGAGGCGGGTTTGGCGGTCATCGGGTCGGGGTCTCCGTCGTGTGGTCGGGATGCTCGGCGGGCGGCTCGCCGTCGGCCGACAGTCGATGTCGGCGCCGAATCAGGCTGCGCACGAGCCCGAAGCCGAAGAGCAGGGTGACGGCGGCGCCGACGATGCCGAGACCGATGCCCTCCCACTGCGCCTGGACGTCCATCGGCCGCGATACCGTCTCGCCGATCGGGTCGCCGTGGTCGTTGGTGATGCCGATGTTCAGCACGACGCTGCCGTTGGCGATCGCCCGCACTGGCACCTGTGCGGTGGCTGCGCTGTGCGGGTCGATGGTGAGGCTCACGGGAGACTTCGTCGTGACGCGGCCGGTGCTGGGGGAGATGTGCACCTGGACGGTCACCGGCTGTCCGGTGTCGTTGCGCACGGCCACGGGAATCTGCGAGCTGCCCGAGACCAGGGTCAGGTTGGTCGTCGAGGTGATTGCGACGGCATCGAGCTGAGCGGCGCTCTCGGCAGCCTGTGCGGTGACCGCCTGGCGCCAGGTGTCGTTGCGGGTCCAGCCCGCGCCGCACAGCGAGGCGGTCTGCTGCAGGAACGTGCTGTGCACGCTCTGAGGGTCGGCCGAGACGGAGGCGAGGCGATCGACCGACGAGGCGGCCTGAGCCAGCTCGCCCAGCGGGCTGAGGTCGTCCTGCTCGGCGGTCTGCGACGAGGTGTCGAGATCGGTCTGCGGGGCGTCGTGCCCGTCGCTCTGATCGCCGGTGTCGCCGCCGTTCTGTGCGTCGTGGTGCGGGGTGATCTGAACCCCCGGCTGGAAACGCACACCGGAGCCGGCGACCGATCTGAGCGCGTCGCCGGCCTGCTTGGCCTGCTGGCTCCAGCCGCGCGGCAGCACGGTGGTGACCGTCGAGAAATCCTGTGTGGCCAGGCCGAGCGTCGTCGCCATCGCCGTGATGCGGTCGAGGTCGCGTTGCTGTTGGGCGCCGTCGCTCTCGAGGCTGTCGTGCAGCGCATCGATGAGGTTGTGGTTGGCTCCGATCACCGGCGTGCCCTGCAGCCGGCGCAGGCTCACATCGGCCGAGCTGTCCTGCAGTCGATCGGTGCTGATGATGAGCGGCCGCTGGCCACTGACCACGCTGAGCCCTGAGGAGGAGAGGTCGCCAGGCGCCTGTGCGAGCACGAGCGGCTGGTCGGTGCTGCCTGCCACGCCGCCGCCGAGCAGGTCGTCGCCGATCTGAGACACTCCTGCCGCAGAGAGCGCCTGCACGTCGGCGTCGCTCCAGATGAGCGGCATGATCTCGGGGAAGGCATCGAGCCGCTGCTTCCACGCCAGCGCATCCGCCGGCGCGCTCGTGCCCAGCAGCGCGATGCTGGCGAGGATCTTGGGGTCGACGGCCAGCTGGACGTTCAACGAGTCGAGCGCGTCGATCTGCGTGGTGAGCTCGCCGTCGGCGCCGGTGAGCTGGGCCAGCTGTTCGGCCGTGTAGAAACGGTCAGCCGCCACGGGCGCGGTGATCGGAACGATGACGTTGAGCGGCCGCACGTCACTCTGGGTGACGTTCCAGGCGAGCGTGCTCTGCTGCCAGACGCTGTCGCTGCTGTTCGAGGTGAGGCGCACCGCGTAGCCGAGCACCCCCTTGTCGTCGGCGAACTGCCAGGTGGGCAGTCGATCGGCGTCGGCGTCGAAGGTCACGGTCGCACTGGTGCCCGGCTCGATGGTCTGCATGGGCCGACCCCCGACTTTCGTCGCACGGTTGCTCGGCCCGGTGGCGCTCGCGGTGTCATACCAGTCGCGCACCTGCGTGGTGGTGGTCATCAGTCGGTTGCCCAGATAGAACTCGACCATCGCAGACACCAACGGTTCGTCGCCGTTGTTGGTCACCGTCGCCGTAATGCTCAAGGGGCTGTGCGCATCGAGCGCGCGTGGGGGATTGTCGATGCTCAGCTGCACGTCGCTGGCTGAGACCCGAGTGGGCTGGGTCGTGGCTTTGTCACGGCCAGCAGGCGTGACGGCGGATGCCGTGGTGACGTCTGCTTTGGCGCTCGCTGCTGGCGAGGTGGCTGTGGCATGCGCTGCCGGAGCCGTCGCGGTGAAGAGCAGGGCGCCTGACAGCAGGATGCCGCCGATCGCCCCCAACCGCCGGGCAGGTGCTGCCGCCGGTGCGGGCCGAAGGGGCGCAGAGGACTGACCAGCCGAGCGGCCGCGACGTTCTGCGTGCATGAGTACCCTTCGAATTGTGCGTCTCTACTCTACCGGCGCGAGCTCCGGGTCGATTCCGGGCAGGCTGTGGGAAGATTGTCAGGATATGAACGAGAACCAGCAGGCCGAGTCGCAGCAGCAGCCGAAGAGCATCGTCGAGGCGATGGGAGCGATGCATCGGGTGCTCGACTCTCCGACGCTGCTGAAGCTCGGACGCGCCTTCGACAAGGCGGGCTTCGAGCTCTCTTTGGTCGGCGGCTCTGTGCGCGATGCGCTGCTCGGTCATCAGGGGGTCGATCTCGACTTCACCACGAGTGCGAGCCCGGATGAGGCGCTCGCGGTGCTGAAGCCGCTTGCGACGGCGCACTGGGACATCGGCCGGGCCTTCGGCACGGTGGGGGCGCGCATCGACGGTCAGCAGGTCGAGGTCACCACGTATCGGGCTGACTCCTACGATCACCAGACACGCAAACCGACGGTGGAGTTCGGCGACAACCTCGAAGACGATCTGAAACGGCGGGACTTCACCGTCAACGCGATCGCGGTGCGACTTCCCGCACGAGCCGTGGTCGACCCCTTCGGCGGCGTGAGCGACCTGCTCGCCGGCGTGCTGCGCACGCCCGGGCCAGCCGCGGTCTCGTTCGCAGACGATCCGCTGCGCATCATGCGCCTGGCTCGCTTCGTGGCTCAGCTGGGGTTCACCGTCGACCCTGAGGCCTATGACGCCGCAGCCGAGCGCTCTGCCACGATCACGATGATCTCTGCCGAGCGCGTGCGCGACGAGCTGGTCAAGTTGATGCTCTCGGACGACCCCATCAGCGGTCTGCGTCTGCTGGTCGACACCGGGGTCGCCGACCATGTGCTGCCCGAGCTGCCCGCCCTGCGCCTCGAGACCGACGAACACCATCACCACAAAGACGTCTATGAGCACTCGCTCACCGTGCTGAGGCAGGCCATGGACCTCGAAGGCGATCAGCCGGATCTGGTGCTGCGCATCGCAGCGCTGCTGCACGACATCGGCAAGCCGGCGACGCGTCGTCTTGAACCCGGCGGCGTGGTGACCTTTCACAACCACGACCTGGTGGGCGCCCGTCTGGCGACCAAGCGGCTTAAGGCGCTGCGTTTCGAGAAAGACGTGATCAAGCCCGTCGCTCGGCTCATCGAGCTGCATATGCGCTTCTTCGGTTACGGCGAGCAGGAATGGTCGGATGCCGCAGTGCGGCGCTATGTGCGCGACGCCGGCCCACTGCTGCAGCGTCTGCACTGCCTGACGCGAGCCGACATGACCACGCGCAACCAGCGTAAGGCGGCTCGGCTGCGCGCCGCCTACGACGAGCTGGAGTGGCGCATCGAATACCTGAACGAGCAGGAGGAGCTCGCGGCGGTGCGCCCTGAGCTCGACGGGCAGCAGATCATGAGCGTCTTGGGGGTCGAGCCGGGGCCTGTCGTGGGCAAGGCCTACAAGTTCCTGCTCGACCTGCGCCTCGACGAGGGGCCACTGGGCCTCGAAGAGGCGACGAAACGACTGCAGGCCTGGTGGGCCGAGCAGCAGGGCTGAGCCACAGAACCGTTTCGGGCACACGAAAAGGCCCTGCGGTCGTCGCCGCACCGTATCTCGCGGTGGGGCAGCGGCAGCAGGGCCTCTTCTTCTGTGGCAGCGGGGCCTCAGTCGCCGATGACCTCGGTGAGGTGCTGGATGGCGGCCTCGAGCAGGCGCAGGGCCTCTTCTGAGGCGGCGACCGACGTCTTGATCTCGGCGGCGTCGAGCTCGGCGCCGCGTGCGATCTGCTCGGCGTTGATCGCAGCGGCAGCGGTCAGCTGCGCACGCAGTGTGGCGGGGTGGATGTTCGTCACGCGCATGATCGTCTCGATCGCGGTGCGCGAGATCGTCGAAGTCAGCGTCGAGACCGACAGGCGGCGCCACTGTGCGGGCTCGGTGCCGGTCTCGGCGGCGAGCAGCGCGGCGTCGGCCGCCTTCTGCAGGGCGTCGCTGACATCCTGCAGCTTCTGCACGCTGATGCCCGAGAACTCCTCGGGAAGTTCGATGCTGGACAGGTCAGCCTTCTTGGCGGCCATATGAGCTCCTTTGCGTCAATATCTTGTGGCTCAGACGGACCGACGTCGGCGAGGCGGTCCACTGACGATCTTACGTCGCCCGTTGGGGCAGCACGAATTGACCGCGCGAGGCGGCGCGACCACGGCATCCGCCGCAGAGCGAGACCGCTACGCGGCACCCAGCCGCTCACGCACCAGCGCAAGCGAGGGGTTCGTCGCCGCGCTGCCGTCTGCGAAGAGCAGCGTCGGCACGGTCTGGTCGCCGCCGTTCACTTTGCTGACGATCTCGGCAGCGTCGGGGTGCTGCTCGATGTCGACCTCTTCGAACGGCACCTCGGCACGCTGCATCTGCGCCTTGAGGTTGCGGCAGTACCCGCACCAGGGAGTGGTGAACATCGTGACGTGCCCGGGCTCGGGCTGATAGCTGGTCATATCGTCGATTCTGTCACTTTCCTGGTGCCTGCGGTGCGGTCACGCTCTGCGGTGTGGTCATGCTCTGTGGTGCGGCCACGCTCCGTGGTGCGGGCCTCGCCGCGTCGGGCGACGGATGCGTCAGTCGCGCTTCGTCGATGTGTCCGGTCGGTCGGCGGGCACGTCGTTGTTCGTGCCGGGCACCGGCTCGGTGCGAGGTGTGATGTCGACGCCCACCTCGGCCAGGTCGGTCTTGTTGGTGCTGATGCGGTGCCGCATGAAGAAGTAGACGACCGCCAGCAGAATGAACCAGACGGGCGTGACGATGAGTGCCTGCAGGGTGTCCTGTTCCTGTGTCAGCGCCCAGAGCAGGAACGCGAAGAAGACGAACACGACGATCACGCTGACGATGCCGCCGGGCAGCCTGTAGGTCGACTTCTCATGCAGCTCGGGGCGTTTGCGTCGATAGGCGAGGTAGCTGCAGAGGATGATCGTCCAGACGAAGATGAAGAGCACCGACGAGATGGTCGTGATCACCGTGAACGCGCCGATGACCGAGTCGCCGGCGTAGAGCAGCACGATGCCTGCGAGCAGGAAGGTGCATGAGAAGAACAGCGCGTTCTTCGGCACGCGACGCTTGCTCAGGGCGCTGAGCCAGAAGGGTGCGTGGCCTTGGGTGGCGAGGCCGTAGACCATGCGCGAGGTCGAGTAGATGCCGCTGTTCGCCGACGATGCGGCCGAGGTGAGCACGACCAGGTTGACGACGTGTGCGGCGATGCCGATGCCGGCCATCGCGAACATGTTGACGAAGGGTGACTGTGTCGGGTCGATCTTGTTCCACGGGTTCACTGTCAGAATCACGAAGAGAGAGCCCAGGTAGAACAGCACGATGCGCCAGGGAATCGAGTTGATCGCCTTCGGCAGCGTCGTCTGGGGGTTCTGTGTCTCGGCGGCCGCGGTGCCGACGAGCTCGATGCCCACGAAGGCGAAGACGGCGATCTGGAATCCGGCGACAAAGCCCCAGAAACCGGTCGGGAAGAAGCCTCCCTCATCCCAGAGGTGCGTGATCGAGGCGGTGTCGCCCGACGGCGTCTGAAAGTGCGTCACGAGCATGATGATGCCCACGATGACGAGTGCGGCGATGGCGACGATCTTGATGAGTGCGAACCAGAACTCGATCTCACCGAAGTTGCGCACGGTGGGCAGGTTGAGAGCCAGCAGCAGGGCGATCAGCAGGATCGCGGGCACCCAGAGCGGAATGTCTGGAAACCAGAAGCGTGTGTAGCCGGTGATCGCGATGACGTCGGCGACGCCGGTGACGACCCAGCACAGCCAGTATGTCCAGCCGGTGAAGAACGTCGCCCATGGCCCGAGCAGGTCGCCGGCGAAATCGGCGAACGACCGATAGTTCAGATTCGAGAGCAGCAGCTCGCCGAGTGCGCGCATCACGAAGAACAGCATTGTTCCGATGATCGCGTAGACGAGCAGGATGCTGGGGCCGGCCAGCGAGATGGTCTTTCCGCTGCCCATGAACAGGCCTGTGCCGATGGCTCCGCCGATGGCGATGAGCTGCAGGTGCCTGTTCTGTAGGTTGCGTTCGAGTGTAGGTGTGGTCATGGAGCGCGATTCTAGTCCACACGCGCTGCAGACGTTTCACGTGAAACGTCTTGACGTGCTCACACGTGCTCGCGAATGTTTCACGTGAAACATTCTCGTCCGGGTCTCTCTGCGGTCACTCGGGCGGGGGTTCGGGCATACGCACTCGTGCCGTTTCGGGCAACGAGGCCATGCTGAGTACCCAGCTCTCTGGCCGAATCGGTGGGCGCTGTTCGGCTATGCCCGTCGGTCAGATGAGATCGACTTGCAGGGCGTTCGCGATCGCATGGGCGCGTGCTCGGGCTTCATCGACGTTCGCTCCGCGGGCGAGAGCGACCGCCACACGGCGCTCGCCGTCGACTCGAGGCTTGCCGAAGAGACGCAGCTGCGCGGTCGGGGCGGCGGCGAGTGCCGCATCCACATGTTTGAACACCGGCACGCCGCTGCCGGCGACCTTGACGGGCACGCTC
This sequence comes from Pseudoclavibacter sp. CFCC 14310, assembly GCF_008831165.1. Classification (NCBI taxonomy): domain Bacteria; kingdom Bacillati; phylum Actinomycetota; class Actinomycetes; order Micrococcales; family Microbacteriaceae; genus Pseudoclavibacter; species Pseudoclavibacter sp. CFCC 14310. The sequence continues at coordinate 66,438 of NZ_WBKC01000001.1, read as the reverse complement.
GCCGCCGCGCCTGGGAAGCGCTCAGGCTCGGCCACGGGGAGCCCGAGCACGGCGCGGGCGTGCAGGGCGAACTCGCTGAGATCCTGGCTGACGAGCGTGACGAGCCCGGTGTCGTGCGGTCGGGGAGAGACTTCGCTGAAGATGACCTCGTCGCCCTTGACGAAGAGTTCGACCCCGAAGAGACCCCAGCCGCCGAGCGCGTCGGTGATGCGCCGAGCGACGTCGCGGGCCTTGGTGACGATCGCCTCGCTGAGGGCGGCCTCTTCCTGGTAGCGGGGACGGTTCTCGGCGTGCCCCTCTGAGCTGGGAAGCAGCTCTGCGGCGCTCGCCGATCGAGACATGGGAATTGTGTCGCCCACCGATCGAGGCATGGAACATGGCATGGATGAGGTGTCGGAATGCGGCATTTGCCATGATTCGGCGTAGTCGCCGTCGACCTGCAGGTGGTGCACGGGGTCGAGGAACGTGGTGCCACCGGTGTGGCGCACTGTGAGCTGGGTGATTTCGTCGTCGAAGTCGACGAAGCCCTCGACGATGCAGCGCACAGCATGCCCCTCGGCAGCGTGGCCGCGAGACCCGGTCTGGGCGGCATCCCACGCAGCGTCGACGTCGTCGAGTGTGCGCAGCACCGACTGGCCATGACCCGACGACGACATAACGGGCTTGATGACCGCAGGCAGACCGAGCTCGCCGACGGCCACGCGCAGCTCGTCGACCGAATCGACGAAGCGGTACGGGCTGGTGGGCAGCCCCAAGGTCTCGGCCGCGAGACGGCGGATGCCCTCGCGATCCATGGTGAGCACGGTCGCGCGAGCGGTGGGCACCACCCGAACCGGCCACGGCTGTTCGGCTTCGATCTCGGCGAGCACGCTGGTCGCGATGGCCTCGATCTCGGGAATGATCAGGTCAGGTCGTTCGGTCTCGAGCACACTGCGCAGTGCTGCGGGATCCTGCATGTCGATCACGTGTGCGCGGTGGGCGACCTGATGCGCCGGTGCGTTCGCATATCGGTCGACAGCGACCGTCTCGATGCCGAGACGCTGCAGTTCAATGGTCACCTCTTTGCCGAGCTCGCCGGAGCCCAGCAGCAGCGCGCGGGTCGCATGCGGGGTGAGCGGGGTGCCGATGGTGCCGGGCGTCGTGTCGCGCACAGAGCCGCCGGCACCGGCCGGGTCAGCAGCAGGCGCTCTGCTCTCGGAGCGAGAGGCGTCGACGGGTCGACGAGATTCGTCGTCGTTGGATGCAGTGGCGGTTGCAGCGGTGCTCATGCGTCTATTGTGGCGCACTGGGAGCACACCAGGGTCGTCGTTTCGTGACGCGCGGTCTAGCCGAGCGAACTGATCACTTGAATCGGGGCAGAGACGTGGGGTCTTTGCGGCCGAGCGCGAAGTACGAGAGCGGGCCGGCCCACGGGATGTTCAACGCGAGCGACCAGACCATCTTCGGCCCGTGCACCTCATCTGAGCGCCGATGCGACAGATCGGCAGCGGCGATGGCCGCGAGAGCGACCTGTGTGACGCCGACGACGGTGACGGCGATCTCACGGCCACGTTTCGACGCAGGTGTTTTCGATGCGGATGTGGCAGCCTGCGAGGCGGGTTTCTTCGTCATGTGTCGAGCCTACTCGGGCACGACCCCGAGTTCGCGCACTTTGGCTTCGAGCTCGGCATTCGACGCGATCCCGATCTGCGCAAGCTGAAAGTTCGAAGTATCAGAGTTCCCCGCATGCGCGGGGGTGAGCCCTGCGTCTACTGGCGCGACGATATGCTCGTCTGGAGCTCGCCGCATGAGCCGAGTGGTGTCTACGCAGGTGTCGCCGGGAAAGCTCATGATGCCGATTAGGTATCCTCAGTGCCAGCACACTGCCGCTACCTGAGCGCATGCGATGCCTGAGTTTGTAGGGGCGGGGTGGCTCTACTGGAGACGGCACGCTCGATCTTGACTCACTTGGCTGTCGGTGGCGTCTGTGTGATCAGTGGCGGCGACGCAGCCTCTCCCACTTGTGCCGAGCGAACTCGATCACGCTCGTGTCTCGAATGGCTTTCTCGAGGTGTTCGACCCGTGCGTGAAGTTCGCGGACTTCGCCTTGCGCCCGGTCCAGGTGCTCATGCGTTTCACGGAATCGATCATCGAGGTATCGAGTGACGTAGAGGAGCCCACCGATTCCGGACGGATCGTTCCGCAGGGCCTCATCGCGGCGGAGGAGATCATAACGGCCGTGGTCGTCTGCCTCGACAACGACACTATTGCCTGCAGAGCCCGTGCTGGTCGGCCTTTGGCGCCAGAATGCGAGAGCTGAGTCTGTCTGGATGACAGGTATAGGCCCTCGCGCGGCGATACGCATGTGCCAGTCCCAGTCTTCGACGACTGGCAGGGACGTATCAAAAGCTCCGAGCTCATCGTGTAGCTCCTTGCGATACACGAACCCGATCGGCGTGAAGCGGTTCGTGTGCAGGAGGTCGAAGAGAGTAACTTCGTGCAGCTGTGGCTGGAAGGCGTACTGCCTAGTGACTGTCACCACGCCGGCATCGGTTACAGACTCCTCAATAATGTCGATCTTGGTGACTACCGCGGGAGACTCCGGGTTCTTGGCGAGCCAAGTCGTGGTTTTTTCCAAGAACGTCGGTGCCCAGGTGTCGTCGTCGTCGTGCATGGTGATGAGGTCGCTGCTCGCCGCGCGTATTCCGACATTGGCTGCGGCGGCGCGCCCGAGCTTGGTCTCGTTGGTGATGACGCGGATCTGCAGAGGGGACTCGGCTGTTGAGGTCTCGACGGCGGCGCTCTCACCACCGTCATTCACGACGATCACTTCGTCGGGGGGAGTCGTCTGCGCCGCAATGTCTGAAAGTGCCCTGCGGAGGAACCAGGGACGGTTATGTGTGCGGATGATCACCGAGACAGTCATGAAGACAACAGTATCGCCCCACCTGGCATTGCGACGGAGCGGTTTTCCGCATCTGTGGATCGTGTCATACTCGCCCACGAAAGGTGAGGAGACAGCGACCTACAACTGAGCTACGGAGCTCCCCGTGGCGACGCAACGACCTTACTCGGGCACGACCCCGAGTTCGCGCACTTTGGCTTCGAGCTCGGCATTCGACGGCTCGACCTGGTGGGTGCCGTCGGCGAAGGCGATGACGGGGATGTTGGTGCGGCCACTGATGCGTTTCGCGTCTTCGGCTCGCTCCGGAGTTGCGACGAGGTCGACATAGTCGTAGGTCACGTGGAGGTCATCGAGCAAGGCCTTGGCCCGTCTGCAGTCACCGCACCAGGCGGCACCGAAGAAGGTGATGGGAGATGTGGATGCGGATGTCTCGGAACTCATGGGATCACTTTAGCTCTGTGACCGGTCTGCGCGGAGCCGCCTCTGCCGCCACAGCCACTGAGATCCCCTAGGCGACGAACTCTACCTCCCGCTGCAGGTCTGATGCCGGAGCTGAGAGCCTCTGAGGCGACCCCCAGCGGTCGCGATAGTTCCGCATCCGTGTCCATGACATCCCCATCATCGGTGACGACTTGCCGGCGAATGTTTCACGTGAAACGTCACGCCTGGGTGAGTGGTGAATTCGTGCGTCGGATGCGGGTGCGGTCGCCGTGCAGGCAGCTGAGCAACGAAAGGACAGAAGGTCGGAGTGGCGTGCACCATCTGTGATCGGAACAGCGCGCCAACACGCTGTCGGAGGGCTTCGGTACAATGTGCGCAACCGCGGTCCGCAGCGTCTCGGCGCGCGAGGCCAGTCATCACCGAAGCCTGAAGGGCAAGTGATCCCATGGGAATCATCGTTCTCGCCGTCGTCATCGTCATCCTGATTCTGCTCGCCTTTGGCACGTTCTTCACCGTGCAGACGCAGACCAACACCATCATCGAACGCTTTGGCCGTTTCGTGCGAATCGCACAACCGGGTCTGAACGTCAAGATCCCACTCATCGAGAAGAAGGCAGGCGTGGTCTCGCTGCGTGTGCAGCAGCTCGACCTGCAGGTCGAGACCAAGACCAAAGACAACGTGTTCGTGCTCGTGCTGGTGTCGGTGCAGTACGCGGTGCTGCCTCAGCGGGTCGCCGACGCGTGGTACCGCCTCGATGATCCCGAGGCTCAGATCAAGAGCTACGTCTTCGACGCGGTGCGGGCCACTGTGCCGAACCTGCAGCTCGACGAGGCGTTCGAGCGCAAAGACGACATCGCGCAGACCGTGGGCGCGGCGCTCGCCGGCGAAATGGGGGAGTTCGGCTACCAGATCATCAAGACGCTGGTCACCGACATCAATCCCGACGCCAGCGTGAAGTCGGCAATGAACCGCATCAACGCCGCTCAGCGCGAACGCGTCGCCGCGCAGGATCTCGCCGAGGCCGATCGCATCCGCGTGGTCACCGAGGCGCGAGCCGAGGCCGAAGCGAAGCAGCTGCAGGGCGAGGGCATCGCGAATCAGCGCAAGGCGATCATCGACGGTCTGCATGCGTCGATCGCCGAGCTGCGACATGAGGGCATCGAAGAGTCTGACGTCATCAACCTGATTCTGCTGACGCAGTACTTCGACACGCTGACCACACTCGGCCGCAACGGCGCGACGACCGTGCTGCTGCCCGGCACCCCCGGCGGAGTCTCGCAGCTTGGCGACGAGATTCGCACCGCACTGCTGACGCAGGATGCCGTGCGCGAGGGGCAGACAGAGCAGCGCGTCGCGCAGAGCCTGGACGAGGCCCGCAATCGTGCGGCCGCCCAGCGAGGCACCCATCGCGACGATCAGTCTGGGGCGGAGCGCGGTGCTCAGCGTGGCAGCGCACGCCGTGACGGCAACTCGGGCGGTGGCTCGAGTGCGGGCGGCACCGGTGAGCCGACAGGTCGCTGATGACGCCCAGCACCGAGCATCGAGATGTCGTGGGGGCAGGCGAGACGGGCGTGACGAGAAAGGCCGCAGAGATGGCAGAGACTGCAGCAGACAGCACCCACGTTGACCTCCCGGTCGCGATCGTCACCGGAGCCACCGGAGGCATGGGGCGGCTCATCGTCGCTGACTTGGCCCGCGACCATCGTGTGATCGCGGTCGGGCGCGACCAGAGCATCCTGCGGCAGCTTGCCCACGAGCACGGGGCCGAGCCGTTCGCCGCCGACCTCGCCGCCGTCTTCGACGCGCGAGTCGCAGCCGAGATGCGTGATGTCGCAGACGGCGCGGCTGGTAGAGAGTCCAGCAGCACATCAGACCGAGCCGATGACGTGGCCAGCGCCGAGGCGAACGGCAGCGGCAGCGTCACCGACAGCATGAGAGGCGAACGCGACGCGATCGCTGAGCTGGCGACCGTCGTCGATCGGGTGGATGTCGTGGTGCACGCCGCAGCCATCGCGCGCCGCAACTCGGTGGCTGACGCGCCGGCCGCAGAGTGGCAGCGGCACTTCTCTCTGAACGTCGGCGCACCGGCGGCGCTCACTGCGGCACTGCTGCCGAAGCTCAGGGCGAGTCACGGTATCGCGGTGTTCATCAACTCGGGGGCAGGGTCGAATCCGCAGCCGGGCAATGCCGTCTATGCCATGTCGAAGCACGCGCTCTTCGGCGTCGTCGACTCGCTGCGCAAAGAAGAGGCCAACGCCGGGGTGCGTGTGACCACGGTGAGCCCGGGCCCGACCGATACGCCGATGCTGCACGAGATGAATCGTGGTGGCACAGGTAGTGCGGGTGCTGAGACCCGTGCAGCAGAGAAAGCGCCGAAGCCGGCCTACGAGATCATCGATCCGGCAGAGATCGCTCGTGCTGTGCGTTTCGTCGTCGATGCCGGGCCATCTACTCAGATCACCAATGTCGACGTGCGCCCGCGCATCGAGCTCGGTGATCGCATCTCCGACGCCTTCGACGCCTGATCTGCAGGAGTGGCTTGAGATCAGCCGAGTTCGGCAGGCACGTGAGCAGCTAGTCAGGTCCTAGACTTCTGAGCAGTCGTGCGACTGGTCGTGAGGCAGATGGCGCTGGCCAACACCAATGCACTCGTGGCAGCGATGAACACCGCGGCTGAACGATCCGTGAACTCTGGCGAGCTAGCTGAGCCTGCCACGGCTGCGAATAGGGCGATCCCGAGTGCGCCTCCAGCCTGGCGGGCGGTGTTGCTCGCACCAGAGGCCAGGCCTGGCGCAGCGGGTGTGGCCTTCAGCGCCGAGGCGACGATAGCCGGGGTGAGCACGCCTAAACCGGCACCCCACAGCGCGAGAAATAGTGCCAACCCGACATGGTTGGATGCGTTCGCGCTCAGACACCACGAGATCCCTGCCATGCCGACCGCAGCGATGAGTGCACCGATCGCACTTGTACGCCAGGTGCCGATGTGAGTGGCGAGCCAGGCTGCCGGTGCACCGAGCAGAGGCAGCGGCAGCATCGCTGGCAGCAGCATCAAACCTGCTGCCAGCGCGTCGAGGTGGTGCACAATCTGCAGGTTCTGCGTGAGCAGAAACAGCCCGCCCAGAGCGCACAGGTTCATCAGCCCGGCAACGAATGAGGCGAGGCCGAGCCGAACCGCATCTGTCTGACGTGGTTGCGGGGGTGATTGACGCGACCTGCCGGACCGCTGCGGACGGGCGGGCGTCTGCAGGGCAAGCACGGGTATCAGCGCGAGAGCGATGACCGGCACTGACAGCCAGAAGACTGACCGCCACCCAGCCCATTGCACCAGAATTCCACCCAGCAGGGGTCCGGCAGGAAGCGCCGCCCCTCCGACGGCCGCCCAAACCCCGACCAGACGGGTGCGGGTGCTCTCGTCAGAACTAACCTCGACGAGCAGGGCCAAAGTCCCGGGCAACATGAGCGCCGCCCCGACGCCTTGAATCATGCGAGCCCCGACGAGAGCGATGATCGTCGGCGCCAAGCCGCATGCGGCAGAGGCAGATGCGAAGATGAGCATGCCGATCAGCACGACTGTGCGGTGGCCGATATGTTCTCCAAGCAGGCCCGACACGAGCAGCAGCGCGGCCAACGGCACAGAGTAGGCATCGACCACCCATGCAAGCCCACCGGTGTCTGCGTCCAGATCGATGCCAATCTGAGGCAGGGCAACATTGATCAGGGTGACGTCAAGCAGAACCAGAAAGTATCCGCTGCACAGTGCGAGCGACAGGGACCAGCGTGGAAGATTCATCGTCATGGTCTTGATTCTCGGGCTGGGATGTTTCAGCCGTCGTCGAAGTATTCGCCGCCTACGATCAAGGCATGGAACGAATCGATTCAGCGCTGGGCGAGCCTGACATCGCTGCAGTCGCGGTGGCTTTCGCCGACCCACGACGGGCACGGGTGCTGATGGCGCTTGCCGACGGGCGAGCACTTCCTGCAGGCCGCTTGGCAGCAGAAGCCGGTGTGTCTGCATCGACAATCAGCAGCCACTTGACGATTCTGCTCAATCATGGCTTGGTGACCGTGTCGAAGCAGGGTCGGTACCGCTACTACCGTCTCGCGACCACCGAAATCGAAGGCGTGATCGAAGCGCTTGCTCGAATCGCACCGCGTGCCCCCATTACGTCGCTGCGTCAAGACACCCAGGCACACGCCCTACGCGCCGGGCGCACCTGCTACCGGCATCTGGCTGGTCAGGCGGGCGTCGAGCTGTTCCAACACCTCATCTCCGCAGGCTGGGTCGTCGGTGGTGATGGACTGCATCATCCCGAGCAGACCGGGGATCGGCTCTCATCGTCGGGAACGAGCGACTGCTATCGGCTCACTTCTGCCGGTGCGCAGGCGCTTGCCGCCTGGGGTGTCGCACACTGCTGTCTCTCGACCTCGCGACCCCTGCGCTACTGCGTGGACTGGACCGAGCAGGCTCATCACCTCGCGGGTTCACTTGGAGCAGCGGTCACCGATCGACTCTTCGAGCTGGGTTGGATCGCACGCAACGGGATTCCCCGCAGTGTGACCGTCACCTCGACAGGCGAGGCAGGATTCGCCGAGCTCTTCTGAGTGCGCTTCTCAGGATGCGGCAGAACTTCCCTAGGTAGCCCCGACCCGCAGCCCCCGCACCCCTACAGCCCGTGCGCCACCAGACTGCGAGCCACGCGATCGGTCTCGCGCAGCATCGTCGGATCGGTGCCGGGCATCGGGCTGATCACCGCGTCGCCGAGTAGCTCGTTGAGCGGGATGCCCGCCACGTGCACCCGTGCATCAAGTTCGCCGTCGGCATGCACGACCAAGCCCGTCGCCACATCGATATCGGGGGCGATGCCCTCAAGGCGAGTGCCGTCGGCGCGGCGCAGCTCGTGCGGGCGCACGCGAGCATCCGCACGCAGGCTCGAGAGCAGCGGGTCTGCCGAGATGCGCACGTCGGGGGAGTGCATCCACGCATCTATCAGGGTGCGGGCGCGCAGAGGCCCGCCACCAGTGGTGGGCGAGCGCAGCTCGAACGCGGGACCCTCCGAGTCGCCGCCTTCGTCGATCGTCAGCGTGGGGTGCGCCCCGACGAAGTGCACCAGACCGGCGTCGATCAGCGCGAGCAGCTGCCGACTGCGGAACGCGGGCGGCCCAGAACCGATCATGCCGCCGAAGCTCATCAGATCGTGGTAGCGGCCGCAGCGCGACTCCCAAGTGAAGCGGCCGCCGCGACCGAGCACCGACGAGGGCTTGCGTGCGGCGCTGAACGCCCAGAGGCCCGCCTTGATCGGGCTGTCCAAGCCGAGTTCGGCCTCGTGCAGGTCGCCGACGAGGCGGTTGCCGATCAGCTGCGTGAGCGCTCCGACGGCGGATGCGACATCGCGCCCGTCGGCGGAGGACGCCTCGGTCTGTGGTGCAGTGTCGATGCCCGCCAGGGGAGTGATCAGGCGATCCGGATGGAACCGGTCGTCTTCGTGCGGAATCACCGGCGCCAGCGCAGCGTCGAGCGCGGCGAACTCGGCCGGGGTGGTGTCGATCAGGTGGACGATCTCGGTGAGGTCGACGAGCAGAGCCTGCGGACGCACCCGCGTCAGCGTGCGGGCGTGCGCCTCATAGGCGTCGCGCACGATCGCGGGCCACACCTCGGCGTCGAAGTCGATGCTGCCGACGAGACGGTCGGTCTGGGCCTCGGCCGCGGCCTCGTTCTCGAGCCGACGGACGACCGCGCCGAGCCGATGCAGGTCGGCCTTCGGCGGCAGCGAGTGGTACTCCGACTTCGGCAGGAACGGATACCCGCGCGTCGACGAGACGAGCAGCTTCGGCTCGCGGCCGCCGGCCACGTAGGTGAGCCCCGACCGTGTCTCGGGGGTCACCTCGAACCGCCCGCCCCGCTCGATTGTGAGCAGCGCCATCGCGTCGAAGAACCCCATGCCCGTGCCGCGCACGAGGGCGGTCTCGCCGCCGGGCACGTTCTCGAGCGGCTGGTCGATCGGGTTGTCCGGGGCGATCCAGACCAGCTCCGGGTGCCGGTGTGTCGCCAGGCGCAGGGCCTCTTCCTCGACGGTGGGCGCGTTGCGCAGCCAGCCGCCCGAGATCACGGTCGCCGTGGCGCGGATGCGCTCGCCGTCGCTGAGCGTGAGGATGTCGGCGTCATCGCCGGCGATTTCACCGATGCCGGCCGCTTCGGCCCCTGCAGCGGCGAGACCGACGACGCGAGCATGGTGGCGGTGCACCTGTACGTTGTCGGGCAGCCAGGCGAGGGCGACGTTCAGGCACCAGCGGATGTACTCGCCATAGAGCGCACGCGTCGGGTTCGACTCGGGGCGTGTGCGGGCCATCTCGTCGAGCACCGGCGACAGCGCGGTCAGATCGGCAGGATGCTCCACCCAGACGCGTCGATGCGCTTCAGAAATCTGTGCGAGCTGCTCACTGTGCAGCGCATGTGTGGGATGCGATGCGTGCGCCGTACCCGTGTCGCTCGCATCGTGTTCGTGCGCGGCGAACCCGGCCGCAGCATCCGCCGAGACGAAGGGGTCGGCCGAGGTGGCGTCCCCGGTCGCCGCGATGCCCGCACGGCGTGCGGCGTCGAGCGCGAGCAGCACCCACTCGTACATCGTGGGCCCCTCGCGAACCGGCCCCTCGACGGTCGCGCCGGGCTCGGTGAAGAGCGTCACGGCGCCTGCGAGCGTGTTCATGCACAGCGTGCGCGTCTGATCGGTGCGCCAGATGCGACCGGCGCCCAGCTGCTGATCGTCGACGAGGTGCAGATCGATGGGCGCGGGGGTCTGTGCCGGGTGTGCGCTCTGCGCGACGCCGATGGCGGCACCCAGGCGCTCGATCAGCGAGACGCCGCGAGGGCCGACGCCGACGACGGCGATGGATGCCCGAGTGGCCGCAGCCGGGCGAGTGTCGGCCGCGCGTGAAGAGAGGAGGGAATTCGTGGTGTGCACTGAAGAACCTTACGTACGCGTCGAAACCCAGTGTCGCACTGTTTCAGTTTGTGACGCGAAAGGTGGCGCGATCGAACGTTGTCGGGTGAACTAAGCCAGTTCCCAGAACCCGAAGGAGTCACCATGCGCACCTCTCGCCTGCGTCGCGCGCTGCTCGCATCAGCTGCAGTCGCCTCATCTGTCGCCCTGTTGGCAGGATGCTCCAGCGGCTCCGGCTCGTCGCAGCCGGTCGGCGACCCCAAGACGGGTGGAACGCTCACCTATCTCGAGGCGCAGACGTTCAACGGGCTGTATCCGCCTGCTGCGGGGCTGTACCCGAACGGCGGAATCGTGAACAACATCACCGACCGTCTGCTGTACCAGGATCCGCAGACCCTGGAGCTGAAGCCGTGGATCGCGACCTCGCTGCCGCAGGTCAACGCCGACGCGACCGAGTACACCTTCACCTTGCGAGACGGCGTCACCTACTCGGACGGAACGCCGCTCGACGCCGCCAACGTGGTCAAGAACTTCGATCTCTTCGGCAAGGGCGACAAGGGGCGCAAACTCACCGCCTCGGAGCAGATCAACAACTACGACCACGGCGAGGTCGTCGATGCGCACACCGTGAAGTTCCACTTCAAGGCGCCTGCACCGGGCTTCGAGCAGGCCACGTCGACGCTGAACGCGGGGCTGCTCGCCAACGCCACGCTCGATAAGGGCAGCGAGGACTTCGGCCCCGGCCACGCCACCGGCGTGATCGGCTCGGGCCCGTTCGTGGTCTCTGACGAGCAGGTGGGCACGCAGCTCACGCTGAAGGCCCGAGACGACTACAACTGGGCCCCGCCCTCGGCGTCGCATCAGGGTCGTGCGTACCTCGACCAGATCAACTTCGTGCTCGCGGGCGAAGACAGCGTGCGCATCGGCTCACTCGTCGCCGGCCAGGCCGACGTCGCCCGGCAGATCGCCGCACCCGACGAGGCACAGGTCACCGGTGCCGGCCTGCAGCTTGTGGCCGCCGCCACGAACGGGGTCAACAACGGTCTGAACTTCCGTTTCCGCGACTCGCGTCTGAGCGACATTCGTGTGCGCCAGGCGATCATCGCCGGCGTCGATCGCCAGAACATCATCGACTCGCTGTTCACCGACTCCTACCCGCTGGCGACCTCGTCTCTGGCCAAGAACGCCGCCGGCTACAAAGACCAGTCGTCGCACTACGTGTACGACCAGGACAAAGCGAAGCAGCTGCTCGATGAGGCAGGCTGGACGCCGGGGGCCGACGGCATCCGCACCAAAGACGGTCAGCGCCTGTCGCTGACCTTCAACGAGGCCGTGCCGCAGCCGCGCTCGAAAGAGGTCGTGACCAAGATTCAGGAGCAGCTCAAGCAGATCGGCATCGAGGTCAACCTGTACCAGGGCGACTACGCTGCGCAGACCGCTGCGTCGCTCGATCAGGACACCGTGCAGGTGTACCACTCGATGGTCGGCCGCGCCGACTACGACGTGATCAAGAGCCAGTTCGCCGGCGAGAACCGCAACACGCTGCTGAACCTGAACAAGAGCGACGGCAGCTATGGCGACGCGCACCTTGAGCAGCTGCTGCAGGACGTCGCGTCGAAGCCCACCGCTCCCGAACGTCAGGCCGCCAGCCAGGCGGTGCAGGACTACCTCAGCGAGCAGGCCTACGTGCTGCCGATCTTCGAAGAGCCGCAGGTCTTCGGCCTGCAGTCGTACGTGCAGGGCTTCAAGACCGAGGCCGTGGGCCGTCCGGACTTCTACAGCACCTGGCTGAACAAGTAGAGCCGAACATGGACGAAGTGGTGAATCGCCTCATATGAGTTACATTCTGCGTCGCGCCGGGCAGGCGCTGCTGGTGCTGCTGGTCGCATACACCGTGGCCTTCGTGCTGCTCTCGGCTCTGCCCGGCGATGCCGTGATGGCCCGCTACGCCAGCCCCGAACTCGGGCTCTCGCCCGAACAACTGGCTGACATCCGCGGCTCGTACGGTGCCGATCAGCCCGTCTGGCTGCGCTATCTGATCTCGCTCGGCGGGTTTCTGACCGGTCAGCTCGGCTACTCGGTACAGACCGGGTCTGCGGTGACGACGATGCTCTCAGAGGCCCTGCCCTCGACACTGCTGCTCGCACTGCTGGGCTTCGCGCTCGCCGTGCTGCTGGCCGTGACGATCGCCTTCACCTCGACGTTCGGAGCGTTCGCCTGGCTGCGCCGCATCTTTCGCACACTGCCGCCGCTGTTCGTCTCGGTGCCGGTGTTCTGGATCGGCATCATCCTCATCCAGGTGCTCTCGTTCCAGCTCAAGCTGATTCCGCTGATCGGCGCCAGCGGCCCGCAGTCGCTGGTGATGCCGGTGCTCACCCTGTCGATTCCGATCGCCGCCCCGCTCGCACAGGTGCTGATTCGCAGCATCGACGAGGTCAGGGTGCAGCCCTTCGTCACCGTGGTGCGCGCTCGCGGTGCGAGCACCAGCTGGGTGCTCTGGCGCAACGTGGCCAAGAACGCGCTGCTGCCGACCATGACCATCGCCGGTCTGCTCTTCGGCGAGCTGGTCGGTGGCGCAGTCGTGACCGAGACCGTCTTCGGTCGTGCCGGCATCGGTCAGATCACCGCTCAGGCGGTCGCCAACCGAGACACTCCGGTGCTGATGGCCGTCGTCATCATCTCGGCTGCCGTGTTCGTCATCATCAACCTGATCGTCGACCTGCTCTATCCGGTCTTCGACGCCCGTCTGCGCAAGGAGGTGCGGTCATGAAACGCATCTGGCGCACACCCACAGTGCTGCTCTCGCTGCTGGTGCTGTTCATCGCGGTGCTCTGGGCCATCATGCCCGGTCTCTTCGCCCCCGGTGACCCGACTGTGGCATCCGGAGTCTCACTGCAGGCCCCCAGCGCACAGCACTGGTTCGGCACCGATCAGACTGGCCGCGATCTCTACACGCGCGTCGTGCACGGTGCGGTGCAGTCGCTCAGCGGCGCGCTGATCGCCGTGTTGGTCGGCCTCGTCGTCGGCAGCCTGATCGGTCTGTTCGCGGGTGCCCGCGGCGGGGCGCTGGATGCGGTGCTCATGCGCATCGTCGACGTGCTGCTGTCGATTCCGGGTCTGCTGCTGTCGCTCAGTGTGATCATTCTGCTGGGCTTCGGCACGACCAACGCCGCCATCGCGGTGGGCGTCACCTCGGTGGCCACGTTCGCACGGCTGGCGCGCTCGCGGGTGATGCAGGTGCGTGCGAGCGAGTACGTCGAGGCGGCCTACGGCAGCGGCGGCACCTTCGGCACCGTGCTGCTCAGGCACATTCTGCCCAACTCGCTGGCCCCGGTGCTGGCTCTCGCGGCGCTGCAGTTCGGCAGCGCGATTCTGCAGATCTCGACTCTGGGCTTTCTGGGCTACGGCGCTCCGCCGCCCACGCCTGAGTGGGGGCTGCTGATCGCCGAAGGGCGCAACTACGTGGCCACCGCCTGGTGGCTCACCGTGCTGCCGGGCATCGTCGTGCTGCTGGTCGTGTTGGCCACCAACCGACTGAGCCAGGCCATTCAGAAGGGAGCGGATCAATGAGCGACCTGCTGAACATCTCTGATCTCGCGGTGCGCTACCGCACTCGCAGCGGGCACATCGACGCCCTGCACGGCATCGACCTCAGCGTGCGCGCCGGCGAGGTGACTGCCGTCGTCGGCGAGTCCGGCTCGGGCAAGTCGACCACGGCGCAGGCCGTGATGGGGCTGCTGCCGACGAACGCCGAACTGGTGCGCGGCACCATCACTCTGGGCCCCGACCTGCGCGTGGGCGATCAGGTGAGCATGGACAGACCCGAAGACGGTGCCGCGGTGCGTGCGACGTCGTCGGTGCTCTCCGACCTCGGGCCGCGCGAATGGCGTGCGGTGCGCGGGCGTCAGATCGGCCTGATTCCGCAGGATCCGAACAACTCGCTCAACCCCGTCAAGCGCATCGGCGAGACGGTGTCAGAGGCCCTGCGCATCCACCGCTGGAAGGATCGCGACGCCCGAAACCGGCGCGTGTTCGAGCTGCTCGAGCGCGTCGGCATCGACCAGCCCGATCTGCGCGCGAGGCAATACCCGCACGAGCTCAGCGGCGGCATGAAGCAGCGTGTGCTCATCGCCGCGGCCATCGCGCTGCAGCCACGTCTGATCATCGCCGACGAGCCCACCAGTGCGCTCGACGTGACCGTGCAGCAGCGCATCCTCGATCTGCTCGACGAACTGCGTTCGCAGGACGGCACCGGCATCCTCTTCATCACCCATGATCTCGCCGTCGCCGGTGATCGTGCCGACCAGGTCGTGGTCATGCAGCACGGCGAGGTGCGCGAGCACGGTTCGGCGGTGCAGGTGCTCTCGAACCCTCAGCACGCCTACACCCGACAGCTGCTCGATGACGCGCCCTCGTTCGCGCACATCACCGAGGCCGTGCACTGGAAGCGTCCGGCTGTGACGTCGCTCGATTCCTCGGCGACCGCGGCGGCGGATGCTCCGTTGCTGCGCGTCGAACACCTGCGTCAGGAGTTCGGTGGCGGGCGTGGCAAGGAGCCCTTCGTCGCGGTCGACGACGTGTCGTTCGCCGTGCGGGCGGGCACCACGCATGCGCTTGTGGGGGAGTCCGGCTCGGGCAAGACCACGACGGGCCGCAGCATCGCCGGCTTCAACGCGCCGACCTCGGGCAGCATCCTCTTCGATGGATCTGACATTCTCGGGCTGGACCGCAAGGCGCGCCGACAGCTGCGCCGAGACATTCAGCTCGTCTATCAGAACCCGTACAGCTCGCTCGACCCGAAGCAGACGATCGGCGACATCATCGCCGAGCCGTTGGCCAACTTCGGCATCGGCGACAAAGCGTCGCGTCGGCGCAGCGCCGCCGAGCAGCTCGATCTGGTGGCGCTGCCTCAGGACGCCCTCGAACGCCGCCCGCGCGAGCTCAGCGGCGGCCAGCTGCAGCGCGTGGCCATCGCGCGTGCCCTGGTGCTGCAGCCGCGGCTGATCGTGCTCGATGAGGCGGTCTCAGCGCTCGACGTCACTGTGCAGGCGCAGATCCTGCGGCTGCTCTCGAAGCTGCAGCAGGAGCTTGCTCTGACCTATGTCTTCATCTCGCACGACCTCGCCGTCGTGCAGCAGATCTCCGACACGGTGAGCGTGCTCAGCCATGGCCGGCAGGTCGAGGCCGGCACCACGGAGCGCATCTTCGCGCATCCCGAGACCGAGTACACCCAGCAGCTCATCGCGGCGATCCCGGGACGTCGCCTGCCCTTCACGAAGAGTGTTTCACGTGAAACACTCGAGTGAGCATGGCTGCGTGACCGCTGTGACCCTGCCCGAGTGAGCCACGGCACAGCACGACCCGGCATCAGCCGGGCACCAGCCCAGCCCAGACCAGCGCACGACTTCGCCGCACCGGCACCGCAGCATCCCCGAGACAAGGAACGATCATGACTGAACCGAACGTCGACATCATCGACCAGCTGGCCGGCATCACGCCCGGCAGCGCTCTCGACGAGCTGCGCAGCCATCGGCAGCAGGCGCGCGAGAACGCTCAGCGCAGCTTCGCCGCCCTGCTCGAGCCCGAGCAGCCCGGCACGTTCGGCTACGACGAGCGCTATGCGGTAGCGACTCTGGTGGCCGGTCTGCACGGCTTCGACGAGGCCAGCAGCTTCTATCGCGACCTGCTCTCTGACGCGATCGACGACGAGACCGCAGTCAAGCGGCTGGCGGGCATCATCGACGAGGTCGTGACGAACAATCGGGTGCAGGGGCCGTTCGGCATCTATCGCGAGCCGCAGCTGGCGAACGAGAATCGTCCCGGCCCCGACCTGCGTCTGACCGACGAGCAGCGCGACGCCCTCGGTGCACGACTGTCGACGGCCTTCCAGCTCGCGCAGATTCTGGTGCTGCACCCGCGCGACTCACGCCCCGAGATGCTTGTGCCGCTCAGCGAGGCCGGATGGTCGACCACCGACCTGGTCAGTCTGGAGCAGCTCATCGCCTTTCTCGCGTTCCAGCTGCGCAGCGCATGGGGGCTGCGGGCGCTGGCCGGTACGGCTCCGGCTCCGGCATCCGCCATCGCGCCCGACGCGGCGCCGCCGGGGTCGGTTGCGACCGACGAGAACGCAGACGTGATCGCGCTCGCCGACGAGGCGCACGCAGCAGCGGCGGATGCCACGGGTGAGCCCGCATCGCTGCCGGCTGACACGCTGGGCACGGTCGGCACGCCGGTGCGCATCTATCCGGAGCTCGCTCGGCCGACGCACTTCGTGCAGCATTCGCTGGGCTGGGTGCCGTGGCTTGAGCCGCTCGCCGAAGACGAGCTCACTGATCGGCACCGCGAGGCGCTGGTGGAGGATCTGCGCGCGAAGAACCCGTACTTCCGGCTCTTGGTGCGTGACCCCGATGCCCTCGAGGCGCGCACGCTGACCGACATGGACATCTTCTTCAACGTCGACGACGGCATCGGCCGGGCCGAGCGCGAGCTCTCGGCGACGGTGACCTCGCGAGTGAACGGCTGTGTCTACTGCGCTTCGGTGCATTCGGCGCGGGCCAGTCACGAGTCGGAGGCCGCCGGGGCTTCGCGCCAGGCCGACGTGCAGCGTCTGCTCGATCGAGGCGTGGGCCCCGGTGCGCTGAACGGGGGAGCTGCCACTGACCTGGGTGACGACCTCTGGAACGCCATCGAGCGCGCCTCGGCGGTGCTCACGCTAAGCCCGCTCGAGTTCGGCGAGGCCGATGTTGACGTGCTGCGCACGGCCGGTCTCGACGATCTGCAGGTGATCGACATCATCAACGGCGCTGCGTTCTTCAACTGGGCGAACCGGCTGATGCTCGGTCTCGGCGAGCCCGAGGTGCCGAAGCGCTTTCTCGACCAGCACCAGGCCTAGCGCGGCGGCACCGCGTGACGGTGCAGTGTGACGGCGCAGCGGCTCTGCGGCTGACAGCAGAGCCGCCTGCGCACGCCGCTGCACCGTCTCGACGATTCTCGGGTCGGGTCAGCGAATGAGCACCTTGAGCGCCTTGGTCTCTGCCGCGTTGGCGAAGACGTCGTAGGCTTTCTCGAACTCGTCGAATGAGAACTCGTGCGTGACGAAGTTCTCGACATCGAGCTTGCCGGCGGCAACGAGATTCAGCAGCATCTCGAGCGATGTGGTGTTCACCAGACCCATCGTGATGCCGATGTTCTTCGTCCAGAGCTTCTGCATCGCGATCTCGACCGGCTTGCCGTGCACGCCGATGTTCGCCACGTGACCACCCGGACGCACGATCTCGGTCGCCATCTGCAGAGTGGGAGGGATGCCCACGGCCTCCATGGCGACATCGACGCCCTCGCCGTCGGTGAAGGCCAGCAGCTGTTCCTTCCAGTCGGCGGCGCCGGAGTTCACGCCCGCAGTGGCGCCGAACTCCTTCGCCCGCGCCAGTCGGTTGTCATCGAGGTCGACCGAGATGATCTTCGCTGCGCCCTGCAGACCCGCCGTGGCGACAGCCGCGAGCCCCACGGGGCCTGCACCGATGATCGCGACGGTGTCGCCTGGCTTGACCTGGCCGTTCTGCACCCCGATCTCGAAACCGGTCGGCAGTATGTCGCTCAGCAGAATGGCCGCGCGGTCGCTGACGCCCGCGGGAATTCTGTACGACGACGTCTCGGCATAGGGCACGCGCACGTACTCGGCCTGGGTTCCGTTGATGTAGTGGCCGAAAGCCCACGCATCGCCGACGGCACCCTCGTCGCCGAGGCAGTGGCTGAGCAGACCTTTGCGGCAGTTGGCGCAGTGGCCGCAGGTCGTCATGCAGCTCAGCAGCAGGCGATCGCCCACCTTGATCGAGCTCACAGCATCACCGACCTCGGTGACGACACCGACGCCTTCGTGCCCCAGCACGGTGCCGACGGGAGTCTCGGGAACATCGCCCTTGAGCACATGCAGATCGCTGCCGCAGATCGTCGTCGCCTCCATCTTGACAAGCACATCGGTCGGCTTCTCGATGACCGGATCCGGCACGTCCTTCCACTCGCGAACGCCAGGACCGCCGTAGACAAGACCCTTCATGACTTCCTCCTTGAGATCATTTCGTGTCGCGGTGATGCGACACTGGGCGGGATCGCCACCCGGTGATCTCATGCTGGCAGTCGCCGGGCGGCCTTCGAGGCGTCTTTTTGCGGTTGCTGTCTCAACCTGAGACAGTGCGACGCGTGTGCAGCACTGTTGGGTCGTTCAGTCGTGGTTGACGGGTCGGAGAACGCTCCGGAATCGGTCAGCTGAGCCCGTACTCGGCCAGCCGCCGATAGAGCGTGGCGCGCGAGATGCCCAGAGCACGCGCTGCTGCCGAACGGTTGCCGCGAGTGCGGTAGAGCATCGTGATGATCGCAATGCGTTCCTGACGCTCCAGCTCGGTCAGCGGTCGCAGAGCCGCGCTGAAGGCATGGGGTGGCAGGTCGGCCGGCGTGAGTACGCCATCGGGGCGCTGCTCGAGCGCAGAGCGCAGCGCATCCGAGAGCTGATGGATGTTCCCGGGCCAGTGCCCCTCGGCAAGCGTGCGCAGCGCGGCCGGTGAGAGGGCTCGGCGGTGCTTCGGCCGCATCGCGTCGAGCAGGCTCTGGGCGATGGCCGGTATGTCGCCGCGACGTTCCCGCAGAGCCGGTACGACCACGGTGCGCGCGATGAACGGGAGCAAGGCTGAGAGCGGTGAGACCTCGTCGTGCGTGAGCTGCTCAGCGGTGAGCACGATGCGCCCAGGGTCTCCGTGCACTCGAGGCGCTCGCAGAAATCGCTCGATCTGCGTTCGAGAGTCTGCGGGCAGCAGATGCACGTTGCGCAGTACGAGCACGGGGTCTCCGAGTGGATCCTGCCCGACATGCGTCAGAGTGTCGAGCATCGCCGAGAGGTCACCGGTGTGCTCGATCGTCTCAGCTGTGATCACATGTACGTGCAGCCGCTGCGCGGCGGCGACCTCGTTCACCAGCGAGACCTTACCGACGCCGATCTCGCCGAGCAGCAGCGTGGCCTCACCCCTACGCAGGCTGGTGCCGAGCTCTCGTCTGGCCAGCTGCCAGGCATTCGACCGCGTTCCTCTGCTCAGGCTGACTCGATCGACGAGCATGGGCGGATGTGTCTGTGTGAGTTGCTGAGAGAGCGATGCGCCGTGCTGCGTCGCAGCCGGGGCGGCAGGCTGAGACGACGGGTGAGCGTTCGATGTCGCAACCTGTGCAGCGGGGCGTCTGCCATGCACTGTGCCTGTGCCTGCGGCAGTCGGCTTCGCCCAGATCAGCACCCCGTGTGCGAGGCCGCGATCGAAGCGGGCGGCGGCGACCTGCAGCGCTGCGAACGCACGGTCGTGCAGCGCTCCGGAGGTACGCGCGGGCGGTGCGGGCGCCCGCAGAGGCCCGCCGCCTTCGAATCCGCTCAGCTCGAAGACGAATCGGGCACGAGACGCGGCCGAGGTGGCCCGTTTTGCGGCTTGGCACAGCGCGCGGCCCTCGGCGTCGGTCAGCAGCGCATGAGCCTGGTCGCTGTGCAGCGTCATGCGGTCGGTGACGGCGAGAACGGCGGTGCGCGACTGCGGTGGGATGCTGCGCATGGCATCCTCGAACGCCTCGAAGACGTCTCGCTCGACCGGGGATGCGGCGTGCAGCAGCTGCTGTTCAATCGCGTGCGCAGTCTGCACGGCGACCGTCTGCATCATCTGACTGGCATCGCGAATGTCGCAGGTGAGATCGAGCACTCCTGCGAGGCGTCTGGTGATCGGGTCCAGGATGGGCGCGCCGGCACAGACATAGCGCAGAAAGCGCTCCTGAAAGTGGGCGGCCCCCTCGACGTATATTGGCATGCGCGTCTGAATGACGGTGCCGACGCCATTGGTGCCCACGAACCCCTCGCTGAAGTCGAAGCCCGGGGCGAGGTCGATGCCGTTGAGCAGCGTGGTCGCGGCGCGTCCGCAGTCGGCTCGAGCGAGTACGTGTGAGCGTTCGTCAGACAGCACGATGCCGACGTCGAGGCTTCCGAGAGCGTGCACGAGCTGATTCATCGGCTCTTGCGCGCAGCGGGCGAGCACGGTGTCGCTTGTGATGGTGACCTGCTTGGTCGCGTCGCCTGTGGCGTCCACGCATGCTTGAGCAGAACGGCGCCACGAGCCGGCGATCTGCTCAGGCACCAAGTGCCCGAACTCGGCGGCAGCGGCACGTCGGTCGCGCAGAAAACGAGACCTGGCGCGGGAAAGGTCGTCATTGACGGGGATCGTCATATCTCTATTGTGTCCGCGCACGAGTTACTCTGCCAGCACAGGGCGTCGTTTGCCAGAGAAGGCGATTGTTCGGAGCGCGATTGGACGGAAGGCGATTGTTCGTAGGGCGGCGGATCGTTGGGCCCCGGCCCCGGCATCGCCCGGGCTGGGCACCGTTTGAGCCTGCGCTGCCAAAGTGGGTGCGGCATTGCCCGACTGTGCAGCGACATTTGTGGTTACGGCGCTGGTTTGCCACGAATATCGCTACATGGATGCGGTGGTCGCGGCGGTCGCTCGGGTCTGGGCTGCTGCGTGGGGGCCGGCTGCAGAGGGGGCTGCAAGCGCGGCGAGTGGGGTGAAGGCGCGTGGCAGGAACACCCGGTCAGACGAGCGGAGTGGTGATCACCAGCACGGCTTCGACCGGGCCTCTCAACGCGCGGTAGGTGTGCGGGCAATCGCTGACCCACTCCAGGTTCTGCCCCGCTGAGGCTTCGCGCTCCTCACCCTCGCGACCCGCGCGCAGCATCCCGGTGAGCACCTGCACATGTTCGACGACGCCGGGGCCGTGTGCAGGGGAGCGGCGAGAGGCCCCACTGTCGAGGTGCAGTCGGTACACCTCGATCGTGACCTGTGCGCTGCTGTCGCTGTCGACCCCGATGACGTCGGTGTCGAGCAGCCGCACCGAGACCCCCGGGCCCCCGACTGACGAGCCGGCTCGAGCATCCAGCAACAGGGCAAGCGGAGCTCCCAGCGCACCCGCGAGCGCATAGAGGGTCGCGAGCGTCGGGTTGCGCTGGCCGTTCTCCAGCTGCGAGAGGGAGGCCACTCCGACGCCGGACGCCTCGGCCAGCGCTCGCAGCGACATCGCGCGTTCGCTGCGCAGGCTGCGGATGCGCTCGCCGATCGCTGCGAGGTCTGGCAGAACGGCTGCCGCTGGTTCACCGTTCTGCGGCAATGCGCTACCTGACGCAGAAGCCATGCGCGTCTGCGCCGCACGGCCCGGCCGAGGGGTCGTCGCACGGGAGGTCATGCTCGCAGTCTAGCGACGGCAGACACAGAGAGGTCACCTGTTGAAAGAGAGTGCGGCCTTGCCAAGGTCATGCTAATCTCTCACGGTTGTGCTTGTGCTTGTGCTTGTGCTTGTGCTTGTGCTTGTGCTTGTGCTTGTGCTTGTGCGTGCACGCAACGCCCATGCGAGATCTCGAACCCCCGTAGAGAGCAGTCAAATGACGAAGACGTCTATCATCCCCGCACCTTCGCGTGCCCGAACGCTGACCTGTGCCGCGCTGGCGGTGGCGCTCGGCAGCGCAGTGCCCGCAAGTATGCCGCAGGCGGCATATGCTGCAATGGCGGCCGTCGAAGTGACACATGACGCGACGATTGTCGGGCAGGAGTCGACGGGCTTCGGCGCCACGATGTCGCAGGTTCGATGCGATGTCAACGGCAACGGCCGGCCAGACCTGGGCATCGGCAACTTCGCGATGTTCGGCTACGGCGACGCCGAGCCCAGCGCCGCGTACGTGCTGCTCGACGACACTGCGAGTGCTGCAGAGAGCGGCTCTTCGGTGACCGACCTCCACCCCGTGCGCATCACCGACAGCGACTGGGGCACCGGATCGGACCTTCGCTGTGCCGGTGATGTCAATGCAGACGGCTATGACGATCTCGCCGTGGTGCGGCAGGGCAGGTCGCTCAGCATCGTCTTCGGAGCAGCAGATTTCGGCGACGTGGCACTCGATGATCTCGGCGAACGCGGACGTACGGTGACCGGATCGATCACGCGCGCGATTGGCGTCGGCGACGTCGATGGCGACGGGTTCGATGAAATCGGTGTCACTGACACGCGGGGCCGAATCACTGTGCTCAGCGCCGACGGCCTGCCGCAGACCAGTGCACTCGACGAGCTCGACGCCCCGGTGATCTCAGGCGATCCCGACAGCATCGATCTCGTCTCTGCGGTGTCAGCCGGTGATGCGAACGGCGACGGCCGTGACGATCTGCTGGTCGGGTCGGCCTCATGGTCGATGCCTGGCGTGCAGAGTTTCGCGACGGGGGTGAACTGGGTGCTGACTGACGTTCGGCAGTCTGTGCAGGTGGGGGCAGGTGCGGTGCCCGGCTATCGGATCGAAGGGTCCAAGCGCGGCTATGACCTGTTGGGCGGATCGGCGGTCTCCATCGGCGACATCAACGCCGACGGCTTCGACGATGTGATGCTGGGCGGCGACTCCGACGCTCCGAAGACCGGCAGCGCCGTCGTCGTGCTCGGCTCAGACTCCGACGCCCCGGTCACGACCGACCCGGAAGCGACTGCGGGATTCAGCGTGCGCACGGCTGACGAATCGGGCGTTCAGACCCAACGCGGCTGGTGGCTCAACGGCATCGCCTCTGACGATCACTTCGGGCATGCCGTTGGCGCTGCACGCATGCAGAACCGGTCGATGCTTCTGGTCGGCGGTATGGATGGGTCGCCCAGCGGAGATCTGGACGGCGCCGGATACGCGGTCGCGCTCGATTCGCACGCACTGGTGACGGGTGCCCTGCCGACTTCGACGACGGGTGTGCTGAATGCCGCCGATCTTGTGAACGCCGACGGGGCGGTCCCCGGGGCTGCTGTCATCATGGGCACCGGCGCGGGCGAGCACCTTGGGAGGTCGTTCGCTGACCTCACTGAGAACCCTGCCCGACAGAGCACTACGGTGCAGTTCGCAATCGGTGCCCCCGCGCTCTTCACCTGGGACGACACCAGGCCCTCGGTGCGCGTCGTGTCGCTCAAGGACGAGTCTGCGGTCACGCCGGTCGACCCTACGCCGGTCGATCCGGAGCCCACAGACCCGGAGCCCACAGGCCCGGCTCCGACAGACCCGGCTCCCACGAATCCGGCACAGACGCCCGCGAACGATGTGGCCGAGGCGAGTCAGGGCGGAGCACCGTCTGAGACGGCAGCCGAAAC
Source organism: Pseudoclavibacter sp. CFCC 14310 (assembly GCF_008831165.1). NCBI lineage: Bacteria > Bacillati > Actinomycetota > Actinomycetes > Micrococcales > Microbacteriaceae > Pseudoclavibacter > Pseudoclavibacter sp. CFCC 14310. The sequence continues at coordinate 43,001 of NZ_WBKC01000001.1, read as the reverse complement.
CTCGAACGATGCGTTGGCGCACACCGGCGGAAGCGGAGAGTGGGTGTGGCCCTGCCTCGGTGCCGCCGGCGTTGCGCTGACGATCGGACTCTGCGTCATGCTGCTGCTGCGGCGTCGCGTCAGCGAGTAGCACCGGCTGCCGGCGCACCGCCTTCGTCAGTGCTGCGAGGTTGGCCGGGCTGCGAGTTTGGCGGTGCGCCGACGTCGCGCTATGTTCCATATATGGAACAGTCCCACGCGGCCACACGAGAGGGCACAGGCTCAGGCAGCCTTCAGCCGATCCTCGCGGGCATCACCACGGCTCTGGTCGGCTTCACCAGCTCGTCGGCCATCGTCATCGCCGGCCTGCGCGCCGTGGGCGCCGACCTCGATCAGGCGACCTCAGGTCTCGTCGCGCTCTGCCTTGTGCAGGGCCTCGGGATCATCTGGCTCGCGCTGCGACACCGCACCCCGATCACCCTCGCCTGGTCGACGCCGGGCGCAGCTCTGCTTGCCGGCGCCGCGGGTTCGAGCCTCACCGGCGCATCCCCCAGTGCAGACCCCGCTGCATGGTCAGCGGCAGTCGGCGCCTTTCTCGTCGTCGCCGTACTGATCCTGCTCACCGGCCTCTGGCGCGGGCTCAGCGACCTCATCGCGCGCATTCCCGCGGCCCTCGCCCAGGCGATGCTCGCCGGCGTGCTGCTGCCGCTCTGCCTTGCCCCTGTGCACGCCCTGACCGTCTCGCCCCTTGCGGTCGCGCCGGTGATCGTGGTGTGGCTGGTGCTGCTGAGACTCGCACCCAAGTGGGCCGTGCCCACCGCGTTCGCGCTTGCGCTGGCGATCGCCGTGGCCTTCGCGATGGGCGTCGGGCGTTCGGCGGATGCCTCGGTCGCCCCCGCCTTCGCCCTCGCCTCGATGCTGCCCTCGGTGTCGCTCACCATGCCCAGCTTCACCCTCGGAGCAGTGCTCGGCATCGCGGCACCGCTCTACCTCGTCACGATGGTGTCGCAGAACGTGCCGGGCGTCGCTGTCATGCGTGCCAACGGATTCGATGTGCCGTGGCGCGAGAGCATGCTGGTGACCGGGGTGGCCACTGCCGTCGCCGCTCCGGCGGGAGGGCATGCCGTGAACCTGGCCGCGATCTCCGCAGCGCTGGCGGCGGGGCCCGATGCGCATCCGCTGAGAAGCCGCCGCTGGATCGCGGCCGTCACCTGTGGATGCAGCTATCTGGTGCTTGCTGCGACGGCGGGTGCGCTCACGACTCTCGTCGCCGTCGCCCCTGAGGGCCTCATCGAGGCTGTTGCCGGTCTGGCCCTGATCGGGGCGTTCGGTGGGGCGCTCACGTCAGCGCTCAAAGCAGCCGGGCAGCAGACGCAGGCGATCGTCACGATGCTGGTGGCAGCCAGCGGCATTGTCGTGTTCGGTGTGGGCGCCGCATTCTGGGCGCTCGTGGCCGGGTTGGTCGTGCACGCGCTGCTGGAGCGGCGCAGCACGCGTGAGACAGCCTCAGATGTCAGCAGGTTCGCCGGGGCTGCGTCGACGGCTGGTCAGCGCGATCGCGGCAATGGCGACCACCCCGAGCGCGACGGCGCCGATGCGCACCGCTGAGTGCAGAGTGACCTCCTGCTCTTCGGCGGCGTCGCGTGTCGTGAACGATGAGGGGGAGAGTCGACCGGTCGCGGTCTTGGAGATCAGGCTGCGCACGCGGGCGAAGCCCTGCTTGGCCATGCGCAGAGCACCTTCGGCAGACGTCGAGTCGCCGGCGAGCAGCAGCTGTGGTTCGCCGTGCCCGGTGACCGTATTCGGCAGCGCGTACACGGGGTTCCGGTCGTTCAGGCGCCTGAGCCAGTTCTCTGCGACGGTCTCATTGCCGTGTTCGGGGGCGCGATAGTAGCCGAGCACGGCATGTGACGTGCGCCGATACACGAGTGGGGCAGTGGAGCTTGAGACGGTGGACTCGCCAGTGGAGGCGGAGACGCCCACGGCATCCATCGCGGGGTGTGACTGCAGCCAGTCGGTCGCCGACTCGAGCACGGTGGGTGCCCACGACGCGCTCTCTGGGTGCACGACGACGAGATCGCCGTGTGACGAACTCACGCCGACGTTGAGGGCGTCTGCCTCGTCGGCTCCGTGCGCGACGCCGATCACCCGAGCCTGCAGATTGGCGAGGTCAAGCTGATGCTCGAGCTCGGTCTGATTCGCAGAGGTCACGACGATGACCTCCATGGGGCGCAGCGTCTGCGCCTCGAGGTCTTTGAGCACGTGACGCAGCCGTGCAGCCTGCCCTCTCGCAGGCACGATCACTGAGACAGAAGCCATATACGTACGATACAGCGCTCGCGGGGTGGTTTTGACCAACAGCGCGTCAGCGAGCAGTGGACTCGTGCTACTGGTCTGATCAGTAACACACTTGGCTGTTGTCTGACACTGGCTGGTAACAAACGACCCCGACGATGGACTCATCACAACCGAGGAGTTGATCGCAAAGATGTCTGCTTCGACAACACATGACCCGGCCGCAGAACCCGGCGGCACCAGCCTGACCGGGCTTTCGGCTGCCGAACTGGTCGCCGCCTACAAAGAGGGCGATCTCGAGCCGCAGGCCGTCGTCTCGGCCAGCTTCGAGCTGATCGAGAAGAGCGAACCTGCGCTGCACGCCATATACGACAGCTTTCCCGAGGAGGCTCTTGAGGCAGCACAGGAATCGGCGAGACGCTGGGCCAGCGGCCACGCTCTCGGGCCGCTCGACGGCGTGCCCGTCACGCTGAAAGAGAATCAGAAGGTCAAAGGCCGCCCGACGCCATGGGGCTCGGCGGCCACGACGCCGGTTCCCGCTGAGTCGAACGCTCCCGTCATCGACCGGCTGCAGAGCGAAGGCGCCATCATTCTGGGGCGCACGACGATGCCAGAGCTCGGAATGCTCTCATCGGGCGTCTCGTCGCTGCATGAGACGGTGCGCAATCCGTGGAATCTGGCCTGGAGCCCGGGAGGTTCGAGCAGCGGCGGCGGCGCGGCGGCGGCGATCGGCTACGCCCCGATCAACTTGGGGTCAGACATCGGCGGCTCGGTGCGACTGCCCGCATCTTGGTGCGGAGTCGCAGGCTTCAAACCCACGTTCGGTCGCATCGCGGTTGATCCGCCGTACTTCGGTCGGCACATCGGGCCGATGGGGCGCAGCGTCGCCGACCTCGCGTTGGCTACCGGTGCGCTCGCCGGGCCCGACGACCGTGACCCCTACAGTCTGCCGAAGCAGCGCATCGACTGGGCGGATCTCACGTTCGACCCGGCAGGTCGACGCATCGGCCTCGTGCTCGACGTCGGCGACGGGGCTGCGGCCGACCCCGAGGTGCTGGATGTCGTGCGACAGGCGGCAGAGGTCTTCGAGCGGGCCGGGGCGACCATCGTCGAGATCCCTCCCTTCCTCGAGAGCGGAACGATCGACCTCATCGACCTCTTCTGGCGCATCGGTCACTGGAACGACTACTGCAGAATGGATCCCGAGCGCCGCAAGCTGCTGCTGCCGTTCATCGCCGAGTGGTGCCGTGGAGGCCACGGCATCAGCGGTGAGGATGCTCTGCGCTCGCATGATGCGCAGTTGGACGTCGCACGGCGCACGATCGCAGCGACTGCAGATGTGGACGTCATCCTCTCGCCGGTCTCACCCGGTGCGGCGTTCCCCGCTGAGTGGCCGATGCCGAGCAACGATGTGAACGATCCCATGTCGCATATCGGATTCTGCGTAACCTACAACATGTCAGGACAGCCGGCAGTCAGCGTCAACGGAGGATTCACTGAGGCCGGCAGCCCGGTCGGTGTGCAGATCGCTGCAGCCCGATATGAAGATCGTCTCGCTCTGGCGGCCGCGCACTTCTTCGAGAGTGAGCGACCGGCGAGCGCCGTACGCCCCTGGCCGACACTCTCGGCCTGATCCACCTCCATGACCACCGATTCCGAGCTCTGCACAGTCGAACCGTAACCCCCCTGCACAACCCTGAGGAGCAAGCATGTCAGTCAACAGATCACTTACTCTGCGCCGCATCGGCGCAGGTCTCGTCGCGACAGCAGTCGCCATCTCTCTCTCGGCCTGCTCGGCCGGGGGCAGCGGCTCTGGAGGCTCCGGCGCGGCCGATGACGCGGCCACCGTCACTGTGGGCATGGCCGCGTCACCGGCTGGCCTGGACTTCACCACCAGCGGCGGAGCGGCCATCTTCCAGGCGCTCGCGGGCAACGTCTATGAAGGCCTGGTCAAGCTGGACGACAAGGGCCAGATTCAGCCGCTGCTGGCAACAGACTGGAAGGTGAGCGACGACGGCCTGCGGTACTCGTTCACCCTGCGTGACGGGGTCAAATTTCACGACGGCACTGCATTCGATGCGGATGTGGTGAAGGCTTCGCTTGAGCGTGTGCCGCAGTGGAAGGCGAACACCCCGTCGAACCTCGCTGCGATCGACCATGTCGAAGTCGTCTCACCCACGCAGGCCGACGTGGTGCTGTCGAAGCCCGACTCAGATCTGCTGTTCTGGCTGACGACGGTGCTGGGCTCGATGATTGCGCCAAACTCGGTGGCGACCATGTCGACCACGGCGAATGGCACCGGCCCCTACACGTTCGTGTCGTACGAGCCCGGCGTCAAGATGAAGCTGAAGCGCAACGACAGCTACTGGGGCACGCCGGCGAAGAACGCCGAAGTCGACCTGGCATACTACGCCGACGCCTCGGCCGCAGCGAACTCGCTGCGCACGGGCGAGACCGACGCGCTCTTCCAGGCTGAGGCATACGACCAGATCGATGCGTTGAAATCCGATTCGAAGTACACCGTGACCGAAGGGTCGACGCAATCGGTCGTCGTGATGCCGATGAACGAGGCGAACCCGGCGCTGAAGGATGTTCGCGTGCGCCAGGCGATCACACACGCGATCGACAAGGATGCCGTGCTCGCCGCGGCCACCAGCGGTCACGGCACCGTGCTCAACGGCCCGTCAGTGCCCACCGACGCCTGGTTCGAGGAGTTCGGCGAAGCCGGAAAGCACGATCCTGATCAGGCTGAGCAGCTGCTGCGAGAGGCCGGGGTGTCTGACCTGTCGCTGACCTTCACCGTTCCGAACCGCCCGTATGCGCAGGCAGCCGCTCAGGTCATCCAGTCGAACCTCTCGGAGGTCGGCATCAAGGTGAACCTCGAGGTGCAGGAGTTCCCCGCGGTCTGGGTCGAGAAGACGATGACCGGCAAGAACTACGACCTCACGGTGACCAACCACATCGAGGCGCACAACATGACGAACTTCGGCAATCCGAAGTACTACTGGTCATACGACAATGCCGACGTGCAGTCGGCGTTCGCCGAGGCGAAGGCAGCCACCGATGACTCGGCGAAGACGGCAGCCATGAAGAAGGCACAGCAGCAGATCGTCGACGACGCAGCGGCAGTGTGGCTGTACAACACTCCGAACATCGTGGCCTCCAAGGCCTCGGTGACAGGTCTTCCCACGGATTACTACGGAGCGGGCATCGACTTCTCGCAGGTCACCGTCAGCAAGTAGGCCGCGCTCGGATGGTGGGCAGCCTGGGCCTGTGCGCCCGACTGCCCGCCATCCGGCAACCTGACCTCTCTCTGTCTCGGTCGGAAAGGACTGAACAACATGCTTGTGTCCCTGTCACGAAAAGTCCTGTCGTTCGTGGCGTCGGTGATCGTGGCGTCGGTCGTGGTGTTCCTGCTGCTCAGCGTCATGCCCGGTGATCCGGCCAGAGCGCAGCTGGGCACGGATGCCACCGAGGCCGATGTCGAGCGGCTGCAGCAGCAGCTCGGTCTCGATCGTCCACTGATCGTGCGCTATTTCGAGTGGATCGGCGGGTTTCTGCGCGGTGACCTCGGTACCTCATACGCGAGTCACACCGCCGTGGGCCCACAGATCTTCGAGGCTCTGCAGGTCTCTCTGATTCTTGTGCTCTCGGGCATCATCGTCGCCCTGATCATCGCATTGCCACTCGGCACGCTGGCCGCAGTACGTCGCAAGCACATTGACGGGGCCTTCTACTCGGCTGTGAGTCAGGTGGGCATCTCGATTCCCAGCTTTCTGGCGGGCCTGATTCTGGTGACGGTCTTCGCCGTGATGCTCGGCTGGCTGCCCTCTGGCGGATGGTCGGCGCCGGGTGAGGATTTCGTCGGCTTTCTGCAGCATCTCATCCTTCCGGCGCTCGCACTCGGGCTGGTGCGCGGATCGATCCTCTCTCGATACATGCGCGGATCGGTTCTCGATGTGCTGCGAGAGGATTTCATGCGCACCGCGAGGGCGAAGGGGCTTAAGCCCTGGCAGGCCATGCGCCGGCATGGCCTGCGCAACGCGATCGTGCCGGTGATCACGGTCACCGGAGTCGAGTTTCCCGCGCTGATCATTGGGGCGGTCGTCATCGAGACGGTGTTCGTCGTCCCCGGCATGGGAAGCCTGCTGCTGCGCTCGGTGGCCAACCGAGATCTCATCCAGGTCCAGGGCATCGTGATGGTGATCGTCATGTTGGTGCTGCTGGTGAACCTAATCGTCGATGTCATCCACACGCTGGTTGACCCACGTCTGAGGAGTGTCGAATGAGTGTCAATACCGTAGCTCTCTCTCTGGCCGCGGTGCGCCGACAGAGTTCGCGGCTGAACGGATCGCTGATCGTCGGTGCCATCCTGGTGGCGCTGATGGTGCTGCTCGCACTGGTCTCGCTGGTATGGACTCCGATGGATCCGCTGGCGACAGACCCCACCCATCGTCTGGAAGGGCCGAGCGCCGTTCATCTGCTCGGAACCGACGGTCTCGGCCGAGACATCGCCAGTCAGATCATGGCCGGCGCTCGACCGCCGCTGATGGTCGGGGCGGTGACGGTCTGCATCTCTCTCGTGCTGGGAGTGCCTTTCGGCATCACCTCGGCGATGTCAGGCAAACGTATCGGCGGCGTCATGATGCGGTGGAACGACATCGTTCAGGCATTCCCTCCGCTGCTGCTCGCCATCATTCTGGCCGCTGTGTTCGGTGGCAGCACGACAGTGGCCATGATCGCCCTGGGCATCGGTGCGGCACCGGGTGTCGCCCGGCTCGTGCGCTCCGGAACCCTGCAGGTGCTGAGTCGCGAATACTCGATGGCCGCTCGTGCTGCGGGTCGTGGCCCGATCTTCAGCGCCTTCCGGCACGTGCTGCCGAACATCCGGGGCATGCTCATCGTGCAGGCTTCGGTCGGATTCGCTGTGGCCATTCTGGCCGAGGCAGCGCTGTCATACCTTGGTGCGGGCACACCGGCACCGACACCTTCGTGGGGGCGCATGCTGCAGGAGGCTCAGAGCTTTCTCTACGTGCAGCCGCTCACTCTCGTCTGGCCCGGTCTCGCCATCGCGGTGACTGTGCTGGGCTTCAACCTGCTGGGCGATGGCCTGCGAGATCGTTTTGACCCGCGAATGGAGGCAACACGATGAACACCCTGTTGACGATAGACGGGCTGCGTGTCAACGCCGGTCGCAAAGAGCTGGTACACGGGCTGGATCTGACGATTCAGCGCGGCGAGCGCATCGGCCTGATCGGAGAGTCGGGATCAGGCAAGTCGCTGACCTGCCTGTCGATCATCGGGCTGCTGCCCGATCCGCTGACCTCGACTGGCACGATCGCGCTTGACGGCGTCGGAGACCTGTCGCAGCTGGACGAGGGGGAGTGGTCGAAGGTGCGTGGAGATCGTCTCTCGATGGTCTTTCAGGAGCCCATGACCGCGCTCAACCCGCTGATGAAAGTCGGCGATCAGGTCGCCGAGATCATCGGCCTTCACTCGTCTCTGCCACGCACGGCGTGCAGAAGCCGAGCGGTCGAGCTTCTCGACGAGGTGCAGCTGCCAGACCCTGCACGCGCCGCGACCGCGTTCCCTCACGAACTGTCAGGAGGGCAGCGCCAGCGCGTGATGCTGGCGATGGCCATGGCGAATCGCCCCGATCTGCTTCTGGCCGACGAGCCGACGACGGCGCTCGATGCGACGGTGCAGGCACAGGTGCTGGAGCTGATGCGTCGACAGGTGCGGCAGCATGACGCCTCGCTGCTGTTCATCACTCACGACTTGGGCGTCGTTGCGTCGCTTTGCGATCGCGTCGTCATCATGCAGCGAGGAGACGTCGTCGAGACCGGGCCGATCGATCGGGTGTTCACCCAGCCTCAGCATCACTACACGCGCGCGCTGCTGGCGGCGTCACAGCTGCGCACACGTGCAGACGGGCGTCTCGCCACAGTGGTCGATCTCTCGCAGGCTCGTGACCGCGCCGCCCAGGTGCCGGCCGCTGTCAGAGATTCGAGCACGACCAGGCCGCAGCTGACACCGGCCGCACACACCTGGCTCGAGCCCTCTGGCGAAGCGGCTACCGACAAGGTCTTTAATGCCGTTGCCGCATCAGAGCCCGAGCCGATTCTGCGGGTGCGCGATCTGGTGAAGACCTATCGAACCTCGAGCGGCCCTCTGGGGCGCAAACGAACGGTTGAAGCGCTGCGCGGCATCTCTTTCGATGTGCGGCGAGGCGAGCGGTTCGGCATCGTCGGTGAGTCGGGCTGTGGCAAGTCGACGCTGCTGCGTCTGCTCACGGGGCTCGACAACGCCACGTCTGGCGAGGTGTCGATTCTGGGCAATCAGATCGAATCGACGAGAGAGTCACGTCTGCGATGGCTGCGTGAGTCGGTGCAGATCGTCTTTCAAGACCCAATGGGGTCGCTCGATCCCAAGATGCGCGTGCTCGACATCGTCTCAGAGGGTCTGCGCGGAGTCTCGACCGAGGAGCGCCGCGAGCGGGTCGTCGCCCTGCTGAAACGGGTGGGTCTTGCCGCAGAGGCGGCTGATCGCTTTCCGCATCAGTTCTCAGGCGGTCAGCGACAGCGCATCGCCATCGCTCGGGCCCTGATCATGAAGCCGAAGGTGCTGATCGCCGATGAGGCGGTATCGGCGTTGGATGTGTCGGTGCGGGCCGAGGTGCTGAACCTGCTCGACGAGTTGGTGCACGAAGAGAACCTGACCATGGTCTTCGTGTCGCATGATCTGCATGTCGTGCGCCACTCGTGTGAGACGGTTGCCGTGATGCGAGCGGGGCAGATCGTCGAGGCCGGCCCCGTCGACGCCGTGTTCGACGCACCGAAGCATGACTACACAGAGCGTCTGCTGGAGGCCATTCCGAGCCTGGATCGCGCCGCCAGCTGAGGTCGGGTGCCTTCGTCGGCGAACGCGTAGAATACTGGTCGGGCCAGCTCTGGCTGCTGTTCTCTCACTCTGCCATGTCGCCGGAAGAGAGCTGCAGCGCCACAGGTGCCCACGCCGGCTGGGAGGCCGCACCGATGTGAGGAGACAGCATGGAGTTCAGCCCGGTTCGACGAGTGAACGCGTATGAGCAGATCGTCGAGCAGATCGAGCAGGCGGTGATCTCGGGCGAGCTGCAGGCCGGCGACCGGCTTCCCGGCGAGCGCAAACTCGTCGAGACCTTCTCTGTCAGCCGATCGACGGTTCGTGAGGCCATGCGGGTACTGCACGCGACGGGCCTGGTCGACTCGCGGCCAGGCGACCCTCGTGGTCCTGTGGTGCTGCCGTTCACCGCCGAGGTGCTCGACGGGCCGCTGCAGAGAATGGCTTCGCAGGCCGGCACCACCAGGGTCGAGCTGCTGCAGTTTCGTTTCATCATCGACGGTGAGGCGGCCCTGCTTGCTGCCGCACATCACGATGACGAGGCGATCGCCGAGATCGCACGAGTGACTGATGAGATCCATCGGCTTCTCGAATCTGGCCAGGTCGGCCCAGAAGCCTTCGGGCCATGGCTCAAACGCTTTCACCAGGCGATTCGGGCCGCCGCCAAGAACCGTCTCATCGAAGTGAGCGGCGCGGCCTTGAGCGACGCGCTCACGCACATCGCGCAGAGCCGACTGAATGAGCCCGGTGACCGTCAACGCGTGGTGCAGCAGTCGGCCAAAGACGCAGGGCGTCTGCTTGAGGCGATCAAGCAGGGAGACCCGACTGAGTCCCGTCGACTGATGACCGGGAACATCTTTCGGTACTACGAACAGGTGCTGACCGATGAGGAGCAGACTGCGCTGAAGCCTTTGATCGGGTGAGCCGCAGAGGAATCAACGTTTCACGTGAAACATCTGACCCTCACGGCGAGCAGTGGGGGACTGCTACGCCGCCAGGTGTGCGATCTCCTGGCGGTGCTGCACCGCTTGATCCAGCACGTCGGCAAATGCCGGATCGAACCACTGTTCGAGCGTCTGCACGTAGCTGCGCGTGGGGTGATTGTCATCGATGTAGATCAGCCGGCCGCCGATCGCCGGCGGGCAGCTGTCGGCTGTGCAGAACAGGTGCGCGAGATCGAGCGTGAGCACGCCGGGGTCATCGGCCAGGGGCTGCGGCAGCACGTCGGCGAGATCGACGTCGGCGAGCACCTGGTCGCGCGGCGTCGCGCACTGGTCGACCGCCAGAATCGTGTCCTGCGCCTGAGAGACACAGAGACTCGGCGCCGTCGAGAAGCGCGGGTTGTCGCGCATGAGCACGACCGGGGTGCCCAGCTGCGTGATGCGCTGCACCTGCGTCACCAGAGCATCCTCGAAATGGATGTCAGGCGAGTCGGCGACCGACACGTTGCCGACGGTGAACACGGCATCGGGGTGCTCGGTCGCGACGGCGTCGAGCATGGTGTCGTTCATGGCCTGGCAGTCAGCGATGCGCTGCGTCTCATCGGGCCAGTATTTGCCGGTTCCCTCTGACTGCACCGGGCAGCCGCCGAGAATGAACGTGCGCAGCGTCCAGTTGTTGCGGTCGGCGAGTGGGGCGAGCAGGGTCATCCAAGTGTCGATGTGCGAGTCGCCGGCCACGAAGATCGTGCGATGCGGCAGCGTCGCTGGGTCGGTGGCGTCATCGGCCACGGTCGGGTCATTGGCCGGCTGGTTCACGCAGGTGATCAGCTCGCTGCCGTGTGCGTCGAGCGGGTCGCACTGTGACGACCAGTCTGCCCACTCGTTGTCGAGCCCGGTGACGGCAGGCTGCAGCGTGGTGAACAGCTGGGGCCCTTGGTAGTCGGCGGTGAGGATGCTGGCGCCGGGATTATCGGCGTTCGCACTGCGCCCGGTGATGCGGTTGATGTCGGCCTGCCAGCCGACGACCACCATGCCCAGTACGGCGGCGATGCCCACGACCCGGATGGCGGGGCGGCGGCTGGCACGAAGCGCACGGGCGATGTGAGGATGCCGTGTGAGAAACGGCACACGTGCTGCCGCGCTCGCCGCTGGCTGGCGCGGGGCGCGAACCGGCTTCTCGATGAAGGTCGTCGTCAGCCAGGCGAGGCCGATCGCAGCGGCGATGACCACGACGCCCTGCCACGCGCTGAGCTCAGTGGAACGCGTGTTCGCCTGCCAGAGTGTCATCAGCGGCCAGTGCCAGAGGTAGATGCCGTAGGAGATGCCGCCGAGCCAGGTGAGCGGCCTGGTCGAGAGCAGACGGTCGGTGCCGAAGGGGCTCGAGGTGCCGGGAACGCGACCGGTCTTGTTCGAGATGAAGATCAGGGCGGCGAAGGTGAGCGGCACCGCGGCGATGGCTCCCGGAAAACTTGAGGAGACATCCGCAATCTGACCGAAGACCAACAAGCCGATCACGCCCACCCAGCCGGCCACGAGACGGATCGGGCGCGCGACGCGCAGGTAGGGGAGCACCATGGCGAACAGGCCGCCGGCGGCGAACTCCCAGACGCGGGCCAGCGAGTCGTAGTAGGCGAACGGCTGGCGCGTGCCCGTGGTGACGATCGAGTACACCAGCGAGGCGCCGCCGACGAGAAGCAGGGCCACGGCGACGAACTTCTTGGGGCTGCGATGCAGCAGGCGTGCGACGACCACAGCGAGGCCGATCAGCAGCGGCCAGGCGAGAAAGACCTGCATCTGCACGGCCATGGCCCAGTAATGCTGCACAGGGCTCGCGATGTCGTCGTTGTGGATGTATGAGACGTTGTTCGCGGCGAGCACCCAGTTGACGGTGAACATCGCTGCCGAGGTGAGTTCGTCGACGATCTGTCGCCACCAGGCCATCGGGGTGATCAGGATGCTGGCGATCGCGGTGAAGGCGAGCACTGTCCAGGCCTGGGGCAGCAGGCGTTTGAACTGGTTGCCCCAGAAACGGCGCAGCTCGCGCAGGCCCTCGCGTGGCGTGGCGGTGGTAAAGCGGCGCAGCAGAGACGCTGTCATGAAGAACGCCGAGATGAAGAAGAACAGGTCGACGGCGCCTGAGACCCGGTGAAACCAGATGTGATATGCGGCGACCAGCAGGGCGGCGAGTGCGCGCAGGCCCTGGATGTCGGTTCTGTATCCGTTCGTTTGCTTGGAGTTCATCGTCTGTACAGGTTAGACGATCGGGTATCTGAGTCTCAGGTGGCAGTCAGGAGGGGGTCTTCGTGGCCAAGAGAGCTGTCGCTGGCGTCGGATGTGATATCGCGATCTGGGAAGAGCTCATGAAGCGCGCTGGTGAACTGGTCGTCGAATGAGCTGCTGAGGCTGGCGATGTACTGACGCGTCGGATGGTTGTTGTCGATGTAGGTGACAACTCCGCCAATAGCCGCAGGGCAACTGTTCTCTGGGCAGAACTCGCTGGAAAGATCCATTGTCGCAACCAGAGGATCGTCGGTGAGCTCTTTCGGGAGCAGTTCGTCGAAGGGCCGACTGTCGAGCACAAGACTGCGGTCGGTTGTGCATGCAGTGGAGGCAAGGTCAGGCGTCTTGGCGAGGCGTGCGGCGCAGTCGTTCTGTGACACCACGTATCGAGGGGTGTCTCGAACCATGATGACCGCGATGCCCTGAGCGGTGAGGGATTTCACAGTGTCTGCAAATGAGTGCCCCAAGACGAAGGCCGGGCTGTCTGGCTGTGACAGATTCGCACTGGTGAAGACGACGTCCGGTCGTTGCTCGGTGAGAGTGGACATGCGGTAGTCATTCATACGAGCGCAGTTGAACACGCTGGCGGTGTCGCTGGGGTCGAGCTTCGCGTCGCCGTCTCGCTCGAACGGGCACATGTCCATGTGCAGCTGACGCAGTGCCCAGCCTTGTGCCTCGGCCTGTGGGGCCAGCGCAGTCATCCACGTGGCGGTGTGGGAGTCGCCCACCGCAGCGATGCGCAGCGTACTCTGGGCAGCGCTGACAGAGTTTCGGCAGTCTTGACCGTTGTCAGTCCCAGCTGCGCGTGAGCATTCCCCGATTGCCTCAGGCCACTGTGTGGTCAGCGTGGTGAGTGAAGGCGAGAGGCGCGTGAAAATCTGCGGGCCGTCATAGCCGACGGTGAGAGCGGCAGCACCGGGATTCTGCGTGCCGTCACTCTTCTTCGTCAGATGGCTGACGCTACCAGCCCAAGTGGTGATGGCGAGGACCAAGGTGAGACCCAATGCGGCGAGGCGAAACCGTGATGGAGTCAGAAGTTTGAGTTTTCGACGTGGATGGACAGCCGCACGGGTCTGGCCGTCTGTGGCCTGAAACGGTTTCGCAACAGAAGAGTGCCTGATCGGCGCTTCGATGAACCGGGTTGTGAGCCAGGCGAGCACGATGGCAAGCTCGACGACGACCACGCCCTGCGGAAAAGTCAGCTGAGCTTGGTCGTTGTGGGCCAGCCACAGGTTCATCAGCGGCCAATGCCAGAGGTAGATGCCGTAGCTGATACCTCCCAGCCAGACGAGAGGCCGAGATGCAAGCAGTCGATCGGTTCCGAATCGGCTGCCGGTGTCATCTGCGAGGAAGATCAGTGCAGCAAACGTGAGCGGCACCGCGGCGACGATCCCCGGGAAGCTGGCTGAAACGTTCAACACCATGCCAAAGCACAGCAGCCCAAGCAAGCCCACCCACCCGGCGAGGAACCGCAGCACCCGAGGAAGTCGGATGTGCGGCAGGGCGATGGCGAACAGGGCACCTGCTGCGAATTCCCACACTCGCGTGAACGTGTCGTAATAGGCAACGGGCTGATTCTGGCCCGTGAGATAGATCGAATAGGCCAGGGATGAGACTCCGACGACTGCCAGCCCTACAGCAGTCATGGCAGTCGCGTTGCGCTTTAGCTTTCGCGCCAGCCACACGAAGGCCCAGATGAGCAATGGCCAGACGAGGTACACCTGCAACTGCACGGCCATTGCCCAATAGTGCTGTACAGGGCTGACGATGTCGCCGGCGTGCAGGTAGTCATTCCCGTTGGCGGCGAGTACCCAGTTGACCGTGAAAGTTGCCGCACCGATGAACTCATCGATGAGCTGGCGCCACCACGTCATCGGGGTGATGGCCCAAGCCGCAACGAGGGTGAAGACCAAGACTGCCCATGCCTGCGGCAGCATACGCTTCATGAGATTGCCCCAGAAACGACGGATTTCTTTGGCGGGCCGTGTCTCTTGGGCGGCAAACCGTCGCAGCAGCGAGGTCGTCATGAAGAACGCGGAAATGAAGAAGAAGAGGTCGACTGCCCCGGATACCCTGTGAAACCAGATGTGATAGACGGCGACGAGCAGTGCTGCCACAGCCCGGAGTCCTTGAACGTCCTTGCGGTAATGCGGCTTTGGGGCGGCCTCTTCCAGGGGTGAGCGGGGCATGACGGTTCATTGTAGAGGGGGCGGCTACCGCCTGCAAAGTCTGTGCACAGATTCGAAGTGTGCGCTCGTCGCGAGAAATGCACCTCTCAGTTGGTAGAGTAGGCAACGGTGTCCAGGCATTATTCAAGGGTTTGGCACATTCCGCACTTATCTGTTTAGGGAGTTTCCTCGTGGACCTGCTCATTGTCGGCTCCGGCTTTTTCGGCCTCACCATCGCGGAGCGGGCGGCGACCCAGCTCGGACTGAAAGTCACCATCATTGAGCGTCGCAACCATCTCGGAGGCAACGCATACAGTGAGATCGATCCAGAGACCGGCATTGAGTACCACAAGTACGGTGCGCACCTCTTCCACACGTCAAACGAGCATGTGTGGGAGTACGTCAACAAGTTTACGAAGTTCACCGACTACCAGCATCGGGTCTACGCGAACTATAACGGTGTCGTCTACCCTCTGCCGATCAACCTTGGCACCATCAACCAGTTCTTCAATGCGGCTTATGGCCCTGACGAAGCCCGTGCGCTCATCGCCGAGCAGGCTGCTGAGCTCGAAGGAAAAGAGCCGGAGAACCTAGAAGAAAAGGCCATCTCGCTGATCGGCCGCCCGCTTTACGAAGCCTTTATCAAGGGATACACGGCCAAGCAGTGGCAGACCGACCCGAAGAAGCTGAGCCCGGACATCATCAATCGTCTCCCCGTGCGGTACACGTATGACAACCACTACTTCCGTGACACGCATGAGGGCCTGCCGGTCGACGGCTACACACCGTGGCTGGAGCGCATGGCAGATCACCCAAACATCGAGGTCAAGCTCAACACGGACTTCTTCGACGAGTCGCAGCCCTTGAATAAGACTGCCCTGGTCGGCAAGGTCCCGATCGTATACACCGGCCCCTTGGATCGATACTTTGATCACAAGCTTGGTGCGTTGTCATGGCGCACTCTCGATTTCGAGAAAGAAGTCAAGCCGACGGGCGACTTCCAGGGCACCTCGGTCATGAATTACGCCGATCAGAATGTGCCGTACACGCGCATTCACGAGTTCCGACACTTTCACCCGGAGCGTGACTACCAGACCGATAAGACCCTGATCATGCGCGAGTACTCACGTTTCGCCGGTGGAGGCGACGAGCCGTACTACCCGGTGAACACGCCAGAGGATCGCGAGAAGCTGGAAGGGTATCGCGAGCTCACTGAGGCAGAACCGCAAGTGCTGTTCGGCGGGCGCCTCGGCACCTATAAGTATCTCGACATGCACATGGCAATCGGATCTGCGCTCAGTCGTTTCGACAACGTCGTGCGTGACTGGTTTCAGAACTGAGTCGACAGCAACAGAGAGCGGTATGCAATGAGTAAAACTACTGGGACTGAGACCAATACAAAATGGGAGACTGTTCAGAAGACCGTCTTTCCGATCGACGTTGACCCGCTGGTCGAGCCTCTATACGTTGCATGGGGCGAGGCGCTCAGTGGATCCGGAACGCAGACGCAGGATGCCGAGAGGCTTTCTGGACTTCGCCGTGCGACCGATTCGGGAAGTGTCGCAGTCGGGGCCAAGGTGAAAGACGGGAATCCCCAGCTTGCTGACCGGGCTCGTTACTCCGCATTGCTCCCTGTCGGACAGCGTGTCTCATTTGCCACCTTCTTTAATGCGTTTCCTGCGGCGTACTGGGTGCAGTGGACCGATGTGCCTGCCGTCCAGCTCAAGATTGTGGTCAGCGGTGACATCCGTATCGATGTGTACCGGTCGACTTCACGAGGAACGTTCAACCGTATCGGAGGTGCGCTCTCCGCGCAGGGAGAGACCACGTTCGAGCTGCCTCTGAAGAACTTTGGTGACGGCGGCTGGCTTTGGTACGAACTGGTTGCCAACGAACCTGATTCCAAGTTGATCGAGGCCGAGTGGCAGGTTGATTCGTCATGCCGTCGCCTAGATCACCCGGGAACGTTTGCAGCATCTATCACGACCTACAACCGCCCCGATGACTGCGTGACGCAGATGCAGCGCTTCGCCAGCGAGACCTCGTTGCACGACCGTCTGACTCGTCTGACCATTGTCGACCAGGGAACGGATCTTGTGCAGGAGGCTTCTGGGTACGACGCGGCGCAGAAAGCACTGGGTGATCAGTTCGCGCTTATTCGACAGGGCAACTTGGGTGGTTCAGGTGGGTTCGCTCGAGGCATGTACGAAGGTGAGCGGTCAAAAGCTGACTACGTCATCCTCCTTGACGACGATATCCTCATCGAGCCTGCCGCGGTTCTTCGTGCCGTAGCGTTCGCTGACTACTGCCGGAAGCCGACGCTGGTCGGTGGGCACATGCTGAACCTGTACGAGAAGTCAAAGGTGCAGAACTTCGGAGAGTACGTCAAGGAGTACCCGTTCCGTTATGGTCCTGTGAATGAAGACCTCGTCGACTTTGACTTCGCTCAGAACGATCTGCGCACTACGCCGGGACTTCACCGACGCATCGACGTTGGGTACAACGGCTGGTGGATGTGTTTGATCCCCACTGACGTCATCCGTGAGATCGGCCTTTCTCTGCCGGTGTTCATCAAGTGGGACGACGTCGAGTACGGCGTGCGTGCAGACCGACAAGGATTCTCGACGGTGACCTTGCCCGGTGTCGGTGTCTGGCATATGCCCTTCGTAGAGAAAGACGACCGGCTGGACTGGCAAGCGTACTTCCACCAGCGCAATAGGTGGGTCGCAGCCATGGTCTACTCCCGCTACAAACATGGAGGCTCGCTGCCTGCAGAGAGCTTCGCAACTGATGTGAAGCATCTGTTGGCGCAACAGTACTCTGCGGTCGCCCTGCGCATCCTTGCCCTGCAGGATCTCCTGAAAGGCCCGCAGCATCTCCACGAGACGATCGGCCACCGAGCAGCCGATGCCAGAAAGCTGCGACAGAAGTACTCTGACGGCCAGCTCATCAAGCATGTCTCAGATTATCCCGAGGTCAGCCAAGATCGACCTGCACGCCGAGGGCGCACAGCCGGAGACCCGAAGAATCGCATGGAGTGGCTGAGCATGGCTGGGTCTGCCATGCTCAAGAATCTGGTGAAGGGGAAGCCCAGCACCAGCCATCCAGAGAGCCGAATCTCTGCTGCAGATGCAAAATGGTGGCGCATCGCTGCCAGTGACAGTTCGCTGGTGTCAGCTTCCGACGGTAACGGGGCCAGTGTGTATCGTCGTGATCCGGAGACGTTCCGTCGGCTCTTTGCACTGTCCGTCAAACTGCACAGGGAGCTAGTGGGGCGCTGGGATGAGCTGTCGGAACAGTACGCTCGTGAGCATCACGCCTTCACCTCTGTTCAGGCGTGGGAAGAGACCTTCGAACGTAATGCAGTTACAGACCCTGGGCACAAGCAGAAGTAGTTCACTACTGGTAGTGGGCGGGTGCTGAAATATGTCGAGGAGACACGCGGCTTACCGTGTCTCCTCGACATAGAGTTTGTGCGAACGCACTACTAAGTGTTCTGCGCTATCTGTATGTGTGATCACTCAGATTCTTGAACGCGCGGTTCAACGCTGGGCAAAGCGAGATAAACGAGGCGAGCGTTCTCATGGCGATTCCGAGTGATCCCGTCCAAGACCAGACCGACGGTCCAGATCATAACTCCTAGAGTCGCGAGAGACGAAGCGAGCACAGCCGTCGGAAGTCTCGGAACCAGGCCGGTCTCCATGAATTCGTTCAGGATTGGAACTCCGAGTGCGACCCCGACCAGTGCAACAAGGGCCCCCAACAATCCGTGAAAGGCCATTGGGCGCTCATGTCGAACCAGGTCGGTGATGAGCCGGAGGATCTTGAATCCATCTCTGAAGGTGTGGAGTTTGCTCTCAGTGCCTTCGGCTCGATCCTTGAATCCAACCGGAACCTCAACATGCGGAATACGCAGACTGAGGTAGTGGACGGTGAGCTCCGTCTCGATCTCGAACTCTTTGGACACTGCTGGGAATGACTTCACGAAGCGTCGTGAGAAAACGCGGTAACCACTCAGCATGTCGGTGACTTGGCTCTTGAAAAGGCTGCTCACAAGCCAGTTAAAGGCACGGTTACCGAGGGAATGTCCTGACCTATATGCCGATTGAGTGGTCTCTTTGCGGACACCGAGCACGTGATCATAGGGCCCTGAAAGTAGGGTTTGAATCATGCTTGGCAGTGCATCGGTTCCATACGTGTCATCACCGTCAATAAGCACATAAATGTCTGCGTCGATGTCTGCAAAGGCCCGGCGTACGACGTTCCCCTTGCCTTTGGTGTACTCATGACGCACAATCGCTCCGGCTTCCGCAGCGATTTCAGCGGTGTTGTCAGTGCTCCTGTTGTCATAGACGTAGATGTCCATGGTTGGGACTGCAGCCTTGAGATCCAGCACGACCTTACGGATCGCCGCCTCTTCATTGTGGCAGGGAACAATCGCTGCAATCGAGAAACCAGAAACGTCTAGCGGCACTTCCTGTGATTCCATGCAGATTCAATCCTTGGTTTCGTGTGTTTATACGGCAGATATAGTATAGCCGCTGCCCGTCGGCCGCATGTCGCGCCTCTGAGACGGTAGGATTTGCCGTGCTGCCAGACCTTGGGGCGATTGCAAATCTTCTGACAGGAGTTGAACCGTGGTATCCACCCGGAAGACGATGATTCAAGGGTTCATCGTACGTGCTTGGGCGCTGACAGCGAGCCCGATGGCAGTATTTCTCATCATGGGGGCCTGTTCCATCCTGGCTTTTGCCATCTTGTCGCCAGCGGGAACAGGCCCGGACGAGGTGAACCACATCTACCGCGTGGCGGGTATCGCGAATGGCTGGATTCTCCCGCATCAGTACGGAGAGGCCGAGGGGATGCCTCTTTGGGGAGGCGAAGTTCCAGAACAGCTGCATCATGCTCTGCATACACTGCCACAGGCCCCTGACTTTACAGTCACAAGCGCCTACCACGAGGCCATCAACGCACAAGAAGGCACTGTGCCGGTCAACATCCCGAATACTGAGGTGTACTCGCCGGTACCATACCTGCCTGCATTGCTCGCCTATGGATTGTCCTGGGGCTGTGGTTTCAGCGTGCTCACGACAATCGTGCTCATGCGGCTGTTCGGCGGAGTCGCTTATCTGGTGTTGACAGCGCTCGTGATCGTCTTGGTGCGCAACCGAAATATGCAGTGGCTCATTGCGGTGGTTGCGCTCGTGCCTGTTGGTCTGTTCCAAGCGAGCATTGTCTCCGCAGACACTCTCACCAACGTTGTGGTCGTTGCGTTTAGCTCGATCGCTGCGCTGGACGTCTTCTTGAAGCAGCGGCTGGTGAAGTCTCAGCTCGTTGTGCTGCTCATTGCCGCACTGGCGCTTCCACTGATGAAGCCAACGTATGTGTTGCTCGTCCCTCTGCTCCTCCTCGTGAAGAGCATGCGGATTTGGCTCCGTGTGAGCGTGACGGCTGCAGCCCTTGTGCTCTTCGCTTTCTGGTACAAGATGACCGGTACGGCCGGTTACGGAATGGGGTGGATGCGAGTCAGAGAAGACCGGTATCAAGTGCTGCCGAACGAACAACTTCAGGGAGTCATCCATGACCCTCTGTATTTTGTGAACAGTGTGATCAGAACGTTCTTCATGGACGGAAACGATTGGTTCACACAGGCGTTCGGCCAGATGGGATACTTCCACGATGGAACTCTCGCAGCATCAGCCGTCACGCCGATCGCGTCACTCATCGCACTCACGCTAGTCGCGAATCTATTCCTGCCCCAGAAGAATCTGCGGCTTGCCCGCTGGGCGACATCTGTCATAGTTCTTGTATCCTTGGGCGCCATTGTTGGAACGCTCTACCTGAACTTCACTGTCTTGGGGCGCAATTTCGTCGAGGGCGTTCAAGGGAGGTACCTCTACCCCTTCTTTGTTCTGGGAATCGTGCTCCTAGCAACTGCAATTCCTGCGAAGTTGGCACTCCCAGCCTCAGGATCGGCCGGTGGCTGGCAGAGATTTGTAGACACCCGCAAGAGTTGGAGAGTATGGGTGATCGGATGCTGCGCGGTATCGATCTTGTCAGCAGTCGTCACATTCATCATTCGGTATCGAATGGGAGTCTGAGCGACTCCTCGCGCCGTGAGTATGGTGCCTCGACTCGCCAACGCGAGCTTCGTTCGAGCTGACTGCCTAAGACAAAGCGATGCTGGTGGTGTTGTTTGTGGCGTTCCACGCGATAGAACCGTTCTGGAACTGCTGACGAGCGCCGCTCGGTGAGGATGTTTCCTCTGACACGGGGTACCCCAATTTCCCTTGGGCTCCACCGGCAGCGGCCCACGCGTCACCGATTCCTCCGTGCACGCTGTGCGCACCAGACTGTGGCGACCAGGTGTACAGACCGTTCTGGAAGCGTTGGAGCGCACCTCCGGCGCTCAGGCCTGTCTGCTCTTCCGCTACGGGGTAGCCGAGAAGACCCCGCTCATAGCCGGTGCCGGCCCATGCTGTGAGAATAGCCCCGCGAGTCAAGTGTGCGCCGGTCGTTGGGGACCAATGGACCTGGCCGCCTTGATAGACCTGCGCCGATCCTCCGTTGGAGAGATTCGTGTATTCAGGTGACGTCGGATACCTGAGTGTGCTCTCTTCTCGGCCGATTTCTCCCCACAAGTCACCGATGGCACCTCGTGTAATCCAAGGTCCGGTTTGAGGGCTCCAGGTGATCCTGCCGTACTGGAACTGCTGAGTGGCTCCACCGTCTTTCAGACCAGTTGTTTCGTTGCTCACTGGATAGCCCACTTGGCCTGACTCCCACCCGCTGCTGGCCCAGCGGTCTTGAATCGCTCCGCGAGTCATGCGCGCAGGGGTTTGCGGCGACCAATGTACCTGTCCGTTCTGAAATACCTGTGAGGCTCCGTTGTCCCTGAGCCCTACGATCTCATCGGAGGTTGGATAGCCAAGAGGGCCATTCTCCCAGCTGAGGCCTGCCCAGAAAGACTGAATAGCGCTGCCGCGCTTGGTCGCATGCGCACCGGTAGCTGGCGACCAGTGAATCTGACCCCCAACGAAGACTTGATACGCACCGCCTCCACGCAGCCCTGAGCCTTCAGCAGATGCGGCGGGGCCCAAATAGCTTCGCTCACGACCAAGCGCGGTGTACTTTGCGCCGATGGCTCCGGACGTGGCGTAACCAGCCGGACTGCCAAACCAGTCGCTGTACCAGAGAAAGAAATTGCGGTTGCCATAGCTCGAGCAGTCGTCGCCAGAACCGTAGCCGGCGTTCTTCGCGGCATTGTTCGGCTGGTACGGGGTGTAGATGTACAGCGAAGCAGTCGCCTGATTGCGAATATAGACGGTGCTACCGCCGCAGGCGGCGTTGGGGTTCCACTGCACATAGTTGTTCTGGCCGGCCCGGTAGGCGTAGGAATTCGGGTGTGCGGCGTAGTACTTGAACTGCCATGCTGCTCGGTAGATCTGGTTGAACAGGCCGTAGTACTGCGTGTCGCAGGCGGCATTGTCCGGGCAACCGTAGCCCATGGCAGTCTGATAGCGCCATGAGCTCGGCCACGTGTGATTGACGAGTGCGTTCTCTTTCTGCAGGGTGACCAGGAGCACCTTCTGACTGATGCCACAACTGCGTGCGACTCCGTCGATGATCTGGGCGGCGGTCTGTCGTTGAGACGGGTATCCAGAGCAGTAGGTGTCAGCAGGTTTGGCTGTCGTCTGCGTCGAGTAGTCTTTCAGACACGTGACGTCGCGCGGGTTGCTGTCGCGCCATGGTTCACAGTTCGGAACTCGAGCGTTGAGAAAACTCTGCACGTCGCCCGCAGTCATGGAGTTGGAGTCGTAGAAGTTGGCGTCTGAAATGATGTAGCCGGCATCGAAATCCCATGCGCTGGCGGCCTGGGCCTCATCAGCTTCTGCTGGAGCGAGCGTGAGCGCAGCGGCCACCACAGCCATGGTCGCCAAGACTGCAAAAGACGTTTTGAGAACGCGGATCATGACAGAGTGACCTCCTGCGTGGCCGAAGTGCCGACATATGCCGACGACGAATAGCTGAGGGTGACGTTCCACGTTCCTGCGCTCAGGGCGGCATCGTCGATGCTCAGGCCGTCACCACAGTTCACACCGTTTGGCCCCGCTGCCCCTGAGCCTGACGCCCGCAGCGAAGTCTCGCCTCGTGCGACGGTGAGGGTGCAGGTGCCGCCCTGTTCAGTGATATCAGTGATCAACCCGCCCACTTCGAAGGGGCGCGATGTGCTCCACCGGGTCAGAATGACGGAGACTTCGGCGCGTCCGTCTTGCGCTGTCTGCGAAGGTGTCGGCGCTGGTGTGTCTCGGGCTACGCCATCACCAGGGTCGTTGTCCTGCTCGTGCGCAGTCCCAGACCCCTGTGGCGAAGGCGACGGGCTGGCTTCACCGTTCGGCATGGCATCTGAAGAAGGCGTCGCAGACACAGAGGTCGAGGCTGAGGGCGAAGCAGCAGAGCTTGACGGAGAATCCGCCATGTTCGCGTCAGTATGGGCGCACGCGGTGGTCAGCAACCCGCATGCTGCGACAGCCGTTGCTGAAGCGGTGATGGCAAGTGTCTTGGGCAGACGCAGGTGGGAAAACACGCTTTCCACTCTACTGTTTGAGGTGGTGCAGGTTGTGGAACGGGTAATTGCACTGTGCTTCGTGCGAGTGGAGTGTCATGAGCACTGGTCTATGCGCAGCAGTGCCGACTCGCCGTCGCTCAGCACCGGCGTGAAAAGACCTTGGCTCACAGCTGCATCGATCGCGGCGAACTTGTTTCCAGAAGGGTCACCGCCGTCGAACTCGCCGGTGGACACGAGCAGGTAGTGCACGTTCAAATGCCGAAGGGCGGTGCAGACGGCAGGATCCGACTCAATTTGATCGAGGTGTTGGGCGATGAGCAGGCGATCCGGATCCCATTGACCGTTGAGATGCGGGAAGACCGGGCGTCTGTCAGCGTAGAGCCACGACAGCCCTGATCCGTCCCATGGATCTCCGAGAAGCAACTGATCTGCGGGCACGACGTCGGCGACCTGCTGCATGAAGGCGATTTGCCGCGAATCAACGAAATCCGTTGTCTTCACGTTCTCAAGGCGGTACTCATGAGCGGCGGCTGCGCCGACCGGGGCCCACAGACCCGCCCAGCCTGACGCAGCGACGATTGTGGCGCTCCCGAGTGCCACAACTCGCGGCCAACGAGTCAGCGCGGCGATGCGGAGCACAGCAAGCGTCGCCAGCGGCACGCCGAGCAGTGGCAAGAGTGCGGAGAGTCGATAGCGATCTTTGTACCAGAGACCGGTCAGAATCTTCGTCATGTCGGAGTTCGACCCAGCGGCAAGCGCGAAGAGCACGGCTATGAGTGCGTAGGCGACGACCATCCACCTGAGATCAGCCCTGCGCAAGGCAATGACGAGGCCTGTCAGAACGACGACGGCGAGAATGATCAGCGAGCCAGTCATATCGAGGCCCAAACCGACCAAGGCATTCTGGGTGAGCACCTGCCACAACCCGTCCCAGACCGTCTGCACAGCTTGAGCCTGAGGGCCGTTCAGATGGTCGCCGACGGGTCGTGACGCAACGTGGAAGACTCGGAAAACCACAAGGATGGCAGCGACCGCCGCAACGGAGACGAACGCGAACGCCCCACCGAGCCACCACAGCATCCGACGTCGCCTGGCCCCGCCTGCCTTCCAGGCGACGGCAATCGCGCGAGCACATATCCACAGCACCAGCGGCACGATCAGCAGCACCATGCTGACGAGAGATCGGGGGTGCGTGAAGAATGCGCCCAGCCACCAGACTGCGGCGAGTCCGAGCAGCATCCACCGGTCGTTCCAAGCCCAGGGGCGTACCTGATCGCTGACTGCTGGGGCCCAACGGGGCAGCCAGACGTGCGCGAGCAGCATGGCCAGCGCGAGGCCGCTGGGAAAGAGGGCGTACGCAAGAAACGTCGGGTACAGCACACCCCAGATCAGCAGAGCGTACGGGAAGAACCCGAAAGCCGTGCCGAGCAGCAGGGATGCGCACAGACCAGCCGTGCGCTGACGCTGGGGGACGACCAGACTGGTCAGCCAGGCGATGCCGGGCAGCCAGGCGACCGAGACGACGGCGATCGCCAAGGCATTGAACGCGACGCCGATGCTCACGCCTGTGATCTGACAGATCATTGCGGCAGCCGTGTGCCAGCCTGCCGGATAAGTGCTGAGCGTGCGGTCGGTGTTGATCAGGGTGCGCAGCTGCAGCGAGGAGGCGTTGCCCGTCTCGAGAATCGACTGTGTCGCGTTGAGGTGGAAGAGGTTGTCATAGCTCTGCGAGAACAGGTCGAACGACGGCACTTGATGCAGCAGTACCAATGCAAAGGCGACGGATGACACTGCCGAAGCTGTGACCGGGAGAAGTGCACTGAGACGAGGACAGCTCCAAAGAGGTCTCTTCTCTCGGATGGGCCACAGCACCGCAGCGATGACTGCCGCTGCGATGAGAACGTGAGACCAGTGGAACCGCAGATGGAGGAGGCCATCGATGACCCCAACACATCCGATGAGCGCCAGAGAAGCAGGTGCCGCCAGAGCCAGACGGGGCAGCGGGCGCAGCCGTAGCGGCAATGTAGCCAGAAGGCCGGGGACGCTGAGCCCGAGACATCCGGCGGCCAAGGCCGACGCGACCGCCCACCACGACACGTTATCCATGACGAGGATCAGCCTGCTCTGAGCGCCGAAATCGTCTCTTCGACAGGTCCGTCGAAGATGAGCTGTCCTTGTTTCAGCAGGATTCCCCGCTGACAGACTTTCTTCACTGAATCCAAATCGTGGCTGACAACCATCAGCGTCTTGCCCTGCTGCTGCAGTTCCGTGATCTTGGCGAAGCACTTCTTCTGAAAAGGTTCGTCACCGACACTGAGCACCTCGTCGACCAACAGAGTGTCCATCTCGGTGTGGATGGCCACGGCGAATGCCAAACGGACGAACATGCCAGAGGAATAGTGCTTCACCTCGGTGTCGATGAACTGCCCGATCTCGGAGAACGCCACGATGTCATCGAAGCGAGCCTCGGTCTCCTCATGACTCATTCCCAGAATGGCCGCGTTGAGGAACACATTCTCCCTCCCCGAGAGGTCGGGATGAAAGCCAGCGCCGACCTCGATGAGCCCAGCCACTCGGCCGCGCGTCAGCACTTGACCGTTCGTCGGCAGCAGCACACCGCTCACCAGCTTCAGCGAGGTGGACTTGCCCGAGCCGTTGAGCCCGAGAAGTGCGACAGACTCACCTTCGTTGATGGTGAACGAGACGTCGTTCAGAGCCTGAAAGTCGTCGGCGATCGGC
Source organism: Pseudoclavibacter sp. CFCC 14310 (assembly GCF_008831165.1). Taxonomy (NCBI): domain Bacteria; kingdom Bacillati; phylum Actinomycetota; class Actinomycetes; order Micrococcales; family Microbacteriaceae; genus Pseudoclavibacter; species Pseudoclavibacter sp. CFCC 14310. The sequence goes on along the minus strand of NZ_WBKC01000001.1, from coordinate 17,151 downwards.
TTGCGCTTGATCCACGCCATCGCGGTCTCTTTCATCGAGTGCGTGTGCCGCAGATGAAATTCCTTGGTGACGTGGTCGAGCACGATCGCGGGGTTCGTGCTCACAGCTGTGTCTTCAGAGGTCTTGTGCAAAGTTCTTCTCCAGATGACGGAACACCAGCTGGCCGACAGCCAAGAAGGCGAAGGCGATGACCAATCCGTAGACCCCGTACTGCATCACATGCTCACCGACGAAGGGCAGCACGTTCTCAGGCGTTGGCGAGGTGATCGTCGGCGCCCAGAATGCGAAATGGAAGAGATTGACTGCGGCCGTGATGGGGTTGAGCTGGTAGATGAAATAGATCAAAGGCGTCGTCGTCTCACGCACCAGGGTGAGCGTGTAGAGCACCGGCGAAAGCCAGGTCGTGAACATCAGAATCATCTCGACGATGCTCTCGGCGTCACGCAGGCTGACGTTGATCGCGCCGAACAGCAGCGAGAGCCCGAGGGCGAGTACGAAGATGATGACAATGCCGAAAAGCATGGCGATGATCTGGCTGAGGTTGGGGTGCCAGCCGAAGAACAGGCACACGATGAGCAGCACGACGACCTGGGGAAGAAAATTCACCAACGCAATGAACCCGGAAGAGACCGGAAACAGCTCTCGTGGCAGATAGATCTTCTTGACGAGGGCAGCGTTTTCGACGATCGACCGTGTGCCGTTCCCGAACGCTTCGTTGAACAGGTTGACGATGACAAGGCCCGAGAACAGATAAATGGCGAAGTTCTCCATGCCTCGGTTCAGACCGAGAAACTGACCCATCGCGACGTAGTAGACCACGAATTGGGCAGCCGGCTTCAAGAATGACCAAAACCACCCGAGTACCGAACCGCGGTAGCGAATCTGCACGTCTTTGCGCACGAGCAGACTGAGCAGATATCTGCGGTGAAACACGTCGAGCAGGCCATGCCCGCGGCCGGGCTTGGTCATGCCCGCGTAGAGGTCAGCGGACAAATCGCATCCTTCTCTTTTCGGGAACCAGCGCAGAGTCGCCCTGGTGCTGCAGCGAGTCAGTCTAGTCGAGATGAGTAGACTCGACCCTATGACTGATTTCTCTGGCGACAAAATCTCTCAGCGTGCGGTGAAGGCGGTGGTGCCGGTTGCGGGTTTGGGGACGCGTTTTTTGCCGGCGACGAAGGCAGTGCCGAAGGAGATGCTGCCGGTGGTTGATCGTCCGGCGATTCAGTATGTGTTGGAGGAGGCTTCGGGTGCGGGGCTTTCTGATGTGTTGTTGGTGACGGGGTCGGGCAAGGGTGCGATCGAGGATCATTTTGATGCGGCGCCGTATTTGGAGTCTCGTCTGGCTGCTGATGGCAAGGATGCTTTGTTGGCGTCGGTGCGTGAGGCGACTGGGGTGGCTGATGTGCATTCGGTGCGTCAGGGTGTGCCGCGTGGTTTGGGGCATGCGGTGTTGTGTGGGCGTGAGCATGTGGGGGATGAGCCGTTCGCGGTGTTGTTGGGTGATGACCTGATTGATGCTGATGAGGACCTGCTGAGCCGGATGTTGGATGTGCAGGCGGCGCGGGGGGCGTCGGTGGTGGCGTTGTTGGAGGTGCCGGCTGATCGTACGCATTTGTATGGTGTGGCCGAGGTTGAGGCGACGGGTGAGGCTGATGTGGTGCGGATCACGGGTCTGGTGGAGAAGCCGGAGCCGGGGACGTCGCCGTCGAATCTTGCGGTGATCGGTCGGTATGTGTTGCAGCCGGGTGTGTTCGATGTGTTGGCGCGCACGGCTCCGGGTCGGGGTAATGAGATTCAGCTGACGGATGCGTTGGAGACGTTGGCGGCGGATGAGTCGATTGCCGGCCCGGTGTTGGGCGTGGTGTTTCGTGGTCGTCGGTTCGATACGGGTGACAAGCTCGAGTATCTGAAGACCGTGGTCACGCTGGCCAGCGAGCGCGACGATCTCGGGCCCGCCTTCCGCACCTGGCTCAACGACTTCGTCTCTCAAGACTGACGAGAACCGAGACTGTGCCATCGCCGATGCGGGTTCTGAACGAGCGACTGCCGCTCGTCGTCATGCCCGCGTGGAACGAGGCAGAGGTGATCGGCGATACCGTGCGGGACGTGTTGGAGAACGGGCCGGCCTGCACGCTGCTGGTCGTCGACGACGGCTCGACCGACTCGACCGCACGCCTGGCACGAGAGGCCGGCGCGATCGTGCTGCAGATGCCGTACAACATGGGCGTCGGCGCTGCGATGCGTGCCGGGTTCACGTTCGCCCAGCGCTGGGGGTTCACCCGAGCGGTGCAGGTCGATGCCGACGGACAGCACAACCCTGCCGACATCGCCAAGCTTCTCGAACGGCTGAACCGGGGAGGGGCTGACATCGTGATCGGCGCGCGATTCTCCACGGTCGGCGACTACCAGGTGCGAGGCCCTCGCCGTTGGGCGATGCGAATGCTTGCTGCGTCACTGTCTCGTGTTGCCCGAACGAAGCTGACCGATGTGACCTCGGGCTTTCGCGCCGCGAACCGACAGGCGATCGATCAGTACGTTCGGCAGTATCCGGCCGAATACCTCGGTGACACGATCGACTCGCTGGTCGCAGCTGTTCGCGCAGGCTGCTCAGTCGCTCAGGTGCCGGTCGGCATGCGCCCACGACAGGGCGGCCGGCCGAGCCATTCGCCGCTGGCTGCCGCTTGGTCGCTGGGCAGATCGATGATCGCGCTGCTCTTTGCGCTGATCAGGGGGCGAGACCATCGGCCTCCGGCAGATATCGTGCAGAGAGCGTCGGTGTTCAAATGAGAGTTCTCGCAATACTCTTCTTTCTGGTCGGCTTCTTCACGATCATTCAGCTCGTGCGCCGACGCCAGCTCAAAGAGAAGTACGCCATTCTCTGGCTGCTGCTCTGCACGGTCACGCTTGTGCTGCTCTTCTTTCCGCGCCTGCTGTTCAGGGCCGCAGAGATTGTGGGAGTGCAGGTACCGGCGAATCTGCTGTTCGCCGTCACACTCGCATTGTTGGCCGGCATTCTCGTGCATCTCTCGTGGGAGTCTTCGCGAACGGAGGAGCGCACACGGCGTCTGGCCGAAGAGGTTGCTCTGCTTCGTCTGCGGTGTGCCATTCTTGAGGGCGCGATCGCTACTTCACAGGCATCTGACGACCAACCTGATGACAGCGGGAGCACCGCATCCTCCGATGCGCCGAAGTCATGCATTGAACGCCTCCCGACGCAGATGCGCGATGGGAACGGCGACAACCCGAAAGACGACTCGAATCGATGAAGACCCGCTTTCTCATCAGCTCTGTGACCGGAGCTCTCAGCATCGCTCTGGTGCCTCTGGTGCCCTTTCTGGTCTTCAGTGCCGAGCAGTCCGGCCGCTTCAGCATCATCTACATGGCCTTCATCATCATGTGGTCGACCATGCTGTCGACGACGAGTGACGTGCGGCTGCGCGTCGAGGGCCGCGGCGGGGCGGTGAACGACGAGCACTTTCGCGGTGCTCAGACCACGATCGCACTGATCGGCGCGGTGGCGGGTGCGATCATCGCGATGATTCTCGGTGAGCAGCCACTTCTCTGGGCTGTGGTGTTCGTCGCGGTCGGTGCGAGCCTGCTGCGTGTGGCACTTCGCTTCGAGGCGATGAAATCGGCTGTCACCTTGAAACGGGTGATCGTCTCAGACCTGCTGACTGCGGTGTGCTTTCTCGGGGTCGTTGTCGTCGTGCTCGCTCGCGGAATCCAGGACACGGCTTTGGAATGGGTGCTCTGCGGATGGGCAGCTGGTGGTCTTGCCGGACTCATCGCTCTCGCCCCGTTCGCGGTCGGTTCTCCACGAGGCGCCGGACGCTGGATTCGCGACCACCGACGCGAGGCCCTGCCGTTGCTCGGCGACACCATTCTGCTCGACGCAGGCGGCAGCTTCGCGCCGCTGACCCTGCTCTTCTGGCTCAACCTCGGTCAGTTCGGCATCTACCGGGCGCTGACCAGCGTCGGCACCCCCGTGCAGCTGCTGCTGGATCCAGTGCGGCCGAAGATCTCTGGACTCAGCTCACGAGAGTTTCTGAACTGGCGTGTGCTCGGCGGCGTGACCGTCGGCGGGGGAGCGCTCGCCGGTGCCGCGTATGCCGTGCTTGCGATCATCAACAGGCTCGGCGTCTTTCACAGTGTGCTCGGCGACGTCGCGCACTATGCGCTGCCTGCTGCGCTCTACGTCTTCGGCAACGCCTTCGCCTACTTCGCCTATCTCGTGGCTCGCGGGCACTTCACCCCGCGGCTGCTGCTGATCGGGCGTCTGTCACAGACCGCGCTGCAGTTTGCGCTGCCGATCGCAGGCGTGCTGCTGGGCGGCCTCGACCTCGCAATCGCAGGGTTTGCCGCGGCGATCGTCGTCGCTGCGGTGGTCTGGCTGCTGCTTCATGTCTGGTGGGTCGCCGCGCACCGTCGTTGAACATGACCTCCTTGGCTGGATCCCACTAGAGGAGACCAGGGACCCTGTGGATATACTGTGTCGATGGGGAAGAATCATGCTTCGCAGACGCTGAGAACAGCGCTCTTTTCACTTTCGGCAGTCATCACGCTTCTCGCGCTTGTGGTGACGCAGGGGCCATTGCCCGCAGCTGCCACGCCCTCGGGCGCAAATGCGGTTGCAGCAGGTGCCGTCACTCCGAAGGGGCCGACATTTCGAGATGAGGGGTCGGCTGTCTCTGTCTATATCCCCTCGGATGCCGGCGTGCGCTATTACATCTATGTTGGCGAGAGCCAACAGCCGGTGGTGAAAGAGGGTCTGGCATACTCGAAGCCAGGCACATACACGTCTGAAGATGGGGTGACTGCGAACGCAGTCATCCGGGTTGAGGCTCGATCCGCGGGGTCGAGTACTGTTCTCACAGGTACTCTCACATGGTCTCATGCTCTCGTCACCGCCGACCAAGCCCCTCAGTTCTCTGACGAGAACACCACGATCACACTGCCGCAGCTGCCCGGGGCGACCTTCGCCGTCAACGGCACCGATGCATCCGGCACTGTCTCTGGGCAACAGGGGCAGACAGCGACTGTCACTGCGCGCTCGACGCAGAGCAATGACGAAGTGGGGGTGTGGACGCACAAGTTCCCGACTCTTCGCACACCTGAGGCACCTGAATTCAACGCCTCTGCGCTGACTGTCAGGATTCCCTATGGCCAGTCTGGAGTTCGCTACTACATTCATGTCGGTGAAGAGAAGTCGCTCGTGGCAAAGGACGGGCTCGACTACTCCAAACCGGGCACGTATTCTGCCGCAGACGGATTGTCGAACGGAGCTGACGTCGCAGTCTCAGCGAAGCCCGCGAGCTCGCAGGATCTCGTGGTGGGGCAGAGCACTTGGAAGACGCATTTCTTCTCCGATGGCCAAGCCCCGGTATTCGATGATGCGCAGGCCAAGATCACGATTCCTGAGGTTTCAGGCATCGTGTTCACCGTCGGTGAGAATGTCATCGAACCTGGAACCCATCAGTACGCCTCTGGCGAATCGGTCGATGTAGCAGCTCGGTTCTCAGCAGACGGTGAAGTCATCCGGTCTTGGGAGCATGCGTTCCCAGCTGCCGTCCCGACTGTCACCCCCAAGGGTCCGACGTTCCGTGACGATATCTCTGCTGTCTATATCCCGTCGGATGCGGGTGTGCGCTATTACATCTACGTCGGGAATGACACACAGCCTGTGGTGAAAGACGGTCTGCCGTACTCGAAACCAGGCACGTACTCACTTGCCGATGGTGTCGTGCCAGGGCAGGTCGTGCGCGTTGAAGCGAGGGCTGCAGGATCGAGTCCGCAGCTTTCCGGTACTGTCGTCTGGCGTCATCTGTTCTTCGACGAAGCCTCATCGCCAGCGTTTGACGACAAAGAGACCACTGTCACCATTCCTGATGTCGCCGGGGTGAAGTTCAGCATCAATGGAGCACAGGCGGATGCAGGCAGACATGAAATGCCCGGCGGCTCGAATGTGAGCGTGGTGGCAAGGCTCGCCGATGGCACCTCCGACGACGTGCTCGGCAGCTGGCAGCACAAGTTTGGGTTGGTGCTGACGCCACGTGGACCGGCGTTTCGTGATGACGTATCGACGTTGACGATTCCTTCTGACCCAGGTGTTCGGTACTACATCTATGTCGGTGACAGCAACGTGACGCTTTCGAAAGACGCGTCGCAGGACTTCGCAAAGCCGGGTACGTACACATCGAGCGATGGTCTGGTCGCGGATCAGCCGATTCGGGTAGAGGCGAAGCCTGTATCCGCTTCGTCAATTCTGTCTGGCACGACGTCGTGGGAGCACGTGTTCCCCGCGAAGACCCCGATTGGCCCGACGTTCCGTGATGACGGCTCCTCTGTCTACATTCCGTCCGACTCAGGTATTCGGTACTACATCTATGTCGGTGACAGCGATGTTCCTCTGTCGAAGGACGCCTCTCAGAACTTCTCAAAACCCGGTACATACACCGAGTCTGACGGAGTCTCTGAAGGCGTCAGGATTCGAGTCGAAGCGAGACCAGTTTCAGCGACAGCGATTCTGAGCGGAAAGACCGAGTGGGAGCATATCTTTCCCAAACGACCTACGTACTCTCTCACGTCCGGAGACGGATTCGACGATCCTTCGGAGCTGCTGGCCAAAGACTGGTCTGTCTATCGCAACGCTGGCAAGGGGCTGCCACGAGGTCAGAACACGGTGTACCTCGCCTCAAATGTCAAAGTGAAGGACGGCAAACTCGAGCTGATCACAAAACGCCATTGTGTCCGAGTGGATGGGGACGGCAAAGTTGACGAAGATCTCAGTGACGAGAACGTCAGTGAGAAGCCATGCGAGGGTGGCAAGCGCTCGGTGTTCAGTTCGGGACGAGTGAGCACAGATTTCATCTACAACAGCGCTGCGCATGGCACCCAGGGGCCCTTCACTATGGAAGTGCGCGCCCGGATGAGCGACGGGACGATCCCCGGGCTGCACTTCGCCGGTTGGGTGCGAAACAATCAGCCGTACTGCAGCCCGACGATCAATAAGTCTGACATCGCCGAGATCGACACGATGGAGGTGTTCACAGATCCAGGCCGCCAGTTTACGACGAACACCTCACACATCGGCTGTGAAGGCAAATCTTCCACTGACACAAATCGGAACTACAACCAGCTCGACGCTCAGATCGCCGGTGCATGGCACACCTATCGTATGGAGTGGAACGGCTACTCCATTCGCTACTTCCTCGATGGGGTCCCAGTGCCTCTTCGATACAGTCCGCATTCGGAGTATGAGACGACCGCCGCGAGTTTAGGGCTGTCGGACGCTGATTTCAACCGCATGATGAATGACTACCCGTGGCAGCTGATCTTCGACTCGAGAGTCTTTGAAGACAAGACGGGATGGATTCCCGGGCCCAATCACAACGCTGCGTTCAAGACAAGAACGGATGTTGTCGACTATGTGACGATGACACCGGTTCAGAGCGTCGCGCCTTATGGGGCTATCGGAGCGAAATGGCGCGACAACCAGTGGCTGGGATCTCCACAGTCGGCGGAGGCCACTGACGTCGATGGCACAGGTGCTCGTTTTCAGACGTTTCAGAATGGTGCCATTTTCTGGTCGCCGGATACCGGGGCAGTCATGGTGTCTGGAGCGATCCGAGATACCTATCTGGGAGACGCATCTGTGAGGTCAGCAATTGGGCTGCCGACCGGCACTGAGTCCAAGTCTGCAGACGGTCGTGGTGCATACCAGCCTTTCCAGCGTGGACAGATGCATTGGTCGCCGCAGTCCGGCGCGCATGCAACTCGCGGAGCTGTGCAGGACTATTGGGCCCACAGCGGGTGGGAATTCGGGGCCTTGGGGTATCCGATCGGAGAAGAGCTCGCAGTGAAGGGCGGAGCCTCGCAACGTTTCGAAGGAGGGACGGTGTTTTGGTCTCCTTCCTCTCAAGCACATTTGGTGAAAGCCGCTGTGCTCGATGAGTACGCTGCCACCGGTTGGGAGGGCGGCGAACTCGGGTTCCCTCTGACCGACGAGATCGGTGGTCTTCGTGACGGGGGTGTTTTCCAGAGCTTCCAGAAGGGACAGATTCACTGGTCGTCGGGAACTGGCGCACATGCCACGCGTGGAGCGATCAACTCCTATTGGGGGGCGAACAATTGGGAAAACTCCTATGCCGGCTATCCCGTCGGCGATGAGCTCTCTGTACGCGGAGGGGCCTCCCAGCGCTTCGAGTCCGCGACTCTGTTCTGGGATCAGGAGTCGGGACGGACATTCGGAACGCGAGGGGCTATCCGGCAGAAATACGAATCAGCTGGTTGGGAACAAGGAGAACTCGGCTTTCCTTCAAGCGATGAGCGCGCGCTCTCCGGAGGTGCTTCCCAGAGTTTCCGCAGTGGTTCCCAGATTCACTGGTCGCCGAGCACAGGTGGGCATATCACCAAAGGAGCCATCCAAGGCATTTGGGCAGCTCAGGGATGGGAGACTGGAAGACTGGGCTATCCCACGACAGACGAGCGCGACGACCCGGGAACTCCTGGAGGGAAAGTGCAGTCCTTCTCTGGAGGGGAAATCCATTGGAGTCCGAATAGCAGTTATGTCTCCTGAATTGGGGCATGCCGCCTTCTTGAACACCGTCAGCGCTTGCTGGCAGTGCACGCGAAAGCTGCACTGATGATCGTCTCTGTCAGCGACCGCACAGCATGGACGAGAATCGGATTCGGACTGTGCTGTACGACGCCTGCTGGGCTGAGTGCAGCGCCGGGAAGACGAAGACGGTGCGGGTCTGTCGCCTAGCATGACACTATGCACGTACTGATCACCGGGGGCGCCGGTTTCATTGGCAGCAACCTCGTGCGCTGGACGCTGCGACACCGGCCTGACGCTGAGATCACGGTGCTCGACGCCCTGACCTACGCGGGGCGCCTGAGCTCGCTCGCAGACGTGCGTGAGCGCATTCGCTTCGTTCGCGGAAGAGTCGAGGACGCTGCGTTGGTGAGCGCGCTGGTCGGCGAGATGACAGATGCTGATGACGTGGTCATCCACCTTGCCGCCGAGAGCCATAACGACCGTTCGATCGCCGACCCCGCCCCGTTCGTGCAGAGCAACATCGTCGGCACGTTCACGCTGCTCGAAGCCGTTCGCCGCCATGGGGTGCGTCTGCATCACGTGTCGACCGATGAGGTCTACGGTGATCTGCCGCTGAACCCGAGCAGTGCCGCAGGCAGATCTAAGACGGCGGCAGGCGCTTGCCCTGACGAACGAGCAGAAGGGTTTCGCGAAGGCGACCCCTATCGACCGTCGAGCCCATATGCGGCGACCAAAGCCAGTGCAGACCATCTGGTGCGCGCCTGGGTGCGCACATACGGCATCAGCGCGACGATCAGTAACTGCAGCAACAACTATGGTCCGTACCAGCACCCTGAGAAGTTCATTCCGCAGCAGATCACCCGGGCGCTGCGCGGGGAGCCCGCTGTTGTCTACGGCAGCGGCCTCAACGTGCGGGACTGGCTGCACGTCGACGACCACTGCGAAGCGATCTGGTCGATCATCGAGCGCGGTCGGCTCGGGCAGAGCTACGGCGTGAGCGCGGGCGAGCAGCGATCGAATCTTGCGGTGCTCGAAACGCTTCACACGATCTTGGGCGAGCGGGGCATCCCGTTTCACGTGAAACACATCGCAGATCGCGCGGGACACGATCAGCGGCTGGCGATTGACGCCACCCGACTGCGCGACGAACTGGGGTGGAAGCCGCATCACGCCGATTTGGGGGACGGACTTCGCGCGACGGTCGACTGGTATCGCAGCAACGAAGAGTGGTGGGGCGCTCTATGACCAGTCGGCGGCGATGAACGAGAGCGCTAATCGACGTGGGGTTGATCTCACTCGTTCAGGCTGACGACAGCAGGTCATCGTACGGCGGCTAGACCTAGACTGGTTGCTGGTGGGGGAGCACAGCGTGCGAAAGTCGCACCGGCAGTGCTGCGCGAGGCCCTCAGGCGGGCCGGCCACAGCACCGAGAGAAAGAACCGAACCATGACATCCACCCGAGAATTCATCACCGGCCTGCCGAAGGCCGAACTGCATCTGCACATCGAGGGCACGCTCGAGCCCGAGCTGAAGCTGCGTCTCGCGCAGCGTAACGGGGTCGACATCGGGCAGACGACAGTCGAGCAGGTGCGCGCGAGCTACGAATTTCACGATCTGACCAGCTTTCTGGCCGTCTACTATCCCGCGATGAACGTTCTGGTCACCGAAGACGACTTCTACGACCTGGCCATGGACTACCTGCGCCGCGCTGCCGCCGACGGCGTCGTGCACGCCGAGATCTTCTTCGACCCGCAGGCGCACACCAGCCGCGGTGTCGCCTTCGAGACCGTCATCGACGGGCTCTGGCGTGCTGTGCAGGATGCTCCCTCGCTTGGCGTCGACGCCGCGCTGATCATGTGCTTTCTGCGTGACATGTCGCCAGAGTCTGCGATGGAGACGCTCACGGCGTCGGCGCCGTACCGCAACCGCATCGTCGGCGTGGGGCTCGACTCAGACGAGCGCGACAACCCGCCCGAGAAATTCGCCGAGGTGTTCGCCCGCGCTCGCGAGCTGGGCTACCGACTGACCATGCACTGCGACATCGATCAGGTCGGATCGATCGATCACATTCGCACAGCGCTGCACACCATCGGAGTCGAGCGCATCGATCACGGCACGAACATCGTCGAAGACCCGATGCTCGTCGCCGAGGCGAAAGAACGCGGCATCGGCTTCACCTGCTGCCCCGTGTCGAACTCGTTCGTCACCGCAGACATGAAGGGCGCAGAGATCGAACAGCTGCTGCACGACGGCGTCAAGGTGTCGATCGCCTCTGACGACCCGGCCTACTTCGGCGGCTACGTCGTCGACAACATCGTCGCGCTCGCCGACAAACAGCACCTCACACGCGACGATCTGGCGCAGCTGGCACGCAACTCACTCGAGATCAGCTGGGTCGACGAAGGCAAGCGAGAGGCGCTGCTGGCTCGGCTGGATGCGTATCTCTCTGAGCACTGACCCAGAGCGGCACGGCCTGACGAAAGCCCCAGCATGAGAGCTGCCGCCGAAGGCTGTCACTGAAAACGCTGAACGCCCCGGGCGCCTGCTTGAGCAGAGGCGCCGCGGGGCGTTCAGCGATGTCACTGCCCGAAAGCAGCGGCGAGATCAGTCGGTGCCGGTGTCGAACGCGGCCGAGAGGCCGAGCTTGTCGGCCTTGGGGTCGACGCCGTCGACGCTGCTGGCGATCTCGCTGGCACCGCCGTTCTCGAGCTCGCCGAGCAGCGCCGCCGTCTCGCCCTGCACCAGGCCGAGGCGTGCATACTGCTCGAGGCGCTGGCGCGAGTCGGCGATGTCGAGGTTGCGCATGGTCAGCTGACCGATGCGATCCTCAGGATCGAACGCTGCGCCGGCCGTGCGCTCCATCGAAAGCTTCTCAGGCTGGTAGCTGAGGTTCGGACCCTCGGTGTTGAGAATTGTGTAGTCGTCGCCGCGACGCAGACGCAGCGTCACCTCGCCGGTGATCGCCGAGCCGACCCAGCGCTGCAGCGACTCGCGCAGCATGAGCGACTGGGGGTCGAGCCAGCGGCCCTCGTACATCAGCCGGCCCAGGCGGCGGCCGTCGTTGTGATACGTCTCGATGGTGTCTTCGTTGTGAATCGCGTTCACGAGGCGCTCGTAGGCCACGTACAGCAGCGCCATGCCGGGCGCTTCGTAGATGCCGCGCGACTTCGCCTCGATGATGCGGTTCTCGATCTGGTCGCTCACGCCCAAGCCGTGCCGACCGCCGATCTTGTTTGCCTCGTAGACGAGCGCGACCGGGTCGTCGAACTCGACGCCGTTGATCGCCACCGGGCGACCGGCTTCGAAACGCACCGACACCTCTTCGGTCACGACCTCGACATCCTCACGCCAGGCGGCGACGCCCATGATCGGCTCGACCGTATCGAGGCCGGCGTTCAGAAACTCGAGCTTCTTGGCCTCGTGCGTCGCGCCCCAGATGTTCGCATCGGTCGAGTAGGCCTTCTCGGTGGCGTCACGGTAGGGGTAGCCGTTCGCGACGAGCCACTCGCTCATCTCGTGGCGACCGCCGAGCTCGGCGACGAACTGCTTGTCGAGCCACGGCTTGTAGATGCGCAGCGCCGGGTTGGCCATCAGCCCGTAGCGGTAGAAGCGTTCGATGTCGTTGCCCTTATAGGTCGACCCGTCGCCCCAGATCTCGACGTTGTCCTCTTTCATCGCACGCACCAGCAGCGTGCCGGTCACGGCACGGCCCAGCGGAGTGGTGTTGAAGTAGGTCTTGCCGGCCGAGCGCACGTTGAACGCACCGCACTGCAGTGCGACGAAGCCCTCTTCGACCAGCGCGCGCTTGGCATCCACGTGACGCGCGATCTCGGCGCCGTACTGCTTCGCGCGACCTGCGACGCCCTCGATGTCGGGCTCGTCGTACTGGCCGATGTCAGCGGTGTAGGTGCAGGGGATCGCACCCTTGCTGCGCATCCACGCGACCGCGCACGAGGTGTCGAGGCCGCCGGAGAAGGCGATGCCGACGCGCTCGCCCACAGGAAGCGCCGAAAGAACTTTGGACATGACTGGATACTCCCTCATCGTTGCACTTGGTCTTTGCACGCCGATACTGTGCCGTGTCGTTGCAATGAGTACTGATTCTAGTCGTGACTGCGCGAGATCGCTGCAGGCGATTCCGTGGGTGGTACGCTGCGCGGTAAACGAGGGGGCTACGAGAAGGAGTGAGCATGACTGCACACGTCCAGGCGACCGGAAGCACCGTCAACCGTTACGCACTCGATGACAAGGTGGTGATCGTCACCGGGGCCGGCAGCGGCATGGGGCGCGCCATCGCACGAGCCTTTCTGGGCAACGGCGCCACGGTTGTGGCCGTCGGTCGCCGACCCGAGCCGTTGAAAGAGACGCTGGGCGATGCGCCCGTCTCGCGGGCGGCGGTGATTCCCACTGACATCTCTGATGCGGATGCCGTGCGCACGCTGATCGACACGGTCGTCGAACGCTTCGGCCGTGTGGACGTCGTGGTGAACTGCGCGGCGATCTATACGACAGGAGACATCGCCGAGACCGCCGAAGACGCCTGGCGCCGACTGTTCAGCGTGAACGTCGATGGGGTGTTCCACCTGGCGAAGGCGGCACTGCCGCAGCTGACCGAGACGCGTGGCAGCTTCATTGCGATCACATCGGTCTCTGGTCTTGCCGGTGATTGGGGGCAGTCGGTCTACAACTCGACGAAGCACGCCGTCAACGGGCTGGTGCGCTCGCTGGCGCTCGACTACGGGGAGCGCGGCGTGCGAGTGAACGCAGTGGCACCGGCGTTCACCGAGACCGATCTCAATGCCGATATGTGGGCCGACGGCCGCGACATCTCGGCGTTCACGAATCGCATCGCACTGGGGCGCCCGAGCACGCCGGATGACATCGCACCGGCGGTGCTCTTCCTGGCCAGTGACGACGCGAAGTACATCACGGGCACAGTGCTGACGGTCGACGGCGGCACCACCGCTTCGACCGGGCAGCCGCACCAGGAGTAGGGGCGCAGGGGTTGTAGCAGGCTGCCCGGGCCACGAGTAGGCCTGGGGGCTAGCCTCCAGCCAAGATGCAGTGCGGCCAAGATGCAGTGCGGCCGGACTGCGAGTGGGCCTGTAGCTAGCCGCCCAGCTGAGAGGCACTGCAGCCAAGATCTGGGCGGCCGGTGTGGGTACGGCTTGATCGCACACGAACACTTGTGCACGGTTTCGCTGATAAGTGCACCGTTCCGCTGACTATGGGCCCTTTGCAGCGGAATGGTGCACTTCCCGGCCCAACGGTGCACGTGACCCTGTGGCCAAGGCTGCGGGCTCACGCACGCACAGTTCTGCGCGCCCACAAACTGCAAACCCTGCACGCCGAGGCCGCGGGCCCACGCACGCACAGTTCTGCGATTCGCCCTTTCGGCGCATGTGCACTGTCGACTGGAGCGGCCAGTACGAGGCCTATGCGAGAGGAGCTCTGCTTCTGCGTCACATGCCGGGGTCGAAGTGCGCGTGCGGGGGTGTGTGATGGGGTGATTTTATGCCTGATGTGGTTGGGGTCATGATGACGGCCGATCTGCCAACCAGGTGTGTATTCCACGTAGTTGCGGGGCTGATTACGCCCATTCCTTGACTATACAGCCTCCACACGACGCTCAATGGGCCATGCTTCGGGGCGGTGTCTTCTTGCTACGGTCGCAAATGGTGCATCCGGAGCGCATGCGTCCGAGCACCGATGATCGAAGCATTTGAGAGATGAGGGGTAAGACCATGACTTCGCTGAATGAAGGTGGCGGCACATATGTGCGCGCTAAGTCACCTTTGAGAGCCTTGCTGGCTTTCTTGGGTATCTTCGCGCTTTTGGCGGGCACGTTCAACATGAACGTTCCTACTGCACGTGCGGCTGGCGCCTGCAAAGTGACGGCCACCGGGCCGGCCTCGACTGTTGTCTATCGTGACCTGACCTATAACTTGGCCATTAACAAGGAAAAGGGTGCTCCTCAGGACATCTCGGTCACACTCGATTCGAATTTGACCTTGGTCAATGAGAGCATCCCGGTCGACGCAGCCAAGGGCCCCGTCACTGGCTTCGACTGGAATGCCTCGACAAACACGGTCGTTCTGCACATCGCGGCCGACATTGACGTGGCGCAAGTCGGCTTCAGCGCTCGCCCCACGAACACGAACATCGCTGACAGCGCGACGACATACACGTCGAAGGTTACCGGCTGCGGTGACCCGTCAACGGTTGTCAGTCACGTCACTGGCGACATGGACTACACCGTCTCGAAAAAAGGCGAAACCTATCCTGGCGGCGACAACCGCACGGTGAAATACAGCTTCAACGTCGCAACGAAGAACCCGAACGAGGACACCAAGACGTTCACCAGCTGGAAGCAGCAGCTGACCGACGTGATTCCTGCAGGGGTAAAGGTGACTCCGTCGCCCGACTACAACGGTGGCAAGTGGAGCAGCACGACGAATGCCGACGGCTCGCAGACTTGGACCTGGACGCATGAAGGAGCGTACGGTCCGAGCTGGGACAAGCTCGACAACTCAGCCGCGGGGAACAACATCTACCTCACTGTCTTCTATGAGGACAAGGCGAAGTTCCAGGTCGGTTCGAAGCCGCCACTTAATACAGTGAAGCTCGACACGACGTCGAAGACAGGTGCGGACAAGGGCTCAGCTGAGGCCAGCTGGCAGTCTCCCGAGATTACCGACGGAACGAAGACCACGCAGGTTTCGATCAACAAGTACACCGATGGCGGTGACCCCGTCACCATCAACAGTGGTGAGAAGTGGTCCAGCGGCACGACCAACCATGTCGATGCCAGCTACATCAACACGAACGATGATGCCAAGCTGTCCACGATGACCGTGCAGGACAGCAATGATCTGCACGAGAACAAAGACTTCTACCTGCACAACAACGTCTATCGCATGACGATCGGCTTCAACGATCTGCTCAAGCAGGGCGCCTTCCCGTACACGTTCGAATACACCACGAACGCGAACCCACAGTGGCAGAGCTATGACACGCAGGGGAAGACCACCGCAGATGACCTCAACATCACTCCTGTTGAGAAGGGGTCTGACTCGGGCTACAACTGGAATGAGTTCACACGCATCGATCTGGAACGCGGCGACTTCATCACAGGATGGCGTGTCGTCGTTACCCCGCCGGCAGGTTCGGGCATCGTTAGCGGCAGTGAGATCAAAGCCAACTTCTTGACGGTTGCCTCGTTCCGACAGGTGAACGACAAGAACACGGTTGGGCTGCCAGTCGACAATACCGATGGCGCGCCGAAGATCACGACCACGAACACGGCACAGGTACTGGGAAGCACAGATCACCAGACGCCGAAAGACCTCTCTGCTGAAGATGCAGAGAAAGTCATTATCCGCGACGCGGTTCCGATTATGACGACCGTGAGCAGCCCGAAGGCGATCACAATGGCCAACGGCACTGGCAACGCCGACTTCGGTGCATGCATCGCAAACCTCGATCCGTCAGGCGTGGCTTACAAGAACTCGAAGCTTCAGGTCGTTCTGCCTGAGGGCATCCAGCTCGATCCGACAAAGACGATCACACCGAAGTCAGGGACCAACGCTGAGAACATCGCAGCTCCTGAGATCGGCAAGGGAGTCACTGTCGACAGCTCGCAGTTCGTCAACAACGGCAAACAGCAGGTTGTGACGCTCACCTTCGATGAGCTGCAGTCGCTGCGTTCGCCTGGAACGGCGTGGGACGGTTCCTTCTGCTACACGATTCCGACGACTGTCCTGCCGCAGGCATTCATCGCCGCGGGCGGACAGGCGGTCGACACCAAGTCATGGGCCTGGACGCAAGACTCGTCGACTGATGGTCTGAACATGACGCAGACTTGGGACAACCGTGTGAAGGACGACACCTTCGGACTCAGCGGTGATCGCTATCCGAACAAGCAGATTGCAGCTGATACGGGCAATGGCAATATCACCGCGGCTGGCGGGCTCTACATGGGCAAACAGGTTCGTGCGACAGACTCTGAGCCTTGGTCGACCTCGACCGGTGTCAAGTCGCCGAGCACACCTGATTGGCAGGTCAACGTGCTCAACGCGTTCACGTTCGATCTCGACGACGTCACGATCTTCGATCGGCTGCCTTACAAGGGCGATGACCGTGGTACCCAGTTTGACGTCGTTCTCAACGGTGCGGTGACGGGACTTCCCTCTGGCGCAACCGTCGAGTACTCGACAGACGCAACTGCTGTGGACACAGGAACCTGGACGACCAATCCGGCTCAGGCAACTGCCTTCCGAGTGAAGACCGCGAAGCTCGCCAGCTTCGCGAACTTCACGCTGCTGCTGCCGACGTCGGTTCCGTCAGGTCTGCCGTTCGGGCAGCATGCCTTCAATAACACGCAGGGCACGGCTGTGTACGACAACAACGGGACCTTGTCACCGGTGTCGTTCAACTCGAACATCGCAGAGATCCACACCACATCGACGGGTGCGTTCTCGGTGACGAAGAGCGTGTCTGGTGATGGTGCTGGTTTGGTGCCTGCTGATCAGGTGTTCTCGGGCACGTATTCGTATCCTGCTGGTGATGGTTTTGCTGCTGGTGAGGGTGTGTGG